>NZ_JBMRJR010000002.1:215120-354037 GCF_049384025.1 Microbacterium sp. HMH0099 | reverse complement strand
GAGTTGGCGTGAATGCACGTCGCGGGGCCGCTCGCGCGTGCATCTGCGCCAACTCACGGCAGACCACGCGCGGCACGCACCCGGGCGCCGACTCAGCGCCGAGGCTTCGTGGTCAGCGCGAGGAGGAGGTGCCGAACCCCCGCACCCAGCGCCCGTGCGGGTGCGTGAGGGCGACCGCCTCTCCGTCGACGGCGAGGGCGAAGACCGCCTGCTGGTCCGGCCGGGGAGGGAGGGATGCCGCTGTGCCCGGCAACAGCGACGGGGACTCGTTCGAGATCCAGACGGTGGGGCGTCCCGCCGCGATCGCCCGCACGGTGTCCGCGAACCGCGCACGTCCGTCGGCGGACAGGTACATCAGGACGGCGGAGTGGAACACGACCAGCGTCGCTTCGGCAGGAGCCGCGGCGGCGACGGCGGGCAGGTCGACCAGCGCGTCCCCGCGCACGAGGAGCGGCGGATCGCGGCGGGCGATCTCGGCGGCCGCGTGGAGCCGCGCGCGGCGGTCGTCGTGCTCCGGCCAGATGAGGGCGTGCAGCCACGCGCGGTCGTCCGCGGAGGAGACGTCGAGCGGGTTCAGATCGATCCCCGCCCGCCAGACCACCTCGGGCACCGCCCGGGGCACCGCGACGCCGTCGAGGTCGCACGGCAGCACGACGGTGCTCGGCCCGTCGGACGGATGCCGCGAGTGGACGCCGTCGGCGTCGCGGTACTCGTACGAGTACCGGTCGGGGAACAGGCACAGCCCCGCCGAGGTGCCGACCTCGAGCAGGGCGACGGGGCCCTCCACGCGGTCCAGGGCGGGGAGCAGGGTCGCACAGCGCGCGGCCTCGTTCGTCTGCGTGGCCCGCTCGAGGATCGTCGGCTCGAGCAGGTCCCAGTGCGCGACGATCCAGTCGCGCGCCGCGGGCCAGGGAGCGTCCGGCGCACCATGGAACCGCGCGGCGCCGAAGACGAGGTTGACCTGCCTCTTGGCATCCGGAACCCGATCGATCAGGGCCACGACCTCCGGATCGGCGGCCACCCCGCGGGCCCACTCCTCGTACCGCGGGGACAGCCCCCGGGCCTCGACCTCGGCGAAGCGGAGGTACCGCTCCGCCGTGGGCGAGGTCATCGGCGGGCGGGCTTGTTCGTGAAGAGGGTCTCGGTCTGCTCGAGCTCCATGCCCTTGGTCTCCGGGATGCGCCACGCGACGTAGAAGAACGAGAGGGCGGCGAAGAGCGCGTACATCGCGTAGGTCAGGGGGAGCGACCACGTCGACATCACCGGGAACGACACCGTGATGGCGAAGTTCGCGATCCACTGCGCGGCGGCGGCGACGCCCAGCGCCTTGCCGCGGATGCGGCTGGGGAAGATCTCGCCCAGGAGCACCCACACCAGCGGACCCCACGACGCGCCGAACCCGACGACGAACAGGTTGGCCGCGACGAGGGCGATCGTGCCCCACGGGGCCGGCAGCGAGACGTCCTCGCCGCTGCCCTGCGCGAAGGTGAACGACAGGGCCATGGCCGCCAGCGACACCGTCATGAGGACGGAGCCGGTGAGGAGGATGGGCTTCCGGCCCACGCGGTCGACGAGGAAGATCGCGACGAGGGTGACCACGACGTTCGTCACGCTCGTGATCACCGAGATGAGCAGCGAGTTGCTCTCGTCGAACCCGACGGCGCGCCAGAGCGTCGTGGAGTAGTAGAAGATGACGTTGATCCCGACGAACTGCTGGAACACCGACAGGATGACGCCGATCCAGACGATGCGCTGGAGGCCGAGCACCGGGCCGCGCAGAGACACGTTCGCGTTCTTGCGGTCGGTCTCGATGGCCCTCGTGAGCTCGTTCATCGTCTTGTCGAGGTCGGCGGGCGGCACCAGGCGCGAGAAGATCGCGCGCGCCTCCTCGCGACGCCCCTTGGCCAGCAGGAACCGCGGCGACTCCGGCACGGTGAACGAGAGGATGCCATAGATGGCGGCGGGGATGACGCCGACGAGGAACATCCATCGCCAGGCCTCCATCCCGAGCCACAGCTGGTTGGCCGCGCCGCCGGCGCTGGTGGCGAGCACCGCGTCCGAGAGGAGGGCGCCGAAGATGCCGAGGGTGATGGCGAGCTGCTGCAGCGAGGCGAGCGAGCCGCGGATCTGACGGGGCGCGACCTCGGCGATGTAGGCGGGGGCGACGACCGAGGCGATGCCGATGCCCAGTCCGCTCACGACGCGCCACAGGATGAGGTCGGGGACGCTGAAGGTGAGCGCGGCGCCGATCGACGACACGAAGAACATGATCGCGCCGAGCAGCATCACGCGCAGCCGGCCCCAGCGGTCCGAGAGGGCGCCGGCGATCATCGCGCCGACGGCGCAGCCGAGTAGCGCGACGGCGACGACGAAACCGGTGACGCCGCTCGAAAGGGCGAAGTTCCCCTGCACCGCGTCGACGGCGCCGTTGATCACGGAGGAGTCGAAGCCGAACAGGAAGCCTCCCACCGCCGCGGCGACCGAGAGGCCGATCGCTCGTCGCCCGTAGGGGCTGCGGAGGGTGAAGGCGTTTGCGGGGATGGACTGGGTGTCGCTCACCCGATCACGCTACTCCCGTCCCACGGTGTCGGCAGGACGCGACCTAAACTGGTCCAATGCCCGTTTCGCTGCTCGGTGCCGCCGAGATCCGCCGGCTCGCCGCCGACCTCGACGTCACCCCGACGAAGAAGCTGGGCCAGAACTTCGTCGTCGACGCCAACACGGTCCGCAAGATCGTGCAGGTCGCCGGCGTCGGCGCCGACGACCGTGTCGTCGAGATCGGCCCCGGCCTGGGCTCCCTCACGCTGGCGATCCTGGAGACGGATGCCGCCGTCGTCGCGGTCGAGATCGATCACCGCCTCGCCGCACAGCTGCCCGCGACTGCGGCCGCGCACGGGGTGCCGGCGGACCGGTTGACCGTGGTCGACGCCGACGCGCTGCGCGTGACCGAGCTGCCGGGGGAGCCGACGGTGCTCGTGGCCAACCTCCCCTACAACGTCTCCGTTCCGGTGCTGCTGCACTTCCTCGAGACCTTCGCGTACCTCCGCAGCGGAGTCGTGATGGTCCAGGCGGAGGTGGGGGAGCGCCTCGCCGCCCCGCCCGCGTCCAAGGTGTACGGCGCCCCGAGCGTCAAGGCCGCCTGGTACGGCGCCTGGCGGCTGGCCGGCACCGTGTCGCGGCAGGTCTTCTGGCCCGTGCCCAACGTCGACAGCGTGCTCGTCGCCTTCGAGCGCGACGCCGAGCCCCGCGGCAGCGAGGAGCACCGGCTCCGCACCTTCCGGATCGTGGATGCCGCCTTCCAGCAGCGGCGCAAGATGCTTCGACAGGCACTGGCCGGGGTCCTCGGCGGCACGGCCGCGGAGGCGTCGGCGACCCTCGAGCGCGCCGGGGTCGACCCCACGGCGCGCGGGGAGCAGCTCTCCATCGAGGACTACGCCCGCATCGCCGCGCTCTGAGCCGTCCGGGCGGTCGTGCGGCGAATTCTTACCGTGTTCACCCCGCGTTCCGGAAACATGCCGGTAACATTTCGAACCGACCGGGAGCATCGCGCCGGTGACGTGGTCGCACCCGGCGACCCGAGAGGGATGAGATGCGCTACGCCGAGTACCCGCGCGCGGAGCGCGTGCTCCTGCACCTGAGCGACACCCACCTGCGTGCCGGCGGCGCGCCGCTGTACGACCGCGTCGACTCCGAGGCGTACCTCGCCCGCGCGATCGCCGGCATCGAGGCATCCGGGGTCCGTCCGCACGCCCTCGTGTTCACGGGGGACCTGGCCGACTTCGGCGAGGACGACGCGTACGTCCGCATCCGCGCGCTCGTCGAGCCGCTCGCGGAGCGGCTGGGCGCCCGCCTCGTCTGGGTCATGGGCAACCACGACGAGCGCGCCTCGTTCCGCTCGCACCTGCTGCCGGGCGACGGCGGCGACGCCACCGCCCCCGTGGACCGCGTCGACGAGGTCGACGGCATGCGCATCATCACGCTCGACAGCACCGTCCCCGGGCACCACCACGGCGAGGTCACCGCCGCGCAGCGCGAGTGGCTGCGCGAGGTGCTGGCAACTCCCGCCCCGCTGGGCACCATCCTGGCGATGCACCACCCGCCCGTACCGAGCGTGCTGGACCTGGCCGCGTCGGTCGAGCTGCGGGACCAGCGGAGCCTCGCCGAGGTCCTCCGCGGGTCGGATGTCCGCGCGATCCTCGCCGGCCACCTGCACTACTCGACCTTCGCGACGTTCGCCGGCATCCCCGTCTCCGTCGCATCGGCCACCTGCTACACGCAGGACCTGACGGTGCCCGCGGGCGGCACGCGCCCCCGCGACGGCGCCCAGGGGTTCAACCTCGTGCACGTCTACGACGAGACGGTCGTGCACTCGGTCGTCCCCCTGGACGGCGCGGACGCACTGCAGTACGTCGACGCCGCCGAGTCGCAGGAGCGTCTGCGCGCCGCGGGGATCGTCGTCCCGACCGCGCGCGACCTCAGTGGGCGGGTGTCGCCGCCGACGACGCCCCTGCCGATCCTGCGCTGACCGACGCGACCTCCCACGGGGCGGCCACGGGGAAGTAGCGCTCGAGGCAGGCGCGCAGTGCAGGGACGCGCACCTCTTCGGGGATCTCGGGCACGCTGCCGTCGTTCAGGCAGAACATGTCGATGTCGCGGCGCGTGACGAGGCGCTCCATGCGGCGGAGCGAGTCGAGCTGCGTCGTCTGCACGTAGCGGGTGCGCGGCTGCGTGGTGATGACGGCGCGGCCCGTGGCCAGGGCGTAGTGGTGGTAGAGACTGTTGGTCACGGAGATGTCGGTAGCCGAGCGGAAGCGGCTCGCGGCCGTGCGGGCGTAGTCCTCGGCGAACTCCTGCTCGAGCTCCGCCGCGATCGACCGGCGCAGCGGCGTGGCGCAGTGCTCGAGGTCGAGCGTGATGACGCGTCCGAACTTCTCGCGCAGCAGCGCGCGGTTCACGCGGAGGCCGTTGTCATGACCGGACCGGCCGACGTGGGCGGGGCCGCTGCCGATGCGCACGCCGCTCTCGACGAAGCGGCTGACGCCGCCGCCGCTGAAGAACAGCTCCGGCTCGACCGGGCGGCCGAAGAACATGTCGTCGTTGCTGTAGAGGAAGTGCTCGGCGAGGCCGGGGATGCGGTGCAGCTGCGCCTCGACCGCGTGCGAGTTGTGCGTCGGCAGCACCGACGGGTCGGCGAAGAACTCCTCGCTGCGCACGATCGTCACCTTGGGGTGGTCGGCGAGCCACTCGGGGCGCGGGGAATCCGTCGCGATGAAGATGCGGCGCACCCACGGCGCGTACATGTGGACGCTGCGCAACGCGTAGCGCAGCTCGTCGACCTGGCGGTACCGCGCGGCGTTGTCGTCGCCGTCTCCCACCACGTACCCCTTCATGCGGGCGGCGCGCTGGCGCTGGAACTCACTCGACGAGCCGTCCACCCACGAGAAGACCATGTCGATCTCGTCGACGACCTCGTTCGGGTGCGGGTCGAACATGCCGTTGACCGTCGTCCACCGGCGTCCGTAGCGCTCGACCTCGGCGAGGTCCAGGTCCTCGGTGGCGAAGACGCGACGGGTCATCGCGCTCGGGCGGGGCGCCTCGACGACGGAGCTGCCGAAACGCCAGAGCTCCAGCCGCGGGGCCAGCGGCGCGCCGTAGCGGTACGAGCCCTCGGTCGAGGTGCGCGGTCGGAAGACCGCGTAGGCGGCGACAGCGCCGGGGGCGGCATCCACGCTGTGGGCCGGGACGGGGTCCTCGCCGCGGGCCTTCAGGTAGACGGGGCCGAGCTCCGGGTCCCGCAGCGCCGTCAGGGCCGCGATGCTGTCCGCCGTGTCGACGACGAGCTTGGGGCGACGGTTCGCGTCGCGCACGAGCAGCACGCGGACGCCCGCGGCCTCGATCGCCGCGGCGACGGTAAGGAGGTCGTCGCGCTCGGCGTCGGCCGGGGTGGAGCCGTCGTCGACCACGTGGAGGATGCCGTCGACCATGCGGATGTCGGGGCGCGACAGCAGCGCGCGCCAGGGATCGCTCTCGATCGAAAGGGGAACGATCGGTCGCATGCTGCCTCCTCGAGGGTCGGTGGAAGGGTCCCGCTCACCGTAGGTCTCCGGCGTTTCGGGGGCGTTTCGGTGCCAGGACCGAAGCAGGGGGGTGGGCGCGCTACTGTCGAAGAGTGACGGAAGACGCGCGTTTCGGCCGAGGCGATCCTGAGGCGCACGAGCCGTCTCGTGCGACGGATGCCCGACGTCTCAGTGTCGCACACCGCTCGATCCCCGGATTCGACCGCCGGCGCCGCGGTCGGGGGAGGGCATTGACAGTCTCGTGAACCCCGCACTTCCCCCCGCAGTCCGCGTCCGCGCCCCCGGCAAGATCAACGTCTTCCTCGAGGTCGGCGACGTCCAGGACGACGGCTACCACGACGTGGCCACCGCCTATCAGGCCGTCTCGCTGTACGAGGAGATCGTCGCCACGCCGTCCGACGGCTTCTCGCTGTCGGTGACCGGTCGCCGGCACATCGACGTCGACGGCGTGCCGACCGACGACCGCAACCTCGCCCTCCGCGCCGCGCGACTGCTGGCGCAGACCGCCGGGATCGACAGGGGGGTGCACCTCTCCGTCGACAAGGCGGTCCCCGTCGCGGGCGGTATGGGCGGCGGCTCGGCCGATGCCGCGGCCGCGCTCGTGGCCTGCGATGCGCTCTGGGGGCTCGGGATGCCGACGGCGGAGCTCGGCCGTCTGGCGGCGAAGCTCGGCGCCGACGTGCCGTTCGCGCTGATGGGCGGCACCGCCGTGGGCACCGGCCGCGGCGACGAGCTCAGCCCGGCGCTCGCCCGCGGGCGGTTCGACTGGGTCCTCGTCACCAGCGACCTCGGGATGTCCACGCCCGTGGTCTACGGCGAGCTGGACGCCCACCGTGAGCGGCACGCGGTCGACATCGGACCGGCCCCGCGCGTCCCCGCGGTGGATCCGGCGGTGCTGCACGCCCTTCGCCAGGGCGACGCGGAGATGCTCGCGGCCACCGTCCGCAACGACCTCCAGGCGCCGGCGCTCCACCTCCGACCCGACCTCGGCCGCGCCCTCGAGCGCGGGGAGCGGTCCGGAGCCCTCACCGGGCTCGTCTCCGGGTCGGGTCCCACGCTGGCGTTCCTCGCCGCCGACGAGGCCTCGGCCCTCGATCTCCAGGTCACCCTCAGCGCCGCGGGACTCGTGGCCCTCCACGTGCACGGACCAGTCGCCGGGGCGCGCGTCCTCTGACCGCGGCGCACCATAGCCGAGGTCGTCACACGGGGCAATGTTCGCATTGCGCAATGGGGGGCTCGCTAGCCTCGGGACAAGGTGGTTGACTCACCGCTGGGTGCCGTGCCCGCGGGGGCGCACGAGGAGGTTCTCATGAAGGCAGTGCTCGACGGCGTCGTGATCGCCGAAGCCGACAACGACGACCTCGTCAAGATCGAGGGCAACTGGTACTTCCCGCCGCAGGCGGTGCGCGACGGTGCCCTGCAGCAGAGCCCCACCCCGTACACCTGCCCCTGGAAGGGGGCGGCGCAGTACTGGAACGTCTCCCTCGACGGCGCGGAGCTGACCGACGGCGCCTGGTCCTACCCCGACCTGCGGCCCGGAGCCGTCGACCGCGTGGGGACCGACTTCGCCGGATACGTCGCGTTCGACCGCAAGGTCGTGGTCTCCGACTGAGTTCGGACACGCGCATGATCGAGTTCTCGGCCGTCTCCAAGGTCTTCCCCGACGGCACCCGAGCCGTCGACGACTTCCATCTGGTCATCCCCTCCCGCAAGACGACGGTCTTCGTCGGCTCGTCGGGTTGCGGCAAGACGACGCTCCTCCGCATGATCAACCGCATGGTGGAGCCGTCGTCGGGCACCATCACGATCGACGGCGAGGACATCGGCTCCCGCCCGCCGGTGCAGCTGCGCCGCAGCATCGGCTACGTCATGCAGAACTCCGGTCTGCTGCCGCACTTCACCGTCGCCGACAACATCGCGACCGTCCCCGTCCTGCAGGGGCAGAACCGCAAGGCGGCGCGCGCTCGCGCCCTCGAGCTCATGGGCACGGTGGGCCTGGACACCGCCATGGCCGACCGGTACCCCAGTCAGCTCTCCGGCGGTCAGCAGCAGCGCGTCGGCGTCGCCCGCGGTCTGGCCGCCGACCCCAACATCCTCCTCATGGACGAGCCGTTCGGCGCCGTCGACCCGATCGTGCGCGACGAGCTCCAGCAGGAGCTCATCCGGCTGCAGAGCGACATCGGCAAGACCATCGTGTTCGTGACGCACGACATCGACGAGGCGTTCCTCCTCGGCGACCAGGTCGTCATCCTCGAGAAGGGGGCGAAGATCGCCCAGGTCGGCACCCCGAGCGAGATCATCGAGAACCCCGCCTCGGACTTCGTCGCCAGCTTCATCGGCGCGGTCAAGGGCAAGCGCGCGCTGCGTCTGAAGCAGACGGCGACCGGCACGGTCGTGGTGGACGCCGACGGCCGGACACAGGGCGCGCTCGTGGAGGAGAACCGCCCGTGACCTGGGTCCTCAACAACCTCGAGCTCATCGGGGATCTGACGCTGGACCACCTGCGCCAGAGCCTCCTCGCGCTCGTCATCGGCTTCGTCCTCAGCATCCCGCTCGGCTGGGTCGCGTGGCGCTACCGGCTGGTCCGCTCGGGCGTCATCACCATCACGGGCCTGCTCTACACGATCCCCTCGATCGCGCTGCTCATCCTCGTGCCGAGCGCCACCGGCTGGTACACGTTCATCAGCGAGACCAACCTCGTCGTGGCCCTCACCATCTACGCGATCGCGATCCTCGTGCGCTCGGTCTCGGACGGCCTGGACTCGGTCGACGCGGGCGTCCGGCAGGCCGCGACCGCGATGGGCTACGGGTCGTTCCGCCGCTTCCTCGCGGTGGAGTTCCCCCTCGCCGGCCCGGTCGTCCTCGCGGGTCTGCGCGTCACGGCCGCGAGCACCGTCGCCCTCGCCACCGTCGGCATCCTCGTCGGCATCAACAACCTGGGCTATCTGTTCACGAACGGCCTGCAGCGCCGCATCATCCCCGAGGTGCTCGCCGGCGTCCTCGCCGTCGTCATCCTCGCGCTCGTGCTCGACCTGCTGCTCGTCCTCGCCGGCCGGCTGCTGATGCCCTGGACCCGGGCGACGCGCATCTCGTCCGCCCGCCGCCGTCCGCGGGTCGTCCCGGTGGGAGCGGGCGCATGAACCTCTTCGGCGACGCCATCGCCTGGATCCTCTCCGGCGACACGGGGCGGATGGACTCCATCGCGGTCGCGACCGCGCAGCACCTCGCCTACACGGCGGTCGCCGTCGTCATCGCCGCGCTCGTCGCGATCCCCGTAGGCTGGTTCATCGGCCACACCGGGAAGGGACGCGAGGTTGCGGTCGCCGTCTCCGGTGCGGCCCGCGCCATCCCGTCGTTCGGCCTCCTCATCCTGCTCATTCTGCTGCTCGGCGTGCTGTATAAGCCCGAGGCGGCCGTGATCACGTTCCTCGTCCTCGCGATCCCGTCGCTGCTCGCCGGCGCCTACACGGGCTTCGAGGCCATCGATCGTCGCGTGATCGACGCAGGCCGCTCGATGGGCATGACCGAGTGGCAGATCCTCTGGCGCATCGAGGTCCCCCTCGGGCTGCCGCTGCTCGTCGGCGGCATCCGGTCGGCCGCCCTGCAGGTCATCGCGACCGTGACGATCTCGGCGTACATCGGCCTCGGCGGACTCGGGCAGTACATCATCACCGGTCTGCAGACGCGGCGGGTCGAGGTCATCATCGCGGGCGCCCTGCTCGTCGCGATCCTGGCCCTCATCGTCGACGGGCTGTTCTCCATCGTCCAGCACCTCGTCGTGCCGCGCGGCATCCGCGCGGTCGGTGCGGTGTCTCCCACCGCGCGCACGGCACGACAGCGACGTGCCGAGGTGTCGCCCGTCTCGGCGCCCGCATCGGCCGAGGCATCCTGAACCTCCGGACCCGCACCGTCCTGAGTCATCCCTCCATCACGGAAGAGAGAAGCACCATGTTCACAGCACGCACCCGCACGGGCCTCGGCGTCTTCGCCGGACTCGCGGTCGCCTCGCTCGCCCTCGCCGGCTGCAGCGGCGGCTCGAACGACCCGCTCAGCAACGGCGGATCCGGCGAGAGCGCCGACGGCGACACCATCGTCGTCGGCTCGCAGGCGTACTACTCGAACGAGATCATCGCCGAGATCTACGCGCAGGCCCTCGAGAACGCCGGTCTGACCGTCACCCGCCAGTTCAACATCGGTCAGCGCGACGCCTACATCCCGCTGCTCGAAGACGGCAGCGTCACGGTCTTCCCGGAGTACTCCGGCAACCTTCTGCAGTACTTCGAGCCCGACACCGAGGCGCGCACCGAGGACGACGTCTACGACGCCCTCCCCGACGCCCTGCCGGACGGCCTCGAGGTCCTGGACCAGTCGTCCGCGACCGACCAGGACTCCTACACCGTCACCTCGGCCTTCGCGGAGGAGAACGACCTCGAGTCGATCGCCGACCTCGCGGACGTCTCGACGCCGCTGATCCTCGGCGGCAACGCCGAGCTCGCCGAGCGCCCCTACGGCCCGGACGGCCTGCAGGAGACCTACGGCGTCTCGGTGCAGTTCCAGCCCACCGGCGAGACCACCGTCGACGACCTCGTCGCCGGCACGGTGAACATCGCCAACGTGTACACCGCGGACCCGCGCATCCAGACCGACGACCTCGTCACGCTCGAGGACCCCGAGGGCCTGTTCCTCGCCTCGAACGTCGTGCCGGTCGTCAACGAGAGCCTCTCGGACGAGGCCCGCGACATCATCAACAAGATCAGCGCCGCCCTGACCCCCGAGGGTCTCGTCGAGCTGAACGTGAAGTCGACCGAGGACCAGGAGTCCGCCGCCGACATCGCCACCGCATGGCTCGAGGACAACGACATCTGAGTCGACGCCTCTCGCGCACGGCCGTCCCGCGTCAGCGGGGCGGCCGTCCGTGTTCCCGGGCCCTCCCGGCGGCCGGACCCGACCGGGCGGGTAGCCTGGGACGGATATGGCACATCTGCTCGGGGGCGAAGCCCTGCACCTGGAATACCCGACCAAGGTCGTCTTCGACTCCGTCTCCCTCGGCGTGAACGAGGGCGACCGCATCGGCATCGTCGGCCGCAACGGCGACGGCAAGTCCAGCCTGCTCGGGATGCTCGCCGGCACGCGCGAGCCGGACGGCGGCCGCGTCACCGTGCGCGGCGGGGTGACCGTCGGCGTGCTCGACCAGCAGGACACCCTCGACGACGACGACACCATCGGGCATGCGGTGGTCGGCGATCGGGCGGAGCACGAGTGGGCCGGCGACGCCCGCACCCGGGACGTCATCGCGGGACTCCTGGGCGACCTGCCGTGGGACGCCCGCCTCGGCGACCTCTCCGGCGGTCAGCGCCGTCGCGTCGCCCTCGCGCGCCTGCTCTCGGGCGAGTGGGACGTGCTCTTCCTCGACGAGCCGACCAACCACCTCGACGTCGAGGCCATCACCTGGCTGGCGGATCACCTCAAGCGCCGGTGGTCGCCGAGCGCGGGCGGGCTGCTCGTCGTCACGCACGACCGGTGGTTCCTCGACGAGATCTGCACCATGACGTGGGAGGTGCACGACCGCATCGTCGAGCCCTTCGAGGGCGGCTACGCGGCCTACATCCTCCAGCGGGTCGAGCGCGACCGCCAGGCGGCGTCCATCGAGCAGCGCCGGCAGAACCTCGCGCGCAAGGAGCTCGCCTGGCTCCGCCGCGGCGCCCCCGCGCGCACGTCGAAGCCGAAGTTCCGCATCGACGCGGCCAACGAGCTCATCGCGGACGTCCCCGAGATCCGCGACAAGGTGGCCCTGCAGTCGCTCGCGGTGGCGCGCTTGGGCAAAGACGTCGTCGATCTGCTCGACGCGGGCGTCAGCTACGGCGATCACACGGTGCTGCGAGACGTCGAGTGGCGCATCGCGCCGGGCGAACGCACCGGCATCCTGGGGGTGAACGGCGCCGGCAAGTCGACGCTGCTGAGTCTCGTCACGGGGACGCTCGAGCCGACGACCGGGCGGGTGAAGCGCGGCAAGACCGTCAAGGTCGCCACGCTCACCCAGCGCCTCGACGAGCTGGAGCAGCACCTGAACGACCCCGTGCGCGTGGTGATCGCGGGGTTGCGCACCACGTACTCGTTCGGCGCCGGCTCGAAGGCGCAGGAGCTGACCCCGGGCCAGCTGCTCGAGCGCCTGGGGTTCTCCAGCGCGCAGCTCTCCACCCCGGTGAAGGACCTGTCGGGCGGGCAGAAGCGCCGCCTCCAGCTGCTGCTCATCCTGCTGGACCAGCCGAACGTCCTCATCCTCGACGAGCCGACGAACGACCTCGACACCGACATGCTCGCCGCGATGGAGGACCTCCTCGACTCGTGGTCGGGCACCCTCATCGTGGTGTCGCACGACCGCTACTTCCTCGAGCGCGTCACGGACCAGCAGTTCGCCATCCTCGACGCCCGGCTGCGCCATCTCCCGGGCGGGGTCGACGAGTACCTGCGCCTCCGGGCGGCTCAGGATGCCACCGCCTCCCGTCCCGCGTCGGCGCCCACGTCCACGGGGGCGGCTCCCGGCCTGTCCGGCGCGGACCTGCGCGCGGCTCAGAAGGAGTCGTCGGCCCTCGAGCGACGGATCGAGAAGCTGCAGGCCCAGATCGACCGCGCGAAGGCGGCCCTGGCCGACCACGACCAGGCGGACTACGTGGGTCTCGGTGCCGAGATGCAGCGGATCGGCTCCCTGGAGACCGAGCGCGACGAGCTGGAGGAGCGCTGGTTCGAGCTGACCGACGCGATCGGCTGACCCCGTCCGCCGTTGACGCTGAGCGGAGGGGATTCGGGGAGCGGAGGACGTCCGGTGCCGTGACCGTCCTCCGCCGACCGGATCTCCTCCGCTCGCCGCGCCGCGGCGCTCAGCGCACCGACACGAAGATCGGGTTGGTGTAGAGCCAGGTGTCCAGCCATGGGTTGCCCTGGCCGGGCGCGTGCGGCTGCGGCGCGCGAGGGTCGACCTCGGCGCCACGCGGGCCGGTGCCGTTCACGTGTCCGTCGGATCCGCGCACGCGCACGTAGCCGTCGACGTCGACCGTGCCCACCGGGCTCACGATCTGGAAGGGCGAGCCGCTGCGGTCGCTCACGTCGAGCAGCTCGACCACGCGGGTCTTCGGCGCCACCATCGTGTCGCGGTCGCCGACGGGGCCGGTGATCTCGCCGCGGATGACGTCGAGGTGCGCGAGACGCGGGAGGATGCCGGCGGAGTTGCGCTGCGCGGTCGGCTCCACGTCGATCACGAGCTCCACCTTCGTCCCGCGCGGCACGCGCAGGGTTCCGCCGAGGGTGGCCGTGCTGGCGGTGTCGTCGGCGGCGCGGAGCGTCACCGACAGGGCGGAGACGAGGTGGCCGTGGTCGACCCACATCCGCCCCGCGCGCACCGCGTCGAGGACGGCGGTGTGCGTGCGCGCGGTGGCGCCCACGTGGGTGCGGCTGAACTCTCCCGGCCACAGATCGCTCCCGCCCTGCGGCGTCGCCGTCGACACGGGGTCGGGGCGGCGGCCCGCACGGTTGAAGTTCGCCAGCGTCGCGCCGCTGTCCCACCCCGTGCCGGTGGGGAAGTCGCCCACTCGGGTGTTGTCGAAATTCTTCAGGTGCAGATCGCTGTTCGTCGTGATCCACCAGCGGCGGCCCTCGCTCAGCAGCGCGTCCCACATGCCGCCGACGACGGCGGTCATCCAGTCGAAGCCACCGTGCGCGCGGTAGGCCTCGGCAGGGAAACCGGGGAAGGAGTAGTCGCTGCGCGAGTTCTCGTACTCGCCGCGCTGCGAGCGGTCGGTGGTGTTGGCGGCGAGGCCCGAGGCCTGCGCACCCGGGGCCCCCTCGAAGCCGAGGAACACGTCGGGGTCGGCATCCTGCCACGCGCGCAGCTCGCCGGGGGAGTCGATGCCCAGGCGGCTCGGGTGGTTCGCGAGCACCAGCACGTCGTCGATCACGCCGCTCCTACGCTGCTGACCGAGCCACCGGATGCCGTCGACCGCGTGCTGCAGCCAGTCGGTGGCGTCGCTCGTGTCGGGGCGGGGCTTCTCCCACTTGTTGAGCTTGCCGTCGTAGTCGAGCTCGAAGCGGCGCAGCACCTGTGTCACGCGAGGACCGGGTGCCACGAGCACCGTTCCGTGCTCGGCGGCGGGGATGTACCACTCGAGGCCCTGGAACACGAGCAGGCCGGGCCGCGCGGTGCGCGCCGCCTCGATCTCCCGCGCCGCGTTGAAGACGCCGCCGACGTTCGCGTGCCCGAGGTTGCTGTGCTCGGTGAAGGCGATGGCATCCACTCCGAAACGCTGAGCCTGGTCGAGGATCGTCGTCATCGCGTACTTCGCGTCGTGCGAGTAGACCGAGTGCACGTGGTGGTCGAACACGAGCCAGCTGAGCGTCGACGGGTCGGCCGGCGTGGTCGCGGTCGCGGCCTGAGCGCTCGCGACCGCGGCGGGGCCGAACGACGACGCGGCCGAGGCGGTGGTGAGGGCGGCCGCGGCGGCGAGGAAGGCGCGGCGCGAGAGGCCGGAGTGCGTGGGAGAGGACATCGCTGACTTTCGTGAGGAGGGTCGCCGGGAACGTATGCGCGGCGGGTGAATGCGAGGTGGCCGGTCGATGATGTTGACGTCATCATCCGTTCACCGGCTGGATCATCCGGTGCGGCACAGTCCCTCGCGTCCGCAGAACCCGCCTCGATCGAGAGCCGCCATGTCGTCCAGCACCTCCTCCCTCCGACTCCTTCCCGTCGCCGCGGTCGCCGTCGCGGCGCTGCTCCCGCTGGGTGCCGCCGGAGCGTTCGCCGCGACCGCCGACGAGCTGGTGATCCGGGATGCCGCGGGCGCGGCGATCTTCGCGGGAGACGCGACCGCCTACCCGTCGTTCGCCACGGCGGAGGCGAGCGGCGGGTGCCCGGTGGGCGTGCGCGACGGCGCCCGGCTGACGGTGACGCCCGTCGGCGGCAGCGCCGTCGTGGCGTCGGCCACCGTCCCCGCGGGCGCGGGGGCGGTCGTCGTGCCGATGGGTTCGTCCTTCGCCGAACTGGTCCCCGCCGGAACGGGATCGGCCGAGCTCTCCGTCGAGTGCCTCGCCCTCAGCGGTGGGGTGCCGTCGACGGTCACGCCCGTGGCGACCGTCACGGTCTCGTTCGCGGCGGCCCGGTGGTCCATCCCCGGCGCGCCCACCGCGACGCCGACGCCGACGCCGACCTCGACGGCGACGCCCCCGTCGACTCCGACCCCCACGGCGGGTGCCCCGAGTGCCTCGCCGTCTCCCACGGCATCCGTTCCGACCGCGCCCACCGCGTCCGCGACTCCCGCGCCGGCCGCGCGCGGGACGAACCTCGCCGTGACGGGCGGGTCCGTCGCGGCGGGGGCGGGGCTGCTCGGTGCCGCTGCCGTGGTGACCGGTCTCGTCCTGCGCCGTCGTCGTCGCGAGGGCGCCGACGCCTGACCCGTCGAGACGGGGGCCGCGAAGACGATCAGGCCGTCCAAGGCGACGGGGAGCCGGACCGTACGTCGATCCACACGAGGACGCAAGTGAGGGGAGACGGCCGCGCGGCGGGCGCGCTCATGCGTCGAAGCCGAGGCTCAGCTTGCGGAGCAGGCCGGCCAGGCGGTCGCGGTCGCCGCGGGAGAGCCCCTCGAGCAGCAGGGCTTCGGCGTCCACGAGGCGGGTGATGGCGGCATCCACGCGCATCCTGCCGTCGTCGGTGAGCGTGACGAGGATGCTGCGGCCGTCGCCGGGGTCGGACTCGCGGCGGACGAAGCGGCGGATGAAGAGCCGGTCGATCACAGGACGAAGCGCCCCTCGACTGACCGTGCGCCCGACGGATTCGCACGTCAGTGGAACACGGCCTCCAGGGCGACGATGAGGAGACCGAGGGTCGCCGTCGCCGCGGCCGCGACGAAGCGCTTGGGCAGGTCGGCGCCCCGGCGATGGTAGGCGTGGAAGCCCAGGATCGCCAGCACCAGGAAGGTCGCCAGCGTGCACCACGAGGTCGCCTCGGTGACCGGCATCCCGGTGACGCCGCCGACGACGAGCACCAGGGTGGACGGGACGGAGGCGAACAGCATCGCCGAGCCATGTTGGAGCGCGCTGAGCGCGGACGCGCGGAAGCCGTGGTCGCCGAGCGAGGTGAGCGCCTGCGCGAAGACGTGCGCGATGTAGAACACGACGAGCGTCCCCAGGGCGGTGAGGAGCACGTCCCACACGTCCTCGGCGTGATCCTCGGCGATCACGACGAACGCGGTGAAGACGATGAGGCCGTAGATGGCGGCCGCGGAGCGGAACCGCAGGTCCACCCACGCGATCACTCGACGCCAGAACGACCGCGCGGCGGGCGCGCTCATGCGTCGAAGCCGAGGCTCAGCTTGCGGAGCAGGCCGGCCAGGCGGTCGCGGTCGCCGCGGGAGAGCCCCTCGAGCAGCAGGGCTTCGGCGTCCACGAGGCGGGTGATGGCGGCATCCACGCGCATCCTGCCGTCGTCGGTGAGCGTGACGAGGATGCTGCGGCCGTCGCCGGGGTCGGACTCGCGGCGGACGAAGCGGCGGGCGACGAGCCGGTCGATGCGGTTGGTCATCGTTCCGCTGGACACGAGCGTCTGCTGCAGGAGCTGCTTCGGGCTCAGCTGGTAGGGCTCGCCGGCGCGGCGGAGGGCGGAGAGGACGTCCCACTCCCACGACTCGATGTCGCTGCGCCGGAAGGCCTCGCGCCGGGCGAAGTCCAGGTGCCGCGACAGCCGCGCCACGCGGGAAAGGACCTCCAGCGGGGAGAAGTCCAGGTCGGGCCGCTGACGCACCCAGGCCTCGACGATGCGGTCGACCTCGTCGCTGTCTCGGCTCACCGACTCATTATGTCCGGAAGCCGCGGCCGCCGTCTGGCAGACTTGACCGGCGCCTACGGCGCGGTCCGCCGTGGTGTAACGGCAGCACGACAGCCTTTGGAGCTGTGAGGACTAGGTTCGAATCCTGGCGGCGGAGCATGACATCAACGACCGAGCTCGCCGTCGTCATCCTCGCCGCAGGGCAGGGGACGCGCATGCGGTCCCGCACCCCAAAGGTGCTCCACCCGGTCGGGGGTCGCCCGCTCGTCGGGCACGTCCTCGACACCGCCGCCGCGCTGGACCCCCACCGCATCGTCGTCGTCGTGCGTCACGAGCGGGAGCGCGTCGCGGCCACCGTCGCGGAGCTCGCCCCGGGCGTCGTCGTGGTCAACCAGGACGAGGTGCCCGGCACGGGGCGCGCGGTGGAGGCGGCGCTGGACGCGCTGACCGACTTCGACGGCGACGTGCTCGTCCTCAGCGCCGACGTCCCGCTGCTGGAGCCGGCGACCCTCGCCGGGCTCCTGGACACCCACCGCGGCGGCGGCACCGCCGTCACCCTGCTCAGCGCCCGCGTGGACGACCCCACCGGGTACGGTCGCGTCATCCGCGACGACAGCGACGCGGTTGCCCGCATCGTCGAGCAGAAGGACGCGTCGCCGGACGAGGCGGCGGTCGGCGAGATCAACGTCGGCGTCTACGTCTTCCGCGCGGCTCCGCTCCGCGACCAGCTCGCCCACGTCGGCACCGCGAACGCGCAGGGCGAGAAGTACCTCACCGACGTCGTGGGGCTGCTCCGCGAGGCGCGGCTCGGGGTGGCGGCATCCCTCACCTCCGACGCCTCGGCGGCGCTGGGCGTCAACGACCGCGTGCAGCTCTCGCAGGCCGGTCTGACCCTCAACGCCCGCACGGTGCGCCGCTGGCAGCTCGAGGGCGTCACGGTCGTCGACCCGGCCTCGACGTGGATCGACGTCACCGCGACGCTCGCCCCCGACGTGACGATCCTGCCGAACACGCACGTGCTCGGCGCCACCACGGTGGCCGCGGGCGCGACGATCGGCCCCGACACGAGCTTGCGCGACTGCGAGATCGGCGAGGACGCGACGGTCACCCGCTCCGACGCCACGCTGGCGGTCGTCGGCCCCGGCGCGACGGTCGGCCCCTTCTCGTACCTTCGGCCGAACGCCCGTGTCGGCGAGGGCGGCAAGGTCGGCACGTTCGTCGAGGTCAAGAACTCCGTCATCGGCGCCGGCAGCAAGGTGCCGCACCTGTCCTACATCGGCGACACCGAGATCGGCGAGCGCGTCAACCTCGGCGCGGGCGCCATCACCGCGAACTACGACGACATCGCCAAGCACCGCACCGTCATCGGAGACGAGGTCCACACCGGCTCGCACAACGTCTTCGTGGCGCCGGTTACGATTGGAGACGGCGCCAAGACCGGTGCCGGCGCCGTCATCCGCAAGGACGTCCCCGCCGGTGCCCTGGCGCTCAGCGTCGCCCCCCAGCGCAACATCGAGGGGTGGGTCGAGAAGAACCGACCGGGTACCGGAGCGGCCGATGTCGCCGCGCGGGCCCGTTCCACACAGGAAGCGGCTGATGGCTCGTAAGAAGAACACGGTAGACCTCGATCGCGACAACGGCATCGCCCCCGGGCTGGTCGCCAAGACCAAGAAGCGCCTGGTCGTCGCCTCGGGTCGTTCGCACCCCGAGCTGGCCGCGCAGGTCGCCCACCACCTCGGCACCGAGCTGGCCCCCACGGAGCACCGGACCTTCGCCTCGGGCGAGATCTACACCCGGTTCGAGGTGTCCATCCGCGGCTGCGACGTCTTCATCGTGCAGTCGTTCGGCCCGCCGGTGAACGAGTGGCTCATGGAGCTGCTCATCATGCTCGACGCCCTCAAGCGCGCCAGCGCCAAGCGCATCACGGTCGTCGCCCCGTACTACCCGTACTCGCGTCAGGACAAGAAGGGCCGTGGCCGCGAGCCCATCAGCGCCCGCCTCGTCGCCGACCTGCTGAAGACCGCCGGCGCGGACCGCGTCATGAGCGTCGACCTGCACGCGGCGCAGATCCAGGGGTTCTTCGACGGCCCCGTGGACCACCTGTTCGCCAAGCCCGTCCTCCTGGAGCACTTCGAGAAGGGCCTCACGGGGGAGGACCGCGAGACGCTCACCGTCGTCTCGCCCGACATGGGCCGCGTCCGCGTCGCCGACACGTGGTCGGACAGCCTCGGCGCCCCGCTCGCGATCATCCACAAGCGTCGCGACCCGAAGGTCGCCAACCAGGTCTCCGTGCACGAGATCGTCGGCGACGTGAACGGCCGCACCTGCCTGCTCGTCGACGACATGATCGACACCGGCGGCACGATCGTGAAGGCCGCGCAGGCGCTCAAGGCCAACGGCGCCCGCAAGGTCATCGTGGCCGCGACGCACGCGATCTTCAGCGATCCCGCGGCGGAACGGCTCCAGGATGCCGCCATCGACGAGGTCGTGGTCACCGATACGGTCCCGCTGCCCGACGATCGACGCTTCCCGGGTCTGACCGTGCTGCCGATCGCGCCGCTGCTCGCGCGCGCCATCCACGAGGTCTTCCAGGACGGCTCCGTCACGAGCATGTTCGGCGGCGACGCCTAGGCCGCGTCCGGGGCCGACTCACAGCCGGCGCATAGGGTGAACCAGGCGGGGTCGAGGGCCGTGTCTCTAACGTGATCGCGAACGAGCCGCGAGGCACGACAGAAGGAGGACCCTCATGATCCGCACGACCGCCGTACCCCGACCCGCCCGCATCGGAGCCGCCCTCGTGGGCGTCGCCGGCATCGTCACTCTGGCCGGCTGCGCCGGCGGCACGACCACCGACTCGGCCCCGGCTCCCGCCGCGACCACGGCCCCCTCGTCCTCCACCGGCACCGGTGCGACCGGCAGCGACTCCGGCTCGTCCTCCGGCGGCGGGGCCTACGCCGACGGCACCTACAGCGCCAGCGGCCAGTACGCCACGCCCGAGAGCGTCGAGACCATCGAGGTCACCCTCACCCTGGCCGACGACGTCATCACGGACGTCGAGGTCACCGGCGACCCGCAGGCCCGCGAGTCGCAGGAGTACCAGAGCCGCTTCATCGGCGGCATCGCGGACGAGGTGGTCGGCAAGAGCATCGACGACATCTCCGTCAGCCGCGTGGCCGGTTCGTCGCTGACCAGCGGCGGCTTCAACCAGGCCGTCGACGCGATCAAGGCCGACGCCGCCGCGTGAGTCCGGCCGTGAGCACCGCGACCACGAGCAGCGTCTGGCGGTTCGACGCGATCGGCACGTCCTGGGCGATCGAGACGGCCGCCCCTCTTCCCGCCGAGGTGCGGGACGAGGTGGCCGGCGTCGTCGCGCGCTTCGACCGGGACTGGTCGCGCTTCCGCGCCGACTCGCTTGTCGCCTCTCTGGCCTCGGGGGAGGCGGCATCCATCCCCCTCCCCGGAGACGCGGATGCCATGCTGTCGCTGTACGGCGAGCTCGACGCGGCGACGGGCGGGGCCGTCAACCCGCTCATCGGCGACGCGCTCGCCCGCCTCGGCTACGACGCGCGCACCTCCCTCGTGGCGGCCGGCGCGCCCGTGCCGGCTCCGCGGTGGCGGGACGTCCTGCAGTGGGACGCGTCGACGCTGCGGCTGTCGGCCCCCGCCACGATCGACGTCGGCGCCCTCGGGAAGGGCCGGCTCGTCGACCTCGTGCTCGCGGTCGTCGAGCCCGCCGCCGGGGGAGACGTCGTGGTCGACGCCTCTGGGGACCTCGCGGTGCGGGGCGTCCCCGTTCGGGTGGGTCTCGAGCATCCGTACGACGCGCGCCGGGCGATCGGTGTCGCGACCGTCCGCGACGGGGCCCTGTGCGCCTCCGCGATCAACCGCCGCGCGTGGGGCGACGGCCTCCACCACGTCCTCGACGCCCGCACCGGCGTGCCCGTGCGGGCATGGGCGGCGACGTGGGCGCTCGCCCCGACGGCGATGCGCGCGGACGCGCTGGCGACGGCGCTGTTCTTCGACGGCGGCCCCGAGCTCGCGGCCGACTGGGGGGCGCACTGGGTGCGCATGGCGACGGACGGCCGCGTCCAGTGGTCGCCCGGATTCGATGGAGAGGTCTTCTCATGAGCGCCACCCTCACGGCGGGGTCCACCCGCGTCCTCGGCGTCCTCGGGCGGGTGTCGATGTACCGCCTCATCCTCGGCGCGTTGGCGCTGCTGACGGTGATCTCCCTCGCCCTGTCGGTCGCCGGCCTCGTCGGACCGCAACCGTTCGAGATCCTCGCGAGCGCCGTGGTGCTCGCGGCGGCGTGCCTGCTCACCGACCTCGCCGCGCAGACGGTGCTCCGGATGCCGCGGCGCTGGGAGTCGTCGGCGATCACCGCCGCGATCCTGCTCTTCGTGCTGCGGCCGACGCTGGACCCGCTGGGCCTGGCCGGTCTCGTGCTCGCCGGGGTGGTGGCATCCCTGTCGAAGTATCTGCTGGTGTGGCGCGGACGGCACATCCTGAATCCCGCGGCCACCGGCGCGACCGTCCTCACGATCGTGAGCGTGGCGGTGCCCGCGCTGGGCTCGTCGGCCTGGTGGGTGGGGTCGCCGTGGCTGGCCGCACCGGTGCTCGTGCTCGGCGTGCTGCTGCTGTGGCGCACCGACAAGCTCCCCGTGGTCGTCGTGTTCTGGGTGGTGGCGATGGCGGTGGCGTTCACGCGGACGACGCTGCAGTTCCAGTCGGCGGGCTTCCCCGTCGACGTGCCGGCGCTGCTGCTGCAGGTCGCCTTCTCGTCGCCCTTCCTCTTCCTCGGCGCGTTCATGCTGTCCGAGCCGCTCACCCTGCCGCCGCGCCGCGGACAGCAGTTCGCCGTCGCCGCCCTGGTCGGCGTCCTCGCCGGGTGGCCCCTGCCGGTGGGCGACGTCACGCTCGGCCAGGAGCGGGCCCTGCTCGTCGGCAACCTGCTGGCCTTCGCGTTCTGCCTGCGGGCGGCGGTCCGGCTGCGCGTCGACCGTCGCCGCGACCTGACCCCGACGGTGCGCGAGCTGACGTTCCAGGCCGCGGCGCCGTTCCGCTTCTCGCCCGGGCAGTACCTCGAGCTCGACGTGCCGCACCGCCGGCCGGACGCCCGCGGCACCCGCCGGGAGTTCTCGATCGCCTCGGCGCCCGAGGACCTGCCCGAGGTCCGCATCGCGTTCAAGGACGGCTCTCAGTCGTCCTTCAAGCGTGCGCTGGCCGCTGTCGCGCCCGGTGCGACGCTGGCGGCGACGGGAGTGTGGGGCGACTTCGTCCTGCCCGCCCGGCCGACGTCCCCGCTGCTGCTGGTCGCCGCCGGCATCGGCGTGACCCCCTTCGTGTCGCAGCTGCGCCACCTCGCGGCGACGGGCCAGCGGCGCGACGCGGTGCTCGTCTACGTCGTCTCGAGTGCGGACGAGCTCGCCTTCCGCGACGACATCGTCGCCAGCGGCATCCCGGTCGTCGTCTTCTCACGTGACGAGCCCGTCGACCTGGCCGCGGGCTGGTCGTGGGCCGGGCCGGACCGCGTGGATGCCGCCGCGCTCCTGCACGCGGTGCCCGACATCGCGCAGCGCGCGGCGTTCGTGTCGGGCCCGCCCGCCCTCATCGCCGCTCTCGCTCCGGCGCTCGGCCGGGCGAAGTCGCTGACGACGGACGCCTTCGCCGGCTACTGACCCCGCCGGCGTCGCGCCGCCGGAGTCCTGCCGGGGCGTCCGACGCGGGGCGGCCCGCCGGAGTCCTGCCGGGCCGTGACTTGCCGCAGATGTACGCGTCGAGGGGTTCCCGGTGTACATCTGCGCCCAGTCACGGCAGGGGGTGTGGCGCCGCGGGGCGACGGCTCTGACTTGTCGCGAATGTACGCGTCGAGGGTTCCCGGCGTACATCTGCGCCCAGTCACGGCAGGGGGGTGTGGCCCCGCGGGGCGACGGCCCTGACTTGTCGCAGATGTACGCGTCGAGGGGTTCCCGGCGTACATCTGCGCCCAGTCACGGCAGGGGGTTGGCGCCGCGGGGCGACGGCTCTGACTTGTCGCGAATGTACGCGTCGAGGGGTTCCCGGCGTACATCTGCGCCCAGTCACGGCAGTGGGTGAGACCGCGGGGCGGGGTCAGCGCGGGTCCGCGGGCTTCGCCGGCAGCCGCACCTCGAACGTCGTGTCGCCCGGGCTGCTGTCGACGGAGATATGCCCGTGGTGCGCCTCGACGATGGCCCGGGCGATGGACAGGCCCAGGCCCGTCCCGCCCGTCTTCCGGTCGCGGGACCGGTCCGCGCGGGCGAAGCGCTCGAACAGCTGGGCCGCGACCGCCGGGTCGACACCCGGGCCGTCGTCGTGCACCCGCAGCACGGCGTCCGCTCCCTCGCGACGAACCGAGACGGTGACCTCGGTGCCGGCGGGGGTGTGCGTGCGGGCGTTGGCGAGCAGGTTCGCGACCACCTGGTGCAGCCGCGCGGCGTCGCCGGCGAGCTCGACGGGGTCGTCGTCGACGTCCACCGACCACTTGTGGTCGGGCCCCGCCGGTCGGGCGTCGCCCACGGCCTCGAGGGCGAGGCGGGTGAGGTCGACGGTGCCGTAGACGAGCTCCTGCCCCTCGTCGAGGCGCGCGAGCAGCAGCAGGTCCTCCACGAGCGCCGTCATGCGCAGCGACTGCGCCTGGATGCGCTCCAGTGACTGCTCGGTCGTCTCCACGGCGAGGGCGGTGCGCTGGCGGGTCTCGTCGTCCTGGGCCTGCCGCATCGCGCGCAGGGACAGCTCCGAGAAGCCGCGGATGGACGCGAGCGGCGTCCGGAGCTCGTGGCTGGCGTCGGCGACGAACCGGCGCATGAGCTCCTCGTTCCGCTGACGTGCGCTCAAGGAGGCATCCACCCTGTCGAGAAGCGTGTTGAGCGCCGCGCCGACCTGCCCGATCTCGGTGTGCTCGTCGACCTGATCCGCCGGGACGCGCTCCGTGATCGAGACGTCGCCCTGATCCATGCGCATGGATGCCACCCGGGTCGCGGTCTCCGCCACGGCCCGGAGCGGCCGCAGGCCGAGGCGGATGACCAGCGCGATGATGACGGCCAGCAGCAGCAGACCGCCGGCGGTGACGAGGGCGACGGTGGTGAGGATCGCGCCGATGGTGCCGGCCACCTGGGTGAGCGGCAGTCCGAGCAGGAGGAAGTTGTCGCTGCCGGGAACCGTGAAGACGCGGACCTGGTACTCGCCGAGACCGGGGAGGTCGACGGTGCGGGCGTCGGGGTCGTTGGCGACGATGCTGTCGACGATGGCGCCGAGCTGGTCGGAGGTCAGGCTCTGCACGGCGTCGTCGCTGCGGACCGCCCCGGTCTGACCGCCGAGCGGGGTCTGCATGACCAGCAGCGTGCCCGACGGGAACGGACCGCTCTGCAGCACCTGGTCGGCGGTGCTCGCCGCCGTCGTGCTGCGCTGAGCCAGCTGAGCGGTGTCCGCGACGTCGGTGGAGAGGTTGAGCAGCAGGACGTTGCTGAGGATCGCGCTCGTGGAGATGCCGATCATCACGAGGATGAACGCGACCATGCCGATGACCGCCGTCATCAGCCGCGCCTGCAGCGTCCACGGCCGCCGCGGCGCGCGGGAGGCCGAGCTCACTGCGGGGCTTTGATCATGTAGCCCACGCCGCGGACGGTGTGGATGAGCGGCTCGTGACCGGCGTCGATCTTCTTCCGCAGGTAGGAGATGTACAGCTCGACGACGCTGGAACGGCCGCCGAAGTCGTAGTTCCAGACCCGGTCGAGGATCTGGGCCTTCGACACGACGCGGCGCTGGTTGCGCATGAGGAAGCGCAGCAGCTCGAACTCCGTCGCCGTGAGCTCGATCTCGCGGTCGCCGCGGATGACCTCGTGGCTGTCCTCGTTGAGCGACAGGTCGCCGACGCGCAGGATCGGCTCGGAGTCGCGGGTCGCGGCCGTGCCGGCGCGGCGCATGAGGCCCCGGAGGCGCGCGACGACCTCCTCGAGGCTGAAGGGCTTGGTGACGTAGTCGTCGCCGCCGGCGGTGAGTCCCGCCACGCGGTCCGCCACGGCGTCCTTCGCCGTGAGGAAGAGCACGGGCACGTCGCTGCCCGAGTGGCGCAGACGCTGCAGCACGGCCATGCCGTCGAGGTCGGGCATCATGATGTCGAGCACCATGGCATCCGGGTCGAAGTCTCGTGCGGCCTGCAGGGCGTCGAAGCCCGAGCCGGCGGTGCGGACGTCCCAGCCCTCCATGCGCAGCGCCATCGACAGGAGGTCGGTGAGCATCTGCTCGTCGTCGACGACCAGCACCCGCAGGGCGGAGCCGTCGGGGCGGGTGATGGCGGGGGAGGGGGCGGTCGCGCTCATGCGTTCATTGTGGACGCATACCTATGAGGTTTCTATGGCGAGAGCTATGCGCTGTCTGTGAGGTCCGCGCGGGCCGTGCCGGGGTGCAGCGCCGAGGTGCCGCAAATGCTCACCGTGACGACGCTGCGCGTACATCTGCGGCACGTCAGTGCTCCCGGGAGGGGAGGGGCGGGGCGGGCGAGGGGCGTGGGGGAAAACAGAAGGCGGCGGCGAGCCGAAGCCCGCCGCCGCCGTGTCCGACCGTGAGGTCAGTGCGTGTCTTCCGCCTCGATCTCGGTGCGGTCGCCGGACCAGAGGGTGTGGAACGTGCCCTCCTTGTCGATGCGACGGTAGGTGTGGGCGCCGAAGAAGTCGCGCTGGCCCTGGATGAGGGCGGCGGGCAGGCGCTCGGCGCGCAGACCGTCGTAGTACGCCAGCGAGGAGCTGAAGGCGGGGGCCGGGATGCCGCTGGCCGCCGACAGCGAAACGATGTGGCGCCACGCGTCCTGCGCGCGGCCGAGGGCCTCGACGAAGTACGGGGCGGTGAGCAGCACCGGCAGCTCGGACTGGGCGTCGTACGCCTCGGCGATGCGGTTGAGGAACTGCGCGCGGATGATGCAGCCGCCGCGCCAGATCTTCGACACGGCACCGAGGTCGATGTTCCAGTCGTACTGGGCCGCACCCGCGCGGATCTCGTCGAAGCCCTGCGAGTAGGCGACGATCTTCGAGGCGTAGAGCGCCAGGCGCACCTGCTCGATGAAGGCGTCGGCGTCCTCGCCCGAGAGCTGCTCGGTGCCGGACGGACCGGGCAGCTCGCGGGAGACCTCGCGCTGCTCGGGGTGGCTGGACAGCGACCGGGCGAAGGTGGCCTCGGCGATGCCCGAGACGGGGACGCCCAGGTCGAGGGCGGTCTGCACCGTCCACGCGCCGGTGCCCTTGGCGCCGGCTTGGTCGAGGATGACGTCGACGAGTGGCTTGCCGGTGTCGGCGTCGGTCTGCCGCAGCACCTCGGCGGTGATCTCGATGAGGTAGGACTCCAGCTCGCCGCGGTTCCACTCGGCGAACACGTCGGCGATCTCGGCCGGGGTCTTGCCCGTGGCGCGGCGGATGAGGTCGTACGCCTCGGCGATGAGCTGCATGTCGGCGTACTCGATGCCGTTGTGCACCATCTTCACGAAGTGGCCGGCGCCGTCGTGGCCGACGTGGGTGACGCACGGCTCGCCCTCGGCGACCGCGGCGATGGACTTCAGGATGGGTCCGAGCGTGGCCCAGGCCTCGTCGGAGCCGCCGGGCATGATCGAGGGGCCGAGCAGCGCGCCCTCCTCGCCGCCGGAGACGCCCATGCCGACGTAGTTGATGCCGGTGTCGCGCACGGCCTTCTCGCGGCGGATGGTGTCGGTGAAGAGGGCGTTGCCGCCGTCGACGATGATGTCGCCCGGCTCGAAGACCTTCACGAGCTCGTCGATGACGAAGTCGGTGGGGCGTCCGGCCTTGACCATGATGATCGCGGTGCGCGGCACGCTGAGCGACGCGGCGAAGTCCTCGTACGAGAACGAGGCGACGAACCCGGCCTCGGGGTGCGCGTCGACGAGGTGCTCGGTCTTGTCGCTGCTGCGGTTGAACACGGCGACGGTGTTGCCCTCGCGGCTGGCGAGGTTGCGGGCGAGGTTCGAGCCCATGACGGCCAGACCCACGACGCCGATGTTGGCCTGTCCGCTGCCGGAGCCCTCGGGCGCCGAGTCGGCCTCGGCGGTGGGGCGCTCCACCTCTTCGGGACCGGGTGCACCCTCGTGCACCTGAGCGGCCTGGTGGGGCGCCTGGTCCTGGTCGGTCGAGGGTCCGGTGGGAGAGGGGGTCGACGTCATTCGTTGCTCCGTGTTCGGGTGCGAGGAAGGGTGGGCGGGGTTCCGGGCGGGCCGCCTCCGCCACTGTATCGGCTCGGCCCGCGGCTGTTTCAGGACGCGTCGGACAGGTGCAGTCGGGCGACGATCTCGTCGACCTGCTCCCGCGGCGTCATGTCGAGGTCGACGCGGATGGCCTGCTCATCGGCGTCCGGGATCTCCAGGGTCTCGAACTGCGAGGTCAGCAGCGACGGCGGCATGTAATGACCCTGTCGGCGCAGGAGGCGTTCGAGCACGAGGGCGGGGTCGCCCATGAGGAGCACGAACGTCACGTCGTCGCGGCGGAGGACGTCGCGGTAGCTGCGCTTGAGGGCGGAGCACGTGATCACGCCGGGGCGCCCCGCGTCGATCTGCCCGTCGATCCAGGCGGCGACCCGGTCGAGCCAGGGCCAGCGGTCCTCGTCGCTGAGCGCGTGGCCGGCCGCCATCTTGGCCACGTTGGCCGCGGGATGCAGGTCGTCGCCCTCCTGGAACTCCCACCCGAGACGCCCGGCGAGCATCCCGGCGACGGTGGACTTGCCCGTTCCGGCGGGGCCCATGAACACGAGGACGGGAGGGGTGGATGCCATGGACTCTTCCTTCGTCGGGAGCGGCGGTGGGGTGGGGACGGGGCGGGCCGGCGATGCCGGCGGGTCAGAGGGTGAGGCGGACCTCGCTCAGCACCGCGGCGACGTAGAGGCGCGCGTGCTCCTCGGCGGCGTCGGCGTCGGCGCGGGCGATCGCGGAGGCGGCCGCGATGTGGTTGTCGAGCGCGTCAGGGTTGGGGACGCCGGGGGTCAGACCGTGCCAGGAGCGGCCCTCGATCGCGGCGGCGATGGGGGCGCGGGCCGCCGCGAGCATGAGGTTGCCGCTGGAGAGCAGGATGAGGTCGTGGAAGGCGATGTCGGCCGCCAGGTACTCGGGGGAGTTCCCCCGTCCCTCCGCTCCGAGGCGCGCGAGCTCGTCGGCGAGGCGGAGGATCTCGCCGCGCTGGACGTCGGTCGCGCGACGCGCGCTCAGCCGGGCCGCCACGGGCTCGATCGCCGCGCGGAGCTCCGTCGTGTTGACGATGAGCTGATCGCGTCGGCGGCCGGCCAGCTGCCAGCCGATCAGGCGGGTGTCCAGCGCTCTCCACTCGTCGGCCGGACGCACGGTGATGCCCACGCGACGGCGCTGCGCGAGCATGCCCATGGCCTCGAGGACGCGGACCGCCTCGCGGACGACCGTGCGGGAGACGCCGTACTCGGACTCGAGGGCGGCGAGGGTCAGGACCTGGCCGGCGGAGAGATCGCCGTCGACGATGCGGATGCCGATGGCATCCAGCACGGTGCCGTGCGACGCGCCTGCCATGACCCCTCCTTAGGTCGTTTGATACGACCATATCTTGTCAAAAATATGATCATTGTGTGAGGATTCTGCGGAACCCCCCTCGGCGATCGTGGATCGAGCCGAGTATGCCCGATGCCGCGCATCCCCCTGTTATCGACGGAGATCTCTTGGACGACTGGACTCAAACCCTCGGCACCGCGCCGTTGCTCGCCATCGCGGCGGGCGCGATCGCGCTGATCCTGGTGCTCATCATCTGGCTGAAGGTGCACGCGTTCCTCGCGCTCATCATCGTGTCGCTCGTCACGGCGTTCGTCGCCGGCATCCCCGTGTCGGCCATCGTGTCGACGCTCACCGGAGGATTTGGCGGCACCCTCGGCACGGTGGCCCTGCTCGTGGCCCTCGGCGCGATGCTCGGGCGCCTGATCGAGCACTCGGGAGGGGCGCAGTCGCTCGCCGAGACGTTCGTGCGTATCTTCGGCGAGAAGCGGGCGCCCTTCGCGCTCGGCATCGTCTCGCTGATCCTCGGGTTCCCGATGTTCTTCGACGCCGGGCTCGTCATGATGCTGCCGATCATCTTCGCCATCGCGCGCCGGGTGTCGGGGAACAACGTGCTGCTGTTCGGTCTGCCCGCCGCCGCCGCGTTCTCGGTCATGCACGTCTTCCTGCCGCCGCACCCCGGTCCCGTCAGCGCCACCGAGCTCTACGGCGCGAACCTCGGTCTCGTGCTGCTGGTCGGCCTCATCATCGCCTTCCCGATCTGGTACCTGTCCGGTTACCTCTGGGGCAAGTTCGTCGCGCGCCGCATCATCCTGCCCGTGCCGGCGCTCTTCGGCGACGTCGACGCCGACCAGCCCCACAACCCGCCGAAGCCGATCACCGTCATCGCGGTCCTCCTCCTGCCTATGCTGCTGATCTTCCTCAACACCGGTCTCACCACCCTCGGCTCGGCGGGGGTCGTCGACACCGAGAACACCGTCATCCAGGTGCTCGTCCTGCTCGGCAACTCGCCCGTCGCCCTCCTCATCACCGTGCTGGTCGCCACCGTCGTGTTCGGCTTCCGCCGCGGCGAGAACGGGACGGCCCTGGAGAAGGTCGTGGACTCCGCGCTCGGGCCCGTGTGCTCGGTCATCCTCATCACCGGCGCCGGCGGCATGTTCGGCGCGGTGCTCCGTGCCTCCGGCATCGGCGACGCGCTCGCCGACAGCCTGAGCGACCTCGGTCTCCCGGTCATCGTGGCGGCCTACATCATCGCGGTGATCCTGCGCCTGGCGCAGGGGTCGGCCACGGTGGCCCTCGTCACCGCCGCGGGTCTGGCGGCCCCGGCCGTCATGGCGGGCGACTTCTCGCCCCTGCAGGTCGTCGCGATCACCATCGCCACCGCTGCCGGCTCGGTCTTCGCCGGTCACGTCAACGACTCCGGCTTCTGGCTCGTCGGCCGCCTCATGGGCATGGACGTCAAGACGACGCTGAAGACGTGGACCGTCCAGCAGGCCATCGAGTCCGTGCTGGGCTTCGCCGCCGCGCTGCTCGTCTTCGCGATCGGAGCGGTCCTGTGACCGGCTCGAACGCCGACCTGTTCGACGTCGCCGACCGCCTGGCCCTCGTCACCGGGTCGTCCCGCGGCCTGGGCCGTGCGCTCGCGCTCACCCTGGCCCGCGGGGGCGCCCGCCTCATCGTGCACGGCCGCGACGCGGCCGCGGTCGAGCAGACCCGAGCCGAGGCCGAGGAGCTCTCGGGGCGCCCGGCGCAGGCGGTGACCTTCGACGTGACCGACGCCGCGGCCGTCGAGAGCGCCGTCGGCACGCTGCTCGCCGAGGTCGGCACTCCCGAGATCCTCGTCAACAACGCCGGCGTCCAGCGCCGTGCGCCCATCCACGAGTTCGCCGTCAGCGACTGGGACGACATCGTCGCGGCGAACCTGTCCGGCGTGTTCTACGTCTCGCGGTTCGTCACGCCCGCGATGGTCGCCCGCGGCTCGGGCAAGGTCGTCAACGTCGCCTCGGTGCAGTCGCGCCTCGCGCGCCAGACGATCGCGCCGTACTCGGCGACGAAGGGCGGCGTCGCCCAGCTGACCGCCGGGATGGCCGCGGATCTCGCTCGCCACGGCATCCAGGTCAACGCGCTCAGCCCCGGGTACTTCGCGACGGAGATGAACCGCGCCCTCGTGGAGGATCCCGAGTTCACGCGCTGGCTCGAGCAGCGCACGCCCGCCGCCCGGTGGGGCAATTTCGACGAGCTCCGCGGGGCGCTGCTCTTCCTCGCCTCGGACGCGTCGAGCTTCGTCTCGGGGCAGAACATCTTCGTCGACGGCGGGATGACGGCGGTCGTCTGACCGCGGAGAGGAACCATGATGCAGTCACTGGTGATCGAGAAGGCGCTCACCGCCGCCGTTCGCGAGGTCGACGTCCCCGAACCGGGGGAGGGGCAGGTGCGTCTGCGCGTGGAGTACGTCGGCATCTGCGGATCCGACCTGCACTACTACTTCGAGGGCGCCAACGGCGCGTTCGTCGTGCGGGAGCCGCTCGTCCCCGGGCACGAGCTGTCCGGGCGGGTCGACCTCGACCCCTCTGGCGCCCTGGCCGCGGGCACCCCGGTGACGGTGCACCCCGCGCGCTTCGGCACGCCCCGCGAGGGCATCGAAGACGCTCCCCACCTCTGGCCCGGCGGCTCCTACCTCGGCAGCGCCTCGACCTGGCCGCACACCCAGGGCGCGGCATCCGAGTACCTGATCGTCGAGGCGGACATGGTGCGGGTCCTCCCCGCGGACCTCCCCGTGCGCCGCGCCGTCCTGGCGGAGCCGCTGGCCGTCGCGCTGCACGCGCTCGGCAAGGCCGGCGACGTCGCGGGGCGGGACGTCCTGGTCACCGGGTCCGGGCCCATCGGTCTCATGGCGGTGGCGGCCGCCGTCGCCGCCGGCGCCCGCGTCACCGCGACCGACGTCCTCGCGGGGCCCCTCGAACGGGCCACCGCCCTCGGAGCGGCGGCGACGATCGACGTCTCCACCGACGCGGTCGAACCGAACGCGTACGCCGTCGTCCTCGAATGCTCGGGCGTGCCCGTGTCGATCTCGACCGCCTTGAAGGCCGTGCGGCCCGGCGGCACCGTCGTCCAGGTCGGCATGCTGCCCGACGACCCGCGCCCGGTGAACCTCGCGCCCTTCATCTCGAAGGAGGTGCGCTACCTCGGCGCCTTCCGCTTCCACCAGGAGATCGACCGCGCGGTGCAGCTCCTCGCCGAGACCCCCGGCATCGAGGCGGCCCTCACGCACGAGTTCCCGGTGACGGATGCCGAGGAGGCCTTCGCCACCGCCCGCGACTCGCAGCGCTCGGGCAAGGTCGTCTTCGCCCTCTGACGCAGAACGCCCCGGTCCTCGCCGTGCGAGCACCGGGGCGTTCCGCGCATTCAGTCCGCGCTGCGCTCGGCGGTGAAGCGCCGGGTCACGGCGATGTCGCGCTCGCCGAGGTCCCGTTCGACGATCTCGTCGAAGGCGGCACGGAGCGCAGGCAGCAGCGCGGGCCGCGTGTCCGTCGCCGCGGCGATGTCGGCGGCGAAGCGCAGGTCCTTCACCATGTAGCTCGCGATCCCGCTCGGGGAGTCGTCGCCCGCGACGAGCTTGTCGCGCCGGCTCTCCAGCAGGTTCGAGCCCGCGTAGCCGCCGGCCAGGAGCTCCCAGAGCGCGGCGGGATCGACGTCGGAGCGTGCGGCGAGCTCGGTCGCCTCGCCCAGGGCCAGGATCGTCGCGGCGACCACCATCTGATTGCACGCCTTCGCCACCGCGCCCGCGCCGAGGGGCCCGAGGCGCACGGGGCGGCCGCAGGGGGCCAGCAGCGCGGCCGCCCGCTCGGTGTCAGCGGGCTCGCCGCCGAGCATGATCGACAGGGTGCCCGCTCTCGCGCCGTCCTCCCCGCCCGAGACGGGGCAGTCGACGACCCGGATGCCGTCGGGAAGGCGTCCCGCGAGATCGCGCACGCCGACGGGGGAGACGGTGGAGCCGATCATCAGGAGGAAGTCGCGGCCGTCGATGCCGGCGAGGAGACCGTCGGGACCGTCGAGATGCTCCTCGAGCTGGGGAAGATCGGGCAGCATCACGAGGACGGCGTCGGTGCCCGCGGCCAGCTCACGAGCGGTCTGGGCCCACAGTGCTCCCGCCTCGCTGAGGGCGGGGCGCTCGCGCCGGGCGTGGACCGTCACGGAACCGCGCGCCGTCAGCAGATGCCGCGCCATCGGCTCGCCCATGGCGCCGAGGCCCCAGACGCCGAGACGGATGCTGTCCGCGGGGGAGGAGGGGCCGGTCTCTTCATCGAGCGGGGTCATGGCGCGATCCTATCGGCTGGACAACAGGTTGAACAGGGTTCACTATGGTGAACGGTATTCGAGACAGTCCGCGAGTGGTCGGCGATCCCGCGGCGGAGGGAAGAGACGACGATGTCGACGACGAAGAGCCTACGCGCGGTGGTCGCGGTCCCCTTGAGCGAGGAGCACTGCCGCCTCATCGAACGGCTGGAGCCGCGGGTCGAGGTCGTCCGCGACGCCGCTCTCCTGCCCCCCATGCGCGGCCCCGCTGACTGGTCGGGGGATCCGGCGCACGTGCGCACCGCGGAGGAGCAGCGCGCCTTCGACGCCCTGGTCGACTCGGCCGAGGCGCTCTTCGGCATCCCCGACGTCGATCCCGCTGCCCTCGCGCGCACGGTCGCCGCGAACCCTCGTCTGCGCTGGGTCATGACGACGGCCGCGGGGGGAGGCGGGCAGGTCAAGGCCGCGGGCCTCGATCGCGCGGCTCTGGACCGGGTGGTCTTCACCACCAGCGCCGGTGTGCACGGCGGACCGCTCGCCGAGTTCGCGGTCTTCGGGGTGCTCTCCGGGGCGAAGGACCTCCCGCGGCTCGCGCGTCAGCAGGCCGAGAAGAGCTGGACCGACCGCTGGGAGATGCGCCAGGTCGACGAGATGACCGTGCTGATCGTCGGGCTCGGCGGCATCGGCGCCGAGTGCGCGCGGCGCTTCCACGCCCTCGGGGCCCGCGTCTGGGGGACCACGCGCTCCGGCGCTCCCGTCGAGGGCGTCGACCGGCTCATCCCCCTCGACGACCTCGTCGCGGCGGTGGCCGAGGTGGACGCCGTCGTCGTCACCCTGCCGGGGACCGATCAGACGCACCACCTGATCAGCGCCGAGGTGCTCGCCGCCGTCAAGCCGGGCGTCATCGTGGCCAGTGTCGGGCGGGGGACGGTCATCGACGAGGAGGCCCTCCTCGGCGCCCTCGACGACGGGCGGGTGTCCTTCGCCGCCCTGGACGTGTTCGAGGTCGAGCCGCTCCCGGCGGAGTCGCCGCTCTGGCGGCATCCGAACGTCCTCGTCAGCCCGCACACGGCCGCGCTCAGCAGCAAGGAGGAGGAGCGCATCGCGCGCCGTTTCGCCGAGAACGCCACGCGCCTCCTCGACGGCGAGCCGATGCGGGCCGTTGTCGATACGGTCGAGTTCTACTGACTCGGCCGCTGCGGCGGCGTCGACGGAACGGGAGGTCGCGGTGAGCGACGACGACGACAGCGCGGTCGCGCGCGATCCGGCTCCGGCGGTGGGCCGCGGCATCCGTCTTCTGGGTCTGCTCGCCGAGGCGGGACGGGCGCTGACGCTCACCGAGCTCGCGGCGGGCCTCGGCCTGGCGAAGTCGTCGACGGCGAACCTGTGCCTCTCGCTCGAGGCGGGACGCATGATCGAGCGGGTTCCGCTCGGCTATCGCCTCGGGATCCGCACCGCCGAGCTCGGGGGTGCGTTCGCGGCGCAGTTCAACCAGGTCCGCGAGTTCTACGCCGTGTGCGAGACGTCCCCCGTCCTGGCGACCGAGCTCGTGCAGGTCGCGGTGCTCGACGACGCCGACGCGCTCTACCTCGCGCGGTACGAGGGGTCGCGGTCGGTGCGGCTGGGGACGCCCCTCGGGTCCCGCCTGCCCGCGGCGCTGTCGGCCACGGGACGCGCCCTGCTCATGACCCGGGACGACGACGACGTGCGGGCGCTGCTCGGTGGGGGCCGTCCGCTGCCGCAGCTCACCGAGCACAGCACGGTCGACGTCGACGCGGTCATCGCCAAGCTGCACGCCGCGCGGGAGCGCGGCTGGTCCGTCGACGAGGAGGAGTCGTTCCGCGGCATCGTCGGGGTGGCCGTTCCCCTCGAAGGCTGGGCGCCCGGCGATCCGCAGCTCGCGCTGGGGGTCGGCATCCCGGTCGCGGATGCCACCGGCGAGCGCATCGCGCGGGTCGGCGCCGCGCTGCGCGAGGCGGCCCGGGCCCTCACGAACCCGTTCAGCGCGGCCCGCGGGGCCTGAGCGCCGTCCCTCCGGCCATCCGTGGGCGGCGCGCAGGTGCCCGTCGACCGGCCCGACGGCCGTCGATATGCCCTCCGACCGAACGCCCGGCGTCCCGTCCGATCGCTGACCCGCCCGGCGTTCGGCGTGCGCGGCGCGGAGACCGCGGCCAGATTATGTTCAACATATTGAACCGTGTCCATTGGGTTGGTACAGTCACCTCGTCGCAAGACCCCAGCCGATCGAAGGAGATGGCCGTGACCACCGCATCCACACCGACGCCGCAGCCGACGGATGACCCCGAATACGCGGCCAATCTGCGCCGCGCGACCCTCGCCTCGAGCATCGGCAGCGCCCTGGAGTACTTCGACTTCGCGTTGTACGGGCTGTCCACGGCGCTGATCTTCAACGTCCTCTTCTTCCCACAGGACGACCCCGCCCTCGCCACGGTGGCCGCCTTCGCGACCTACGGCGTCGGCTTCCTGGCCCGGCCGTTCGGCGGTCTGTTCTTCGGCGTCCTCGGCGACAAGCTCGGACGCAAGTGGGTGCTCGTCATCACGATCCTGCTCATGGGCGGCGCGTCCACGGCGATCGGGCTGCTGCCGACGTACTCGGCCATCGGGGTCGCGGCGCCCATCCTCCTCGTCATCATGCGCCTGCTGCAGGGCTTCGGCGCCGGCGCCGAGCAGGCCGGCGCGACCGTGCTCATGGCCGAGTACGCCCCCGTGAAGCGTCGCGGTTTCTTCGCCGCTCTGCCCTTCATCGGCATCCAGGCCGGCACCCTTCTGGCCGCGGTCGTCTTCGCCCTCATCTCGCTGCTGCCCGAGGACCAGCTGCTCACGTGGGGCTGGCGCGTCCCGTTCCTGGCGTCGTTCATGCTCATCCTCATCGCCTTGTTCATCCGCGTGCGCCTGCGCGAGACGCCGACCTTCATCGAGCTCGAGAAGAGCGAGCAGATCGCCGAACGCCCGGTCCGCGACATCTTCACGCGCGGTCTGCCGGGCGTCATCGTCGGCATCGGCCTGCGCATGGCCGAGAACGGCGGGTCGTACATGTTCAACACGCTCGCGCTGACGTTCTTCGTCGCCTCGGTCGGCGGTCAGGCGGACCGCAGCCTGCTCACCTGGGGCGTCACCCTCGGGTCCCTCATCGGCATCTTCTCGGTGCCGCTGACCGGCGCGCTGTCGGACCGGATGGGCCGTCGGACGGTCTACCGCGCCGGCGCGGTGTTCATGCTGGTCTTCACCTTCCCCGCGTGGTGGCTCATCTCGCTCGGAAGCTACCCGGTCACGATCGCCGTCGTCGCCGTCGGAATTGGCGTGGCCGTCAACTCCATGCTCGGCCCGCAGTGCGCGATGCTGCCCGAGCTGTTCGGCAACCGCCACCGCTACCTCGGCGTCGCGATGGCGCGCGAGATCTCCGCGGTGCTCGCGGGCGGACTGGCCGGTGTCCTCGGCGCGTACATCATCGCCGTGAGCGGGGCGAACTGGCTGCTGCTGGCGATCTACATGGCCACGCTCGCCCTCATCACGACCGCGTCGACCTTCCTCGTCCCCGAGACCCTCCGGCGCGACCTGACGCGCACCGACGACGCGATCAAGGTGTCGCGCGAGGAGGCCGGCGAGGGCGTGGACGCCACCACCGTGACCGTTCGGACGATCCGGTGAGCGCGCCGGCTCCGGAGCGATCGGCGGCGGTCCCGTGCTGATCGGGCGGGTGGACACGGATGCCGGGACCCTGACGGTGCGTCTCGACGACGACGGCGGGTTCGTGCCGATCGAGGATCCGTACGCGGCGTTCGCGGCCGGACGCGCGGCCCAGGACGTCGGAGACGCGGTGCAGGGGACGCTCGTCGCCCCGGCGATGCCGACCGTGATCGTGGGGATCGCGCAGAACGGCCCGGCTCACGCGTCCCCCGTGCAGGCCTGGCTGAAGAGTCCGCGGACCGTGATCGGCCCCTCGGCGCACGTCGCTCTCCGACGGGATGCCGGGACGACGGTGGCCGAGGCGGAGGTCGCGGTCGTGATCGGTCGGGACACGACCGGCCTGACCGCCGAGAACGCCCACGAGTACGTGCTCGGCCTCACCGCGGTGAACGACCTGTCCAGCCCCGACCGGACGGCGTCGGACCCCCGCAACTTCGAGTCGAAGGCGGGTGTCGGCTACACCCCGCTCGGTCCCGTGATCGACACCGCGGTCTCGATCGACGACGACCTGGCGATGGCCCTCGTCGTGGACGGGGTGCGCGTGGCCGAGACGTCGGCGGCGCGGTTGCCGAGCGGCATCCGGGGAACCCTGGCCTACGTGGCGCGGTGGCTCCCGCTCGGTCCGGGGGACGTGGTGATGACGGGTGCACCGTTCTCGGCGGCCCCGATCGCGCCGGGCGCCGTGGTCGAGGTCGTCGTCGGAGGGATGACGCTGCGCACGCTCACGTCCTGACCCCCGCCGGGGACTCCCGAGCCGTGACTTGTCGCAGATGTACGCGAAAGCGGTGCTGGGGCGTGCATTCGCGCCGAGTCAGCGCGGGGCACCTCAGCCGTGACTTGTCGCAGATGTACGCGAAAGCGGGGCCACGGCGTGCATTCGCGCCGAGTCAGCGCGGGGGAGTGGGGTCGGGCGTCAGTGCTTCTTGTACGCGGCCGTGCGGCCGAGGGAGACGAGGGCGCCGATCAGGCCGATGCCGCCGAGGGTCGCGATCGCGCCGACGACGACGATCATGACGTGGGAGAAGAAGCCGCTGTCCATGGAGGTCCTCCGGTAGGGAATGCCCGTCGATCCTACCGGGGTCGCGCGCCGCGGCCGCGCCGGAGCGGGCGGAGCGGGGTCGGGTCGAAGTCCGCCCCCGGTCGCTGGTAGACTCGGGGCGAACTTCGGCGAGGGACTCCTCGTCGTGCGCCCCGGGCGGGGTGCCGACGGTGTCCGTGATCGACGCGGTGATGCAGGCTCCCGGCTTTCCTCACGCGCTCGCGTTCGAGTCGAATCCAGACCACATACGTGCGGGCCTCGCCCGTCCACCAAGCTGCGGGCCGCGCGCCCGCGAGGAGAACATCATGTCGGAAGACAACAAGGTCGTCGCCGAGGTCCGCGAGAACTTCGGCAAGGGCTTCGCCCGCCGTCTGCGCGCCGCGGGCAAGATCCCCGCCGTCATCTACGGTCACGGCACCGACCCGCAGCACGTCGCGCTGCCGGGCCACCAGGTCGCGCTGCTCATCCGCCGCGCCAACGCGCTGCTCGACCTCGACATCGCCGGCAAGAGCCAGCTCGTCCTGGTCAAGGACGTGCAGAAGGACCCGGTGCACCAGATCATCGAGCACATCGACCTGCTCGTCGTCCGCCAGGGCGAGAAGGTCGCCGTCGACGTCCCCGTCGTCGTCACGGGCGAGCCCTTCGCCGGCACGATCGCCACGCTCGAGAACACGACCGTCGCGCTCGAGGTCGAGGCCACCCACATCCCGCAGAACATCGAGGTGTCGGTCGAGGGTGCCGAGGACGGCACGCAGATCACCGCCGGCCAGCTCGACCTGCCCCGCGGCGCCGTCCTGACGGGCGACGCCGAGCAGCTCATCGTGGCCGTCTCGATCCCGCTCGCGACCATCGCCGCGGACGAGGAGATCGCCGAGGCCGACGCCGAGGTCGCCGAGGAGCAGTCCGAAGAGGCCGAGTCCGCCGCCGAGGGCGACGACGAGAACTGACGTCGTCCGGCCGCGCGAGCGGTCGACCGCGTCGAGGGGGTGCCTACGGGCGCCCCCTTTCCGTTTCCGCCGGTCGGCGGTCCCGCGGAGGATCGAGGAGGATGGATGCCATGGCACAGACGTGGTTGATCGTGGGTCTGGGCAACCCGGGCCCGCGATACGAGGCGACGAGGCACAACGTCGGGCAGATGGTGATGGACGAGCTCGCCGCGCGCCGCAGCGAGACGTTCCGCGCGCACAAGGCGAACGCCCGCGTCGTCGAGACGTGGCTACGGCCCGGCGCGGACAAGATGGTCCTCGCCAAGCCGAACAGCTTCATGAACGTCTCCGGCGGACCGGTCGCCGGCCTGGCGAAGTTCTACGGGGTCGACCCGGAGCGCGTGATCGTCGTCCACGACGAGCTGGACATCCCGTTCGACACGATCAAGCTGAAGACCGGCGGCGGTCACGGCGGCCACAACGGGGTCCGTGATGTGGCGAAGGCGCTCGGCACCCCCGAGTTCCCCCGCGTCCGTGTCGGCATCGGTCGTCCCGCGGGCCGTCAGGACCCGGCCGACTGGGTCCTGGACCCGTTCGGCGCGACCGAGCGGCCGAACCTGCCCATCCTCGTCTCGGATGCCGCGGACGCGGTCGAGCAGGTGGTGTCCGAGGGTCTGCTGGCCGCTCAGCAGCGTTTCCACGCGCCGCGCGCCTGACGACGCACCTCCTCTACGACACGAGGACGCCCTCGACCGATCGGCCGGGGGCGTCCTCGTGTCGTGGCGTCCGTCACATGTTCCCGAGGTACGGCCCGGCGCCGACGGCCACGCCGATCGACGTGAAGGTCAGCACCGCGCCGATGCCGATCACGGCCACGATGATCGCGGCGATGCCCCAGCCGCGACCGCGGTTCTTGACGGCGGCGATGATGCCCTGGATGAGGCCCCACAGCGCCAGCGCGCCCCACACGAGGAAAGCGACGAGGGTGAGGATGCCGCCGACGACGGCGGCATTCTGACCCTCGGGCGGGATCGTGTTCGGGTCCACCTGGGTCGTACCCGTGATGTCGACGTACTGGGCCAGCGACCCGCTCTGCATCCCGCCGACGAAGCCGAGGATCGAGCCGATCACGGCGCCCGCGAGAGCGGCCAGGAAGGCGATCAGGCCGAGTCCGCGCCCGCCTTTGGTGTGTGCCGGCTGCGCGTAGTCGTTGACGGGCGGGGCGTACTGCGGGGCGCCGGAGCGCGCGTCGTAGGGCTCGGGGGCGGGTGGGGGAGTGCTCATGGCGGTCCTCCTTCGTCTCGGCGGCGCACGCGCGCCAGGTGAGGTGAGTCTAGGGACGCGGGTCACTGCGGATCCGGGGGTGGACGAGGGCCCGCGCGGAGCGGTAGCGCCCGGTCGATGCCGCCGGTCAGATCGGACTGCCCCCGCCGGCGGAGACGGTCGATGCCGCCGGTCAGATCGGACTGCCCCCGCCGGCGGAGACGGTCGCGGCGCCCGCGAACAGCGCCAGCGCCACGCACACGGAGAAGACGAGCGGGCCGAGGACGGAGAGCACGATGGCCGTGATCCCGGCGCCGCGTCCCAGCCCGCGGGCGGTCGCGACGATGCCCACCACGAGGGCTGCGACCCCCAGCACCGTCGCCGCCCAGAACGACGCCTCGGCGACCAGCACGAGATCGCGGACGGGGGAGAGGACGCGCCAGTCGACGCTCGTCCCGCCGCGGGCGAGGAACTCGCCCCCCGCCCCGCGCGCCACCCGGAACGAGGCGAGACCGGCGACCGCGGGAGCGAGGACGCCCGCCACGAGGGCCAGCACCAGCGCGATGCGGCCGAGCGGCCGGCGGCGCCGCCGCGTCTCCGGCGGTCCGACGAGCGTGCCGGTCGGCGGCGGCACGTGCGGGGCGGCGAACGAGACGCCGTCGGACGGGCCGGGCGCGTGCGGTGCGGACATGCGGTTCAGCCTACGAGAGCCCCGCGCGTCCCCGACAGCGGCGAGGCCCGGCCGCGCGATCCCCGGCGCACGCAGCCGACGGAACGCTGCCCGTCCGGCCAGGGAGGCGGCGGTCCCGGCCTCCGTGTCGTACCCCCGGCGTAGACTCCTTCGAGTGACAGTTCCCGGGATAGTTCGCGCCCTCGAGCAGGCTGAGTCGTACCGGGAAGCCGCCTCCGCGGCATCCGCCGACCTGTCCCTCTCCCTCGTCGACGGGCTGGACGCCCCCGTCATCGCCGGCCTCCTGGAGCGCCGCTGTGCCGCGGGCGCCCCCGGGGCGGTGCTGGTCGTCGCTCCGACGGGCCGCCGCGCTGAGGCGCTCGGACCGGCCCTGGAGGCGGTGCTCCCCGGCGCGCAGGTGCTGCACTTCCCCGCGTGGGAGACGCTGCCGCACGAGCGGCTCAGCCCGAGCCCCGAGACCGTCGGCCGTCGCCTCGACGTCCTGCGGCGGATCGCCGCGTGGGACGGGCAGGCGCCCCTCGTCATCACCGCGTCGGTGCGCAGCGCCCTGCAGCCGCTCGCGGGCGGCCTCGGCGACGTCGCGCCGATCGACCTCGCCGTCGGCGCGCGCGGCCAGGAGCTCGAGGACGTCCTCACCCGCCTCGTCGAGCTCGCGTACCACCGCGTCGACATGGTGTCGCGTCGCGGGGAGTTCGCGGTGCGCGGTGGCATCCTCGACGTCTTCCCGCCGGTCGCCGACCACCCTTACCGCATCGAGTTCTTCGGCGACGAGGTCGACCAGATCCGCGCGTTCTCCGTCGCCGACCAGCGCTCCCTCCCCGGCGAGGTCACGGCGGTGTCGCTCGTGCCCAGCCGCGAGCTGCTGCTCACCCCCGCGGTGCGCGCGCGCGCCGCCGAGCTGCGCGACGGCTACCCGGGTCTGCGTCAGCTGCTGGAGAAGATGGCCGAGGGCATCCCCGCCGAGGGCATGGAGTCGCTCATCCCGGTGCTCGTCGACCGCATCGTCACCCTCGCCGACTACCTCCCCGGCGGCAGCGCCGTGGCCCTCGTCGACCCCGAGCGCTCCCGCGCCCGCGCCACCACCCTCGGCGACACGAACCGCGAGTTCCTGGAGGCGGCGTGGTCCGCGGCGACCGCCGGTGCGGACACGCCCGTCGACCTCGGTGCCGGCGACTTCGTGACCCTCGCGGACCTGCACGAGATCGCCTCGGGGCGCGGCGGCGTGTGGTGGCAGCTGAGCGCGTTCGACTCCGGGGCGGCGGATGCCGAGGACGAGGGCCTCATCGCCGGCGACGACGCCGCGCACCGCATCAAGGCCGACCCGGTCCCGTCGTTCCAGGGCAACGTCGAGGGCGCCACCGCCCACGTCGGCACGCTCCTGGCCGAGGGGTGGTCGGTCGTCGTCACGGCATCCGGCCCCGGGATGGTCGACCGCGCGCGGGACGTCCTCGCCGAGCGCGAGATCGCCGCCCGCCGCGTGGACACCGTCCTCACCCCGCCCGAGCCCGGCGTCGCGCACGTCGTGTGCGCCTCGCTGGAGCGCGGCTTCGAACTGACCGAGGCGAAGTTCGCCGTCATCACCGAGACCGAGTTCTACGGCCGGTCCGTCGGCACCGACAACCGCGGCGCGAAGAAGCTCGCCTCCCGCCGCCGCAACGTCGTCGACCCGCTGCAGCTGAAGCCCGGCGACGTCGTCGTGCACGCGACGCACGGCATCGGCAAGTTCATCGAGCTGACGCAGCGGGAGGTGTCCAGCGGCGGGCGCAACGCCGTCAAGACGACGAAGGAGTACCTCGTCCTCGAGTACGCGCCCTCCAAGCGCGGCTACCCGGGCGACAAGCTGTTCGTCCCCACCGACCAGCTCGACCTGCTGTCGAAGTACGTCGGCGGCGAGATGCCGACGCTGTCGAAGATGGGCGGCAGCGACTGGGCCGCCGCCAAGGGCCGTGCGCGCAAGGCCGTCCGCGACATCGCGGTCGAGCTGGTGAAGCTGTACTCGGCGCGGATGGCATCCAAGGGGTACGCCTTCGGCCCCGACACCCCGTGGCAGCGCGAGCTGGAGGAGGCGTTCCCGTTCGCGGAGACGCAGGACCAGCTCCAGACGATCGACGAGATCAAGGCCGACATGGAGAAGCCGATCCCGATGGACCGGCTGCTGTCCGGCGACGTCGGCTTCGGCAAGACGGAGGTGGCCGTCCGCGCCGCGTTCAAGGCGATCCAGGACGGCAAGCAGGTCGCGATGCTCGTGCCGACGACGCTGCTCGTCAAGCAGCACCTCGAGACCTTCGCCGAACGGTTCGCCGGCTTCCCGGTGACGGTGCGGCCGCTCTCGCGCTTCCAGAGCGACAAGGAGGCCAAGGCCACGCTCGCGGGTCTCACCGACGGCACCGTCGACATGGTCATCGGCACGCACCGCATCCTGACCGAGAAGGTGATCTTCAAGGACCTCGGCCTGATGATCATCGACGAGGAGCAGCGCTTCGGCGTCGAGCACAAGGACGCGCTGAAGAAGCTGAAGACGAACGTCGACATCCTCGCCATGAGCGCCACCCCGATCCCGCGCACGCTCGAGATGGCGGTCACCGGCATCCGGGAGATGTCGACGCTGGCCACCCCGCCCGAGGACCGGCACCCGATCCTGTCGTACGTCGGCCCGAACAACGACAAGCAGATCGCGGCGGCGATCCGTCGCGAGCTGCTGCGCGAGGGCCAGGTCTTCTACGTGCACAACCGCGTCTCGTCGATCCAGCGGGTCGCGGCGCACCTCGCCGAGCTCGTCCCCGAGGCGCGGATCGTCGTCGCCCACGGGCAGATGGGCGAGCACGCGCTGGAGCAGGTCGTCGACGACTTCTGGGAGCGGCGGGCGGACGTGCTCGTGTCGACCACCATCATCGAGACCGGTCTCGACATCTCCAACGCCAACACGATCATCATCGACCGCGCCGACAAGTATGGCCTGTCGCAGCTGCACCAGCTGCGCGGGCGCGTGGGCCGCGGTCGTGACCGGGCGTACGCGTACTTCCTGTACGACGAGATGAAGCCGCTGTCCGAGACCGCGGCGGACCGCCTCGAGACGATCGCGGTCAACAACGACCTCGGCAGCGGCATGCAGGTCGCGTTGAAGGACCTCGAGCTGCGCGGCGCCGGCAACCTGCTCGGCGCCGAGCAGGCCGGACACATCGCGGGCGTCGGCTTCGACCTGTACCTGCGCATGATCGGCGAGGCCGTCGCGACTTTTCGCGGCGACGACGTCGAGGGTCCGACCGAGCTGCGTCTGGAGCTGCCGGTCGACGCCCGCCTGCCCGAGTTCTACATCGACAGCGAGCGCCTGCGGCTGGAGGCGTACCAGAAGCTGTCCGCCGCGGCATCCGCCACCGCCAAGGACGACGCGATCGACCTCGTCGTCGAGGAGCTGCGCGACCGTTACGGTGAGCCGCCCGCCGAGGTGGAGGGGCTCGTCGCGGTCGCCCGCCTGCGTCGCCGTGCCGCGCAGGCCGGACTCGCCGACGTCGTGGCAATGGGACCGAACCTCCGCGTCGCCCCGGCGAACCTGCCGGACTCCATGCGGGTGCGCCTGCAGCGGCTGTACCCCAAGGCCAAGCTCGTCGCGGGCGGCGACGCCATGGTCGTGCCCCTGCCGCAGGACGCCGGCGACGCGAACCTGATCGACTGGGTCCGTCAGCTGCTCGACGCCCTCTGGCCGCTGCCGCAGCCGGCGTCGGCAGAGGTGTCGACCGCGTCCTGACCGCCCCGCGGAGACGACGGAGCGCCGGCACCCGAGGGGGCCGGCGCTCCATCGTGGGAGGGATGCCGCTCAGCCGGTGTTCTGCAGTCCCGCGGCCACACCGCTGACCGACAGCAGCAGGAGCCGCTGATGCTCGGCGTCGGGGGTGGCATCCGGGGTCGTGTCGCGCAGGGCCCGCAGGGCGCGGAGCTGCAGGAGCGACAGGGCGTCGACGTACGGGCTGCGCATCTTCACCGCGCGCTGCAGCACCGGCTTGTTGCCCAGCAGGTCGCCGCCCGTGATGCGCTCGACCCACGAACGGGTGAGGAGCATCTCGTCCATCACCAGCGCGGCCAGGTCGTCGCGGTCGCCGAGCGCGAGGTAGCGGCGGGCGATGCGCTCGTCGGCCTTGGCCAGGCTCATGGCGACGTTGTCGATCATCGTGCGGAACAGCGGCCACTGCTCGTACGCGTCACGCAGGCGCTGCTCGTCACCGACGGCGTCGAGCGCCGTTCCGAGGCCGAACCACCCCGCGAGGTTGATGCGGGCCTGCGTCCACGAGAACACCCACGGGATCGCCCGCAGGTCCTCCAGCGACTCCACCGACAGCCCGCGGCGGGCCGGCCGCGAGCCGAGCGCGAGGTGGCCCAGCTCCTCCATCGGGGTGACCGTGGCGAACCACGGCGCGAAGCCGGGCGCCTTGACCAGGGCGAAGAAGCGCTCGCGCGAGGCGACGTCCATCGTGCTCGCGACGTCCGCGAAGGCCTCCGCGGCTCCGCGGTTGCGCCGCTCGATGGAGGGGGAGGATGCCGTGAGCACCGCGGCCGCGACCTGATCGATGTGGCGCATGGCGATGTCCGGGTCGCCGTAGCGCGCGAAGATGACCTCGCCCTGCTCGGTGAGCTTGAACCGGCCGTCGACCGAGTGCGGCGGCTGCGCGAGGATCGCCGAGTTGGCGGGACCGCCGCCGCGCCCGAGGGCGCCGCCGCGACCGTGGAAGAGCGTCAGCTCGATGCCCTCGGCCTCGGCCCACGTCGAGATCTTCGCCTGCGCCTCGTACAGCGCGAGGTTGGCGGCGACCGGACCGACGTCCTTCGAGGAGTCCGAGTAGCCCAGCATCACCTCGAGGCGCCGGCCGGTGGCATCCAGTCGGCTGACGAAGGCGGGGTGCGCGACGATCTCGGCCAGGATGCCGGGGGCGGCCTGGAGGTCCGCGAACGTCTCGAACAGCGGGATGACGTCGAGTACCGGCGGAGCGACCCCTGGACCCATCGCGTAGGAGGCGAGCTCGTGGACGTTGGCGAGGTCCTCCGCGGACTGCGTGAACGACACGATGTAGCGGCCGGCCGCGCGCGGACCGAAACGCTCCTGCACGTAGGCGACGGAGCGGAAGACCTCGAGGACCTCTTCGGTCTGCTCGCTGCGCTCACCGCCCGTGCGCAGCTCGTCGAGCACCTTGCGGTGCACGGCCGAGTGCTGGCGCACCTCGAGCTCGGTCAGGTGGAATCCGTAGGTCTCCACCTGCCAGAGCAGCTGCTGCAGGGCGCCGTAGGCCTGGCGGGCGGCGCCGCCGGCGACGAGCGACTCCTGGACGACGCGGAGGTCCGCGAGCAGGTGCTCGGGGTCGCGGTAGGCGAGGTCGGCGTCGCGCGTGCGGGTCGCCGCGATCTTGCGGGCGACCAGCAGCAGGATCCGGCGGTGCGGCTCGTCGGGGGAGCGCTCGGCGATCTCTGCCGCGGCGTCCTCGTCAGCGGCGCGGAGACGGTGCCACAGCGACACGAGCTCGTCGCTGGGCGGCGTCGCCGAGGCATCCAGGGTCAGTCCGCGACCGATGCGCTGCGCCGTGCGCTCGAGACCCAGGAGCACGTGCTCGCTCGCGATGGCGGCGGCCTTGCGGGTGACGGATGCCGTGACGAAGGGGTTGCCGTCGCGGTCGCCGCCCACCCAGGAGCCGACGCGCACGAAGGGGCGGACGATCGGCGCGCGGGCACCGGCGTCCTCGCCCTGGAGGACGTCGTCGATGCGGCGGTAGACGTGGGGGACCGCGGTGTAGAGCGTCTCGTCGAAGACGGCCATCACCGAGCGGACCTCGTCGACGGGGGACGGCTTGTCGCGCCGCAGCGGGGCGGTGCGCCACAGCGTGTCCACCTCCTCGAGCATGCGGCGCTGGGCGCGGCGGCGCTCGGCGCTCTCGTCCGCGGCGGCCTCGTGCTCGCCCAGCAGCTCGGACAGGCGGCGGATGCTCGTCGAGATCGCGCGGCGCCGGGCCTCGGTGGGGTGGGCGGTGAAGACGGGGTGGAAGCGCAGCGACTGCAGGCGGTGCAGCGCCGTCTCCTCGCCGACCTCGCTGATCAGGCGCTCGTACGCCGCGGCGATGGTGTCGGGCGCGCCGTCGCGGGAGGACCGGTCGCCCCGCTCGCGGAGGATCCGGACGCGCTGGTGCTCCTCGACGAGGTTGACGAGGTGGAAGTAGGCGGTGAATGCCCGCGCCACCTCGTCGGCCCGCTCGATGGAGAAGCCGTCGGCGATGGCGGCGGCCCGCTCGAACGCCTCCGATGTCTCATCGGTGTAGGCCTGGATCGTCGCGGTCCGCAGCCGCTCGACGTCGTCGTACAGTCCGGGGGAGCCGCTCTCTCGCAGCACACGGCCGAGCAGGGAGCCGAGCAGGCGCACGTCGGCGCGCATCTGCTCGGGAAGCTCTTGGCCGGCTTCGAAGCGGCCCACGAGGTCGATCGCCTCGGTCGGGGTCAGTTCACGCACACGCCACAGAATATCGGCGTCGCGGGACCGCTCATCGCCGTGTGACGGGCGGTGTATGCCGCGGCGGGGTGGGGTGGTGCCGTCACTGTCGTGCCGGCCGCGGCGCCGGACTCCGGAGTCTCGCCGGCCGCGGCGCGGCGTGGTCGCGGGTTTCCGCGGGTCGGACGGGGCGGGTGGTCGGGGATTCCGGAGTTAGGCGAGCGCGCGGGCGGCCGCCGCCGGCCGGGCGGGGGATACTCGGGTCAGCGGCGCCGCCCGGGCCCGCGAGAGCCGTCGGGCGCGACCGCCCGGAGAGGAGCAGCCGTGAGCGTCGACGCCCTGCGCGAGGCCGCCGAGACCATGCGCGTCGTCCGGGAGCGCTGCGCCTGGACCCGCACCATCGACCACCGCGCTCTGGTGCCCTACCTCGTCGAGGAGAGCGCCGAGGTCATCGACGCGGTCGAGGCCGGCACCCGCGACGACCTCCGCGAGGAGCTCGGCGATCTCCTGTGGCAGGTCCTCTTCCACGCGGAGATCGCGGCGGGCGACCCGGACGACCCGTTCGACATCGACGATGTGGCGCGCGGGTTGACCGAGAAGATGACGCGGCGTCATCCGCACGTGTTCGGTGACGCCGTGGCATCCACTCCCGAAGAGGTCCTCGTGCACTGGAACGCGGCGAAGGCCGCCGAGAAGCGCGAGCGGACGAGCGTGCTCGACGGTGTCAGCGACCACATGCCCGCGCTCGCCCTCGCGCAGAAGGTCCTCGGCAAGGCCGCGCAGGTCGGCGTCGCGGCGCCGTCGCACCGTCTCGCCGATCCGGCGACCGAGGAGGAGCTCGGCGACGCGCTCCTCACGCTCGTGCAGCTCGCCCGGGACCGCGGCTGGGATGCCGAGCGCGCCCTCCGCGGCCGCCTCCGCGCCGTCCGCGACGACGTCCGCGCCGCCGAGGCCTGACCCCCGCACGGTTCGTAGCACTCCGCTGCCGCGATCGCACGTTCGGCGCGAGGTCACACGTTCTGGCGCCCTCGGTGCGTGCGATCTCGCGCCGAACGTGTGACCTCGGCCCCCGGCCGCCCCCGCCGCCGACCGCCCCCGCACGGCCCGGCGTCCGGGGGCTGGAACAATGGGACCGTGGCATCCGTGAACCCGCCGCGCGGCATGCGCGACTTCCTCCCCGCCGACAAGGCCCGCCGCGAGCGCGTGCTCGCCGTCATCCGCGAGCGTTACCGCGTCCACGGCTTCGACGAGATCGAGACCCCGGTCATGGAGGACTACGACCGCCTCCACGCGGGCATCGGCGGCGACAACGAGAAGCTCTCGTTCAGCATCCTGAAGCGGGGGATGGATGCCGACGGCATCCGCGCCGCCGCCGACGACCCCGCCGCCCTGGCCGATCTGGGGCTGCGGTACGACCTCACGGTCCCGCTCGCCCGGTTCTACGCGACGAACCGCGCGCAGCTGCCGACGGTGTTCCGCTCGATTCAGATCGCCCCGGTCTGGCGTGCCGAGCGTCCCCAGAAGGGGCGGTACCGCCAGTTCGTGCAGTGCGACATCGACATCATCGGCGACGCCTCCGCGCGGGCCGAGGCCGAGCTGATGACGGCCAGCCTCGACGTGCTCGATGCGCTGGGTCTGGAGGGCGGCTCGATCCGCGTCAACGACCGTCGCGTCCTCGACGCGATGCTCGACGTGTTCGGCTTCGTACCGGAGGAGCGTCCGGGCGTGCTCATCACGATCGACAAGCTCGACAAGATCGGGGCCTCGGGCGTCGTCGCGGAGCTGCGCGACCGCGGGGCCGGCGCCACGGCCGTCGACGCCTTCGCGGAGTACCTCGACCGGCCCGCCACCACCCCCCGCTTCGACGACGACGGCATCCGCGGGGCGCTTCCCGCCGGCATCCCGGACGAGGTCATCGCCCACCTCGTCGCGCTCGGCGAGACGGTCGCCGCGGTGCGCGGTGCCGACGCGCCGCTGGTGTTCGACCCGTTCCTCGTCCGCGGCATGGGCTACTACACGGGCACGATCTTCGAGCTCGCCCACCCGAGCGTCGAGTACTCGCTCGGCGGCGGCGGACGCTACGACGGCATGATCGGCCGTTTCCTCGGGCAGCAGGTCCCGGCGGTCGGCTTCTCGATCGGGTTCGAGCGCATCGTGGACCTGCTTCAGGATGCCGCCGGCTCCGACGACCGCGCCGTCGTGCTGGTCCACGACCGCGACGTCCCGCTGGCGCAGCTGCTGCGGCTGAAGGCCGGGCTCGTCGCCGACGGGGTGCGGGTCCGCCTGGAGCAGCGGCCGAAGAACCTCAAGGCGCTGCTCGAGCGCTCCGCGGCCGACGGTTACACGTCGTTCGCGACGGTCCGGACCGACACCGACGCCGCGTCGCTGGAGGTCAAGCCGCTGGCCTGAGTCCGGCCCTGGCTGCCCGTTCGCGGGTGCCCGGCTGTTCCGTCGTGCGGAGTTCCGGGGCGACACGCCGGGCCGGTGGCATCCTGTATCGGCGTGTCGGGCCCTGGGTCCGCAGGACGGTTCCGGGGATCGTGCCTGGGGCACGGCCGGGGTCCTCAGGACGGTTCCGGGCGGGACCGGACCGGGACGGTGGACAGGGCGACGCTCAGGCGACGGCGGTGATCGGCGACTGCTCGGGCTGCAGCGCGGCGAGCCGTTCGAGGCGCGTGCCGGTCGCGGCGTCGAGGGGACTGAACCAGACGACGCGGCCCCCGAGGCCCTCGTCGATCCACAGGCTGGACATCTCGAGATGCAGCTCGCCGACGCGGTCGTTCACGAGGTGCTTTTGGGTGGCGCGCTCGCTGCCGACGTCGCCGAGCCGCCACAGCTCGGCGAAACGCGGCGAATCCGTCTCGAGGTCCGCGATGAGACGCTGCCAGGACGGCTCCTCGTGATGACGGCCGTACCCCGCGCGCAGGCGGGCGGCGATGCGGCGCTGGGCGCGGTCGAGGTCCTGGTGGGCGCGCTGCCACGCGTCGTCCGTGAAGAGCAGCACCGCGCAGTTCCGGCGCTCGACGGGGACGGCGTCGAGGTCGTCGAAGAGGTACCGGTAGGAGCGGTTGTACGCGCGGATGTCGAAACGCGCCGTCTGGACCGCCGCGGGGTAGGGGAGGAGCTTCTCGAGCAGGTCGAGGTGCGTCGCGGCGGTGCAGGGGCGGGTCTCGCGGTCCGGGACCGGCAGACCGGCGAGGGCCAGGAGGTGGTCGCGCTCGTCGTCGGTGAGGCGCAGCGCCCGCGCGATGGCGGTCACGACCTGTCCGGACGCGGCGATCGGGCGGCCCTGCTCGAGCCAGGTGTACCAGGTCAGTCCGACGCCGGCGAGCTGCGCCACCTCTTCGCGGCGGAGGCCGGCGACGCGCCGACGCGTGCCCTCGGGCAGGCCGACGTCGACGGGCTGCAGACGTGCCCGGCGGCTGCGGAGGAAGGCGGCGAACTCCCCGCGCGCCTCGTCGGAACGACCCATCTCGACCTCCCCGCCCGATCCTAGAACGGCCCCCGGCGGCCCGTGCGACGGTGGGGAGTGCTGTCAGTACCAGGATGAGCGCACTCCTGGTACCAGGATGCGGCGGCCTCCATGCTGGCACCATGACCACCTCCTCGCACCCCGGTACCGGCACCGTGCCGGTCCCGCCCGCGCCCGCCCTCGACGCGGTGCCGACCTGGCGCTACCTGGGGTTCCTCCTCGGCCCGGGGGTCGGCACGTTCGCCTTCAATGCCGTGACCGTCATCCTCCCGACGCTGCGGGACCGTTTCGGCGCCGACGACGTCACCCTCGAGCTCGTGATCGCCGCCTACGGCATCCCGTTCGCCGTCCTCCTGGTGCTGGGCGGGCGGCTCGGCGACCGCTTCGGTCGCCACCGTCTGTTCGTCGGCGGCATGCTGCTCTTCCTCGTCTCGGCGGTCGCGTGCGCTCTTGCGCCGACCGTGGAGACGCTCGTCGCGGCCCGTCTCGTACAGGGCGTGGGGGCCGCGCTCTGCACACCGCAGGTGCTCGGCACGATCCAGGCCACCTCGCGGGGCGCCGCGCGCACGCGGGCGATCGCCGCCTTCGGGGCGAGCGGCGGCATCGGCGCGGCGGTGGGGCAGGTTCTCGGCGGGGCGCTCGCCGCCGCATCGCTCGGACCCGTCGACGGATGGCGCGGAGTGTTCGTCGTCGTGGCACTGACCGCGGTCGCGGCCATCGTCCTCGCGCCGCTCGCACCGCGCAGCCGCGCGCACGAGCACGTCGCCATTGACCTCGTCGGCACGGCCGCGCTGGCTCTCGGCATCCTTGCCGCCTCCGTCGCGCTGACGTTCGGTCCCGCGTGGGGCTGGTCGTGGCCGGTGCTGGTCGCGCTGGCGGTGGCGGTCGTCGCGCTCATCGGGATGTGGCGGCACCAGGATGCCGTCGAGCGCTCCGGACGCACCCCCCTTCTTCCGCCGAGCCTTCTCCGGCTGCGCCCGTTGCAGCTCGGCCTGCTCGCCGCTGCCCTGTTCTTCGCCGGATACTCGGCGCTGCTGTACGTCTTCCCGCGCGCCGTCGAGGCCGGGGGACTTACGTCGCTGCAGGCGGGGATGGCCCTGCTGCCGTTCGCCGTGGTGTTCGCGGTCGTGTCGCTGTCGGTCGCCCGCGTGCAGGCCCGGTGGGGGGATGCGACTCTCGTCCTGGGGGTGTCGCTGCAGATCGTCGCGCTCCTCGGGATGGCGAGCACGCTTCTCGTCGCGTGGGTTCCGGCGATCGGGCTCTGGCTGCAGCCGGCCCTCGTCGTGCTCGGGGTCGGTCAGGCGCTGATCTTCTCGCCGCTGACGCAGCTGGTCGTCCGCGAGGTGCCGGTCGAGGCGGCGGGCCTGTCCGGCGGGATGTTCAGCACCGCCCAGCAGCTCGCGCTGTCGTTCGGGGTCATCGTCATCGGCGGCGTCGTCTCGGTGACGGGCGTTGCCGCCCGCGACGAGCTGCTCGCCGGGCTCGCCCTGGACGTCGTCTTCGCCCTCGCCGTCCTCATCCTCGCCCTCGTCCTGCGTGCGCGCGGGGGACGGGTGCCGACGACGTCCTAGCCCCGCAACCCGTGCCGTTGCGGCGGAGTTCCTTCGCCGGGCGGCTCGTACCGTCGTGCGGAGTTCGGGGGCGACACGCCGAGCCGGTGGCATCCTGGCCGGCGTGTCGGGTGAGGGCTCCGCAGGACGGTTTCGGGGGTGAGGCCGGCTGTCCTCGTGCCGTCGTGCGGAATTCCGGCGCGACACGCCGGGCCGGTGGCATCCTGTATCGGCGTGTCGGGTGGGAACTCCGCAGGACGGTTCTGGGGAATAGGCCCGAGCGGGGCCGTCGGGCCGCAGGACGGCACCCGGGCCGAGGCCACGCCGCCCCGGGACACGGGATGCCGGACGGTCAGGCCGCGGCCACCGCCCGTTCACCGCGACGAGGTGTGATCGACGGGTGCTCGTCCGCCGGTCCCTCGCCGTGACGGCGTCGACGGCGGCCCTGCTCGGGGCGACCGCCGTCGGGGTCCGCACGCTGCTCTCACGTCAGGCCGCCGTCGCCCGCCGCCGCATCGGCAAGCCGCTCGGGGAGGACGCCCTCGACGCCGACCGGGTCTGGCGGCGGAAGAAGCACGCGGGCGTCCCCGTCGACCTGCTGCTGCTCGGCGACTCGATCGCCGCGGGCCTGGGCGCCGGGCACCGCCGCGACACCCTCGGCGCACGCCTCGCGAAAGGGATCGCACGGGACGCGCGCCGTCCCGTCCGGCTGCGCACGGCGGCCGTGGTCGGTTCCGAGACCTCCGCCCTCGCCGCGCAGCTCGGCACGCTCCCGGAGGACTACCGCGCCGACATCGCCGTGATCGTCGTCGGCGGCAACGACGTGACCCATCGCATCCCGGTCTCCCGCTCCGCCCAGCAGCTGGAGGATGCCGTCCGGGCTCTCGTCCGTCAGGGAACCCCCGTGGTGGTCGGGGCGTGCCCCGACCTCGGCACCCTTCGCGCGATCCCGCAGCCGCTGCGCGCCCTGGCCGCCCGCGCCTCGCGGCAGCTCGCCGCCGCGCAGACGGTCGCCGCGCGGCGGGCCGGTGCCCGTGTCGTCGCCCTCGCCCGCGCCGTCGGACCGGTGTTCGCCGAACGTCCGCACGAGATGTTCAGCGTGGACCGCTTCCACCCCAGCGCCCTCGGCTACCGCCGCACCGCGGACGCCCTCCTGCCCGCCGTCCTCGCCGCGCTCGCCGCCGCCCCGTCCGCCGCTGCCCCGTCCGCCCCGGGGTCCGCCCTGCCCCGTCGAGAGCACGCGACCTCGACGAGTGCACACGCTCGGGTCGAACGGAACGCGTGATCTCGACGAGATCACGTGATCTCGCGGCCCCGGCGGGCCTGGCGCGGCCCCGGCGGGCCTTATGCGGCCCTCGGGGGCCCGGCGCGGCCCCGGCGCGAAGCGGCTTGACCGGGAGGGACGGGCGCCGACAGGGTGGGGGCATGGCCGATCCCACCGTCGAGACCGTCCGCCGCGTCGACGCCTACCTCACCGACACGCTCGTCGGCCGGGATGCCTCGCTCGACGCGGTGATCGCCGCCCAGCACGAGGCGGGCATGCCGGCGATCGAGGTCGCTCCGGTCAGCGGCAAAATGCTGCACCTGCTGACGAGGATCTCGGGTGCCCGTCGCGTCCTCGAGATCGGCACGCTCGGCGGGTACTCGACCATCTGGCTCGCCCGGGCCCTGCCGGAGGGCGGGCGGGTCGTCTCGATCGAGGCCGAGCCGGCGAACGCCGAGGTCGCGCGCCGCAATGTGGAGAACGCGGGCGTCACCGATCGTGTGGAGGTCCGGGTGGGACGCGGGACCGACGTCCTCCCGACCCTGCAGGGCGGCGCACCCTTCGACCTCGTTTTCATCGACGCCGACAAGGAGTCGAACACGACCTACCTCGACTGGGCCGCCCGTCTCGGTCGCCCGGGCACGGTCGTCGTCCTCGACAACATCGGCCGGAACGGGGAGGTGGCGGATCCGGATGCCACCGACTCCAAGGTCCAGGGGACCCGTCGCGGCCTCGCGATGCTGGGTGAAGACCCCCGCTTCGACGCCACCGCGCTGCAGACGCTCGACCGCAAGGGCTGGGACGGCATCGCCGTGGCGATCGTCGTCGCGGCCGGACCCCGGGCCTGACCCTCCGCGCGTCCCCCTGCACCCGAGTGGCCCCGGGGCCATTTCCCGCGCCCCGGGGCCACTTCGGCTCCGCGCCTCGGCGCCGCGCCCGCCCCGTCGCCGCACCCTCCGCGCGTCCCCCTGCACCAGAGTGGCCCCGGGGCCATCTCCCGCGCCTCGGGGCCACTTCGGCTCCGCGCCTCGGCGTCGCGCCCGCCCCGTCGCCGCACCTCCCGCGCGTCACCCCCGCACCAAAGTGGCCCCGGGGCCATCTCCCGCGCCCCGGGGCCACTTCGGCTCCGCGGCCCGCCCCACCCGGCTCCACACCCGTCGACCGCGATCAGTAGACTCGTCGCGGACCGACGTCGCTCCGCCCCCTCCCACTCAAGAACCAACGAGGAGTCCTTCGTGGCACTTATCGAGGCTGTCAACGCGCGCGAGATTCTCGACTCGCGCGGAAACCCGACCGTCGAGGTGGAGGTGCTCCTCGACGACGGCATCGTCCAGCGTGCGGCCGTCCCCTCCGGCGCGTCCACCGGTGCCTTCGAGGCCTACGAGCTGCGCGACGGCGACAAGAGCCGCTACAGCGGCAAGGGCGTCCTGAAGGCCGTCGCCGCGGTCGTCGACGAGCTCGGCCCCGCGATCGAGGGCGTCGAGGCCAGCGAGCAGCGCATCATCGACGAGATCCTCATCGAGACCGACGGCACCGACAACAAGTCGCGCACCGGCGCCAACGCCATCCTCGGCGTCTCGCTGGCCGTGGCCAAGGCCGCCGCCGACAGCGCCGACCTGCCGCTGTTCCGCTACCTCGGCGGCCCGAACGCGCACCTCCTGCCCGTCCCGCTGTTCAACGTCATCAACGGCGGCGAGCACGCCGACAACGGCATCGACTTCCAGGAGTTCTTCCTCGCCCCTATCGGCGCCGACACCTACGGCGAGTCCCTTCGCTGGGGCACCGAGGTCTACCACGTCCTCAAGGGCGAGCTGAAGTCCGCGGGCTACAACACCGGTCTCGGCGACGAGGGCGGTTTCGCCCCCGACCTGCCCAGCAACCGCGAGGGCCTCGACTTCCTCATCCGCGCGATCGAGAAGGCCGGCTTCACCCCCGGCACGGACATCGCCGTGGGCCTGGACGTCGCCGCCACCGAGTTCTTCAAGGACGGCGTCTACACCGTCGAGGGCAAGGAGTGGAGCGTCGACACGCTCGTCGACTACTTCGCCGACCTCGTCGCGAACTTCCCGATCGTCACCATCGAGGACGCCCTCGCCGAGGACGACTGGGACGGCTGGAAGAAGCTGACGGATGCCATCGGCTCCAAGGTCCAGCTCGTCGGCGACGACCTCTTCGTCACCAACCCCAAGCGCCTGCAGCAGGGCATCGACCTGGGCGTCGCCAACTCGCTGCTGGTCAAGGTGAACCAGATCGGCACCCTGTCCGAGACCCTGGACGCCATCTCCCTCGCCACCCGTTCGGGCTACACCTCGATGCTGTCGCACCGCTCGGGCGAGACCGAGGACACCACGATCGCCGACCTCGCCGTCGCCGTGAACGCCGGCCAGATCAAGACCGGTGCGCCCGCGCGCAGCGAGCGCGTCGCCAAGTACAACCAGCTGCTCCGCATCGAAGAGGACCTCGGCGACGCCGCGGTCTTCGCGGGCCGCTCGGCGTTCCCCCGCTTCAAGGGCTGATCGCACCTCGCGGACGAGAGGGGGGAGCCGTTTCGGCTCCTCCCTTTTCGCTTTCCTGAGGGGATGCCGCCCTCCCGGCGCGTCCACGAGAGCGATGTCGGCCGCCACGTACACTCGACTCTCGCCCCCGCCGCGGACGACGCGTCGGCGCGGGCGATCGCGGAGAGGAGACGCCGATGGACCGACCGACGCTTCCGCCGCGACGTCCCGCCGTGGCATCCCCGTCCCGCCCCGCCCCGAAGAGGCGCACGTTGCCCGCGCGCCGGGTCGACGCCCGCGAATGGCTCGGCGGCAACCGCGTCTCGGGCTTCGTCGTCATCATGCTGGGGCTCGTCGTCCTCGGGACGTTCGTGCTCGTTCCCACTGTCGGCACCTACATGGACCAGCGGCAGCAGATCCAGGCGCTGCAGAGCGCGGTCGCGGTGAGCCAGTCCGAGGTGGACGACCTGCAGGCGCAGCGGGACCGCTGGAGCGACCCCGCGTACATCACGACGCAGGCGCGCGAGCGGCTGTACTACACGATGCCCGGCGAGGTCGTGTACCTCATCGAGAACGATCTGCCCGCGTCCGCGACCCCGCAGGAGCAGGGCGACGTCAGCGACGAGGTCGGGCAGACGCAGACCGACTGGATGGCGCAGCTCGTCCGCTCGGTGACGGCGGCCGGCGCCGCCCAGACGGCGGTCGTCCCGACGATCGGCGTTCCCGATCCGGCGCCGACGGAGCAGCCCGCCCCCTGAGCCTCGGCCGCCGCGCGGGACCCTGCGCGCACACCCGGTGTCCGCTCGGCGGGCGCCCGGTACCCTGGACAGCGATGAGCACGCCGCCTTTCGCCCCTGCATCCGACGCCGACCTCGCCGTTCTCGGCGAGCAGCTGGGCCGTGTCCCGCGCGGAGTCGTCGGGATCGCCGCGCGATGCGTCTGCGGCAACCCGACGGTGGTCGCGACCTCGCCGCGACTGGACGACGGCAGCCCCTTCCCGACCTTCTACTACCTCACGCACCCCGCGGCGACCGCGGCGATGTCGGTGCTCGAGGCCGGTCATGTCATGAAGGAGTTCACCGACGAGCTCGAGAGCGACGACGAGGTCCGCGCCGCGTACGTGTCGGCGCACGAGGCCTACCTGCGCGACCGCGCGACGTATGGCGAGCCTGAGGAGATCGCCGGCATCTCGGCCGGCGGCATGCCCACGCGCGTGAAGTGCCTGCACGCGCTGGCCGGTCATTCCCTGGCCGCCGGTCCCGGGGTGAACCCCATCGGCGACCGCGCCCTGGCGCGCGGCACCTGGTCGCCCGAGCGCTGCGCGTGCGAGTCGCCCGGAGCGAGCGGATGAGACGCCTGCGCGCGGCGGCGGCATCCCTCGTCCTCTCGACGATGATGCTCGGCGCCGTCGCCCTGCCGGCCTCCGCGACCCCCCTCGAAGCACGGGCGGCGTCGGCCTCCGCGACCCCCCTCGCCGCCGGGGTCGTGCCGGCCGCGGAGGTCCCGTCCTCGACGCCGACGGCCGAGCCGAACCCCGTCCCGTCGGATCCGACCGATCCGGTGCGCGCGGCGGAGTACTGGCTCGACCAGTACGGCGTGAAGGAGGCGTGGAAGACCACGCGCGGGGCCGGGCAGAAGATCGCGATCATCGACACCGGCATCGGACGCGGGCCGATCGAGTTCTCCGGCGCCGTCGCCGGCGGGACGGACGTGTCGGGCGTGGGCGGGTCGGACGGGCGTTCGCCGGTCGGCGCCGTCGACGCGAACCACGGCAGCTGGGTCGGCTCCCTCGCCGCCGGCCGGGGCACCGGTGACGGCCGCGGGATGATCGGCGTCGCGCCGGAGGCGCAGCTGCTGTCGATCTCCGTCGGCTTCGGGGCGTCGACGTCCAAGCCGTTCACCGAGCAGATCGCCGAGGCGATGCGCTGGGCCGTCGACGAGGGCGCCACCGTCATCAACCTCTCCCTGACGACGAACACCCTCGACTGGGACCGCAGCTGGGACGACGCCTTCCTCTACGCCTTCGACCACGACGTGGTGGTCGTGGTCGCGGCGGGCAACCGCGGCAGCGGCACGGACCGCGTGGGCGCCCCGGCGACCATCCCCGGCGTGCTGGCGGTCGGGGGAGTGAACCCCGCCGGCGTCGCGAGCAACGACGCGTCGACCCAGGGCATCACGATCGGCATCTCGGCGCCCAGCGAGCGCCTCCTCGGCGTCTCCGCGGACGGCACGCTCGTGCAGTGGAACGGCACGAGCGGTGCGGCCCCCATCGTCGCGGGCATCGCGGCGCTGGTGCGCGCCGCGCATCCCGGAATGGATGCCGACAACGTCCTGAACCGCCTGATCCGGACGACCACGCCCGCCGCGGCCGGTCAGGCCGGTCAGCAGGACCCCCTGTACGGCTATGGACTGGTCAACGCGGCCGCGGCGGTGTCGGCATCCGTCCCCACCGTCTCGGAGAACCCCCTCGGCGATCTGGCGGACTGGATCCGTCTGTATCGTCGCGCCGACGCCCCCGCCCCGACCGAGACGCCGAGCGCCGCGCCCGTCGAGGTGCCGGCGCTGCCGCCGGTCGACGCGGCTCCCGAGGCCGGTTCGCCTCTGCTCCCCAGTCGCGATACCGTTCTCTACGGGTCCTTGCCGCTCGGGGGTGCCACTCTCGCCGCTATAATGATTGCGCTCGGCGTCAGTGCTGCTGCCCGGCGAATTCGAAAGGCCCGCGACTCGCGAGAGCCGAGCCGCACCACCACCAGGGAGTTCCTCTCATCGTGACCAGCACTGTGCCCAGAATCCTTATTGTCGGCGGAGGCTACGCGGGCTTCTACACCGCGTGGAAGCTCGAGAAGCAGCTCCGTCGTGGCGAGGCCGAGGTCACCATCGTCGACCCGCTGCCGTACATGACCTACCAGCCCTTCCTCCCCGAGGTCGCCGCCGGTGAGATCGAGCCCCGCCACGTCGTGGTCGGCCTGCGCCGCCACCTGAAGCGCACCAAGGTCGTCGCCGGCAAGGTCACGGGCATCAACCACGCGACCAAGACCGCGACCGTCACCCCCATCGCGGGCGACGAGACCTGGACCGAGCAGTACGACCAGATCGTCGTCACCGCCGGCGCCGTCTCGCGCACCTTCCCGATCCCCGGTATCGCCGACAATGCGATCGGTCTGAAGACGATCGAGGAGGCCGTCGCCATCCGCGACCGCCTGACCTCCAACTTCGACAAGGCGTCCGTGCTCCCGGCCGGTCCCGAGCGCGACCGTCTGCTGACCGTCGTCGTCGTCGGCGGCGGCTTCGCGGGCATCGAGGTGTTCGCCGAGCTGCGCGCCTACGCGTCGTCGCTGGTGAAGTTCTACCCGAGCATCGCCTTCGAGGACACGCACTTCCACCTCATCGAGGCCATGGGCCGCATCATGCCCGAGGTCTCGCAGAAGACGAGCGAGTGGGTGCTCGCCGACCTCGCGAAGAAGGGTGCCTTCGTGCACCTCGACACGCAGGTCAAGGGCGCCGTGGACGGCATCGTCGAGCTGTCGACCGGTGAGCAGCTGCCCACCGACCTCATCATCTGGACCGCCGGCGTCATGGCGAACCCGACCGTCGTCCGCGGCAGCGACCTGCCCGTCGAGGAGCGCGGTCGCATCCGCACCCGCCCCGACCTGCGCGTCGGCACCGACGAGGACATCGTCGAGGGCGCCTGGGCCGCCGGCGACGTCTCGGCCGTCCCCGACCTGTCCGGAGGCGGCGTGGGCGGTTTCTGCGTCCCCAACGCCCAGCACGCGGTCCGCCAGGGCAAGCTCATGGCGAAGAACATCACCGCCGTGCTGCGCGGCGAGGAGCCCAAGCAGTACTTCCACAAGAACCTCGGCGCCGTCGCGGGCCTGGGGCTGTACAACGGTGCCTTCCAGTCCGGCAAGATCGCCCTCACCGGCTTCATCGCCTGGCTCGCGCACCGCGGCTACCACGGCCTGGCCATGCCGACGTTCGAGCGCAAGTTCCGCGTCATCGGCGACTGGATGCAGAACCTCTTCCACGGCCGCGAGACCGTGTCGCTCGAGGCCGTCCAGCAGCCGCGTGCTGCGTTCGAGGAGTTCGCCGCCCGCCCGCGTCCCGCGGCTCCTGCGGCCGACGCTCCGGCTCCCGCGTCCACCGAGGCGAAGCCCGCCGCCGTCGCGGCCGCGAAGTAACCCACCGCGTCTCGAGACCCCCGTACCGTCCCCGGTGCGGGGGTCTCGTCGTCCCCGGATGCCACTGCTCGCGGCATCCCTCCCTCCCCGGTTCCGCGGCGTCGGCGCGCTACGGTGGGGGAGGGCCCCCGTAGCCCAATGGCAGAGGCAGGCGACTTAAAATCGCTTCAGTGTCAGTTCGAGTCTGACCGGGGGTACGTCTTCATCGCCGGGGCGGAACAGCTCCGCGGGCGGTGCGTATCCACTGGGAGTCGGCTCGCCCCTCCGTGCGGCATCGTGCCCCGCCGTTAGACTGAAACGCAATCTCGCGAACGAAGTGGGGACCTTATGTGGGAGTGGCTCGTCCCGGTGATCGTCGTCGTCGGCATCCTGGTGATCGCCGGCATCTACCTCTGGGCGACCTACAACTCGCTCGTCGCGCTGAACGTGCGCGTCGACGAGGCGTGGAGCGACATCACCGTCCAGCTCAAGAGACGAGCGGACCTCCTGCCGAATCTCATCGAGACGGTGAAGGGGTACGCCGCCCACGAGAAGGCCGTGTTCGAGAACGTCACACGGGCCCGTGCCGAGACGCTGTCCGCGCAGGGACCGGCCGAGGCGGGGGTCGCCGAGGGCCACATGCAGCAGGCGCTGAAGTCGCTGTTCGCCGTCGCGGAGGCGTACCCGCAGCTTCAGGCGAGCCAGAACTTCCTGCACCTGCAGCAGTCCATCGTCGACACCGAGGACAAGATCCAGGCGTCGCGCCGGTTCTACAACGGTGGCGTCCGGGAGCTCAACACCAAGATCAAGGTGTTCCCCAACAACCTGTTCGCACGTCAGCTCGGTTTCAGCGAGCGGGAGTTCTTCGAGGTCGTCGACGGTGCCGCGATCTCCGAGCCGCCGCGCGTCCAGTTCTGACGTCTTCTCACGACGCCCCTCCGGCCCGCGCCGGAGGGGCGTCGTCGTGTGCGGGCTGCGGCCGGCTGGAGCGGGGCTGCGGCGGGGCCCCGGTGGGCGTCGTCGCGTGCGGGCTGGGGCGGGCTCCGGTGGGCGCCCTCGTGTCGACGTCAGATCGTGGATCGCGGCTCCGCGAGGGCTGCGTGGTCGTGCCGGGCCGCGCCCAGCTCCGCGGCGACGGCATCCGTGGCATCCCCCCAGCGCGACACCGTGATCGCCTCCAGGCCCTGCCACCGCGCCGCCTCCCGGAGCTCGCTCGCGAGGCGCCCGGCCGCGCCGGCGGGGGCATCCGGCTCCCACCACGCCGACTGCACGCGCAGCGTGGACGCGGCACGATCGGCCTTCAAGTCGACACGTCCTACGACGTCGTCGCCGACGAGGACCGGCAGCGAGTAATAGCCGTACCGACGCTGCGGTGCGGGCGTGTAGATCTCGATGCGGTACGTGAAGTCGAACAGGCGCTCGGCACGGTCGCGGAACCACACCACGGGGTCGAACGGCGACAGGATCGCCGCGGCATCCATCCTCCTGGGACGGGCCGCGTCGCGGTGGAGCCAGGACTTCGCGGGGCGGCCGGCCGTCTGCCATCCCTCGACGGTGACGGGTAGGAGCTCCCCGGAGTCGACGAGGTCGCGGATGCCCGCCAGCACCGTCGGGCGGTCGCGGATGCGCCAGTAGTCGGCGAGGTCCGCCGCGGTCGCGACGCCGTAGGCGGCGGCGGCCCGCCGGACGAGCTCTCGAATGGCCTCGTCGCGGGGGACCGGGTCCGCAAGGGCGGACGCGGGCAGGACTTCCGCGGCCAGGGCGTAGCGACGCTCGAAGCCGCGGCGCCCGGCGATCGCGACATCGCCGAACAGCCACAGGCGCTCCAGACCGTTCTTGACGTGATCCCAGTCCCACCAGGGCCCCCGCGAAGCTTTTCGGGCATCGTGGTCGATCTCCGCCGGGCGCAGCGGGCCGCGCTCGGCGAGCTCGGCGCGGAGCCAGTCGAGAAGATCCGCGTGGGCGACGGCCCAGTCGTCGTTCCCGTACTTCTCGCGCGCCGCATCGCGGCGGAACTGCAGCAGCGGCCAGTCGTCGGCCTCGACGAAGGACGCCACGTGCGCCCATGACTCCACCCAGCGCGGGCGACGCGTGAAGACGAGGCGGTCGAGCAGACCGGTGTCATAGGCGCCGAGGCGGGAGAACAGTGGCATGTAGTGCGAGCGGGCGAAGACGTTGACCGAGTCGATCTGCAGGATCCGCATCCGCTGCAGGGCGCCCGTGATCTGCCGCGTGCCCGGGGTCTCCGGTCGCGGCCGGGCGAAGCCCTGTGCGGCGAGGGCGATGCGACGGGCTTCGGCTCGGCTCAGGCTCGACGGCATGCTCGCCAGCGTAGCCACGCCCTCCGACATCCCGCGTCCGTCGATCTCCGGCGGCCGTTCTGCAGGACCGGAGACTCGGATGCCGCCCCACCCGGCACACCACCCGCCACCTGCCCCACGGGTCCTGCAAACTGCCCGCGACCCGCGGCATCCCTGCCGTTCTGCAGGACCGGCCGTTCGGATGCCGCCCCACCCGGCACACCACCCGCCGCCTGCCCCACGGGTCCTGCCGAATCGCCCGCCGCACCCCCGCCGCCCCCGACCGAGCCCGCTCCCGCCGCACTCTCGCGCCCGCCATCGGCCACCCCCGCACGGCGGTAGGCTGAGCGGATGACCGGCCCCGAGCCCGAGCCCCGCGCACCCCTGCGCGACCTCCTTCGCCGCCGCACCGTCTCGAGCGATCTCACCCCGCCCGTTCCCGAGGCGCTCCGGCAGGCGACCGCCTACTCGTGGCGGCTGCTCGTCATCGCGGCGGCGCTCGGCGTCGTGGTCTTCCTGGTCATCCAGCTCAAGCTCCTCGTCATCCCTCTCCTCGTCGCGATCCTCATCACGGCGCTCGTGTGGCCGGCGTTCTCCTTCCTCCTCCGGCACAGCTGGCCGCGCTGGCTGGCCATCGTCGTCACGGTGCTCGGGACGATCGCGGTCATCTCGGGCCTCCTCTGGCTCGCGGTGTGGCAGATCACGCAGCAGTTCGGCTCGGTGCGGGAACGGACGGTGGATGCCGTCACGCAGTTCCGTCAGTACCTGATCGACGGTCCGCTGCACCTGAGCTCGGCGCAGATCGACCAGGGCCTCGGTCAGGGCCTCACGTTCCTGCAGCAGCAGGGCGGCGCGCTGTGGACCGGCGCCCTCGCGATCGGGACCACGCTGGGTCACGTCGGCGCCGGGCTCCTGCTGACGCTGTTCATCCTGCTGTGCCTACTCGCGGACGGCGGCGGCATCTGGAGCTGGACCACCCGGCTGTTCCCGCGGGTGTCGCGCCCGGCGGTGGACGGCGCGGGCCGTGCCGGCTGGCGGACGGTCAAGACGTACGCCCGGACGCAGCTGCTCGTCGCGACGATCGACGCGATCGGCATCGGCGTCAGCGCGTTCCTCCTGGGCGTCCCGCTCGCCGTCCCGATCGGCGTGCTCGTGTTCCTCGGCGCGTTCGTGCCGTTCGTCGGCGCGATCGTCACCGGCGCCGTCGCCGTGTTCATCGCCCTCGTGTACAACGGGCCGCTCATCGCGCTGTTCATGCTCATCGCCGTGCTCGTCGTGCAGCAGGTCGAGAGCCACATCCTGCAGCCCATCCTCATGGGCTCGGCGGTCAAGGTGCACCCGCTCGCCGTGGTGCTCGTCGTGGCCGGCGGCGCGATGATCGGCGGCATCGCCGGCGCGCTGTTCGCGGTGCCGCTCGCGGCGTTCGTCAACGTCGTCGCGGTGTACCTGAGCACCCACGCGTGGGAGCGGCGCGGCTCCGTCGAGGCGTCCCCCGACCTGATCTGGCAGACCGTTCCCCGGGAACGCAGGAAGAAGTCATGACCGACACGCCCACCCTGGCCGAGTTCGAGGATGCCGCGAACGAGCTGCGCGGCATCATCACGCGCACGCCCCTCGACGAGTCGCTGCACCTCACCGACCTCCTCGGCGTCCCCGTCAACCTCAAGCTCGAGAACCTGCAGCGGACCGGGTCGTTCAAGATCCGCGGCGCGACCTACCGCCTCTCGCGTCTGACCGAGGAGGAGCGGGCACGCGGCGTCGTCGCGGCCTCGGCCGGAAACCACGCGCAGGGCGTCGCCCTGGCCGCGCAGCAGCTGGGTATCGCGGCCACCATCTTCATGCCCCTGGGCGTCCCCGTCCCCAAGCTCCTCGCGACGCGCGGCTACGGGGCCGAGGTCGTCCTGGAGGGCGCGACCGTCGAGACGCCGCTGCGCCTGGCCGCGGAGTTCGCGGAGCGCACCGGCGCGGTGCTCATCCACCCCTTCGACCATCGCGACATCGTCGTCGGCCAGGGCACGCTCGGCCTCGAGCTGATCGAGGACATGCCCGACCTCGAGACGGTGATCGTCGGCATCGGCGGCGGAGGACTGGCCGCCGGTGTCGCGGCCGCCGTCAAGACGCGCGCCGCCGCCGAGGGCCGCGAGGTCCGTGTCATCGGGGTGCAGGCGCACAACTCCGCCGCCTACCCGTCGTCGCTCGCGGCCGGTTATCCGATGCAGGTGCCGACGACGCCGACCATCGCCGACGGCATCGCCGTCGCCCGCCCCGGCGACCTCCCCTTCGAGCTCATCCGGCAGTACGTCGACGAGGTCGTCACCGTCACCGAGGACGACATCGCCCGCGCGCTCCTCGTGCTGCTCGAGCGCGCGAAGCAGGTCGTGGAGCCGGCGGGGGCGGTCGGCGTCGCGGCGATCCTCGCGGGCAAGATCCAGGCGTCCGGTCCGACGGTCACGATCCTGTCCGGCGGCAACATCGACCCGCTGCTGCTGCAGCGCGTCGTGGCCCACGGGCTGGCGGCATCCGGTCGCTACATGTCGTTGCGGATCCCGCTCCCGGATCGTCCCGGGCAGCTCGCTCGCGTCTCGGAGCTGCTGGCCCAGGTCGGTGCGAACGTCATCGAGGTGCTGCACACCCGTCACGGACAGGGTCTGCAGATCAGCGAGGTCATCCTGCAGCTGTCCGTCGAGACCCGCGGGGCGGAGCACCGCGACCTCGTCATGCACACCCTCGCCGAGGCGGGTTTCGTCGCCACGGTGGTTCCGGACTGACGAAGGGATGCCGCGCCGGCGGCATCCGTCCGGGATCCCGGCCCCGGTCCTCAGGGTCCGCCTTCGCTGGCGGAGTCCCGGCAGGAACACATCGAGCCGCCCACCCCGCGGACGGGGGAGCGGCTCGACGACGGGGTCTTACTGGCCGGTGTAGGTCTCGACCTTCACGACCTCGACCTGGATCTGCTTGCCGTTGGGGGCGGTGTACGAGACCTTCTCGCCCTCCTTGGCTCCGAGGATGGCGGCGCCGAGCGGCGACGCCTCGCTGTAGACGTCGAGCTCGCTGTCGGCCGCGATCTCGCGGTTGCCGAGCAGGAAGGTCTCTTCGCCGCCGGCGATGAGGGCGGTGACGACCGTGCCGGACTCGACGACGCCGTGGCTCTCGGGGGCCTCGCCGACCTTGGCGTCCTTCAGCAGCTGCTGAAGGGTGCGGATGCGCGCCTCCTGCTTGCCCTGCTCGTCCTTGGCGGCGTGGTAGCCGCCGTTCTCCTTGAGGTCGCCCTCCTCGCGCGCCGCCTCGATGCGCTTGGCGATCTCCTCGCGGCCCGTGGTCGAGAGGTGCTCGAGCTCGTGCGCGAGACGGTCGTAGGCATCCTGGGTCAGGAAGGTCACCTGGGCGTCACTGGACACGATGGTCTCCTTGGTTCGATCGGGCGGGGAGTAGAGCTCCTCCGCGCGGCGGGACACGACGGCGGATATGTCGAACGCCCCGGCTCCAGCCAGGGCGTGCGTCGTGAAGTTCGAGCCTACGGCACCCAGCAAGTGTTGACAAAACCCGTCGTCGCCAGCGCGAGAGTGGGGATCTCCTCGGTGAACGCGCGGCTGTGGTCGGGGGACGCGGGGTACTCGACGACCCGCCAGCCGACGGTGCCGTGCTCCTCGTCCTGCGCCTCGATCGCGCACGCGACGGGCTCGCCCACGGGGGAGGTGATCTGGAAGGTGAGCGTCACGAGACCGTCGTCGACCACGTTGTACCCGGTGTCGGTCGCCGTCACGGACGAGATGCTGTTGGACACGACGGACCAGCCGAGCAGCGCCGTCGCGGTCACCGCCACGACGCCGACGATCGTCCAGAGCACCGCGCGTCGGCGGGGCGACCGCGTGCGACCGTAACGCTCGTCGAGCATCGCCTGCGTCGTCATGATCTCCCCGGGCTTTAGGCTGGACTTCCAGGCTACGCTCTCCCGTCCGGACCGAAGGACCTCATGCTCTTCCCGATCGCGATCCTCGCGGCCACCCCCACTCCCGCTGTCACCCCCGACGAGTCGATCGTCACGCCCGGGCCGCTCGGCTTCGCCGCGATCGCCTTCATCGGCGTCGCCGTGTTCCTGCTCGTCTGGGACATGCTGCGCCGGATCCGTCGCGGCCGGTACCGCGAGGAGGTCAACGCCCAGCTCGACGAGGAGGAGCGGGCGCGCGCCGAGGCGCAGGGCTCGACCGTCGTCGACGACGACACCGAGCCGGGCGCGCCTCGCCGGTAGGCGGAGGGATGCCACCCGGTGGCATCCATCCCGACGCGGGCCGAGCCGCATCGTCCCCGTCGGCGCGCGCTCAGCCGCGGTGGTAGGCGGGGGCGAGGGCGATGAGCAGGCACGCCGTCCAATGGCAGAGGAACGCCAGGACGGTGCACACGTGGAAGATCTCGTGGAACCCGAAGTGCCCGGGCCAGGGGTTCGGACGCTTGACGGCGTAGACGACGGCGCCCGCCGTGTAGAGCAGTCCGCCGACGACGACGAGGACCATCATCGCGACGTTCGCGTCGAGGAGGTCCACCAGGTACATCACGGCGGCCCAGCCCAGCGCGAGGTACAGCGCCACGTAGAGCCAGCGCGGGGCGTTGATCCAGAAGACCCGGAACAGGATGCCGAGGATCGCGCCGCCCCACACGATGGACAGCAGCAGCACCGTCTTCTGCGTGGGCAGGGCGAGAACCGCCAGCGGCGTGTAGGTGCCGGCGATCAGCAGCAGGATGTTCGCGTGGTCGATGCGCTTGAGCACCGCTCGCGTGCGCGGCTTCCAGTCGAAGCGGTGATAGAGCGCCGAGTTGCCGAACAGCAGCAGCGACGTGGCCATGAACACCGCCGACGCCCACTTGGCGGGCGCGCCCTGGGCGAGGGTGATGAGGACGATCCCGGCGGCGATGGCGACGGGGAAGGTACCGGCGTGGATCCAGCCGCGCCACGTGGGCTTGATCTCGCGCTGCGCGCCGACGGCGGCTGCCTCGAGGAGGGGCAGCTGCGGCATGTCGGGGCCGTCATCCGGGGTGGTGCGCGTCACATCCCCGACCTTACGTCGCAGCCCATGCCAGGGTCGGCACATGGGGAGATCTTCATCGATTGCCCAGGTGTGGAGGAACAGAGAAGAGATGGTGGGCGCGGTAGCGTAGGCGGGTGGCGCGCGCGCGGAGGAACGAGGGTCGGGGCCCCCTGTACCGTCTCTACATCCAGCGCCTGCGACGCCGCATGCCGGCGACCGTCCCGCACCATGTCGCGATGATGATCGACGGCAACCGGCGCTGGGCCCGCGAGCTGGGGTTCGACAGCGCCGCACACGGTCACCGGGCGGGCGCGGCGAAGATGCACGAGTTCCTGCGGTGGTGCGACGACCTCGGCATCCGCGTGGTCTCGCTGTACCTGCTGTCGCACGACAACCTGCGCAAGCGCGACACCCGCGAGCTCGACGACCTGCTGGACATCATCGCCCAGCTGGCGAAGGAGCTCTCGCACGAGCCCGACTGGCGCGTGCAGCACGTCGGGCGGTCCGAGGGCCTGCCGGCGCCGCTCGCCGACGTCCTGCACGAGGCGACCGAGCGCACGCGTCAGCACACCGGGCTGCACGTCAATCTCGCGGTCGGCTACGGCGGTCGGAGCGAGATCGTGGATGCCGTCCGCGCCATCATCGCGAAGCACGACCAGTCCGGCGGGTCGCTCGAAGAGCTGGCCGCCAGCCTGACGCCGGAGCAGATCGGCGAGCACCTCTACACGGGCGGTCAGGCCGACCCGGACCTCGTCATCCGCACGTCGGGGGAGCAGCGGCTCAGCGACTTCCTGCTGTGGCAGTCGGCGCATTCGGAGTTCTACTTCGTGGAGGCGCTCGGCCCCGACCTGCGCGAGGTCGATTTCCTCCGCGCGATCCGCGACTACGCCACACGCGACCGCCGCTTCGGCCAGTAGCCGCGACCGCCGGCCGCCCCGCGAAGCGCCTCGCCCGACGCCGAGGATCGCGCCGCCGTGCCGTGATCGTCACGGAGCGTTCACGCGACCGTCGAATTCCTCCGGCGTGTTAACGACCCGCGGCGGTCTCCGCGGGCCTTACGGTGATCACATCGGACAGGGAGTCCGGTCGAGTCGGCCATCGGATCGCGACTCGTGACCCACAGGTCGACTCGTGACAACCGGGTGAGCACCCGGGTCGGGAGTGGGTTGTGAACGCACGAGCTTCATACGACCAGCGTCACGTCGTCGAGAACACCGCAGAATCGGATGCCGCCGTCGACCCGGCGCTGCGCACCTACGTCCTGGACACCTCGGTGCTCCTGAGCGATCCCCGTGCGTACTTCCGCTTCGCCGAGAACTCGGTCGTCATCCCCGTCGTCGTCATCACCGAGTTGGAGAAGAAGCGGCACGATCCCGAGATCGGCTACTTCGCGCGGCAGGCGCTGCGTCACCTCGACGAGCTCCGGATCGAGTACGGCCGCCTCGACTTTCCCGTGCCCGTCGGCGACGACGGCACCCTGCGGGTCGAGCTGAACAACACCGACCCGTCCGTGCTCCCCTCCGGGATGCGTCTCGGCGACAACGACAGCCGCATCCTCGCCGTCGCCATGAACATCGCCCGCGAGGGCGCCGAGGTGACCGTCGTGTCCAAGGACCTGCCGATGCGCGTCAAAGCGGCGTCGCTGGGCCTGGCCACCGAGGAGTACCTCGCCGAGCAGGCGATGGACTCCGGCTGGACCGGCATCGCCACGATCGACGTCTCGGGCGACGAGCTCAGCGACCTGTACGAGACCGAGGTCGCCGCGAGCGAGGTCGTCGCTGGCCTCCCCGTGAACACCGGGCTCATCATCCACTCCGAGCGGGGCTCGGCGCTCGGCCGCGTCACCGGCCGCGGCGAGTTCCGGCTCGTCCGCGGCGACCGGGATGCGTTCGGCCTGCACGGCCGCTCCGCCGAGCAGCGGGTGGCGCTCGATCTGCTGCTCGACCCGGAGGTCGGCATCGTGTCGCTCGGCGGTCGCGCGGGCACGGGCAAGTCGGCCCTCGCACTGTGCGCCGCTCTGGAGGCGGTCCTCGAGCGCCAGCAGCAGAAGAAGATCATCGTGTTCCGTCCGCTGTTCGCCGTCGGCGGTCAGGAGCTGGGCTTCCTCCCCGGCGACCAGGCCGAGAAGATGAACCCGTGGGGTCAGGCGGTCTTCGACACGCTCGGATCGGTCGTCTCGTCCAACGTCCTGGAGGAGGTGCTGGCGCGGGGTCTCCTCGAGGTGCTGCCGCTCACGCACATCCGCGGTCGGTCGCTGCACGATTCGTTCGTCATCGTGGACGAGGCGCAGTCGCTCGAGCGCAACGTGCTCCTGACGGTGCTGAGCCGCATCGGCCAGAACTCGAAGGTCGTCCTCACGCACGACGTCGGTCAGCGCGACAACCTGCGGGTCGGGCGTCACGACGGTGTCGCCTCGGTCATCGAGACCCTCAAGGGCCACGCGCTCTTCGGGCATGTCACCCTCACCCGCTCGGAGCGGTCCGCGATTGCGGCGCTCGTCACCGAGCTGCTGGAGGCCGGCGAGCTCTCGTAACAGGGACGAATGAAGGGACCTGGATGCCGCGGCATCCGGGTCCCTTCTTCTTTCACCCCTACATGAGAGCTTTCTCACCTGAGGCTCCCGCTGTTCTCACCCTTATCCGTCAGAGTTGAGTCATCGGCGAGGGAGACCTCGTCACCGCCTCGGCGGTTCCCCCCAAGGAGAAGCAGAGATCCCGCCCGATACGGCAGGTCACCGGCTTTTCGGGTAAGTCGGCAGACCACCCGGGCACCGGATCTCTCCCCAGCCCCCGGTTCCCCCACCGGGGGCTTCTGGGTTGTCGGACGTCACTCCCAGCGGTAACCGGCTCCGCGGACCGTGACGATCCGCGACGGGCCGAACTTCGCACGCAGGTACCGCACGTACACGTCGACGATGTTCGAGCCCGGGTCGAAGTCCATGCCCCACACGCGGCTGAGCAGCTGCTCCCGGCTGAGCACCTGGCCGGCATGGCGGACGAACTGCTCGGACAGCGCGAACTCCCGGGCGCTGAGGTCGATCTCCCGACCGTCCACCGTGGCACGGCGGGCGAGGACGTCGAGGGTCACATCGCCGTGTGAGACGTTGATCGTGCCGACGGGGACGCTCTCCCGCAGCCGCGAGCGGACGCGCGCGAGCAGCTCGTCGAACTTGAAGGGCTTGGCCATGTAGTCGTTCGCGCCGGCGTCCAGGCCGTCGACGGTGTCACGCGTGCTCGTGCGGGCGGTGAGCATGATGACCGGGATCGCCGAGCCCTGTCCGCGGAGGCAGCGCAGCACCTCGAAGCCGTCCATGCTCGGCAGTCCCACGTCCAGAAGGAGAAGGTCGACGTCGCCCGAGAGCGCGCGGTCGAGGGCGTCGGCGCCGTCGTCGATGATGACGGTCTGATAGCCGGCGGCCTCGAGTCCCTTCGCCACGAAAGCGGAGATGCGCTCCTCGTCCTCGGCGATGAGGATGCGTGTCATCCGGTGGCCTCTCTCTGCATGACGACGTCTCCGGCACGCACGGGCGTAGGGAGGTCGGCGGGGGTGTGTCCGGGGTCCAAGGGGATGTGCAGCGTGACGGTCGCTCCGCCGCCGGGGGTGTCGGCGACCGTGCAGTGGCCGTCGTGCGCCTTGGCGATCGCGTCCACGATCGACAGGCCCAGGCCCGACCCCTCGACGCCGCGGCGGCCGGTCACGCGGTCGAAGCGGCGGAAGATCCGGTGGCGCGCGGCCGGCGGGATGCCGGGGCCGTGATCGCGGACCCAGAGGTGCGCGGTGGTGCCGTCGGTGCTGCTTCCGATCTCGATCGGGGTGTCCGCGGGAGTGTGCTTGGCGGCGTTGTCGGCGAGCTGCAGCCACGCCTGCACGAGGCGGTCGTGATCGCCGGTGAGACGCCCGCGCCCCCGGGCCTCGACCACCCAGGAATGCCGCGGGATCGCGCTCACGAGCTCGCCGACGCGGTCCGTGAGGGCGCCGACGTCGACGATCCCGGTCGACAGCGTGCCCGTCTCGACCGTCGCGAGCGCGTCGATGTCGTCGACGAGACGGGAGAGGCGGTCGAGCTCGGCGATGCCGAGGTCCCGGGTCTCCGCCACGTCGCGCGGATCGGCCGGGTCCATCATCTCCAGGTGCCCGCGCACGATCGTGATGGGGGTCTTGAGCTCGTGGCGCACGTCGTCGAGCAGCTGCCGCTGCGCGTCGACGGACATCTCCAGGCGGTCGAGCATGGAGTTGACGGATGCCGTGAAGTCGGACAGCTCGTCGTTCCCGCGGGCGCGCAGGCGCATGCCCAGGTCGGCGATCGTGATGGCGTCCGTGGTGTCGCGCAGCTGGCGGAGCGGCGAGAACAGCCGACCGGTGAGGAACCAGGAGGCGATTCCCAGGGCGAGGAGGACGCCGGTCGCCGCGAGCGCATAGGTCGTGATCGACAGGGTCACGAGTTCCATGCGCTGGTCGAGCGAGATCCCCTGCACGACGTGCACGTCCCCGACGCCGGCCGAGGCCCACAGCACCGTGCCGGCGGAGCTCGGCAGGCGTCCCGACGTCGCCCCGTCGCGCAGCGCCGCATCGAGGGCGGCGACGAACACCTCGTCGGTGGCCAGGGAGAGTCCGGGCGGCGCCGCCGTCGCTCCGACGACCCGTCCGTCCTGGACGGCCAGGGTGCTGTCGGTACGGCCGGGGATGGCCGAGCGGGCGAGCTCGGCGGCGACCTCGCCCTCGTCGAGCTGGGCCTGCGCGCGGGAGGCGAAGCCGTCGAGCTGTCGCTGCGCGTTCGCGACGACCCGTTCGCTCTGCACGGCGAAGGTGACGCCGCCGGCGATGATGAGCCCGAGCAGGGCGACCGCGAGGATCGCGAGCAGAACGCGCACGCGCGCCGAGACGGGTCTCGGGATGCGGCTCATGCTCCGATTATCGCGCGCCGGATCGCGGAACGCGGACGGCCCCGGACCCGCGTCGTGGAGAGGCGGGACCGGGGCCGTCGGAAGCGGGCTCAGCCCGGGTGGGTCATCGAGAGCAGGTCGAGCTTGAGGTCGAGCACCTCTTCGGTGATCTCGCCGCGCTCGACGTAGCCGAGGTCGATGACGGCCTCGCGGACGGTGATGCCCTTAGCGACGGAGTGCTTGGCGATCTTGGCGGCGGCCTCGTAGCCGATGACCTTGTTCAGCGGCGTCACGATAGACGGCGACATGCCGGCGAACGCCTCGGCGCGCGCGACGTTGGCCTCGAGCCCGTCGACGGTCTTGTCGGCGAGGACGCGCATCGCGTTCGACAGCAGGCGGATCGACTCCAGCAGCGCGGTGCCCATCACCGGGATGGCGACGTTCAGCTCGAACGAGCCGGACGCGCCGGCCCACGCGACCGTGGCGTCGTTGCCGATGACGCGGGCGCACACCATGAGGGTCGCCTCGGGGACGACGGGGTTGACCTTGCCCGGCATGATCGAGGAGCCCGGCTGCAGGTCCGGGATGTGCAGCTCGCCGAGGCCCGTGTTGGGGCCGGAGCCCATCCAGCGGATGTCGTTGTTGATCTTCGTGAGCGACACCGCGATGGTGCGCAGGGCACCGGATGCCTCGACGAGACCGTCCCGGTTGGCCTGGGCCTCGAAGTGGTCCTTGGCCTCGGTGATCGGCAGCTCGGTGTCGTTCGCGAGGATCTCGATGACCTTCTGCGGGAAGCCCAGCGGGGTGTTGATGCCCGTGCCGACGGCCGTGCCGCCCAGGGGGACCTCGCCGACGCGGGGGAGCACGGCCTGCACGCGCTCGATGCCGAGGCGCATCTGACGCGCGTAGCCGCCGAACTCCTGACCGAGCGTCACCGGGGTGGCATCCATCAGGTGGGTGCGGCCCGACTTGACGATGCCCTTCCATGCCTCGGCCTTGGCCTCGAGTGCGACGCTGAGGTGGTCGAGGGCGGGGATGAGGTCGTCGATGAGCGCCTGCGTGACCGCGATGTGCACCGAGGTCGGGAAGACGTCGTTCGACGACTGCGACGCGTTGACGTGGTCGTTCGGGTGCACCGGCGCGCCGAGGATCCCGGTCGCGAGCGTGGCGAGCACCTCGTTCATGTTCATGTTCGAGGAGGTGCCGCTGCCGGTCTGGTACGTGTCGACCGGGAAGTGCACGTCGTGCGCACCGGTGATGACCTCGTCGGCGGCCTGCGCGATGGCGTCGGCGATGCCGGCGTCGAGGGTGCCGAGCTCCTTGTTGGCGAGCGCGGCGGCCTTCTTGATGCGGGCGAGCGCCGCGATCTGGGTCGACTCGAGACCCGTGCCGGAGATCGGAAAGTTCTCGACCGCGCGCTGCGTCTGCGCGGCGTAGAGGGCGTCCTTCGGCACACGCACTTCACCCATGGTGTCGTGCTCGATGCGGTACTCGATGTCGGTCACGTCGTTGTTCTCCTGATCGCCGGTGGTGGTTCGGTTAGGCGGGGTCGGCGGCGCGGGGCTCGTCCACGTCGCCGATGGCAACGATGGGGACGGCTTCCCCTTCGTCGAGTCGGTAGTTGGCGCCCACGACGGCGACGCGCCCGGCGGCGACCGCCTCGCTGATGAGCTCGGAGGCGCGCAGCAGCTCGCCGACGGTATAGCGCAGGTGCTCGCGGCCCACCAGCTCGGGGTTCGGGCGCTCGGGGGTGCGTCCCTCGGCGGCCTCGGCGCGCTGCACGCGGCGGACCGAGGGCACGATCGGCGCGATCTGCCGCCAGATGTAGGCGGGGAGGGTCGGCGCGTCCATGCCCGTGCTGTCGATGGCGGCGCCGACGGCACCGCACGCGTCGTGAGCGAGGACCACGATGAGCGGAACCTCCAGCACGCCGACGGCGTACTCGAGGCTGCCGATGACGGAGTCCGAGATCACCTGGCCGGCGTTGCGCACGACGAACAGGTCGCCCAGGCCCTCGTCGAAGATGATCTCGGCGGCCAGTCGCGAGTCCGAGCAGCCGAACAGCGCGGCGTTGGGGCGCTGGTAGGTGGCGAGCTCCGTACGGCGCTCGACGTCCTGTCGGGGATGGCGGGGCGTGCCGGAGACGAACCGGCGGTTCCCTTCGAGCATCTCGGACCAGGCCTCGCGCGGCGTCAGACGAGCGTTCACGGCACCTCTCTCAGTTCTCGGATCTGGGGGACGACACTGGATGCCGCCTCGGCGGCGGTCTCTTCGGCGGCGTCGCCGTAGATCAGGACGTAGTCCTCGCCCGCCGGGGTGCCCAGCGCGTAGGAGATGTTGCCGGAGCGCTCGGGATCGCTCGGACGGTAGACGTTCCACTCGATGCCCGAGATGTCGATCGTCTCGGAGCTGCGGGCCCCGTCGAGCACCTGGGCGGCCCAAGCCTCGTCGGCGTCCAGGCCCTGCGCGATCCGGAGGAAGCCCGACTCGCCGGAGCGCACGTAGACCATGGTCCACGCCTCGGTGCCGCCCTGACCCTCGACCTGCGCCTGGTTGACGCGCCAGCCCTCGGGGAGTGCGGGGGCCAGGGCGGGGCGGCCGATGTCGTCGGACAGGTCCGCGGCCAGTGCGGCCACATCGGGCTGCGGCCGCTCGGCGATCTCGCCGCGTGGGACGCCGACGACCACCACGAACACGATGCCGACCGTCGCGAGCAGCGCGGCGATGAGGTTGCGGAACGTCTTGCTGGAGCGGTAGCGCCGGGAGGCCTCGGCCTTGCGCGCGGCGGTCTCGTCCGGGGTCTCCGGGCGGCCGAGCTCGGCGACGATGCGGGCCATCAGCCGGCCTCGCCCTCGCCGCGGGCGGCGTCGAGGCGGCGCTTGGCTCCGAGCAGCCACTCCTCGCAGCGCGCGAACAGCTCCTCGCCGCGCTCCCACAGGGCCAGCGACTGCTCGAGCGTCGGCGCGCCCTGTTCCAGCTCGGCGACGACGCGGACGAGCTCGTCGCGGGCCTGCTCGAACGACAGGGTCGCGACATCCACCGGGCCGGGGGTCGTCGCGCTCATGGCATCCATTCTAGGCGTCCCCCTCCGACGCGCCGCCGCCGGGTGCCTCGGCGTCGAGCGAAGGTGCGGGCGCATCGGGGGAGGGCGCGGAACCGGTCGTCGCCGTGGAGGGGCCCCGCGAGACGGCGCGCAGGGCGCCGTTCTCGACGCGCACGGTGAGGGCGGTGCCGTCCGGTGCCTGGGCGGCGTCGCGCACGATCGCCCCGTCCGCGAGCTGGGCGATGGCGTACCCCCGCGCCAGCGTCGCGCGCGGGGAGAGCGCGCGCAGCGCCGCGCCGAGCTCGCTGGTCCGGCGTCGCTCGGCCTCCAGCCGGCGGTCGACGATGTCGCGTCCGCGGTTGGAGAGCATCCACAGCTCCTGCGCCCGCGCGGTCAGCATCGTGTGCGGGGTGCGCAACGACGGCCGGGAACGGATCTGCTCCAGCTGGGCGATGTCGTGCAGCACGCGCTGGGTGAGGCGCCCCGTCAGCCGGGCGCGGAGCTGCCCGACGAGGGCCCGCTGCTCGCTGACGTCCGGCACCACCCGCTTGGCCGCGTCGGTCGGCGTCGAGGCGCGCACGTCGGCGACCTCGTCCAGCAGGGGGCGGTCGTTCTCGTGCCCGATGGCGCTGACGACGGGCGTGGATGCCGCGGCGACCGCGCGCACGAGACGTTCGTCGCTGAAGCCGAGCAGGGTCTGCGGATCGCCGCCGCCGCGGGCGATGACGATGACGTCCACATCGGGATCGGCATCCAGGGCCTTGAGGGCCGCGATGGTCTCGGGGACGCACCGGTCGCCCTGGACCGCGGCGTACTTCGTCCGGAAGCGCACCCGGGGCCACCGCAGCTCGGCGTTGCGGTGCACGTCCTTCTCGGCATCCGAGTTCTCGCCCGTGATGAGGCCGATGCAGTGGGGGAGGAACGGCAGCCGCTTCTTGCGAGCGGCGTCGAACAGTCCCTCGCCGCGCAGCTGCACGCGCAGGCGCTCCAGACGCTCCAACTGCTCGCCGAGGCCGACGTGGCGCATCGACGACACCGAGAAGGAGAAGTCGCCCGTGCGCGGGAAGTAGTCGGCCTTGACGCACGCGACGACGTGGTCGCCCACGGCGAAGTCCTTCGGCAGGCGGGCGAGGGTGCTCGACCAGATGCGGAACGCGACCGTCGAATCCGTTCCCAGGTCCTTCATCCGGCCGAAGACGTTCCCTCCGCGGCGGTTGAACGACGTGATCTCCCCCTCGACCCACACCGAGCCCCACCGCTCGATGAACCCGCGGATGGTGTCGTTCAGTCGCGAGACCGAGGTCGGGGCGTCCGTCCGCGAGTCCCGGGGGTGCACGGAGTCGGCGGGCGGGGCCTCGCCGGGGACGGTCTCGGGCTGGAACGAGGTCATGGAGCTTTCGTGATGGGTCGATACGGCCGGCGTCCAGGGGCGCCCCGGTAGAATCGAGGGGTGAGCTCACCTGTCGTGCAACTGCCCGTTCCCCGTATCCCGGGTCGACGCGGGCGGCTCCAGGATATCCCCGTCCAGGGCAAGAAGAAGGTGCTGCTGGCCGCCCCCCGCGGGTACTGCGCGGGGGTGGACCGGGCCGTCATCGCGGTGGAGAAGGCGCTGGAGCGCTACGGCGCCCCGGTGTACGTGCGCAAGCAGATCGTGCACAACATCCACGTCGTGACGGAGCTGGAGAAGAAGGGCGCGATCTTCGTCGAGGAGGTCGACGAGGTCCCCGCCGGCGCGCACGTCGTCTTCAGCGCGCACGGCGTCTCGCCGGCCGTCGTCTCCGCCGCCGCCGACCGGGGCCTGCAGGCCATCGACGCGACGTGCCCGCTGGTGACGAAGGTGCACCGCGAGGCCGTGCGGTTCGCCCGCGACGACTTCGAGATCCTGCTGATCGGTCACGAGGGGCACGAGGAGGTCGAGGGCACCGCGGGTGAGGCGCCCGACCACGTCACGGTCGTCAACTCGCCCGACGACGCCGACACCGTCGAGGTGCGCGACCCGTCGAAGGTCGTGTGGCTGTCGCAGACCACGCTCTCCGTCGACGAGACCATGGAGACCGTGCGCCGCCTGCGCGAGCGCTTCCCCCAGCTGCAGGACCCGCCCTCCGACGACATCTGCTACGCCACGCAGAACCGTCAGGTGGCCATCAAGAAGGTCGCCGTCGGCGCCGACCTCGTCATCGTCGTCGGGTCCGCCAACAGCTCCAACAGCGTCCGTCTCGTCGAGGTCGCGCTGGAGTACGGCGCGAAGGCCGCATACCGCGTGGACTACATCGACGAGGTCAAGCAGGAGTGGCTCGAGGGCGTCGAGACCGTCGGCGTGACCAGCGGCGCCTCCGTCCCCGAGGTGCTCGTGACCGAGGTGCTCGAAGAGCTCGCCGGCGCCGGGTATCGCGACGTCGAAGAGGTCCGCACCGCGGAGGAGGACCTGCTGTTCTCCCTCCCGAAAGAGCTGCGCCAGGACGCGTCGGGCAAGCGCGATCAGCGCGCCCTCGGCGGCCGGGGCCGCGCGTGAGCGACATCGACCCGCGTCCCCGCCCGCAGTACGGGGAGTACGCGACCCCCGAGGAGCAGCAGGCCCGCATCCAGCGCCCCGAGGTCACGGAGGCGCTCGAGGCAGGACAGGCCCCGCAGCCCGAGAAGCCCGCGCCCGTCGCGTCGGCGGCATCGCCGGCCGCCCCGCTCGGCCGGGGCGCGCGCATCGACCGCGGCGTGACGTTCGGTCTGCTGATCTACGGCCTCATCACGGTGATCACGACCATCCCGCAGCTGCTGGACTTCCCGACGACTGCAGAGACGCTCGCCGAGCGCATGGGCGCGACGGACACCTCGTTCACCAACCTCGGCGCCGGGTTCGTCCTCGGCGCCGTGGCCGCGGCGATCTACGGCATCGGATGGTTGGCGACGGCGGCCCTCACCTGGCGGCGGCTGAAGCGCGGCCGCATCAGCTTCTGGGTCCCGCTCGCCGGGTTCGCCGTCACGACCTTCCTCGCGAGCATCGTCATCATGTTCGCCCTCCTCGGCGACCCGGGGTTCATCGCGTCGCTGTCGGGCGCCTTCGGCGTCTGAACCGGACGGGGCGGCATCCCGTGTCCTCTGTATGGCGAGAAGCGCTCGGACGACAGGACGCGGGGAGGACGGCATGGCCCGTGACGACCACGCGCGCCTGACCGCGCTCTACGACGCCCACGCCGCCCCCGTCTGGCGCTACGTCGTCAGCCTGACCGGCGACCACGCCGGGGCGGACGACGTCGTGCAGGAGACCCTGCTGCGGGCGTGGCGCACCCCGCGCGTCCTGGCCGACGACCCGTCGAGACTGCGCTCGTGGATGCTGACCGTCGCCCGCAATCTCGTCATCGACGAGGCGCGCAGTGCGCGCAGACGTCACGAGCATCCCGTCGACGAGCTGCCCGAGACCGCCCGGGACGACGACACGGATGCCATGTTCGACGCCCTCCTCGTCGAGGAGGCGCTCGCGACGCTGACGCCGGACCACCGGGCGGTCATCGTGTCCGCGTACTACGGCGGCCGCAGTGTGGCGCAGGCCGCGGAGGAGCTCGGCATCCCGGCGGGCACCGTGAAGTCGCGCCTGCACTACGCGGTGCGAGCGCTGCGGCTGGCCCTGCAGGAGCGGGGGGTGACGCGATGAACGGCGAGCACGAGCGGCTGGCCGACTGGGACGGCGCCTACGTCCTCGGCGCCCTCTCGTCCGTCGAGCGTGCCGAGTACGAGGCGCACCTGGAGACCTGCGAGCGCTGCCGTGCGGCGGTCGCCGAGCTCGCCCCCACGGCGGGCCTGCTCTCGCGGCTGCCGGCCGAACGCGCGCGTGCTGTCGAGTCGACCGTGCCCCCGGCGCCGGACGTCGCGTTGCGCGGCCGCGTGGTGTCGACAGCGCGCCGCCGGCGCGTGCGGGCACGGGCCCTGTGGGCGGGGGCCGTCGCGGCGGCCGCGCTGGTCATCGCCGTCCCGAGCGTGGTCGCCGCGAACCTGCCGCAGCCGGCCGGAGCCGTCTACGCGTTGGACGACGTCGCGGGAGCGCCGCTGGAGGCATCCGTCAAGCTCACCTCCGTCGACTGGGGGACGAGGATCGACCTGGTCTGCGAGTACACGGGCGAGGTGCTGGACGCGCCGCCCGGAGGCTGGCCGTACGCGCTCGCGGTGACCGCCGACGACGGCGCCACCACGGTGCTGTCGACCTGGCGGGCCGGACCGGGGTCGACGACGGAGCTCAGCGCCGGCACCGACCTCGCCTCGGGGCGGATCGAGTCCGTCGAGATCCGAACGCTCGACGGCGGCCTCGTCGTCATGCGCACGGAGCTCGCCGGGTCCTGACCTGCGGGGCGGTGTATCCCACTTCGTGCAGGGTTGGGGGCTGCTGGTCGCACATCGTGGGACACGCTGAGCGGTGTGCGGCAGGGCGTGTCCCACTTCGTGCAGGGTTGGGAGCTGCTGGTCGCACATAGTGGGACACCGCTGCCGGCTGGCGGCGTCGGGAGCGGGGCGCGGAAGGTCGTAGCATGCTGGCATGCCGAGCCTCCTCGCCGTCTGCGCCGTCCACGCCCTGCGTCCCGACTCCGGCTCGGTCGGGGTGACGGCGATCGACAAGCGTCCGCTCGACGGGCCGGTCCGGATCGGCCCGCTCGGCGTCCGTGCCGACGTGCAGGCGAGCCGCAAACACCACGGCGGACGCGACAAGGCCGTCTACGCCTACGCGCAGGAGGACGCCGACTTCTGGTCCGCCGAGCTGGGTCGAGAGCTGCCGCCGGGGTGGTTCGGTGAGAACCTGCGCGTCGACGGCCTGGACGTCAATGCCGCGCGCATCGGCGAGGTGTGGCGCATCGGCGGCACGGTCGAGGTCGAGGTGACCATGCCCCGCACGCCCTGTGCGACCTTCGCCCGATGGGTGGGCGGATCCGCGGGGCGGGGATGGGTGAAGCGCTTCTCCGACGAGGGACGTCTCGGCGCCTATCTGCGCGTGCGTCGTGCGGGGGAGGTCAGGGCGGGGGATGCCATCGAGCTCGTGTCCTCGCCGGGGGAGGCGCAGACCGTGCTCGAGATGTACCGCTCCTAGGCGCACCGACGACGAACGCCCCGGCCGGAGCCGGGGCGTTCGAAGAAGGGGACGTCAGCTCTGGGACTGGCCGTAGGAGCCGAGCTGCTTCGTGGCCTCGACCACGCGGACGGCCATGGCCGACTCGGCGACCTTGCCCCAGGCGCGGGGGTCGTACTGCTTCTTGTTGCCGACCTCGCCGTCGAGCTTCAGCACGCCCTCGTAGTTCGAGAACATGTAGCCCGCGATCGAACGGGTGAAGGCGTACTGCGTGTCGGTGTCGATGTTCATCTTGACGACGCCGTTGGCGACGGCGAGGGCGATCTCCTCGTCGGTCGAGCCGCTGCCGCCGTGGAAGACGAGGTCGAGGGGCTTCGGACCGGTGCCGAACTTGGCGGCGATGCCCTCCTGGATCTCGCCGAGGAGCTCGGGGCGGAGCTTGACGCCGCCGGGCTTGTAGACGCCGTGCACGTTGCCGAAGGTGAGGGCCGAGATGTAGCGGCCGTTCTCGCCCAGGCCGAGGCGCTCGACGGCCTTCGTGACGTCGGCGACGGTCGTGTATAGGGCCTCGTTGGAGCCCTCGTGCTGGACGCCGTCCTCTTCGCCGCCGACGACGCCGACCTCGATCTCGAGGATCGCGTTGATGTTCTTCATGCGGGGGAGCAGCTCCGCCGCGATGTCGATGTTCTCGTCGAGGGGAACGGCCGAGCCGTCCCACATGTGCGACTGGAAGATCGGGTTGCGGCCGGCCTTCACTTCTTCCTCCGAGGCCTCCAGCAGCGGCAGGACGAAGCCGGGGAGGGCGTCCTTCGGGCAGTGGTCGGTGTGGAGCGCGACGGTGATCGGGTAGTTCTTCGCGACCTCGGTCACGTACTTGGCGAAGGCGAGGGCGCCGGTCGCGCGGGCCTTGACGGTGTGGCCGGCGAAGTAGTCCGCGCCGCCGGTGGTGACCTGGAGGATGCCGTCGGAGCCGGCCTCGGTCAGGCCCTGGAGCACCGAGTTGATGGTCTGCGAGCTCGAGACGTTGATCGCGGGGTACGCGAAGCTGCCGGCCTTGGCGCGGTCCAGCATCTCGGCGTACTGCTCAGGGGTGGCGACGGGCATGGAGGTGCTCCTTGGTCGTGATCGGGACACGGTCACTCTAGCGAAGCAGCCAGGAAGTGCCGCTCGCGACGTCCCCACCGCCCTGTTTTTCCGGCGCTTCTGCTCGAACGGAAAGAACGGCGATTCCTTCACGTCTCAGGCCGCAAAATCTCGGGGATCTGACCGCCACTCTGGCTAGGGTGGGCGTCATGGTGAGCCTGACCTCCGACATGTCCCCCCTGCACCCCGACCGGAACCTGGCTCTCGAGCTGGTGCGCGCGACCGAAGCCGCCGCCATCCGTGCGGTGCCGTTCATCGGCCGCGGCGCGAAGGAGGCCGCGGACGGTGCAGCCGTCGACGCCATGCGGGCGTTCTTCACCACCGTCAACTTCGACGGCACGATCGTCATCGGCGAGGGCGAGAAGGACGACGCCCCCATGCTCTTCAACGGGGAGCAGGTCGGCAATGGCCGCGGCCCCAAGTGCGACGTGGCGGTCGACCCGATCGACGGCACGTCGCTGACCGCGGCCGGACGGCAGAACGCCCTCTCGGTCATCGCCGTGTCGGATCACGGGACGATGCTGGACGCTTCGACCGTCTTCTACATGGACAAGATCGTCACCGGACCGGCGGGTGTGGGCGTCGTCGACATCCGCCTCCCGATCGGTGAGAACATCCGGCGCCTGGCCGACGCCCTCGGCAAGCCGGTCGATGAGATCGTGGTGTCGGTGCTGAACCGTCCGCGTCACGAGAACCTCATCCGCGAGATCCGCGAGGCGGGGGCCGGTACGCGGCTCATGAGCGACGGCGACGTCGCCGGCGGCATCAACGCCGCGCGGCACAACGCCCGTACCGACATGTGCGTCGGCATCGGCGGCAGCCCGGAGGGCATCGTCACCGCCTGCGCGATCAAGGCGCTGGGCGGACACATCCAGGGCATCCTCTCGCCGCGCGACGACGAGGAACGGCAGCGCGGTCTCGACGCGGGTCTCAAGTTCGACGAGGTCTACGAGGCGGACGACCTCGTGCGCGGCAAGAACACGATCTTCGTCGCGACGGGAGTGACCGACGGTCAGCTCGTCTCGGGCGTCCGCCGTGAGGGGGACTTCCTGTACACCGAGAGCGTGGTGCTGCGCAGCGCGTCCGGGACCCTGCGCCGCATCTCGTCGGAGCACCTGACCTCGAAGTGGCTCTGACCACGCGGCGGATCTGACCGGCGGCGGCCGACGCCCGCGGCCGGGGCCGGGCGCCGAACGGCGCTGAGAGACCGGGCGCCGGTCGACGCCCGCTGCCGGCACCCAGATACAGCCGGGCGTGTCGTGACGCAAGCGTGACCGCCTCTTTCGGACCCCTCTGGCAGAATCGTGTGCAGTGTCAAAGGCGACGCTGTGTTCTTTGAGACCCGAAGGGGAATCGTCCATGGCTGCTCCGACGAATCAGACCGCGCCCCAGACGGGCGCGCAGAAGGTGATCGCAGACGCTGTCGACCCCGCGCGTCGCCCGGACGTTCTGCTGCGCGTACGCAAGCACGAGGGCTACGAGGTCAACGCCTGGTGGCTCGTCGGCGCCTTCGTCGGCATCTCGGCCGCCGTGGTCAGCCTGCTGAGCTGGGTCCCCGGCGGCGCCTGAGCCGTGCCGGCCGCGGTGCTGAGCCGCGGTCAGTCGTCTCCCTCCTGGACTCGCGTCCGCACCTCGCCGAGGTCGGCGAAGGTCAGAGTCTCGGCGGGGCCCTCGACGTTCGTGCCGCCCGCCGCAGCTCGGAACGATGTCGCGTCCGCGCCGTCGAGCAGGGATTCCTCCAGCAGTTCCGGCGCCGCCCACCGCCGCGGAGTCGCCTCGAGCGCGGGCGGTGGCGTGGTGGCATCCAGTTTGGTCTCGTCGATGCCCGGGAACTTCCGCGCCGTGACGAGGACCCGCGACTCGAGCGAACCGGCGAAGCGGTTGTAGCTGTCGACGGTGCGCTCGAGTGCGCGTCGCAGATCGCCGGCGTGACCGGCGAGCACACCCACGCGCTCGTAGAGCTCGTTCCCGAGGGCGAAGAGAGCCCGGGCCTCGTCGGAGACGTCCTGCTGCGTCCAGGTGAAGGCGACCGTCTTGAGGACGGCCCAGAGGTTGACGGGCGAGGCGAGGGCCACGCGCCGGGAGAACGCGTGGTCGAGCAGCGTCGGGTCCTCCTCCAGCGCGGCTGACAGCAGCGACTCGCTCGGCAAGAAGCAGATGACGAACTCGGGGCTCGCGTCGAGGCCCGCCCAGTACGTCTTGCGGGCGAGGGCTTCCACATGACCGCGGACGGCCTTCGCGTGGCGCCCGAGGAGCGCCGCCCGTCGTGCGCCGTCGTCGCCGACCGCCGTGACGGGGATGGCACTGGCCTGCAGATACGCGTCCAGGGGGACCTTGGCGTCCACGGCCAGGGACTTGCCGCCGGGAAGCCGCACGACCATGTCGGGGCGACCGCTGCCCGCGTCCGAGGTGATCGAGGACTGCAGGTCGAAGTCGACGTAGCGCGTGAGGCCCGCCGCCTCCACGACCCGCCGCAGTTGCGTCTCGCCCCACACGCCGCGGGTGCTGCCGGAGCGCATGGCGGAGGCGAGGGCCTCGGTGGTCGCGCGGAGCGACTCGTCCGACTCGCGCGACAGCCGTAGCTGCTCACCGAGTGCGGTGTACTGCTCGACGCGGTCGCGCTCGAGTCCGTCCACTTTGCGCTGCATGTGCTCGAGGGTCTCCCGCACCGGGTCCAGCGCACGCAGCACCGTCTGCTCGCGCCGCTCCCGCTCCTCGCGGGCGGCCTGGTCGGCGCGCGACTGCCCGACCAGCTCGCGGTACAGGCCGACCTGATGGTCGAGCTGGGCCTGGAGTCCCGCGCGCGCCGCTTCGGCGGTGGCCGCGCGAGCCGTCAGCTCGTGGCGGTCGTCCGCCGTCCGGGTCGCGGCGCGGGCGCTCCCGAGGAACCATCCCGCGCCGGCTCCGATGGCCAGCGCGAGAAGCGCGACGAGAACGAGGAGGAGTGCGTCCATGGGCTCAGCATGCCCGGGCCCTCCGACATCCGCGGTGCCGCCACGGCCATTCGGGGAGAAGTGAGCGCGATTCCTCGCTGTGGAAACGCGGTGGAGGATTCAGGCGACGGCGCGCGCTGCGGCCGGAACCTCGATCTGCGCCACGCGGACGCCCAGTGCCGCCGCGAGGGCGAAGACGTCGTCCGCGCCCGCGCGCCGCGCGCAGTCGATGGTGATCTCAGCGCAGGCGACCGCGTCGGCGAGGGCGTCGTGGTGCGCGAACGGGGAGCATCCGGCCTCGGCCGCGACCAGCGGGAGGCGGTAGGAATCCAGCGTGTACGTCTTGCGCGACATCTGAACGCTGCAGAGGTACCGGAACGACGGGCAGTCGTCGCCCGTCGCGGCGCAGGCGCGGCGCAGCACCGACATGTCGAAGCCGGCGTTGTGCGCGACGAGGACGTCGTCGCCGGCGAACGCCTTCAGCCGCGCGAGCTGCGCGCTCCAGTCGGGGGCGTTCGCGACGTCGCCCGGGCGGATGCCGTGGATGCCGATGTTGATGGGCGCGAAATGGTCGTATCCCTGCGGCGGCTTGATGAGCCAGGCGGCGGTGGCGACGACGCGTCCGTTCCGCACGCGGGCGAGTCCTACGGCGCAGGCCGAGGCGCCGTGGGAGTTCGCCGTCTCGAAGTCGATCGCGGTGAAGTCCAGGGCCACGGATTCACCCTCCCCGGGACGACCGGCTCGGAGTCCGAGGCGCGCCGAGCATCCTGCGATGTGGTGGCCGTGGCATCCATCCGAGGCGATGTGGGCGTAGGCGAGGGGAGGGGATGCGGCGGAGGGAGGAGGGTTCGGGGTGGAAAGGTCCTCCCATCGCGTCATCTCCTCCGTCGGGCGACGGCGCCGGGGCCGGGTAACCTGGACTCCCGTGGCTCTTACCATCGGAATCGTCGGCCTTCCCAACGTCGGAAAGTCGACCCTGTTCAACGCCCTGACCAAGAATCAGGTGCTCGCGGCGAACTACCCGTTCGCGACGATCGAGCCCAACGTCGGGGTCGTTAACCTTCCCGATCAGCGCCTCGACAAGCTCGCCGAGGTCTTCAGCTCCGAGCGCACGGTGCCCGCGGCGGTCTCGTTCGTCGACATCGCCGGCATCGTCCGGGGCGCGAGCGAGGGGGAGGGCCTGGGCAACCAGTTCCTCGCCAACATCCGGGAAGCGGATGCCATCGCCCAGGTCGTGCGCGGATTCGCCGACGACGACGTGGTCCACGTCGACGGTGCGGTGAACCCCGCGAGCGACATGGAGACCATCAACGCCGAGCTGCAGCTCGCCGACCTCCAGACGCTGGAGAAGGCGATCACGCGGTACGAGAAGGAGGTCAAGGGCAAGAAGCTCGACCCCTCCGTGCTCGACGCGGCAAAGGCCGCGCAGGACGCCCTGCAGCGCGGAGTGCTGCTGTCGGCATCCGGTCTCGACCTCTCGCCGATCCGCGAGCTGGGCCTGCTCACCGCCAAGCCGTTCATCTTCGTCTTCAACGTCGACGAGGCCGTGCTCACCGACGCCGCCCGCAAGGCCGAGCTCGAGGCGCTGGTCGCCCCGGCGAAGGCCGTGTTCCTCGACGCGAAGATCGAGTCCGAGCTGATCGACCTCGACCCGGAGGATGCCGCCGAGCTGCTGGCCTCCACGGGACAGGACGAGTCCGGCCTGGACCAGCTCGCCCGCATCGGCTTCGCCACCCTCGGCCTGCAGACCTACCTGACGGCCGGGCCGAAGGAGGCCCGTGCCTGGACCATCCCGCAGGGCGCGAAGGCGCCGCAGGCGGCGGGCGTCATCCACACCGACTTCGAGAAGGGCTTCATCAAGGCGGAGGTCATCTCGTTCGAGGACCTCGTCGAGCTCGGCTCCGTCGCGGAGGCCCGCGCGAAGGGCAAGGCCCGCCTCGAGGGCAAGGAGTACGTCATGCAGGACGGCGACGTCGTGGAGTTCCGCTTCTCAAACTGATTCGGGTTCAGTGATTGTTTGGGTTGAGGTGAACGAGAAGCGCCGCCGCTGTAGACGGGCGGGCGGTTGGTCGTGCTAGACACCAAGAGTGAAGAGTTTCCTTCTTGGCGCAGGCGCATCAATTGATGCGGGGCTTCCAGGTAGCTTTGGCCTCACGCGAGCTGTCGCGGACTACATCGACGGCTCCTCCGGCCACTTCTATGTTCGCGCCCTCCTGCACGGCGTGATCGGTGCGATGGTGCAACATGACACCGGACGCGGCAAGAGCGCGTTCGAAGGAGTGGACGTTGAGCGGGTGTTCGCCGCGGTGAAGGCGCTGAAGGACCGCGACTCAATCGACCTGTCGGCCTTTGTTGAAACGTGGAATCGGAATCTGGACGCGTCGAACGGTCGTGTCTCATTCCCCGGTTTCTGGGCGCGCAACTTCAAGAAGGCATTACTTGACACGTGGGATCACAAGGTTGAGAGCGAGTTCGAGGCAGGCGTTCGAGCTGTAGTGCAAACGTCGAACGGAGACCTCTTTGAGCAACTAGAGTCCGCGATGCTCGATGCCCTGATCCATATCCTGCGCGCTGATGAGAGCCGCGTTGGATACTTCGAGCCGATGATCAAGGCTGAGTCGCTCGCTGGCATCGCCACACTGAACTATGACCTTGCTGTAGAGAAGGCATCTCACGCGGCTGGCCTGACAGTGGACACCGGCCTTGAAACGTGGCGGGGAGGCTACGAGTGGGAGTGGGCTACCCCACAAGCGGACGTCAGGCTCCTGAAGCTGCACGGATCACTTGACTACGTCTTGGGGCAGGGCGAGCAGGACGGCGAGAGAGTGCCCGGAGATCGTCTCAGCAACTTCGGCGAGGATCGCCAGGGGCGGCTCGTTGGCGGAGTGCCTGCCATGGTGTTCGGTCAAGGGTCGAAGCTGCGCTCAGACGGACCATTCCTCGCCATGCTCGTTGAGTTCGATCGGTTGCTCTCTCAGACGGAGTGGCTGACAATCGTCGGCTACTCATTTCGAGACGACCACATCAACGCGGCTCTGACGCGATGGCTGAACGGACACCGAGCCAAGAGAATATCGGTCATCGATCCATCGCTCGCCAGTTGGAGCGGTTCGGGATGGGATCGGCGAGGCCCCGACTATTGGTATTACCTACAGAGAGCGACGCGCGCACCAGAGCCTTATGAACTACACTCGTGGACTCCCATCGAGTCCGACTTTCTTCCCGAGAGCGCAGCAGCCGGGCTGGCCCAGCTCCACGGGAGTTGATGACCAGCCTGATGCCCCACTGTGACGCAACCTGGTGGAGTTCCGCTTCAACAACTGAGGCATCACGGCCGGTGCGTCGGGCTGACATACTGACCGCGTGGCTGACCTTCTCGTCGAGATTCACGTTCCGCTGACGCCGATCGACGTCCCGGACGGTGACGACCCCTTCCCGTGGATCGACACCGTCATGGAGTTCCTCTTCGACCTCGAAGGCTCGTCGCGGGGCGAGATGTACGACGACGGCGAGGAGCTGGGCGACGAGTACCTGTTCTTCGTCCACAATGCCACTGAGGCGGATCTCATCGCGGTCGCGCGGGAGGTGGCATCCCTTCCGGGTGTCCCCACCGGGGTCTACGCCACGGTGACCGACGCCGACGCGGACATGGGCGGCGGCCGGCGCGTCGACCTCGACTGACGTGCTGCGTGTCAGGGCCACCGACGGTGGCTGACGTGAGGGAACTCCTCCGGTCCTCGTTCCGGTGGATCACCAACCTCGTCGACGATGAGTCCTGCGCGGACGTCACCGGCTGGTGGCGCGACGCGGAAATCCTCGAGCACGTCCGGCCGGCGCTCCTCGACCTGTTCGGCGACGAGCAGCCGACGGTCGTCCTCGGCGTCCGCTGTCCACCGCAGAGCGGGGAATCCTACTAGGTGCCCGCCGGGCGGGGACTCCCGTCCGGGAATGTCGGTGACCGCCTCTAGAGTCGCCGTACCGCCATCGCACGAAGGAGTTCACCATGCCCGTCATCGCCATCATCGGCGCCGGTCCGGGGCTCGGCGCAGCCGTTGCACGCCGCTTCGGCCGCGAAGGTTTCTCGATCGCCCTGATCGCGCGCGATCTCGCGAAGCTCGACAGCATCGTGGCGGCGCTGGGTTCGGAGGGCGTGACGGCCAAGGCCTACTCGGCGGACGTGCGCGTCCCCGCCGAGCTGGAGGACGCCCTCGGGCGGGCGGCCGCGGACCTCGGCCCCGTCTCGGTCCTGCAGTACAGCCCGCTCCCGTCCCGCGACTACCTCAAGCCCGTCCTCGAGCTGACCCCGGAGCTCGCGACGGAAGCCGTCCAGTTCTCCCTGCTGGGCCTCATCTCGTCCGTGCGCGCGGTGCTGCCCGCGATGCGTGAATCGGGGGACGGCAGCATCATCCTCATCAACGGCGGGACGTCGGTGAAGGCACGCGCCGGTTTCGCCGGCACCTCGGTGGCCTTCCCGGCCGAGAGCGCGTACGGCGAGATGCTCCACGAGGCCCTCGCGGACGAAGGCGTGCGGGTCGCTCAGCTCGTCATCCCCGGGGCCATCCCGCGTCTGCAGCTGCCCAACGGCATCGACGACGTCGCCGATCGCATCTGGGACCTGCACACCACGCCCGGCGACTTCCGCACCATGCTCATCCCGCTCGAAGAGGGCCGCGAGTAGGAAGCTCCCCGCCCGTCGAGGGCGTTCGCAGGGTGCGCGCATAGACGCCGGAGTCACGATCCTCGCGTGCGTCTGCGTCTTGTCACGGTCGTCCTCCTCGGCGGCGTCCTCGTCCTCACGGGGTGCGCCGCGCCGGTGCCGCCGGGTGGGACGGCCACCGGCGATCGCCGCGACGTGTCGGAGCCGGCCGCCCCGTCCGAGACGTGCGCGACCGTGCCGGCCCAGCTGACCCTCGCGAACGGCGAGGGCACGGACGACCAGGAGCACGACCCGCCCGACACGGTGCGGCTGCAGCAAGCGCTCGACTCGTGCGCGCAGGGTGACGGCGCGGTCGTGGCCGTCGAGCTCGCGGCATCCGGTTCCTCGTCCGACTTCCTCAGCGGACCGCTCACCGTCCGAGAGGGGGAGGTTCTCGTCGTCGATCCCGGTGTGACGCTGTCCGCCTCGCGGAACCCGGCCGACTACCAGATCGACGGGCACCCCGCGTGCGGGACCATCGGCGGCTCGGGCGATGGATGCCGGCCGTTCCTGACACTGGCCGGCTCGCACGCCGGGCTGGCCTCGAAACCGGACGCCGCCGACGGATCACGCGGCCGGATCGACGGCCGGGGCGGCGCGACGATGCTCGGCTCCGGGCAGAGCTGGTGGGACCTGTCGGCGGCGGCCAAGAGCGGCGGGTCGCAGAACGTCCCGCGCCTCGTGCAGGCACGGCACGTCGACGACATCACCCTGCACGACATCGACCTCATGGATGCCGCGGGCTTCCACGTGTCGTTCCAGGACGGTGACGGGCTGACCGTCTGGGGCGTCCGCATCCGCACGCCCGCGACGGCGCGCAATACCGACGGGATCGACCCGGCCGGCGCGACGGACGTGACGGTCGCCCACTCGTGGATCATGGACGGCGACGACGGCATCGCCATCAAAGGGGGCAGCAGCCCGTCGGCGCACATCTCGATCATCGACGACCACTTCTTCGGCACGCACGGCATCTCCATCGGCAGCGAGACGACCGCCGGAGTGAGCGACGTGCTCGTCGCCGACGACATGGTCAGCGGCACGGACGCCGACGGCGCCGCAAGCGTCGCGTCGGCGGCCATCCGCATCAAGAGCTCGGCCACGGCCGGCGGTCTCGTGACGGACATCACCTACCGGAACGTGTGCGCGGATGCCGTGAAGGCGCCCATCGACATCGACGCGGACTATGCGAGCGGCACGGGCTCCGCCACACCGCAGTTCACCGACATCACCATCGACGGGTTCCGTTCGTCCGACTCGCCGCCGAGTGCGACGTCGACGTTGAGGGGGCTCGACGCCGCGCACCCCCTCGGGGTGACCGTCGCGGACACGTCTGTGGACACGGCCCGTGTCGACGCGGCGTACGCCGACATCACCACGGCGGGTGCGACGTTCGGCGGTGCGGCGTTGCCGACGTCCGGTCCCGGCGTGACCGTGACGGACGCCCCCTCCGCGGGCACTGCGCCGACGTGCACCTTCCCGTCGTACCCGACGCCTTGAGTCAGCGCCGCTCGCGTGCCGCCGTCCCGCCGGCGGGAACAGTCCCCGATAAACGCTCCCTGCACTTATAAACGCGCGCACCCTGCGTTCATCAGTGCAGGGAGCGTTTATCGGGAGGAGGAGACCCCGCCCGGACCCCCGTTCACACCCGCACTGCGTAGACCACCCGGTTGTCGACGTACGACCCGGCCTCGCGGTCGAAGATCCCGCCGCACGTGATGACGCGCAGCTCGTCCTGCGCGGTCGCGCCGAACACCCGCGCCGTCGGGAAGGCGGCTTTGGGGTAGTCCGCCGTCTCGGTCACCCGGTACGTGTGCAGGGTACCGGTGGCATCCCGGACCTCGACGACATCGCCGACGACCAGTTCCTTCAGCCGCTGGAACACGGCCGGACCGGTGGGCGAGTCGACGTGCGCCGCGATGACGGTGGGGCCGGTGCCGCCGGGCCGACCGCCGCCGGTGAACCAGCCGACCTCGTCGTAGTCGACGGGCACCTCCATGCCGCCGTCCGCGGCGATGCCCAGCGGGATGAGCGGCTCGTCCAGACCGAGGGCCGGGATCGCGACGCTCGTCGGCTCGGCGGCCGCGGGGGGAGTGGGCTCCGCGGGCGGGACCGCCGGCGAGGAGGAAGGAAAGGGGGATGCCACCGGCGCCTCAGCCGCCGGCGACGGCGCTGCGTCGGGTGCGGTCGACCCGGCGCACCCCGCGCACGCCCAGACGGCCGCCAGCGCGAGCACGAACGCGGTGCGCGGCGGCCGCCCCCCAAAAGCGGACCGCTGCACACCGCGCCGTGGCATCGTCACCGCGTCGCGGAGGGACGGCGGCGGTTGAGAAGCAGCGCGGTCGCGACCGACAGTCCGACGACGCCCGCGGCGGCGGTCAGGCCGACGGCATCCATCTGTCCTCCGGCGGAGCCGCCGGCGCCGGTGTCCACACCGCCGACGGGGATGGCGCTCAGCTGACCGCGGACGACGCCCGCGGGGAACGCCGTCGTGTGGGAGTCACCGGTGAAACCGGCGGGGTCCGCCTCGATTTCGGCGAGCGAGAAGCCCTCGCCCGTGTCGACGCCGTTGGCCTGGACGCCCGTGGTGAAGGGGCCCTGCAGGCAGCCCGACGACGTGCGCGGACCGTCGCCCACGGGAGCGGGGTTCGGGAACGCGATGCGCGGGGGACCGGGCTGTCCGGCCGCCGCCTCGTGGATGTGCGTCGCCGTCTTGGCCGGGCTCTGGTAGTCGCCGCTGACGCCCTCCAGACGGATGTCGTAGCAGATGATCTCCTCGTCGGAGTTGATGCGGAACGTGAACGTCCCCGTCGCCCCGCTCTCGCCCGGCGTCGCGACGCCGTCGTTGTTGATGACCTGGTCGGGGGTCGCCATCACCGTGAAGGCGCTGGTGAACTCGGACGGCTCGGCGACCTCCGTCTCGGCGTGGGCGGGAGCGACCCCGACGGCGAGCATCGCCGCACCGGCGAGAGCGCCGATTGTGAGGGGGCGGGCGTACGTCTTCTTCGTCATCGTCGTGCCTTTCGATCGGGACGCTCGTCGTCCGGTTGCAGGGTCTACGTCGACAGGAGGCCCAGCGTTCATCGACATCGCGAAACTTCTCGATGAACGCGTGCGCCCCCGCCGACGTATCCCCTCGTGAGGCCGTCGCCCGGCGGCCGATAGCCTCGGAAAGGGCGACGGGGATGACGGGGTCGGCCGCGAGACGCGAGGAGAGCCGCATGCACGCCCGCCGCGGGAGCACGCGCGAGTTCGACGTGCGCCGCGCGTTCGACGAGAACGGTGCGGCCCTGCTCGGCTACGCGGTGAACGCCCTCCGCGACCGCCCGCTCGCGGAGGACTGCGTGCAGGAGACGTTCCTGCGCGCCTGGCGGGCGCGCTCCCGCTTCGACCCGGCGCAGGCGTCCGAACGGACGTGGCTCTTCGCGATCGCGCGCAACGTCATCGTCGACGCGATGCGCGCCCGGGCCCGGATGCCGATCATCGGCGACGACGCCGAGCTGGAGAGCCGCGCGGCCGACGCCGTCGACCCGCTCGAGCGGCTGCGCATGCTGGAGTCCCTCGCCGTCCTCAGCGAGGCGCATCGGACGGCCGTCGTCGCCGTCCACCTCCACGGCCGCACGTACCAGGAGCTCTCGGATGCCACCGGCGTCCCCGCCGCGACCTGGCGCACTCGGACCTTTCACGCGCTCCGCGCGCTCCGCACGCATCTCGAAGGAACGGAGGGGTCAGATGCGCACCCCCGATGACCGCTGGGCCGACCTCGCCGCCGCCGCCCTCGCCGGCGAGCTGAGCGAGAGGGAGGCCGCCGAGTTCGAGGACCTCCGTCGCGCCGATCCGGCCCGCGCCCGTGAGTTCGCGGAGCTCGACGCCCTCACACGCCGCCTCCGACAGGGGGATCTCACCTGGACCACCCCGCGCGACACCGGCGACCTCGGCGCCCGCATCGAGGCCTCCCTCGCCCGGGAGGAGGGCGTGCTCTCGGCACGGGATGCCGCCGGCTCCCGACCGCGTCGCCGGTGGATGCTGCCCGCGGTCGCCGCCGCCTGCCTCGCCGTCGGACTCGTCGTGGGGCTGACGGGGCCGGGGGTTCTGTCACCCGTGCCGGCCGGGCCGCCCGGGACGCTCGGCGCGGTCGAGGCCGTCGAGGTGAGCGAGGACGCCGGCGGGATCGTCGTGGACGCCGATGTCGTCGCCCACACGTGGGGCACCGAGGCCTACCTGGAGGCGGAGGGGCTGACGGTCGGGGCGACTTACGAGCTCGTCTTCGTCGGCGCGGACGGCGGCGAGTTCTCCGCTGGGGAGATCCTCGGCTCGGAGGTCCCCATCGTGTGCCGCATGAACGCGGCGGTGCTGCGTGAGGACGCCGTGCGGATGGAGCTGCGCGACACCGCGCGGACGGTCGTCGCCCACGCGGACCTCCCGACGGTATGACGCGCGCCGACGGTGCGACGTGCGGCGCCGACGGTGTGACCCGCGCCGCCCGGTTCGGCGCCGACGGCGCGAAGCGCGCCGCCCGCCGCGGCTAGCCGAGCGCTTCCGGATGCGTGAGGCGCCACAGCGCCGTGGGCGGCTCGATCGCCCCTGAGATCTGCACGTCGGCGGTGGCGGTCTCCGGTCCCGCCGTCCAGGTGAGCGTCCCGATCACCTCGCCGTCGGCGTACTCCACCGGGTCCCGGTAGTCGAGCACGACCTCGACGGGGGTGTCCGACCAGGTCAGGATCGACGCGGACCGGCCGATGACGATGTCGGCATCCGATCCCCAGGGCGTCGTGACGGTGCCGAGCGACCGGCCGACCTCGGCGACGGTCACCTCGTGGAAGCCCGCTTGGATGCTCCCGAGCAGGGATGCCACGGAGGCGGTGAGCGAGTCGCGGCTCTCGGCCCCGGTGGTGACCCCGGTGATGGTCAGGGGCGCGCCGACGCCCACGTCGAGCATCGCCCGGTAGACCAGCAGGTGGGTGCCGGGTCCGAGGTTGCCCGTCTTCAGCCCGGTGACGCCGTAGCTGCCGAGGAGGCCGTTGGTGTTGACGACACGGCCCGCCGCGCCCGCCTGCGCGACGGGCTTGGCGACGATCGAGGCGACGGTCTGCTGAGCCGCGGCGATCCGCGCCAGCGCGAGGAGGTCCGACGGCGTGCTGACGTTGCGGGCGCTGTTGCCGGTCGGCTCGACGACGACGGTGTCGCGGAGGCCGTTGCGGGCGAGCCAGTCCTGAGCCCGGGCCGCGAAGGAGCCCGTCGAACCGAACGCCCAGGTCGCGACCGCCTCGGCATAATTGCTGGCCGACGGGACGAGCATGGCGGTGAGCGCGTTCCGCAGCGTCATCGAGCTGTTGCGCGGCATGGGCGCGATCGTCGCCCCCATCGCGTAGTACTTGTCGTACAGGTCCTCGTCGGCCGCGTCGAACGTCAGCGTCGGTCCGTTGTCGGCCGGACCGTCGAAAGGGTACGCCTCCAGGACGACGAGGGCGGTCACGAGCTTCGTGACGCTGGCCAGGGGCTGGACGTCGTTCCCTCCGGTGGCGGCCCAGACGCCCGCGGCATCCGGACCCAGGAACTCCTCCGCCCCCTCCACGCTGATCATCGCCGCTCCCTGCGTGGGGAGCGCCAGGGCCACGCGCTCGCCGACCGGCGCCGGGGGAGCGGTCACCGACAGGGCAGGGGATGCCACCGGCGCCGTCAGCGCCCACGCGGTGTAGCCGCCTCCGCCCAGCAGCAGGAGCAGGACGACCACGAGGAACGCGATCACCCCGCCTCGGCCGCCGCCGCGCCGGTGCTCCCGGGACGGAGGCGCGTTCCAGACGTCGTCGAACGCGACGAGCTCCGCCGTGTCGCGGCTCATCGGTGCACCGTGCCGGTCATCGTGTCCCCCTCCACGGCCCGCCCGGGGGCGCGGACCGTCATGAGGGCAGTGTCCGATCCGCCCCGAACCTCACGCCCGCCCCCGGATCGACCGTATCGCTCTTCCTCACGGCATCTCGAAATTCAAGCCCCCCCTCCGGAAGGCGACGCCCGACCTACCGTGAAGACCTCGGGAGATACCTGGACCGTAACGGGAGGAGCCGACATGGGACTCGACGACAAGATCAAGAACGCTGCTCAGGACGTGGCCGGTAAGGCCAAGGAGGCCTTCGGCAAGGGCACCGACAACGGGCGCCTCGAGGCGGAGGGCAAGGGCGACCAGACCGAAGCCCACGTCAAGAAGGCCGGCGAGAACGTCAAGGACGCGTTCAAGTAAGCCGCACGATCTCGAATGCCCCGACCGCTCGCCCGGTCGGGGCATTCGTCTGTTCCGGCGGGCCGTGGTCGGCTGCGCCGTTCCGGCGGGCCGTGGTCGGATGCGGTCGTCTGCGCCCGAGATAATGGCGGGATGACCGATGTCGCTCTGTCCGGATCCCCTGTCGTCCTCCGCGCCCACGGCTACGAAGCCGCGATCGCGAGCGTCGGCGCCTCTCTGCGCTCGCTGCAGCACGAGGGCCGCGATCTCGTCGTGCCGTTCGCGACCGACGAGCTCCGGCCGAACTACCGGGGGACGACCCTCGCGCCCTGGCCGAACCGCGTCGTCGACGGCACGCACCGCTTCGGCGGGGAGGAGCTGCAGCTCGCGCTGACCGAGCCGGACCGCGGCCACGCCCTCCACGGTCTGCTCTCGTGGACGGACTGGGACATCGTGGATGCCACCGACGACGAGGCCACGCTGACGGCCACCGTCCCCGCGCAGGCCGGCTACCCCTGGTGGGTCGAGGTGCGGACGACCTTCCGCCTGGGCGCCGACGGTCTGACGCAGACCGTGCGTGCGACCAATCTCTCCGCGGCGCCCGCCCCGTGGGGCACCGGCCCGCACCCCTACCTCGTGGCCGGCGACGGCGCCCTCGACGAGTGGACGCTCGCGCTCCCGGCCGACACCGTGCTCGAGGCGACACCGGACCGCCTGGTGCCGACCGGGCTGGCATCCGTCGCCTCCGACGCCGACCGCTTCGACTTCCGCGAGCCGCGCGTGCTCGGCGCGGTCGAGATCGATCACGCCTACACGGACCTGGTTCGGGATGCCGACGGCCGGGCGACCGTCGTCGTGACCTCTCCGGCGGGGACGGGTGTGCAGATCTCGTGGGACGGCGAGTGCCCCTGGGTGCAGATCCACACCGCCGACCTGCCCGCCGGTCCGGGCACGCCCGGCCACCGCGCGGGTCTGGCCGTCGAGCCCATGACGTGCGCCCCGGACGCCCTCAACGCCGACCGCTACGACTACGACGCGGGCCTGATCGTCCTGGCGCCGGGTGCGTCGCACGAGGCCGGCTGGACGATCTCCGCGCGCTGAGCCGGGTCCGCCGCCCCGACGCCATCGCGCCGGGGCGGCTCCCGTTCGATGCCGGGGCGGCTCCGGCTCGACCCCGTCGTGGCGACCTCGGCTCGACCCTGTGGCCCTGGTGGTGCGGACCGGGCACGACGCAGACCGCCCCGACGCTGTCGCGCCGGGGCGGTCGTCGGAAAGACGCGGGTCAGACGACCTGCGCGCCGCACATCCCGCAGTCGCCGCCCGCCGAGACCTCGACGAAGCAGTCCGGGCACATGGCGCGCGTCGGCCGGTCGGTGATCGGGGTGGGCTTCGGGGTGGTCGTGCGGCTCTCGGCGCGCGGGGCGCGGGACCGTGCGGCCTTGAGCGGGACCGGCGCCGGCGCGGGCGGCGGTGCGACGGCGGGCTTGTGGTCCGCGCAGTAGAAGCGGACGAAGCCGCCGTGGTGCTTCGGGTGACGGTGCTTGACCGCCCACAGCTCGGTGCGCGGGCGCAGCTCGCTGTCGGCACCGCACGCGACGCAGCGCGTGGGCTCACCGGGGACGACATCGGCGACGAGAACGGGGACGTCGAAGCCGAGGGCGTCCCGCCAATCCTGCGACGAGACGATCTTCATGGGGGACCCTTCTTCGGCGGTTCGGGCCGCCTCGACATCAACGGTACGCGCTGCACCGCGCCTCGCGCGCGTGCGGAGCGGACGAGTTCGCCCGCACGTCACGGGGAGTGCCACGTCAGGGAGGAACGGCCGCGTCACGGAGGGCGCTGACTTACCGCAGATGTACGCCGAAACCCCGCTGGTCGTACATCTGCGCCACGTCACGGGGGAGAGGGGCGTCGCGGGGAGGCGGGTTGTGCCGGGGGACTGGACAGGGTGTCACAGGCGCCAGATAGGTTGGAGAGGATTCCCCCCGCGTCGCCCCGGTGGCGCCCGTCGAAGGAGAACCATGGAACTCGCCGCCCTCGGAGGCATCGGTCTGATCGTCGGCATCGGTGTCGTCGTCATCGTCGTCATCCTGTTGATCGTGATGGCCCTCATCCGCGGGTGGTACCGCGTCGCCAAGGCCGATGAGGCCCTGGTCATCGTCGGCAAACGCCAGAAGGCCGCCGACGGGGGATCGTCGCGCATCACCGTCATCACCGGCGGGGGCGCCATCGTCAACCCGCTCACGCAGCGCGGCGAGATGATCTCGCTGCGCGCCCGCCAGATCAAGATGGAGCCGACGGCGCAGTCCTCCAACGGCGTGACGGTGAACGTGTCGGGTGTGGCGCTGGTGAAGATTGGCTCCGACCCGGAGTCGGTGCGCCGCGCCGCGGAGCGGTTCGCCTCGCAGGACAAGGCCATCGAGCAGTTCACGACGGAGCAGCTCGAGGGGGCGCTGCGCGGCGTCGTGGCGACGCTGACGGTCGAGGAGCTCATGCGGGACCGGCAGCGCCTGTCGGACCAGATCGCGGAGGGCATCAAGGGCGACCTGTCGTCGCAGGGTCTCATCCTCGACTCGTTCCAGATCCAGGGCATCACCGACACCAACGGGTACATCTCGGCCCTCGGTGCCACGGAGGTCGAGCGCGTGAAGCGCGAGGCGGAGGTCGCGCGGATCAATGCCGTGCGCGAGATCCGTGCGCGCCAGATCGCCACCGACGAGGCCAACCTGATCGAGCAGACGAAGCTCGACAAGAACAGCGCCGCCGCGAAGGCCGAGGTCGGTCGCGCCAACGCCGAGGCCGAGCAGGCCGAGGCCCTGACCCGTGCCGAGCGTCGGCAGGCGGTGCTCCAGCAGGAGGCGCAGAACACCCAGGCGCGCCTGGAGTCCGAGGTCAGCCGCGTCGCCGACGCCGACCTCTACCAGCGCCAGAAGGACGCCGACGCCGAGGCCTACTCTCAGATCAAGGCCGCGCAGGCACGCGCGGAGATCGCCGAGCAGGAGGCCGCCGCCGTGCGCGTGCGCGCCGAGGCCGATGCCGAGGCAGTGCGTCTCGCCGGTGAGGCCCGGGCGTCCGCGATCCGCGCCGAGGCCGACGCCTTGTCGCAGAACCAGGAGGCGCTGCTCGCCCAGCGCGCGCTCGAGGCCCTCGTGCCGATGATGGCCGAGTTCGCGAAGGGGTACGACCGCGTGGGCTCCGTGACGGTCCTCGGCGGCGAGGGCGCCAGCGGGCATCTCGCGACCGAGTCCGCCACCGGCCTCCGCTCCTCGTTCGAGGCGGTGCGCGCCGCCACGGGCATCGACCTGACGCAGATCATCCAGGGCCGCGCGGTCGCCGACGCCTTCGCCGAGACGACGCGGCGTCCGGCCGGCGGTACGTCCGCCGAGCCGCAGTGGCCCGCGCCGGCGGCATCCGCCGAGGGTGCCGACGCGCCGCCCGAGAGCTGACGGCCCGCTCATGCCCGAGGCACCCGAGGTCGAGGCGCTCGCTCTGTTCCTCCGCGAGCGCCTCCGCGGACACGCCGTCGTCTCCGTCGAGCTCGCCGAGTTCCGCGCCCTCAAGACGCGTCCGCGTCCCCTCGACGAGCTCGTCGGCCGGACCGTGACGGCCCTCACGCGGCACGGCAAGCACATCGACGTGGACCTCGACGGCACCCACCTCGGCATCGGCTTCGGCCGCGCGGGCTGGGCCACCTGGTCCGACGACGGCGAGGTCGAGGCGCCGGTCACGGCGGATGGCCGCACGGCCGCCGTGATCGCCCGGATCGCCTTCGACCATGGCACGCTCGGCATCACGGACGCCGGGGAATGGCTCTCGGTGCAGCTGCACGTGGTGGACGCGCCCGAGGACGTCCCGTCGGTGGCGAAGCTCGGTCCCGACGCGGCGTCGCCGTCGTTCTCCCGGGAGGCCCTCGCGCACGCCCTCGGGCGGCGGCGCAAGCAGCTCAAGGCCCTCCTGCAGGAGCAGGAGTCCCTCGCCGGCATCGGCAACGCCTACTCGGACGAGATCCTGTACGCCGCCCGCCTCTCGCCCGTGGCGCACGCGGCTACACTGACCGAGGACGACATCACCCGTCTGCATGCGGCTCTGCACGACGTGATGGGTGCGGCGGTCCTCGCGCGGAGAGGCGTCCCGATCGCCGAGCAGAAGGCGGCGAAGGTCGCGTCGATGCAGGTCCACGGCCGCGCGGGGGAGCCGTGCCCGGACGGTGACGGCACGATCCTCGACATCCCCGGGACCAAGGGCGGCGGGCAGTACTGCCCGGGCTGTCAGACCGGCGGCGTCCCGCTCCCGGGCTGACGGGCGCCCGCGGCTCGCTCGAACCCCGGCCCCCCGCTCGTGCCGGGGCGGGCGGACGCCCGCGAGAGGGCGGGCACCCGCGGCGGACAGACGGAAGCCCCGGGCCGGGGCCCGGGGCTTCGACGAGGGAGAACTCAGGCGGTCTGGCCGGAGTGCGTGCCCTCCGCGACCTCCTCGACGAGCTTCGCGTTGAACGCCGGCAGGTCGTCGGGGTTGCGGCTGGAGACGAGGCCCTGGTCGACGTGGACCTCCTCGTCGACCCACGTGGCCCCCGCGTTGCGCAGGTCCGTCTGCAGGGTCGGGTAGCTCGTGAGGGTACGGCCCTTCAGGACGTCGGCCTCGGTGAGGATCCAGCCGCCGTGGCAGATGACCGCCACCGGCTTGTGCTGGTCGAAGAAGTCGCGGGCGAAGGACACGGCGTCCGTGACGATGCGGATGTCGTCGGCGTTCTGCACGCCGCCGGGGAGCACGAGGGCGTCGAAGTCGCCGGCCGACGCGCGGGAGACGGCGAGGTCGACCTTCTGCTCGTGACCCTTCTCGCCGGTGACCGAGCCCTCGCTCGGCGAGACGAGGACCGCCTCGGCGCCGGCGCTGGTCACGGCCTCCCACGGGCTGGTCAGCTCGCTGTCTTCGAAGCCGTCGGTGAGCAGGAACGCGATGCGCTTTCCGTTGAGATCGGCCATGAGGAACCACTCCTTCTCGTTGCGGGGATCACTCCACGCTAGGAACAGCGATGACGCGCTTCGCGGGGGTTGCGGATGCCGCGGACGCCCGGTAGCGCGGGCGATCGAGCCGGAGAAGGCCGCGGCCCTCGGCCGCACGCGCAGGCGTAGCATGGAGCGCATGTCCGGTGACAGTACGCCCGATGCTCCGACCGCCTCCACGACGCTTCTGCCGCTCCTGGGGGCTCCGGTCGACACCGACGACGAGGCTTCGGAAAAGGCCGCGTCCCGCTGCTGCGGCGGCGGATCCTGCACCTTCGGCTGAGACACGTCTCTCCGGCGTCACTCCCGCCGAGTCGCTGAGCCGGGGGCCATGGCCCTCCGGGTCAGTGCCCGCCCGGCTTCTCAGCCCTCCGGCTCAGCGCCCGACGGGCGCCGTAGCCCTCCGGCTCAGTGCCCGACGGGGGCCGGTGCGCCGACCTGGTCGGCGGGCTTGCGGATGACGAAGGCTCCGACGATCAGCGGCAGCGACACGATCGCCGCGATGAGGAAGGCGACGCGCGTCCCCGCGGCATCCCCCTCCACGCCGCTTCCCGCCGATGCGGACACGGTCGACATCACGGTCACCAGCAGGGCGATGCCCGCGGCGCCCGCGACCTGCTGCACGGTGCCGACGACCGCGGAACCGTAGGAGTAGAAGCGCGGCTCGAGCGATCCGAGCGACGCCGTGAACAGCGGTGTGAACGACAGGGCGAGGCCGATCATGAGGATCGTCTGCGCCACGACGAGGAACGCGAACGGCGTCGAGGTGCCGACGGTCGTGAAGAACCACAGCATTCCGCTCGTGATGAACGCCCCGGGGACGAGAAGGATCTGCGTCCCGAAACGGTCGTAGATGCGCCCGATGACCGGTCCGGCCAGACCCATCGCCAGGGACCCGGGGAGCACGGCGAGGCCCGTCTCCAGCGGGCTGCGGCCGAGGACGTTCTGCAGGTACAGCGGGAGCAGCGTGATCGCGCCGAAGAAGGCGAGCGACATGACGCCCAGCTGCGCGACCGACAGCGAGAAGTTGCGCGACCGGAACACGCGGAGGTCCAGCAGGGCGTTGTCGGCGCGCTGCAGGCGCAGCTGACGCCACACGAAGAGGGCGAGACCGACCACACCGACTGCGAGCGCCAGGACCAGGGGCAGCGCGGACGTGGCTGCCGCGGCATCCATCCCCTCCCCGCCGTGCCCGCCGATCTGGCTCAGGCCGAAGACGAGCCCGCCGAAGCCGAAGGCGGAGAGGATGACGGACGGGATGTCGATCGGGGCGGCGCTGGTCTCGCCGACGTTGCGGATCCACCGGGCGCCGATGAACAGGGCGACGAGGGCGATGGGGAAGACGATGCCGAAGATCCAGTGCCACCCGAGGGTCTCGAGCACGATGCCCGACATGGTCGGACCGATCGCGGGCGCGAGGGCCATCACGATGCTGACGCGCCCCATCATGCGGCCGCGGTGCTGCGGCGGGACGATCGTCATGAGCGTGGTCATCAGCAGCGGCATCATGATGGCCGTGCCGGAGGCCTGGATGACGCGAGCGCCGACGAGCACCTCGAACCCGGGGGAGAGGAACGCCACGAGCGTGCCGGTGGAGAACAGGCTCATCGCCGTGATGAACACCTGACGCGTCGTGAACCGGCGCAGCAGGAACCCGGTGATCGGGATGACCACGGCCATCGTCAGCATGAACGCCGTCGTCAGCCACTGGGCCGACACGGCGGTGATGCCGAGATCGCGGATGAGGAACGGGATCGCGACGTTCATCGTCGTCTCGTTCAGGATCGCCACGAACGCGGCGGTGAGCAGCAGCCAGATGACGCGGCTCTGTTCCGGCGTCACACCCGTCGAGGTCGAGGGAGAGGTCACGGTCGCAGCCATGGCGAGGTCCTTGTCGTGCGGGGGGAGACGCCACGAGCGTGGCAGAAGGGGGGAACGCCGGGAACGTTCAGCCCATTCCCAGAATCGGGAAGATTCCTGGATGCCGCCCCCGCGAACCCCCGAGCATACTGCGTGCCCCGCCGCCCCGACAGGGCGGTGCCGGCCCGTCCGAGCGCGTCCGACCAGGGCGCGCCGCGGTGTCGGTGGGCGGACGTAGGCTTCCCCCATGAGCATGGGCGGGGTCGGCGGCAGCATGTTCCGCGGTGTGGACGCCGAGTCCCAGCGGCGTCGCAACGCGCAGGCGCCGCGGGTGCCCGACCTGGGCCGCCGGGTGGTCGCGCTGTTCCAGCCCTACCGCTGGCGGATCCTCGCCACGGCCGTGCTCGTCGTCGTCGGGGCGGCGGTGGCCGTCATCCCGCCGCTGCTGGTCCAGCGCATCTTCGACGACGCGCTGTTCCCGGTGGACGGCTCCGCGCCCGACCTGCGGCTGCTCGCCCTGCTCGTGAGCGCGATGATCGTCCTCTTCCTGCTCTCCGCGGTGCTCAACGTCGCGCAGACGTGGTTCACCGCGACGGTCGGCAACCGGGTCACGGGCGATCTGCGGGTGCGCCTGTTCGACCATCTGCAGCGGATGGAGCTCGCGTTCTTCACCCGGACGAAGACCGGCGTCATCCAATCCCGCCTGCAGAACGACGTCGGCGGCGTGTCGAGCGTCCTCACCAACACCGTGACGAGCATCCTCGGCAACGCCGTCACGGTCATCGCCTCGCTCGTCGCCATGATCCTGATCGACTGGCGTCTGACCCTCATCGCCGTCGCGCTCATGCCGTTCCTGATCTTCGTGCAGCGCCGGGTCGGCCAGGTCCGCGCCCGCATCGCGGGGGAGACGCAGGAGTCGCTGTCGGAGCTGTCGGCGATCACGCAGGAGACCCTGAGCGTGAGCGGCATCCTGCTCTCGAAGTCCTTCAACCGTCAGCGCACGGAGTCGGCGCGCTTCGACGCCGAGAACGACAACCAGGTGCGTCTGCAGGTGCGGCGGGCGATGAGCGGCCAGGGATTCTTCGCCGTGGTCCAGGTGCTGATGTCGAGCGTGCCGGCCGTCATCTACTTCGTGGCGGGGTATCTCGTCAGCGGCGGCGCGGGCGGCATCACGGCCGGCACCATCGTGGCCTTCACCACCGTGCAGGCCCGGCTGCTCATGCCGCTCATGGGGCTCATGCGCGTCGCGCTCGACGTGCAGACGTCGTCGGCCCTCTTCGCCCGCATCTTCGAGTACCTCGACCTGACGCCGGCCATCACGGACGCGCCCGACGCGGCGACGGTCGCGGCGGCGCCGGGTCCGCTCGGCAAGGTGGAGTTCCGGGACGTCGTCTTCCGGTACCCGGACGCGCCGCCGCAGGCGCGGGCGACGCTCGACGGCGTCTCCTTCACGGTCGAGCCCGGACAGCACGTCGCGTTCGTCGGGCCCTCGGGCGCGGGCAAGACCACCATCCTCTACCTCACGCCCCGCATGTACGAGGCGGTGGGCGGGCAGGTGCTGTTCTCAGGCGCCGACGTGCGCACTCTCGAGGCGGCATCCATCATCGACAGCATCGGCATCGTGTCGCAGGAGACGTATCTCTTCCACGCGACCGTGCGGGACAACCTGCGGTACGCCAAGCCGGACGCCACCGACGACGAGATCGAGCAGGCCTGCCGGGCGGCGAACATCCACCACGTGATCGCTGGCTTCGAGGCCGGGTATGACACCGTCGTGGGCGAGCGCGGATACCGGCTCTCCGGCGGCGAGAAGCAGCGCATCGCCATCGCGCGGGTGCTGCTGAAGGACCCGCCGGTGCTGCTGCTCGACGAGGCGACCAGCGCGCTCGACACCGTGTCCGAGCGCATCGTCCAGGAGGCGCTCGAGACCGCGTCGCACGGCCGGACGACGCTGTCGATCGCCCACCGCCTGTCGACGGTCGTCGGCGCCGATCGCATCCATGTCGTCGATGCCGGCCGCATCGTCGAGTCGGGCACGCACGCGGAGCTCCTCGCCGCCGATGGGTTGTACGCCAGCCTCGCGGCGGAGCAGTTGGCCGCGACCCAGGTGTTCGTCGAGGAGGTGCGGGCGACGGCCGGGGCGGGCCGCCCGGCGCTGCCGTCGCGCCGCGGCGACGAGGCCCCGTAGCTCCGGGCTGCGGCGTGGGCGGACCCGGCGGGTCAGGCCGGCAGGGTCTCGACGAACGCCTGGAGGGCGATCCGGTAGGCCGGGTCGGGATGGGTCTCGGCGATCCGCAGGAGCGGCGGCAGGTCCAGCCGGCGGATGAGCGCGCCCCGCGCGCGCACGGCCTCGTCCGCGCCGGCGGAGCGCAGCACGGCGACGCCCTCGCCCAGGGCCTCGAGGTAGTCCCGCAGGACGTCGACCTCGGACAGGCGCTGCGTGATGGACCCGCCCCCGCGCCGCTCCCGCCACTCCACGATCACGTCGGGGATCACGTCGAAGGTCCGGGCGAGCGTGTACATCCGCTGCGCGAGGATCTGGTCCTCGTAGTACCGCCCCTCGGGGAAGCGCAGCTCGTGCGCGTGCCAGAACGCGGTGCGGCTCACCTTGGACCACGCGACGATGTTCCCGGATGCCACCGGGTGCGCCGCGATGTCCGTCGCGATCCGGGCGGGGTCGGTGGCGGCCGCGACCCACGGCTGCACCGTCGAGGGCGTGTAGCCCGTGCCGGTGGCATCCGGTCGCAGGCGCACATACGCGCCGACGGCGAAGTCGCTGCCGCTGCCGGACAGCGTCGTGGTCAGACGTTCGAGGGCGGTGGGAGTGAGGCGGTCGTCCGCGTCGAGGAAGCCGAGGTACGGGGTCTGCACGAGGGCGAGGCCGCTGTTGCGGGCGGCACCGAGACCGCGCTGGACGTCATGGCGCACGAGCCGGAACCGCGGGTCGGCCGCCGCGGCATCCGCGAAGATCTCCCGCGTGTCGTCGGTGGACGCGTCGTCGACGAGGACGGCGGTCCACTCGTCGTGGGTCTGCGCCCGGAGGGAGTCGAGCGCTTCGAGCGCGTACTCGGCGACGTCGAAGCCGGGGACGATGACGGTGACCGCGCGGGAGCTCACCCGCGCGATCCTACGCGGACCCCGCCGGCGTTCTGCGAATCCCGTGTCCCACTTCGTGCAGCTCCGGGCCGCTGGATCTGCACATTGTGGGACACGCCGGTCGGGGGTCCGCTGGTAAGAGCGCCGGTGTCCCACTTTGTGCAGCTCCGGGCCGCTGGATCTGCACATTGTGGGACACGCCGGTCGGGGGTCCGCTGGTAAGAGCGCCGGTGTCCCACTTTGTGCAGCTCCGGGCCGCTGGATCTGCACATAGTGGGACATACCGGTCGAACACCAGCAGAGCGGAACCTCGGCTTACGCGGACTGCACGGCGGCGACGGAGGCCGCCACGGCGTCGGCCACCGGGCGGAGGTCGTCGCGCAACCCGTGCGGCAGGGTGAACCGCACCGCCGTGCGGGCGTCGTCGTGCGCGATGCCGAGGGCGAGCAGGACGTGTGACGCCTCGTCGCTCCCGGCCGCGCAGGCCGAGCCGCTCGATGAGACGACGCCGCGGCGTTCCAGCTCCAGCAGGACCGTCTCGCCGTTGACCCCGGGGAAGACGAAGCTGGCCGTCCCCGGGAGCCGTCGGGTGGGGTGTCCGGTGAGTCGCGCGCCGGGCACGAGGGTGCACACGCGGGCGATGAACGCGTCGCGGATCGCGCTGACGCGTTCGGCCTCGGCGACCCGCTCGCCCTCTGCGAGCTCGAGGGCCGTCGCGAGCGCCACGGCGCCGGCGACGTCGGGGGTGCCGGACCGCCGTCCGCCCTCCTGCCCGCCCCCGTGGAGGAGCGGCTCGAGGGGGACGCGTCCCCGCACCGCGAGGATGCCGGTGCCTTTCGGAGCGCCGATCTTGTGGCCGGCGATGGTGAGCGCGTCGGCGCCGAGATCCGCGAGGGGGAGCCAGCCGGCCGCCTGCACCGCGTCGACGTGGACCGGTACGCCGCGCTCGTGCGCGACCGCCGCGAGGGCGGCGACGTCCTGCACCGTGCCGACCTCGTTGTTGGCGTAGCCGACGCTCACCAGGGCGGTGTCGTCCCGGAGCGCGGCCGCCAGCGCGGCGGGGGTCAGCACGCCGTCACCGTCGACGGGGGCGTGGGTCACGTCGAACCCGTGCAGGCGGTGGAGGTAGTCGGCCGAGGCGAGGACGGACTCGTGTTCGATGGCCGTGGTGACCACGTGACGTCGCCCACGCGGGAGGGCGCCCAGGGCGATGCCCTTGACCGCCGCGTTGTTGGACTCCGTGCCGCCCGAGGTGAACAGGACGTCCCGCGTGCGCATCCCCAGCACGGCCGCGACGCGGGTGCGGGCGTCCGCCAGTGCGGTCGCGGCCGCCTCGCCCACCTCATGCGTGCTCGACGGGTTGCCGAACCAGCGGGTGAGGTACGGCGCCATGGCCTCCAGCACCTCGCGGCGGACCGGGGTGGTGGCGGCGTTGTCGAGGTAGAGAGTCATGCCCTCAGACCGTGATGCGGACGTCGAGACCGAGGTCGAGGGCGGGTGCGGAGTGCGTCAGCGCCCCGACGGAGATCACGTCGACCCCCGTCTCGGCGATCGCCCGCACGGTCTCGAGGGTCACGCCGCCGGAGGCCTCGACCTGGGCGCGGCCGGCGATGCGTTCGACGCCGGCGCGGAGGTCGGCGAGCGAGAAGTTGTCCAGCATGATCGTGTCGACGCCGGCCGCGAGCACCGCGTCGATCTGGTCGAGGCGGTCGACCTCGACCTCGACGTGGGTGGTGTGCGGGAGCCGGGCGATCGCGCTCTGCAGCGCCTGCGTGACGGGAACCCCGCTCGCCGTGAGGACGGCGAGGTGGTTGTCCTTGGCCATGACGGCGTCCGACAGCGAGTACCGGTGGTTGTGCCCGCCGCCGTCGCGGACGGCCTGGCGCTCGATCATCCGTAGGCCGGGGGTGGTCTTCCGCGTGTCGACGATGCGGGCGCCGGTGTGCTCGACCTCGGCGACGTAGCGGCTCGTCAGCGTCGCGATGCCGGACATGCGCTGCACGAAGTTCAGCCCGATCCGTTCCGCGGTCAGCACGGCGCGCGCGGGACCGGACACGACCGCGAGCACGTCGCCCGCCGCGAAGACGGCCCCGTCCGCCACGCTCAGGCGCACGTCGACGAACGGGTCGGTGAGCGCGAAGGCGGCCGCGAACACGGCACCGCCGCTGAAGACGCCGGGCTCCCGGGCGACGAGATCGGCCTGGGCGGTCGCGTCCGCCGGGATGAGCGCCTCGCTCGTCAGGTCGCCCCACGGCGCGTCCTCCTCCAGGGCGGCGGCGACGACACGGTCGATGGCGGTGCGGGTCAGCATGCGAAGGCCTCCGAGGGCGAGGGGATGGATGCCGCGGACGTGCGCCCCGCCGCGGCGGTCGCGGGGGCGTCGGAGCGGAAGTGCGCGCCGACCGAGCCGGTCCGCGCGCGGGCGGCGTCGACGACGTGCGCCGCCACGAGGAGGAGGTTGTCGTCCTCGAGCGAGGACGGGGCTCCGGCGGCCCGCCATGCCGCGAGGATCCCGGCCGCGCGGTCGAGTCCGTCGCCGTCGCGGATCAGCCCGGCGGCGTCCCACAGCAGCTGCTGCAGCGTCTCGCGCGAGAACGGCGGCGCGTCGGCGCTCGGCGCCACGGGCTCCGGAGCCGGCAGCCCGACCGCGGGCACGACGGGCCACCCGTCCGAGACCGATCGCCCGGCGGCATCCCCGGGCCACCCGTCCGAGACCGGTCGCCCGGCGGCATCCCCGGCCCGCGCCCCGAAGACGGCCCCCTCGAGGAGGGAGTTGGATGCCAACCGGTTCGCGCCGTGCACGCCCGTCCGGGCGGTCTCGCCCACGGCGTAGAGACCGGGGATCGTGGTCCGGCCGTCGAGGTCGGTGACGACACCGCCCATGAGGTAGTGCGCGGCGGGAGTGACAGGAATGGGGGCGCGGCTCCAGTCCAGACCCCGCGCCCGGACGGCCGCGTCGATCGTGGGGAAGCGGGAGGCCAGCCGTTCCGCGCCGAGGGCCGTGGCGTCCAGGCGGACGGGGCGGCCGTCCTGAGCGGCCATCGCGCGCGCGTTGGCGCGGGCCACGACGTCGCGCGGGGCCAGCTCCCCGTCCGGGTGGGCGTCGAAGGCGAAGCGGCGGCCGTCGTCGTCGACGAGGACGGCCCCGTCGCCGCGCACCGCCTCGGAGACGAGGAAGGGCTCGCCGACGGCGAGGGCGGTCGGGTGGAACTGCACGAACTCGAGGTCCGCGACCGCGGCGCCGGCGCGGATGGCCGCGGCGATGCCGTCGCCCGTGGCTCCGGCCGGGTTCGTCGTGTGCGCGTAGAGCTGCCCCGCTCCGCCGGTGGCGAGGACGACGGCATCGGCCCGGAGCTCGGTTGTCGCTCCATCCACGACGAGGGTCACGCCCGCGACATGTCCGTCGACGACGAGGAGGTCCCGGAGGGCGGCGTGCCCCCGCACCTCGATCCCGGCCGCGCGCACCGCCGTGCCGAGTGCGCCTTGAATCTCCGCACCGGTGGCGTCGCCGCCCGCGTGCAGGACCCGCGGCATCCCGTGGGCGGCTTCGAGCCCCCGGGCGAGGTCTCCGCCCGCGGTCCGGTCGAACGCGACCCCCCGACGGACGAGCTCGTCGATCCGGTCCGGGCCGGCGGAGACCAGCACGTGGACGGCGGCGTCGTCCGCGAGTCCCGCGCCGGCCCGCAGCGTGTCGGCGGCGTGGGCGTCGACGGAGTCGCCGGGGGAGGTCACCGCGGCGATCCCGCCCTGGGCCCACCGCGTGTTGGTGTCGGCGAGGGCGCCCTTGGTGACGACCGTGACGTCGGCCCCGGCCTCATGCGCGTGCAGCGCGGCCGTGAGCCCGGCGATGCCGCTGCCGACGACGACGACGGTGGTCATTTCACGGCGCCGTGCGGCTGGGCGGCGAGCATGCGCTCGAGGGCGACGGTGGCGGGGTCGGCGACCGAGGACGGGACCGTGATGCGGTTGACGACCTCGCCGGCCACGAGCGACTCCAGGACCCAGGCAAGGTAGCCCGGGTGGATGCGGTACATGGTGGAGCACGGGCAGACGACGGGATCGAGGCAGAAGATCTCGTGCTGCGGGTACTGTGCGGCCAGGCGCTGCACGAGGTTGATCTCGGTCCCGACGGCGAAGGTCGTCGGCTCGGTCGCCGCCGCGATGGCTTTGCGGATCACGTCGGTGGACCCGGCCTCGTCCGCGGCGTCGACGACCTCCATCGGGCATTCGGGGTGCACGATGACGCGCACGCCGGGGTGCTCGGCGCGCGCCTTGTCGATCTGGTCGACGGTGAAGCGGCGGTGGACCGAGCAGAAGCCGTGCCAGAGGATGACGCGGCTGTCGTCGATGGCCTCGGGCGAGGAGCCGCCGAGCGGTTTGCGCGGGTTCCACATCGGCATCCGGTCCAGGGGGACACCCATCGCCTTGGCGGTGTTGCGGCCGAGGTGCTGGTCCGGGAAGAACAGGACCCGACGGCCCCGCTCGAACGCCCACTCGAGGACGGTCCGCGCGTTCGACGAGGTGCACACGATCCCGCCGCGCCGACCGACGAAGCCCTTGATGGCGGCGCTGGAGTTCATGTAGGTGACGGGGATCACGGGGAGGAGGCCGGCGGCATCCGGGGTCTCCAGGTCGCCCAGCACGTCCGCGAGCTGCTCCCAGCACTCCTCGACCTGGTCGATGTCGGCCATGTCGGCCATCGAGCAGCCGGCCGCCAGGTTCGGCAGGATCACGGCCTGCTCGGGCCGGGAGAGCAGGTCCGCGGTCTCGGCCATGAAGTGGACGCCGCAGAAGACGATGGCCTCCGCCTCGGGACGGGACTTAGCGGCGCCGGCGAGCTGGAAGGAGTCGCCCACGTAGTCCGCGTGCCGGACGACCTCTTCGCGCTGGTAGAAGTGCCCGAGGACGACGACCCGGTCGCCGAGGGTGGCCTTGGCCGCGCGGATGCGGGCGTCCAGCTCCTCGTCCGAGGCCTCCCGGTACGCGGCCGGCAGCTCGCCCTGTCGCGGAGCGCCGGTGGGGATGACGTCACCCATCGAGGAGCCGGGACCGTAGCCCGGGCGGGTGTCGAAGTCCCACGGGCCGACGGCGAGGTCCGTCGAGCACGTGCTGTCCGTCGACGCGCCGGAGACGATCGCCTGGATGGCGTGGTCGACGGAGGGGTCGGTCGCCGGGCGGGACTGCAGGGTGAGGGGTGTCGCACTCATGGGTGTTCCGATCAAGGACGGGTGAGCGGGCCGCGATCGGCCAGCTCGACATCACGGTTGTAGCGGTACAGGCGGGCGGGACGGTGGCTGCCGGTACGGAAGCGCTCCGTCGGGATGAGGGTGTTCGAGGTGTCGACCTGACGACGGAAGTTCGCCGGGTCGAGGCGGCGGCCGAGGATCGTCTCGTTGACCTCGCGCAGGTCGGCGAGGGTGAACTCGTCCGGGAGCAGTCCGTGGGCGATCCGGCTGTAGCCGACCTTGTTGCGCAGACGCCACAGCGTGTACTCGACGATGTCGTTGTGGTCGAACGCCAGCGCGGGCAGCCGCGTCGCATCGAACCACTCGACGTTCTCGGGGGCGTCCCCGTCGCGGGCGTGCGCGGCGACCTGGGCATCGACCTCGTCGGCCCGCAGCAGCGCCCAGTACAGGATGGACACCACGCGAGTGGGGGAGCGGTCGACCGCGCCGAACGCATACAGCTGCTCCAGGTAGCTCGGCGTGAGTCCCGTCGTCTCGGCGAGGGTGCGGGATGCCGCGGCATCCAGGCTCTCGTCCGGCGCGAGCCATCCGCCGGGCAGTGCCCACCGGCCGCCGAACGGATCGCGCGTGCGGCGGACGAGGGGGAGCGACAGCACCGGGTCGTCGTGCTCCCCCCGGCGGACACTGAAGATCACGGTCGAGACCGCGACGCGGATGCCGTCGTCGCGGGTGGTGTCGAGCTCACTTCGTGTCATGGTGACCATATCTCCGCGACGATCTTAGTGTCATACCGACTCGAAGGGCAAAGCCTCGTCGCTCCGGCTGTCTCACAGGGGTGAGCCGTACGCTGGCCGGAGGACTCTGGAGGTGCGGATGCCGATCATCGACATCGCCCTGATCGCGCTGCTGGCGATCGCTTTCATCGTGGGCATCGCCCGTGGCTTCCTCGCCACGGTCGGCTTCTTCGCCGGTCTCGCCGTCGGCGGGATCGCGGCCTACTGGGTCACCCCGCTCGTCGCGCAGTACGTGACGGACCCGCAGTGGCGCGGCGCCGCCATCCTCGGCGCAGGCGTCCTGCTGCTGATCATCGGCGCCGGCATCGGCAGCGCCATCGGCCGCGCGGCGCGTCGCGGCGTCGACCGCATCAAGCTGCGCGTCCCCGAACGACTCCTCGGCGGGGCGATGAACCTGGCCGCCGGGGCGCTGGCCCTGTCCTTCATCGCGGGCGCGATCACGACCGCCGGCATGCCGGTCATCTCCGCCGCCCTCGCCTCGTCGACGGTCGTCCGCACCATCGACCGCATCACCCCGGAACCCGTGCGGGTCGCGCTCGCCGAGATCCGCGGAACGATCCTCGGCGACGGCATCCCGCGCCTGGGCGAGCTGATCGAGATCGGCGAGATCCCGACCGCCCCCGAGATCGCCCTCGACGACCCCGCGCTCACCCGGGCGGCGCAGTCCGTCGCCCGGATCAGCGGCACCGCCTACGCGTGCGGCATCACCGCCAGCGGGACCGGGTTCGTCGTCGCGGACGACCGCGTCGTCACCAACGCCCACGTCGTCGCGGGAGTCGACGTGCCGCTCGTCGAACTGCCGGGACAGGCCGCCCGCGAAGGCCGCGTCGTGTACTTCGACCCGAACGACGATCTCGCCGTGATCGCGGTGGACGGACTGGATGCCACCCCCCTGACGGTCGTCCCGACCCTCGGCGTCGGCGCGGCGGCGGTCGTGCAGGGCTATCCGTACGGCGGTCCGTTCACCTCCGGCAGCGCCCAGGTGCTGTCGGTGGGGACCGTGCCGGTGCCCGACATCTACGGCACGGCGACCGCTCCGCGCGACATCTACGCCCTCGGCGGCATCGTGCGACCGGGTAACTCCGGGGGACCACTGCTGACGCCGTCGGGTGAAGTCGCGGGTGTGGTCTTCGCCCGCAGCGAGAACGACGAGAACGTCGGCTACGCCATGACGACGACCGAGCTCGACCCCGTCCTCGCCCAGGCGGGCGCGCTCTCCGCGGCCGTTCCCTCCGGGAGCTGCACGACCGACTGAGCCGGTATCACCCGCGCGCCGCCGCTCCGCGTCTTCCCGGACTCGCCAGCCGGGGGTGCATACGGTCGCCGCGTGGATGAACGGTATGCGATCGACCCAGCGGGGTTCCTCGACCTCTCCTCCGTCGTGGCGAAGGGGCTCGACGAGCTGAGGCGGACGGTGGATGCCGCGCGCTCCGCGCTGCGCGACGTCGGCGAGGCGCTCTCCCGGGCGAACGGTCTCGCCGGCGCGTACGAGTCGCTGACCGGACCGGTGGGGCGCGGCTGCCGGGCGGCGGTCGAGCACGGGGGAGCGGTCCTGGGGGCGGCGCAGGAGGCGGTCGCCGCCTTCTGCCGGGCGGACGCGGAGATGGCGGCCGAAGCCACCCGGGGCGAGACGGCGAGCGGCGCGGATGGATGGCGTCCATGGTGACCTCTGCCGCCGACGTCCCGGACCTGCCGATAGATCCGCAGGCGCTGACCGCCGAGGTCGAGCGGCTGCGGTCCGGCGCGGCGGCCGTGCACGCGGCGTCCACGGATGTGTCGTCGGCGTGGAACGGTCTGCCCGCAACGGTCGAGTCGCCGCAGACCACCGAGCTGCTGTCGCAGATGCAGACCGTGCACGAAGCGATGACGGCGACAGTGGAGATGTCGGTGCAGGTCGCGGACATCCTCGACCAGGTGGCGGAGCAGATGCTGAGACTGAAGCAGCAGCGCGACCAGCTCGCTGGTGAGGTGGAGGCGCACCAACGGATGGTCGCTGCCCTGGACATCGACGAGGCTTCCCCGGGCGCCGGGACGGATCTCCAGGAACAGAGCCGGCACCTCCGTCGACAGATCGACGCCGTCATCGAGGAGGCCCGCTCGGACCTCGCGCGGCTCGGAGTGCCGCCGTGGGCGGTGGCGCGATTCGGCGACCGCGCCGTGACCGTCGGGCCACCGGTGCCGTTCGCGACGCGGGCGGCGGCGTTCACCGACGATACGACGTTGATCTACCTCGCGGCGCTCGCCGCGGGAGACGCCCGCCACGTCGAGGACCTTCTGCGCCGGCATCCGGAGTGGCGGGACCTCCTCGAGAACAAGCCGCCGTCCGCGGAGGCCGTCCGGCAGTGGTGGGACACGCTCGACGATCGCGCGCGCGCCGCGCTCGTGGCGGGGGCGCCGGAACTGGTGGGCGCGCTGGGCGGGGTCCCCCCGCTCGACCGCGTGGCCGCGAACCGGCGCAACGCCCAACGTCGACGCGCGGAGGCGGCGGCGGAGTTGGCCCGACTGGACGCGCCGGGGGAGTTCGAGCGGGACGCGGCGAATCTCGGACCGGACGCCGCCGAGACGGTGCGGGTCGAGCGGCGCGCCGCCGTCGACCGGCTCCGCGCGGAGATCGCGTACCTCGACCGCGTCGATAAGGGTGAGGTCCAGCTCTTCCTCTTCCGGCCCGAGGACGACGAGATCGTCGAGATGATCGGCACGCCCGGCCCCGACACGAAGCGCGTCCTGACGTACGTGCCCGGCACCTTCACCACACGTCATTCGTTCTATCGCAACGAGGTGCAACAGGTGGCGGGATGGATGGTGGGTCGTGGTGTCGTGGACGTTGCGTTCGTCTGGAAGGGGACCGAGTTCCCCGGCGACGACGAGAACTCCGGCATGACCGGGCAGGCCGCGGGCATCCTTGAGGCGAATGGGCAGGAACGGGCAGCGCCGGCGGCATCCGACCTCGCGGGCTTCCGGACCGAGCTGGACAGCGACGCGTCGTTGAAAGCCGCGAGTCAGATCGGCATGGGGCACAGCTGGGGGTTGGTCCCGCTCACCGGAAGCGAGGCGGCCGGGGTGCACTACGACCAGGTTCATTCGCTCGCCGGTGCGTGGGTCCCGCCGGACTGGACGGCGTCCGGGGGTACCGACTACTTCCACTGGAGCTACGTGGACGCGCTCTCGATGGCGCAGGATGTCCTGCCGGTAGGCGAGGGCCGCAATCCTGATACGAGTCAGAGCTTCGAGTCTCACGTGTTCGCGCGGCAGGGGGACTTCCGGGCATCCCTCGATGATCCGAATGTCCTGGATCCGGTCGGCATTCCAGCGACAATCCACCCGCTCTTCAACCACAACTTAATCGCCCAGGACAGCCCGTCGAACCTGCCAGCGCTGAATGAGATGCGTAGGAGAATTCTTGATGACTGATCGGAAATGGCTGGCTGTTGTATTCGTCACCGTGTCTTTCATCGTGACGCTCTCCGGATGTAACGGAAGGACGAACGTGAATGACGAATTGACCGTTTCGGATGCGAAAGCCTCCACTCAGGCGGTGGAGCGTGAAATCGTCGAGAGGCTGCCGGGTGAGTACGTGGGCACCATCGAGCAGCTGGCGGCCGGATCTTTCCTCAGTTGTGTGGACGGCAGTTACCTGTGGTCGGGTTTCATCCGGGCGCAGATCACCGGTGATCCGGACGCGGCCGCACTGCTCGACCCGGTAATGGCGGAGTTTGAAAACAGGAGGGGGTTTGAGGCGCAATACCGCGACAGCCTGGGCGACCGGGTTCTGGACATTTCAAACGAGGAAGGTGCATTGTGGATTGTTAGCTACGAACGGAGGCGTAGGGAATTGTCGGTCGATTCCGCTTCGGCTTGCTTTCATCTCCCCGACGAGATATGGCCAGGAGACAGTTACTGACCCGACACGCCTTCGGAACCGACGGATTTCGACGCCCCGACGACATCTGGCCGGGGAGTCCGTATTAACCGCGGGGCGGTCACAGGGAATGCGGCCGACGAGATTGCCCGTCTGGAGGGTCCGAGCGTGTTCGAGCGCGACGCGGCGCAGGTCGAACCTGACGCAGCCGCCACCGTGCAGGACGCAGGGCGCACCGCGCTCGAACGGCTCCGTCTGGAGCTCGTCCTTCGACTCGCATGTCTTCGATCTGCCTGGTGACTTCGCGGTCTTGTTCCAAGACCCCACGGTGCCTTACCCCACATTCGTGCCCCTCACGACCCATCCGCTCTACAACCACAACCTGATCGCGAGCAATAGCGAGGAGAACCTCGTCGCGCTCAATGAAATTTGGGGGGTGATCAAAAAATGAGGCGAGTATTGCCCTCCCTTGTCGTGACGATTGTGGGCCTGTCATTCATACTTTCAGGGTGCCTGAAGGAGCAATCCGTGGTGGACAATGACCTCACGGCTGACGAGGCGAAACAATCAACTCAATCGGTGGAGATTCTGATGGCCGACGCCATCCCGTTGCCTTTTGTCGATAATGTCGCGCAGAAACCGAAGGGGCTGTTCCTCTCCTGTGGTCGAGGCGGCCATTCCTGGACGGGTTCCCTTCGCGTCGAGATCATTGGAAACCCGGAGGCTGAGGAGGTGTTAGGCCCGGTCGTCGCCAAGTTCGCTGGCCGAGACGACTTCTCCACGTCGACGCGTGAGGCGCAGGGGGACGCCATCGTAGACGTCCGAAATGAAGAGGGGGGTCTCTGGATCGTGCGTTACCTGCGCGAAGATGGTCTCGTCGTGATTCACTCCGGATCGCCCTGCTTCCACCTCCCCGACGACATTTGGCCCGGCGACCACTATTGACCCGTTCTTCGCTTGAGTTGCAGGTATCGACGGGCCCCGCGTGGCTTCCGACAATGGGGGGCTCGTATTGAAACACGGAATCCCGGCTCGCTTCTCGGCTTTGGCGACAACTGTCCTGGCGGCGACGATTCTGTCGGCATGTGCACCCGGTGGGGCTCGCGTGAACGAGGATTTGGATGTCGCCGAGGCGAAGAGAGTGACGCAGGCCGTCGAGAATCAGATCGTCGACGCCGTACCCGCGCAGTTCGTCATCTCTCGTCATCAGATCGAGGCGGGCTCCTTCCTGAGCTGTGGTGACGGTGGTCACTCGTGGTCCGGGTTCGCTGCGGCGGAGATTGCCAATGACCCAGACCCCGGGGCTGTTCTCGACCCCATTGGAGCTGTTCTCGCTAGGCAATCGGGTTTCGCGACGGCATCTCGTGAGGATCAAGGCGACCAACTGCTCGACGTGCGGAGCGACGATGGCACGCTGTGGATCGTCCGCTACGACCGCGTCCGAGCAGAGCTTTCGGTCAACTCCTTCTCCGCATGCTTCTGCCTGCCCCACGACATCTGGCCGGGGAGCCCGTATTGACCGCGGGGCGGGGCTGTGAGCAGCGGCGACAGCCAGTAGGCTGAGCCGCACAAGTCCACACGGCCCCATGATCGATGCGGGAGAGCTCCGGCGAACGCAGCCGGGCACCGAAGGAGCAAGCCTCCCCGCCAATCTCTCAGGTACGCGTACCGCGTCGATCGGGCCACTCTGGAAAGAGACCCGGATGCACCTTCCCGGGTCCGCCGACGGTGAAAGCCGCGCGTTCCGCGCGGTGAAACTCTCAGGCCCATGACAGAGGGGGAGTTCACTCAGACGCCGCCCGGCGTCTGACCGTCATCGCGAACGGCAGAACTCATGACCGACACCCCCGCTCCACCGCGCACCTCGCCGCTGCACGACCGGCACGAGGCCCTCGGCGCCTCGTTCACCGACTTCGGCGGCTGGAACATGCCCGTGCGCTACACCTCCGACCTCGCCGAGCATCACGCCGTGCGCCGCGCCGCGGGCCTGTTCGACATCTCCCACATGGCCGAGCTGCTCGTCCACGGCGAGGCCGCACCCGGCTTCCTCGACTACGTGCTCGCCGGCCGCATCTCCACGATGAAGATCGGGAAGGCGAAGTACTCGCTCGTCCTCGCGGACAGCGGCGGCATCGTGGACGACGTCATCGTCTACCGCACCGGCCCCGAGAACTTCCTCGTCATCGCCAACGCCGGCAACCGGGATGCCGTCAACGCGGCGTTCGACCGCGTCGCGCAGACCTGGCCGACCGCCCGCGCCTTCCTGGCGGAGCGCGCGGACGGACGCGACTTCGCCCTCGTCTCGGGCGCGGACCTGCCCGTCGTCGAGGACGTCACCGACCAGTTCGCGCTCATCGCCCTGCAGGGACCGGAGGCGCGTGGCATCCTGAGCTCCACCCCGAAGGTCGAGATCACCGGGACCGCCCTCGACGACCTGGGTTACTACGCCTGGACCGACGGGACGTTCGACGGCGCTCCGCTCTTCGTCGCCCGGACCGGTTACACCGGGGAGGACGGCTACGAGCTCCTCATCCCCGTGGCCCAGGCTGGTGCGCTGTGGGACGCCGTGCTCGCCGCCGGCGGGGACGCGGGACTCGTGCCGTGCGGCCTCGCGGCGCGCGACACCCTCCGCCTCGAGGCCGGGATGCCGCTCTACGGACACGAGCTGTCCCGCGACATCACGCCCGCGCAGGCCGGACTCGGTCGCGTCGCGGCATCCGACAAGCCGGTCTTCGTCGGCAAGGACGGCCTGTCGTCCGGTCCCGCGGACGCTCCCGTCCTGGTCGGGCTCGTCTCGGAGGGACGCCGCGCCGGCCGCGCCGGCTACACCGTCCTCCAGGGCGACACCGCCGTCGGCGAGATCACCAGCGGAGCCCTCAGCCCCACCCTCGGACACCCCGTCGCCATGGCGTTCGTCACCCCGACGTCCGCCGCGCCCGGAACCGAACTGACCATCGACGTGCGCGGGACCCGCATCCCCGCCACCGTCACCGCCCTGCCCTTCTACCGGAGAAACGAATGACCGACCTCACCGCCCTCAGCTACACCTCCGAGCACGAGTGGATCTCCCTCGACGGCGACATCGCGACGGTCGGCATCACCGACTTCGCCGCAGAGAAGCTCGGCGACGTCGTCTTCGTCGACCTGCCCTCCGCCGACGCAGCGGTCGCCTCCGGCGACGTGTGCGGCGAGATCGAGTCGACCAAGTCGGTCGGCGAGCTCTACGCGCCCCTCGACGGCACCGTCGTCGAGGTCAACGACGCCGTGGTGAACGACCCGTCGCTCGTGAACGCCGACCCGTTCGGCGGCGGCTGGCTCGTCAAGATCCGCATCGACGGCGGGCTGCCCGACGGCCTGCTCGACCGCGCCGCCTACGAGGAGCTCACCGCATGAGCACCCTTCTCCCTCCGCGCACCGCCGCGGGAACGCCCGCCGTCTTCGTCGACCGTCACATCGGCATCGACGCGGACGCGCAGGCCCGCATGCTCGAGGTCGTCGGCTACGACAGCGTCGAGGCGCTTGTCGAGACCGCCGTGCCGGCATCCATCCACGTTCAGCCCCGCGCGACGAGCTCGCTGCCCCCGGCCGCCACGGAGGCCGAGGCTCTGGCCGAGCTGCGCGCGCTCGCGACCGCCAACCGGAGCGCCCGGCCGATGATCGGCCTCGGCTACTACGACACCCTCACCCCGTCGGTGATCGCGCGGAACGTGCTCGAGAACCCCTCCTGGTACACCGCGTACACGCCCTACCAGCCGGAGATCTCGCAGGGACGTCTCGAGGCGCTCATCAACTTCCAGACGATGGTCACCGACCTGACGGGCCTCGCCACGGCGAACGCCTCGATGCTCGACGAGTCCACCGCCGTCGTCGAGGGCATGCTCGTGGCCCGACGCGCGTCGAAGGCGAAGACCGACGTCTTCCTCGTCGACGTCGATGCCCTCCCGCAGACCAAGGCCCTGCTGCATCACCGCGCGGCGGCCGTCGGCATCCGCATCGAGGAGACGTCGTTCAGCGGCGACCTCCACTCGGCGTTCGGCGCGTTCGTCCAGTACCCCGGCGCCACCGGCCGCGTGTGGGACTTCTCGACCGTCGCCGAGGCCGTCCACGCCGCGGGCGGGCTCGTCGTGGCCGCGGCCGACCTGCTCGCGCTCACCCTGCTGCGCTCGCCCGGCTCCCTCGGCGCCGACATCGCCGTGGGGACGACGCAGCGCTTCGGCGTCCCGCTCGGCTTCGGCGGACCGCACGCCGGATACATGGCGGTGCGCGCCGGTCTCGAGCGCCAGCTCCCCGGGCGCCTGGTCGGCGTGTCTCAGGATGCCGCCGGGCACCCGGCCTACCGCCTGTCACTGCAGACGCGCGAACAGCACATCCGACGCGAGAAGGCGACGTCCAACATCTGCACCGCGCAGGTGCTCCTCGCCGTCATGGCGGCGATGTACGCGGTGTACCACGGCCCGCAGGGGCTGACCGCGATCGCCTCCCGCGTCGCGCGGACCGCGGACGCCCTGGCATCCGGTCTGCGCTCCGCCGGCGTCGACCTCGTCGACGACGCGTTCTTCGACACCGTGCGCGCTCGCGTCCCCGGGCGTGCGCAGGAGGTCGTCGGACGGGCTCGGGATGCCGGCATCCAGCTGCTCCGGGTCGACGACGACACCGTGGGGGTGTCGGTGGACGAGACCACCACACCGGCCGACGTCGCGCAGGTGCTCGGCGCGTTCGGGCTGCCGTCCGGCGTCGTCGACCTCGACGGCGCGATCGCGCTGCGCGGCGTCGACGAGGCGCTGCACCGCGTCGAGGAGTTCCTGACGCACCCGGTCTTCCACACGCATCGCAGCGAGACGTCGATGATGCGCTACCTCAAGTCGCTCGCCGACCGCGACTACGCGCTCGACCGCGGCATGATCCCGCTCGGCTCCTGCACGATGAAGCTGAACGCGGCGACGGAGATGGCCGCGGTGTCGTGGCCGGAGTTCTCGCGGGTGCACCCGTTCGCCCCCGAGGCGGACGTGCACGGCTACCTCGAGATGATCGACCAGCTCGAGCGCTGGCTCGCCGAGGTCACCGGGTACGACGCGGTGTCGCTGCAGCCGAACGCCGGCTCACAGGGTGAGCTGGCCGGCCTCCTCGCGATCCGCGGCTACCACCTGTCCCGCGGCGACGAGGACCGCACCGTCTGCCTCATCCCGTCATCGGCGCACGGCACGAACGCGGCCTCGGCGATCCTCGCCGGCATGAGGGTCGTCGTCGTCGCGTGCGACGAGGCCGGCAACGTGGACCTCGACGACCTGCGCGCGAAAATCGCGCAGCATGCCGAGGCACTGTCGGCGCTGATGATCACCTACCCCTCGACCCACGGCGTGTACGAGCACGACGTCCTCGACATCACGCGGGCCGTGCACGACGCCGGCGGGCAGGTCTACGTCGACGGCGCCAACCTCAACGCCCTGCTCGGCTTCGCCCGCTTCGGCGACCTGGGCGGCGACGTCTCGCACCTCAACCTGCACAAGACGTTCGCCATCCCGCACGGCGGCGGCGGCCCGGGCGTCGGTCCGGTCGCGGCGAAGGCGCACCTCGCGCCGTTCCTTCCGTCGCACCCGTTCTCGCAGCGCGCCGCGCACGCGGGCGGGGTGTTCGACGGCGGCCCGGTGTCGGCCGCGCCGTACGGCTCCGCGGGGATCCTCCCCATCTCATGGGCGTACGTCCGCATGATGGGCGCCGAGGGCCTGCGGCAGGCGACCGCCGCCGCGGTGCTGTCGGCCAACTACATCGCGGTGCGTCTGCGCGAGCACTACCCGGTGCTCTACGCCGGCGAGGGCGGGCTCGTCGCGCACGAGTGCATCCTCGACCTGCGTCCGCTCAAGGAGCAGACCGGTGTCACCGTCGACGACGTCGCCAAGCGCCTCATCGACTACGGCTTCCACGCGCCGACCATGTCGTTCCCCGTGGCCGGCACCCTGATGGTCGAGCCGACGGAGAGCGAGGACCTCGCCGAGCTGGACCGGTTCGTGGATGCCATGATCGCCATCAAGCAGGAGGCCCTCGCGGTCGCGGCGGGGGAGTGGCCGGCGGACGACAACCCGCTGGTGAACGCTCCGCACACGGCCGAGACGGTCGTGGTGGGCGAGTGGGACCACCCCTACTCGCGCGAGACCGCTGTGTACCCGGTGCGCTCGCTCGTGCGCGGCAAGTACTGGCCGCCGGTGCGCCGCATCGACCAGGCGTACGGCGACCGGAACCTCGTCTGCTCCTGCCCGCCGCCCGAGGCGTTCGCCTGACCGCCGGTAGTGCGACGCCGCGCGGCACCTCCGCTCCGACGGGTGAGGTGCCGCGCGGCATCCCCTCGATAAACGCTCTCTGCACCGAGAAACGCGCACACCCGGCGTTTCTCGGGGCGGAGAGCGTTTCTCGCCGGCCGGCTCCTGCCGCCCGCCTCACAGCGGGCGGCATAGCGGCGGACGATAGGGTGCCGACGTGCACCACGGGCAGAAACTCGACACGACCGGCCGCCTGCGCCTGACCGCCGTGCTGATCGCCGCGGCGGTCGCCCTCACCGGGTGTACCCCGCCGGAACAGGCGGCGCGGGAGGAACCCGCCGCACCCACGCGCGTGAGCATCGGGGTCGTCGGCGAGCTGACCAGCTTCAACGCGGCGACGGCGACCGGCGACACGGCCGCGAACCGCGCCGTGTCCGCACTCATGGACGAGCGGCTCGGATCCCTCGACGGCGACCTCCAGGTCGTGCCCAACAAGGGGCTCGGCCGCATCACCCGCGTCGAGAACGACCCGCTGACGGTGACGTACGAGATCTTCCCCGACCGCACGTGGTCCGACGGCACCCCCGTCTCGGTCGACGACCTCCTCTTCGGCTGGGCGGTCACGTCGCACTGGTTCGACGACGCGACCTACGATGACGCGGGGAACGTCGTGTCCGGCACCCGCTACTTCGACACCGCGGCGCAGCTCGACGACATCGGCCGGACCGCGCGTCCCTCCGTCGATCGCACGAGCGACACGCTCACGCTGCGCTACGACGAGCCCTTCGCCGATTGGAACCGCCAGTGGCTTCTCGACCGCCCGGTCCACGTCGTGGCCGAGCGCGCCGGCGTGTCGGTGAGCGACCTCATGACGGCCATCCGCACCGCACCTCCGGGGAACCCCGCGGCCCCCACCACCCCCAATCCCGTGCTCGCCGCCGCCGCGGCGGCCTGGAACACGGGCTTCGACGTGCCCGAGGGCGAGGCGGCCGATCCCACGGCAGCGGTCGCGGCCGGTCCATGGACGGTCGCCGCCGTCACCCCGGAGCAGCTCACGCTGGAGCGCCGCGATGACTACGAGGGCGAGCACGAGCCCGAGGTCAGCGAGCTGATCGTCCGCTTCTATCCGGACCGCGCGGCGCAGCTCGACGCCGTCGAGAGCGGGCAGGTCGACCTCGCCAACCTGGGGGACGTGGACGCTTCCGAGATCGCCACACTCGAGCAGGCCGGCGTGCAGGTGCTCGCCGGCCCCACGACGCAGGCGTTGCAGCTCCGCTTCACTCCGGGCACCCTGCCGTCGCTCCGCGAGGCGGTCTCGCTGGCCATCGACCGGCAGGCGCTCGTCGACGACGTCATCCGCCCGGCCCGACCCGATGCGCAGCCGCTGCAGTCGTTCCTCAGCTCGCCCGCGACGGGGGAGCTGTACACGGACCTCGTCTCCGGCAACGGGGCGCCCGGCACGGGCGCCGACGTCGACGGCGCGCAGGCCGCCCTGGACGGCGAGCCCGCGACGGTGCGCATCGCCCACGACTCCGACGACCCGGTGTCGGCGGCGGTGTTCGCGCAGATCACGACCATGGCGTCGCGCGCCGGCATCACCGTCCGCGGTCCCGCCGCCGGCGAGATCCCCGACGCCTCGCTCACCTGGGTGGGGGAGGACGAGAGCCTCTACCGGTCGGCGCGGGATCGACTGGCCCGAGGGGTGGACCCGGCGGACGCCGTCGCCGCCTTCGCACGCCTGCGCGTCGAGACCGACCCCGTGGGGGTGCTGGAGCAGGCCAAGCAGATCGACCGCGCCCTCTTCGGCACCTTCGCGGGGGTCCCGCTGCTGGAGCGGACCGGAGCGGTCGCCGTGAAGGACGGCGTCGGGGGAGTGACCTACACGTCCGAGCCGGACGGCGTCCCGCCGGCGTTCTGGGACTGGACGCCCGCGGCATCCTGAATCCCGTCGACCGCGCCGGTCACGACGCAGGCGGGGCGAAGATCGCGGGCCACCAGGCGGCCGCGAGCGGGTAGCCGACGAAGGCGACGATGTCGATGACGGTGTGCGCGACGACCAAGGGCATCACGCGGCCCCACCGTTTGTAGCACCAGCCGAACACGAGGCCCATGACGACGTTCCCGAGGGCCGAGGGCCAGCCCTGGTAGAGGTGGTAGCTCCCGCGCAGGAGCGCGGTCGACACGATCACCCACGTCCACGACCACCCGAGCCGTCGCAGCCGGTCGAAGAGGTAGCCGAGGAAGATGACCTCCTCGGTGAGGCCGGCGCGCAGGGCGGCGAGGACCAGGAGCGCGATCACCCACCACGAGGAGTCGAGCGGCGCCGGGACGACCGCGATGCTCTGCCCGATGGAGCGGCCGATCGCGTAGACGCCGATGCCCGGCGCCCCGATGACCGCCACCAGGAGCAGACCGCGGAGCACGTCGACGCCGAAGCCGCGGAAGTCCAGCCCGATGCGGCGGAGGGCGTTCCCCGTCGGCTCCCACAGCAGGTAGACGACGAGGGCGACCAGGGCGAGAGAGAAGAAGATGTCGAGGAACTGGTAGACGGCGTCCCAGACGGGCTCCGCCGCGCGCGACGGGTTCAGCTGCGCCTGCTGCTGCGAGATCGGCGCCCGCAACGACGCCCGCAGGAACGACACCATCGAATAGATCGCGGACTGCCCGACGCTCACGAGCAGGACGAGCGCGATCTCCCACCCGAGTCCCCGTTGGGCGCGGTCACCGGGGGCGAGGGCCGGCGGGAACGGTCCGGTGGGAGCGTCGACGGAGGGATGCCACTTCACACCTGCGATTCAACACCGCCCCGGCCGCGGCCGGTCCCGGCATCCGGCAGAACATGGCCCGTCCATAGCGGGTGTTCGAAAAGATCTCGAATTCCGCCGAGAAGGCCGGTCTGCGCACTTTGCTCTGCACATCCGGCCACAGGTTAAAGGTGTGTAACGGTTGCCGCCGAAGTTTTGACCATCGCGAATCGTTTACTTATCGTTTCCCTATCCCCGGCCGCCCTTTCCCTCGGGCGAGCGCGGCCGAAACCCGCACCTCACCAGGAGGACACGTGTCCGAATTCACGCGGCGCAACCGCGCACTGACGGCGGGAGCAGGAGTCGCGATCGCGGCCCTCGCCCTCGCCGGCTGCACGACCACCCAAGACAGCAACGGTGGCGACTCCGGCTCGAGCGAGGGTGGCACGATCACCATCGCGACGACGAACGCCTTCACCTCGTTCAACGGCGACACCCCCGAGGCGAACCTCGACACCAACGGCATGGTCGGCTACCTGACCGGTGTCAGCGGCGGCCTCGGCCTCGGCGGCTTCCTGCGCCTGGACAGCGACTTCAGCGTTCTCCCCAACACCGACTTCGGCACCTACGAGACGGTCTCCGAGGACCCGCTCACGGTGAAGTACACCCTGAACGAGGGCCTCACCTGGTCCGACGGCGAGCCCATCAACGCGGATGACATGCTCGTCAACTGGGCCATCTCCTCGGGCTACTACGACGACGCGGTCCTCGACGCCAGCACGGGCGACGTGACCAACGGCGGCACGCAGTACTTCAGCCTCGCCGGCAGCACCGCCGGTCTCGACACCACCTCGTTCCCGGAGATCGGCGACGACAACATGTCGATGACGATCACCTACGGCACGCCCTACGTGGACTACGAGCTGTTCAACCCGATCGGCAAGCCGGCCCACGTCCTCGCCGAGAAGGCGGGCGTCTCGGAGGCCGACTTCATCGAGCTGCTGAACACCCTCCCCGAGGGCAACCCCGAGGCCCCCGTCGAGACCAACGCGACGCTCAAGGCCGCGGCGGACTTCTGGAACACCGGCTACGACGTCACGTCGATGCCGACCGACGAGAGCCTCCTCGTCGCGAGCGGTCCGTTCATCGTGACGGACTTCACCGCGGAGCAGAGCATCACGCTCGGCAAGAACCCCGAGTACACGGGTGACATGTCGCCCGCCTACGACCAGCTGATCATCCGCTTCATCGGCGACTCGAACGCGCAGGTCACGGCCCTCCAGAACGGCGAGGTGCAGGCCATCCAGCCGCAGGCCTCCGCCGACACGCTCACCGCGCTCGAGAACGCCAACGCCACCGTGCACTCCGGCGACCAGCTCGCGTACGACCACGTCGACCTGAGCTTCGGCGGTGTCTTCGCCGACGCCAACGTCCGCGAGGCCTTCCTCAAGACGATCCCGCGTCAGCAGATCCTCGAGTCCATCGTCACCCCGGTGAACCCCGAGGCCGAGGTCCTGAACTCGCAGATCTTCCTGCCGACGGACGGCGACCAGTACACCACCGCCGTCGAGGCGAGCGGCTACGACCAGTACACGGAGCCCGACATCGAGGGCGCGCGTGCGCTGCTCGCCGGTGCCACCCCGACGGTGCGCATCCTCTACAACACGAACAACCCGAACCGTGTCGACAGCTTCCGCGCCATCCAGCAGTCGGCCCAGCAGGCGGGCTTCGTGATCGAGGACGCCGGCTCGCCGGACTGGAGCTCGCTCCTCGGCAGCGGCAGCTACGACGCGTCCATCTTCGGATGGGTCTCGCCGGGCGCCGGTAACGCCGCTCTCCCGCAGATCTTCAAGACCGGCGGTGGCGGAAACTACAACAACTACAGCAACGCCGAGGTCGACGCGCTCGTCGACCAGAGCCAGGTGACGGTCGACGCCGACGAGCTGGCCGACCTCAAGGTGCAGATCGACGCCGCGACGGCGCAGGACTTCTACGGCCTGCCGCTGTTCCAGTCGCCGGGTCTGTTCGCCGACAACGGTTCCGTGACCGGTGTCACCTACTTCGGTGGCCAGACGGGCATCGTGTGGAACGCACAGGAGTGGACGCTGGCGGGCTGATAACCCCCGCATAGTCCCTCGTGAGGCGCCGGAGCTCGGCTCCGGCGCCTCACCTCGTGTGCGCGAGGCGACCTTTCCTGCGCGTACGCGACTATCCTTTCCAAGGCGCTTCCCCCGAGCGTCGCCTACCCGATCGAAAGAAGTCCCATCGCGATGGTCGGATTCATCCTCAGGCGCATCGCCGTCTCGATCCTGGTCCTGCTCGCAGCGTCGTTCATCATGTACGTGCTGGCCGCCAACTCCGGCGACCCCCTCATGGACCTGCGCGAGAGCACCGCTGCCAACCGTGACCAGCTCATCGCCGCCCGCGTCGCGGCCCTGGATCTGGACGTGCCCCCGCCGCTGCGGTACTTCCTGTGGCTCGGCGGAGCGGCCAGCTGCCTCATCCCCTTCGCCGGGAGCTGCGACCTCGGACTGACCATCAGCAACGCGCCGGTCCTGGAGATCCTCCCGACCGCCGTCGTCTCGACGCTGCAGCTGGTCACCGCGTCCTTCGTCCTCGCCATCGTGCTGGGCATCGTCGTCGGCGTCGTGTCGGCGCTACGCCAGTACAGCGGCTTCGACTTCGGCATCACCCTGCTGAGCTTCTTCCTCTTCTCCCTGCCGTCGTTCCTCGTCGCGGTGCTCCTGAAGGAGTTCCTGGCGCTCGGGTTCAACAACTTCCTGCAGTCGGCCACCGCCATCCCGGTCTGGCTCATCGCGCTCCTCGCGGTGATCGCGGCCGTCGTGTGGCAGGCCATGATCGGCGGGGACACGCGCCGCCGGCTGATCGTCGCCGGTGTCGCCGCCGCCGCCACGGTCGCCCTGCTCGTGTACTTCAACGTCACCGACTGGTTCCGCAACCCCGGCTTCGGCCCCGTCGGCCTGCTGCTGCTCATCGCGGGCGTGGTCGTCATCACGACGGCCCTCATCTCGGGCCTCGCCAACCGCCGCGCCCTCATCGTCGCCGCGATCAACGGTGCGATCGCCTACATCGCGTACTTCGCTCTGCAGGGGCTGTTCGACATCTCGACGGTGGCCACGGTCATCATCCTCTTCGTCGCCGCGGTGGCGATCGGCCTCGTGACCGGCTTCGTGCTCGGCGCCCCCGACCGCGGCATGACCGCCCGCATCGGCGCGATCGTGGCGTTCTTCTCGTTTGGCCTGGTCATCCTCGACCGCTACATGCAGTCCTGGCCCGCCTACGTCGGCAGCCCCCGCATCAACGGGCGCCCGATCGCCACGGTCGGTGCCGCCACCCCCGGGTTCTCCGGCGACATGTGGATCAGCGGGATCGACACCTTCACCCACCTGCTGCTGCCGACCATCTCGCTGCTGCTCATCTCGTTCGCCGGGTACACGCGGTACGCCCGTGCCGGGATGCTCGAGGTGCTGAACCAGGACTACATCCGGACGGCGCGTGCGAAGGGTCTGCCGGAGCGGACCGTCATCATGCGCCACGGTCTGCGCAACATGCTCATCCCCATCGTCACGCTCGTGGCGACGGACGTGGGCGCGATCCTCGGTGGTGCGGTCATCACCGAGCAGGTCTTCGCCATCCCCGGGATGGGGCAGCTGTTCGTGGCATCCATCCAGCGCGTCGACGTGAACCCGGTGATGGGGTACTTCCTCGTCATCGCGGTCACCGCCATCGTCTTCAACTTCCTGGCCGATCTCGCCTACGCGGCGCTCGACCCCCGCGTGCGAGTGGTCGCATGATCGCCGCCGTCCGATTCCCGGAGGTCTCCCGATGACCCAGATGCTTCCCGAGCCCGCGCACGTGGACGCGCCGGCTCCCGCCGACGAGCGGAACACGGTCGGAGTGAGCCAGGGACGGCTCGTCCTGCGCCGGTTCCTCGCGAACAAGGTCGCCGTCGTGTCCGGCATCCTGTTCCTCCTGCTGGCCGTCTTCTCGATCTCGGCGATCGGCTTCGGACCGGTGCCCGGATGGTGGAAGTACGACTACACGACGCTGAACGCGCAGAACAACGGCGGTGCGCCGACCCTCTCGGTGTTCCCCTTCTCGCTCGGCGACCACCCGTTCGGTCAGGACCGCATCGGCATCGACTATTTCGCGATGACGATGCGCGGCATCCAGAACTCGATCCTCGTGATGCTCATCATCAGCATCACGGGGACCGCGGTCGGCACGATCATCGGCGCCCTCGCGGGGTACTACCGCGGCTGGGTGGACGCGGTGCTCATGCGCATCACCGACGTCTTCATCGTCATCCCGATCATCGTCATCGGTGCCGTCGTCGGTCGCGCGACGGGTGGCCTCGGCGTCATCCCGCTGGCGTTCTTCCTGGCGATGGTGTCCTGGACGACGATCGCGCGCCTCGTGCGGGCGGAGTTCCTGTCGCTGCGCGAGCGCGAGTTCGTCGAGGCCGCGCGCGTGGCCGGGGCGAGCGACGCCCGCATCATCTTCAAGCACATCCTGCCCAACGCCATCGGCGTGGTGATCGTCGCAGCGACTCTGCTCGCGGCCTCGGCCATCCTGCTGGAGACGGCGTTGAGCTACCTGCAGCTCGGTGTGCGTCCGCCGGACGTCTCGCTCGGCCTGATCATCTCGGACAACCAGTCGGCGTTCTCGACGCGTCCGTGGCTGTTCTGGTGGCCGGCGGTCTTCATCGTCCTGCTCGCCGTGCTCGTCAACTTCGTCGGCGACGGCCTCCGCGACGCGTTCGACCCGCGTCAGAAGCGCTTCTCGCTGCGTCGCACGAAGGAGCAGGCCGGCCCGTCGGTCACCGCTCCCGCCAGCACGCAGGCGCGCGTGCACCCGGAGACCCCGTCGTCATGACGGTCGCCCTCCCGCGGGGCCTAGCCCAGGACCACCGCCGCGACGAGACCCGCCGCGCCGGCGACCAGCAGCAGCAGGTTGTCGACGCGGACGGCGGGCTCCACGCGGACGGTCTCGGCGATGCCCGCCTCGACGCGACCCGCGTCGCGGAGCGCGTACCAGCGCGCGCGCACCAGCTCGGCCGCGCGGCCGGAGTCGGTGCCCGGCAGCTCGCCCGGACGCAGCTGCGCGGCGGACGGGTCCTCGCTGCGGCGGTGCGCGCGGGCGGCGCGAAGCGAGCCGGTGGCTCCGGGCGCCGGTGCGGCGGTGGCGCTGATGCGGCGGCCCGGGGTGTGCAGCTGCAGGGCGTAGCGCGTGTCCACGTGGATGAGCGCGGCCCACGGCACGCGGTAGCGCAGCACGATGTTGTCGACCTGCACCGCCTCGTCGTCGACCGTGACGGACGGCGACCACAGGATGCCGGTGACCAGGGCGGCCGCGCCGAGGGCTCCCACGACCACCAGGGCCGGTGCGTCGGTCGCTCCGGGCGTCACGAGCAGGCCGATCGCCACGACGGCGATGATCGCCCAGACGATGCCGCACAGGACACGGGTGAACGTCGAACGGAACGTCTGGCGTGGCATCCCCCGATTCTTTCATTCCCCGATCACTCACTCCCGCTGCGCGGGACCGAGAGGACATTCTCATGAGCACGACCGAGAAGGCCGCTATCCCGGCCCTGGAGATGACCGACCTCAGCGTCGACTTCGCGGTCGACGACGTCTGGGTTCCCGCCGCCAAGCACCTGACGTACTCGATCGCGCGCGGTCAGGTCGTCGCGGTCGTCGGAGAGTCGGGCTCGGGTAAGAGCGTCAGCTCGATGGCCGTGCTCGACCTGCTGCCGCGGAACAGCCGCGTCACGGGCAGCATCAAGGTGAACGGCCGCGAGGTGACCGGTCTGTCGACGTCGCAGATGCGGCAGCTGCGCGGACCGGAGGTCGCCGCGATCTTCCAGGAGCCGATGACGGCCCTGAACCCGGTCCTCACGGTGGGCTCGCAGATCATCGAGGCGCTGCGCGCGCACACCCCGATCGCGCCGACGCAGGCGAAGGCCCGCGCGCTGGAGCTGCTCGACATGGTCGGCCTGCCCGACCCGGCGAAGGCGTTCGCCTCCTACCCGCACCAGCTGTCGGGCGGTCAGCGCCAGCGCGCCATGATCGCGCAGTCCATCAGCCTGGAGCCCGCGCTGCTCATCGCCGACGAACCGACGACCGCGCTCGACGTGACGGTGCAGGCGGAGATCCTCGACCTCATCCGCGACCTCCGCGACCGCCTGGACTCCGCCGTCCTCCTCATCACGCACGACATGGGCGTGGTCGCCGACCTCGCGGACTGGATCGTCGTGATGAAGTCCGGCGACATCGTCGAGCAGGGACCCGCGGCTCAGGTGCTCGGTGCGCCGAAGGACCCGTACACCAAGGAGTTGCTGGCCTCGGTGCCGCGCCTGGGGGAGACCCTCGAGGGCGAGAGCACCGTCGACGTCGTCGAGGCGCTGGCCACGGCCGTCGCCGAGGGCCCGGCCCGCACCGAGGCGATCGCCCTCGCCGCGGCCGCGCCCGAGATCGCGCACCCGGTCCTGCAACTGGACAACGTGTCGATCGAGTACGGAAAGAAGGGGCGCGTCGCGGCCTTCCGTGCCGTGGACGACGTGACGCTCGGCATCGCGGAGGGCGAGATCGTCGGCCTCGTCGGCGAGTCCGGATCGGGCAAGTCGACCATCGGCCGCGCCGCGATCGGTCTGCAGCCGATCGCCGACGGCCGCCTCGTGGTCGACGGCGTGGACATCTCGAGCGGGTCGCGCAAGCTCATCAAGTCGCTGCGTCGCCGCGTCGGCATCGTCTTCCAGGACCCGTCGTCCTCGCTCAACCCGCGTCTGCCGATCGGCGAGTCCATCGGCGAGCCGCTGCTCCTGGCCGGCGAGGCCAAGGGGGCGGCGCTGGACGCGCGGGTGGAGAAGCTCCTCGACGAGGTGCGCCTGCCGCGCAGCTACCGCAACCGGTACCCGCACGAGTTGTCGGGCGGTCAGAAGCAGCGCGTCGGCATCGCGCGGGCTCTCTCGCTGCAGCCCCGGCTGCTCGTCGCGGACGAGCCGACGAGCGCGCTCGACGTGTCCGTGCAGGCCCGCGTGCTGGAGCTGCTGAGCGAGCTGCAGAAGGAGCACCGCTTCGCCTGCCTGTTCATCAGCCACGACCTCGCCGTCGTCGACGCGATGGCCGACCGCATCGTCGTGCTCAACCGCGGCAAGATCGCCGAGCAGGGCACCCGCGACGAGATCCTCCGCGCGCCGAAGGAGCCGTACACGCAGCGCCTCATCGCCGCGATCCCGGTGCCCGACGTGGAGGTGCAGGCGGCCCGCCGCGAGCTGCGCCACCAGCTCCTCGAGGGCGACGCGACGCGCTGACCGACGTCCGGACGAAGGGCGGGATCCTGTGGGGTTCCCGCCCTTCGTCGTCCCCTGCCGGGAGTGTCGCCGCGGGCCGGTAGACTGGCAGGGCCCGATTTCCGGGCGTCACCCAAAACTTCCTGGAGACCCTCCATGGCGCACGCCCTCCGTCCTGACCTCCGAAACGTCGCGATCGTCGCGCACGTCGACCACGGCAAGACGACGCTCGTCGACGCCATGCTCCGCCAGACCGGCTCGTTCGGCGACCACGCGCACGTCGAGGAGCGCGCGATGGACTCGAACGACCTCGAGCGCGAGAAGGGCATCACGATCCTCGCCAAGAACACGGCGATCACCTACAACGGCATCCACACCGAGGTGCCCGTGACGATCAACGTCATCGACACCCCGGGCCACGCCGACTTCGGCGGCGAGGTCGAGCGCGGTCTGTCGATGGTGGACGGCGTCGTCCTGCTCGTGGACGCGTCCGAGGGCCCGCTGCCGCAGACCCGCTTCGTGCTCCGCAAGGCGCTCGAGGCCAAGCTCCCCGTCATCCTCCTCGTCAACAAGACCGACCGTCCCGACGCGCGCATCGCCGAGGTCGAGGAAGAGGCGCACGACCTGCTGCTCGGTCTCGCGTCCGACCTCGTCGACGACGTGCCCGACCTCGACGTCGACGCGCTGCTCGACGTGCCGGTCGTCTACGCCTCCGGCCGTGCGGGTGCGGCATCCCTCACCCGTCCCGCCAACGGCGCCCTGCCCGACAACGACGACCTCGAGCCGCTGTTCGCCGCGATCCTCGAGCACGTGCCGGCCCCCTCCTACGACGACGAGGCGCCGCTGCAGGCGTGGGTCACCAACCTCGACTCGAGCCCGTTCCTGGGCCGTCTCGCCCTGCTGCGCGTCTTCAACGGCACGCTCAAGAAGGGGCAGACGGTGGCCTGGGTGCGTTCCGACGGCACCACGAGCAACGCACGTATCACCGAGCTGCTGAAGACCCGCGCGCTCGAGCGCTTCCCGGCCGAGGACGCCGGCCCCGGCGACATCGTCGCCATCGCGGGCTTCCCCGACATCACCATCGGCGAGACCATCGCCGACCCCGAGGACGTCCGGCCGCTCAAGGCGATCACCGTCGACGACCCGGCGATCTCGATGACGATCGGCACCAACACCTCGCCCCTCATGGGCAAGGTCAAGGGCCACAAGCTCACCGCCCGCATGGTCAAGGACCGCCTCGACCGCGAGCTCATCGGCAACGTCTCGCTCAAGGTCGTCGACATCGGCCGTCCCGACGCGTGGGAGGTCCAGGGGCGCGGCGAGCTCGCGCTGGCCATCCTCGTCGAGAACATGCGCCGCGAGGGCTTCGAGCTCACCGTCGGCAAGCCCCAGGTGGTCACCAAGCGCGGTGAGGACGGCAAGCTCAAGGAGCCGTTCGAGCACCTGACCATCGACGCCCCCGAGGAGCACCTCGGCGCGATCACCCAGCTCATGGCCGCCCGCAAGGGCCGCATGGACAACATGACCAACCACGGCACCGGCTGGGTGCGCATGGAGTTCGTCGTCCCGTCGCGCGGCCTCATCGGATTCCGCAGCGAGTTCCTCACGATCACGCGCGGCACCGGCATCGCCAACGCCATCTCGCACGGCTACGACGACTGGGCGGGCTCGATCACCACGCGTCAGAACGGCTCGATCGTCGCCGACCGCATGGGTGTCGTCACGCCGTTCGCCATGATCGCCCTGCAGGAGCGCATGAGCTTCTTCGTGCAGCCGACCGAAGAGGTCTACGAGGGCATGGTCATCGGCGAGAACTCGCGCGCCGACGACATGGACGTGAACATCACCAAGGAGAAGAAGCTCACGAACATGCGTTCGTCGACCTCCGACTCCTTCGAGTCGATGACGCCCCCGCGCGTGCTCACCCTCGAGGAGTCGCTCGAGTTCGCCCGCGACGACGAATGCGTCGAGGTCACGCCCGAGAAGGTCCGCATCCGCAAGGTCGTGCTCGACGCGACCGAGCGCGGGCGCGCCGCCTCCCGCCTCAAGCGCCAGGATGCCAACGCGTAAGCGTTCCGCACCAGGACGGCCCCGCACGCTTCGGCGTGACGGGGCCGTCGGCGTCACCGGGGCAGGACGTCCCGCGCCGTGGGTCGCGAGCGGGCGCATCGTCGTGTGACGCGACCGGGCGCATCGTCGCGTGACGCGAACGGGCGCGGCCCGCCGGTGGCCGTCAGCGGGACTCGACCACGCAGACCGCGCTCATCCCGGGGGTGAGGGCCTCGAAGACGTGCGGGACGTCGCCGGCATACGAGAGGTAGTCGCCGGGGGACAGCTCGAACGGATCGTCGGCGGGACCGGCCAGACCCCGCCCCGAGACCATGACGAGGTGCTCGATGGTCCCTCGGGGGTGCGCGTCGGACCGGCGGGGCGTGCCGGGCTCGGCGGAGAGCAGGTAGATGTCGCGGCGTGCGTGCGGTGGGCTGGCCGACAGGAGGACCGCGATGTAGTCGGATGCCGAGGACGCGACCGCCGTCGACGCCTCGCCCGCGCGGATCAGGGTGGGGGAGTGGACGCCCTCGTCGACGAAGTCGGCGAAGGGGATCTGCAGAGCGGTGGCGAGCGCCCATAGCGTCTCGACGCTCGGATTGCCGCCGCCGTTCTCGAGCTGCGACACGGTGGCCTTCGCCACGCCGGCGCGGCGTGCGAGCTCGGACACGCTCAGGTCTCGCCGCTCGCGCTCGCGACGCAGGGTCGAAGCGATGCGGTCGCCGAGGTCCGTCATGCGTTCATTATGCCCGTCAATCGTTCGACTTGACGAACGACGCTCGATCGTTCACCATGATGCGCATGCGTTCGTTCTCCCGAACAGCCGAGGGGGCTGCGACCCGACAGGGGCTCGCAGTGGCTCTGGCCACCAGCGCGTACGGCATCTCGTTCGGGGCGCTGTCTGTGGCATCCGGTCTCGACGTCTGGCAGACCTGCGTGCTCAGCCTGCTCATGTTCACCGGTGGATCGCAGTTCGCGTTCGTCGGCGTGATCGCCGCCGGGGGAGTCGCCGCCGCCCCGGCGGCCATCGCCTCCGCGACTCTGCTCGGCGTCCGGAACGCCGCTTACGCGATGCGGATGACGCCTCTCCTCGGGGGCGGGCCGTGGCGGCGGGCGGCGGCGACGCAGTTCACCATCGACGAGTCCGTGGCCGTGGCGCTCGCGCAGGGCGCGTCGCGTGCGCGCCGGGTCGGATTCTGGGTGACCGGCATCGGCATCTGGGTGGGGTGGAACCTCTCGACCTTCGCGGGAGCACTCCTCGGCGACGTGCTCGGCGATCCCCGGGCGTACGGTCTCGACGCGGCGGCGGCCGCCGCCTTCCTCGCCCTGGTCTGGCCTCGACTGCGCGGCCGTCAGCCGCTGGCCGTCGCCACGGGGGCCGCGATCGTCGCCGCCGCTCTGACCCCGGTGCTGATGCCCGGCATCCCGGTCATCGCCGCCGCGGCGGTCGCCGTGGCCGTCGGGCTGTTCGATCCCCGCCGCCCTACCGTCGCCCCGGTCGGGACGGCGGAGGAGAAGGGGATGCCATGACCCTGTGGACCGCCGTGCTCCTGGCATCCATTCTCTGTGTCGCGCTCAAGGCCGTCGGGTACCTCGTTCCCGCGCGCGTGCTCGAGGCGCCGCGACCCGCGCGGATCGCGGATCTGCTGACGGTCGCGCTGCTGTCGGCGCTCGTCGTCGTGCAGGCTCTGGCCGTGGGGGCGGCCGTGGTCGTGGACGCGCGTCTGCCGGCGGTCGCCGTGGCCGCGGTGCTGCTGTGGGCGCGGGCGCCGTTCCTCGTCGTCGTCGCAGCGGCGGCGGTCACCGCCGCACTCCTCCGACTCTGGGGATGGGCAGCTTGAGCCGCGCCTAGACTGACCCGGTGGGTTTCGGGTTGTCACGCGTCCTCGGCTGGCTGATGGCCGCCGTGATCGGACTCTTCTACGGGGTCGCGGCGACCGTCGGGCACGCCTACCGCATCGGGTTCTTCCCCCTCGGGCTGCTGCTCGCGACCGTCGGCACCGCCGCCCTGCTGATCGCCCTGCGGACCTTGACCCGCGACCGCGTGAACGCGCTGGCCGGCGGCATCGGCGTCGTCGCGGCGACGTTCGTCTTCTCGCAGGTCGGACCCGGCGGGTCCGCTATCGTCGCCGCTGCCACGCCCGACACCGAATGGATCGCCGTGGCCTGGACGATCATCGGTCCGGTGCTGGTCGCGCTGGTCGCCGCGTGGCCCGACCTGTCGCACCTGCGCGCCGCGCCTGCGCCGCCCGAGCGCTGACGGGCCGTCGTCTCGATCCCCTGCGCTGAGGTGGCGCAGATGTACGCGCGAGGGCGCCGGCGACGTGCATTCGCGCCACCTCAGCGCCGGCTGGTGTCCCTTGCGCTGAGTTGGCGCAGATGTACGCGCGAGGGCGCCGGCGGCGTGCATTCGCGCCAACTGAGCGCCGGCTGCCCGCCCCGTAGTGCTCAGCGCTGAGAAGGCGGGGTGCGGGGGCGGGGATCATAGGTCACGGGGCGTCCGCGGAGGCCGGCGGGCCCGCGCGTCTAGACTGGACGGGTGACTTACGTGATCGCCCTCCCGTGCGTCGATGTCAAGGACCGCGCCTGCATCGACGAGTGCCCCGTCGACTGCATCTACGAGGGCGAGCGCTCGCTCTACATCCACCCGGACGAATGTGTCGACTGCGGTGCGTGCGAGCCGGTCTGCCCCGTCGAGGCGATCTACTACGAGGACGACCTCCCCGAGGAGTGGGCGGACTACTACAAGGCCAACGTCGAGTTCTTCGACGACATCGGCTCGCCCGGTGGTGCTGCCAAGGTCGGTGTGATCGCGAAGGACCACCCGGTCGTCTCGGCGCTTCCCCCGCAGGCGCACTGAGCCCGTGGGCGTCGCCGACCTCGCCGACTACCCCTGGGACGCCGTCGCCCCGTACGCCGAGCGTGCGCGTCGACACCCCGCCGGGATCATCGACCTCTCGATCGGCTCGCCGGTCGACCCCACGCCCGAGGTGGTGGCCGAGGCTCTCCGTGATGCCTCCGACGCCCACGCCTACCCGCAGACCGCGGGCACCCCGGCCCTCCGCGAGGCCGTCGCGGACTGGTACGCGCGCCGTCGGGGCGTCCCCGGCCTGACCGCCGCCCACGTCCTCCCCACGGTCGGCTCGAAGGAGCTCGTCGCGCTCCTGCCGCTCCTGCTGGGACTCGGCCCCGGCGACGCCGTCGTGCACCCGCGGGCGGCCTACCCCACCTACGAGGTCGGTGCCCGTCTCGTCGGCGCCGAGCCGGTGGCATCCGATGACCCGGCCTCCTGGCCGGCGCATACACGCCTGGTCTGGATCAACTCTCCGGGCAACCCGGACGGGCGCGTGCTCTCGGCCGTCGAGCTGGCGGCCGCCGTCGCGCGCGCGCGGGAGCTGGGCGCGGTCCTCGCCTCCGACGAGTGCTACGCCGAGCTGGGCTGGGACGCGCCGTGGGATGCCGCCCGGGTGCCGAGCGTGCTGGACCCGCAGGTCGTCGGCGACGACCTCACCGGCGTGCTGTCGGTGTACTCGCTGAGCAAGCAGTCGAACCTCGCCGGCTACCGGGCCGCGTTCCTCGCCGGCGACCCGACGCTGGTCGAGCGTCTGCTGACCGGGCGCAAGCATCTCGGTCTCATCCCGCCCGCCCCGGTCCAGCGGGCCATGACCGTCGCCCTCGGCGACGACGCGCACGTCGAGGAGCAGCGCGCGCGCTACGCGCAGCGCCGCTCGCTCCTGAAGCCCGCGGTCGAGGCCGCCGGGTTCCGCATCGACCACAGCGAAGGCGGCCTCTACCTGTGGGCCACCGAGGGGCGCGACGCGTGGGACAGCATGGAGCGCCTGGCCGATCTCGGCATCCTGGCCGGGCCCGGGCACTTCTACGGCTCGCACTTCCCGCAGCACGTGCGCTTCTCGCTGACGGCGACGGACGAGCGCATCGCCGCGGCCGCGGAGCGCCTGACCCCCTGACGCCGCAGGAGGTTCCCTCCATTCGATGGGAGCCAGCTTTGGCGGTGTCATCGGTAGGCCGACGTGCCTACTAGGCTGTAAAGGCATTGCGCTCGGGCCATCCTCCGAGGGCGTGCCGGCCCGGATTCCATACCCGTGGGGTTCACCGGCCGAGGAGATCGCGGGTGCCTCCGCCCCCGCGCTCGAACACACGGGCGACCAGAAATCGCAAGGAGGCGCGGTGAGCGACGCGGGCACGCAGCAGGACAAGGCCACCCTCTCGGTGGGGGGAACCACCGCCGAATTCCCGGTCCTGCGAGGTACCGACGGCATCCCGAGCATCGACATCGCGTCGCTGACGAAGCAGACCGGGCACACAACGCTCGACTACGGCTTCGTGAACACGGCGTCGACGAAGTCGGACATCACCTACATCGACGGTGATCAGGGCATCCTGCGGTACCGCGGGTATCCGATCGAGCAGCTGGCCAAGAACAGCACGTACCTCGAGGTGGCGTGGCTGCTCATCTACGGCGAGCTGCCCACGGCCGACGAGCTGGCGTCCTTCGACGAGCGCATCCGCCGTCACACGCTGCTGCACGAGGACCTCAAGCGCTTCTTCTCGGCGCTGCCCCCGACCGCGCACCCGATGTCGGTGCTGTCGGCGGCGACCGCGGCCCTGTCGACCTACTACGAGAACGAGTCGGACCCGCACAACCCCGAGCACGTCGAGCTGAACACGGTGCGCATGCTCGCGAAGCTCCCCGTGATCGCGGCGTACGCGCACAAGAAGAGCATCGGGCAGGCGTTCCTCTACCCCGACAACTCGCTCGGTTTCGTCGACAACTTCCTGAAGCTGAACTTCGGCGTGCACAGCGAGCCCTTCGAGGCCAACCCCGTCATGACGAAGGCGCTGGACCTGCTCCTCATGCTCCACGAGGACCACGAGCAGAACGCGTCGACGTCGACCGTGCGCCTCGTCGGCTCGACCGGAGCGAACCAGTTCGCGTCGATCTCCGCCGGCATCCAGGCTCTGTCCGGTCCGCTGCACGGCGGGGCGAACGAGGCCGTGCTGCAGATGCTGGGACGCATCCGCGACTCCGGTGAGAGCGTTGAGCGCTTCGTCGAGCGTGTGAAGAACAAGGAGGCCGGCGTCAAGCTCATGGGCTTCGGACACCGCGTCTACAAGAACTACGACCCCCGCGCCAAGCTCGTCAAGGGCGCGGCGGACGAGGTCCTCGAGGCCCTCGGCGTCAGCGACCCGCTGCTCGACCTCGCCAAGGAGCTGGAGCAGATCGCCCTGGAGGACGACTACTTCAAGGAGCGTCGCCTCTACCCGAACGTCGACTTCTACACCGGCGTGATCTACAAGGCGATGGGCTTCCCGACGCGCATGTTCACGGTGCTGTTCGCCATCGGGCGCCTGCCGGGATGGCTCGCGCAGTGGCGCGAGGCGATCTCCGACCCGCAGACGAAGATCGGCCGCCCGCAGCAGCTCTACACGGGCGCCGCGCAGCGCGACTACCCCGGCGTCTGACGCCCGCCACCGGCGCCCCGTCCCTCCGTGCGAGGGGCGGGGCGCTGTGCTGTGTCGGGGCGGCGCTCAGGCTGGTCCCACTTTGGGCAGGTGGGGGGCGCCGTGGGCGTGTCCCACTTTGTGCAGGTGTGGCGGGCCGATGCTGCACATTGTGGGACATGGGCGCCGGGCAGTGGCGGCCGACAGCCGCCGTGTCCCCCTTTGTGCAGGTGGGGCGGGCCGATGCTGCACATAGTGGGACATGGGCCC
>NZ_JBMRJR010000002.1:0-215020 GCF_049384025.1 Microbacterium sp. HMH0099 | reverse complement strand
TGCAGGTGGGGCGGGCCGATGCTGCACATAGTGGGACATGGGCCCCGGGCTGTGGCGGCCGACAGTCGCCGTGTCCCATTTTGTGCAGGTGGGGCGGGCCGATGCTGCACATTGTGGGACATGGGCGCCGGGCGGGACGGGAGGGATGCCGGCGGGCGGCGCCGCGGAACGATGAGAAACGCCCCCTGCACTGAGGAACGCCGGGTGCCGGCGTTCCTCGGTGCAGGGGGCGTTTATCGACGGTGGGGGTCAGGCGTGCAGCGCCTGGTTCAGGGTCACGCCGACGCCGGCGCGGGCGGACGCCTCGACGGCGCCGGTGAGCGAGTTGCGGCGGAACAGGATGCCGTCGCGGCCCGACAGCTCCGCGGCCTTCACCGTCTCGTCGCCCACGCGCACCTTCGTGCCCGCGGTGACGTAGAGGCCCGCCTCGACGACGCAGTCGTCGCCGAGCGAGATGCCGATGCCCGCGTTCGCACCGAGAAGGGTGCGCGCCCCGATCGAGACGCGATGCGTCCCGCCGCCGGAGAGCGTGCCCATGATCGAGGCGCCGCCGCCGATGTCGGTGCCGTCGCCGATGACGACGCCTTGCGACACGCGCCCCTCGATCATCGACGCGCCGAGGGTCCCCGCGTTGAAGTTCACGAACCCCTCGTGCATGACGGTCGTGCCGGGGGAGAGGTGCGCGCCCAGGCGCACGCGGGAGGCATCGGCGATGCGGACGCCCGCGGGCGTGACGTAGTCGAGCAGGCGGGGGAACTTGTCGAGACCCTGGACCTGGATGCCGTCGCGCTGGAGGAACGGACGGAGGCGGGTCAGCGCCTCGGGGTGCACGGGACCGGCGGTCGTCCACGCGACGTTCGGCAGGTGTCCGAAGACGCCGTCGAGGTTCACCTCGTTCGGGGCGACCAGGCGGTGCGACAGGGCGTGCAGACGCAGATAGGCGTCCGAGGTGGAGACGGGGGCGGCATCCAGGTCGATCTCGACCGCCACGACCTCGACGGCGACGTCCCGCCGGGTATCCGGCACCGCCAGCTGCTCGAGGGTCGCCGGCGCGTTCGCGGGGGTCGTGCCGAGCGGCATCCGTCCCGCCGTCGGTTCCGGGTACCACGTGTCCAGGACGGTGCCGTCAGCGGCCACCGTCGCGAGTCCGAAACCCCACGCGTAACGCTCGTCAGTCATGCCCTCCAGCCTAGGAGGTCGGGACCGCGCGGCTAGACTGCCGGACATGCCCGTGCTCGATCTGACCTCCTCCTCGGTTGCCCTGACGCGGGCGATCTGCGACATCCCGAGCGTCTCGGACGACGAGACGACCCTGGCGGATGCCATCGAGGACGCCGTCCGCGCCTTCGACCACCTCGAGGTGGTCCGCGACGGCGACACGATCGTCGCGCGCACCGCTCTCGGGCGCGACCGCCGCGTCGTGATCGCCGGGCACATCGACACCGTCCCCATCAACCGCAACCTGCCCGTCCGCGACGTGGAGCAGGACGGCGAGGGCTTCCTCTGGGGCCGCGGGACCGTCGACATGAAGGCGGGGGTCGCCGTTCAGCTCAAGCTCGCCGCGGAGCTCTCCGACCCCTCGGTCGACGTGACGTGGATGTGGTACGACCACGAGGAGGTCGACTCCGCCCTCAACGGCCTGGGTCGGCTGTCCCGCAACCGTCCGGACCTGTTCGCGGGGGACTTCGCCATCCTGGGTGAGCCGAGCGACGGCCAGGTCGAGGGCGGCTGCAACGGCACGCTGCGCGCGATCGTGCGAACCGACGGCGTCCGCGCGCACAGCGCCCGCTCGTGGATCGGCGAGAACGCCATCCACAAGGCCGCGCCGATCCTCGCCCGCCTCGCGGAGTACCGTGCGCGGGAGATCGAGGTCGAGGGACTGCTCTACCGCGAGGGTCTGAACGCCGTGAGCATCAGCGGCGGCGTCGCCGGCAACGTCATCCCCGATGCGTGCGAGGTGGAGGTCAACTACCGCTTCGCGCCCAGCCGGGACGCGGCCGCCGCAGAACGCGTCGTCCGCGACGTCTTCACGGGGTTCGACGTCGAGATCGTCGACGTGGCCGAGGGAGCGCGGCCGGGGCTGGACGCTCCGCTCGCGCAGGACTTCGTCGCGGCCGTGGGCGCCACCCCGCGCCCCAAGTACGGCTGGACGGACGTCGCCCGGTTCTCGGCCATGGGCATCCCCGCGGTCAACTACGGTCCGGGAGACCCGCATCTCGCCCATCATGACGAGGAGCGCGTCCCCGTGGCGCAGATCGACGCCGTCGAGGCGGGTCTGCGGGCGTGGCTCAGCGGATCGTGACCGACACCGCGACCGGGAGGGACGTGACGGGCCTGACCGCCGCGTGGGGCCGGCTGCCGGTCCTCGCCCGGATCGCGATCGTCTACGTCGTCGCGCGCCTCATCACCACGGGCCTCCTCCTCGCCGCGGCGGGGGTCTCCGGCCCCGCCTCGCGTTACGGCGTCGACCCGTCGCTCGGCGACCTCGCCCTGGGCTGGGACGCGCAGTGGTACTGGCTCGCCGCGGTCAGCGGCTATCCGAGCGAGCTGCCCCTGGCGGCCGGCGGACACGTCGCCGAGAACGCCTGGGCGTTCATGCCGGTCTACGCCTACGTCTCGGCGGCCTTCGGCGCCGTCCTGGGGACGTGGGGAGCGGGCGCCGTCGTCGTCTCGCTGCTCTCCGGCTTCGGTGCCTGCGTCGCCCTCCACGCCCTGCTGCGCGACCGCGTCGGCGGCTCCGCGGCCCTGTGGGCGGTGGTGTTCTTCTCGTGCGGGCCGCTGGCGGCGCTGTTCCAGGTGGGCTACGCCGAGTCCCTCTTCCTGTTCCTGCTCTTCCTCGCGCTCCTGTGCGTGCAGCGCCGGCGCTGGGCGTGGCTGTACCTGCTCGTCCCGGTGATGGGTTTCACCCGCCCGGGCATCCTCGCGTTCGCGCTGTTCCTCGGGCTCTACGGCATCCATCGTTTCTGGATCCGCCGACGCGACCCGCTGCCCGTCCGCGAGATCGTGCACATCGTCGCGCTGGGTGCGCTGGCCGTCGTCGTGGGCTTCGCGTGGCAGGCGATCGCCGCAGCGGTGACCGGCGACCCGGGCGCCTACCTCGCGACGGAGCTCGCGTGGCGCCGGAACTTCTTGGGCGACTCGTCGATGGACTTCGCGCCCGTCGAGGGCTGGGTGCAGGCGGCGGCCTTCTGGTTCGAGCGCTGGGGGCTCGGGGCGGCGACGGGCTACGTCTTCCTCATCGTGCTGGTCGTCGGGGTGGCGCTGGCCCTGATGCTGCCGGCGGTCCGTCGCCTCGGGATCGAGGTGCGCCTGTGGTCCGCGAGCTACCTCGTCTACCTGCTGCTGGTGTTCTTCCCGCAGTCGAGCGTCTTCCGGCTGCTCGTGCCCGTCTCGCCGCTGTGGGGCGCGTTCGCCGTGCCGCGGTCGCTGTGGTGGCGTCTGGGGGTGCTGGGTCTCGCCCTGCTCGGTCAATGGGTCTGGATCTACAACATGTACGCCATCGCGAACACGTACTGGCAGATCCCCTGACCGGATGCCGCCCGCCCCGTGCGTGGCGCGTCACGACGCGCCCCGCGCGCTACCGGTAAACTCCTAGAAGACCAATCACGAAAAGGGGGCCGCGATGGCAGCCATGAAGCCGAGAACCGGAGACGGGCCGATGGAGGCTGTGAAGGAGGGCCGGCTGATCATCGTGCGTGTACCGCTCGAGGGCGGCGGGCGACTCGTCGTCTCGGTGAACGACGCCGAGGCCAAGGAGCTTTACGACGTGCTCGGTGGTGTCGTCGGCGCAGCCTGACATCCCCGGATGACGATGAAGGCCGGTCCCCGCGGGGGCCGGCCTTCATCGTGTCCGGGGGATGCCGCGGGCGTGAGTGCGACCGGCGGCGTGGGGAGGGGATTCTGCGGGAGTCGGTCCGACCGGCGGCGTGCGAAGGGGATGCCGCCGGCGTCAGTCCGCGACCGTCGTCAGCTGCAGGAGACCCTCACCGGTGATCGAGAGGGCGCCGAAGACGGCGGGGGAGGCCTGGACCTCCTGGATGAGCGAGCGGTACGCGGTGGTCACGGCGTCACGGCGGACCGGGTCGGCGACGGCCCCGCCGGCCAGCACCCGGGGGACCAGCACCGTGCCGCCGGCGCGGACGAGGCGCAGGCCGTGCTCCACGTACTCGATGACGCCCTCGGGGTCCGCGTCGATGAAGACGATGTCGTACGAGGCCTCGTTCATGCGCGGGAGCACGTTGGCGGCCCGACCCGTGATGAACCGCGCGCGGGCCGCGGGGACGCGGGCGTCGGCGAACGCCTGACGAGCCGCACCGAGGTGCTCGGGCTCGCTGTCGATCGTGGTGAGCGTCGCGCGCGGGGCGCCGTGCAGCAGCCACAGACCCGAGACGCCCCCGCCGGTCCCGACCTCGACGATGTTCTGCGCGCGGGAGGCCGCCGCGAACACCGCGGTCTGCGCGCCGATGGCCGGGCTGATCGGCGCCGCTCCCAGCTCGAGGGCGTGCGCACGCGCGCGGGCGATGTGCTCCGGCTCGACCGTCGACTCCTGCACGAACCGCTCGTTCGCCTCGTAACCGCTCACTCGCTCAGGTTAGACGGCCGGGAGACGCCGGACGCCGAGGCGCGACGGGTAACCTGAACACATGTTCTTCGGGATCACCATCGAGAAGCTGCTGCTGATCGGTGTGATCGCTGCCCTCCTCATCGGCCCCGAGCGTCTGCCCCGGTACGCCGAGGCGCTGGCCAAGTTCACTAAGCGGGCCAAAGAGACGCTGCAGGGTGCGCGATCGCGGGTGCGCGATGAGATGGGCCCGGAGTTCGACGACGTCGACTGGCGCAAGCTCGACCCGCGGCAGTACGACCCGCGACGCATCATCCGGGAGGCGCTGCTCGACGACACGCCGACGGCGACCATGCGGGCCGCGGGTGCCGCCGCCCTGGCGGCGCGGACGACACCGGAGAAGCCGACCTTCGCGCCCGGCGAGGCGCCGCCGTTCGACGACGAAGCGACCTGACCCGCGGCATCCCTCCGCGCCTGGCGTCGTTTGGTGCCGTGACAGGCACAGGCGGGGCGACCGGGACAGGCGGATCCCGGCGGGAACGGCATGTCCTCGCCGCGGTGCCTGTCCTCGGTACGGCGCGGCGCAGACCGGAGAATGTCGGCGCGCGCAGGCGGGGCGCCCGGGACAGGCGGATCCCGTCGGGAACGGCATGTCCTCGCCGCGGTGCCTGTCCTCGGTACGGTGCGGCGCGTCAGACGCTGAGACGCAGCGCGCGACCGGCGAGTCCGCGCGGGCGCGCGGCGAGAGCGGCGGCGGCCGCGTCGATGGCCTGCGCGGCGGGATCGTCCGGGTGCGACACGACCACGGGGCGCCCGTCGTCGCCGCCGGCCCGCAGGGCGGAGCTGAGGGGGACGGATGCCAGCAGGGGCACGTCCGCGTCCGTGGACAGCGCCGCGGCCACCTCCGCGCCGCCGCCGGCGCCGAAGAGGTCGAGGCTGGTGCCGTCGGGGAGCGTCATCGCGGCCATGTTCTCGATGACCCCGATGAGGTGCTGACCCGTCTGACGTGCGACCAGTCCCGACCGGACGGCCACGTCGGCGGCGGCAGGCTGAGGGGTCGTGACGACGAGCACGTCGGCGTGGGGGAGCAGCTGCCCGACCGAGATCGCCACGTCGCCGGTCCCCGGGGGCATGTCGAGCAGCAGGACGTCGAGGTCGCCGAAGTGCACGTCGGTGAGGAACTGCTGGACGGTCCGGTGCAGCATGGGGCCGCGCCACGCGACCGCCCCGGCGGCATCCTCGCCCGGACGGCGGAGGAACATCCCGATCGAGATGACTTTCACGCCGTAGGCGACGGGCGGGAGGATGAGGTCGTCCAGCCGGGTCGGGGCGGGCGGCAGACCGTCCGCGTCCACGAGGCCGAGGAGCCCGGGGATGGAGAACCCGTGCACGTCGGCGTCGACGAGGCCGACACGCAGGCCCCGACCCGCCAGCGCCACGGCGAGGTTCGCGGTGAGCGTCGACTTGCCGACGCCGCCCTTGCCGCTGGTGACCGCGATGACGCGCGTCAGGGAGTCCGGGCCGAAGGGCATCTCCCGCGCGGCGCGTCCGCCGCGCAGACGCTCGGTCAGCGCGCGTCGCTCGTCCGGCGACATGACACCGACCCGCACCTGCACCGCGTCGATCCCGGGCACCGCGGCCGCGGCATCCCGGACCTCCCTCTCGATGCGGTCGGCCGCGGGGCAGCCGACGATCGTCAGGGCGATGCCGACGTCGGCGACTCCCGCGTGCACCGTGATCTCGCGGAGCATGTCGAGCTCGCTCAGCGGGCGCCGCAGCTCGGGGTCGGTGACCGCCCCGACGGCGGAGCGGACGCGGTCGGTCAGCTCGGTCGTCACGGCGTGGTCGCGCCGTTCTGGAGGGCGTCGTGCTCGTCGAGCCGCTCCAGCGCCGCCTTCAGCTCGGTGCGCAGCGTGTCCTTCGTGATGACCTCGTCGGTCAGGTCCCGGATCGCCATGCGCAGCGCGACGATCTCGCGGGCGAGGTACTCGGTGTCGGCGAGATTGCGCTCGGCGCGCTGACGGTCCTGCTCGATCTGCACGCGGTCGCGGTCGTCCTGCCGGTTCTGCGCGAGCAGGATGAGCGGGGCGGCGTACGACGCCTGCAGGGAGAGCACGAGCGTCAGCGCCGTGAAGCCGATCGCGGCGGAGTCGAAGCGCAGCTCCTCGGGCATGACCGAGTTCCACGTCATCCACAGCACGCAGAAGAGCGTCAGCATCAGCAGGAACAGCGGGGTCCCCATGGCGCGGGCGACCCATTCCGTGAAGCGCCCGAAGCGGTCGCGCGAGGGCTGCGGCTGCCGCGGGGCGAGGACGCCGGTGCGACCGCGCGGCGCGTCGAGTCCGGTTCGGCGGTTTGCTCGGGCCATCAGCGCCTCCTCGGGGTCTGGGTCGGGATGCTCGCGGTGTGCAGGGCGCGGGTCGACGTCTTGGGTTTCGGATCGTCGCTGTCGTGCGTGCGCCAGTCGTCGGGCAGCAGGTAGTCGAGCACGTCGTCGACGCTCACGCAGCCGACGAGGCGGTGCGCCTGGTCGATGACCGGCAGCGACACGAGGTTGTAGCTGGCCAGCAGGCGCGCGACCTCGGCGGCCGTCGCGTCGGCGGGCACCGGCTCCAGCGTGTCGTCGATGATCGCGCCGAGGCGCTCGTGCGGCGGGTAGCGCAGCATGCGCTGGAAGTGCACCGTCCCGAGCAGGCGCCCCGTGGGCGTCTCGTACGGCGGGAGCGTGATGAACACGGATGCCGCGAGGGCCGGGTGCAGCTCGTGCCGGCGGATGAGGGCCAGGGCCTCCGCGACGGTGGCGTCGGCCGAGAGCACGATGGGCTCGGGCGTCATGAGTCCGCCGGCGGTGTCGGGGCCGTACTTCAGCAGGGCGCGGACGTCGTCCGCCTCCTCCGGCTCCATCAGCTCGAGGAGCTGCTCGAGGCGCGTCTCGGGCAGCTGGCCCAGGAGGTCGGCCGCATCGTCGGGCTCCATGGCATCCAGGATGTCCGCCGCCCGCTCGTCGGTGAGCTGCTCGAGGATGTGGACCTGCTCGTCTTCGGGCATCTCTTCGAGCGCGTCGGCGAGACGGTCGTCGCTGAGCTCCTCGGCGACCTCGATGAGACGCTCGTCGGGCAGGTCGAGCAGCGTGTTGGCGAGGTCGGCGGGCTTGAGCTCGGAGTAGGTGGCCACGAGCTGCTCCGCGGACTGCGCCTCTCCGGGGGCCTGCTGCTCGCGCACCTCCTTCCACGCCGCGAACGTCGTGGCGCCCTTCGCGAAGGGGGAGGCGCTCGTGCGGGGTCGGCGCAGGAACAGCTGTCCCACGTCCCATTCGCCGAGCCGGTTGCGCTCGATGGCCACGTCCTCGATCACGGCGGAGCCGGACCCGTCGACCAGCTGCACCCGGCGGCCGAGCATCTCCGCCATGACGCGCACCTCGCCGCCGCGCTGCTGGAACCGCCGCACGTTGATGAGACCGGTGGTGATGACCTGGCCGGGCTGGATCGAGGTGACGCGCCCGATGGAGACGAACACGTGTCGGCGGCCGGGGATCTCGACGACCAGGCCGACCACGCGCGGCGCCGCCGCGGAGCGGTAGATGACCACGACGTCGCGCACCCGGCCGAGGCGGTCGCCGGCGGGATCGAAGACGGTACAGCCCGCCAAGCGGGCGACGAAAACCCTTTGCGTGCTCACCGGTCCAGCGTAGTCGTCCCGCCTGGACGCGACGCGGCCGGGCGCGGCGGGGCGCGTGACATCATGGGGAAATGAGCATGTTCGGCGGAACGCCCGCGACCGGGCGCGACGAGGTCGGCGAGAAGGTGGCCTCGTTCCCCACGTACGAGGCGGCGCAGAAGGCCGTCTCGTCGCTCATCGCCGGCGAGGTCCCCGCACGGGACATCTCGATCGTCGGCTCGGGCCTGCGCTCGATCGAGAAGGTCACGGGGCGTCTCGGCTACGCGCGCGCCGCCCGTTCGGGTGCGCTGAACGGCCTCATGCTCGGCCTCCTCTTCGCGTTCATCTTCGTGCTCGGGATGCCGACGGTGCAGATCTCCGCGTTCGTCGGCGTCCTGCTGGTCGGCATGGCCCTGGGCATGCTGCTGAGCCTCGGCACGTACTCGATCGTGCGACGTCGGCGCGATTTCGCATCGGTGATGCAGGTCGCCGCGGACCACTACGACGTGTGCGTGTCGCCCGCCAACCTCGCCAAGGCCCGCGGCGTCCTGGGCACCGGCGCCGCCCGCACGGTGGTCGCCCGGCCACCGGCGCCCGTCGATGACGAGCGCCCGCGCTACGGGGAGCGCGTCGCCCCCGGCACCGGTGGGGCATCGCGCCCCGAGGCGCCGGCGTCCGGTCCCGCCGCTCCTCCCGCTCTCGACGAGCCGCCCCGGTACGGCGAGCGGATCGTCCCGCCGACGCCCGACGCGCCGGTGGAGGGCGAGCAGTCCGACCCCCACGACGGGATCGTCGGGCCCACCCCCGGCCCCGCGGGCGACGACCACGACCGGCACCCGGGTCCGGACGCGTCGACTCCGGATGCCGCCCCCTCCCCGTCCCACCCGGACGACGACCCCCGCGCCTCCCGGTGACCGCCGAGGTCCGAATTCCCGTCGACCTGGCGACCGGCCCCGGCGAGGTGTCCGGCCTGTGGGACGCGCCGGCCGACGCGATCGCGACCGTCGCCCTCGCGCACGGAGCGGGCGCCGGCATGACGCACGCGTTCCTCGAGGGTCTCGCCGACGCCCTCGCGGCGGACGGGATCGCGGTGCTGCGCTTCGTCTTCCCGTACGTCGAGGCCGGCCGCCGGATGCCCGGTCCGGTCGCCCCCGCGGTCGCGACGTGGGCGGGTGTGCAGTCCTGGCTCTCCGCCGCGCCCGGCCCGTTCATCGCGGCGGGCAAGTCGTACGGCGGACGGATGGCGTCGATGGCCGCGGCCGCGGGGGTGCTGTCGCCGGCGGGACTGGTCTACCTCGGCTACCCGCTCCACGCGCCCGGCAAGCCCGAGAAGCCGCGCACGGAGCATCTGCCCGACGTCGTGCCGCCGCAGCTATTCGTCGAGGGGGAGAACGACCCCTTCATCGACCCGCACGCGCAGCTGCTCGACGCGGTCGCCGCTTGCCGGGACGCGCGCATCCACTGGGTGGCGGGCGCGAATCACTCCTTCGAGGTGAAGGGCGCCCGGCGTCCCGCCGACGAGATCGGCGCCGGCCTCGCCCCCGTCGTCGCGCAGTTCGTGCGCTCCCTCGCCTGACCCCATCGTCGGCGGAGCTCGCGGCCGTGACGTGGCGCAGATGTACGCGCGAGGGCATCGCTGGTGTACATCCGCGACAAGTCAGCGCCCGGGTGGGGGGCTGATCGGCGGCGGACCTCGTGGCCGTGAGTTGGCGCAGATGTACGTGTGAGGGCATCGCTGGTGTACATCCGCGACAAGTCAGCGCCCGGGTGGGGGGCTGATCGGCGGCGGACCTCGTGGCCGTGAGTTGGCGCAGATGTACGCGCGAGGGCGTTGCTGGTGTACATCTGCGACAAGTCAGCGGGGGACGTGGGTGCGTCAGCGCCCGGCGGCGTAGCCCTGCATGCCCCGCGGGTTCGCGGCGGCGAACAGCAGCCCGGCTTCGTCGCGTCCGACGGCGCTGACCCGCCCGAGCGCCCAGCCGCCGGCCCGCGTCACGCGGTGTCCCCGTCGCTCGAGCTCGGCGATGACGTCCTCGCCGAGCCGGTCCTCCACGACCGCGCCGGCCGGCGTCCACGTCCGCGGCCAGAAGGAGTCGGCCAGGGCCGTCGTGTGCAGCGTCGGGGCGTCGATAGCCTGTTGAGCGGAGTAGCCGCCGACGATCATGCGCACGAGCGCGGGCAGCTGCCACTGATCCTGCTGGTCGCCGCCGGGGGATCCGAGGGCGGTGACCGCATCGCCCCGCGTGACCAGGGTCGGCGTCAGCGTCGTGCGCGGGCGGCGACCGGGGACGAGGGATGCCGCATGGCCCGGCATCAGCCACGTCATCTGCATCCGCGTGCCCAGGCAGAAGCCGAGCTCCGGCACGGTCGGCGACGACTGCAGCCATCCGCCGGAGGGGGTCGCCGAGACGACGTTGCCCCACCGGTCGATCACGTCGAGGTGACAGGTGTCGCCCCGGGTCGCCCCGGTCCGCGACACGGTCGGCTCTCCCGTCGACCCCATCGAGGCGCGGGCCTCGGTGCGGAGCGGCGGAAGGAGCGGCTCGCGGCCGTCGGGGCTTCCCGGGCGCAGCTCGGTCGAGGCATCCGCCGTCAGGAGGGAGCGGCGCCGGTCGACGTACGCGTCATCGAGGAACGCCTCGGCGGAGACGGCGTCGTCGGTGTCGCCGAACCATGCGTCCCGGTCGGCGTAGGCGAGTTTCTGCGCCTCGAGCAGCGTGTGCCCCCCGGCCGCGGTCGACGGGTCGAGGTCGGCGTCGTCGAGCTGATCGAGCATCCGCAGCGTGTGGAGGAGGGCCGGGCCCTGCGTCCACACGCCGGGCTTGTGCACCGTCCAGCCGCGGAACTGCGCCGACACGACCGGCTCGTACCCTGCTTCGAACGCCGCGAGGTCGTCGCGATCCAGGATGCCGCGACGCGCGGCCCCGTCGGAGTGGGTGTGCGGCTGTGCGACGAAGTCCGCCGCCACCGGCAGGATCTCCGTCATCCACGTGCGGCGTGCGGCATCGATCCGGGAACGCCGGTCGGGCGCGCCGGCCCCCGCCGCGACGAGCGCCTCGAGGACGTCGGCGTACGCCGGGTTGCGGACGAGGTCGTCCGGTTGCGGCGGTGCGCCGTCCGGCATCCATCGCTCCGCCGACGACGGCCAGTGGTCCCGGAAGAGGTCCGCGACGCGGGCGATCGTGGCCGCGGCGCCCGCCACGAGCGGGTGGCCGTCGCGGGCATACCCGACGGCGAAGGCGAGCACGTCGGCGAGCTCCCACGTGCCGTGGTCGCGCAGCAGGAGCAGCCACGCGTCGACGGCGCCGGGGACGGCCGCGGCGAGACCGCCCGAGCCCGGGACGAGGTCCAAGCCCTGGGCACGGAACGCCTCGATGCTGGCGGCCGCGGGCGCCGGTCCCTGGCCCATCAGGACCACCGGCTCCGCGGCTCCGGCGGGTCGCAGGATCGCGACGAGGTCGCCGCCCGGCCCGTTCAGGTGCGGTTCGACGACGTGCAGCACGAAAGCCGCGGCGGTCGCGGCGTCGAAGGCGTTGCCGCCGCGCTCGAGCACGGCCTGCGCGGTCGCCGTCGCCGTCCAGTGGGTCGACGCGGACATCCCGAAGGTGCCGCGCAGCGTCGGTCGGGTGGTGAACGACGCCGGTGCGGTGAAGGTCATCGGGCGGACCGGGCGATCCACTCCTCGACCTCGTCGGCGGTCCGGGGGATGTCGGCCGAGAGGTTGACGGGACCGTCGGCGGTCATCACGATGTCGTCCTCGATGCGCACGCCGATGCCGCGGTACTCCTCCGGGACGGTGAGGTCGTCGATCTGGAAGTACAGACCCGGCTCGATGGTGAAGACCATGCCGGGCTCCAGCAGGCCGTCGTAGTACATGTCGCGGCGCGCCTGGGCGCAGTCGTGGACGTCGATGCCGAGGTGGTGGCTCGTCCCGTGGACCATGTACCGGCGGTGCTGACCGCCGTGCTCGGCGTCGAGCGCCTCGTCGGCGGTGACGGGCAGCAGGCCCCACTCCGCGACGCGGGCGGCGATGACCTCCATCGCGGCCTCGTGCAGCCGGCGGAACGGCACCCCGGGCCGAGCAGCGGCGAACGCCGCGTCGGCGGCCTCGCGCACGGTCTCGTACACCCGGCGCTGCACCTCCGTGAAGCGTCCCGAGACGGGCAGAGTGCGCGTGATGTCGGCGGTGTAGAGGCTGTCGACCTCGACACCGGCGTCGACGAGGATGAGGTCGCCCGGCACGACGGCGCCGTCGTTTCGGGTCCAGTGCAGGTAGCAGGCGTGGGGGCCGGACGCCGCGATCGTGTCGTACCCGACGGCGTTGCCGTCGGCGCGGGCGCGGAGATGGAAGACGCCCTCGACGACCCGCTCGCCGCGGGGGTGCTCGACGATGCGGGGGAGCTCGGCGACGATGTCGTCGAACCCGCGGGCGGTGACCTCGACGGCCAGGGCCATCTGCGCGAGCTCGAACTCGTCCTTCACCAGACGCAGCTCCGACACGACGCGGGTGAGGTCGGCGTCGAGGCCGACCACGCGGTCGCCCTCGGTCGTGGCGAAGTCGTCGACGTGAGCCGTGGCGAGACCGAGGTCGGCGGCGACGCCCGCGAGGGACGGACGCGGGCCGATCCAGAACTCGCCGATGGCGGCGTCGGAGTAGAACTCGGCGGTGGTGCGGTCGGCGCGCTCGCGGAAGTAGAGGACCGCTTCGTGGCCGTCGTCGCGCGGTTCGAGGACGAGCACCGAGTCCGGCTCGGCGTCGGCGGCCCAGCCGGTGAGGTGGGCGAACGCGGAGTGCGCGCGGAACGGGTAGTCGGTGTCGTTGCTGCGCTGCTTCAGGCCGCCGGCGGGGACCACGAGGCGGTCGCCCGGGAACTGGGCCGACAGCGCCGCGCGGCGGCGGGCGGCCCACGGTGCCTGCTCGCGTGCGGGCGGTGTGCTCTCGGGCCGCTCCGCCCACCCGGTCGAGATGGTGTCGAGGAAGCCGCGGGGGAACGGGGCCTTGCGGTTGGTGGTCGTCTCGGCGGCCTTCTGCTCGGCCGTCGCGATCGTGTCGCCGGTGGAGTCCATCTCCCTATCCTCGCACCGCCGGGGTCGGAGGTGCGCGGGACGGCGTGGCGGTCGTCAGCCCGCCGTGCGCTCGAGCTGCACCACGATCGGACGGTGGTCGCTGCCCGAGCCGTCGAGGGTACGCATGACCACCGACGCCGACACCGTCCAGTCGGGCGTGGCCATCACATGGTCGATGGGCGCGCCGAGGAGGGCCGGGATGTCCGTCGGCCAGGTGCCGACCGCACCGTTCCCGCTCTCCGCGGCGGTGTCGAAGCAGCGGCCGAGCGTCCCGCCGTCCACGCCGAGGCCCGTCATGTGGTCGAGCGTGGCGTTGAAGTCGCCGGCGAGGATGACGTTGTCGCTCGCGCACTGGTCGGCGAGCCACTGCAGGTCGCTGCGCCACTGCGTCATGTACTCCTGGCGCGGGGCGACCGCATGGGCGGCGACGATGATGGGCCCGTCGCCCGAGATCGGCATGGCGACCGCGCTCGGCACCGTCGACGTGTTGCTCGACCCGTCGAGCGAAGACTCGATCACCGAGTAGTCGCCGAGCTCGGGACGGATGAGGACCGTCGTCGAGGTGGCATCCCATCCGGTGATCCCGTACTCGCCGTACTCGGCGTGATGCGCCCACATCGGCTGGCCCATCTCGCGCATGAGGACGGCGACCTGCTCGCCGGTGTCGATCGTCGTCTCGGGGAGGGTCACCACGTCGGCCTGCATGCCGACCGCGAACTGCGCGATGGACTCGGCCGAGGTCGCCTCGCCCGCGGTGTTCCAGGTCATGACGCGCAGGCTGGTGTCGGTCTTGGGTGGGAAGGCCTCGGTGCCGAGTCCGCGCTGGACGAGCAGGACGCCGTTGACGCCCGAGGCCGCGCCGAGGACGAGGGCCAGAGTGAAGGCGAGCGCGCGGATCGGCCGGGCCAGGGACAGCAGCAGGAACAGCACCGCGCCCGCGGCGAGCCCGGCGGCCAGCGGAGCCCGGAACGAGATGAGCTGCGCGAACGGGAACGTACGCTCGAGGCCGACCAGCGACGGCCACGTGAGCACCGCGGCGCCGGCGGCGAACGCCAGCGCGAGCAGGGTTCCGACAAGCCGACGCACGCACCCGACCCTAGGCGAGGCGCCTGGGAGATCGGCGGAAGCGGGCGGCACGGACGCCGAGTGCGGGCGCTACGCTCGACGGGTGGAGCGACAACGCCGATTCGAGGGGCCCAGCGACCTCCACCTCCACTCCACCCACTCCGACGGCACCGAGCCGCCGGCACAGGTCATGGCCGCCGCGCACCGGCACGGTCTCCGCACCGCGGCGCTGACCGACCACGACACGACCTCGGGATGGGCGGAGGCCGCCGAGGCGGCGACGTCGCTCGGGATGACGTTCCTCCCGGGCATGGAGCTCTCGGCGCGGCACCGCTGGCGCAGCGTCCATCTGCTGGCCTATCTCGTCGATCCGGACGACGCCGGGCTGCGGGCGATGACGGACCGCATCCGCTCCTCGCGTCTCGACCGCGCCCGGATCATGGCGGACCGCATCGCGCAGGACTACGACATCGCCTGGGACGACATCGCCGCCCAGACGACCGACGGCGCCACGGTCGGGCGGCCGCACATCGCCGACGCGCTCGTCGCCCGCGGCATCGTCGCGGACCGGACCGAGGCCTTCGCCGGCATCCTGCACCCCGCCAACGACTACTACGTCGCCCTGTACGCCCCGGACCCGGTCACGGCCGTCGAGCTGGTGGTCGGGGCCGGCGGCGTGCCGATCGTCGCGCACCCGGCCGGTCGGGCGCTGCTGCCGGACGGGGTGACCGCGTCGATGCTCGCCGCAGGTCTGAAGGGGTTCGAGCTGCGGCATCGCGAGAACCTTCCGGAGCCGACCGCGCAGCTGGCCGCCCTCGCGCGGTCGCACGACCTCATCGTCACCGGATCGAGCGACTACCACGGGCTCGGCAAGCCGAACGTCCCGGGCGAGAACACGACGGACGACGACATGGTGGCGCGGATCATCGCCGCCGGTCGTGGGTCGTCCCCGGTCTTCCCGTAACCCCGGAACGGAACTTCGGGCGTGGCGGCGTTCCCCGTGCTCTCCACGGAATGGATGCCACCGGCCCCACCGACGCGGAAGGCGCCGACCCCGCGGGGGATCGGCGCCTTCTCGGTGCGAGGCGGGTCAGGCGACGGGGGCCGTCGGCGTGCCCGAGCTGCCGCTGCCACGACGACGCCGGCGGCGGCGCGGAGCCGCGTTGCCGTCGTGGTGCTCCTTGCCGGCGCCGTCGTGCGTCCCGGCGCCGCCCTCTTCGCGCGGCGCGGCGTCGCCGGCGGGGGCGCCGCCCTCGGCCGAGGAGGACCCGCCGCGGCGGCGACGGCGCGGACCGCGGGAGCCCTCGGCATCCGGAGTCTCGTTCTTCTTCTCGGGCTTGGGCGCCGTCGCCTTCGGAGCGGTCACGAGCCGGCCCTTGGTCCCCTCGGGGATGTTGAGGTCCGTGTAGAGGTGCGGGCTCGAGGAGTAGGTCTCGACCGGCTCGGGCTGACCGAACTCGAGCGCACGGTTGATGAGGGCCCACTTGTGCAGGTCGTCCCAGTCGACGAACGTCACGGCGATACCGGTCTTACCGGCGCGGCCGGTGCGGCCGGCGCGGTGCAGGTACGTCTTCTCGTCGTCGGGGATCGTGTGGTTGATGACGTGCGTGACGTCGTTCACGTCGATGCCGCGGGCGGCGACGTCGGTCGCGATCAGCACGTCCCTCTTGCCGGCCTTGAACGAGGCCATGGAGCGCTCGCGCGACTCCTGGCTCATGTCGCCGTGCACGGCTGCGGCGTTGAACCCGCGATCGCCGAGCTCGTCGACGAGCTTCTGCGCGGCGCGCTTGGTGCGGGTGAAGATGACGGTCTTGCCCCGGCCCTCGGCCTGCAGGATGCGGGCGATGACCTCATCCTTGTCGAGCGAGTGCGCGCGGTAGACGAGGTGGTTGATGTTGGCCTGCGTGAGGCCCTCGTCGGGGTCGCTCGCGCGCATGTGAATGGGGTTCGACATGAACCGGCGCGCGAGGGCGACGATCGGCCCGGGCATGGTCGCTGAGAACAGCTGCGTGTGACGGATCGCCGGGACCTTCGAGAAGATCTTCTCGATGTCGGCGAGGAAGCCGAGGTCGAGCATCTTGTCGGCCTCGTCCAGGACGACCTCGACCGCACCCGACAGGTCGAGCAGGCGCTGGTTGTTGAGGTCGATCAGGCGGCCCGGGGTGCCCACGACGATCTGCGCGCCGGCCTTGAGCTGGTCGATCTGGCCCTCGTACGCCTTGCCGCCGTAGATCGCAACGACGCTGGTCGCGCGGTTCTGGGTCAGCATGTCCATGTCTTCGTAGACCTGGACGGCGAGCTCGCGCGTCGGCACCACGATGAGCGCCTTGACGCCGGGCTCGGGGTTCGGTCCGAGACGCTGGACCACGGGGATGCCGAAGCCGAAGGTCTTGCCGGTACCGGTCTTGGCCTGGCCGATGATGTCCTGGCCGGGCAGACCGAGGGGGATGGTCTGCTCCTGGATCGGGAAGGCATCGACGATGCCCTTGGATGCGAGGGCGTCGACGATGTCCTGGTCGACGCCGAGCTCGGAGAAAGTCGTCATGAGCGTGCCTGTTCCGGCGGTGAGAGACCGCCTGGGGAGTCGGATCCACGCCCTCCACTCGTCCACAGGCGCGGGGCCCCGATCCAGCGCCGGGGCGTGTCCACTCTACCCGGCGTGTTTCGGCGGGCCCCGACGCCTAGGCTGTACAGCGTGTTCGAGTGGATCCGTCGTCGTCGCCGCCCGGTGGGCCGGACGCTGCAGCTCCGCTCGCGCGGCGACCTCGGCGAGGCGATGCGCGTCGACTTCGCGGAGCTCGCCCCGGATATCGAGACGTTCCTCGGTCAGGCCGCGTACCTGCAGCTCGGGTTCTTCGAGACGCTGAGCGAGCTGATCGCCTCGACGCCCGAGCTCGCCGAGAAGGAGTCCCTCTCGCGCGCCGCAGGGGCGGCGCTGATCAAGCACCAGGAGCTCGTCGCCCTCATCCGCGACCGCGGGGCCGACCCGACGCAGCTCATGCTCCCGTTCCGCGAGTCGCTCGACGCGTTCCGGCGCAACACCCACGGGGTGCGACCGCAGGAGACCATGCTGTCGGTCCACATCACCGCGGGCATGCTCGACGACTTCTACCTCGCGCTGTCCTCCAGCTACGGCGACACCGGGCGTCGTGTGGCCCGCATCCTCACGGCGGACGACGACCGCTCGGCGATCGTGGAGATCCTCGGCGCGGCCATCGCCGCCGACGAGGAGTGGCGCTGGCTGCTGGCCCTGTGGGGCCGTCGCCTCGTCGGCGACACGCTGCTCGTGGCGCGCGCGGCGCTGCGCCCGACGCGCCTGGACCGCGACGAGGAGAAGGTCGTCGAGCCCGTGTTCACGGAGCTGATGGGCGCTCACGCCCGGCGGATGGATGCCATGGGCCTCGCGGCCTGACGCCCCTCCTGCCCCTGCGGGTCAGACGCCGAGGCGCGCTCGCTCGGACGCGTCGGAGGCGGTCCGCCGACGGCTGAGCAGAGGGATGAGCACGAGGACGGTCGCCGCCGGCGCCAGGACCGCGACGATCCACAGCACGGGGGAGTCGATGCCCAATCCGGCCCACGTCAGCGCCGTCCACACGACGGCGGAGGCGGCGGCTCCGGCGAGCGGGGCGAGGGCGACGCCCCGCGTCGACCGGCGGGGCAGCGCGAAGTGCGCCGCGAGGCCGACGACCGCGCCGAGGAGGAGACCGAGGAGGATCTGCACGGCGGAGCCGTCAGGCGACGAAGCCGACCCGGCGGGACTCCTCGGTGCCGACCTCGATGAACGCGAGGTTCGCGGTCGGGACGATGTAGGAGTTGCCCTTGACGTCGGTGAAGGTCAGGTGGCTCGCGGAGCTGTCGAGAGCGGAGGCGACCGTCGACTTCACGGCCTCCGAGGACTCGCTGGTCTCGAAGTTCAGTTCGCGTCCGGTGTTGGTGATGCCGATGCGAATCTCCACGATGCACGTCCTTCCCGCCCGGGGACCGATCGCCCGGCGCGTGCTGTCGACTCTACGGCAGGGCGCCGACACGGAGCCGCCGCGGGTCGCCCGCTTCGCGGACGGCGAACGCGGACGGCATCCCTCCTCCGGCGGGTCCGGCGGACGTGCGCGGTGTCGCGGCGGCCATGTCGGAGGGCGCGGTTAACGTGGGGGGATGCGGATCACGGATGCCATCGCCCCCGGTGCCGCGACCGACGCCGATCAGCAGGCGGTGACGGCGTGGGGGCCGGCGGTCAGCGGCGCGGTGGTCGGGGCCCCGGGGTCGGGCAAGACCTCCACGCTGATCGCGCGCGTGCGCGCCCTCGTCGACGCCGGCGTCGACCCCGACGAGGTCCTCGTGCTCACCCCCACGCGACCGGCCGCGACCGCGCTGCGCGACCCGCTCGCGCTGGCGATCGGCCGGGCGACCGCCGGCGCCGTCGCGCGGTCGGTCGCCTCCTTCGCCTTCCAGCTCGTCCGCGGGGCCGAGGTGCGCCGCGGCGACGAGCCGCCGCAGCTGCTCACGGGCGGCGACGAGGACCAGATCATCCGCGACCTGCTCGACGGGGACGCCGAGGACGAGCGCGAGGGCGCCTCGCGCTGGCCCGAGTGGCTCGGTCCGGCGATCCGGGCGACGCGCGGCTTCCGCGGCGACGTGCGCGCGTTCCTGGCCGAATGCACCAACCTCGGCGTCCTGCCCGGCGACCTCGAGCGGCTGGCCGCCCGGCACGACCTCCCCGTCTGGGCGTCGCTGGCCTCCTTCTCCGCCGAGTACCGCGCGGTGCGGGCGTCGATGCGCGGTGCGCACCGCGACGCGGCCGACCTGACGCGCGAGGCCGTCGGCGTACTCCGCGACGCCTCGGGCGACCGCGAGCTGCTCGGCCGCTTCGCCACGCTGCGCTGCATCCTGGTCGACGATGCGCAGGAGCTGACGGCCGGCGGCGTCGATCTCCTCGAGGCGGCGGCGGGACTGGGCATCGGCGTCGTGGTCTTCGGGGATCCCGACGTGGGCTCGGGCGCCTTCCGCGGCGCGACGCCGGAGAACTTCGCGCGCCTCGCCCGCTCGCTCGGCACGACGGCGGCGCTGGGCACCGTGCACCGGGGCACCCCGGAGCAGATCGACCTCGTCCGCTCCGTCGCCGCCCGCATCGGCGCCGCGGGCGTCGTCGCGCACCGGCGTCCACCGGTCGGCGCGGCGCCGATGGGCTCCGTCCGCACCTACCTGCTGCGCTCGCCCGCGGAGGAGGCCGACGCCATCGCGCGCCTGCTGCGCGAACGCCACGTCCTCGACGGGGTGGCATGGGGCGACTGCGCCGTCATCGCCCACGACTCGCGGCAGGTCGCGACCATGCAGACCGAGCTGGCCGCGCGCGAGGTCCCGGCCCGGGCGAGCGGCCCCGGCCTGGCGCTCGGCGCGCAACGGCCCGTGCGCGATCTCGTCGGCCTCGTGGAGCTTGGCATGCAGGACCCGGCGGACTGGACCCCCGAGGCCGTCGCGGACGCGTTGCTGGGGACGTTCGGCGGCCTCGACCCGATCGAGCTGCGCCGGCTGCGGACGGTCCTGCGTCAGGACGAGGTCGAGCACGGCGGACACCGGACGGCCGGGGATCTGCTCGTATCCGGCATCCGGCATCCCCTCGAGCTGGAGGCCGTCGACACCCGGGAGGGCCGCCGTGCGGCGCGGATGGGCGCGACGCTCGCGGCGGTGCGCGCGCAGGCCGAGAACCGGGCGACGCCGCACGAGATGCTGTGGACGGCGTGGGACCGCAGCGGCCTCGCGCGGATGTGGCGGGAGGCGTCGCGCGGACACGGTCCGATCGCCGAGCAGGCCGACCGGGACCTCGATGCGGTCGTCGCCCTCTTCCAGGCGGCCAAGCGGTTCACCGAGCGCGAACCGGACGGGGAGGCGGCGGTCTTCCTCCGTGCGGTGCTCGACAGCGACGTGGCCGAAGACCGCATCGAGCAGCCCGCCGTCGCCGACACCGTCCGCGTGCTGACGCCGGCGGCGGCGGCCGGGACCGCCTTCGACACGGTCGTCGTCGCGGGCGTGCAGGACGGCGTCTGGCCGAACACCCGGCTGCGCGGGGGACTGCTCGAGACGTGGCGGCTGGCCGACGCCGTGCTCCGGCCCGAGCTCCCGGTCGCGGGGCTCATCGACCGGCGACGCGAGGCGATGCACGACGAGCTGCGGCTGTTCTTGCGGTCGATCTCGCGGGCGCGGGAGCGGCTCGTCGTGACGGCGGTGGACGACGACGACACCGGACCCAGCGTCCTGTTCGAGATGCTGCCGACGCCCGAGCCGGCGGCATCCATCCCGGAGCACCCGCTGTCGCTGCGGGGTCTGGTCGCCCGTCACCGTCGCACGCTGACCGCGCCGCGCACGACGGCCGCCCAGCGTCGGCACGCGACGACGCAGCTGGCCCTCCTCGCGGCGGCCGACGTGCCGGGCGCCGCGTCCGAGCAGTGGTACGGCGTGGCGGCACCGAGCTCCATCGCGCCGCTGCGCGACCTGTCCCGCGAGGACGTCCGGGTGTCGCCCTCGCGGCTGCACGCGCTCGAGCAGTGCGAGCTCGACTGGGTCATCGGCGACCTCGGCGGCGACCGCAGCGGCACGACCGCGGGCATCGGGACCATCATCCACGCGGCCCTCGAGACCGCGGCATCCCCGTCCGAGGCCGACCTGTGGGCGGTCGTCGAGGAGCGCTGGGGCGAGCTCGTCTTCGACGCCGCCTGGCGTGAACGCGCGGAGCAGACGCGGGCGCGCGACCTCGTGCGGCGGCTCGCCAGCTACCTGCGCCGGTTCGACGACGCCGGTCACCGGCTCCTCGCGGCCGAACGGCACTTCGACGTGCCCATCCCCGTTCCCGACGCGGGGGAGCACCGCGCGGTGCTGAGCGGCGACATCGACCGCGTCGAGCTCACCTCCCGCGGCGAGGTCGTCATCGTGGACCTCAAGACGGGCAAGAACGAGCCCCAGACGGATGCCAAGGTGGCCGACAACCCGCAGCTCGCGGCGTACCAGCTGGCCTTCTCGTCCGGCGCCATCGAGCAGGCCGGCGGCTTCGCGCCCGGCGGGGCGAAGCTGCTGGTCCTGCGCCCCAGCGCGGCGACCAAGGACTACGCCGAGCCCCACCAGCCGCCGTTCGACGACGACGCCCGCTCGGCGTTCGTCGAGCGGGTGCAGCGCGCAGTGGGCGTCATGCGCGGCGGCAGCTTCTCCGCGCCGTACGAGGTGCACTGCCGCGACGAGTTCTCGTTCGGGCTGTGCCGCATCCACACGATCTCGGCGGTGAGCGCCTCGTGACGGCGCCGATCCCGCCCGCGCCGATCGGGACCGCGCTGCTGCCCGCCGCGACGATCGCGGCCGCTCTCGGGCAGTTCCCGCCCACGGCCGAGCAGACCGAGGTGATCGAGGCGCCGCTGGCGCCGGCGCTCGTCGTCGCGGGCGCCGGCAGCGGCAAGACCGAGACGATGGCGGGGCGGGTGGTCTGGCTCGTCGCGAACGGCCTCGTCCGCCGCGACGAGGTACTCGGGCTGACCTTCACGCGCAAGGCCGCGGGCGAGCTCGCCGAGCGCATCCAGCGGCGGCTGCAGCGCCTGTCCGAGTTCGAGGTGCGCGGTCTGCTGCCGATGCTGCCCGCGCTGCACGCGGCCGGGCGTCTGGCGGTCTTCACCGAGCTGGCCGGCGCCGAGGGCGCGCGCGGGGACGCGGCACGCCGCGAGGCGCTGGACGCCCTCGCCCGCGAGACGCACGCCGTCCCGCCCGTCGACCACGACGGCGACCAGCTGCTGCACCGGCCGACGGTGGCCACCTACAACAGCTTCGCCGACGGACTCGTCCGCGAGCACGGGCTGCGGATCGGGCGCGACGCCGAGGCGGCCATCCTGTCGGAGTCGGCGGCCTGGCTCCTCATGCGCCGGGTCGTCTTCGCCTCCGACGATCCGCGCCTGGAGGAGCGGCAGGAGTCGCCGCGCACCCTCATCGACGCGGCGCTGCGCATCGCCCGCGACGGCGTCGACAACCTCGTCGACCTCGACCGGCTCGCCGCCTTCCCCGACGAGTTCGGGCGCATCGTCGAGCGCCCGTCCGAGAACGCCCGGACCTCCGTCTACAAGGACGTCGCCGATGCGGCCGCCCGCGTCTCGGCGCTCGGCCTGCTTGCCGACCTCGCGCGGGCGTACGACCGCGAGAAGGCGCGCCTGGGCGTCATGGACTTCGCCGACCAGGTCGCCGGCGCGCTGCGCATCGTCCGCGACCACCCGGCCGTCGTCGATGAGCTGCGCGCCCGCTACCGCGTCGTGCTGCTGGACGAGTACCAGGACACCTCCGTGGTGCAGACGGACCTGCTCTCGACGCTCTTCGGCGGCACGGGGGTCATGGCGGTCGGCGACCCCCATCAGGCCATCTACGCCTGGCGCGGTGCCAGCGCCGGCAACCTCGGCGGCTTCCCCGCCGCCTTCGCGCCGGCCGGCCGTTGCGCGCAGTTCTCCCTCCTGACCAGCTGGCGCAACAGCGCGCGGGTCCTGGATGCCGCGAACGCGGTGCTCGCGCCCCTGGCCGATCGCTCGCCGGTCGCCGTCGAGCAGCTGCGCGCCCGTCCGGGTGCCCCCGACGGTCTCGTCGACATCGCGTTCGACGACGCGCTCGACGCCGAGGCGGACCGCGTCGCCGCCTGGTTCGCCGGGATTCGGGCGGCCCGCGCCGCGGACGGGCGCGCGACCACGGGTGCCGTGCTCTTCCGCAGCAAGAAGCACATGGTGCGCTTCGGGGACGCGCTCGGACGTCGTGGCATCCCTCATCGCATCCTCGGTCTGGGCGGGCTGCTCACGACCCCCGAGGTCGTCGACGTCGTGTCGGCGTTGCGGGTGGTCAGCGACCCGGAGGCGGGCTCCCCGCTCATCCGCCTGCTGTCGGGGCCGCGTTGGTCCGTCGGACTCGCCGACCTGCGCGCCCTCGCCCAGCTCGCCCGGCGGCTCGCCTCCCACGACGCGGCGCTGCAGCCGCTGGACCCCGACGTGGCGGCGCGGCTGCGTTCCACCCCCGGAGCCGACCGCGCGTCGCTCGTCGACGCGCTCGACTTCCTCACCCGGCAGGCCGACGACCACGGGTGGCTCGCCGACATCACCCCCGTGGGGCGGGCGCGCCTGCGCGACGCGGGCGCGGTGTTCGCCGGGCTGCGCCGCAGCGTCGGCGCGCCGATCCCCGAGCTGATCCGCCTGGTGGAGGCGGAGCTGCGCCTGGACATCGAGCTCGCCGCGAACGAGTCGCGCGGTCCGGCGCGCATCGCCTCGGCGCAGCTGCGCGCGTTCGTGGACGAGATCCGCGGCTTCCTCGCGGCGGACGAGTCCGGCTCCGTCAGCAGCCTGCTCGCCTGGCTCGACCACGCCGAGCAGGCCGACGAGTTCGCCCCGCGCACCGAGCCGCCCGAGGACGACGTCGTACAGCTGCTGACCATCCATGGGTCGAAGGGCCTGGAGTGGGATGCCGTGGCGGTCGTGCGCCTGGTCACCGACGAGCTGCCCTCGCTGGCCCGGGACACGAAGGGGTGGCTCGGCTTCGGCGTGCTGCCGTCGGAGTTCCGCGGGGACGCCGCCTGGCTGCCCGTCCTCGGGTGGCGCGGCGCCGAGACGCAGCAGCAGCTCAAGACCGCCATCGAGGAGTTCGTCGCCGCCAACCGCGCGCGGCAGCTCGACGAGGATCGCCGCCTGGCCTACGTGGCATTCACGCGCGCGCGGGACCACCTGCTGCTGACCGGGTCGAGCTGGTCCGGGACCAAGCGCCCCCGGCGCCCGAGCGTCTTCCTCGACGAGGCCGCCGCCGCCCTCGGCGTGGAGCTCGACGTCGGCGAGCCCGGCGACGACCCCTACGACGGAGAACGCCGCACCCTGCAGTGGCCGCTCGACCCGCTCGGCGCCCGGCGGACCGCCGTGGCCGCGGCGGCGGCCGAGGTCGACGAGGCGCGTCTCGCCGCCCCGGCGGACCCCGACCCCGACCTCGAACTGCTGCTGGCCGAACGGGCGGAGCGCCTGCGCCCGACGCACACGCCGGCGCCCACCCGCATCCCGGCGTCCCGCTACAAGGACTTCGTGGCCGATTACGGCGGCACGGTTGAGTCGCTCCGCCGGCCCATGCCGGAGCGCCCGTTCCGTCAGACCCGTCTGGGCACGCTGTTCCACGCCTGGGTCGAACGCCGATCGGGGCTGGTCGGCGCGGGAACGGGTCTCGACGACGGCGCCCTGTGGACGGACGACGACGACACCGGCGCCTCGGCCGCGGATGCCGAGGAGCTGCAGCGTCTGCGCGAGAGCTTCGAGCGCTCCGAGTGGGCGGGTCTGCAGCCCCTCGAGGTCGAGACGGAGATCGACTTCGTCACGCCGCTCCTCGACGGGCGCGAGCACGTGATCATCTGCAAGCTGGACGCCGTCTACCGCCGCGGCGACCGCATCGAGATCGTGGACTGGAAGACCGGACGTCCGCCCGTCGGCGAGGCCGAGAAACGGGCCCGGATGCTGCAGCTCGAGCTCTATCGCGAGGCGTACCACGCCAAGCACGGCGTCCCGATGGACAAGATCGACGTCGCTCTCTTCTACGTCGGCGACGACGTCGTGCTGCGCGGCTGAGCGGGCGGCGCGTTCCCCGGCGGCGTGTTTGTCGGGCGGGGCGGCATCCGTGGTGCGCGTGTGCGCGGGGTGCTCACAGGCCCCAGCGGTTCTGCATTCGCGCAGGGCGGCGGCGCGTTCGTCGGGCGGGGTGGCATCCGGGGTGCTCAGGCGCCCCAGTGCGGGTCAGCAGCCCCAGCTGTCCTGCATTCGGGCGGGCGCGGCAAGTTTGTCGGGCGGGGTGGCATCCGACGTGTTCGTGTGCCCCAGTGGGTGACAGTAGCCCCAGCGGTCCTGCATTCGCGCAGGGCGACGGCGCGTTCGTTGGGCGGGGTGGCATCCGTAATGCACACGCGCCCCAGTGGGGGTCAGTGGCCCAGCGGTCCTGCAGTCGGGCGGACGCGGTCGCGACGACGGCCGGGGAAGCGGCCGGTCAGGCGTCGCGGGCCTCGCGGGCGTCGTCGTCCCCGGCCACGGCCCAGCGGCGCAGCGCGGCACGGGAGGCGCGGACGGCGTCCTCCTCGTCCTGGGCCGTGACGTCGTGAGGCACGTCGCCCGCGGTGATCGGGGTCTCGTCCGGCGCGGCGTCGAGCGACCCGGTGCGGTGAGGCGTCCAGCCGTCGAGGTCGACCGGTACGGTGGCGCCTGGGTCCTCGGGCTCGCGAAGACCCGTCAGGTCGAACGCGTTCACCCGGGCGGGGTCTGCGGGTGCGGCGTCCTCCGCGGCGAGACGGTCCCGCTCCGCGGCGAGGTAGAGCGAGAGGGCCTCGGGGTCGTAGGCGTCCGTCTGCATGGACGTGTCGATCGGGGCCGCCGCGGTCGGCGGGACGCGCTCGACCAGCGCCATGGCGTCGTCGATGTCGGCGCGGCTGTCGGGAACGATGTGGTCGCCGCGGACGCCGTCGGCGAGGGCCGTGAGCAGGGCGACCGCGTCGTCGACGACATCGCTCTCCCCGGCGTCCCAGCCGTGGACGAGCCAGCGGGCGAACTCCAGCTCGGCGTACAGGCGCGCGCGCTCGCGCAGCAGCGGGTCGGGGGACCGCTCGCCACCGCGCGCATAGCCGTCGTGGACGTCGTCGGTCGCGGTGGGGGCCGACGCGAGCCAGCGCAGGTCGACGGCGGGATCGCCGACGCTCAGGCCGGCCCACTCGAGCAGACCGGTGACGTGGGGGATCCCCTCATCGTCGTCGACCAGCAGGAAGGACGAGCTGCTCGCGCCGCCGAGGACGACCGCGGACTCGAACCGCCACAGCTCGTCCACCTCGACCGCGCGGCGCCAGCGGAGCATGAGCCCGTCCGGGACGCGGTCGGTGGCGTCGACCCGGTCGAGCAGACGCGTCACGTCGTCGCGCACCTGCTCCGGCGACCGGACGGGGAGTCCGTCGGTCCGCACGACCGACACCGGCAGCGCGTGCACCGCGGCCAGCGCGGCGCCGATGGCCGGCGCGTACCCCGGGCCCTTGGGGAGGTTGGCGGGGTCGATGCGATATCCGACGAGATGGTCGACGACGAGCACGCGCTGGGTTCCGGAGCCGGTCTCGCCGAGCACCTCCGGCGCCGCGAACGGCAGCAGCGCCCGCACGCCCGGGGTGAGGGCGTGCAGCGCGCGGGACTCCGTCGCCAGGTCGCGCGCGGCCGCGTCGTCGACGGGCATGCGCACGACGATGGCGCGGCCGTCCTCCAGGCGTGCGAAGGCGGCGTCGAAGCGGCCGGGCCCGTTCTCGGTCAGCGGACCGACCGCCGTGACCCCGATGCCGGGCAGAGCCGCCGTCACCGACGCGGCTAGAGTGAGGGGCGAGCGTGCCATGCCCCCAGGGTAGGTCGGTCCCGCGCTCCTTCCCCCCGCGCCACGCCCTTGAGAGAGGTGTTCGATGCCGCCCAGCGCCCCCGTGCCGTCGCGTCCCCTCGTGCGCGACCGCAGCGCCGACGAACGCCGCACCGCCGGACTGCTCGATGCGGCGCGCGCGGCATCCGGGACCCGCGTGCTCGCTGTGCGGGCGGATGCGGCGCCGGTCCGCGGCGACGCTCTCGTCGGCGTGCCCGTCTCCGCGCTGGACGAGGTGCTCGAGTGGGCGTTCCTGGGCCGCGGGCCCGCCGGCGAGGCCGTCCTCCTCGCCGTCGTCCCGGACGAGGCGGACATCGCTCTGCCCCCGGATGCCGCCTGGGCGCGGCTGCGCGAGATCGGCGGCGACCTCGTCGAGTCCGACGCCTCCATCCTGCGCACGGCCGTCGCCCTCGCGGGGTGGCTGCGCGACGCGCCCTTCTGCCCCGCGTGCGGAACCCGGACCCTCACCCGTGACGCCGGATGGGCCCGGCACTGCCCCGGATGCGGCCGCGAGCACTTCCCGCGCACGGACCCGGCGGTGATCGTCCTGGTGGTCAGCGAGGACGGCCGGCGGGTGCTGCTCGGCGCGAACGCCGCGTGGGGCGGAGCCCGGTACTCGTGCTTCGCCGGGTTCGCGGAGGCGGGGGAGTCGCTCGAGGAGGCGGTGGCGCGCGAGGTCGCGGAGGAGGCGAACGTCGTGCTGCGCGACGTCGAGTACCGCGGCTCGCAGGTGTGGCCGTATCCCCGCTCGCTCATGCTGGGCTTCCGTGCCCGTGTGGAGCACGACGCCGACGCCCGCGAGGACGGTGAGGAGATCGTCGAGGTGCGCTGGTTCACCCGCGACGAGCTCGGCGCCGCGATGCGGGGCGAGAGCGGTCTGCAGCTGCCCGGACCGGCCTCCATCGCCCGGCGCCTCATCGACGACTGGTACGAGGAGACGCGGTGAGCGCGCTCGACGGGCTCGACGAGCAGCAGCGGGAGGCGGCGCGGACCCTGCGCGGCCCCGTCTGCGTCCTCGCGGGCGCCGGCACGGGCAAGACGCGGGTCATCACGCGCCGCATCGCCCACGGCGTCGACACCGGCGCGTACTCCCCGCAGCGGGTGATGGCCGTCACCTTCACGGCGAAGGCCGCGGGGGAGATGCGCGGTCGGCTGCGTGCCCTCGGCGTCTCGGGGGTCTCCGCGCGGACGTTCCACGCGACGGCGCTGGCGCAGGTGAACTACTTCTGGCCCGCTCTCGCCGGCGACCAGGCGCCGTCCATCATCGACAACAAGGTGCGCATGCTCGCGCACGCCGCCGACGGAGTGGGGCTGTCGCCGGACACGGCCACCCTCCGCGACGTGGCCTCCGAGATCGAGTGGCGCAAGGTCACCATGCGCTCGATCGAGCAGTATGCGGCGGACCGGCCGAACGGCGTCGGACGCCTCGGGGTGGACCGCGTCGTGGACCTGCAGCGCGCGTACGAGAAGCTCAAGGACGAGCGCCGTCAGATGGACTTCGAGGACGTCCTCCTCACGTGCGCGGGGATGATCGAGGCGGAGCCCCGGGTCGCCGCCGCCGTGCACGAGCAGTACCGGCACTTCACCGTCGACGAGTTCCAGGACGTGTCGCCGCTGCAGGCGCGACTGCTCGAGCTGTGGCTCGGAGACCGCCACGATCTCTGCGTGGTGGGCGACGCCAGCCAGACCGTCTACTCGTTCACCGGCGCCGACTCGCGGTATCTGCTGGAGTTCGAGCGGACCCATCCGGATGCCAAGGTGGTGCGCCTCGAGCGCAACTACCGCTCCACGGCGCCGGTGCTCGCCGTCGCGAACGATCTCATGCGCGGCCGCGCGGGCGCGCTGGAGCTGGTCTCCGCGTCGCCGGAGCAGACACCGGCCCCCACGGTGCGCGCGTACGACGACGACGAGGACGAGGCCGCCGGGGTCGCGCGGTCCATCGCCGACCTCGTCGCGCGCGGCGCGGACCCGCGGGCGATCGCCGTCCTCTACCGCTCGCATGCGCAGTCGGCCCTGCTGCTGACGGCCCTCGCCGGCGTCGGGGTGGCGGCCACCGTGCTCGGAGGGCGACGGTTCTTCGACCTCCCCGAGGTCCGGCAGGCGATGATGGCCCTGCGCGCGGCCTCGGTGGCGCCGCTGGAGACGGGGTTCCTCGCGACCGTGCGCGACGTTCTGCGCAGCGTCGGGTTGACCGACGAGCCGCCGGCCGCCGGCGGGGCTCTGCGCGATGCCTGGGAGGCGCGCGCCGCCCTCCTGCGTCTGGCGGAGGAGGCGCCCGCGGGGACGGACCTGCGCGGCTTCACCGACGACCTGCAGGCGCGCGCCCGAGACCAGCACGAGCCGGCCACGCGGACGGTCACGCTGGCGACGCTGCACGCTGCCAAGGGACTGGAATGGGACCACGTCCACCTCGTCGGGGTCAGCGAGGGGCTGCTTCCCATCTCGTACGCCACGACCTTCGAGGCGGTCGACGAGGAGCGTCGCCTGGCGTACGTCGGCGTCACGCGCGCCGCGCGGACACTGTCCATCAGCTGGTCCCGTGGTCGGGGGCGGAGCGAACGCTCGCCCTCGCGCTTCCTCCGAGAGATCGGCAGCGGCAGTCTGCGCTCGGCCGATGTCGTCGCCAGGACCGGCGGGACGTCGCGGCGCGCAGGTGCAGGGAGCTCGTCGTCTTCGAGGGGTCCGCGCTGAGATAGTGCCGCGCGGCGCGCGCGACCTCGACGGCGAATCCCGCATCGACGTCGGGGCGCGGTCGCGCGAGGAGTTGCGCCGCGATGACCGGCCAGGCCGGGTCGCGGGAGCGGGCCGTGGCATCCAGGCAGCTCAGGCACGCCGTCAGACCGGGCCGGACGAGCGGACCGACGGCCGCCTGACCGGCGTCCAGGACGACCGGCAGATGGGGCACGTCCTCGCGGACCAGGGCGACTGCGCGGCGGGGGTCGACGCGGTGGGCGCCGAGCAGGATCACCGTCCGCCCGTCATCGGGGGCAGCGGTCCGGCTGCCCGCCCACGGCAGCACGGCGGTGTCCGGCGGCAGCCCGAGCCGGACCGCGCGGACCACGCCCGGGGACAGGTCGTCTGTCACCTGGAGGGCGACCGGCGGGGTGCGGGCGGGCGCGGCGAGAGCGGGGGCCAGCCGGGCCAGCAGCGCGTCGACGTCGGTCTCGTCGGCGCCCGACAGCCGGGCGAGGCCCTGCAGGACCGGCAGGCTCGTCCCGTTCTCGAGTGCGTCCACGGCCGCCGCGTGCCACGCGGACTCGAGGGTCAGCTGCACGAGCGGCGGCGCGCCGAACTGCACGGTGCGGTCGTCCCGCCAGAGCGGGGGAGCGGAAGGGGCGAGTCGAGGCATGCCGACGATCCTGGCGCGCCCGGAAGGCGTTCCAGGGGTTGTCCACAGGAAGAGGCGCTGACGCCTCCTCCCCAGGCCTCGTGGGTCAGACGGGTCGCTGGTCGCCCGGGGCGCCGTCGTCGTCCGACGCAGACCCGCCGTCCGACGTGGACCCGCCGTCCGACGTGGACCCGCCGTCCGACGCAGACCCGCCGTCCGATGCGGAATCACCGTCCGACGGGCCCGCGGCATCCGCCGACCCACCGTCCGAAGCAGCCTCACCGGTCTCCTCGGCCAGCAGCTGCGCGAGGGCGTCGTCCATGGCATCCGCCGGCGCGCTCTCGCCGCGGGACTGCGCGGTCAGGCGGGCGACGAGGGCCGCGGGGTCGTCGATGTCCTCGGCCGACGGCATGAGGTCGGGGTAGTCCCACAGCGCGTCGCGGCCGGCGACGCCCACCGCGTCGGTCACGGCGCGCCACAGCGCGGCGGCCTCCCGCATGCGGCGCGGTCGCAGCTCGAGCCCGACGAGCGAGCCGAGGGCCTGCTCGGCCGGTCCGCCGACCGCGCGACGACGACGGACGGCTTCGGCGATGCGCGCCGCCGAGGGCAGGCGGGCGGTCGCGTCCTCGGTGACGACATCGACCCAGCCCTCGATGGTCGCCAAGAGGTTCTCGAGGCGGGTCAGCGCCGCCGTCTGCTCCTCCGAGCGGGCGGGCAGGAGCGCGCCGCTCTCGAGGGCGTTACGGAGCTCCTCGGGCTGGGAGGGGTCGAAGCGGGAGGCGAGGTCCTCGAGGGCGTCGGTGTCGACGCGGATGCCGTGGGCGAAGTCGCGCACCTGGGAGATGACGTGCAGGCGCAGCCACCGGGCGTGCCGGAACAGGCGCGCGTGCGCGAGCTCGCGCGTGGCGAGGTAGAGCGCGAGCTGGTCGTCCGGGATCTCCAGGTCGCGCCCGAAGTCGGCGAAGTTCTGGGGCAGGATCGCCGCGTCGCCGTCGGGCATGACGGGGATGCCGACGTCGCCGCCGCCCACCACCTCGGTCGACAGGCGACCGACGACGTGGCCGAGCTGCGTGGCGAAGAGGGAGCCGCCGACGGTCCGCATGAGACGGCCCGCTCCGGCGATGAGGTCCTGCATGTCGTCCGGCGCCTGCTGGCCCAGGGCGTCGGTCAGCGCGTCGGCGATGCTGGTGGCCACGGGCTCGGCGAGCTCCTGCCACACCGGCAGGGTGGCCTGCACCCACGCGCCGCGCGTCACGGCGCGGGCCGGGTGGGGGAGGTCCGAGATCGTCGTGGCCTCGCCCAGCCACAGCGCCGCGAGGGCGAACGCCTGGTCGAGGTCGGTCCGCTGTCCGGTCGACACGCCGTGGTCGTCCTGGTTGGCGATGTGCAGGGCCTGCCGTTCGGCGAGGCTCCAATCGACGCCGTCCTGCGCGCCGGAGAACGCCCCCTGCAGCTGGCTCATCACGGCCTGCAGCATGGCGGGGTCGATCTGCATGCCCGACAGGCGTGCGAGCTGCTCGGGGTCGATGGCCCCGGTCTCGCCCGCGAGCAGGCGTCGCATGAGCTCCTGGAACTCCTCCTCGGGGCTCCGGTCGTCGTCTGCCACTTCAGCCGCCTTTCAGCCAGGTCTGGGGGTTCCGGACCTACGCTAGTCGCAGGATTCATCGCATCCCCCGGCACGGCCTCACCCCGCTTACGCCGCGCGCGAACGACCCGGCGGAGGTAGGCCACGTGACCCTGTTCGACGAGAACGTCTCCGTCGTGCCCGCGCCCCCGCGGCGCCTGCGCCGCTCGACAGCGACGGGCCTGTGGGCGCTGTCCGTGGCGCTGCTCGTCCTGCTCGTGCTGTCGTTCCTGCCGACGGCCTACGTCATCCAGCAGCCCGGTCCCGTCATCGACACCCTCGGGACGTCCGAGAACGCGGACGGGGATCAGGTGCCGCTCATCACCGTCCCGGACGGGCAGGACACGACCGGCTCCGGGCGCCTGGACCTGCTCACGGTGCAGGTCGTCGGCAATCGCGAGCGCACGCCGTCCTGGCTGGAGCTCGTGGGCGCGTGGTTCGACCCGTCCCGCGCCGTGGTGCCGCTGGACCGCATCTTCCCCGCGGGCGAGACGACGGAGGAGCGCAACACCCAGAACGTCGCGCTCATGAACGACTCCCAGCAGGAGGCCACCGCTGCCGCGCTGGAGGAGCTCGGTTACGACGTCGGCCAGCACGTGCGGGTGAACCAGTTGAACGACGACGCGGCCGCCGCGGGGTCGATCGAGGCCGGGGACACCATCCTCTCGGTCGACGGCGTCCCCGCCGACTCGGCGACGGCCGTCCGCGACGCGGTGCAGGCGGCGGCGGGCGCGCCCGTCTCGATCGAGCTCGAGCGCGACGGACGGGACTCCACCGTCGAGGTGACGCCCGCCCTCGTCGAGGACGGGGGCGAGAGCGCCTACGTCCTGGGCGTCGTGCTCGAGAACGCCTTCGACTTCCCGATCGACGTAGAGATCCAGCTGAACAACGTCGGGGGACCGAGCGCGGGCATGATGTTCGCCCTCGGCATCATCGACAAGCTGTCGTCGGTGGACCTCACGGGCGGTCAGCACTTCGCCGGAACGGGCACGATCGACGCCGAGGGGAACGTCGGGCCGATCGGCGGCATCCGTCAGAAGCTCTACGGAGCCCGGGATGCCGGGGCGACCTGGTTCCTCGCCCCGGAGGCGAACTGCGACGAGGTCGTGGGCCACGTGCCCGACGGCCTGCGCGTGTTCTCGACGGCGACGCTCGAGCAGTCGCTGACAGTGCTCGAGACGGTGCGCGACGGGGGCGATCTCGACGCCCTCCCGACGTGCGGGGCTCAAACTGCTGCGGGATCGTAGCATCCACGGCTTTCCCCCAGAACGCCGCGCCTAGGATGGTCGAGTGACCACGACCTCAGCGCCGAACCAGGCCACGCCACCCAACCGCTCCCGCCGGATCATCTCGATCTCGCTCGCGATCATCGCCGCGCTCGTCGTGGCGTTCTTCGTCTTCGCGAGTCTCTACGCCGACTGGATGTGGTTCGCACAGCTGGGCTTCACCGGAGTCCTCACGACCCAGTGGATCGCCCGGGCGGTGATGTTCGTGGTCGGCTTCCTCGCGATGGCCGTGCCCGTCTGGGGCGTCATCCAGCTGGCCTATCGCCTGCGCCCTGTCTACGCGCGTCTGAGCTCGCAGCTCGACCGCTACCAGGAGGTCGTCGAGCCGCTCCGCCGGCTGGCGATGTGGGGGATCCCCGTCTTCTTCGGCTTCTTCGCCGGCTTCGCCGCCTCGGCGCAGTGGGAGACGACGTGGCTGTGGTTCAACGGCGTCACGACCAGCGAGACCGACCCGCAGTTCGGTCTCGACACCGGCTTCTACCTGTTCGGGATGCCGTTCTACGCGGCCCTGCTCGGCTTCACGTCCGCGGTGCTCCTGGTGTGCCTGCTGCTGACCGGCGTCGTGTCGTACCTGTACGGCTCGGTGCGCGTCGGCCAGCGCGAGCTGCGCATCTCCAAGGCGGCCCGCATCCAGCTCGCGGTCCTCGCCGGTCTCTACCTGCTGGTCCAGGGCGCGAGCCTGTGGCTCGACCGGTTCCGCACCCTCGTCGAGCCCGGGGAGCGCATCACGGGTCCCGGCTACGTGGGCGCGAACGCCGTGATCCCCGGCCAGACGATCCTCGCGATCGTCGCGGTGCTCGTGGCCGTCCTCTTCTTCGTGACGGCCGTCATCGGCCGCTGGCGCTACCCGCTCATCGCGACGGCGCTGCTCGTCGTCTCCGCGATCGTCGTCGGCGCGGCCATCCCGTGGGCGGTCAACACCTTCCAGGTGCGTCCGAACGAGCTCGCGCTCGAGAGCCAGTACTACCAGCGCAACCTCGACAGCACGAAGGCCGCGTACGGCATCGACGCCGTCGAGAAGGAGAACTTCGAGGCCGCGACGCAGGCCGAGGCCGGTCAGCTCCGCGACGACGCCGCCTCCACGGCGCAGCTGCGCATCATGGACCCGGCCATCATCGGCCCGACCGTCCGCCAGCTCGAGCAGTACCGCGCGTACTACCAGTTCGAGGAGCCCCTCGACGTCGACCGCTACACGATCAACGGCCAGACCCAGGACGCCGTGGTGGCCGTCCGCGAGCTGAACATCGGTCAGCTGGGCGACGCCGCGTCGTGGCAGAACACGACCGTCGTCTACACGCACGGCTACGGCATGGTCGCGGCGGCGGGCAACGAGCGCACCGACGACGGCGACCCGGTGTTCCTCGAGCAGGCGATCCCGGGCACCGGCTTCCTCACCGATCTCGAGTACGAGCCGCGCATCTACTTCGGCGAGCAGTCCCCGCCGTACTCGATCGTCGGAAACGTCGAGGGCGGCGAGGACTTCGAGCTCGATTATCCCCTGGGGGCCGACGGCGGCACCGAGACGCGCACGACGTTCCGGGGAGACGGCGGTCCGAGCGTCGGCAACGTCTTCAACCGCCTGATCTACGCTCTCAAGTTCCAGTCGGAGCAGATCCTCTTCTCCGACTACGTCAACGACGCGTCGCAGATCCTGTACGACCGCGATCCCGTCACGCGTGTGCAGAAGGTCGCGCCCTATCTGACGCTGGACAGCGACCCGTACCCGACCGTCGTGGACGGCCGCATCCAGTGGGTCGTCGACGGCTACACCACGAGCGCGAACTACCCGTACTCGACCGGGGTCTCGCTGTCGCAGGCGATCGCCGACTCGAACAACCCGTCGCCGACGTACGCGCTGGACGACATCAACTACATCCGCAACTCGGTCAAGGCCACGGTCGACGCCTACGACGGCAGCGTCACGCTGTACGCGTGGGACGACCAGGACCCGATGCTGCAGGCGTGGCAGAAGGTCTACCCGACCTCGCTGCAGCCCTGGAGCGACATGTCGGCCGACCTGATGAGCCACGTGCGCTACCCGACGGACCTCATGAAGGTGCAGCGCTCGATGCTCGGCGTCTACCACGTGGACGACGCGCGGTCCTTCTTCCAGCAGGACAACCGGTGGACGACGCCGAACGACCCGCAGGACCCGGACAGCTTCCAGCCGCCGTACTACCTGACGATGAAGATGCCGAGCCAGGACGAGCCGTCCTACTCGATGTTCACGAGCTTCATCCCGGCATCCCAGGGCGGACAGGCGCGCAACGTGCTCACGGGCTACCTCGCCGTCGACTCCAACGCCGGTGACGAGCAGGGCACCAAGCGCGACGACTACGGCCGATTGCGGATGCTCGTGATCGACGCGGCCACGACGGTGCCCGGACCCGGACAGGTGCAGAACACGTTCGACTCCGACACGGCCGTGTCGTCGCAGATCAACATCCTCCAGCAGGGACAGTCGCAGGTGCTCCCGGGCAACCTGCTGACGCTGCCCGTCGGCGGCGGTCTGCTCTACGTGCAGCCCGTGTTCGTGCAGTCCTCCGGCGGCACGCAGCTGCCGCAGCTGCGCCGCGTGCTGGTGGCCTTCGGCGACCAGATCGCGTTCGAGAACACCCTGAGCGAGGCGCTGGACAGCCTGTTCGGCGGAGACTCGGGAGCGGACACCGGCGATGAGGAGGTCATCCCGACCGACCCGGACCAGGGCGACGGGACGACCACGCCGACCGAGCCGACCGCACCGGCGGCGGACTACGCCGCGGCTCTCGAAGAGGCCCGCCAGGCGCTGGCCGCCCGCAACGCGGCGTTCTCGAGCGGCGACCTCGCAGCGTTCGCCGAGGCGGACGAGCGTCTCACCACCGCGATCGAGCGTCTGCTCGAGCTCGACGGCTCCGGTGAGGGCGGCGACACCCAGTCCGGTACCGACGGCCAGGGCTGATCCGTTCGACCACGCCGGCGTCCCGCATTGCGCGGGGCGCCGGCGTCGTCGTTCCCGGCGTCCGACGGAAGGACGGAAGGCGGGGCGCCGCCGTCGTCGGTTCCGGCGTCAGACGGAAGGCGATGCGGCAGCGATCGAGCGCGGAGGGACCCGTGGCATCCGGGGCGAGAAGGGCACGGGATGCCTCGGCCTCCCACCCGCGCGACGCACGACGACACCCCACGGCCCCCACACCCGCCGGGGCGCCTCAGGCGCGGAGGAATCGCCCGGCTGGGCGCCACCGCCGGCGGCCTCAGGCGCGGAGGAACCACCACCAGATGAGCAGCAGGGTGGTGCCGAAGCCGGCGATCTGGTTCAGCCAGAGGAAGCGGTTCCACCCGGCGGTCGCGGACTCGCTCGTGGCATCCGTGACGTTGCGGTACGGCCACACGACGACGAGGTACGGCACGACGAGGACGGCGGCCAGCGGCCCCGGCCAGGCGGTGAATAGCATGGCGACCCCCGCGAGCGCGTAGGCGGTCAGGGCGAAGCGGACCGTCCAGCGGGCGCCGCGTGCGGTGGCGATGGAGGAGATCCCGGCGGACCGGTCCGCCTCGACGTCCTGCACGGCGCCGAAGGCGTGCGAGGCGATGCCCCAGAGCGCGAAGGCGACGAACACGACGACGAGCTGCCACGTCCACGTCGCCCCGGCGAGGACGAGTCCGTAAAGGGCGGGCGAGAAGAAGTGGATGCTGCTGGTGATCGAGTCGGCGAAGGGCCGTTCCTTCAGCCGCAGCGGCGGCGCCGAGTAGAACACGACGAAGAACAGGCTGAGCGCGAGCACGAGCCACGACAGCGGGGAGCCGACCGCCACGAGGAACACGACGAACGGCAGGCACGACAGAGCGGCCGCCCACAGCGTGATCGGGTGCATCCGCTTGGCGAGGACCGCACCGTGCGTGCCGCCCTTGCGCGGGTTGCGCAGGTCGGACTCGTAGTCGAAGACGTCGTTCACGCCGTACATGGCGAGGTTGTACGGCACGAGGAAGAACACGATGCCGACGATCAGCACCACGTCCACCTGCCGCGTGGTGAGGAGGTAGACGGCGGCGAACGGGAACGCGGTGTTGATCCAGCTCACCGGTCGCGACGAGACGAACAGCTCTCGCAGCACGCGCGCGGGGGTGAGGGTGGCCGGGGCGGTCATGCGGGTTCCTTCCGCGGGGCGATGAGCTCGAACAGCGCGGGGACGAGGAAGGCCGCGCACAGAGGGTAGGCGAAGTCCTCGAGGGGGGCCAGACCGATCCGGATGCCGCTGAGGTGCTCCTCCGGGTACGAGAAGAGGCCGACGGCGATCATGACGTTGTCGAACACGAGCGTCAGCGCGAGGAGGACGAGCGCCGTCAGCCCCGAGGATCTCATGCGTCGGCCGAAGTCGGGACGCCGCGCGGTGGAGAGCGTCACGACGATCGTCGCGACCACGAACGGCAGCACGATGAGCGGGTAGGTCATGATCGTCCCTCGTCCACGCGGTCGTCCGCGTGTCGCGGCGCCGCGGCGGACCGTCGGCGGTGGAAGACGCTCCACAGGACGACGGCGAGGTAGCTGAGGAAGACGAGGAAGAAGACCTCCTCCAGCGGCAGGTGCGGCGCCACGTCCACCCCCACGAAGAGCGGGCTGTCGCCCTTGACGAACACCCCGGTGAGGATCCCGACGGCATCCCACAGGAGGAAGAAGCACGCACCGAGGAGGACGGCGCCGGTCGTGCGCCACGGCGCCGTGCGGAGGGCCAGCCCGAACGTGAGATCGATGGCGATCATGCCGGCGAGGGAGAAGAGGATGGCACCCAGGTAGATCCCGGGCACGTCAGACCGCCGCGCGCGCCGGCTCGCTCAGGGGAGCGGGCGAGTGATCGCCGCGCATGCGCTTGACCACCAGTTCGGCCGAGATGAGGCACATCGGCAGGCCGATCCCCGGCAGCACCGAGGTGCCCGCGTAGTAGAGGCCGTCCACCTTGCGGGAGCGGTTCTTCGGGCGGAAGATCGCGCTCTGCCCGAGGGTGTGCGCGAGGCCGAGGGAGTTGCCGTGCCACGCGTGCAGGTCGGTCGCGAAGTCCTCGGGGGCGATGGTCTTGCGCACCACGATCCGTTCGGCCAGGTCGGGCACGCCCGTCCACTCCGCGATCTGCGCGATGACCCGGTCCGCCGCCTGCTCGATGCGGGGGTCGCCGGCGCCGTTCACGCCGCCGCGACCGCTCACGGGGTCCGCCGGGACGGGGACGAGCACGAAGAGGTTCTCGTGCCCGGCCGGGGCGACGGAGGTGTCGGAGGCGCTGGGACGGCAGATGTAGATGGATGCCGGATCGGGGATGCGCTTGTTCTCGCCGAAGATGGCGTCGAAGTTCGTGTGCCAGTCGTCGGTGAACAGCAGCGTGTGGTGGGTCAGCTGGGGCAGCTCGCCCTCGACGCCGAGGAGGAGCAGCAGGGCGCCCGGGCTGGGCACGCGGTTGCGCCACCACTTCTCCGGGTACTGGCGGTCCGGGGCCTCGAGGAGGTCGTTCTCGGTGTGGTGCAGGTCGGCGCCGGAGACGACGGCGTCCGCCGAGATCACGCGTCCGTCCGCCAGGCGCACGCCGCGCGCCGCGCCGCTCTCGGTGAGGATCGCCTCCACGGGCGTCCCGGTCTCGATGCGCACGCCGCGCTCGCGGGCGAGCCGCTCGATGGCCTTGATGATCTCGGTGAAGCCGCCGCGCGGGTAGAGCACGCCGTCGCCGAGGTCGAGGTGGCTCATGAGGTGGTAGAGGCTCGGGACCTCGAAGGGCGAGCCGCCGAGGAACACGGACGGGTAGGCGAGGATCTGCTGCAGCCGGGTGTTCTGGAACGAGCCGGTGACCCGCTTCCACAGCGTGCGCGTCAGCAGCGGGATGAGCGTGGGGAGTCGCTTGACGAGCGCGGGGTCGCGCAGGCCCTGCGACGACGAGTACGGGTCGTAGAGGAACTTCGAGGTGGACAGCTCGTAGGCGTCCTTCGCGGAGTCGAGATACGCCTCGACCGCGTCGCCGGAGCCGGGCTCGTGCTCCTCGAAGAGCGCGCGGACGGCCTCGCGGCCGGAGACGACGTCGATGGGGTCGCCCTTTCCCGGAGGACCGTAGACGCGGTAGGCGGGGTCCAGACGCACGAGGTCGAGCTGCTCGGCCGCACTGGTGCCCAGCAGCCGGAAGAAGTGGTCGAACACCTCGGGCATGAGGTACCAGCTGGGACCGGTGTCGAAGCGGAAGCCGTCGGCCTCCCACGAGCCCGCGCGCCCGCCGAGCTGGTCACGGGCCTCGAAGAGCTGCACGTCGTGCCCCTCGTCGGCGAGGAGCGCGGCGGTGCCGAGCCCGGCGATCCCGCCGCCGACGACGACGATGCGCTGGGAGGTCATGTGTGGGCCCCTTTCGGTGGGCGTCCGAGGAATGCGCGAGCGGCCAGGGTCGCCTTGACGCCGTCGGGAACGCGCACGCGCGGCGCGCCCGGGGCGGTGCGGCGCAGGCGCCGCGACAGTTCGGCGAAGAGGTCGTGGGCGGCCGTCACCGCGCGCCGGCAGTCCGGCGGCAGGAAGGGCACCGTGGCCGCCGCGGCGGCGAGGTCGGCGTCGATGCGGTCGAGCACCTCGATGCGCCGGTCGTCGCCGGCGGCTCCGTCCAGGTAGTCGCGACCCAGGCGGGCGGCGTCGTCGTCGAGGTCGCGCAGGAAGTTCACGTCCTGGAACGCCCGCCCGAGGCGGCGCGCGCCGTCGACGAGGTCCGCGGCCGGGAGGGCAGCGGCGGACATCCCCGCGTTGAGGAAGACCTGCAGGCACATGAGGCCGACGACCTCCGCGGAGCCGAAGACGTACGCGTCATGGGAGGCGTCGTCGTGCGCCGTGGTGTCCAGGTCCGTGCGCATCGAGGCGAAGAAGGGGGCGATGAGGTCGTCGCCGATGCCGCACTCGCGGGCCGTGCGGGCGAACGCGTGCACGACGAGGTTCGCGCTGAACCCCGTGGCGATGGCATCCCGGACCTCCTCCTCGAGCCCGTCGAGCACCGCGCGTTCGCGCTCGGGCGTCAGACCGGCGTCGTGGGCGGGACCGTCGACGATCTCGTCGGCGACGCGCACGAGCGCGTAGATGTTCCGGACGTGCGGACGCGGGCGCGGGCCGAGCAGACGGCAGGCGAGGGCGAACGACGTGGAGTACCGGTGGATGACGGCGGCGGCGGCGTCGTCGGCGGTGCGGGAGTACAGTGCGAGGCCGGTGGGGGCGAGGCTCACGGCACGCGCTCCTGCACCGCGTCGACGAGCTCGAGCAGCATGTCCTGCGAGGCGGCCGGGAGCGTCGAGGCGGTGACGATGGCGCGGGCCTCGTCGAGGGTCTCGCACACGAGCTCCTCGAGCCGGATCCGGGCACCCGAGTCCGACAGCGCCCGCTGGGCGGCGCGGATCGCGACCGGGCCGGTGTGCGCCTGGGCGAGGGCCTCGCTGACCTCGGGCCAGCTCTCGGTCTCGCGGGCCAGGACGATCAGGTGCGTCCTCTTCGCCTCGCGCAGGTCGCAGCCCTCGTCCTTGCCGGACGCGGCTGCGGTGCCGAAGGCGCCGATGAGGTCGTCGACGAGCTGGTACGCCAGCCCGAGCCGCTGGCCGAACCGCTGCAGAGCGCAGCGCTGCGGCGTCCCGGCGCCGGCGAGCACGGCACCGGCCTCGAGCGGGGCCGAGAACGAGTACACGGCCGTCTTGTCGTGGGTCGTGCGCAGCACGGTGTCGGCATCCACGTCGCCCGCGACGACGGCGTTCTCGACGTCGGCGAGCTCTCCGGCAGCGGAGACCAGGACGGCGTCCTCGACGAGGTCGAGCAGCTCCGCGCGGACGGCGCCCGGGACGTCGGCGACGGCGACGAGACGCCCGGCCTCGTGCAGTAGGAGGTCCCCGGCCAGGATGCCGGCGGCGTCGCCGAGCAGGGCGGAGCCGGGCGCGTCGGCGCCGCGGGACAGCCCGCGGCTGCGGAACTCCCCGCCGACGTTGGGGACGCCCCGCCGCTCGGTGTCGTGATCGATGACGTCGTCGTGCACGACGAACGCGGTGTGCAGCAGCTCGAAGGCCGCCGCGACGTCGTAGAGGCCCGCGCGCGCCGTCTCCGGACCCTCAAGGGTCTCGAACGCGGCGACGACGAGCAGCGGACGGAAGCGCTTGCCTCCCTGCGCAGCGCGGCGGATCGCGGATGCCAGGGCCCCGGCGCCGTCGCCCTGGGCGGCGAGCCGTCGGTCGAGGCGGGCCAGGGCACGGTCGATGGCGTCGTCGACACCGGCGCGGGCGGTGGAGGTCGAGGCGAGGGAGATCATGACACTCGTCGGATCTGCGCGGGCGGGGCGGCGTCGAACAGGTGAAGCTGCTGGGCCTGGAGGACCAACCAGGGGCTGAAAGCCCACGGGGTCGCCTCGAGGGATGCCGCGAGGTCGGCGGGGTCGACCCAGCGGTACTCGGCGACCTCGGAGGGGTTGGGCCGCGGCTCGTCGTCGGTGCGCGCGATGTACACCGGGCAGATCTCGTGCTCGACGATGCCGCTGGCGTCGACCGCGCGGTAGCGGAAGAGCGGCAGCGCCAGCTCGAGGTCGCGGACGCGCAGACCGACCTCGAACTCCGCGCGACGGTGCACCGCGGAGAGGACCGGCTCGGCGGGCTGCGGGTGTCCGCAGAAGGAGTTCGTCCATACGCCGGGCCACGTCTTCTTGTCCAGCGCGCGCCGTGTGACGAGCACCTGGCCTTCGCTGTTCAGCACATGGCACGAGAACGCGAGGTGTAGGGCCGTGTCGGTGCCGTGCACGCTGCTCTTCGGAGCCGTGCCGATCTCGTGGCCGAGGTCGTCCAGAAGCACGACATACTCGGTCTCGCTCATCGTGCCTCCAGTTTGCTAGTTTAGCTAGCGATGTGAGCCCGACTATACCCAGAGCGAAAGGGGGTGTCCACTATGGCAAAAGCCCCTGTGCCGTCTGGTACGCGCAGCGAGGTGACCCGCGCTCTCCGGGCGATCCGGTCCCTCAGCGACGCCTTCGACCGCATGCACAGCGGGATGAAGGGCGACATGGACATGAACGCCAGCGACCTGGCGACCCTCCGCATGCTGATCATCCGCGAGCAGCGGGGCGAGACCGTCAGCCCGCACGGTGTCGCCACTCACTTGCGCATCTCGACCGCCTCGACGACGAAGCTGCTCGACCGCCTCGAGAAGTCCGGACACCTCGAACGCCGGCCGCATCCGTCGGACGGTCGCGCCCGCATCGTCGTCCTCACGGACAAGTCCCGGACCGAGTTCTTCCGGCACTTCGGCGGTCACCTCAGCCTGATGCGCGACGTCGCGCAGCGGTACGACGACGCCGAGCTGGCGACGATCGCGTCGTTCCTGGACGAGCTGACGGACGCCATCGTCGCGACCGACTAGGTACCGCGTCGACGGCCCCGCCGTCAGGGCCGGTCGACGGGACCGCGGGCGACGCGGACGCCCACGTCGTCGTAGCCGTCGCGCGGCGGGCCCCCGCGCCGGGTCGCGGCGCGGACGAGAGCCGGGGGATCGGCCCATCCGCCGCCGCGGAACACGCGCGCGTCCCCGATCTGCGCGTCGACGAAGTCCCAGCACCACTCGTTGACGTTGCCGAGGGTGTCGAACAGGCCGTGGAGGTTCGGCAGCCGCCCGCCGACGTCGACGGGGCCGCGCAGGCCGTCCGCAGCCGTCCAGGCGACATCGGCGAGCGGGCCGTACACGGGGCCGGTGGACCCGGCGCGGCACGCGTACTCCCACTCGTCCTCGGTGGGGAGGCGGAACCCGTCGGCCTCGGCATCCCAGTCCACCTCCTCGCCGTCGAAGCGGTAGACCGGGTCGAGCCCCTCCCACTCGGACAGCGCGTTGCACAGGCGGATCGCGCGGAACCAGCTCACCTCGACGGCGGGATGCCGCGGATGCCGTACGGGCACGCCGAGGAGCTCCGCCCGCTGCTCCTCGGTGAGCGGGTAGACCGCCATCTCGAACGCCCCGACCGCGATCTCGCGCCGCTCCGGACCGCGCTGGTCACCGCGCAGGACGCTCCCCGCGGGGATGACGGCCATCTCGACGTCGGTCACGCGAGCTCGACCATCCACAGGTCGCTGTCACCGGTGATGAACAGGCGCTTCTCGTCGGCGTCGAAGGTGCAGTTGCTCACGACGTGGGGAGTCGGGATGACGCCGAGTCGGCGCCCGCCGTCGTCGACGATGACGACGCCGGCCTCGCTGGAGATCCAGAGCCACCCGCGGCTGTCCACGGCGAGGCCGTCCGGGATGCCGGCGTCCACGGTCGCGACGGTGACGGGCGTTCCGAGGCGCTCACCGTTCCAGGCGCACCCGACGATGCGGGGCAGGCCGTCCGCCCGCGACTCGGCGACGTAGAGCACGCTCTCGTCGCGGCTGAAGGCCAGGCCGTTGGGCTCGTCGAGGTCGATCATGCGGCGCAGCCCCTCGGCCTCGGTCCACCGGTAGACGCTGGTGTGGTCGAGGGCGGGATCGGCGGGGTACCCCTCCTTGGGGTCGGAGATCCCGTACGTCGGGTCGGTGAACCAGATCGCGCCGTCGGAGGCCACGACCAGGTCGTTGGGCGAGTTCAGCGGCTTCCCCTCGAACGCGTCGACGAGGACGCGGGTGCCGTCGCCGTCGGTGCGGCTGATCGCGCGGCGACCGTGCTCGGCTTGGACGAGTCGCCCCGCGGCATCCATCGTGTTCCCGTTGGCGAAGTCCGACCGGTCGCGCACGGTCACGATGCTGCCGTCCTCGCGCCACGCGAGGGTGCGGCGCCCGATGACGTCGCTGAAGACGAGGGAGCTCTCCGCGGCCCACCAGGTCGGGCCCTCCGCCCAGGTGGCGTCGGCATACAGCGAGAGCAGGCGCGAGGTCGGCGGGAGCACGGCGGCCAGGCCCTCGTCCCACACGCGTGGCGGTGCGACGTCGACGGGCTCGGGGGAGCGGGGTCCCTGCAGGACCTGGCCGTCGATCGGGATGCGGGCGTCGTGATGGGGCATGACGTCCATCCAACAGAATGGGGCCGGGCGGGCCGAGCGGGTTGACGCCGCCGGTCTCAGCCGAAGGGGTGGGGCGTCGGGGCGCCCGGCGACTCCGTGAATTGCAGGATGAGCTGGTGGCACGGCTCGTCCCCGACGGTGCCGGACAGGTGGCCGGACCGCCCGTCGATCTCGGCGGTGTCGGTGTCCTGCCCGAAGTGGATGTCGCCGGGGCCCATCTCCACGCGCGCGCCGTCCTGGGTCTCGAGGAACCAGCGTCCGCGGAGCGGCACGACCCATTGCGCGTGGGGGGAGGGATGCCACTGGCCCACCCATCCGACCGGGAGCACCGCGAAGGTCACCGACGCGACGTCGCCGGGGAAGGGGCGCATCCACTGCGGATCCGCGCCGCCGCCGACGCTCTGGAGCCCGAAGCCGCGCAGCGCCGACGCGTTCAGGCGGGTCCGGCCGTCGACGTCCGCCCACATGTGGAGGAAGGGCAGGGCGGGCGGGTCGTCCCGGTTGCGTCCGTCGTTGTCCAGAGGGGCGGTGGTCGTCGTGTCCATGCCCCCGAGTCAACACAGCGGCGCGACCCGCCCGCCGCGGCTTGACGCCGCCGGAGAAAAGCGGAACGGCGCCGGATATCTCCGACGCCGTTCCTCATCTGTTGCGGGGACAGGATTTGAACCTGCGACCTCTGGGTTATGAGCCCAGCGAGCTACCGAGCTGCTCCACCCCGCGGCACGAGATATGACGTTACCAGCCGTTCACGTGGCGGTCGAATCGTCGTGGCATCCCGGGGGTGTCGCTGCGCCGAGGGGACAGGCGCCGGCGTTCCCCGGGAGCGGTGTCCGAAGCGGTCCGGGAAAAGCGGAACGGCGCCGGATCTCTCCGACGCCGTTCCTCATCTGTTGCGGGGACAGGATTTGAACCTGCGACCTCTGGGTTATGAGCCCAGCGAGCTACCGAACTGCTCCACCCCGCGGCACAAGGGAATACATTACCAGGCGCGGGGCCGGATGGCGAACCGGCGTTGAGGAGAGCCGGTCCGCGGCGGGATGATGCCGGGATGTCCGACCCCGCGAAGACGACCCGGACGGGTCGTGCCCCCGCTCCCGCACCTGCCTCCGCTCTCGCGCCCGATGACGAGGACGGGTGCGCCTCCCCGGCGGGCGACGACCGCGACGACGGCCGCCCCGAGACGCCCGCGCAGCGCGCGGACCGCAATTGGAACGACGTCCTCCAGGAGCTGCGGGTGCTGCAGACGGGCACCCAGATCCTCACCGGGTTCCTGCTCGCCCTGGCGTTCCAGCCCGCGTTCTCCGACCTGTCCGACGGGCAGCGGACGGTCTATCTCGTCCTCATCGCGCTCTCGGCGCTCAGCGCCGTCGTCGCCCTCGCCCCCGTGGCCCTTCACCGCGCGGTGTTCCAGCGGGGCGTGAAGCCCGACGTCGTCCGCTTCGGGCACGGCTGCCTCCGGGCCGCGCTCGCGCTGGTCTCGTTGCTGCTGACCGGCGTCGTCGGCTTCGTCTTCGACGTCGTGCTCGACGTGCGGGGCGGGATCGCCGGTGCGATGGTCCTCGGGGCGGTGATCCTCGTACTGTGGGTGGCGGTGCCGGTGCTCGTGCGCCGCCGCAGCGGAGGAAGGAAGCAGGGATGACCCACGACAGCGTCGGGGTGGCGGTCGCGCAGTTCGCCCCCGCGGCATCCACGTCCGCCAATCTCGACGTCATCGGCGGTCTCGCCCGGACCGCGGCCGGCCGCGGCGCCCGGGTCGTGGTCTTCCCCGAGTACTCGAGCTACTTCGTCGACCCCTTCGACGCCTCGCTCGCCGCGAACGCCGAAGACGTCGACGGGCCCTTCGTGACGGCCCTCGTCGCCCTGGCCGCGGAGCTGGACGTCGTCCTGGTCGCGGGTCTGCTCGAGCGCGCGGACGACGGCCGGCGGGTGCGCAACACCGTCGTGGCGGTCGGGGCGGGCGGCATCCAGGCCGTGTATCGCAAGCTCCACCTCTACGACGCCTTCGGTCAGCGGGAGTCGGACTGGATCCAGCCGGGGGAGATCGCCCCGCCCGAGACCTTCGTCGTCGACGGTCTGCGCTTCGGCCTCATGACCTGTTACGACCTGCGGTTCCCCGAGGTCGCCCGCACCCTCGCCGACGCGGGCACGGATGCCGCGCTCGTCCCGGCCGAGTGGGTGCGCGGACCGCTCAAGGAGCACCACTGGCGGACGCTGCTGCAGGCGCGCGCCATCGAGAACACGATGTTCGTCGCCGCCGCGGACCACCCGCCGCCCCTCGGTGTCGGGCACTCGCTCGTCGTCGACCCGCAGGGCGTCGTCGTCGCCACGGTGGGGACGACGACCGACGTCGCCGTCGCGCACCTGGATGCCGAGGCGGTGGCGCGCGTGCGACGGGTGAACCCGGCGCTGGAACTGCGCCGCTTCCGGGTCACTCCCCGCTGACCGCCGCGCCCCCGCTGCGGAATCGGACCGCCGCGGCGGAAGCGGACCGATGGTCCCGGGCCGTCCGAATCCGGCGCCGCCGTCCGATTCCGCGACGGCCGCCCCCGGGGCTCAGCCCATCCCGGCCAGCCGGGCGGACGCCTCCGACAGCACCTCGACCCTCTTGCAGGCCGCGAACCGCACGAGGGTGGCGTAGCGGTCCCGGTGCTCCGGCACGACGAAGGCGGTGATCGGGATGCCGACCACCCCGGCGCGCGCCGGGAGCTCACGGCAGAACGCGTCCGCGTCCGTGACGCCGAGGGGAGCGGCATCCACGACCGTGAAGTACGAGCCGCCCGGGGTCGAGACGTCGAACCCCGCCGCGCGCAGGCCGGTGCCGAGGAGGGCGCTCTTCGCGGCCATCGTGGACGCGACGGACGCGAAGAACTCGTCCGGCATCCGCAGACCCGCCGCTATCGCCGACTGGAACGGCGTCGGCCCGACGTAGGTGAGGAACTGCTTGACCGCCATCACCGCGGAGACGAGCGCGGCGGGGCCGGTCACCCACCCGGTCTTCCACCCCGTCAGCGAGAACGTCTTGCCCGCGGACGAGATGGACAGCGTCCGGTCCCACGCCCCCGGCAGCGTGGCAAGAGGGACGTGCGGCCCGTCGAAGACGAGATGCTCGTACACCTCGTCGGTGACGATGATCGCGTCGTGACGCTCGGCGAGGCGCACGATCTCGTCCTGCACGGCGCGGGCGAAGACCGTCCCCGTGGGGTTGTGCGGATCGTTGACGAGGATGACCCGCGTCCGATCCGAGACGACGGATGCCAGGACGTCCAGGTCCGGCTGGAAGTCCGGCCACGCGAGGGGCACGGGGACCAGCTTCGCCCCGGCGAGCGCGACGCACGCGGCGTAGGAGTCGTAGAAGGGCTCGAAGACGACGACCTCGTCGTCGGGGCCGTCGATGAGCGCGAGGAGGGTGGCCGCGAGGGCCTCGGTCGCTCCCACGGTGATGAGGGCCTCGCGGGCGGGATCGACCGTGAGGCCGTAGAACCGCTGCTGGTGCTCGGCGACGGCGTCGAGCAGGTCGGGCACGCCGCGCCCCGGCGCGTACTGGTTCGCCCCCTCCGCGATCGCGCGGCGGGCGGCATCCCGGACGACCTCGGGGCCGTCCTCGTCGGGGAACCCCTGGCCGAGGTTGATGGCCCCGGTGGCCGCGGCGAGCGCGCTCATCTCGGCGAAGATCGTGGGGACGGCCTCCCCGTCGGGGGTGATGAGGCCGGCGCCCGCGGCGGTGCGGCGCCACGCGCCGGGGGGAATGTGCATGATGCGCGTCCTGCTCGCGTGAGGGATCGGAGTCCTCTCACCGTAGCCGTGGATCTGCTGGACGTCCGGATGCCGCCGGAATGGCATCCGACGGACCCCTTACACCCATAGACGCGCCTCACCCGTGGCATAGATAACGCACAGGGTGCGGGGTCACTGTAGAAGCGCCTGGAAGAAGGAGCATCGCATGAGCGACAACACGGACGACCGTCCCGAGGGTTCCCACAACGCCTCCACCCCTGACGCCGGCGCCGCGCACGGCGCGACGTCGCCGTCGCCGCAGCCCGACCGCGCCCCCCTCGACGCCGCCGCTGCCGACGCCGGCCGCCCCCCGCTGCCGACCCGGTCGCCCGCCGCCGCGGCCGCCGCGTGGCCCCCGCCGCAGTCCGGCGACCACCGCACCCCCGCCGGTGCCGCCGCGGTCGGCGGAGCCAGCGGTGCCGCCTTCGGTCCGGCTGCGACCGACGCGCACGGTCTGCACCCGACCCTCACCCTCCCGGAGTCGTCCACGACGGCGCCGCGCAAGAAGAGCGGCGTCCCCAAGGTCGCCGCGCTCGTCCTCGCGGCCGCGCTCGTCGGCGGCGGCGCGGGTCTCGGCGGCACGTACGCCGGGCTGCAGCTGTGGGGCGGCTCGAGCGCCTCCTCGCCCGCCGGGGCGACCGCCGTCACCGTGAACAACCCCGACAGCGTGAACGCGACCACGGCGATCGCCAGCAAGGTCGTGCCGAGCGTCGTCACGATCAGCGCGACCGGCTCCACCGGCGCGGGCACCGGGTCGGGCGTCGTGCTCAACTCGGACGGCTACGTGCTGACCAACACGCACGTGGTCACCCTCGACGGGCAGTCCGGCAACACCCGCCTGTCGGTCACCACCTCGGACGGTCGGGTGTTCGCCGCGACGCTGGTCGGCACCGACCCCACCTACGACCTCGCCGTCATCAAGCTCGAGAACGCCTCGGGTCTCACCCCGATCGAGTGGGCGGACTCGTCCGACCTGAACGTCGGCGACACCACGGTCGCCGTCGGCGCCCCGCTGGGCCTGTCGAACACCGTCACGACGGGGATCGTCAGCGCCCTGAACCGGTCCATCCAGGTCGCCTCCTCGGCCGCGCCGAGCGACGGCTCCGACGAGAGCGAGGGCGGGCAGGGCGGCCAGGAGAGCCCGTTCTTCTTCGACTTCGGGCAGGGCCAGCAGCAGTCGCAGTCGACCGAGACGATCAAGATCGCGGTCATCCAGACCGACGCGGCGATCAACCCCGGCAACTCCGGCGGTGCGCTCGTGGACGATCAGGGTCGCCTCATCGGCATCAACGTGGCCATCGCCTCCGCGGGCGGCTCCTCCTCGTCGTCGGGTCAGTCCGGCTCGATCGGCGTGGGGTTCGCGATCCCGTCGGACGTGGCCAAGCGCGTCTCCAGCGAGATCATCGAGAACGGCTCCGCCACCCACGGCCTGCTCGGCGCGTCCGTCCAGGACAGCACCTCCGTCCAGGGCGCGACCATCACCGGTGCGTACGTCGCCGAGGTGAGCCCGGGCGGCGCGGCCGCCGGCGGCGGCCTGCAGACCGGCGACATCATCACCGCCTTCAACGGGGTGCCCGTCGCCAGCTCGGTCGACCTGACCGCGCAGGTGCGCGCGCTCGCCGCGGGGGCGACCGCCCAGGTGACGTACGTCCGCAACGGGCAGGACCGCACCGCCGAGGTCACCCTCGGCTCGCTGAACGGCTGACGCCGCCGCTCCCTCGCCCGGCTCGGAGGACGCCGCCCCGCGATAGGCTCGCGGGGTGGCGTCCTTCTCGTTCGGTTCCGGGAACGCCCGCAAGCTCCTCCGCATCCCGCTGTATCTGGCCGGGCGGGTCCTGACCGCCGTCGTGCCGCGGTCGCGGCGCAGCTGGGTCTTCGGCTGCGCGGTCGGCATCGCCGACGGTGCCGCGGAGCTGTGGCGCGTCGCCGCCGCCCACGGCGAGGACGCGACCTGGCTCGTCGGCGACGACGGACAGGCGAGGGATGCCACGGCGCAGGGGATCCGCTGGGCCCGGAAGGACTCGCTGCGCGGTCTGTGGCTGACCGCTCGTGCGCGCGTCGTCGTCGTGACGCACGGCTTCGGCGACGTCAACCGCTATGCGGTGGCGGGGGCGACGATCGTGCAGCTCTGGCACGGCATCCCGCTCAAGCGCATCGGCCTCGACTCGGCCGAGACGACCCGGAGTGCGCTGCTGCCGCGTTCGCGCGTCGTCCCGCGGCTGCTCGCCGCCCTCTACCGCGGCACCACCCGCCGCATCGCGGTGCTGCCCGCCGCGTCCCACCTCGTGCGCGGCCGCCTCGAGTCGGCTTTCGGCCTCACCCACGCCGCCGTCCCCGTGACGGGGGAACCGCGCGTCGACGTGCTCTCACGCGGAACCGCGTCCGAACGCCGCGCCGCCGCGCGTGAGCGCCTGACCGCGGCCGTCGGACCCGTCGGGGAGCGCCCCGTCGTGCTGTACGCCCCGACCTGGCGCGACGGCGACGTCGACCCGGCCGTCCCGGACGCGACCGAGTGGGGCGGCATCCGGGATCTCCTCGACCGACACGACGCGGTCCTCCTCATCCGCTCGCACCCGCTCGGGGCGGGGGACTACCGCCCGCCGGTGCCGACCGACCGTGTCCGGATGCTGGGCAGCGACCTCGTCGCCGACGTGACCCCTCTCCTGCCCGGTCTCGACGTGCTCGTCACGGACTACTCGTCCCTCGCCTTCGACGCGGCGCTCGTGCCGCTGCCGGTGCTGTTCCTCGCGCCCGATCTCGAGGCCTACCGCGCGCGCCGGGGGCTCTACGGCCGGTACGCCGATGTGGCCGGCGACGATCCGGCCCGCGACTGGACCCAGACCCTGCGGCAGCTGGATGCCGTCCTCGACGAGCCGGGGCCGAGGACGGAGGCGTCGCGACAGCGGAGTCGGATCGTCCACGCGCACCGAGACGGGCGCAACACCGAGCGGGTGTACGCACACGTGCGGGCGCTGCTCGACGCCGGCGGACGCCCCGCCCGGGCGGCGTCTCCGCTCGGGACGGACCCCGGCGGACCCCCGCCGCCCCCCACGGAAGGACGACGATGACCGAGGCCCGATTCATCGAGGACGGCGAGGTCGCCGCGTTCGAGCTGAGCGGCACCGGTCCGCGGCCCGCCGCCGTCGAGCTCGTCGGTCGCCGCGCGCGCGTGACGGCCCGCCTGCACGGCCGGGGCCGGACCTGGCGCGCCGTCCTCCCGCTGCGCGCCTCCCGATGGGGCGGGCCGGACCTGCCCCTGCCGACGGGGGAGTACCGCCTGCGGATCGACGCGGGCGAGGCCGACGACACCGGCCTCCCCGGCACCGCGATCGGGACGACGCAGCTGCCCGGCGTCCGCGCCTCGTGGGACGGCGCCCGCCTCCACGTGGGCCCGCCGGTGGACCCCGCCTACGACTCCGGCGAGGGGCAGGCCGCCCTGGAGCGCCGGTACGCCACCGGCCGTGGTCCGCTCGAGAACGCGGTGTTCTTCGAGTCCTTCTACGGGCGCAACGCCAGCTGCAACCCGCTGGCCATCGACCGCGAGCTGGCGCGGGTCGCGCCCTCCGTCACCCGCTACTGGAGCGTCGTCGACCTGTCGGTCGAGGTGCCCGCCGGGGCGATCGCGGTCGTCGAGGGCAGTCCCGAGTGGTGGCGCGCCCGCGGGTCGTCCCGCCTGCTGGTGGTCAACGACTGGCTCCGCCGCCGCTTCGCCCGTCGGCCCGGCCAGCGGGTGCTGCAGACCTGGCACGGCACGCCGCTGAAGAGACTCGCGCTGCACCGTCCGGGCTTCGATCCGCGCCGCGCGGTGGCCGTGGTCCGCGAGGCGCGGCGCTGGAACGTGCTCCTGGCGCAGAACCCCTACGCCGCCCGCATCCTGACGAAGGCCTACGCCTTCCTCCGCCGGCCCGTGTGGGTCGAGGGGTATCCGCGGAACGACGTGCTCCGCACGGACGACGGACGCGCCACCCGCGCGGCCCTCGGGATCGCCGACGGGGAACGCGTCATCCTGTACGCCCCGACGTGGCGCGACGACCGTGAGCGGATCGTCGACTTCGTCGATCCCGCCGCCCTCGCGCGCGACGTCGACGCGGTCGTGCTCGTCCGCGGCCACTCCCGGACCCTCCTGCCCGGGGAGGACGCCCGCGGCCCGCGGGTGGTCGACGTCACCGGCTTCCCCGACACGGCGCGGCTGCTCGCCGCCGCGGATGCCCTCGTCACCGATTACTCGTCGGTGATGTTCGACTTCAGCGTCACGGGCAAGCCGATGTACTTCCTCGTGCCCGATCTCGAGCACTACCGGGGCCAGCTGCGCGGGTTCTACTTCGACCTCGTCGACGCCGTCCCGGGACCGGTCGTCCGGACGCAGGACGAGCTGGCGCGTGCCCTGACCGAGGTGGATCCGGCGATCTTCGCGGAGCGGTACCAGCGCTGGCGCAGCGTCTTCAACGCCCGCGACGACGGGCGAGCGGCCGAACGGGTCGTCGCGCGCATCCTCGACCAGGGGTTCCTCGACCGGGACTGACGCTCCGCCGGGCCGCGGGCCGCTGCTCCCGGACAGGGCGGCGGGACCGCCCCGCGGTCAGGGCAGCGGCGTGTTGCGGCCGTCGAGTCGCGACGTGTCGACGGTGTCGCGCGCCCCGCGGCCGATCGCCCACAGGAACCCGGCGCCCCACGACAGGTGCATCGACGGCAGCACCGCGGCCGTCCACGCCTTGTCGCGCCACCCGCGTCCGCCGCCGCGTCCCAGCGCGACGACGCCGACGAGCGCGCCGTACGCCGCGAGCGGGAGGTGGACGAGGGATGCCGCGGCCGACCGGGTCCCGCGGAGCGCCCGGGTCGCCTGCAGGGCACCGACCACGACGGACGCGCCGGCGGCCACGACCAGGGCCGGCGGGGCGAAGAAGCGGAGGGAGTTGCGGCGGCCGTAGCGGCGGACGAGCTCCCCGCGCCAGGCGCCGGTGGCCCGGAACTGCCGAACGAGCCGTGCCCAGCTCTCTCGCGGCCAGTAGACGACCGACAGCGACGGGTCGAACCAGACGCGGTAGCCGGCGCGGCGGATGCGGAGGTTGAGCTCCCAGTCCTCGCCGCGGCGGAGCGACTCGTCGAACATCCCGACCTCGTCGAGGACGGCCCGACGCATCACCCCGAGGTAGGCCGACTCCGCCTCTCCCTCCGCGGTGGCGCCGTGGTACGCACCGCCGCCGAGGCCGACGCGGGAGTTGTAGGCGCGGGCGACAGCCCGCTGGAACGGCGTGCGCCCGTCGGCGCGCATGACCCCGCCCACGTTGGCGGCCTTCACCCGTGCGAGGGTGGCGAGCGCGGCCCGGGTGTAGCCGGGCGACAGCTCCGAGTGCGCGTCGACCCGCACGATGGTCGGGTAGCGGCCGGCGCGGATGGCGCGGTTGAGTCCGACCGGGATGTCGGCGTCCGGGTTGTCGACCAGGACGATGCGTTCATCGGCGTCCCGCAGCAGCCGTGCGATGGCGTCCGTGCCGTCCGTCGAGGGCCCGAGGGCCAGGATGACCTCCACCGGCCCCGGCACGTCCTGCTGCAGGACCGTCTCCACGGCACGACGCAGATAGCGCTCCTCGTTCAGCACGGGCATGACGAAGCTGACGCCCGCGTCGTCGGGGGGAACGGGCGCGTCGCGCCGGGCGGTGACGCCTCCGGGGGTGGCGAGGTGCATCCCCCGATCCTTTCACGTCGCACCCGCCGGTACCCTGGAGGGATGCCTCTCGCCCGTGACGCCCGGCTCGCCGTCGGCCTTCTGCGCAAGGCCCTGAACGCCCGCCGGGCCCGCCGGGCGCTGCGTCAGCGCCTGGCGCAGCGGGGCGAGCTCCCGGCCGGACGCTTCCGCATCGCGGTCTACTTCGCCGACAACGCGGTGAACATGTATCAGATGCGCCAGTGGTACGCGCCGCTGCGCGAGCTCGCGCGGGAGTGGCCGGTCCTCGTCGTCAGCCGTGGCGCCGGGGGTGCGAACGCCCTGCTCGAGGACGGGGCCCTGCCCGTGGCCTACGCGCCGACCGTGCGCGACGTCGAGCAGGTCCTCGCCGAGCAGGACATCCGCATCGTGTTCTACGTCAACCAGAACACCCGCAACTTCCAGATGTTCCGCTACGGGCACCGCTGGCACGTGTTCATCAACCACGGCGAGTCCGACAAGATGTACATGACCACCAACCAGTTCAAGGCGTACGACTACGCCTTCGTCGCGGGCGATGCCGCGCGGGAGCGGCTGTCGCGGGTGCTGTGGGACTACGACCTCGACCGGCGCACCTTCGCCATCGGGCGGCCGCAGGCCGACCACTACTCGGGCGACCTGCCCTACCAGCCGGACGAGCGGACCGTCGTGCTGTACGCCCCTACCTGGGAGGGCGATCGTCCGTCCGCCCACTACGGGTCGATCGCCTCGCACGGCGAGGCGCTCGTCGGCGCGTTGCTCGCCACCGGCCGGCACCGCGTCATCTACCGGCCGCATCCGCGCTCCGGTGTCGTCGACAGCGCCTACGGCGCGGCGAACACGCGGATCGTCGCGGCCCTCGCCGCCGCCAATGCCGCGGACCCGACTGCGAAGCACGTGCACGACACCGGCCCGGACCTCGGCTGGCAGCTCGCGGCCGCCGACCTGGCCGTCGTCGACATCTCCGCGATGGTCTACGACCGGCTCGCCGCCGACAAGCCGCTGCTCGTCACCCGCCCCGCCGACGCGGAGGCCCTCGTCGACACGTCGGGCTATCTGTCGGCCTGCGAATGGCTGGATGCCGCCGAGGCGGCATCCATCGTCCGTCACGCCGACCGCGTGCTCGGCGATCCCGACTCCGTGGCCCGGCTGCAGCACTGGGTGCGGCACTACTTCGGCGACACGACCCCGGGTGCCGCGACCGCGCGGTTCCACGCCGCTGTCGGGGAGCTCATGCATCGCTGGGACGCCTGGCACGACCGCCCCGCGTCCGCCGGCGACGTCGAGGTCGAGACCGTCGACTGACCCCGACGCGCGGCGGGTCGGACGGGGTCAGGCCTCCCGCGGAGCGAGCCGGCCGATCGCCGCGAGCGGGATGCCGATCCAGTCCGGACGGTTGCGGGCCTCGTAGATCGCCTCGTACACGGCCTTGTCGAGCTCGAACGCGGCGAGCAGCTCCGGCGCGGACGCCCGCTCCGGGCCGATGGCGTCGGCGTACCCGTCGAGGAACGCCTGCTGCGCGGCGATGACCCAGGCCCGCACGGCGACCGCGTCGGCGCTCTCGACCGCGCCGGAGACGTAGTCGAACGACCGCAGCATGCCGGCCACGTCGCGGACGGCGACGTCGGGGAGGAGGCGTTCGGCGATCGGACGCAGCGGCTCGCCCTCGAAGTCGAGGAGGACCCACCCGTTCTCGGCGGTGTCGAGCACCTGTCCGAGGTGGAGGTCGCCGTGCACGCGCTGGAGCGGCGGCCACGCGGCCTGCGCCCCCGCCGCGTACACCTCGCGGATCCGGTCGGCGTGCGGAGCCAGGGCGGGCACCTCGGCCAGCGCGATGGCGAGGCGGCGGTTCCACGCCCCGGCAACCGCCGCGCGGTCGCCCTCGCCGGGCTCCCGGGTGGGGAAGCTCTCCGCGAGCGCGAGATGCATGCGACCGACCGACTCGCCCAGCAGGCGGGCGCGCTCGGCGAAGTCCTCGCCGTCCTCGGCCGCGCGCAGCGCGACGCGCCAGGCGTCCTCGACGCCCTCGAAGAACTCCTGCGCGAAGGCCAGCGACCCCGAGACGTGCTCGCCCGAGGGCGTCGTCCAGGTCCCGTGGACCTCGCCGACGGATGCCGGGACGAACCGGGCCCCGCCGGCCGCCAGCGCGGACTGGAGCTCGACGTCGGGGTTCACCCCCGGGTTCACCTGTCGGAACAGCTTGCAGATCACCGGCTCGCCGCCCTCGGCGGGACGGTAGATGATCGAGGTGTTCGACTGCTCGCCGCTGAGGACGCGCGCGGTCGCCGCGGGGGCGGACAGCCGCGCCGGGTCCAGTGCCGTGGCGGTCAGCGTCGCGTCCCCGGACCCGGCCGAGCCGCCGGCCGTGACCCAGCGGTACAGGAGGTCGGTGAAGGCCTCGTCGACGGTGGCATCCATCCACACCCGCCCCTCGGCGGCCGGGCCGATGACGGACGGCGACGGCGCGGCATCCGGCGTCCGCTCGACGACCGGCACCTGGTAGAGCACCGGGGGAGCGGTCGTGGCGTCCTGGACGAGCAGCAGGTGCGTGCCCGGGGCGTCGAGCTCCCACGAGGCGATCAGGGTCAGGCGCGGCTGCCTGCCCTTGCTGCCGTACCAGCGCTGCTGCGGCATCCAGACGGTCAGGAGGTCGAGGAGATCACCCATGCCGCGAACCTACCGGCCTCACCTCGATCGTCCCCCAGGCCTTGCGCCGGGGCCCGGTCGATGGAAGGAGGACGGATGCCGCCCCTCGCGGCGGCGCGTCAGAAGCGGTCGCGGGAGTCGGGGACGGCCGTCGTGTCGACGGGGCTCTCGCCGACGAGGTGGGGCGGGGTCTCGTCCGAGCCGGGCGCGTCCGATGCCTGCCCGCCCGTCGCCGCCGCACCGGGGACCGGTGCGCCGGGGACGTCGCGATGGAGTGTCTCGGGATCGGGCGCGTCCCAGTTCGCGGCGGCGGCACGGGCGGTGCCCGTGGTCGTCTCGGCGGTGGCCGCGTCGTCGTCGCCGGTGGCATCCGGGTCCCCGTCCTCGTCGCGCCGGCGCCGCGGCAGGATCGCCTTCGCGGCCGATCCGGTGCGGCGACCGACCCCGCCGATCGCGCCGGCGATGGCACCGCCCACGCGGGCCACGCCGTGGACGGCGGCGTGCTCGAGGCGCTCCGAGCCGGGCCGCGGCTCGATGTCGGCCGGCAGCGTCGACGGGGGAGCGCCGAACGCCTTGCGCGAGGTGGTCAAAACGCGACGGCCGAGGATGTGGTTGCCCGTGCCGCCGACGACCGCGCCGACGCCGAAGGGGAGCGCCTTGCCGAGCCAGGACGCGCCGCCGCGCGCGACGAACTGGCGCGTGAAGCTCGTCTTGAGACGGTCCACGAGCGGTCCGACCGCGGCGCGGGGGAGCGTCTTCGTGATCATCTCGCCCCAGTAGGACTGACGCCCCGGACCCCGCCCGGCCGCCTGCGCGGCGAGCTGCGAGACGAGGTCGACGCCTTCCTTGCCGAGCATGAGCGTGAGGACGAGTGCCCGGGCCCGTTCCGGGTCCTCCACGGCGACGCCGTGCACCTCGGCGACGGACTGCGCGTACAGCGCCGTCGCCTCGAGGAACCCGAGCGTCTCCACGCCGCTGAGGGCGAGCGTGACGCCCGTCCCGATCCCGGGGACCACCGCCGTCGCGCCGACCGCGGCGCCCCCGGTGGTGACGGCGGCGAGGTAGCGGCGCTCCAGGATGCGCAGGATCTCTTCGGGAGAGGCGTCGGGATGCCGCAGGCGCACGCTGCGGAGATGAGCGAGCACCGCCGGCCGCTGGATCGCCATCACCCGATCGAGTGCCCGGATCGTCCGGGGATGCTCGTCCGACCCGGTCGGCGGCATCCCGCCCTTCCACGGGGAGTCGTCGGGCAGGGAATGGATGCGGTGCACCTTCTCAGCCATGCGGCTATCCTGCCCCGTCCGCCTGTCCGCGTTCCGTCCTTGACAGACCGGGCCGCCCGCGTCGCGGGGGTGCGACGTGGAGGTCAGACGTAGAGGTTGGCCCGCTCGAGGTCCTCGGCGAAGTCCACCTCGACCGCGTAGAGGTCGGAGATGTCGAGCGGCTCGACGCGCATGCCGTTCTCGGTGATGGCGAGCTCGATGCCGCGCTCGAAGTAGTCCTGGTCGCCGACGCGCTGGAGCTGGCGCTGCAGGGCCTTCTTGTCGACGGAGGAGACGTAGTTGATGCCGACGGCCTCGCCGATCCCGCCGACGACGACCTTCGACAGCTCGTCGATGAAGCCCTCCGCGTCGACCGTGTACTTGACCTCTTCGTCGCTGACCTTGGCGGTGTTCACCGTCACGAAGGAGCGATCGGCCTCGACCAGCTCGGCGGCGCGACCGAGCACGCGCGGGTCGAACACGACGTCGCCGTTCATCCACAGCACACCCGCGCGACCCGTCTTGGCGAGGGCGCGCAGGAGCGACTTGGAGGTGTTGGTCTGGTCGTAGCGGTCGTTGTAGACGTAGTCGACGTGCGGGAACGCGTCCACGATGGTCTCGGCGCGGTAGCCGACCACCGTGGTGATGCGCGCGTCCGAGCCGAAGGCGGCACGGATGTTGTCGTGCTGCTGCTGCATGATGCTGCGGCCGTCGCTGAGCTCGGTGAGGGGCTTGGGCAGGCTGCGTCCGAGACGCGAGCCCATCCCGGCTGCGAGGATGACGATCTGAACGGTCAAGGCTGCTCCTGGGGGGATGAGTGGTCACTTCCGGTTCACCGGAACGTCACGCCTTTGTGCCGGATCGATGCTAGCGAAATGCTCTGAGAAGGTGCAGGATATGCGCCACTCGTTGTGCTTTCGTGACCCGTCGGGATAGCGACACCCAGGGTCCCCCGGGCGTGTTCGTCGGAGGCGGTTGGTAGTTTGGAGCGATGACAGCGTCGCTGCCGCAGCCCTCGGAAGATTCCTCCCCCCGCACGGAGGACGCTGTCGCGAGCGCCCGCGTCGACGCCCCCGCCGCGCCGCCGGCCCCGAAGCCCCGCGCCCCGCGCAAGACGACTCCGCGGACCCCCGCGTCCCCGCGTCCGGTCCGGCCCACGAAGACGGCGTCGACGACGGATGCCACCCCGTCCGCGCCCGTCGGGACGGACGGTTCCGTCGACTCGTCGGATGCCGCTGCGCCCTCGGCCGAGGCCGGTGCTCGAGCCGTATCCGAGACCGGCGCCGCGCCGAAGAAGACCCCCGCTCGGCGCCCCGCGGGCTCCGCGTCCGCGGGGACCGCGAAGCGGACCGCGGCCCCGCGCACGCCCGCGAAGAGCACGGCGGCGAAGAAGGCGGCCGCCGGTGCCGGCTCGACGAGCGCAGCGGACGCGGAGACGGACACGACGGCAGCGGCCGAGGCGGCGGAGGCCGGCTCCGCGCCGACCACGCCGGCCGAGGGCGGCACCGAGACCACCGCTCCCGCCGCCCCGCGTCGTCCCGCCGCGCCGCGCGCCGCCGCGACGAAGAAGACCACGAGCGCCCGCACGACCGCCGCGAAGAAGCCGACGGCGCCGCGGGCCCGTCCCGCCTCGGCCTCCGCGAAGACGGAGGGGACCGCACCGGCGGCCCCGCCGAAGGAGCCCCGCGCGCCGCGCGCCACCACAGCCCGGTCCGCGGGCACGACGTCGTCCGGCTCCACGCGCGCCGCCGAGCTCGTGACCGACCGGCAGGAAGCCACCGTCGTGACCCCCGGGCCTCCGCCCGCGCTGCCCGTCGATCTCGTCATCCCGCCTCGTCCGCCCCTGCCGGCGGTCGACCTCGCGGGGTCGGAGTCCGCCGACGGCGCTCGTCCGGATGAGCCGGCCGAGCCGATCGACGCAGCGGCCGTCGCGCCGGCCGTGGAGGAGCCCGCCGAAGACACGGGCGCTGCGCCGGTCGAGGACACGGCTGCCGCGCCCCTCGAGGACACAGCCGTCGAGCCCACGGCTGCGCCGGTCGAGGACACCGCCGTCGCGCCCACGGCTGCGCCGGTCGAGGACACCGCCGTTGCGCCGGCCGAAGACGCTGCCGTCGCGCCGGCCGAGGACGCGATCGTCGAGCCGACCGAAGACGGGCCCGTGACCGAGTCGGCGCACGAGGACACCGTCGCGCCGACCGTGGGCGAAGCGAGCGAGGACGCCGCCGCCGCGCCCGCGGACACGGCGCTCGAGGACGCGGCGCCCGCCGACCCGACGCCCGCGCCCGCGGACGCGGCGGTGAAGGAGCCGGCCGTCGCCGAGGACGCCGACCTCGAGGACGCGTCGCCCGCCGACCCGACGCCCGCGCCCGCCGACGCGGCGGTGACGGAGCCGGCCGTCGCCGAGGACGCCGACCTCGAGGACGCGTCGCCCGCCGACCCGACGCCCGCGGACGTCCCGGTGGAGGAGCCTCCGGTCGTGGCCGAGACCGCGCCCGAGGACGAGCCGGTGCCGTCCTCCGACGAGGCCGAGGCCGCCGATCGCGTGGAGACGGCGACCCTCGAGCCCGGCGAGGTCGGGACGCCGAGCCCGGTGGCATCCATCGACACCCTCGAGACGACGGAGGATCCCACCCCTCCGGACGTCGGGCCCGAAGACGAGGGGACATCCGCGCGCGCGGATGTCGAGCCGGCCGGCGTCACGGCCGTCCTCGCGGAGCCGCTCGCCGAGACGGACACGCCGGCGCTGACCCTGCGCGGCGTCTCGAAGTCGTTCGGCGACCTGCGGGCCGTCGACGCCATCGACCTCACGGTCCCGGCGGGCTCCTTCTACGGCCTCGTCGGGCCCAACGGCGCGGGCAAGACGACCACGCTGTCGATCATCGCCGGGCTGCTGCGCGCCGACCGCGGCACGATCACCGTCAACGGGGTCGACGCGTCCAAGAAGCGCGGCGCGGCGAAGAACGCGCTCGGCGTGCTCCCCGACCGGCTGCGCACGTTCGATCGCCTCACCGGTCGGCAGCTCCTGCACTACTACGGCGTGCTGCGCGGACTGCCGGCGCCCGTCGTCGAGAGCCGCACCGCGGACCTGGCCCGTGCCTTCGATCTCGTCGACGCGCTCGCCCGTCCCGTGTCCGACTACTCGGCCGGGATGACGAAGAAGGTGATGCTCGCCGGCGCGATGATCCATTCGCCGCGCCTGCTCGTCCTCGACGAGCCGTTCGAAGCCGTCGACCCGGTCTCGAGCGCGACCATCCTCGACATCCTCGGGTCCTACGTCCGCCACGGCGGCACCGTCATCCTGTCGAGTCACGGCATGGAGCTCGTCGAGCGCGTCTGCACGCGCGTGGCCGTGATCGTCTCGGGCCAGGTGCTCGCCGAGGGCACGGTCGACGAGGTGCGCGGCGAGGCGACGCTGGAGCAGCGGTTCCTCGAGCTGGCCGGCGGCCTCGGCGACGTGGAGGGCCTGGAATGGTTGCACACGTTCTCCGACTGAGGCTCGCGATGCTGGTCGGCGCCCTCCGGGGCGACCGCCGGCATGTCGTGCGCACCGCCGTCGGCGTCGTCCTCCTCGTCGTCGCGACGGTCGTCGCCGTCCGCAGCGCCGCCGGGCTGGCCGACGCGGGCGGCCTCACCACCGCCGTCGTCTCCGTGCTTGCCGGCTCCGCCGTGACCCTCGGCTTCGCCGTCGCGCCCATCGTCACGGGGGCGGTCGACCCGCTCGACCCCCGACGCTTCGCCGTCATCGGCCCGGAGCCCCGGCCTCTCGCCGGGGCGCTCCTGCTGGCGGGCTTCCTGAGCGTCCCCGCCCTGGTCGTCCTCGCGCTCTCGCTCGCGCTCGGCGGCGCATGGCTCGCACACGGCGCGTCACCCGTCGCGGTCGTCGCGTCCGTCGTGCTCGGGGTGGCGACGTGCGTGCTGCTCGCTCGCGTCTGCATGGCGGTCGGAGCCCTGCTGCTGCGCCCCCGCCAGTCGCGCGAGCTCGCCGGCGTCTATCTCGTCGGCGTCCTCGTGGTCGTCGTGCCCACCGCGGTGTTCCTCGGGTCCCTCGAGTGGGACGGCGTCGTGCCGTCTCAGCTGGTCTCGACCGCCGAGATCCTCGCCTGGACGCCCGTCGGCGCCGCGTGGGGCATCGCCCTCGCGCCGAGCGCCGGAGCCGCCTGGGGGAGCGCCGCGGTCGCCCTCGCCACGGTGGGTGCGCTCACCGCGCTGTGGTTCCTCATCGTGCGGGTCCTCCTCACCACGACTCCGCGCCCCGTCGCCGTGCGCGAGCAGGGCGGTCTCGGCTGGTTCGCCCTGCTGCCGGGCACGCCGGCCGGGGCCGTCGCCGCGCGCAGCCTCTCCTACTGGCTCCGCGACCGCCGCTACCTCGTCAACATCGTGGTCGTCCCCGTCGCCGCGGTCCTGACGACGGTGCCGCTGCTCCTGGCCGGCGTTCCGCTGGAGGTCGCCGCTCTCGTCCCCGTGCCGATCATGGCGCTCTTCTTCGGCTGGCTCCCGCACAACGACCTCGCCTACGACTCGACAGCGGTGTGGATGCACGTCGCCAGCGGCATGCGCGGCGTCTCGGACCGCGTCGGCCGTCTCGTGCCCGTCCTGCTCATCGGCGTGCCGATCCTGGCGGTCGCGCTGCCGATCGCGATCGCCGCGCACGGACGCTGGTCGCTGCTGCCCGCGCTCGTCGGGGTCTGCGCGGCGCTGTTCCTGGCGGGGCTGGGACTGTCCAGCGTGTCCTCCGTCCTCGCTCCCTACGCCGTCTCCCGGCCGGGCGACAGCCCGTTCCAGCAGCCGCAGCGCACCGGCTCCGGCGGGGTCGTGGCGCCGGGCGGCGTCATGGTGGGAGCCGTCCTCGCGGCGGCGCCCGCGATGTGGTTCGCCTGGCAGGCCCTGACGACGGGAGCGGACGACAGCGCGGCCGCCCTCTGGTCGGGCATCGGCGCGGGCGTGGTCGTCCTCGTGCTCGGAGTCGTCATCGGCGCGGCGCTGTTCGAGCGCCGCGGGACCGCGCTGATGGAGTTCGCAGAGGCGGCCTGACCGTCCGCTCCGCGCCGGGCGCGGCTACACTGGCTGACCATGAGCACGCCTCTCGACAGTCCGGACAGCGGGGGTCTCGCGACCCTGGATCGCGAGCTCGAAGAGCTCATCCGCGAAGAGAACATCGAGCCCGGCGACCACGAGCGCTTCTCGCATTACGTCAAGAAAGACAAGATCCTCGAGTCCGCTCTCACCGGCAAGCCGGTCCGCGCCCTGTGCGGCAAGAAGTGGACCCCGGGCCGCGACCCGGAGAAGTTCCCCGTGTGCCCCCAGTGCAAAGAGATCTACGAGTCGCTGAACAAGTGACCCGGCGGGCGGTGGGGCGGCGACGCCCCGCCGCTCACACCTCCTGGTACTCAGTGGGGATGGCCGGCTCCGACCGGCTCAGCGCGAGCGCCCGGACCGGGAGCTCCTCGCGGACGCGTGCGTGATGCGCCCGCGCCGCCTCGACGCCGTCGGGACCCAGGGCCGCGGCATCCGGTTCCCCCGCCACCATCAGCGGGACCTGCAGCGCCCGCGCGTCCGGGTGCGCGGACGGGGTGGACAGCTCCTCGAAGCCGTCGCTGACGACGATGAGCTCGCTCGTCGCCGTCCCGCCGTCGAGGGTGCGGAAGGCCGCCTTGCGTCCGCCGCGGGAGATCTTCTGGCTGGATGCCTTGGCGACGGGCACCCAGGAGCCGTCCGCGTCCGCGCGGGCGACGATCTTGAACACCAGTCCGGCGGTCGGCGTGCCCGAGCCGGTGACGACCGACGTGCCCGCGCCGTAGCTGTCGACGGGGGAGGCAGCCAGTGCGGCGATCGCGTACTCGTCGAGGTCGCTCGTGACCGTGATGCGCGTCCCCGTCGCCCCGAGGTCGTCCAGCAAAGCGCGGACCTCCGCGGCGACCGTGGGCAGGTCGCCCGAGTCGATACGGACGCCGCCGAGACCCGTGCCGGCGACGCGGACGGCCGTGCGGACGCCCTCCTCGATGTCGTACGTGTCCACCAGGAGGGTCGTGTCCGTGCCGAGCGCCTCGATCTGCGAGCGGAACGCGTCCTCCTCGCTGTCGTGGAGGAGCGTCCAGGCGTGCGCGGCGGTGCCCATCGTGGGGACGCCCCAGCGGCGACCCGCCTCCAGGTTGCTCGTGGCCGAGAAGCCGGCGATGTAGGCGGCGCGCGCGGCGGCGACGGCGGACTCCTCGCCGGCACGCCGCGATCCCATCTCGGCCAGCGGGCGGTCTCCGGCGGCGACGCTCATGCGCGCCGCGGCCGTGGCGACGGCCGAGTCGTAGTTGAGGATGCTCAGGGCGAGCGTCTCCAACACGACGGCCTCGGCGAAGGTGCCCTCGATCGTCAGCAGCGGTGAGCCCGGGAAGTAGGCCTCGCCCTCGCGATAGCCGGTGATGGACCCCGTGAAGCGGTAGTCCGCGAGGAACGTCAGGGTGGCGGCATCCACGATCCGGTTGTCGCGCAGGAACCGGAGTTCCTCGTCGCCGAAGCGGAAGTCGCGGATCGCGTCGACGAGGCGGCCGGTGCCCGCGACGACGCCGAACCGGCGCCCGCCGGACAGGCGGCGGCCGAACACCTCGAACACGCAGCGGCGGTCGGCGGTGCCGTCGCGCAGGGCGGCGTCGAGCATCGTGAGCTCGTAGCGATCGGTGTGCAGGGCCGTGCTCCGGGTCATGGCGCCAGCCTATTCCGGGCGCTCGCGCGGACCGAGACGGGCGTTGGGCGGTTGACATCCGCACCGGGCGCCGGAGTCGGGTGCCGGTCGGGCCACGCCCCGCCGGGTAGGCTGGCTCCCTATGGACGACGCGCCGATCGGGATCTTCGACTCGGGGGTCGGCGGTCTCACCGTCGCCCGCGCCGTCTCGCAGCAGCTCCCGCGCGAGTCGATCCTCTACATCGGCGACACCGCCCGCTCGCCCTACGGGCCGAAGCCGATCGCGGACGTCCGCAAGTACGCGCTCGAGGTGCTGGACACCCTCGTCGAGCAGGGCGTGAAGATGCTCGTCATCGCCTGCAACACTGCCTCGGCCGCCATGCTCCGCGACGCCCGCGAGCGGTACGACGTGCCCGTCGTCGAGGTCATCGGCCCGGCCGTGCGCACCGCGATGTCGACCACCCGCAACGGCCGCATCGGCGTCATCGGCACCGTGGGGACGATCGGATCCCGCGCCTACCAGGACATGCTCGAGGTGAACGAGCGCCTGACCGTGTTCGCCGAGGCCTGCCCGCGGTTCGTCGAGTTCGTCGAGGCGGGCGTCACCGACTCGCCCGAGGTGCTCGCCGTCGCGGAGGAGTACCTCGCGCCGCTCCGGCACGCCGGCGTCGACACCCTCGTGCTCGGCTGCACCCACTACCCGTTCCTCGAGGGCGCCATCAGCTACGTGATGGGCCCCGACGTCAGCCTCGTCTCGAGCGACAGCGAGACCGCGAAGGACGTCTACCGTCAGCTGGTCTCCCGCGACCTCCTGGCGGGACCGGATGCCATCGCCTCCCACCGCTACGAGGCCACCGGCGCCTCCGCCGACGAGTTCCTGCGCCTCGCGCACCGCCTGATGGGCCGTGAGGTCCGCGAAGTCCAGCTGGTGCAGACCGGCGCCATCGACCTGCCGCGCTGACCGCGGCATCCATTCATCCGAGGAGAAGCATGGACACCCGCAAGGACGGCCGCGCCGTCGACGACCTGCGTCCCATTACGATCGAGCGCGGCTGGTCCGCACACGCCGAAGGCTCGGCGCTCATCACGTTCGGCGGCACCAAGGTGCTGTGCACCGCATCGTTCACGAACGGCGTGCCGCGCTGGCTCACCGGCAAGGGCAAGGGCTGGGTCACCGCCGAGTACGCGATGCTGCCGCGCGCGACGAACAGCCGCAACGACCGCGAGAGCATCAAGGGCAAGGTCGGCGGCCGGACGCACGAGATCTCGCGCCTGATCGGCCGCGCCCTCCGTGCCGTCGTCGACACCAAGGCCCTCGGCGAGAACACGATCGTCATCGACTGCGACGTCCTGCAGGCCGACGGCGGCACGCGGACCGCGGCGATCACCGGCGCCTACGTGGCCCTGGCGGATGCCATCGCCTGGGGCCGCGAGAAGAAGTTCATCGCCCAGCGGTCCGAGGTGCTCGTGGACTCGGTGTCCGCCGTCTCGGTCGGCATCGTCGACGGCACGCCGCTGCTGGACCTCGCCTACGTCGAGGACGTCCGCGCCGAGACCGACATGAACGTCGTCGTCACGGGACGCGGGCTGTTCGTCGAGGTGCAGGGCACCGCGGAGGGCGCGCCGTTCGACAAGCGCGAGCTCGACCAGCTCCTGGAGCTGGGCGTCAACGGCTGCGCGCAGCTGCGCGACCTGCAGACCGCGGCGCTCGAGGGCTGACATGGCCCGCATCGTCCTGGCCACGCACAACCCGCACAAGGTCGAGGAGTTCCAGGCGATCGTCGCCGAGGTGCGGCCCGACCTGGAGGTCGTCGGCTACGACGGTCCCGAGCCGGTCGAGGACGGCGTGACCTTCGCCGCGAACGCGCTGATCAAGGCGCGCGCGGCCGCGGCGCACACGGGACTGCCGGCCCTCGCGGATGACTCCGGCGTGGCCGTCGACGTGCTCGGCGGATCGCCCGGCGTCTTCTCTGCCTACTGGGCGGGACATCGGAAGGATGCCACGGCCAATCTCGAGCTGCTCCTGGACCAGCTGTCCGACGTGGCCGATCCGCACCGCACCGCGCAGTTCGTCTCCGTGATCGCGCTCGTGCGGCCGGACGGGAGCGAGGACACCGTCGAGGGCCGCTGGCCCGGGCGCCTCGCCACGGCGCCCGCCGGTCCGGGCGGCTTCGGCTACGACCCGATCTTCCTCCCCGACGGCCAGCCGCAGGACGCGGAGCGGACCGTCGGCGAATGGTCCGCCGCCGAGAAGAACGCCGCCTCGCATCGCGCGCGGGCCTTCCGCGCGCTGGTTCCGCTGCTCGCGCAGCTCTGACGCGGCGGGCGCGGCCGGTCGGCCGGTCCGGCGCGTCGTCGGTTTTGTCGGGCCGCTGGGGCGCGTGCGTCCTGCTGTGGCGCCTGAGCCGCTCGTGGCCCCGCACGCCCTGCATTCTCGCGTCGGGTCGGCGCCGGCTGACTCCTCACCATTCAGGTGAGCCCCCTGGTGGTTCAGCGGGTGAAAACCGCATGCCGCCCCCGCGTCTTTCCGCGGTCTGAGCCCTCTGCGGTCATAGGTGTCGCGAGAGCGTCGGGGCATGCGCTCGCCCGCCCTCGCTCCCATCGCCCTCCTCGCCGCACTGCTCATCACGGCCGCCGCCGCACCGCCCGCTCAGGCGGTGGGAGGCCCGCCGGGCGACGTCGACGGCGACACGATCTCCGACACCGTCGAGCAGGTCGTCTGCGGCTCGGACACGTGCGCCACCGGCGCGGAGGACGTCGACGGCGACGGCATTCCCGACGTGGTCGAGGTGGTCTCGTGCGGGTCGACCACGTGCGCGGATCCCTGGGCGGACGTCGACGGCGACGGCATCCCGGACTACGTCGAACGCCTCGTCTGCGGGAGCGACACCTGCAGCGACGGCGAAGAGGACGAGGACGGGGAGGGCATCCCCGACTGGGTCGAGTGGGTCATCTGCGGGACGGCCACCTGCGCGACCGGCGCGGAGGACCTCGACGGTGACGGAGTGTCCGACGCGGACGGCCTCCGTGCGTACGCCGATCATCAGAGGGCAGCCCTCGCCGTCACCGGCGCGTCACTGACCTGGACGCCGTGGGTCCTCGGGGCAGCCGTCCTCGTGACCGCCGGCGGGGGTGCACTCGTGGCTCTCCGTCGCCGGAAGCAAGACCGGGCTCGGCTCGAGGCCGGGGGAATGGAGCGGTGACCGCGGGCATCCGGCGCCTGACGGCGGGGCTCTCGATCCTCGCGCTCATCGTCTCCGGTGGGGCGGCGCACGCGGAGTCCGCGCACACCGTCACGGGCGATGTCATGCGTCAGCAGATCCTTGAGCGCGTTCGTCAGGCGGCCGCCCCCGCGGCGACCGTCGAGGAGTCGACCGGTGACTCACCGGCTGCCGAGGGCACGATCGAACCCGGCAGCGGGGCGATCCTGGATGCCACGGATGCCGGCGTGCGCGCCGAGTTCTCCGGCCACGACCTGGCGGGACCGCTGTCGGCCCAGGTGTCCGTCCTCGGCGAGGGCGCGGCGGTGTCCGCGGCGTCCGAGACGCAGGGCGTCGTGGCCGCGCCGCCGGTGGAGATCCGCGCGCGCGACGACTCCGGAGAGAGCGTCACGCAATTCCCGGCGAGCTATTCCCTCGAGCGCGACGCATCCGGGATCGAGGTCGCGAAGGACGTCGAGCCGGGCATCCGTCTCGCGCTGGGGGTGGATGCCGACGAGCTGTCGGCCGCCGGTGTGGAGCTCTCCAGCCTCCGCGTCTACAGCCGTGAGCGGGCGGGAGAGCCCTGGCAGGCGCTTCCGTCGTACTTCGACTCCGCGTCCGGGACGGTCAAGGCGGAGTCGGAGCACCTGTCCGAGTTCGTCGTCATCGGCACGCCGGTGACCACGACGCCGGTGCCCCGCATCGTGCTCGACCCGGACGACGACGCCGGCTGGGCCGACTCGCCGGGTCCCCGCATCACGGAGCTGCCGTTGAACGTCCGACTCGCCGACGGGCTCGCGGGGATGTTCCGGGAGCGGTGCCTTGCCGACGTGACGGTCACCCGCGGGGCCGATCAGCGCTTCCTGTCCGCCGAGACACGTGGGGCGGTCGCCGCGTCGCACGACCCCGACGTCACGCTCACTCTCGCCTTCAACACGAACAAGGGTCGGGCGTGGGGGACGGCGAAGGACGGTGGATCGCTCCTGTTCTCGCGCGGCGGCACCAGTGACGCCCTGCGGGACTCCCTCCGCGCGGAGATGCCCGGCTATACCGGTCGCCCGGCGCAGGTGCGCAAGCCCACCGCCGACTTCCCGCGCGAGGAGTATTCGAGCCTGCCGGGCGCCGTCGTGCACATGGAGACGCTCTTCATGGACCACAACTTCGACCGTCCTGTGATCGACGGCGGGTGGGACTCCATCGTGAACGGGGCGTTCACGGGGGTCGGCAAGTACCTCGAATCTCAGGGGTTCTCCTGCACGAACCCGGTCACCGGCGGCTGGCCGGCCCGGCCCTCGGCGGACCAGCTGAGTCGGTGGTACGCGCTGGGGTATCGGAACTGGCAGCACTACGGCGCCGACCCGGTGTCCTTCTCGACGGGCAACCTCGTCGAGTCCGAGCACCTCTTCTCCCTGCCCGGCGCGGGCGGCTCCCGGACGGACGTCTCCCTCGTCTATAACTCCCAGGACGGCCGGCTGTCACGGACGGGTGCCGGGTGGAGTTTCGGGCTCGGCGGGCGTGCGCAACGGTTCGACGACAAGTCCGTCCTCGTCGTGCGCGGCGACGGGGCATCGATCCTCTTCGAGCCCGACGGTGCCGGAGGGTACGCGGATCCGCGGGGCGAGGGTCTGCACCTGACCGAGGCGGGCGACGGCGTGCTCAGGATGACGTCCCGGGACGGCGAGACGTGGGAGTACGACGCCGCCGACCAGGACGGGATCGGCGAGCTCGTCCGCACCGTCGACGCGGGCGGACACATCACGACCCTCACCTACGGAACGCCCTCGGACGCGCAGCAGTTCGTCCCTCTGACGGGGATCACGGATGCCTCCGGGCAGACCGTGCGAGTGGACTCCGACGACCGCGGGCGCATCACCGCCTTCACCCTTCCCGACGGCCGCGCCTGGTCGCTCGGCTATGACGCGGCGGGGGATCTCGTCCGTCTGGTCTCGCCCGATGGTGGTGCCAAGACGTTCGCCTACGACGATGAGCACCGCGTGACGTCGATGACGGACGCCCTCGGAGCGACCTACCTCCGCAACGTCTACGACGACCGTGGTCGGGTGCTCCAGCAGGGGGACGCCGACGGGAATCTGCGGGGATTCGACTACCGCACGGGCGAGACGGTCTACACGGATCAGGAGGGGCGCGAGCACTCCTACGCGTTCGACGACCGCGCCCGCATCACGTCGATCACGGGCCCGACGGGGGACGTGCAGCGATGGACGTACGACGACGACGACAACATCACCGCCTTCACCGACGCCGGCCGTCGCACCACGACCTACGACTATGACGAGGCCGGCCGGATGACGCAGGTCACCGATGCCCTGGGCGCGACGACCCGGTACACCTACACGAAGACCGGCCGAGTCGCCTCCGAGACGGACGCGCGGGGGCGCGTGACGGCGTACGCATACGACGAGCACGACGTTCTCACGGCCACCGTGCTGCCCGACGGGTCGACGGTCACCTATGACGTCGACGACGACGGCAACGTCACCCGCATGACGCTCCCCTCCGGAGCGGCGTACGACTACGAGGTCGACGCTCGCGGCAACCGCGTGGCGAGCACCGATCCGCTCGGACGCACCACGCGTCTGGCCTACGACGAGGGCAACAGGCTCGTGGCATCCACGGATCCGCTCGGACGCGTCGCCCGGTACGAGTGGGACGCGCGCGACCGGGTGACCGCTGTCGTCGATCCCCTCGGCCGGACGACCCGGTACTCCTACGACCTCAACGGCAACCTGACGTCGTCCACCGACCCGGCGGGCAACGTCACGACCTTCACGTGGGACGCGCTCTTTCGGGTCGTCAGCGCGACGGATCCGCTCGGTGGCACCACCTCCTACTCCTACGACCGCGAGGACGGACTCACCGCGACCACGGACGCGGCCGGGCGTCAGACGAGCTTCGTCCTCGACGCGCTCTCGCGAGTGACCGAGGCGACCGACGCGGCGGGTGCGACGTGGAAGCAGACCTACGACGGCTCCGGTGCGCTCGCGTCGCAGACCGACCCGCACGGCGGGGTGACCACGCAGACGGTCGACCGGCTGGGTCGGGTCACGGCGGTGATCGGTCCCACCGGGATCGAGCAGCACACCCAGTACGACGAGGTGGGCCGTGTCACCTCGACGAGCGACGCCCTGGGGCACACGACGCGCTACGAGTACGACGATCTGGACAGGTTGACGGGGGAGGTGGATGCCGCCGGCCGACGCACGAGCTACAGCTACGACGCCGACGGGCTCCTGGTCGGAACGGTCGACCGCCTCGGCAATCCGACGCTGTACGAACGGGACGCCGCCGGTCAGGTGACCACGGTGACCACGGCATCCGGCGCGACGACCTCGTACGCGTACGACGCTGCGGGCAACGTGACCCGGGTGACCGACCCGGTGGGCCGCGCCACGTCGTTCGAGTACGACGACGCGGATCAGCAGGTGGCCAACGTGGATGCTGCCGGCCACCGCACCACATACGTCTACGACGCGGTGGGAAACCTGCTGTCGTCGACGGACCCGAACGGTCACACGACCTCGGCGACGTGGGATGCCGCCGGCGACCCCCTCACCGTGACCGACGCGCTGGGAACACCACCCGCTTCGCGTACGACCAGGCGGGTCAGCTGACGACGGTGACGGACGCCCGGGGAAACGTGACGTCGTACACGTACGAGTCCCACGGCGAGCTCGCGACGGTCCGCGACGCCGCGGGCACGACGACGAGCTACGCCTACGACGAGAGCGGACTGCTGGCCTCGGTGACGGATGGGCGCGGCAACGCGACGACCTACGGCTACGACGGCGCGGGTCTTCCGGAATGGATGATGGATGCCGCCGGCCACCGGACGCGGTACGAGTACGACCGCCGCGGCTTCCTCACGCGGACCGTCCTGCCCTCGGGCGCGGGCATCACCTCCGCGTACGACGAGGTCGGCAACCTCATTCAGCAGAGCTCCGCCTCCGACACGCTCCGGTTCGAGTACGACGGCGAAGGGCGGATGATCGCCGCGTCCAACGCCGCCGGGGCGACGGGATGGACCTACACGTCCGACGGGCTCGTGGCATCCCAGATCGACATGCGAGGACGTGAGCTCGCCTCTTCGTACGACGCCAGCGGTCTTCTCAACGCCCTGACGGTGCCCGACGGAGCGCAGATCTCCTACCGTCACGACGACGCGGGGCGGGTGAGCCGCATGGACAGCCCGTGGGGCGCCGCGGACTACGGGTACGACGATGGCGGCAACCTCTCCTCGGTCCGGCGGTCGAACGGTGTGCAGACGACTTATGGGTACGACGCGGCGGACCAGGTGACGTCCATCGCGACCTCCACACCGGACGCCGGGGCGGCCCGACCGACGACGGCCGCGGCTCCGACGCGCACCGGTGGGATGTGCCCCGCGGTGGGCGGCGGCTCGCGCGTCGACATGGCCCGCGCCGCGGACGTGGACACGGCAGGGTGCAGCAAGCCGGGTGCGTACCTCGCTCGAAAGTCGTTCCCGTCCGATACCGGTGCGCTGCCCCAGGGTGCGTCCTTGTCCTTCGCCTACGGGTACGACGCCGTGGGGAACGTGACATCGACGGAGCGCACCGCCTCCGTACCGACCAGCGGCCTGCCCGGGGGAGTGGCACCGGCCGCCGCGCCGCGGGAGGACGCGTCGAGCGGGGACGGGACAACCGTTCTCGACCGCTCGCGGTCGACGTACACGTACGACTCGCTCGACCGGCTCGTCGCCTCCACGACGGATGCCGGCGCGGAGGACACGTGGGGGTACGACGAGGTGGGGAACCGGACGACGTGGACCCACCGCGCGGCGTCGACGTCGACGGGCGTCCTGGACCCCGTGCTGACGTTCGACGGCGACGGGCGCAGTGTTCCCCGTCCGCCGGCCTCGATCGCCGTCGGGAGCGTGAAGGCGACGGATGCCTCCTTCTCGCAGACGCAGTCGTTCGACGCGCTCAACCGACTGGTCGACACCCAGGGCGGCCCCGCGGGCGGAGTGAGCTACACGTACGACGACGACGGACATCGCGTCGCGCAGAGCGGCGGCGCTCGGGGTTCCGCAACCTATTCGTGGAACGAGCTCGGACAGCTGCTCGGGTATGACACGGGTGGCGAGACCGCTCAGTTCACCTACGACGCCCTCTCGAGGCGGGTCGGTACGACGACGCGGAGCGACCGCGGCGAGACCACGACCGCCACCGTCTGGGACGGCTGGCAGCCGGTCCAGGACGAGAGCAGCGTGGCCGGGACGACCACGCTCGTCCGGGACGAGGCCGGCGAACTGCTCCTCGAGGGACGCACCTCAGGACCGGCGGTATGGGATCTGCTCGACAGGCTCGGCTCCGCCGTGGCCCAGGTCGGCGACGCCCGCCTGGGTACGTCGCTCAACCACGCGGCCCAGCAGGCGCGCGACGCGTCGAACGACCGTTCCGCGCAGATCACCCAGGTGTCCGCCGCGGACGAGTGGGGATCGCCGAGCTTCTCCACCTCGGGATGGAACGCTGCGGTCGGACATTCGGGCGAACGGGTGGACCCGTCCGCCGGCCTCGACCTGTTCTACTCCCGTGGCTACGACACCGCGTCGGGATCGTGGCTGTCGCAGGACTCGTGGGGCGGCGTTCTCGCCGACCCGTTGACGATGAACGGCTACGCCTTCGTGACGGGGAATCCGGTCACCCTGCGTGACCAGCTGGGCTTCGCCCCGGTACGTCGTCTGGACGGCGGCAGGACGAAGAAGCGCTCGCCGCAACTCTCCGTGCCCTCGAATGTGGGCAGCCGGTTCCCCGGGGCCCGGACGGCACCCGCGCCCGCGTGGCACCCGCCGATGTCGTCGCCGCGCGCGCAGTCGCCCGCGGCGACCTGGCCCACCTCGCGCCGATCCGCCAGCGGTACGACCCCCAGCACCAAGGTGGGGCGCTGGACACCGCCCAAGCCGGCGGCCACCAGCCCGCGAACGGTCTCGCAGCCGACGGCACGCCACACGAACGACTGGTGGAATCCGTCCTCGTGGGACGGCGACACCTGGCGAGATGTGGGCGCGATCGCCGCCGGGACGGCGATCGCCGTCGGTCTCACGCTCGCCATTGCTGGCTCCGCAGCGTGTGTCGTCCTCACAGCTGGCGGTTGTGTTGCTGCAATCGCAGTGGCAGGCGGCGCGGGCAGTCTCGCTACGTACAACCTGTCGTCGGGTGAGAAAACCCCGGAGGGTGCGGCGGTGGCATTCGCCGGAGGCACCGCGCTTAGTGTGGCTGGCGTGGGCGTGGGCGCGTTGGCCGCCCGAGTGGGGCTACGAGCGCTGGGCGCGAGCGGAGCCTCCGGCGTCACGAAAGTCGAGGTGGGGTCGAGTCGAACCTATATCGACATCACACGGGGCAGCTCCCTCCGAAATATTGGCACCACGACCTCTCATACCGAGTTCCGTAATACCCTCATCGAGGCCGGATGGATCCCTGGTCGGAGCAAGGATGGCGCCGTCGAGATCTTCACTAAAGGATCGCAGCGATACATTCTGCGCAGTAACGCCGCGTCATGGCATGGCTGGACAGCAGAGTTCGTGCAGCCGGGACAACCTTCAACAAAACTCCGATTGGGGTATGAATAGAATGATGAATGCCATTGACTTCGCAGAAAGCTCCGCCGGCTACGAATCAATTGCCGCGGTCGTTCGAACCTGCGCGAAAACAACAGCTCGTTTCCCCTGCTGGCCCTTCGAAGGGCAGGGGGTTATTACCCTGCTGGAGTTCGACGTATTCATGGGGGGGTATTTCGGCGACGCCGTTCGCTTACTGTGCGCTCAGTACGGGGACTCGGAATTATACGCGTGCGGCGCCTCGGAGAATGCTAAATTATTCTACGCGACGCACGATTTTTGGCCCGCTTTCGCAATTCGCCGTGGGGATCCGGCGGAGCAATTTCGGCGGGCGCTCTCCACGGACAGGATCCCGTCCAGCGGCTACATAAGCCAAATGGGGATACTGCTAGACAGTATATCCCTTGTGGGTGACAGTAAACAATGGGCCGCATGGGGTCTGCGGGAACAAAACATTGTTGTATTGCTCTCGAACGATGCTTTCTGGGTCCCCAAGTCCGCCGGGCTGCCGACGTGGACGACCGAGGACCTGAGAGACTTTTCGACTCTGCCGCTCGAGTGGGGTTCACCGGCCAACGAATGGCTCCATTTTCGGGAGCTGCTCGAATCGCAACAAAGGCAGTCATGAGTAGATCTTTTTCTGACTACACGCCAGACGATTCCGGCGCGGACGGTCGCAACCGCTTTGTCGAAACCCTCGGTTGCAAATTCGATCACTACGGTGAGTCAATGAGTGTCAAGCGCGTCGTGGCAGGGTGGGCTTCGAAAGTGAACTGGCTGCGTGCTAATTCGAGGAGCGATAGGAGCGTCGAAGAGGGTGACATGATCCACCACGACTTCATTGGCATCCTCCACTGGCGCAACGAGTTACAGCGCGGCCTCGACAGCGTCTCCGTGTCGCGTGGCGGTGATGAGTGGGCACTTGTAGAGGCGATTGATAATCATTTCGCAGACCTGACCGCTTTGGATCATCTCGGGTGTCTGCAATTCCTGGCGCCCGACCTGTGGTCTGTCCCGGCTGATGATTCGTGGTGGAGGGTGCGAATCCCTTGCGACGGGTCTATCGGGTTTGAGTTCGCCGCAGTCATCCGCAGGCTTCAAGAGCGGTCGCCCGCTTTCCGGGAGCAAGTTCGTTCGCTAGACAGTGGTGCGAAGTTCACTGACAGGGTGTGTCGATCTGCGGCCACGGCTCCCTCCTTTCCGCACAGGCATGACCGGCTGCGCGGAGCGGACGCGGCGCTGACATCATCGGGCGAAACGGCGTTGGATCATCTGGACTTTTTGGAAGCCCTTTCACGGTGGGCGTGCTCACTCAACGCATTGAGGCTGGAGGTGACAGGTACGCCCCCATACCTCGAGGGATCAATGACAATCGACGGTTACACGAGCATCCTCAAAGAAAGAATGGCAATACGAGAGCATTTGAACCGATTCCATTACGCGGCCGAAAGTGCCGAGGTGGCGATCTTGAACGCGCTAGAGGCCTACTTCCTCTCCCTGACTCTCCACGACTCGGAGAGCGTCCTCGCAGAATTTTTGCATCTGACGTCGACGGAGCATGATCGCGTATCTGATTTGATGCGAATACCAAAGGGGGGTTCGATTTCCTTCGAGCTGACCGCGGCAGCGAGGCGAGTTCGAGGCATATACTCCCCGCTCGACGATTGGTGCGAACACGTGAAGCGGGTTTCCAGGCCGGGCCAGGTGAGTCGATGCCTGCACCGCCGGCTCTTGAATTTTCACTTGAAACCGCTCGGCCTTTTGCGCCCTCCTCTAAGAAAAACTTCACCATGAGATCTGTCCGAATGGGCGGCTCGATAGCGCACCCGGAGCCATCAGCCCAGGCAGCACTCACATTGGTCCCGTTCCTGGGCGGCGAGTTGCTCGCGATAGGCGTGGCTATCCATGGCATCTTAGTTGGACGCGGAGTGGGTGAAATACTCACCTGGTCGACCGCAGGCACGCTTTTCCCGATGATTATGATTGGCATCTTTTCTCGCAAGCGAGGGCAGTGCGTGAAACGATGGCTGAGATCGTTGAAGCCGATCCTGGCGTTACCGTTTATCCATCCCTAGACGCAGGAACCGCGTTCCGCATAAGCAGCTGTCGGGATTGGAGGGAGGGGGATCGCCTTCGAGCTGGTGTTGACGCTCTCGAAGACGGGACTCGCCGTCCGAAGTGATTCGGGCGAGTTTAGCTACAGTTACGACGACGTGAGTTCAATAGAGACGTGGGTGATGTGGACGCTGCTGGTTCGGGCGCCGCAGATATGTATCCGCTTCGCGGACAGCCGAACCCTAGTGATCGCGCCAGCTCATGTCGGGCTGAGAGGGATTTGGGCCTTCAGCAAGCGAGACTTGCGGATGTTCGAACAAGACCTCGAACGGCGCGCCCCTGGTCTCACGTCGCGTCATCGATGAGCAGATTCGGCCTTAGCGCCCGATGCGTGCAGAAGAGGAGCCGATGAGATGCCGGGATTATGAGAACCGTTGTTAAAGCAGCCTCTATAGCGAAACCCGAGCCGGCGGCGCAGGGCTTGCTCATGATTCTGCCCGTCGTGATTGGTGGGGCGCTTGCCGTTGCCGGGGTGATCCACGGTCTGCTCCTTGGCAGAAGCTCAGACGAGGTCGGGTTTTGGCTAGCGGTTGCGGTCGTCTATCCGACGACTGTGTTGCTCATATTCTCCTCGACTAGACGTTCTTTGCGCGAGCTGGCGGCTGTGGCGGGCGACGCCGGCGCGGGTGTCACTGTATACACATTTGCCGAGGGAGGGAGTGCATACGGGATAGACAGCTGGCGAGATTGGAAGGACACTGATCGCCTCGGCGAGGGGTTGCTGATCCTCTCAACCGAGGGACTGGAATTACGAAGCTCGGACGTGAACTTCGCCTATGCATTTAGTCAGGTCAGAGCGGTAGAGGCTTGGTACATCTGGAGTCGCTTTGTGTGGGCACCTCAGATTTGCGTCTACTTCAATGATGGTCGAACAGCAGTACTGTCCCCAGCACACACGGGGTGGAAGGCTATTCGCGCGTTCTCGAGAGCCGATCTCAGAGCGTTTGAGCAAGATCTGGAGCGGCGCGCGCCCGGTATTACGACGCGTGGAGAGTGAAGGGCGAATCGGCCGGCCGCCGATGATGATCCGATCGGGGTTGGAACAGGATGCTGGATCCGATCGATTTCGCAGAGACGCAGAGACGCTCGCGGACTACATGCGGTCAATCGCTTCACTGCCACTATCGACTGTGAAGTCGAGACCGATCGCGCCGCGATTGCGCATCACATGTTGTCAACGTGGCGCTGGGAGTGAAGCGAGCCCCCCCCCCCCCCGGCATCCGCGGCCCGGAGAAAGAGAACGGCTCTCATTCCCGACAGCGCCCGAACCCCGCGGCGGAGTCGGGCCCGGCCTAGCCTGGGACCATGCACGATCACGCGCCGGGGGGTGGCATCCGGGACCTCAGCAACCGCAGGTTGCTCACCATCGCGCTGAGCATCACCGCGAGCGTGATGATCGTGCAGATCGTCGGGGCGTTCCTCACCGGGTCGCTGGCGCTCCTCGCCGACGCCGCCCACATGTTCACCGACGCGGCCGGACTCGTCGTCGCCCTCGTCGCCACCGCCATCGCGGCACGCCCGGCCGACGACCGCCGCACCTTCGGGTACCAGCGCGCGGAGGTGCTGGGGGCCCTCGCGAACGCGATCACCCTCATCGTCCTGTGCCTCTGGGTGGGCGTCGAGGCCGTGCAGCGCCTGATCGCCCCCGCGGGCGCCGAGGTGCAGGGCGGGCCGATGCTCGTCGTCGCCGCGATCGGACTCGTCGCGAACGCCGTGTCGATGTGGCTGCTCGGACGCGCGCAGAAACGCAGCATCAACGTCCGCGGCGCCTACCTCGAGGTGCTCGGCGACCTCGTCGGCTCCGTCGCCGTCATCGCAGCGGCCGTCGTCATCGTCACGACCGGATGGACCCAGGCGGATGCCATCGCGTCCCTGTTCATCGCCGTCCTCATCGTCCCGCGGGCCATCGGTCTGCTGCGGGAGGTGGTCGTCGTGCTGACCGAGTCGGCGCCGGTCGGCGTCCACGTCGCCGAGATCCGCGAGCATCTGCGCGAGGCGGACGGCGTCGTCGACGTGCACGACGTGCACGTGTGGCAGCTCACGCGCGGAGCCCCCGTGTTCAGCGCGCACGTCATCGTCGAGGACGCCGCGCTCACCGACGGGCGCGCCGCGCGCATCCTCGGCTCGCTCCAGGAATGCCTCGCCGACCACTTCGACGTCGCGCACTCCACCTTCCAGCTCGAACCGGCCGGACACGTCGAGCACGACACCCACCACGCCTGACCCGCCTCAGGGTTCGCGGCACCCGCGCGCAGTCTGGGCCGCGCTTTGCAGGACCGGTGGGGCGCATGGTGCCTGCTGTGGCGCATGGGGGAGTGGATGCCGCCTCCGTCCTGCAGAACGCCACGGCACTCGCTCCCGCGCGGTCCGCGCGCACCCCCACAGCGCGTCTGCAGGACCGGTGGGGCGGGTGGTGCCTGCTGTCGTGCATGGGGGAGTGGATGCCGCCTCCGTCCTGCAGAACGGCATGGCCACGGCACTCCCGCGCGGCCCACCCGCCCCACGCTCGTGCAGACCGCACCCACACGACGGTCAGCCCGGTGGTATCCCGTCCCTCAGTCCTCGCGGACGACCTCGGCGGGGCTCTTGTCCGGACGCAGGCCCCGCCACCGCGCTTGACGCAGGATGCCGCCCGGCGTGAATTCCGCGAACTCCACCTCGCCCACCAGCTCGGGCCGCACCCACAGGGCGTCGCGGGCGTCGGCGGAGGGCACCCCGACGAACGGATCGGCGTCGGCGCGCAGCGGGTCGAGCAGCGCCGTCAGTGTCGACAGCGTCTTCTCGCCGAAGCCGGAGCCGACCCGACCGGCGTACTGCAGTCCGTCCGCGGTCGGCACGCCTACGAGCAGCGACCCGATGGTGCCGCTGCGACCGCCCTTGCCCGGGCGGATGCCGCCGATCACGACCTCCTGCGTGCGGGAATGCTTGACCTTCAGCCAAGACTCCGACCGCTCGCCGCGTCGATACCCCGAACGCGGGTCCTTCACGACGACGCCCTCGAGTCCGAACCGCGCGCTGGCGCCGACGGCGCCGTCGACATCGTCGAACACCGGCGGGATGACGACCGGCGGGGTGGCATCCAGGTCCTCCAGGATTGCGCGCCGGTCGGACAGCGGCACGGCCGCGAGGTCGCGGTCGCCGACGGCCAGCACGTCGAAGAGGTACAGCCGAACCGGCGTGCGCTGCGCCTCGCGGGAGATCTCGCGCGGTTGGACGAGGTTCATCCGCTTCTGCAGCAGCGGGAAGCTCGGTCGGCCGTGGTCGTCGAGGGCGACGATCTCACCGTCCAGCACGAGCGGGTCAGGGCCGAGGCCGAGGTCGACGCCCGTGAGCTCGGGGTACGTCGCCGTCAGATCGTTCCCGTTTCTCGAGCGCAGGTGCAGCTGCTGTCCGTCCCACACGCCGATGCCGCGGATCCCGTCCCACTTCATCTCGACCCACGCCCGGCCCCATCGCTCCGCCGCGGCCCGGGCGACCCCGGCGGTCGAGCGCGTCGCGAGCATCGGGCGCACCTCCGCCATGGCGGGCATCGGAACCCGGGATGCCGCCCCCTCCGGGCTCCGCGATGGCTCCTCCACAGCGTCGTTCTGCGCTGCAGCATCCCCCGCGCCTGCGGCGGGGGACGCCGGCGCGGTATCCCCCGCGCCAGGGGCCGTCGGCGCGGCAGGGTCGGAGAGGTCGGCGGTCGCCCGTGCGTCGGCCGCGGCCTCGTGCCGGGCGGCATCCCTCCCTCGCCCGGAATGGTCGAGCGGGACGACCTCGGCGCCGGCGGGCTGCGGGTCGCCGTGCGCGTCGGTCTTCATGCGGTGCAGGAGCCATTGCGACTTCTCGCCGCTGCCCTCGGTCCGGATGAGGGCGAGACGGACACGGCCGAGCGGCCCGTCCGGCGCTCCCTCGAGCGTGAAGATGACCTCGTCGTCGCGCCACTTCTCGAGCTCGTAGCGGCCGGTGTCCCAGACGGTCATGATGCCGGCGCCGTACTCCCCGCGGGGGATCTCGCCGGCGAAGTCGAGGTACTGCATCGGGTGGTCCTCGGTCATGATCGCGAGGCTGTTCTTGCCGGTGGTCGGCGGGACGCCCTTAGGGACGGCCCAGCTCACGAGGACGCCGTCGCGTTCGAGGCGCAGGTCCCAGTGCAGCCGCGTCGCATGATGCTCCTGGATGACGAAGCGCGGCAGCCCCTCGGCGGAGACCTCGCCGTGCGGGACGTCGGGAACGGGCTCGGGGGTGCGCCCCGCGGTGCGCTTGGAGATGTACGCCCGGAGGGGCCCGTCCGTCTCGATCGCGGCGAGCGGGTCGCCGAGGGCGTCGATGCGGTCCACGACCTCGTCGAACAGCAGGTGGCGGAGTGCGGGGTCGTCGAGCTCCGTCCAGGTGCGCGGGGCGGCCACCGTCGGGTGGGACCGCCCTCGCAGGGAGTAGGGCGCGATGGTGGTCTTCGACCCGTTGTTCTGGCTCCAGTCGATGAAGACCTTGCCCGGCCGGAGCGACTTGGACATCTGACTGACGACGAGATCGCCGTGGTCGGCCTCGATCGCGCGGGCCAGCTCCTTCGCCACGGCGCTGACGGCGTCGCTGGACTGCCGGCCGTCGAGGTGGGCGTAGAGGTGGATGCCCTTGCTCCCGCTGGTGACGGGCATCGGGTCCAGTCCGATGTCCTGCAGGATCGCGCGCGCCCATCGGGCGACCTCGGCGCACTCGATCAGCCCCACGCCGGGACCGGGATCGAGGTCGAGCACGATGCGGTCGGGGTTCTGCCGCTCGCCGTCGGGGGAGAAGCGCCACTGCGGCACGTGCAGCTCGAGGCTCGCGACCTGGGCGAGATAGACCAGCGTGGGCAGGTCGCCCACGAGGGGGTAGTCCTTCGCCCCCGAGGAGTGGTCGATGGGGAAGCGGCGGACCCATGCCGGCGCGCCCGGCTCGAGCGCCTTCGCGAAGAACGCCTCGACGGGGGCGTCGTCGGTCCCGACGCCGTCCGGCCAGCGCTTGCGGGTCAGCGGGCGGCCGCGCACGTGCGGGAGCAGGACAGGCGCGACCCGTGAGTAGTAGTCGATCACCTCGCCCTTGGTCGTGCCGGTCTCGGGGTAAAGCACCTTGTCGAGGTTGGACAGCCGCAGACGACGGCCGTCGATCCGCACCGTCTGCTCCGCCATCGCCCCAGCGTAGAGCGACGGGGCGGAGGGATGCCGAGGGGGTTGCGGCCATGCCCCTCGCCGAACTCCTGAGTGTCGGGGCCGCGGGTGCCGCCTGGTGCGCCGCGGCCCCTCGCCGAACTCCTGAGTGTCGGGGCCGCGGGTGCCGCCTAGTGCGCCGCGCCCCCTCGCCGAACTCCTGAGTGTCGGGGCCGCGGGTGCCGCTTGGGGCGCCGCGCCCCCTCGCCGAACTCCTGACTTCTGCCGCCGCTGCACCGCCGTTGGCCGCATGTGCGCGCAGTTCCGGCGGTTTTCAGGAGTTGGGCGGGCGCGCGCCGGAGGCGCCGCCAGCCGGCGCGCGCGTCGGCTCAGGAGTTCGGCGGGTGAGCGCCGGAGGCGCCGCCAACCGGCGCCCGTCGGCTCAGGAGTTGGGCGGGCGCGCGCCGGAGGCGCCGCCAGGCGGCGGCGCCCCGGCTCAGGAGTTCGGCGAGCCGGCGGGCCGCACCCGACGGCCGGCGCAAGGGCCTCGTGGCCGTCTGGGGTTTTCGTGTTCACTGGTCGCATGCGATCGATCTGGAAGGGCGCTCTCACCTTCGGCCTGGTCAACGTGCCGGTGAAGGTGTACTCGGCGACCGAGGACCACGACGTCTCCCTGCACCAGGTGCACAACAAGGACGGCGGCCGCATCCGCTACCAGCGCATCTGCGAGGTCGACGGCGAGGTCGTGCCGTACCAGGACATCGACCGCGCCTATGACGACGGCGAGCAGACCGTGGTCCTGACGAAGGACGATCTGGCCTCGCTCCCCAGCGAGCGCAGCCGCGAGATCGAGGTCGTCGAGTTCGTCCCCAGCGACCAGGTCGACCTGCTGACTCTCGACAAGGCGTACTACCTCGAGCCCGACTCCTCCTCGCCGAAGGCGTACGTCCTCCTCCGCAAGACGCTCGAGCAGACGGACCGCACCGCCATCGTGCGGTTCTCGCTGCGGCAGAAGACACGGCTCGCGGCCCTGCGCGTGCGCGGCGACGTCCTCGTGCTGCAGACCCTCCTCTGGGCGGACGAGGTGCGCGAGGCCGCGTTCCCCGCGCTGGACGAGAGCGTGCGGATCTCGGCGAAGGAGTTGGAGATGTCGGCATCCCTCGTCGACAGCTTCTCGAAGGACTTCGATCCCGAGGAGTTCACCGACGAGTACCAGCAGGAGTTGCGCACCCTCATCGACGCCAAGCTGGAGCAGGGCGACGCGATCGACACCGACGCCACGTTCGGCACGCAGGAGGACGAGGATGGCGGCGAGGTCATCGACCTGATGGAGGCGCTGCGGGCGAGTGTCGAACGCAGCCGCGCGGCGCGCTCCGGGTCGGGCGACGGTGCGGCGAAGAAGGACGAGAAGTCCTCCGGGGATGCCAAGAAGAAGAAGGCGTCGAAGGCGTCCTAGCGGGTGCGCTGGTCGCCGTCCTCGAGCGTCTTCGGGTCGAGGGTGAGGGCCTCGGCCTCGTTCTCGGTGACCTCGCCGTGGCCGGCGGCGGCGTCGCGACGGGCGGCCGCACGCTCACGGAAGTAGTGCACCGCGACGAAGCCGACCGTGCCGACGACGGCGGCGAGCAGGATGACGTCGATGTACTCCGCGACGAACTCGCCGACCCCGGGGATCAGGCTCAGCAGGTAGCCCGCGACGGTCAGCCCGAAGCCCCACAGCACCGCGCCGATGAGGTTGTAGAGCGTGTAGGTCCACTTGTTCATGTGGCCGACGCCGGCGGCGATCGGCGCGAAGGTGCGGACGATCGGCACGAAACGGGCGAGGATCACGGTCAGGCCGCCGAACCGGACGAAGAACGCGTTGGTGCGCTCGACGTTCTTGCGGCTGAACAGGCCGGACTCCTTGCGCTCGAAGATGGCCGGCCCGGCCTTGTGGCCGATGACATAGCCCACCTCGCCGCCGAGGAACGCGGCGAGGCCGATGAGCAGGCCGGTCACCCACACGTTCACCCCGAAGACCCCGTGCGGTGGGTGCGTCGCGGGGTTCGACAGGATGCCGGCCATGATCAGCAGCGTGTCGCCGGGCAGCAGGAAGCCGACGAGCAGGCCGGTCTCGGCGAAGATGATGAGGCACACCACGAGCAGGGCCCATGGTCCTGCGGCGTCGATGATCGCGGCCGGATCCAGCCAGGGGATGAGCGCTGTGGGATGGATCACTTCTGTCCCGTCGGGTCGAGAGGGTGCGGATCTAGGCGACCGCGTGCGGAAGGTGGGACTTGAACCCACACGCCCGAAGGCACAGGAACCTAAATCCTGCGTGTCTGCCGATTTCACCACTCCCGCGAGTGGCATCAGTCTAAGCGGGCGGGGGCGACGTCTCGGTGTGAACGAGCCGTCAACGAGCGGGAATGCCGGCGCCGCGTCCTCCCTTGTCCTCCGTATGAACGCGATCATCTACACCCAGCCCGGCGACTCCTCCGTCCTCACCCTCGTCGAGCGTCCCGTTCCCGCGCCCGGACCGGGCGAGGTGAGCGTGCGCATCACGGTGTCCGGCGTGAACCCGACCGACTGGAAGGCGCGCGCGACGACCGGCCGACCGCTCCCGTTCGACGAGGTCACGCCGAACCAGGACGGGGCGGGGATCGTGGATGCCGTCGGCGACGGCGTCGAGGACCTGTCCGTCGGCCAGCGGGTGTGGGTCTACCTCGCGGCGCACCAGCGCCCGACCGGCACCGCCGCCGCGTACGCGGTTCTGCCCGCCTCCCGCGTCGTCCCGCTGCCGGACGCCGCGTCGTTCGCCCTCGGCGCCAGCCTCGGCGTCCCCGCCATGACCGCGCACCGCGCCCTCACCGTCCACGAGGACGGTCCCACGCGTCTCGCGCCCGGTGGTCTCGCCGGCCGGACGGTGCTGGTCCAGGGCGGCGCCGGCGCCGTCGGTCACGCCGCGATCGAGCTGGCCGTCTGGGCGGGAGCGACGGTGATCGCCACCGTGAGCAGCGACGCGAAGGAGGCCCTGGCCCGGGCGGCGGGCGCCCACCACGTGCTGCAGTACCCCAGCGACGCTCTGGCGGACGGCATCCGGGAACTGGCGCCGAACGGCGTCGAGCACATCGTCGAGGTCGCCATCGCCGACAACGCCGCTCTCGACGTGGAGGTCGTGGCCAACCACGGCACGATCGGGTACTACGCCGACAACGGCGGGTCGACCTTCACGGCGGCCGTGCGGGAGAGCTTCGCGAAGAACGTCCGCTGGCAGGGGCTCCTGCTGTACACCGTGGGCGAGTCCGCGCTGACGGCCGCGGCCGAGGACGTGTCGGCGGCGGTGGCCGACGGCGCGCTGTCCGTCGGTGAGGAGAAGGGGCTGCCGCTGACCTGGTTCCCGCTGGAGGAGACCGCCGCCGCCCACGACGCCGTCGAGCAGGGCGCGACCGGCAAGGTGCTCATCCGCGTCGCGGACTGACCTGCAGTTTCACCCGGCCGGGCGGTGCGTCGTCGCCCGGCCGGGCACGCATGTTCACCCGGCCCGATGCGGCGGCCGGACGCGCGATGTCCGCCTTCGCGCGAGGACGGCTGCTGCACCCGCGAGCGCGAGGGCGGCGAGGCTCAGCGCGGACGCACTCCCGATGCGGTGGACCACCCCGCCCACGACCGCGCCGCCGATGAGGGCGGACCACAGCAGGAGCGGTCGCATCCACGCGGTGCGTGAGCCCCCGGTGAGCAGCGCGCTCACGGCGAGACCGAGGGTCACGAGCGTGCCGGTGGTGTACGTGACCGGCACGCGGGCGCGTCCCTCGGCGGGGAACAGCGTGTTCAGGGATCCCATCCCGGCGGCGAGCAGCGCGAGTCTTGGCAGCTCGACGCCGCCGGTGAGCGCGAGGAGGGCGCTGAGGGCGACGGCGGCCGCGCTGCCCGCGACGATCCATGGCGGCGCGCGTCGTGCGCGCACACCGACCAGGCCGCCCGCCGTGACGCCGAGGACGAACGAGCCGATCAACGTCGCCGACGTGAGCGCCACCGCTCCGCCCGCTGCCCCGAGGTCGACGGCGGCGTGCGTGGAGTTGCCGCTCATGAACGACACGAAGAGTCCGCCGCTGTCGAGGAACCCGATGGCATCCACGAATCCGGCCACCGTCGCGAGCACGGCCGAGAGGCCCAACGCCCGGCGATCGACGTCTTTCACGAGCGGTCGACGGGGGTCTCGGGGTGCAGCTGCATGCCGGGATTGTCGCAGGCGGCGCTGGCGTGCCGGAGACGTACGCGCCGGCGCCCCCGCGGTGTACATCTGCGCCACCTCACGGCCCCCGGGGGTCGGAACCAGCGCTGACTTGCCGCGAACGTACGCTCCGGCGCCCCCGCGGCGTACATCTGCGCCACCTCACGGCCCAAGGCCCGACGCGCTACGACACCTGCCAGCTCACGGCCCGGGGGTCATCTCACGGCGTGCGCGCGGGCGGCTCGGCTCCGCAGGAACGGCGAAGCGCCGGGACCTGGGCCCCGGCGCTCCGTCGTGTCAGTGCGGCGTCGTCACTCCTGGGTGCGGCGGCGGGCGATGGTCGTGCCGGCGGCGACGAGGCCGCCGAGGACGAGCATGCCGATGCCGATCGCGGGCAGGGGCGAGGCGGCCAGGTCCGCGCCGGTCGTCGCGAGGCCACCGGGACGGGTGCGGTCGCCCGCGGCCCCGGGGATGGCCGTGGCGGTCGGGCTCGGCGCCGCGGTGGGCTCGGCCGTGGGCTCGGCCGTGGGCTCCGGCGAAGGGTCGCCCGGCGTGGGCTCCGGCGACGGGTCACCTGGGGTGGGCTCCGGCGAGGGGTCCACCGGCGGGACGACCGCGGCCTCCCATGCCAGGGCGAAGGCGGCGTGGCCGATGGCGGGCGAGAAGATGTCGACCGATTCCCGGCTGACGTTCGCGAGGGTGTCGTTCTCGGTGTGGTAGTTCCGGTCCATGAAGACGCCCGCGGTTCCGCCGAAGAGCGCGGCCTCCTCCTCCGTCTTGATGTCGTCGCCGCCGGAGAACAGGCCGCCGGACGGGATGCCGTTGTCGATGAACGCCTGGTAGTCGGAGCGTCCCGAGTACTCGCTGTCGATCCACGGCTGGTCGATCGCGTCGAAGTAGTCGGTGTAGATCCGCTCGATCTCGGCCGACCCCTCCGGGATGGTGACGCCATCAGCGGGGAACGTGGAGCGGTTCGCGTCGTAGACGCCGACCGTGAAGTTCTCGGAGCCGATCATGTCGTAGTTCAGGTACGACGAGATGCGGGCGAGCTCCGCGGGGTCGTCCTGCACGAGGTCGTCCACATAGGCCGTCGAGCCGAGCAGACCGATCTCCTCCGCACCCCACAGGGCCAGACGGATCCGCTTGTCGTTCGGCACCTCGGCATCCGCGATGCGCTCGGCGAGGGCGAGGATCGCGGCCGAGCCGGAGGCGTTGTCGTTGACGCCGGGACCCTCGGCCACACCGTCGAGGTGGGCGCCGATGACGACGGTGTCCTCGGGGTCGCCGGCGATGCTGTCGGCGATGATGTTGAAGGTCTCGCCGACGAGGAACTCCTTCTCGATGAGGGCGGTGCCCTCGACGGGAGCGTCGGCGGGGGCGGCCTCCACGAGCGCGGAGAGGGTCTCGCCGCTGGCCTGGGGCAGGGTGGCGGCGGGGGAGTCCTCGGTGTCGCGGGGACCGGAGGCGACGTTGGTCAGCTGGTCGCCGGGGGCGACGCCCTCCGCCTCGGGGCGGGCGTTGTTGTAGATGAAGACCGCGCCGGCGCCGGCGGCCGAGGCGTTGTCGATCTTCTGCTCGAAGGTGCAGACGCCGCGCTGGACGAGGACGATCGAGCCCGCGGGCACGGCGGCGAAGTCCGCCGGCTCGCAGCCGAGGTGGGCGCCGTCGGCCGACACGGGCTGCGAGAGCGCCTCGGTGTAGGGGCCGTCCGTGGCCTCGCTGCTGTCGAAGTGCGATCCGAGGTAGGTCGTGCCGGCGACGGTGAGGGAGGCCTCGCCGAACTCCGAGTAGGGCACCTCGAACGTGTGGCGCGAGACGGTGAACGCGCCGGTGTCCTCGAGGACCTGCTCGGCGTACTCGGCCGCGGCCTCGTAGCCCGGGCCGTTCCAGACGCGGTAGCCGTCCGCGGCGTAGGACTCGGAGATCTCCGCGAGCTCGGTCAGGTGGGTCATGACGTCGGCGCCGGTGAGCCCGAGGTCGGCCGGGACGTCGCCGGGGACGACAGCGGCGGTGGCCGTCGGACCGACCATCAGGGCTCCGCCGACGAGCGCGCCCGCGGCGAGCGCCGCCGAGACGCGCCGAACGCGCGGGGGAGGGGATTGCAGGGTGTGACGGGGCACGAAGGCACCTCTCCGCGGGCAGCGATGCCCGCATCATCCAGGGGGGAATGACGCGACGCTCGGGGGAGCGTTCGCGGTTCGATTCTGCGAGGAATCTCCGGAGATGGCCAGAAGCCGGCGGAATGTTTACGGCGTCGAAACACGCCCCCTTCTGCGCTGACGTGCCGCAGATGTACGTCCTCGCGCCCCCGCGGCGTACATCTGTGCCACGTCACGGCCCAGCGGGTTGCGCCACGTCACGGCCCAGCGGGTTGCGGCAGGTCACGGCCCAGCGGGTCACGCCCGGTCGCGCAGCCCCGTCAGCGGGTGCGGGGGACGAAGCGCGGCACCCATCGGATGAAGCCGGCGGCGCCGAGCACCGCGATCACCCCCATGGCGCCCACGCCGACCGACAGCGAGGCGACGGCGGTGAGGGCGGACACGAGGAGCGGGGCGAGCGCGCCCCCGGCATCCGTCAGGGTCCGCCAGGAGCCGAGGAACGCGGCCGGCTCGGCGGGCGGGGCGATGTCGGCGCCGAGGGTGAGGAGGATGCCGCTGGAGAGGCCGTTGCCGACGCCGAGCACCGCGGCGAAGAGCGAATACCACATGGGCGCGGAGGCGAGCTCGTGCGTGAAGGACAGGGCGAGGAAACCGGCGCCCATGAGGATCATGGCGGGGAGGGCGGCCCAGAGCCGGCCGAACCGGTCCATGACCTGACCGGAGGCGTAGAAGAGGGCGAAGTCGATGGCGCCGGAGACGCCGACGACGACCGCGATGGTGGAGGCGTCGAGTCCGAGGGAGACGCCCCACAGCGGAAGGACGACCTGGCGGGCGGAGCGGACCGCCGACAGCGACGCCGCGGCCAGGCCGAGCCGGGCCAGCACGCCGCGGGAGCGCCACATCGTCCGGAAGACGCCGACGCGCTCCACGGCCGGGATGGATCCGGTGACGGGCTCGCCGCTGTCCTCTCCCTCCGCGGGACGGTCGCCGTCGGTCGGGATGCCAGGAGCCCGGGCTCCGCGACCGGCGGGCACGGCCACGGCGCGCTCCGGGTCGGGGCCGAGGAACACCAGCAGGATCATGGCCACCTGGCAGACCGCGAAGAACACGACCGACGCGTTCTCGTCGCCGAAGACGCCCAGCAGTGCGGCCGAGATGAACGGACCGACGAACATGCCGAGCCGGAACGTCCCGCCGAGCAGCGACAGGGCGCGGGCGCGGAAGTGCAGGGGGACGCGCGTCGTCATGAACGAGTGCCGGGCGAGGGCGAAGCACGCGGCGCAGAACCCGATGAGGAACACGGCGGCGGCGAAGAGCGCCAGGGTCGGCGCCGTCACGATCCCGACGAGTCCCAGCAGCACGACGATGCCCGCGATGCCCATCGTGAGGCGTTCGCCGAAGCGCGCCACCGCCCAGCCTGCCGGGATGTTGCCGCACAGCTGCCCGACGACGAGCGCGGCGGCGACGAGGGCCGCGACGGCGACATCGGCGCCGAGGCGGTCCGCGATCACCGGGATGAGCGGGATCACCGCCCCCTCGCCGACGGCGAAGAGAAGGGTGGGTCCGTAGATCATCGGCGCGAAGCGCACCAGCACGTTCCGGGGAGAGTCGGCTGTCACCGTCTCCACGATAGGCTGAATTCAAATGCTCGAACTCGATCTGACCGCCGACATCCAGGCTCTGCGCTCGACCTTCGCCGATATCCAGGCCGTGGTCGACGTCGATGCACTCACCGCCGACATCGCCCGTCTCAGCGAGGAGGCCGGTGCCCCCGACCTCTGGGACGACGTGGACAACGCCCAGAAGGTGACGAGCCGTCTCAGCCACCGTCAGGCGGAGCTGAAGCGCATCACCGAGATCGGGCAGCGGCTCGACGACCTCGAGGTGCTCGTGGAGCTCGCCAACGAGATGGACGACGAGGACTCCGCCGAGGAGGCCCGCCGCGAGCTCGCCTCGCTGCAGGACGTCATCGGACAGCTCGAGGTGCAGACCCTCCTCGACGGGGAGTACGACGCGCGTTCCGCCGTCGTCACGATCCGCTCCGGCGCCGGCGGCGACGACGCCACCGACTTCGCCGAGATGCTGCTGCGCATGTACCTGCGCTGGGCCGAGCGCCACAAGTACCCCGTGAAGGTCATGGACACGTCGTACGCCGAGGGCGCCGGCATCAAGTCCGCGACGTTCGAGATCGACGTGCCCTACGCCTACGGCACGCTCTCGGTCGAGGCCGGCACCCACCGCCTCGCCCGCATCAGCCCCTTCGGCGGCGCCGACAAGCGGCAGACGAGCTTCGCCGCGGTCGAGGTCATTCCCGTCATGGAGGAGGCCGTCGAGGTCGAGGTCCCCGAGAACGACATCCGCGTCGACGTGTTCCGCTCGTCGGGCCCCGGCGGTCAGTCGGTCAACACGACCGACTCGGCCGTGCGCATCACGCACATCCCGACGGGCCTGGTCGTCTCGATGCAGAACGAGAAGTCCCAGATCCAGAACCGCGCCGCCGCCATGCGCGTGCTGCAGACGCGCCTCCTCCTGCTGAAGCGCGAAGAGGAGGCCGCCAAGAAGAAGGAGCTCGCGGGCACGATCACCGCGAGCTGGGGCGACCAGATGCGCTCCTACTTCCTCTACGGTCAGCAGCTCGTCAAGGACCTCCGCACCGGTTACGAGGTCGGCAACCCCGCGGTCGTCTTCGACGGCGACCTCGACGGCCTGATCGCCGCCGGCATCCGCTGGCGCAAGCGCAAGGACGACGACGACTGATCGACGAATGGATGCCGCCGGGTGGCATCCATTCTTCGTCCGGCCCCGGGGACACGGCGCGTCCTGACGGGCGTATCGCGACGCGCGCTTAGGCTCATCGAGCCATGATCCGGTTCGAGAATGTCACCAAGCGGTATCGCGGCACCACGAAGCCCGCGCTGAACGCGGTCGACTTCGAGGTGCAGCGCGGGGAGTTCGTCTTCCTCGTCGGAGCCTCGGGGTCGGGGAAGTCGTCCTGCCTCCAGCTCATCCTGCGGGCCGAGACGCCCAGCGAGGGACGCGTCGTCGTCCTCGGGCGCGACCTGCGCACCCTGTCCAACCGCAAGGTCCCGTACTTCCGGCGCCACATCGGGTCGGTGTTCCAGGACTTCCGCCTCCTGCCGAACAAGACCGTCGCGCAGAACGTCGCGTTCACGCTGCAGGTCACGGGTGCCTCGCGCGGCTTCATCCAGCAGGCCGTCCCCGAGGTGCTCGCGCTCGTCGGTCTCGACGGCAAGCAGAAGCGGCTGCCGCACGAGCTGTCCGGCGGCGAGCAGCAGCGCGTCGCGATCGCCCGCGCGCTGGTCAACCGTCCGCAGGTGCTCCTCGCGGACGAGCCGACCGGAAACCTGGACCCCGGCACGTCGATCGACATCATGCAGCTGCTCGCGCGCATCAACGCCGGCGGCACGACCGTCGTCATGGCCACGCACGAGGCCGGGTTCGTCGACCAGATGCAGCGCCGCGTCATCGAGCTCAAGGGCGGCGAGATCATCCGGGACGAGCGTCGCGGCGGCTACGGCGACACCTCCGGCCTCCCGCGTCTGGCCCCCGAGGTCGAGCGCGGGGCGGCCGCGGTGGCCGCGCTGACCGCCGTCCTCGAGGTGCAGCGCGAGGTCGCCCACGGGGCGACCGGACCCCTGGATGCCGCTGTCGTCCCCGCGCATGTCGTCCCGGCGCCGACGCCGGCCCCGGCCGCCGCGGCGGGCCCCCGGCCGACGTCCGCCGCCGACGCGCGTCCCTCCGCCGAGCCGCGTCCGTCCGCCGAGGACCGTCCGTCGGCGGAGACCGCCGCGCCGCGGACCACGCGACCCGCGCCCGCGTCGGACGCGCAACGGCCCGAGCCGGCCGCCGAGCCGCGGGAGATCGGCACGTCCACCCGTTCCATCCCCGTCACCACGCCCGACGTCGACGCGCTCGGGCTCGCCGACCGTCTCGGGCTCGGCGACCGCAAGAACCGCGACGAAGTGGGACCGACCTCATGAGACTCGGACTGATCCTCTCCGAGGCCTTCACGGGCCTCCGGCGCAATGCCTCGATGGTGATCTCGGTCATCCTCGTGACCTTCGTCTCGCTGACCTTCGTCGGTGCCGCGATCCTCATGCAGATGCAGATCGGCAAGATGCAGGACTACTGGAAGGACCGTGCCCAGGTCGGTGTCTTCATGTGCGCGACCGTGTCGGACGCGCCCACCTGCGCCGCCGGTCAGGCCGCGACCGAGGACCAGATCCAGGCGGTACGGGCGACCCTCGAGGGGGAGGCGCTGGCGCCGCTCATCCGCAACTTCACCTACGCGACCAGCGACGAGGTCTACGCGGACGCCCAGGGGCAGCTGCCCGCCGACATCGCCGGGGTCGTCACGCCCGACCAGTTCAACGCCACCTTCAGCATCAACCTCGTCGACCAGAGCCAGTCCGACGTCATCCTGGAGGCCTTCAGCGGCCAGGCGGGCGTCGAGGAGGTCGCGGACCAGATGCAGTACCTGGAGCCGTTGTTCCAGGCCCTGACGGTGGCGACCTACATCGCGATCGGCATCGCCGGACTGATGCTCATCGCCGCCGTGCTGCTCATCGCCACGACCATCCGCCTCTCGGCCTACGCCCGCCGACGAGAGCTCGGCATCATGCGCCTGGTGGGGGCGTCCAACCGGTTCATCCAGACGCCGTTCATCCTCGAGGGTGTGCTGGCGGCGCTCATCGGCTCCGCGCTCGCGAGCGTCGCGGTGTGGGGGATCGTCAACGTCGGCGTCAACGACTACCTGCGCAGCCGCATCACCTTCATCACCTCCTGGGTGAACGGAGGGGACGTGGCCCTCGTCGTCCCCGTGATCGTCGTCATCGGCGTGGTGCTGGCGGCGTTCAGCGCCGGGTTCGCGATCCGCCGCTGGCTGCGGACCTGATCGTGCGCGTGCGCGCCGCGACCGGCGGGCATCGGGTAGGCTGAAGGGCTCTGTGTGCCCATGATCATGAGGAGGTGGCACCATGCCTCGTGAGCAGGGTGAGAAGCTCATCGCGTCGAACAAGAAGGCGCGTCACGACTACGCCATCGAGAAGACGTACGAAGCCGGACTGGTGCTCACCGGCACCGAGGTGAAGTCGCTGCGCCAGGGGCGCGCGAATCTCACCGACGGTTACGCCTACATCGACGGCGGTCAGGCGTTCCTCGACGCCGTCCACATCCCGGAGTACTCCCAGGGCCACTGGACCAATCACTCCGCCAAGCGCACTCGCAAGCTGCTCCTCCACAAGGAGGAGATCATCAAGCTCTCGCACGCGGTCGCCGCCGGCGGGTACACGCTCGTGCCGCTGCGGCTCTACTTCCTCGACGGCCGTGCCAAGGTGGAGATCGCCGTCGCGAAGGGCAAGCGCGAGTTCGAGAAGCGCCAGACGATCCGTGAGCGCGAGGACAAGCGCGAGGCCGAGCGGGCCATGCGCACCAAGAACCGCCTGGGGGACTGACTCCGGCTCAGCTCGCCCGGAACCGTCCCTCGACCGCGGTCGAGACCACGACGTCGACCGGCTGCAGGCTGAACCCCGGGCCCGCGTCCCCGTGCGCCGCCATCGCCCGCGCAGCGAACGGCGTCGGCTGCTCGGGGCGCCCGCCGAGGAGCCCGACGTCCGCGACCTCGACGGGGACGATGGATGCCGCCCCGAGCGCGTCCGCGTACGCCTGCGCCCGCTCGACTGCTGCTCGCACGGCATCCGCGGCCACCTCGCGCTCGACGCGGGCGCGCAGGTCGGGGGTGAGACCCCAATCCACGGCGACGACCTGCACGTCGTCGGACTCGGCGACGTCCCCCAGCCACCACGACAGGGCCGCCGCGTCGACGAAGGTCGCGCTGACATCGACGCTCGCGTGGTGGACGAGGGGGAGCTGCGCGCCGTCGGAGCTCCACGGGCGCTCGGACCAGACGGCGGCGCGTCCGCTGTTCCACTCGGACACCTCCCCGGACCGCTGATGCGCCACGAGGCCGTCCTGGACGATCTCGGCCTGCCGCTGCAGCCGTTCGACCACCGGGCCGCGCTCGGGTCCGTCCGCACGGACGGCGATCCGCACGACGGCCTGTTCGGCGGTGACCCGTCGCTCGCTCTCGCCCCGCACCGTGATCACGACGTCGCTCATGCGGCGAGCCTAGACGACGGGGGTGTGGGGTTCGTGTGCCGGGGTGGCCCCGGGGCGCGCAAGGTGGCCCCGGGGCCACGCGGGAAGAGGGAAACGGGGCGCCGGGTGGGGACCGCTGGAGGTGCGCTGTGCGGGCGTCCTGTGCCGGTGTGGCCCCGGGGCGCGCAGGGTGGCCCCGGGGCCACGCGCGGAACAGGAGAACGGTGCGCCCGGCCGCGGGAATGGTTCCGGGCCCCGATCCGTTGTAGGCTGTGATGCTCGGGTGCCCGGCATCCGATTGGTAACTACACAGAGTGACAGTGGCCGCTCCTGCACGGAGTTCCCGGGGCTGATCGGTTTCGACAGCGCCTGCGAACCCGCGAGAAGCGGGCCGAGGATGTGGGGTTATCTCGTAAACGCTCCCTGCAAACCAATAAGTGCCAATGCTAAGCGCACTGACTTCGCCCTCGCTGCGTAAGCGAGCCCGATAGTCCGTCAGACCGTGTGTGACCCCGCCACGGATCCTGGCGTCATTTAGGGGTCTTGCTGCGTGACGGCGTCTGGACGTCACGCGGGACTTTTCCCAGGCTGGGCCCGTCGACTTAGGTGTCTGTGACAAAGGTCGGGGCCGAGCAGAACGTCTGCACAGACTGCGCCCGGAGAAAACGCGGAGACCCAGCGTTGGACGGGGGTTCGATTCCCCCCAGCTCCACGAGCCACTGTCACGACTCTCTCGAGAGGGTTACCCGCGACGCCCCCGTCCCACTTCGGTGAGACGGGGGCGTCGTCGTGTGTCGGGGTCAGGCGGCGGAGCGGGTGGTGATGTCGCTCTCGCCGGCGGTGCCGTTGAGGTCCACGTAGACCCTGTCCTCGGTGCGGGTGAGGGTCATGGTGCTGCGGCGCTCGACGGCCTCGGCCATGCGCTCGACGAACCCCGGCTCGAAGCTGTGGAGGAGCACGTCCTCGGCCCGGTGGATGCGCTTCCCCGTCCACGCGGCGGCGACCTTGTCCGGGTCGCGGTGCGTGTAGACGACCGCACGGGCTCCGAGCATGCTGCCGGTGTGCAAGCGGGCGGCATCCGGAGCCCCCACCTCGATCCAGACGGTGACCGCACCCGTCAGGTCGCGGACGAGCACCGCCGGCTCGTCCGTGGCGGCCACGCCCTCGCTGAACGCGATGCCCTCCTCGTACTCCAGGCAGTAGGCGAGGATGCGCGTCAGCATGTACGCGGCGGTCTCGGACGGATGCCGTGCGACGCGCAGCGCCAGTTCGTCGTACACGCCCCGATCCACGTCGGAGAGCTGCACGGTGAAGGAATGCATGGTCGCGCCGATAGCCACGAGGGTCGAGCCTACGCGGGCTCGACCTGCACCCCGCATCACGACTCTTGCCGAGGCCACGCCGGGCGTCCTACCTTCGCACTATGGGTGCTGTCCTCGTCCTCGTCCTCGTTCTGCTCGCCGCCTCCTGGGCGGTCATCCGTCGGGGGCGCCGCCGCACCTCCCCGGTGCGCGACGACACGCTTCGGGCCGGCGGCTCCGCGGGGCTGACTCCGGCGCAGGCCAGCCGACGGGCTGAGGGCAAGGCCGCCTGGACCCGACTCGGCGGTGGCATGTGAGCCGGACGACGGAGCTCGGGGTCGCCCGTGGCTGACCCGCGGTCGCTGCGCATCGACGTCGGGCCGATCGAGCTGCAGCCGGACGGCCCGGGTCGGTGGACACTGTCGTCGTCCCGCGGCGGCGCGGAGGCGGCATCCGGGGTCTCGTCGGGGTGGTCGGACTGGGTCGCCCTCGCGCACCGCGTCCTGCAGGCGGATGCGATCTGGCGGGACGTCGAGGGTCGCGGCGACGCGTGGGACCAGGGATTTGCGGCCGGACGCGGCGGCGGCGAGGACCCGAACCCCTACCGCGGCTGACGTACGACGCCCCCGGTCGCAGATGCTGCGCCGGGGGCCTCGATCAGGATGCTGCCGGGACGGACCCCTCCGAGTGCAAGGGGCGCGGAACGAAGACGACCGTCCCAACACGGATCACGCTAAGTCGATACGCATGACGACCGCACGGGGTTGACAGTCGATGGGCCCGGGGAGAGGATGCGGCCTTGCGGTCAGGCGACCGGCGGCCACTCGACCAGGACGAGACTCTGCCGGGTGTCGGCGAGCTTCACCCAGCCGTCGCCGAACAGGTACGTGATCCCGTATCCGTCCGCGTCCGTGAAGATGGCCCAGTCGGGGTTCTCGGTGACGTAGATCCCGTTGCTGGTGGTCTCGCTTCGCCATCCGGATGCCACGAGCTCGCGCTGCGCGGAGGCGGAGTCGGTCTCGTCGATGGGTGCCCAGCCGAAGACCTGCACGCGGTCGGTGGCGATGGTCTGGTCGCCCCACTTGCACTGGATGCCGTCGGCGAGCTCGAGCGAGCCGATGCGGAAGGGCTCCATCTGGGCGGACCAGCCGAGGCTCGTGAAGTCCTCCGCGGTCGCCGCGGGGATGATCGTGTCGCACGTGGGATCGCCGACGGGGGCGGACGCGCTCGGCGTGACCTCCGGAGCCGGCGACGACGGGATGTCGCTGGGGGCGATGCTGGGCGCGGTCTCGGGCGTGGCGGACGACGAACATCCCGCGAGCACGGCCGAGGCCACCAGGAGCGCGGCCGCGGGGGCGAGGAGGCGACGGGGGGTCATCAGGATCCGTTCCGCTCGTGGAGGAGGTCCAGGAAGGCCTCGTGCAGCACACCGTTCGTCGCGAAGGAAGACAGGGCATCCAGGCGGTCCGACCCGTCGAAGGCGGTGAACCGTCCGCCCGCCTCCCGGACGATGGGGGCGATCGCGGCGATGTCGTACTCCTTGACGTCGAACTCGGCGACGAGCTCCAGGCGGCCTTCCGCGAGCCACATGTACGGCAGGGCGTCGCCGTAGCCGCGATCCCGCCAGACGGCGCGGGTGAGGCGCGTGAGGGTGGGGAGGAGGTCGACGTCGTCCCACTGCTCGATGCTCTGGAAGCTCACGCTCGCCCGCGCGATGTCGTCGACGTCGGAGACGTGGATGCGGTGCTCCGCGCCGGTCGCCGTCGTGGTCCACGCACCATGCCCGACGGCCGCCCACCAGCGCCGACCGAGCGCCGGCTGACTGACGACGCCCACCTGCGGGACGCCGTCGACCGTCAGGGCGATCAGGGTCGCCCAGACGGGGATGCCGCGCATGTAGTTGTGCGTGCCGTCGATCGGGTCGATCACCCAGCGGCGGGAGGTGTCGCCGGACGTGCCGTACTCCTCGCCGAGGACGGCGTCGTCCGGGCGCTCCGTGTCGAGGATCGCGCGGATGGCCCGTTCCGTCGCGAGGTCGGCCTCCGTGACGTGGGACGCGTCCGCCTTCGTGTCGATGCGGAGGTCGTCGCTGTCGAAGCGGGCCATCGCCACCGCATCGGCGGCGTCGGCCAGGCGCAGGGCGAGGGCGAGGTCGTCGAGAAGGGCGGAGGTGTCGCCGTCGGGGACGTCCGCGTGTCCGGGGGCGTCGGGCGTGCGTCCGGGGGCGGAGGCGTCGGCCGGGGAGGAGGGGTCGGTGCGGGGCACCCTTCGAGGATAACCGCCGCGGATGGGCCGATTTGGCGTGCGCGCATCACGCCTGGTAATGTCATTCCTCGGTTCGCCGCTGAAAAAATGCAGCGAGTCGCCTGCACCTCTAGCTCAATCGGCAGAGCAACTGACTCTTAATCAGTGGGTTCTGGGTTCGAGTCCCAGGGGGTGCACAGTTGGGAAAGCCCCCTTCCGCGCGTGTCGCGGGAGGGGGCTTTTCGTCGTCGTCGACAGCATCGGCTCTCCTCGGTGGGAGGTCGTATTCCGGGCTGAACGGGGCTACCGTGACGGGGTGATCGAGTACCGCGTGCAGTTCGCGCATCACTGGTCGGAGAAGAACGGCGACGAGCCGCCCTCCGAAGAAGTGATGACGCTCGAGGATGCGCGGCGATGGATCGCTTCGCACCCCGGCGTCGATTACGTCATCCTGCAGCGAACTCGTACCGTCGGCACGGAGCCGTCCCTCTGGACGGTCTCCGAATGACCGCGAGAATGGGGACATGAGCATTCTTCGCGGCGTCGACATCGCGGCCGAACTGCAGCAGGTGGAGGCGCACTGGACGCCCCGGGTGATCGGCCGCGTCAACGACCAGTACGTCAAGGTCGCGAAACTGCTCGGAGAGTTCGTCTGGCACGCCCACGACGACGAGGACGAGATGTTCCTGATCGTGTCGGGCACGCTCCGCATCCAGCTCGAGGGCGGTGACGAGGTGGTCCTGAACCCGGGCGAGTTCTTCGTCGTTCCGCGCGGCGTACGCCACAACCCCATCGCCGAGTCCGAGGTCGAGATCGTCCTCATCGAGACGGTGACCACCGCGCACACCGGCGATGTGACGACCGACCGCTCCGTGCCCGTCGAGCGTCAGGTCGGCGACTTCGCCTGACCCGCGCGAGCACATGCCAGCCCCCTCGCGGCGGACGGCGGCGGGACGACGTCCCTCGTCAGACGTCGTGGCGCCCGGAGGCGCGGTCCCACTCCAGGGACCGCCATTGCAGGTAGGTGCAGAGCGTGGCGGCGAGGGAGACGAACGTCCCGAGGCTGCTCAGCTGCAGCGCCGACATGGGGACCTCGTCGTCCCGCGCGGGCAGCGTGACCTCCCATAGCGGTTCGTCGAAACCGCGCGGCTGCATGTAGACGGCCATCGCGGAGTTGCTGCGGGGGCGGACGACGACGAGGCCGGTGTCACGGGTCGCTTCGCCCTCCTGCAGGGCGACGATGATCTCCGCGTCTCCGACGTCGGTCTGAGACTGGAAGTCACGCACCCACTCGATCAGCGTCTCCCGTGTGCGGCGGGGCGGAAAAGCTGCTTCCTCAGTCACCACGCCATCCTCTCATCGTCGCAGCGGCCCGGATCCGTCGGCCTCAGGGGCGCAGAGCGTCCAGACGCTGCTGCTCCGCCTCGAGGTCCGTGGCCGTGTCACTCGTCGCCCAGGTCTGCAGAACCTCGCCTCGCTCCATGGGCGTCGCGCTGACCCCGGGGACGCCCCAGTTGACGACGGTGAGCGCGAGGTCCGGGTTCGAGCCGAGGGACGACGAGAAGGTGGCGCCGACCGGTTGCACGACGACGCGGATGCCGCTCTCCGTCCACACCACCGAGCCGGCCAGGTCGCACCCCGGCTGACCGACGGACGCGAGGTCATCGACCAGGATGGTCCGTCCCAGGCAGCGGTCGAGGTCGGCGGCCCCGGGAGGGATGCTGACCCCTCTCGCCGGGGCGCAGGCCGAGACGACCAGCACCGTGCCGAGCAGCACAACGGGAAGCGCGCGCAGGGCGGTGGGGGGTGGCATCCATCCCTCCCTCGTCACGCGCCGCCGAACCTCTCGGTGCGCACCCGGTCGGGAGCGTGGCCGGCCGCGAGCAGGAGGTCTGCGGCCGTCTCGACGAACCGGGTGGGACCGCACACGAACACGAGGGGCCGCTCCGCGGCGGGGATCGTGGATGCCGCCACCGTCGCGGCGTCGATCCGGCCGACAGGCCGAGATGCTCCCGGCGGGGCGGTTCGGGTGTAGACCCAGTCCGTGCGGAAGGAGGAGGTGCCGATGGCATCCACCTCGTCCGCGTAGAGCGCGTTCTCGCGGGACCGGACCGAGTACAGCAGGCGCATCGGTGCGGTCGAGTCGGACTGCGCGTGCGCGCGGGCGATCGCGAGGAGCGGCACGATGCCGGAGCCGCCCGCGACGAGCTGGACGGGGTCGGCGACGTCGGGCGTCCACACGAAGTACCGTCCGATGGGACCGCGGATCTCGAGCTGGTCGCCGGGTCGCGCCTCCTGGACGAGGTAGGGGGAGACCTCGCCGTCCACCACCTCGTCGACCGCGAGCTCCACGCGCGACCCCGGGCCGGAGGACGCGAGGGAGTACGAGCGTGTCGCCTGGTAGCCGTCCTCGGCGGTGAGGCGGACGTCGACGTGCTGCCCGGCCAGGTTGCCGGGCCAGCCGGGGATGTCGATGCCGAGGACGGACCCGTGCCGGGTGACCCGGCGGGTCTCGGTGATCGTGCCGACCAGCCAGTCCTGCGCGCCGGTCACCAGTACCGCTCCTCCTTCCAGGGGTCGCCGTACATGTTGTAGCCGTTCTGCTCCCAGAAGCCCGGTCGGTCGGCGGGCAGCAGTTCGATGCTCCGCACCCACTTCGCGGACTTCCAGAAGTAGAGGTGCGGGACGATGAGGCGCGCCGGGCCGCCGTGCTCGGGAGCCAGCGGCTCGCCGTCGAACTCGAACGCCACCCACGCCTTGCCCGCCGACAGGTCCGCCCGTGGCACGTTCGTCGTGTACCCGCCGTACGAGTGCACCATCGCGTGGGTGCCCTCCGGTCCGGCGTGTTCGAGGAAGTGGTCGAGCGACACGCCGCGCCAGTGGGTCCCGAGCTTGGACCAGCGCGTGACGCAGTGGATGTCGGTGGTGATGTCGTCGATGGGCAGGGCCTGCACCTCGTCCCACGACCAGGACGTGTGAACGCCGTCCATCGCGAGGACGGTGAAGCGCCACTCGTCGGTGGACACCCGGGGCGTCGGGCCGGCCGACAGCACCGGGAAGTCCTCGGTCAGATACTGGCCCGGGGGCAGGCGGTCGTCCGACTCTCGTCGTCGCCCGCCGAAGCCTCGAGTGAACACGGCCATCCGGCCCTCCCGTCGTCGTACGCGTGGCATCCATCCCACCAGGTCGACGGCGGAGCGGGAAAGGGTTGGGGGAGCGGGGCGGAACGATGCGCCGGGCCCTCAGAGTGTGCGCGCGTCCTCGACGCGGGCGACGAGGTCGTCCCACAGCTGTTCGAAGCGCGCGTTCCAGGGAGCGGCGAAGAGGTCCGTGTGCCAGCGCCGGTGGACCTCGTCGAGGGTGACCCAGGCGGCATCCTGGACCTCTTCCGGATCCGGCGCGACCTCGGGTTCGCCGTCGACGCGCGCGACCCACAGGTCGAAGAGGGCGCGCTCCTCGATGACGCGTCCGACGAGGACGAGCTCGTCGGGGTGGATCGCGAGGCCGGTCTCCTCCTCGAGCTCGCGCGCGGCGCCCCGGCGGCTGCTCTCGCCGCGGAGGGCGCTGCCGGCGGGGAACTCCCAGGCGTCGGGGTACTCCTTGCCCGGCGCGCGGAGGGTGAGGAGGACGCGCCCGTCGCCGCCCACCACGCAGACGGATGCCACGACGTGGAACGTGCCGGCAGCCACCGGGCCGTCGCCGCGACGATGCAGAACGCCGGTCGGTACACCGTGGATGTCGGTCACGTCCCAGATCTCGTCATCGGCCATGCGCACATCCTGCCGCACCCGCCGCGATGGCGGGCCGTGGGCGCGCCCCTGCTGTCGCCGAGATCACGCGATCCCGCCGAGATCACACGCTCCGGCACGCGAGAGCGTGTGCTCTCGGACCGAACGTGTGCTCTCGGCGGGGCGGGCGGGCCTCAGGCGGCGTCGCCGATCAGGACGGCGGCTCCTTCGTCCGCGGCATCCGCGTGGCCCCGGTCGATGTGGGCGAGACGTCCGCGTCCGACGAGGATCAGGGCGGCCGAGACGACCACCGCGACCGCGGCGACGACGTAGGGGACGCCGGCGCCGGCGGCGTGCCACAGGAACGCCGCGAGCGGGGGAGCGATCGCGCCGCCGAGGAACCGGACGGCTGAGTACGCCGACGAGGCCACGGACCGGGGGAGGTCGGTGGCCTCCATCACGGCCTCGGTGAGGGCGGTGTTGGCCACGCCGAGCACGAGCCCGCCGACGATGATGCAGATCACGAGCCCCACGGGGGACCCGACCACGACAGCCGCCGCCAGCAGGTCGAGCGCCAGCAGGGGAAGCGCGATCAGCAGGACGGTGGTCAGGCGCAGGCGACGGAGAAGCACCGGCGCGACGACGACGCTCGTGATCGCGAGTCCGACACCCCAGCCGAAGAACGTCAGACCGATGCCCATCGCGCCGAAGCCGAGTGGGAACGGCGAGAAGGCCAGCAGCGTGAAGAAGCCGATGTTGTAGAAGAGCGCGGTCCCCGCGAGGATCGCCAGCGCGGGACGGCGGAGTGCCCGGAACGGTGCGCTGAACGGGATGGGCTGCCGCGCGGGCTGCGGTCCCCGCAGCAGGACGAGCACCGCGACGAACGCGATCGCCATCAGCGCGACGACGCCGAAGAACGGGCCCCGCCAGCTCGCCTCGCCCAGGATGCCGCCGAGGAGCGGTCCGATGGCGATGCCGAGGCCGAGCGCGGCCTCGTACAGGATGATCGCGGCCGAGCTGCCGCCGGAGGCGGCGCCGACGATCGTGGCGAGCGCGGTCGAGATGAACAGCGCGTTGCCCAGGCCCCACCCGGCGCGGAACCCGATGACCGCGTCGACGCTGCCGCTCACGGCGCAGAGGAACGCGAAGACGACGATGAGGCCGAGACCGACGAGCAGCGTGGCCTTCGCCCCGATGCGGCTCGAGATCCAGCTGGTGACGAGCATGGCGAGGCCGGTCACGACGAGGTAGCTCGTGAACAGCAGCTCCGTCTGCACGGGGCTCGCCTGCAGGGCGTCGGCGATCGCGGGGAGGATCGGGTCCACGAGACCGATGCCCATGAACGCCACGACGCACGCGAACGCGACGGCCCACACCTGCGCCGGCTGACGCCAGACGCCGGTCTTCTCTGCGGCGGCGCTCACCGGACGACCTCCACATCGACGCGAGCGGCGCCCGAGGCCCCGGCTGCCACACCGACGCGAGCGGCGCCCGAGGCCCCGGCTGCCCCGCCGACACGAGTGCCGAGGGCCGCGGCGGCGACGGCGACGGCATCCCATTCCGCGTCGGACAGGTCGGCCACGTACGGCGCGAGGGCTCCGCGGAACACGTCGTACCACCGCGCGAGAGCCTCGAGCCCGGCATCGGTGGCGCCGACCACGCTGACCCGCGAGTCGTCGGGGTGCGCGCTGCGGGTGACGAGGCCCGCGGCATCCATCTGCCCGATCAGGCGGGTCATGCCCGGCTGGCTCACCCGGCTGAGGGTGGCGAGGTCGCCGAGGCGCTGCGGTCCGTGGTCGCGCAGGAGCGTCAGCGTGCGCCACTGCGCGGCGGGGGCGTCGGTGTGGGTGTCGATGGCCGCGATGCGCGTCAAGGCGTGCACCGCGAGGATCAGTCTCTGCAGATCGTCGTCGCGGGTCATGCAAAAAGCATACCGCAGGTATATAACGTGGGTATCCAACCGCTCAGCGGGAGCCGATCCTCGTCGACAGCTGGTGCGCGTGCGCGAGGAGGATGCGGCCCAGCTCGGCCTGCCGCTCGCCGGAGAAGCGGAACTCGACGCCGGTGAGACTGAGCGCCCACTGCGGGTCGCCCTGACGCGTGAACACCGCCGCTCCCAGCCCCCAGCTGCCCTCGACGATGAGGCCGGCGTTGACCGCGTAGCCGCGCGCCTGCGTCTCGCGGAGGCGCGTCCGCAGCCGCGCCGGCGCGTGCGCCGCCCCCCAGCGTCCGGCGAGATCGCCCTGCCGCTCGAGATAGGCGTCCACATCCTGGGGCGGCAGGAAGGACAGGATGGCCAGTCCCGCCGAGGCGACCCCGAGCGGGAACCGCACCCCCTCGGACAGCACATGCGACCGGATGGGGAAGCTCCCGTCCTCCCGCAGCAGGCAGACGGTCTCGTCCCCGCGCCGCACCGAGAGGAACGCGCTCTCCTCCGTCCGGACGGCGAGCGAGCGCACGACGTCGCGCGCCACGCTCGTGACGTCGAAGCGCGACGCCGCGACCGACCCCATGAGGTAGAGCTCCGGGCCGGGCAGCCAGCGTCCGGTCGCGTCGTCGCGGTCCACGAGCCCCTCGGCGCGGAGAGCCGACAGCAGGCGGTGCGTCGTCGGGCGGGTGAGGCCGGAGTCGGCGGCGAGATCGCCGACCGGCGCTCCGGAGGTCCCGGCGGCGGTCACGAGGCGCAAAAGGCGGGCGGCCCGGGCGATGGCCTGTGCACCGGGCACCGTCTGTTCCGGGGGAGCGCCGGGCGCCGTCCGCGACGAGGGAGACCTGGATGCCATGTCCACGATGTGGACGCTAAAGGAGGCGGCATCCATATGACAAGCCCCGACGCGACGCGGACCCGGGGGCGCGCACAGGATGAGGGGACGCCGTACAGAGGAGTTCGCGTGATCGACAAGACCTGGGCCTCGGCCGCCGACGCCGTCGCCGACATCCCCGACGGGGCCTCGCTCGCCGTCGGTGGCTTCGGCCTCTCGGGCAACCCCATCGCGCTCATCACGGCGCTGCTCGCGCAGGGGACGCGCGACCTGTCCGTGGTGTCGAACAACTGCGGCGTGGACGACTGGGGCCTGGGCATCCTGCTCGGCGCGGGCAGGATCCGCAAGATGACGTCGTCGTACGTCGGGGAGAACAAGGAGTTCGAGCGGCAGTTCCTCGCCGGCGAGCTCGAGCTGGAGCTCACGCCGCAGGGCACCCTCGCCGAGAAGCTCCGGGCCGGCGGATCCGGCATCGCCGCGTTCTACACGCAGACCGGCGTCGGCACCCAGGTCGCCGAGGGCGGCCTGCCGCAGCGCTACGACGGCGCCGGGGGAGTGGCCGTCGCCTCTCCGCCGAAGGACGTCCGCGTCTTCGAGGTCGGGGGCGAGCAACGCGAGTTCGTGCTCGAGGAGGCCATCACCACCGACTTCGCGCTCGTGCACGCGTGGAAGGGCGACCGGCACGGCAACCTCGTCTTCCGCAAGGCCGCCCGCAGCTTCAACCCGCTCGCCGCGATGGCCGGGCGCGTCTGCATCGCCCAGGTCGAGGAGCTGGTGGAGCCGGGGGAGATCGACCCCGACGACGTGCACCTGCCCGGCGTCTTCGTCCACCGCGTGGTCGCGGTGGGCGCCTGCATCGAGAAGCGCATCGAGAAGCGCACCGTCCGGACGGAGTCCTGAGCCATGGCCCTCACCCGCATCGAGATGGCCGCCCGCGCGGCTCGCGAGCTGCCCGACGGCGCCTACGTCAACCTCGGCATCGGCCTGCCCACGCTCGTGCCGAACCACATGCCGCCGGGGGTCGGCGTCGTCCTGCAGTCCGAGAACGGCATCCTCGGCGTCGGCCCGTACCCGACCGAGGACGCGGTCGACCCCGACCTCATCAACGCCGGCAAGGAGACCGTGACCACGCTGCCCGGGGCGGCGTTCTTCGACTCGGCGCTGAGCTTCGGGATGATCCGCGGCGGCAAGATCGACGCGGCCGTCCTCGGAGCGATGCAGGTGTCGGCGTCCGGGGACCTCGCGAACTGGATGATCCCCGGGAAGATGGTCAAGGGGCCCGGCGGCGCGATGGACCTCGTCCACGGGGCGGCGCGGGTGATCGTGCTGATGGAGCACGTCGCCCGCGACGGCAGCCCCAAGATCGTGGGCGCCTGCTCGCTGCCGCTGACCGGACGCGGGGTCGTGGACCGCATCATCACCGACCTCGCCGTCATCGACGTGACGGAGGATGGACTCGTGCTCGTCGAGGTCGCCCCCGGGGTGACGGTCGACGAGGTGCGGGATGCCACCGAGCCCCCGCTCACCGTGAGACTCACCGAGGAGGTCACCCGATGAACCCGGAAGACGTCGTGATCGTCGCCGCCGCCCGCACCCCGCAGGGTCGTCTGAAGGGGCAGCTCGCCCCGCTGACGGCCGTTCAGCTCGGGGCCGCCGCGATCCGCGGGGCCCTCGAGCGCGGCGGTGTCCCGGCCGAGGTCGTCGACGCCGTGCTCGTCGGTCAGGTCCTGCAGGCCGGCACCGGGCAGAACGCCGCGCGCCAGGCCGCGATCGCGGCGGGAATCGGGTGGGACGTGCACGCGGCGACGGTCAACAAGGTGTGCCTGTCCGGCCTCACCGCGGTCATCGACGCCGCCCGCATGCTGCGCCTCGGCGACGCGACGGTCGTCGTCGCCGCGGGCATGGAGTCGATGACCCGCGCCCCCCACCTCCTGATGAACTCCCGCGAGGGGTACGCGTACGGCTCGGTCGAGGTGCTGGACCACATGGCCTTCGACGGCCTCACCGACGCCTCCGACCGCGAGAGCATGGGCGCCTCGACGGAGCGCGCCAACGGGCGGTACGGGGTCACGCGCGAGGCCCAGGATGCCGTGTCCGCCCGCTCCCACCAGCGTGCGGCGGCCGCGCAGCGAGACGGGGCCTTCGATGCGGAGATCGTCCCGGTCGAGATCCCCCAGCGGAAGGGCGACCCGGTCGTCGTCGCGGCCGACGAGGGCATCCGCGCCGACACCACGGTCGACACGCTCGCCAGGCTGCGGCCGGCCTTCGCGGAGGGCGGTTCGATCACGGCCGGCAACGCGTCCCAGATCTCCGACGGCGCCTCCGCCGTGGTCGTGACGACGCGCGCGGTGGCCGAGCAGCACGGCTGGGACGTCCTCGCCGTCGTCGGCGCGGCCGGGCAGGTCGCCGGTCCGGACAACTCCCTGCACGACCAGCCCGCCCGCGCGATCGCCCGAGCCCTGCAGAAGCAGGGGCTCGCGGCATCCGACCTCGATCTCGTCGAGATCAACGAGGCCTTCGGCGCCGTCGTGGCCCGCTCGCAGGCCGAGCTGGAACTGTCCGACGACGTCGTCAACCCTCACGGCGGGGGCATCGCGATCGGCCATCCCATCGGCGCGTCCGGGAACCGCCTGGTCGTCCACGCCGTGCACGAGCTCGTCCGGCGGGGGAGCGGCACCGCGGCGGTCGCCCTGTGCGGGGGCGGCGGTCAGGGCGATGCGCTGATCCTCACGCGTTAAGACCCGCCTCCCCGCAGACGGAGAAGGGATGCCACCGCCCGAGGCCGTGGCATCCCTTCTGTCTGTCGGGGGCGCTCAGCGCGCCAAACGCTTCTTGAGCAGCTTCTGCTGCTTCTTGGCGACGGGGGAGTCGCCGGAGATGACCTTGCCGCGGCGGGCGCGACGCGTGTCCACGACGGCGCCGACAGCGAGAGCGAGGGTGATGCCCCAGCTCAGCCAGGCCAGGGCGGTGCGCCACGTGAAGGGCTCGTCGTTCCGCAGCGCGCGGAGCAGTGTGATGCCACCGGTGATGGCGCTGAGGAGACCCGTTCCGAAGATGTACTGACGCATGGTCACAACCTATCGAGCGGCGCCGCCGGGTCGCTGCAGCCTTGACAGTGACGGGGCCGTAGCGCATCCCGGCCATCCCCGGGGCCCGCGCGGACCCGCTGTTAGCCTGAGGAGACCGCTACCGAGGAGGACCTGTGACCCGGGCCGAGTTCGTCGTCGTCGCCAACCGTCTGCCCGTCGATCGCACCGACGGCGAGGGGTGGCGGCGGTCCCCCGGAGGGCTCGTGACGGCCCTGGAGCCCGTCATGCGCCGCCTCGACGGGGCGTGGGTGGGATGGGGCGGCAAGCCCGACCTGGAGCTCGAGCCGTTCGACTTCGAGGACACCCACCTCGTGCCGGTGACGCTGTCCGCCGCCGACGTCGAGAACTATTACGAGGGCTTCTCGAACGACACGATCTGGCCGCTGTATCACGACGTCATCGCCGCGCCGACGTACCGTCGAGCCTGGTGGGACGCCTATGTCCGCGTGAACCGCCGCTTCGCCGAAGCGGCCGCCGCCGTCGCATCCGAGAACGCCATCGTCTGGGTGCAGGACTACCAGCTGCAGCTGGTCCCGAAGATGCTGCGCGAGATCCGTCCCGACGTCACCATCGGCTACTTCCACCACATCCCGTTCCCGGCCTACGGCCTCTACGCGCAGCTGCCGTGGCGCAAGCAGGTGCTCGAGGGACTGCTGGGCGCGGACGTCATCGGGTTCCAGCGCGTCGCCGACGCCGGCAACTTCGCCCGTGCGGTGCGCCGCCAGCTCCGCTACGAGACCAAGGCGAGCGGCATCCTGGTCCCCGAGGAGGGCGGGACGCGGACGGCGCTCGCCCGCGCCTTCCCCATCTCGATCGACGCCGACTCCTACATCGAGCTGGCGCAGCGGCCCGAGATCCAGCAGCGCGCCCGCGAGATCCGCGAGGGCCTCGGAAACCCCCGCAAGATCCTCCTCGGCGTCGACCGGCTCGACTACACCAAGGGCATCGGCCACCGCCTTAAGGCGTGGGGGGAGCTGCTGGAGGACGGCCGCGCCTCGGTCGAGGACGCCACCCTCGTCCAGGTCGCGAGCCCCAGCCGCGAGCGGGTCGACGCGTACATGCAGCTGCGCGACGAGATCGAGATGACGGTCGGCCGCATCAACGGCGACTACGACACCACGACGCACACCGCGATCCGGTACCTGCATCAGTCGTACCCGCGCGAGGAGATGGTGGCGCTGTTCCTCGCCGCCGACGTCATGCTCGTCACCGCCCTCCGCGACGGCATGAACCTCGTCGCCAAGGAGTACGTCGCCAGTCGCGTGGACAACCGAGGCGTGCTGGTGCTCAGCGAGTTCGCCGGCGCCGCGGACGAGATGGGGAGTTCACTGCTCATCAACCCGCACGACATCGACGGGCTGAAGGATGCCATCGTGCGCGCCATCGAGATGCCCTCCGCCGAGCAGGGTCGCCGCATGCGGGCCCTGCGGAAGCGCGTCCGCGAGCACGATGTGGAGGACTGGTCCCAGGAGTTCCTCGACGCGCTGACGGCCTTCCACCAGCGCAGCTCGAGCGCCGACGCGGCGGTCGCGGCGGGGGATGCCGCCGACGAGGCGTCCGCGCGGTCCGCCGCCGCCGCCGAGGCCGACCGTGCCGCGGAGGCCGATCGTGCCTCCGAGGACGGCGCGGAGGACGACCGGTGACGGCCGCCGACGCCGCCGTCGAGGCCGTCTCGACCACGGCGGAGCTGCTGGTCGCGCTCGACTTCGACGGCACGCTGTCGCCGCTGGTCGACGACCCCATGACCGCGCGCATGACCCCCGGCGCCCGCGAGGTCGTCGATCGCCTCGCGGCTCTCCCGCGGACGGTGGTCGCGCTCGTCTCGGGACGCTCCCTCGGGCATCTCCGCGAGATCGCCGAGCACGACGACGCCTCCCCGCTGTGGCTGGCGGCGTCGCACGGCGTGCAGTTCTGGGTCCCGGGGCGCGGACCGGAGGAGACCGCGGACGACGCCGCCGACCTCGCGCTGCGCGACCGCCTCCGTGGAGAGCTCGAGACCGGCACGGAGGACCTCACGGGGGTCTGGATCGAGCCGAAGGAGTTCGGGTTCGGCATCCATACCCGGACCGCGGATGCCGCCGACGAACGCGCCGCACGGGAGCTCGCCGACCGCCTGGTCGCAGAGCACGCGCCTCGCTGGCGCCGTCGTACGGGACACAGCATCCTGGAGTTCTCGTTCCGTCACGAGGGCAAGGACAGCGCGATCCGTACGTTGCGCGAGCGCACCGGCGCCACGGCCGTGCTGTTCGCGGGCGACGACGTCACCGACGAGGACGCGCTGCGGAGCCTCGAGCCGGGCGACCTCGGCGTCCGGGTCGGCGGGGGAGAGACGGCGGCCTCGCTGAGCGTGCCCGACATCGACGCCTTCGTCGACCTGCTGGGCGCCGTCGCGCGTCAGCGCGCCGCTCACGCGCAATAGACTTCGAGAATGCCCGCACCGCAGAATCCGAACACCGGCGAGTTCGACATCAAGCCCCGCAGTCGCGTCGTCACCGATGGCATCGAGGCCACCACCTCCCGCGGAATGCTCCGCGCCGTCGGCATGGGCGACGAGGACTGGGACAAGCCCCAGATCGGCATCGCGTCGAGCTGGAACGAGATCACCCCCTGCAACCTCAGCCTCGACCGTCTCGCGCAGGGCGCCAAGGAGGGCGTCCACTCGGGCGGCGGCTACCCGCTGCAGTTCGGCACCATCTCCGTCTCCGACGGCATCTCGATGGGCCACGAGGGCATGCACTTCTCGCTCGTCTCCCGCGAGGTCATCGCCGACAGCGTCGAGACCGTCATGATGGCCGAGCGCCTCGACGGCTCCGTGCTCCTCGCCGGCTGCGACAAGTCGATCCCGGGCATGCTCATGGCATCCGCCCGTCTCGACCTGTCGAGCGTGTTCCTCTACGCCGGATCGATCGCTCCGGGCTGGGTCAAGCTCTCGGACGGCACCGAGAAGGACGTCACGATCATCGACTCGTTCGAGGCCGTGGGCGCGTGCCTCGCCGGCAAGATGAGCGAGGCCGACCTCAAGCGCATCGAGTGCGCCATCGCGCCCGGTGAGGGCGCGTGCGGCGGCATGTACACCGCGAACACGATGGCGTCCGTCGCCGAGGCCCTCGGGCTCAGCCTGCCGGGCTCGGCCGCGCCGCCGTCCGCCGACCGCCGTCGCGACTACTTCGCCCACCGGTCGGGCGAGGCCGTGGTCAACCTCCTGCGCCAGGGCATCACCACGCGCGACATCTTGACGAAGGAGGCGTTCGAGAACGCCATCGCCCTCGCCATGGCGCTCGGCGGCTCGACCAACGTCGTCCTCCACCTGCTCGCGATCGCGAACGAGGCCGAGGTCGAGCTGGACCTCCACGACTTCAACCGCATCGGCGACCGCACGCCCCACGTCGCCGACATGAAGCCGTTCGGCCAGTACGTGATGAACGACGTCGACCGGCACGGCGGCATCCCGGTCATCATGAAGGCCATGCTCGACGAGGGACTGCTGCACGGCGACGCGCTGACCGTCACCGGCAAGACCCTCGCCGAGAACCTCGCCGACCTGAACCCCGACCCGGTCGACGGCAAGGTCATCCACTCGTTCGACAACCCCATCCACGAGACCGGCGGCATCACGATCCTCCACGGGTCGATGGCTCCCGAGGGCGCCGTCGTGAAGTCGGCCGGCTTCGACGGCAACGTCTTCGAGGGTCCCGCGCGCGTCTTCGAGCGCGAGCGCGGCGCGATGGACGCGCTGGAGGCGGGCGAGATCGCCGCCGGCGACGTCGTGGTGATCCGCTACGAAGGTCCCAAGGGCGGCCCCGGCATGCGCGAGATGCTCGCCATCACGGCGGCCATCAAGGGCGCGGGCCTCGGAAAAGATGTACTACTCTTGACGGACGGTCGATTCTCAGGCGGCACAACCGGGCTGTGCATCGGCCACATAGCTCCCGAAGCGGTGGACGCTGGTCCCATCGCCTTCGTGCGCGATGGTGATCTGATACGGGTCGATATCGCTGCTCGCACGCTCGACCTGATCGTCGACGAGGCCGAGCTCGCCTCCCGCCGTGACGGCTGGGAGCCCCTTCCTCCGCGCTATACCCGTGGCGTTCTGGCCAAGTACTCCAAGCTCGTGCGCTCCGCTGCCGAGGGCGCTGTCACGGGCTGACGGCCGCTCCGACTCACCTTCTCCCGGTTCCGAGGTATCACCATGTCCGCCGAATTCGCACCGGCCGTTCCCCGGCCTCCCGCCCGCACCGCTCCTGCGCCCGTGCTCACGGGTGCGCAGGCGGTCGTCCGCTCGCTCGACCTGCTCGGCGTCACCGACGTGTTCGGTCTGCCGGGCGGCGCGATCATGCCGGTCTACGACCCGCTCATGGACGACGAGCACGTCCGCCACATCCTCGTCCGCCACGAGCAGGGCGCCGGTCACGCGGCCGAGGGCTACGCCGCCGCCTCCGGGCGCACCGGTGTCGCGATCGCGACGTCCGGTCCGGGCGCGACGAACCTCGTCACCGCGATCGCCGACGCCTACATGGACTCGGTGCCGCTCGTGTGCATCACCGGCCAGGTGTTCTCGACCCTGATGGGGACGGACGCCTTCCAGGAGGCGGACATCGTCGGCATCACCATGCCGATCACGAAGCACTCGTTCCTGGTCAAGACCGCCGAGGACATCCCCGGCGCGATCGCCGCGGCGTTCGAGATCGCCTCCACCGGTCGTCCCGGCCCCGTGCTCGTGGACATCACCAAGGACGCGCAGCAGGCCGAGGCGCCGTTCGTGTGGCCGCCGAAGATCGACCTGCCCGGCTACCGTCCGGTGACCAAGGCGCACGGCAAGCAGATCCAGGCGGCCGCGCAGCTGCTCGCCACCGCGAAGAAGCCCGTCCTGTACGTCGGCGGCGGGGCCATCCGCTCGAACGCCTCCGCGGAGCTGAAGGTGCTCGCCGAGGCGACCGGTGCGCCGGTCGTGACGACGCTCATGGCCCGCGGCGCGTTCCCCGACTCGCATGAGCAGCACCTGGGCATGCCCGGCATGCACGGCACGGTGCCGGCGGTCCTCGCGCTGCAGGAGAGCGACCTGATCGTCTCGCTCGGCGCCCGCTTCGACGACCGCGTCACGGGCAAGGCGTCGCTGTTCGCTCCGCACGCGCAGGTGGTGCACGTCGACATCGACCCGGCGGAGATTTCCAAGATCCGCACGGCCGACGTCCCGATCGTGGGCGACCTCCGCGAGGTCCTCGTGGACCTGGATGCCGCCTTCCGCACGGCCGCGGCCGAGAACGAGGTCGACTACAGCGAGTGGTGGACCTACCTGAACGGCCTCCGCGAGGAGTTCCCGCTCGGGTACACCCCGACGACGGACGGCCTGCTGTCGCCGCAGCACGTCATTCAGCGCATCGGCGAGCTGACCGGACCGGAGGGCGTCTACGCCGCTGGCGTCGGGCAGCACCAGATGTGGGCCGCGCAGTTCATCAAGTACGAGCGTCCCAACTCGTGGCTCAACTCCGGCGGCGCCGGCACGATGGGATACGCGGTCCCCGCGGCCATGGGGGCGAAGGTCGCTCAGCCCGACCGCGTGGTGTGGGCGATCGACGGCGACGGCTGCTTCCAGATGACCAATCAGGAGCTCGCCACCTGCGTCATCAACGACATCCCGATCAAGGTGGCCGTCATCAACAACTCGTCGCTGGGCATGGTGCGGCAGTGGCAGACCCTGTTCTTCGACGGTCGCCACTCGAACACCGACCTCAACACGGGCCACGGCACCCGTCGCATCCCGGACTTCGTCAAGCTAGGCGAGGCGTACGGCTGCCTCGCCATCCGCGTGGAGCGCGAGGACGAGATCGATGCGGCCATCCAGCTCGCCCTCGACACGAACGACCGCCCCGTCGTCATCGACTTCGTCGTGAGCGCGGATGCCATGGTGTGGCCGATGGTGCCGCAGGGCGTCAGCAACAGCTACGTGCAGTACGCCCGCGACCACTCGCCGTCGTTCGACGGGCAGGAGGACTGACATGTCGAGGCACGTGCTGAGCCTCCTCGTCGAGGACAAGCCGGGTCTGCTGACCCGTGTCGCCGGGCTGTTCGCCCGCCGCGGCTTCAACATCGAGTCGCTCGCCGTCGGCGTGACCGAGGTGCCGGGGCTGTCCCGCATCACGGTCGTCGTGGACGTCGAGGGCCTGCCGCTCGAACAGGTGACCAAGCAGCTGAACAAGCTCATCAACGTCATCAAGATCGTCGAGCTCGATGCGTCGACGTCGGTGCAGCGCGAGCACGTGCTCGTGAAGGTCCGCGCCGACAACGCCACCCGATCGAACGTGCTCGAGGTCGTGAACCTCTTCCGCGCGTCCGTCGTCGACTACACCCCCGACGCCATCGTGATCGAGATCACCGGCGACTCCGGCAAGGTCGGCGCCTTCCTCAAGGCCATCGAGCCGTTCGGCGTGAAGGAGCTCGCCCAGTCGGGCCTCCTCGCCGTCGGCCGCGGCGGCAAGAGCATCACCGAGCGCGTCCTGCGCGGCTGAGCTTCCCCACTTCCCCTCACCAGCGGCCCCGGGACGGGGCCAGAACACAAGGAGAAACATCCTCATGGCAGAGATCTTCTACGACGACGACGCCGACCTCTCGATCATCCAGGGCAAGAAGGTCGCCATCGTCGGCTACGGCTCGCAGGGGCACGCGCACGCGCAGAACCTCCGCGACTCGGGCGTCGAGGTCGCCATCGCGCTGAAGGACGGCTCGAAGTCGGCCGCGAAGGCGCAGGAGGACGGTTTCGAGGTCAAGAGCGTCGCCGACGCCGCCGAGTGGGCCGACCTCATCATGATCCTCGCGCCGGACCAGCACCAGCGATCGATCTTCGCCGAGTCCATCAAGGACAAGCTCACCGCGGGCAAGACCCTCGCCTTCGCGCACGGCTTCAACATCCGCTTCGGCTACATCGACGCGCCCGAGGGCGTCGACGTCATCCTCGTCGCCCCGAAGGCCCCCGGCCACACCGTGCGCCGCGAGTACGTCGCCGGTCGCGGCATCCCCGACATCATCGCCGTCGAGCGCGACGCGTCGGGCTCGGCCTGGGACACCGCCCTCTCGTACGCCAAGGCCATCGGCGGCACGCGCGCCGGCGTCATCAAGACGACCTTCACCGAGGAGACCGAGACCGACCTGTTCGGCGAGCAGGCCGTCCTGTGCGGTGGCATGAGCCACCTCGTCCAGTACGGCTTCGAGACGCTCACCGAGGCCGGCTACCAGCCGCAGATCGCCTACTTCGAGGTGCTGCACGAGCTCAAGCTCATCGTCGACCTCATGTGGGAGGGCGGCATCGCCAAGCAGCGCTGGTCGATCTCCGACACCGCCGAGTACGGCGACTACGTCTCCGGCCCCCGTGTCATCTCGCCCGATGTGAAGAAGAACATGCAGGCCGTCCTCGCGGACATCCAGTCCGGCGCATTCGCGAAGCGCTTCATCGACGACCAGGACAACGGCGCCACCGAGTTCCTCGAGCTCCGCGAGAAGGAGCAGGGTCACCCCATCGAGGCCACCGGCAAGGAGCTCCGCGGCCTGTTCGCCTGGAAGCAGCAGGACAGCGACTACACGGAGGGCAGCGCTGCGCGCTGACCTCCGCCGCAGGCTGCGTCATCCATAGCGATCGCCCAGGCGATCGCGGTGGGCAGCGCCGCGCGCTGACCGCCGCCGGAGGCTGCGTCATCCATAGCGATCGCCCAGGCGATCGCGGTGGGCAGCGCCGCGCGCTGACCCCCGCCCGAACGCCCCGGCGCCGTCACGGCCCGGGGCGTTCGGCGTTCCCGCCGGGGGACCCCGCGGTCCGGGGCCGTCCACGGGGCTTCGCGCAAGACCCGCGCCGATCCCGGCCGAACCGCCCGCGCGCCATTACCGTGGACGGGTGAGCACACCGCGCGATGACGACGCCCTGTCGTGGGACGGCGACGACGACCCGACCCTCGACGTCCGCGGCGAGCAGACGCCGCCGCGCACGCGCCCTCCGGTCGCGGAGGAGCCCGAGCCGCTGGTGCCCTCCCCGGCGTCGACGCGATCCGTTGACGCGGCGCCGGCCCCGGTGGCATCCGATGTCCCGACCGCCCCGCAGGCCCCGGATGCCGCGGATGCCGAGCCCCGCGAGGACGACGACGCGCGTCCGTCCGGGGCGATGGGCAACGGCGGTCTCGTCGGGATCGGCATGGTCGCCGCGACGTTCCTGCTGTTCGCGGTCGGCTGGCTCGTGGCCGGGCTGCGGCTGCTCGACGCCGGGCTGCCGGTCGACGACGTCGCGCTGGTCGCCCTGACCATCGGCGCCGCGCTCGCCCCGCCGGTCTGGTTCGTCGCCACGCTGGCCCTCACGCGCCGGAAGGCGACGTGGCTGCGTTTCGTCATCCTCATCGTCGGCCTCGTGCTGCTGGTGCCGTGGCCGTACCTGTCGACGGGAGCCCTCGTATGAGCGCCGACACCTCCGCCCGGGGCGCCTCGGGCCGCCGGCTGCCCCGCTGGGTCGTCGTCGCCGTCGCGACGCTCTTCGGGCTGTTCTACGCCTACATCGTGTGGAGCGCCGTGGCGCTGCTCGTCGGGCAGGCATCCGGCTCGTTCGGGCTGACGGGGCTCGGCTGGTTCGTCTACATCCTGCCGATCGTCTTCCCGCTGGCCGCATTCGGCGTCGCGTTCGCCCTGGGATGGAAGCGGCGCGTGGGGGAGTTCGCCCTCGTCCTGCTGGCGGGGCTGACGCTCTCGGCGGCGTTCTGGCTCGCGATCGTCGGCTACGGCGCCACCTCGTACTCGCTTTACGGCGCCTGAGGACGCGCGGGGGGGGGACCGGGACCGGCATCCCGCGTCACACGGTCCGGGCATCCGGCGGGGCCGCGCTAGGCTGGCACCGGCCCACCGGGTCGTGCGTCCGGCCCCGGGCCGGTTCGCCGCGAGGTGCGCCGATTCCCCGTGCACCGTTTCGAAGGACGCATCCGTGACGAAGCCCGTCGTGCTCATCGCCGAAGAACTCTCGCCCGCCACGATCGACGCGCTCGGCCCCGACTTCGACGTGCGCAACGTCGACGGGACCGACCGCCCCGCGCTGCTGTCGGCTCTGGCCGACGCGCACGCGGTGCTCGTGCGCTCGGCCACGCAGATCGATGCCGAGGCCCTCGCCGCGGCGCCGTCGCTCAAGGTCGTCGCCCGCGCCGGCGTCGGTCTCGACAACGTCGACATCAAGGCCGCGACGGCCGCGGGAGTCATGGTCGTGAACGCGCCGACCTCGAACATCATCTCCGCCGCCGAGCTCACCGTCGGCCACGTGCTGAGCCTCGCGCGCCGCATCCCCGCCGCGCACGCTTCCCTCGCCGAGGGGCTGTGGAAGCGCAGCTCGTTCACCGGCACCGAGCTCTTCGAGAAGACGATCGGCATCATCGGCCTCGGTCGCATCGGCGCGCTCATCGCCGCGCGCCTGCAGGCGTTCGACATGCGCGTCATCGCCTACGACCCCTACGTCACCGCGACCCGTGCGCAGCAGCTCGGCGTCCAGCTCGTCTCGCTCGACGAGCTGCTCGACCAGAGCGACTTCGTCACGATCCACATGCCCAAGACCCCCGAGACCACGGGGATGATCGGCACGGCGCAGCTGCGCCGCATGAAGAAGACCGCCTACGTCATCAACGTCGCGCGCGGCGGCCTGATCGACGAGGAGGCGCTGCACGAGGCGCTCACCACCGGCGAGATCGCCGGCGCGGGCCTCGACGTCTTCTCCACCGAGCCGCCCGCGCAGGACGGCCCGGCCCGCAAGCTCCTCGACCTGCCGAACGTCGTCGTGACCCCGCACCTCGGCGCCAGCACCGAGGAGGCGCAGGAGAAGGCCGGCGTCTCGGTGGCCCGCTCGGTCAAGCTCGCCCTCGAGGGCGACCTGGTGCCGGATGCCGTGAACGTCGCCGGCGGCGCGATCGACCCGTTCGTGCGGCCGGGCATCGCCCTCGTCGAGATGCTGGGTCAGTTCTTCAGCGGCCTCGCCGACAGCGCGCTGACGAGCCTGGACATCGAGGTGCGCGGCGAGCTGGCCGCCTACGACGTCAGCGTGTACCGTCTCGCCGCCCTGAAGGGCATCTTCAGCCGCATCGTCAGCGAGACCGTGTCGTACGTCAACGCGCCGCTGTTCGCCGAGCAGCGCGGTGTCGAGGCGCGCCTGATCGTCGAGGCCGAGAGCCCGCTCTACCGCAACATCACGATCCTCCGCGGCACGCTCGCCGACGGGTCGACCCTCACCGTCGCGGGCACCCTCGCCGGCACCCGCATGGTCCCCAAGGTCGTCGAGATCAACGGCTACGACATCGAGGTGCCGATCGAGCAGCACCACATCGTCATGCGCTACGCGGACCGTCCCGGCATCGTGGCGATCTACGGTCAGGAGCTCGGCGAGGCGGGCATCAACATCGCGGGTCTGCAGGTCGCCCGACCGGATGCCACGGGCCGCGCGCTCTCGGTCCTCACGGTGGACTCGCCGGTGCCCGACGAGATCCTGTCGTCGATGCGTCAGGCGACCAACGCCGACCTGTTCCGTCAGATCGAGATCGTCGAGAGCTGACCCGCTCCGACGAATCGACGGGCCGTACTCCTCCGGGGGTGCGGCCCGCGGTGTTCCCGCCGTCGCCGTCGGGCCGAGGCGGGACAGCCGGTCCGAGCCGAGCGGGTCAGGTCGTCGCGGCGACCACGGCGGCGATGAGGGCGTCGAGGTCCTTGCCTGCGAGCGCGGGGCCGGCGACGGCGTTCAGGTCCAGCACGGCGTTGAAGTAGAGGCCGTCGCTGACCAGCAGCACCATCTGCAGCGCGGTCTCGTCGCGGGTGTGCGGCCGCAGACTGTCCTCCCAGAGCTCGCGCACCCGGCGGAGCGAGGCGGATGCCGCGTCGTCGCCGTTCTGCGCGAGGCGGGACACGGCCAGGATCGTGCGGTCCAACGGCGACCCGGTGTTCTGCGACGACCGCAGGTGGGCGGCGATCACGCCCTCGGTCGACCGCTCGATCTCGTCCACGTCGTCTTTGGCGAGGGTCTCGAGCCGCGCGATGAGGGCCTCTTCGAGCGCGCTCTTCGAGGCGTAGTGGTACAGCAGCCCGCCCTTGGACACACCGGCCGCTTTCGCCGTGGCATCCATCGTCGCCGCCCTCTCGCCGTCGTCGACGAGGATGCGGGTGAACGCGTCGAGGACGGCGTCGCGGGCGTGAGGCGGTCTGCTCATGGCCTCTCGATCGTACTGGCGGCAAGGGCTGCCGGTTTGATACTATACCGGCTGGACGGTTAAGAAACGGAACGGAACCATGCTCACCTCGTCGTTGCCCACGCAAGAGATCGACGCCCCCCGTGCCGGCTGGCGCGGGTGGTTCGCGCTGGCGGTGCTCATGCTGCCCGTGCTGCTGGTCTCGGTCGACAACACGGTGCTGAGCTTCGCCCTGCCCGAGATCGCCCTGGACCTGCAGCCCTCCAGCATCGAGCAGCTGTGGATCATCGACGTGTACCCGCTCGTGCTCGCGGGCCTGCTCGTCACGATGGGGACGCTCGGCGACCGCTTCGGCCGCCGGCGCATGCTGCTGATCGGCGCCACGGGCTTCGCCGCGGTGTCGGCGCTGGCCGCGTTCGCCCCGACCCCCGCGCTGCTCATCGCCGGCCGCGCGCTGATGGGCGTGTTCGGCGCCATGCTCATGCCGTCGACGCTGTCGCTGCTGCGGAGCATCTTCCGCGATCGCGACCAGCGGCGGATCGCGATCGCCGTGTGGGCCTCGGCCTTCTCGGCGGGCGCCGCGCTCGGACCGATCGTGGGCGGGTTCCTGCTCGAGCACTTCTCGTGGGGCTCGGTCTTCCTCATGGCGGTCCCCGTGCTGGTGCCCCTGCTGGTGCTCGCCCCGTTCTTCGTCCCCGAGAGCCGCGACCCGCATCCCGGCAGGTTCGACGCGGCGAGCGTCGTGCTGTCGCTCGCGACGATGGTCCCGATCGTCTACGGCATCAAGAAGCTCGCCGTCGAGGGTCCGACCTCGCTCGCCCTCGCGCTCTTCGCCGCCGGTGCCGTGTTCGGCTGGCTGTTCGTCCGGCGTCAGCGGAGCCTCACCACCCCGATGCTCGACATGTCGCTGTTCCGCCGCGGCACGTTCTCGGGCGCGATCCTCGTGAACCTGCTGAGCGTCATCGGGCTCGTCGGCTTCCTCTACTTCGTCGCCCAGCACCTCCAGCTGGTCGTCGGTCTGAGCCCCATGGTCGCGGGCTTCGCGCTGCTGCCCGGACTCGCGCTGATGATCGCGTCGGGCCTGCTCGTCGTGCCGGTCGCGAAGCGCTTCGCGCCCCGCGTGGTGGTGCCCGCCGCCCTGGCCTTCTCGGTGGTCGCGTACATCCTGGTCGCGCTCTCCACCGCGGATCTCGTCCAGCTGATCATCGCGTTCGCGCTCCTCGGCATCGGCATCGGTGCCGCCGAGACCGTCTCGAACGAGCTCATCCTGTCGAGCGCCCCTCCGGCGAAGGCGGGAGCCGCGAGCGCGGTGTCCGAGACCGCCTACGAGCTGGGCGCCGTCCTCGGCACGGCCGTGCTCGGCGGCATCCTGGCGGCGTTCTACCGTGCACAGCTGGTGCTGCCCGCGGGCCTGCCCGAACCGATCGCGGACGCCGCGCGGCAGACGCTCGCGGGAGCGGTGGCCGTCTCGCACACGATCGAGGACGCGACGCTGGCCGAGGCCCTCCGCGCCGCGGCTGCCCACGCCTTTGACTCCGGCGTCGTCGTCACGGCGCTCATCGGCGCCGCGCTCATCGTCGTGGCCGGGGTCATCGCTGCCACTACCCTGGGAGGAACCCGCGGCGCGTCGACGAAGTGATGCGCCCTGAGCGTTGAGGAGAGCGATGTCGCGCGTCGTGAAGCTGGCCGTCATCCCCGGTGACGGCATCGGTCCCGAGGTCGTCGCCGAGGCCGTCAAGGTGCTCGACGCGGTCACCGCCGAGGCGGACGTGACGTTCGAGAAGACGCCCTTCTCGCTCGGCGCCGGCCGTTATCTCGACACCGGCGACACCCTCACCGACGACGACCTCGCCGCGATCGCCTCCCACGACGCGATCCTGCTCGGTGCCGTCGGGGGAGTGCCCGGCGACCCGCGGCTGAAGGACGCGAACATCGAGCGCGGGCTCCTGCTGAAGCTCCGCTTCGAGCTCGACCACTACGTCAACCTGCGGCCGTCGAAGCTGTACCCCGGTGCGGCCGGACCGCTGGCGGACCCGGGCGAGATCGACTTCGTCGTCGTCCGCGAGGGGACCGAGGGTCCCTACGTCGGCAACGGCGGCGCGATCCGACGCGGCACCCCGCACGAGGTGGCCAACGAGACCTCCGTCAACACCGCCTACGGCGTCGAGCGCGTCGTCCGCTACGCCTTCGCCCTCGCCGAGCGCCGTCGCCACAAGCTCACGCTCGTGCACAAGACGAACGTGCTCGTGCACGCGGGCGGCATGTGGAAGCGGATCGTGGATGCCGTGGCATCCGAGTTCCCGGGGGTCGCCGTAGACTACCTGCACGTCGATGCGGCCACCATCTTCCTGGTCACGAACCCGGGCCGCTTCGACGTGATCGTCACCGACAACCTCTTCGGCGACATCCTCACCGACCTGGCCGGCGCCGTCACCGGAGGCATCGGCCTCGCCGCTTCGGGCAACATCAACCCCGACGGCGCGTTCCCCTCGATGTTCGAGCCCGTCCACGGATCGGCGCCCGACATCGCGGGCACCCAGAAGGCCGACCCCACGGCCGCGATCCTCTCCGTCGCCCTGCTGCTCGACCACCTCGGGCTCCGCGACGAGGCCGCCCGCGTCACCCGCGCGGTCGAGGACGACATCGCCGGCCGCGACGGCGGCCGCACCACCGCCCAGATCGGCGACGCCATCGCCGATCGCGTCCGGGCGTAACCTGGACCGATCGGCCCGCACCGCCACCGCGCACGAGACTCTTTGGATCACGATGACCACGATCGACACCGACCCCGACACCGGACTCGACCCCCTCGAGTTCGCCGTCACCCGCAACCTCGCCGCGAAGAGCGCCGCGCAGCGTGATGAGATCCTGGCCAGCCCCGGCTTCGGTCAGAGCTTCACCGACCACATGGTCGACATCTGCTGGTCCGTCCGCGGCGGCTGGCACCGCCCGCGCGTCTCGCCCTACGGCCCCATCTCGCTCGATCCCGCCGCGGCGGTCCTGCACTACGGGCAGGAGATCTTCGAGGGCATCAAGGCGTATCGCCACGCGGACGGCTCGGTGCACACCTTCCGTCCGGACCAGAACGGCCGTCGCCTGCAGCGTTCCGCGCGCCGCCTCGCGCTGCCCGAGCTGCCGGTGCCGTACTTCCTGCAGTCGCTGCGCGAGCTCATCGCCGTCGACGGGGCGTGGGTTCCCTCCGGCGAGGATCAGAGCCTGTACCTCCGTCCCTTCATGTTCGCGAAGGAGGCGTTCCTCGGCGTGCGTCCCGCGCACAAGGTGGCCTACTACCTCATCGCCAGCCCCGCCGGCGCCTACTTCAAGGGCGGGGTGAAGCCGGTGTCGATCTGGCTCAGCGAGGACTACTCCCGCGCCGGCAAGGGCGGAACCGGGGCGGCGAAGACCGGCGGCAACTACGCCGCGAGCCTGCTGCCGCAGTCCGAGGCGTACGAGAACGAGTGCGACCAGGTCGTCTTCCTCGACCAGGACCGCAACGTCGAGGAGCTGGGCGGCATGAACGTCGTTTTCGTCTACAAGGACGGCACGATCGTCACGCCGCAGTCCGACTCGATCCTCGAGGGCATCACGCGCGACTCGCTCCTGCAGCTGGCCCGCGACCGCGGACACCACGTCGTCGGGCGGAACGTCTCGCTCACCGAGTGGCGCGAGGGGGTGGCATCCGGTGACATCGTCGAGGTGTTCGCGTGCGGCACCGCCGCCGTCGTCACCCCGATCGGCGTGCTCAAGGGCCGCGACTTCATCGACGAGCAGCCCACCGGCACCCTCGCGCTCGAGCTGCGTCAGCAGCTGACCGACATCCAGTACGGCCGCGCCGAGGACACGCACGGCTGGCTGTACCGTCTGGACGCCTGACCCGCGATCGACACGAAGGGGTCCTCGCCGCGGCGGGGGCCCCTTCGCCGTTCCCCGGCCCCGGCGGCATACTGTGATCGGGTTCCCGCTCGAGGTGGGCGTTCTCCGAGGTGCGGTGTCGCGGATTCGGCTGCGGGCCGCGGATTCGGCTGCGGGCCGCGGATTCGGACGTGAGCCGCGATTCCGTCCGAATCCGCCGCCGGTCTCCGATTCCGCGGCTGGCCGGCGGGATGGATGCCGCTGACGTGGCTCGAATGCACGCGAGAGTGGCCGCGCGGCGTACATCTGCGCCACGTCACCGCCGGAGGGGGATGGCTAGGCTGGACGGGTGAAGATCGCTCGGTTCAGCTACCAGGACGCCATCCGCTACGGCATCGTCGACGACAACGAACTCGTCGTGCTCGACGCCGACCCGATGTTCGCCGGGTTCGACACCACCGGGGAGCGCGTGCCCCTCGCCGACGTGGCGCTGCTCGCTCCGGTCATCCCGCGCTCGAAGGTCGTGTGCATCGGCAAGAACTACCGCGACCACGCCGCCGAGATGGGCGGGGAGGCGCCGGCCGAGCCGCTCATGTTCCTGAAGCCCAACACCTCGGTCGTCGGCCCGAACGACGTCATCGTCCGCCCGACGAGCCTGAGCTCGCGCACCGACTACGAGGGCGAGCTCGCCGTCGTGATCGGGCGGATCGCGAAGAACGTCCCGGCGGAGCGGGCGGGTGACTACATCTTCGGCTACACCGTGGCCAACGACGTCACGGCGCGCGACCTGCAGCGCTCCGACGGCCAGTGGTCCCGCGCGAAGGGCTTCGACACCTTCTGCCCCGTCGGCCCGGTCATCGAGACGGACCTGGACCTGGACGCCGCCGCCATCACCACGCGAGTCAACGGCGAGGTGCGTCAGCAGGGCCCCGTGTCGGACATGATCCACGACATCGGCGCTCTCGTCGCGTACGCCTCCGCGGTGTTCACGCTCCTCCCGGGCGACCTCATCCTCACCGGCACCCCCGCGGGCGTCGGCCCCTTCGTCGCCGGCGACATCGTCGAGGTCGAGATCAGCGGCATCGGAGTCCTGCGCAACAGCGTGCGCGATGCCTGACGCAGCGCTGTCCGTCGAGGGGGAGGTCGACGTCGTCGCCGCCCAACGGCGGACCGTGCGGACCCTCGCGGCGGGGCAGGTGCTCACGGGCGTCGCCTTCGGCTCGACGCTGTCGCTCGGCGCGCTCCTCGCGAAGGACCTGTCCGGCCAGGACGCCCTGTCGGGGTTCGCGACCGCCGCCGTGACCCTCGGCGCCGCCCTCACGGCGATCCCGCTCGCTCGTCTCGCCGGCGTCCGGGGGCGGCGGTTCGCCCTCACGACCGGGAACGTCGCGGCGCTCGTCGGCATCACCCTGGTCGTCACGGCCGCGGCGGTCCGCTCGTTCCCGCTGCTGCTGGTCGGCATCGCCCTCATCGGCGCGGGCAACGCGGGCACGCTGCAGTCGCGTTTCGCCGCGACCGACCTGGCCGAGCCGGGCCGCCGTGGCCGCGATCTCTCCGTGGTCGTCTGGTCGACGACGGTCGGCGGCGTCGTCGGTCCGCTCCTGCTGGCGCCGGGCGAGCTCGTCGGGGCGGGCGTCGGGATGCCACCGCTCACGGGCGCGTACCTGTTCTCGTTCGCGGCGCAGGCCCTGGCGTTCGCGCTCTACGCCCTCACCCTCCGGCCGGACCCGCTGCTGCTCGCGCAGCGGCTCGCGCTCCGTCCGGCCGCCGGCAGCGCGCCCGTCGCGGAGATCGACCGGCCGCTCCTCGCCCGGTACGCGATCTTCGCGGTCGCGGCATCCCATGTGACGATGGCGGCGGTGATGGCCATGACCCCCGTCCACCTCTCGCACGTCGTCGCGCCCGACGCGCTCACTCTCGCCGTCGGCGTGACCATCGCCGTCCACGTGTTCGGCATGTACGGTCTCTCGCCCGTCTTCGGCATCCTGGCGGACCGCATCGGGCGCATCGCGGTCGTGCTCCTGGGACAGGTGCTGCTCGCCGCGTCGCTCGGCACCGCCGCCGCCTTCGCGGACTCGCAGGTCGGCGTGCTTGTCGCCCTCCTGTTGCTCGGTCTCGGCTGGAGCGCCGCGACCGTGGCGGGGTCGGCGCTCCTCACCGAGGCCACCCCGCTCGCGGGGCGCCCGCGCCGCCAGGGTCGCAGCGACACCCTCATGACCGCCTCGGCCGCCGCCGGCTCCGTGCTTGCGGGAGTGATCCTCGGAGCGGTCGGTTACGACGGTCTCGCGTTGTGGGCGCTCGTCCCCGTCGCGGCGGTGTGCGGTGGAGCGCTGCTCGTCCGGGTGTCGTCCCGAGCGGACGAAGGGCGGGGCGCGGCGGTCGCTCCGTGATCAGATCGCGTAGACCAGGCCGTCGAACGGCGACAGGTCGGACGCCCCGCGAACCCCGAGGGCGTGCAGCGCGCGGTCGACGTCGAGCTCGTCGTTGAAGACGTGGAACGCCACGCGCGCACGGCCCGCGCGGCCCGAGGCCGTGATGCCGTGGGCGGTGAGCTGCGCGAGCGCCTCACCGGTGGCATCCGGCCAGGTGACGATCGCCGAGGGACGCTCCGGGTGGGCCAGTCCGAGGCCGTCGCGGAAGCGCGCCGCCAAGGCGGTGACGTGGGCGTAGGTCGCGGTGATGTCGGTGTCGGCGAAGAGCGCGAGGGCCGGGGCGGCGCCGACGAACGCCTGCCACGCGGGCGACACGTCGAAGCGCCGCGCGTCCGGGGCGAGGGGACCGCCCGTCCCGTAGCAGGAGGACCACGGGTCGTCGCCGGCGTACCAGCCCGCCTGGACCGGGCGGATGCCGCGGGCGAACTCGGGCGAGATCGTGAGGAAGGCCACACCGCGCGGGCAGCACAGCCACTTGTAGGCGTGGCAGACGGTCGCGTCGAACATCGTCGCGTCGACCGGGAGCCATCCGGCGGCCTGCGTGAGGTCGCACAGCGTGCGGGCGCCGGCGCGGGCGGCCGCGGCCGCGATGTCGGCGGCATCCGCCACCTCGCCGGTCGCGGACTGCACGAGGGAGAAGGCGACGAGGAAGGTGTCGGGGGAGACGGCGCGGGCGAGCTCGGCCAGGGGAGCGGTGCGGAGGCGGATGCCGCGACCCGCGTGCGCGAAGGGGGCCACGAGCGAGGAGAAGTCGCCCTCGGCGCACAGGACCTCGGCCCCGTCCGGCACGGAGGACGCGATCAGCGACACGAGCACCGACGTCTGCGACCCGATCGCGACGTCGCCCACGGGGGCGCTCACGAGCCGTGCGTACGCGCTGCGCGCCTCCTCGACGGCCTGCGACGCGCCGACGACGTCGGGACGACCGGATGCCGCGGACTCGAGGTCCGCGCGCACGGCGGCCACCGTGGCGCGCGGGGGCAGGCCGAGGGTGCAGGCCGCGAGGTAGTCGCGGCCGCCGGCGAAGTGCGTGGCGAGGCTGCTCATGCCTCCAGGATCGCGAGCGCTTTGTCATTGCACCAGAGCAGGTGTTGCATGAGAACCATCACGTCTGCTTATGTGTCGGCATGGCCGAGATCGACGACTCCCTGGATGCCCATGCGCTGCGCGTGGTGAAGGCGATCGCCGACAGCGGCTCGATCACCGCCGCCGCCCGCGCCCTCGGGTACAGCCAGCCCGCGGTGAGCCAGCAGCTGCGCCGCCTCGAGCGGCGGGCCGGGACGCCGATCGTCGAACGCGTGGGGCGCGGCGTGCGTCTCACCGAGGCGGGGGCCATCCTCGCCCGGCACGCCGCGGCGGTGACGACGGCCCTGGACGCCGCGGCGGCTGACCTCGCCGAGCTGCGGGGCCTCCGCGCCGGTCGCGTGCGCATCGCGGCGTTCCTGTCGGCGTCGTCCACCGTGGTCCCGCGGGTCATCGCGGCCGTGACCGCCCGCCGCCCCGGTGTCTCGATCAGTTTCGTCGAGGCCGAGCCGCCGGAGGCCATCGCCGCGGTGCGGGAGAACCGCGCCGACATCGCCCTCACGTACAGCTACCCCGGGGACCGTCGCGAACACCTGGAGTCCACGGCATCCGGCCTCTCCGTCCGCCGGATCGGCGACGACGACACCGTCGTGGTGGTGCCCACGGACCACCCCGCCGCGGCGCACGACCCCATCGACCTCTCGCAGCTCGCGGGGGAGCGGTGGATCGCCGGATGCCCGCAGTGCCGCGGCCACCTCCTCGAGGCCTGCGGCCGGGCGGGGTTCACCCCCGACATCGCGTTCGAGACGGACAACTTCATCGCCGTCGAGAACCTCGTCGCGCAGGGGGTCGGGATGGCGATCCTGCCGCGGATGGCCGTGGCATCCCTCCCGATGCTCTCGGGCATCGCAGCACCGCGCCTGCCGTCTGCCGAGGCCCGGACGCTCCACGTGGTCACCGCTCGCGGCGCCGAGCAGGTGCCCGCCGTCGGAGCGGCCCTCGACGTCATGGCGGAGGTGCTCGCCGACCACCTGCGTCTCTCGGGGAGCAGCACCGCCCGCCGGTAGGATCGAGGCGATGTCTTCCACGCCCGATCCCCGCACCACGACCGCCACCGGCGCCGACGTCCGCGTCCGCTTCTGCCCCTCTCCCACGGGGCTGCCGCACGTCGGACTCATCCGCACCGTCCTGTTCAACTGGGCCTACGCCCGGCACAACGGCGGCAAGCTCGTCTTCCGCATCGAGGACACCGATGCCGCCCGCGACAGCGAGGAGAGCTACCAGCAGCTGCTCGAAGCGCTCCGCTGGATGAACATCGACTGGGACGAGGGGGTCGAGGTCGGCGGTCCGCACGCGCCCTACCGCCAGTCGCAGCGCCACGACATCTATCGCGGCGTGCTCGACAAGCTCGTCGCCAGCGGTGCCGTGTACGAGAGCTACTCGACCGCCGAGGAGATCGACGCGCGCAACGAGGCGAACGGTCGCGCCAAGCAACTCGGCTACGACAACTTCGACCGCCACCTCACCGACGAGCAGAAGGCCGCCTTCCGGGCCGAGGGTCGCGAGCCCGCGTGGCGTCTGCGCGTGCCCGACGAAGACCTCACCTTCGTCGACCTCATCCGCGGCGAGGTGACGTTCCCGGCCGGGTCGTTCCCCGACTTCGTGATCGTGCGGGCCGGCGGCATCCCGCTGTACACCTTCGTGAACCCCGTCGACGATGCGCTCATGGGGATCACCCACGTGATCCGCGGTGAAGACCTCATGCCCTCCACCGCGCGTCAGCTCGCGCTGTACCGGGCGCTCATCGACGCGGGCGTCACCTCGTTCGTGCCGCGCTTCGGACACATGCCGCTCGTCCTCGGCGAGACCGGCAACAAGAAGCTCTCCAAGCGCGACCCGCAGGCCGACCTCTTCCTGCAGCGCGAGAAGGGCTTCGTCCACGAGGGCCTGCTGAACTATCTCGCCCTTCTCGGCTGGTCGCTCTCGCACGACCGCGACGTCTTCTCGCTCGAAGAGCTCATCGCCGCCTTCGACATCGCCGACGTCAATCCCAACCCCGCGCGCTTCGACCAGAAGAAGGCGGAGGCCATCAACGGCGACCACATCCGGATGCTGGATGCCGCCGACTTCGCCGCCCGCATCGTGCCCTACCTCGCGGGGGCCGGTCTGATCGCCGAGCAGCCCACGGAGGAGCACCGCGCCATCATCGCCGCGGCCGCGCCGCTGGTGCAGGAACGCGTCCAGCTGCTGGGCGAGGCGCCCGGGATGCTCGGCTTCCTGTTCGTCTCGGACGTCGAGTACGCCGAGGACGCGCTGAAGGGCCTGCCCGCGAACGCCGCCGAGGTGCTGACGGCGTCGGCCCACGCGCTCGAGGGCGTGTCCGACTTCACCGCCGCGGCCGTGCAGGACGCCCTCTCCCGGGCGCTCGTCGAGGAGCTGGGGCTGAAGCCGCGCGTCGCCTACGGCCCGCCGCGCGTCGCCCTCACCGGACGTCGGGTGTCGCCGCCGCTCTTCGAGTCGATGGAGCTGCTCGGCAAGGACGAGACGCTCCGCCGCTTGCACGCCCTGGTGGCGCACCTGGGCTGAGCCCTCCGGCGGCCGGGCGTTGCCGCCGCCGAGCGTTCCTCGCAGAACGACGCGAACCTCGCAGCATCCTTCGCGTATTCTGCGAGGTTCGCGCGTTTCTACGTGCTTCGTCATGCGCGGGCGGCGGGAGCGTGCGCGTCTGCGGGACTGGTGGTGCGGCCGCGGGTGCGGCGGGCGCGTTTGCAGGACCGGTGGGACGCGTGCAGACGCGTGGGGCGCGTGTGCCTCTCGCACCGGGGTCGGTCCTGCAGACCGGGCCGCGGTGCCTGCTGGGCGGTCGCGACGCGCGCGGGCGGGCGCCGGTTTGGTGCTGGCGTCCGTCTCGCGTAAGCTTGATCCTCGGCACGAGTTACGGCTCAGCGCCTTGGGGTATGGTGTAATTGGCAACACGGCGGTTTCTGGTTCCGTTGTTCTTGGTTCGAGTCCAGGTACCCCAGCAGAGAGAAAAGCCCGGTGATCGCGAAGATCCCGGGCTTTCTGCGTTGATGGGCGCGGGAGTCGGCGGCATCCGGAGTCGGCTCGTTCCAAGACGGGCGGAGCACAATGGCGTCATGGGACTCTTCGCCTCACGCCCCGAGGAACCGACCGAGTGGGCCGGTCTGCCCGGCGAGCCGCTGCAGCCGCGGTCCGTGGCCGATCTGCTCCCCGACGAGGGGGATCGGGATGCCACCGCCCCCGACGCTCTCGGGCTGCTCGGCGGTGCGACGGTCTCGGTCGGCATCCCCGTGACGATCGACGACGTCGAGCCGGGGGACGAACCGGACGAAGATCCCGGCGAGTAGCAGGACGGATGCCGCCGACCGACGCCGCGTCTCCCGGGGGAGCGCGCGTGCGGCGGGTAGCATCCGGATCGCGGGGCACCCGACGCCCGCCGGAAGAAGGTCACCGTGAAGCGCTCGCCCGCCGCCGCTGCCGTCCTCCTGGCGGCATCCCTTCTGCTGACCGCGTGCACCGCACCCGCCGAGAACGGTGGTCCGATCGTGCAGGGCGGGGCGCCCAACGCGGAGCCCTCGAATTCCGCGGGCGTGATGACCCCCACGATCGTGGCCCCCGACGAGCTGGATGGGACGACCGTCACCGCCGTCGTCGGTGCCGCCGTGGTGCTGACCGTCCCCGAGGGGTCGGAGGGCGAGTGGGCGGGCAGCGAGGACGACCCGACCATCGCGGAGTTCTCCGCGGGCGGGATGTCCGAGGGCGGCAGCTTCCAGCCCAGCTTCATCGCCCGCGGGACGGGGACGACCGGTGCGACGCTCGTCGGACCCGATGGCGGGATCGTGCACTTCACGATCGAGGTCACCGCGCCCTGACCCCGCCGGGCCGTCAGCATCGTCCGCCGGTACGCCCACCGCCGCCGTCCGCCGCCGTCGTGCGGAGTTCGGCGGCGACACGCCGGCCCCGGCGGGTCGGGCCGCGGCGTGGCGGCCGAGACTCCGCACGACGGTTCCGGGGTGGATGCCGCACGCGGCGGCATCCACCCCTCTCACTCGACCGCGGTGTCCGGCGGGTCTGCTGCCGTCGTGCGGAGTCCTGCGGTGACACGCCGGTCTCGGCGGGCGGGGCCGCGGCGTGTCGGGCGAAACTCCGCAGGACGGTTTCGGGGAGGGATGCCGCACCCGGCGACATACCCCCTCACTCGACCGTGGTGGCCGCCTCGCGCGCCTCGCTCCGGCGACGCCCGGCGCGGGCGATGAGGAACAGCACCGAGCCGACCGCGATGTACCCGGCCGCGCCGAGCCACACGACGCCGGTCTGCTGCGCGAGCAGGACGAGGCTGGCGATGATGGCGAGCACGGGCACGGCGCGCCAGACGCGGAAGTGCGGGTGGCCCACCTTGTCCTTCTTGAGGACGAGCACGCTGACGTTCGCCGTGAGGAAGACCAGCAGCAGCAACAGCACCGTGGTGGCGGCGAGCGTGGCGACGTCGCCGACGAACGACAGGGCCATGGTGACCCCCGACACGGCGAGGATCGCCACCCACGGCGTGCGTCGGCCGGGCAGCACCTTCCCGAACGCGCGGGGGAGGAGGCCCGACTCCGCGAGACCGTACGCCACGCGGCTCGCCATGACGAGGAACAGCAGCGCGCCGTTCGCGATGGCGACGAGGGCGATGGCGCCGAACAGCCACGGGGGGAGCGCGACCCCGCTGGCGTCGACGACGTCGAGCAGCGGTCCGGAGGAGGCGGCGAGCTCGGCCGGCGGCAGGACGATGACCGCGCCGATCGCGATGAGCAGGTAGATGACCGCCGCCGTCGCGAGGGCGCCGAAGAGCGCGCGGGGGTAGGTCCGCGAGGGGTTCTTGACCTCCTCGGCCATGTTGGCCGCGGCCTCGAAACCGAGGAACGAGAAGAACGCGATCACTGAGGCGGCGAACGCGCCTTCCAGCGGCGGCACGTCCGCGGCGAACTCGACCAGGCGCGACGGGTCGCCGCCGCCGCCGCCGAACACGATCGCGGCGACGACGATGACGATGACCAGACCCGACACCTCGATGACCGAGGCCACGAGGTTGGCGCCGAGCGACTCGCGCACGCCGCGCAGGTTGATCAGGGTCAGGACGGCGATGAACACCAGCGCGGTGGGGATCGGCGGCAGATCAACGAGAGCCGCCAGGTAGTCGCCCGCGAAGGCGTTGGCGAGGGATGCCGCGCTCGTGATGCCCGCGGCCATCATGAGGAAGCCCACGAGGAACGACAGGTACGGGATGCCGAACGCCCGCTCGACGTACCGGGCCGCGCCGCCGGCGTGGGGGTACTTGGTGATGAGCTCGGCGTAGGTCCCGGCGGTCAGGAGCGCCACGACGAGAGCGATGAGGAGCGGGAGCCAGATGACCCCGCCGACGTCGGTCGCCATGCTCCCGACGAGGGTGTAGATCCCGGCTCCGAGCGTGTCGCCCACGATGAAGGCGAACAGCAGGGGACCGGTGACGACGCGTTTGAGCTTGTGGGTCCCGGGGGGAGGGGCCGCGGTGATGTCCGAGGGCATCCGGACATCACACCCTGTGGATGCCGCCGGCGCAAGCCGCTGGCGGCAACTCAGAGCTCCAGGTGCCCCTCGAAGACGATGGTCGAGCGGCCGTCGTCGCCGGGCCACACCCGCGCCCGCACGCCGTAGACGTCGGCGATGAGCTCGGGGGTGAGGACCTCGCCCGGCGCCCCCGCCGCGACGACCCGCCCGGCCTGCAGCACCAGCAGACTGTCGCAGAACGTCGCCGCCAGGTTGAGGTCATGGAGGGCGATGACGCTCGTGAGCGGCAGCGCGGCGACGAGCGACAGGATCTCCAGCTGATGCCGGATGTCGAGGTGGTTCGTCGGCTCGTCCAGCAGCAGCTCTCGCGGATCCTGCGCGAGCGCACGGGCGATCTGCGCGCGCTGGCGTTCCCCGCCGGAGAGCGTATGCCACGAGCGGTCCGCCTTGTCCCGCAGCCCGACCCGGGCGAGGGCGTCGTCCACCGCGGCGTCGTCGCCGGCGCTCGACCCGCCCCAGAGGGGGCGGTGGGGTGTGCGGCCGAGGCGGACCACGTCCCGGACGACGATGTCGTCCTCGGTGTCGGCGTGCTGGGTGACGACCGCGACGGCCCGGGCGATCTCGCGGCGGCGCAGGGTCGGCAGCGCCACGCCGTCGAGCAGGACCTCGCCGGAGTCCGGGCGGGCGGCGCCCTGCAGCAGGCGGAGGAGCGAGGACTTGCCGGACCCGTTGGGCCCGAGCAGCCCGACCGTGGATCCGGGCTCCGGGTGCAGGGACACCCCGTCGACGACGAGCGCGCCGCCGCGGGTCCAGGAGACCTCCCGCGTCTCGAGGGTCATGCCCGTCCCCTCCGGCGCAGCAGCAGCGCGACGAACACGGGCACGCCGACGAGCGCCGTCCCCACCCCGACCGGCAGGGGCGTGGGGGCGAAGACCGTCCGGGTGACGGCATCCACCCACACCATGAAGACCGCCCCGACGACCGCCGCGAGCGGGAGGACCCGCACGTGCCGCTGGCCCACGAGCAGCCGGACCGCGTGCGGGACGACGAGGCCGACGAAGCCGACAGCGCCGACCACGCTCACGAGCACGGCGGTCATCACGGCGGTGACGACGAGCAGGGCGAGCCGCGTGCGGGCGACCGGGATGCCGAGGGAGGACGCGACGTCGTCGCCGAAGGCGAAGGCATCCAGGGTCCGAGCCGCGAGGAGGCAGACGATGCCGCCCCCGACGACGACGGCGGCGGCGAGGGCCGCGTCGTCCCAGCGCACGCCCTCCAGGGATCCGAGCAGCCAGAACATGACGCCGCGCGTCTCGTCGGAGTCGGCGAACGCGAAGACGACGAGGGACGTGAGCGCGGAGAAGAACTGCGTTCCGGCGACGCCGGCCAGGATGACCCCGGACGTGCCCCCGGAGGTCAACCGGGAGAGGAGCAGCACCACCGCGAAGGCGACGAGGGCGCCGATGAGGGCGCCGCCGGACAGGCCGACGGCCCCGCCGCCGATCCCCATGACGCCGATGACCACGGCGCCGGTGGAGGCTCCCGACGAGACGCCCAGGAGGAACGGCTCGGCGAGCGGGTTGCGCAGCAGCGACTGCATGACGACGCCGCAGAGGGCGAGGCCCGCGCCGGCGCAGGCCGCGACGAGGGCCCGGGGGAGGCGCTCCTGCCAGACGATCGCGTCCTTGGCGACCCGGACGGGGATGTCGGCGAGACCGAGGTGGTTCAGCAGCACGTCCCGCACGTTGACGAGCGAGACGTCGGCGGGGCCGAGCGTCAGGGCGACGCCCACCGAGACCACGAGCACCAGCGCCGCGAGGGCCGTCAGGCCGACCCCGGCGACCGCGGACGCGCGCCCGGGGCTCCGCGCGACGGTGACTGTCGCGCTCAGAGCGCGCCCGCGTTCTCGTCGGCCCAGGCGCGGATCTTCTCGAGCGCGTCGACGAAACGGATCGACGGGTTCAGCTCGGCGCCGTGCAGCGCGATGTACCGGTGCTCCTTCACGGCGCTGAGGGTGCTCGTCAGCGGGTCGCTCTCGAGGAACGCGATCTTGTCGTCGAGACGGTCGCCCGGGAAGCGGTCGCGCTGCAGGTCCCCCAGCACGAGGATGTCGGGGTCCTTCTCGACGACGGTCTCCCAGCCGGTCGCGACCCAGTCGTCGCTCTCGTCCGCGAACACGTTCGTCATCCCGGACAGGGATGCCAGCAGGCCGGCGTTCGAGCGGGAGCTGGCCATGTAGGGGGTCTTGGTGTCGGCGAACCAGAACGCCACGGTCGCGCCGTCGAGGTCGACGCCGTCCAGCGCGGTCGCGGCCCGCTGCTGCAGGTCCCCGACCAGCGCCTCGCCGCGGTCGCCGACGTCGAACACCTCCGCCAGTTCGCGGATCTCGTCGTAGAGCACGTCGATCGTGAGCGGTGTGGTCCGCGTGCCGCCGGCGTTCATCATCACGTCGCCCTCGCAGTCGGTCGGCGACAGGTAGGACGGGATGCCGGTCTCGGCGAAGCGGTCGCGGGTGGCCACGCCGCCCTGCGCGAAGTGCCGGCCGAAGGAGGCCGTCACGAAATCGGGGTCGGCGCCGAGGACGACCTCGTACGTGGGGGCGTTGTCGGCCAGACGCGGGACGTCGGCGTTCGCGGCGGCGAGGGCGTCCAGGACGGGGTCGGTCCAGGACGCCGTTCCCACGACACGGTCCTGCAGTCCGAGCGCGAGCAGGATCTCGGTGGAGTCCTGGTCGAGCGAGACCACCCGCTGCGGTGGGGCGTCGATCGTGACCGACCGGCCGCAGTTCTCGAGCGTCAGCGGATACACCGTGGAGCCGGCGCCGGCCGCGGCCGTGCTCTCGGGGACGGCTTCGGACGCTCCGCACCCCGTCGCGGTGACGGCGACGGTGAGGAGCAGGGGCAGGGTCAGGGCGCGGACGCGGGGCATCGAGTTCTCCGGTGGTGGGGTGGAACGGTCGTGGGGGACTCGTGAAGTGAGGCTAGCCTTACCTGCCCGTCCTGCGCGAATCGGCCGACCTCGTCGCCTCTGCCGGGCGACGTGGTGCACCGTTCTGGCTTTTCTGTTGCTTCGTGTGGGATCGCGTTGTATTGTGTGGGAGTCTTCGAAGGAGAACCGATGTACGCAATGGAGCGCCAAGAGCTCATCGAGCGCCAGCTCCGCGACCAGGGTCGCGTGAGCGTCGTCGATCTCGCCCGGCGCTTCGACGTCACCACGGAGACCGTCCGTCGCGACCTCGATCGCCTGGAGAGCGCCGGCGCCCTGCGTCGCGTGCACGGCGGCGCCGTGGACATCTCCCGGGGCAGCACCGCCGAGGCATCCCTTCCGGAGCGCCGCCTCCGCCACGGAGACGCCAAGCGCGCCATCGGCGCGGCGGCCGCCTCGCTGCTGGGGCCCGACTTCCGCGGCTCGGTCTTCATCGACGCCGGCACCACCGCTGCGGCCGTCGCCGCCGAGCTGCCGGCCGCTCTCGGCGACAGCGCCGGACGCGTCGAGGTCGTCACGCATTCGATCGAGACCGCCCACCTCCTCGGCGGCGACGACCGCGTGTCGCTGACCATCGTGGGCGGGCGCGTGCGCGGTGTGACCGCGGCGGCGGTCGGGGCGCACACCGTGCGCGTCATCGGCGAGATGCGGCCCGACATCGCCTTCGTCGGTACCAACGGCATCAGCGCCGGGTTCGGGCTCAGCACGCCCGACCCGGACGAGGCCGCCGTCAAGACCGCCATCATCCGCTCGGCCCGACGCATCGTCGTCGTCGCCGACGCCGCCAAGTTCGGAGAGGAACTGCTCGTGCGCTTCGCCCGCCTCGACGAGATCGACGCCCTCGTGACCGACGTCCAGCCGCCGCTCGACCTGATGCGCGCCCTCGGCGACGCCGACGCGGAGGTGCGGGTCGCATGATCGTCACCCTCACGGCGAACCCGTCGGCCGATCGCGCCGTCCGGCTGACCGCCCCCCTCGCCCCGGGCGACGTGCAGCGGGCGCAGTCCTCACGCGAGGACGCGGGCGGGAAGGGCGTCAACGTCTCTCGTGCGGTCGCTGCCGCCGGTGCCCCGACGCGCGCCGTCGTCCCGGTCAACGCGCACGACCCCTACCGTCTGCTGCTCGAGGACACCGGCGTCGACCTGTCCGTGGTGCCGGTCGCCGGCCGCGCGCGGGCGAACCTGACGATCACGGATCCGATCGGCGAGACCACGAAGATCAACCTCCCGGGTGCCGAGCTGTCCGCGGACGAGGCGTCCGCGCTGACCGCCGCGGTCGTCGCCGCCAGCGCCGGTGCGACCTGGCTGGTGCTGGCGGGGTCGCTGCCTCCGGGTCTCCCGGTCACCTTCTACGCCGACCTCATCACGGCCGTGCGGTCGCGCTGGGGTGCGGACGCACCGCGCATCGCGGTCGATGCGTCGGGGCCGGCGCTCGTGGCCGCCGTCGCGACCGCGCACCCGGACCTCATCAAGCCCAACGAACACGAGCTCGCCGAGCTGGTGGGGGAGGACACGTCGATCGACGACGACGTGCCCGCCGCCGCGGCCGTGCGTGCCGCCGCCCTCGTGCCGGACCGGGTGGCATCCGCCCTGGTCACCCTGGGCGCCGACGGCGCCCTGCTGTTCACGGCGGACGGCGCCTGGCGCGGACGCGCCCCCAAGATCCAGGTCGCGAGCACCGTGGGGGCGGGCGACAGCTCGCTCGCCGGCTACCTCCTCGCCGACCTCGACGGGGCCGCGGCCCCGGACCGTCTCGCGCGGAGCATCGCCTACGGTGCCGCCGCCGCGACCCTGCCGGGGACGCAGGCTCCGACCCCCGCCGATCTGCCCGCCGGGCTGATCGACGTCACCGCTTTCGCCACTCCCACCGCAACACCCTGACCACGGAGGTCATTGACAATGTCCGACATCATCACACCGGAGCTCGTCACTCTCGACGTGCCCCTGGGGACCGACAAGCAGTCGGTCATCCGTGCCCTGGCCGAGCGCGTCGTCGCGCAGGGTCGCGCACGCAGCGCCCAGGAGCTCTTCGACGACGCGTGGGCGCGCGAGCAGAAGGACGAGACCGGCCTGCCCGGCGGCATCGGCATCCCGCACGCGCGCAGCGCGTCGGTGACCGAGCCGACCCTCGCCTTCGCCCGCCTGACCCCGGGCGTCGACTTCGGCGCACCCGACGGTCCCGCCGACATCGTGTTCCTCATCGCCGCGCCGGAGGGTGCGGACGAGGCCCACCTGTCGGTCCTGTCGCAGCTCGCCCGGAGCCTCATGCGCCCGGACTTCACCGACGGCCTGCGCGCCGCCGGGTCGCCCGCCGACGCCGTGCGCATCATCCGCGAGGCCGTCACCCCGGCCGACACCGCGGCCCCGACGGCTGCGGCCGCCGCTGCCCCGGCCGCGACGCGCGCCGAGGCCCGCACGACCACGCGCACGAAGAAGATCGTCGCCGTCACCGCGTGCGCCACGGGCATCGCCCACACCTTCATGGCCGCCGACGCCCTCACCAACGCCGGCGCCGAGACCGACGGCGTGGAGCTCATCGTCGAGCCGCAGGGCTCGAGCGGCTACAAGGCGCTCCCGCAGAACGTGATCGACGAGGCCGACGCGGTCATCTTCGCCGTCGACGTCGACGTCCGCGACCCCCAGCGGTTCGCCGGCAAGCCCGTCGTCCGTACGGGCGTCAAGCGGGGCATCGAGCAGCCGAAGCAGCTCATCGCCGAGGCCGTCGCCGCCTCCGACAACCCGAACGCGGCTCGCGTGCAGGGCGCGGCCGGCGGCGCCGGTGCGGCCGACGCCCCCGTCGCGCAGCAGTCGGTCGGCCGTCGCATCCAGCGGTGGCTGCTGACCGGTGTCAGCTACATGATCCCGTTCGTCGCCGGTGGCGGTCTGCTGATCGCGTTGGGCTTCCTGCTCGGCGGCTACCAGGTCACCACGAACGCGTCGAACATCATCATCCAGAACTCGCTCTGGGACCTTCCGACGCAGGACATCACGTCCCCGCTCGGCCCGATCGGCCAGTACCTCGGCTCGGTCGCGTTCATGATCGGTGCGACGTCGATGGGCTTCATCGTCGCCGTCCTCGCGGGCTTCATCGCCTACGCGATCGCCGACCGCCCCGGCATCGCCCCCGGATTCGTCGCGGGTGCCGTCGCGGTGCTCATGAACGCCGGCTTCATCGGCGGCATCATCGGCGGTCTGCTCGCCGGTTTCATCGCCTGGTGGCTCGGCCGCTTCGACGCGCCCCGCTGGCTGCGCGGCCTCATGCCGGTCGTCATCGTGCCGTTCCTCGGGTCGATCTTCGCCTCGGGGCTGATGATCCTCTTCCTCGGCCGTCCGATCGCCTCGCTCATGGCGGCGCTGACCGAGGGTCTCACCTCGCTCGCCGGCAGCGGCGCGGGTGCCATCCTGCTCGGCGTCATCCTGGGCCTGATGATGTGCTTCGACCTCGGCGGACCGGTCAACAAGGTCGCCTACGTCTTCGCCACCACGGGCCTGGCCGCCGCGTCGCAGACGAACACCGCGCCCTACCTGATCATGGCCGCCGTCATGGCCGCGGGCATGGTCCCGCCGCTGGCGATGGCCCTGGCATCCACCGTCCTGGCCCGCCCGAAGTTCACCCCGGTCGAGCGTGAGAACGGTGCGGCCGCCTGGCTGCTCGGCGCTTCGTTCATCTCCGAGGGCGCCATCCCGTTCGCCGCGGCCGACCCGCTGCGCGTCATCCCCGCGTCGATGGTCGGCGGTGCGATCACCGGTGGTCTGACCATGGCGATCGGCGTCCAGTCGTTCGCCCCGCACGGCGGCATCTTCGTGTTCTTCGCGATCCAGCCGTTCTGGGGTTTTGCCCTGGCGATCGTCGCGGGTACCGTCGTGACGGCTCTGCTCGTCGTCGCTCTCAAGCGCATCGGCGGCCGCAAGGAGACCCCCGTCGCAGAGGACGCCCCCCGGGCGACCGTGGCGGCGTAACACCCCGATCCGGAAGGAACACCCATGGCAGAACGTCAGGCCACCATCGCGAGCAGCTCCGGCCTCCACGCCCGTCCCGCGAAGCTCTTCGTGCAGGCGGTGCAGGAGAAGAAGATCCCCGTGACCATCGCGGCCGAGGGCGGTGCCGACCTCAACGCCGGCAGCATCCTGTCGCTCATGGGCCTCGGCGCCGGTCAGGGCACGGTCGTGACCCTGAAGGCCGAGGGCGAGGGTGCCGAGCAGGCGCTCGACGAGCTCGTCGCCCTGCTCGAGACGGACCTCGACGCGCAGTAAGCGACACCGAAGAACACCGGATGCCACGGTCCTCAGGGCCGTGGCATCCGGTGTTCCGTCGTTCGGGGCGGGGGTGTGCGTCCCTGCCGCGGATCAGACGTCGGTGGTCTCCCCCGGGGGCAGGTCGACGTAGGAGCCGCCGTTCTGCTCGACGGCCCACGTGAGACGGGACGCGCCCATCTGCTTGCCGGCGACCGACAGGGTCATGTCGTGCGTCGCGAAGACCCGGTCGGGCTTGACGGCCAGGACGAAGTCCATCGCGTCGCCGATCTTCAGCCACGGGGCGCCGACGGGGGCGGCGAGCAGGCGCACGTGCGTGCGCTTGGGGACCGTGTACGAGTCGCCCGGGTAGTAGAGGCCGTCGTTGACGAGGACGCCGACGTTGTCGACGACGGGGATCGATTCGTGGATGACGGCGTGCTGACCACCGAAGAACTCGAGGTGGAACGGGCCGAGGTCGAGGGAGTCGCCGGGCGCCACCGCCGTCACGTCGAAGCCGGCGGCGGCCTTCACCACACCCTCCGGTCCGTAGATCGGCGTCTCCGGGTGGGCGCGCTGGAGGCGGGTCAGGTGCTCGGGCGTCCAGTGGTCGGGGTGCTCGTGGGTGATGACGATGCCCACCAGCCCGACGAGGTCCTCGAGCGGGGAGGTGAAGCTCCCGGGGTCGATGACGAGGGTGTGACCGGATTCGACGACGACGAGGGCGGCGTGCTCGTGCTTGGTGACTCGCATGCGTCGAGTCAACTCGGCGCCCCAGACTGCTGCAAGCGCTGGCGGGACCGTGTCGGTTGTGGCAGTGGCATCCCCTCGTTCACCCGCCGGATGTCCCGTGAGGTCTTCCCGTGGCGGCGTGCGCGCGCTACCGTGGGCGGGACACGCCCGGGGAGCGGGTCTGCCCGGCTCGATTTGGCGTGCGTGCCGATCCTGTTGCATACTTGATGAGTTGCGACGCGGCCCCATCGTATAGCGGCCTAGTACGCCGCCCTCTCACGGCGGTAACGCGGGTTCGAATCCCGCTGGGGTCACCAACACGAGAAGAGCTCCGACCGGAAGGTCGGGGCTCTTCTTGGTTTCCGGGGCGGGCGCCCTGCCTGCGTCCGGCCCGTCCTCCGTCCGCGATCTCGGCGGGGGAGAAGGCGCGCAGGCGAGCGCGCGGGTCAGGCGGCGGGCGGCGGCGGGGCGGCGGGGGAGAAGCCGCGGCGCGCGGGTCAGGCGGCGGGGCGGCGGCGGCGGATCACGCGACGCACGCCCCACACCACGGCCGCGACCACGCCGCCGACGATCAGCCACGGCAGGAGGAATCCGAGCCCGATGACGATCCCGTTCAGGGTCGCCACGAGGCCGTTCCAGCCCGCGACGAGGCCGTCGCCGAACCCGGCGGGGTCTGCGGCCACGGCCTCCGGGGCGGTCTGCACCTGCACCGACAGCGAGGACAGGGCGATCTGGCTCTCGAGCAGCTCCAGCTGCTGACGGTCGGCGTCCAGCTGCGCCTGCCGGTCGGCGAGGGCGCTCTCCGCCGTGATGAGGTCGGCGACCGACGCGGCCTGGGCGACGAGCTCTGTGAGGCGGGCGACGGATGCCTCGGCGGCGGCGACCCGCGCGCGGAGGTCGACCGCCTGGTCGGTCACGTCGCTGCGGGTCACGGTCTCGTCCGTGACGGTGCCGAGCCCGTCGAGGTCGGCCATCACCGTGGACAGGCTCTCCGCCGGGACGCGGACCGTGATGCCGCCGGAGGAGGCGTCCGTGATCTCCGGCTGTGCCTGGTCGATCGGCCGCACGACACCGCCCGCGCCGACCTGCGACGACTCGACGTAGCCGCCGACGGAGGTCGCGGCATCCGCGATCGCCTCGATCGCCGCGGAAACCTCGTCGACCTCGAGCGTCGCCGACGCGCTGGCCACGATCTCACGGCCGGCGGAGGCGGACCCGGCCGCTCCGCCGGAGACGTCGACGAGCCCCGAGCCCGGGTCGACGGGGACGAGGCCCGGGTCCACGCCGCTCTCGGCACCGGGCAGAACCGCGCTGTCGGCCGAGGAGGATCCGGCGCCCTCCATCCGGGTGCCGAGTCCGGGTGCGATGACCGCGGCCACGACGATCACGGCCGCGGCCGCGCCCACGGCGCCGAGCACCCGCGTCCGTCGGGTCTTCCGCGAACGCCGGTCGTCCGCGATGCGGGCGAAGACCCGGCGTTCGAGGGCATCGACGCGCTCGTCGGCGAACGGGGGGAGGGTCGGGGTGGTCATGGCGTCTCCGTCTCGAGCGCTGCGGCGCGCACCCGGGACCGGATGCGGGAGAGGCGGTTGCGGATCGTTCCGTGCGTGACCCCGAGCTCGGCCGCGGCGGCTTCGTAGCCGTAGCCCTCGGCCGCGCACAGCCGGAAGATCTCGCGGTCGAGCTCGCCGAGGCCCGCGACGGTGTCGAGGATCGCGCGCACGGTCGCCGCGTCGACCACCTGCTGCTCGACGTCCACCGTCGACGGCAGTGCATCGTCGAGCGCGTCGTGCTCGCCGTGCCTCCGGCGACTGCGCAGCCGGTTCGCCGCCTGCAGCCGGCAGATGGTGGCGAGCCACGGCAGCAGGGAGGTGCCCTCTAGCCGCAGGTGCGGGATCTTGCGCCACGCCACCACGAAGGTCTCCTGTGCGACGTCTTCCGCGTCGGCGGCGTCGCCGACGAGCCCGTACGCCGTCCAGTACACGGCTCGTGCGTACGCCCGGTAGAGCCTCCGGAACGCGGGCTCCGACCCGCCTCCGGCCTGCGCGACGAGCGTGCGATCGTCGATGACGTCGTCTGTCATGGCATCCCGTCTCCTCGCCCTCTCACGGAAAGGTGTCCGCTCCGCTCGGATCGTCTCACGCGATCCGACGCGCCGCGCGGCGAGATCGCACGATCCGTGCGAGAGCGTCCCGAGCGGGCGCGCCGGAACGGGCGATCTGGCGCCGAACGTGCGATCTCGGCGGGCCGCGGAGACCGCCCGCCGGGTCGCGGGGCCGGACGCCGCGCCGAGCGGCGGATAAGATCGAGCGTTTCCCCCGACGAAAGGCCCTCATGGAGCTGCAGCTCGACCCCGTGTTCCAGACGGTGACTCTCGTCGTCCTGGTCCTGATCCTCGTCGCGGATCTGCTCATCATCCTCAAGCGTCCGCACATCCCCTCGGCGCGCGAGTCCACGCTGTGGGTCGTCTTCTACGTGACCCTGGCGCTCCTGTTCGCGGGCGTGCTGTGGATCGTCGCCGGGGGAGAGATCGCGGGGCAATTCGTCGCCGGCTGGCTCACGGAGTACAGCCTCTCGGTGGACAACCTCTTCGTCTTCGTCCTGATCATGGGCCAGTTCGCCGTCCCGCGCCGTTATCAGCAGGAGGTGCTGATGGTCGGCATCATCATCGCGCTGGTGCTGCGCGGCGCCTTCATCCTCGTCGGCGCGACGGTCATCGAGAACTTCAGCCCGATCTTCTACCTCTTCGGTGCGTTCCTCGTCTACACGGCGATCCGCCAGGCGTTCCCCGGCGACGACGACGACGAGCAGAAGGAGAACCTCATCGTCCGCATGCTCCGCCGCGTCCTGCCGATGAGCGACGCGTACGACGGCAAGAAGGTCGTCACGCGGGTGAACGGCAAGAAGGTCTTCACCCCGATGATCATCGTGTTCGTCGCGATCGGCGTCACCGACCTGCTGTTCGCCATCGACTCGATCCCGGCGATCTTCGGCATCACGCAGAACCCGTTCATCGTGTTCACCGCGAACCTCTTCGCCCTGATGGGCCTGCGCCAGCTGTACTTCCTGCTCGGCGACCTGCTGGACCGCCTGCGCTTCCTGCACTACGGCATCGCCTTCATCCTCGCGTTCATCGGCGTGAAGCTGGTGCTGCACGCCATGCACGTCAACGAGCTGCCGTTCATCAACGGCGGCGAGCCGATCGAGTGGGCGCCGGAGATCTCCACGTGGGTGTCGTTGGCCGTCATCATCCTGTCGATGGCGGTGGCCACGATCGCGAGCCTCGTGGTCTCGTCGCGCGAGGCGCGCGCGGCCGGACCCGTGGATGCCGCGGCCCAGGTCGCCGATGAGAAGGGGACGCCCCGCAGCGTGGAGCACCCGGGCGCCGACTGACGCCGAGGCGGTCCCACGAGGTGCAGGGGAGCGGCCTGATTCCTGCACGAAGTGGGACATCCCTCCCGCCGGACGCTGCACAGGCGAAGGCGTGTCCCACGATGTGCAGGGGAGCGGCCTGATTCCTGCACGAAGTGGGACATCATGCCGGACGACGACGCAGCCGCCGCGGGGAGCGCCCTAGAACGCCTGCAGGTTCGCGCGCAGCCCGCCGTCGACGTACTCCTCGCGCAGGATGCCGCGTCGCCGCAGGATCGGCACGAGGTCGTCGAGCACGCGGTGCACGGTGACGGGGTGCAGGTCGCCCCAGAGCAGCACGCCGTCGTTGCCCCACTCGCCGAGCTCCTCGATGCGGTCGGCGAAATCGTCCGCGGTGCCGACGAACCCGCTGCCGTCGTGCAGGCGGCCGAGACGCGCGTGCGCGGCCAGCAGGGTCCGCAGCGGAGCGTCGTCGTCGTGCTTCCCGACGAGGCGCGCGATGCTGCCCTGCGACACGTGCTCGCCGAAGATGCCGCGGTCGAGCGGGTGGTCCAGGTCCAGCGCCGTGAGGTCGGTCTCCAGGTCGCTGGACTGCTTGCGCGCGATAGCCCGCAGCGCCTCGTCGTCGGGGTGCGCGGATGCGGCGACGAGCCGGTCCGCCTCCTCCGGCGACGACACGAGCACGGGCTGCACGGCGAAGAGGATCTTGACGTCGGCGGGCCGGCGACCGGCGGCCTCGGCGGCGGCGTGGATGCGTCCGCGGTAGGCGCGGATGCTCTGCTCGTCGAGGGGGGCGAGGGCGAGCTGCACGTCGGAGTTGTGCCCGGCGAAGGCGAGGCCGCGTCCCGAGCCGCCGGGGGAGACGATGGCGGGCTCGCCGTCGGTGAACGGCACGGCGTTGAGCGGGCCGTCGAAGGAGAAGTACTCGCCGCGGTGGCGGGTGGCATCCATCCGGGTCCCGTCGGCGTACACGCCCGTCTGCTCGTCCTGGACGAGGGCGCCCGGCTGCCAAGAGCGCCAGAGGTCCCGGATGCCGCCCAGCCACTCCTCCGCACGGTCGTAGGCCGCGTCGTGACCGAGCTGCGGCGCGGCGGAGAAGTGGCGCGCGCTGCCGGTGTCGGTGACGACGTTGAGGCCGAGGCGGTGACCGCTGAGGTGCTGCAGCGTCGCGAACTGGCGCGCGGCCGTGTACGGGAGGGAGGCGGCCGGGTTGACCGTCGGGACCACCCCGAGGTGCCGTGTCGCGGCGAACAGGTACGGCGCGAGGAGGAGCGGGTCGTGCTTGGGTCCGCCGAACGCGTGGCGGACCCGCAGGTCGATCGTGTCCGCGCTGCCGAGGGACGGGGCGTCCTCGATGATCAGGAGGTCGAAGCCGGCCTGTTCGAGCGTGCGGGCGGAGTCCTGGTAGAGGTCGGGCGACGTCCACCGGTGGTTCCAGCGGAGGTACGGGTGCCCCCACCCGTGCGGGCCGAAGCCGCGGGCGAGGAACCAGCCGAAGTGCTGCAGCCGGGTCACAGGACCACCGTCTCGCGCTCCGTCGCCGGGATGCTCTCCAGCGCCTGCGAGAGGTCGGCGAGCAGGTCGTCGATGTCCTCGATGCCGATGGACAGGCGCACGGTGCCGGGGAGCACCCCCGCCCGCTCGCGCTCGGCGACGGTGCGGGCCGCGTGCGAGGTGCTCTGCGGGTGCAGCACGAGCGAGCGGACGTCGCCGAGGTGGGTCATGTGGGTGATCAGCCGGACCGACTCGACGAGGTGGCGCGCCGCCTCGAGCCCGCCGCGGAGGGTGACCGTGAACACCGACCCCGTCCCGCGGGGGAGGTAGTGCCGGCCGCGGTGATGGTGGGGGTGGCTCTCGAGTCCGACGTGGTCGACCCGCTCCACCTCGGGACGGGCCTCCAGCCAGCGTGCGACCGCGAGGGCGTTGGCGGACTGCCGCTCCACGCGCAGGCTCAGCGTCTCGATGCCCTGCCCGATGAGGAAGGCGTTCAGCGGCGACGGCGCCGGACCGAAGCGCGGGGCGACGCTCTCGCGGATGTACGCGCCGCGGGCGCGGGGGCCGTGACGCTCGCTGAAGCTGGCGCCGCCCAGGCGGTCGGTGGAGACGAGATGGGGGAAGAGATGCCCGGACGCCGCGGCGTCGAACCTCCCGTCGTCGACGATGACCCCGCCCAGCACGGCGCCCTGACCGGCGAGGAACTTGCTCGCCGAGTGCACGACGACGGCCGCCCCGTGCTCGATCGGGCGGACCAGGTAGGGCGTGGTGAAGGTGCTGTCCACGACGAGCGGGACGCCGTGCTCGGCCCCGACGGCCGCGACCGCGGCGATGTCGAGCACGTCGTTGCGGGCGTTGGAGAGCGTCTCGGCGAAGAGGGCGCGGGTGCGCGGCGTGATGGCGGCCCGCCAGGCGTCGAGGTCGCCGGTCTCGACGAACGTGGTCTCGATCCCGAGACGGGCGAGGTTGTCCAGGAGCAGGCCGCGCGTGCCCTCGTAGATGTGCTCCGACACGACGACGTGGTCCCCGGCGCCGGCGAGGGCGAGCAGGGCGACCGTCACCGCGGCCTGGCCGCTGGAGACGAGCACCGCCTGGTCGCCGCCCTCCAGCGACGCGAGACGCTCCTCCACGGCGTGGACGGTCGGGTTGCCCGTGCGGCTGTACCCGAAGCCGCTGCCCGTGCCGAAGTGCGCCGCGGACTCGTCGAGGTCGCGGAACGTGAAGCCGGCCGTCAGGTAGATCGGCGTGGCCCGCGGGGAGGCGGGGGCGGAGGTCGATCCGACGTGGACCTGCCGCGTGGCGAATCCGGTCTCGATGCGCTGGTCCATGCGGGCGCGCTCCTTTCTGACGTGTCGGCACAGGTTCGCACGCGGCCGCCCGCGGGGTCACATCCGTGCGGCGCCGTGTTACGGCGGACCCTCCCGGGGCCGGTGGTATCGTGGCCGGATGCGGATCGCTCGCCTCCTCCTTAGCGGCCGCGACGAGACCTCGACTTTCTAGGCCTCTCTCGTCGCGGAGTTCGTCGCGGGCCATTCACCCCCTTCGAGGAGAACGCAGAACATGAGCAGCACCCCGACCGACGGCATCCACGTCCCGGATCGTCCCCGCACCCTGGCAGAGAAGCTCTGGGACGACCACCTCGTCGTCAAGGGCGAGGACGGCCAGCCCGACCTGATCTACATCGACCTGCATCTGGTCCACGAGGTCACGAGCCCGCAGGCGTTCGACGGTCTGCGCGCCGAGGGACGTCCCGTCCGGCGCCTCGACCTGACGATCGCGACCGAGGACCACAACACGCCGACGCTCGACATCGACAAGCCGATCGCCGACCTCACCAGCCGCACCCAGATCGAGACGCTGCGCCGCAACGCCGACGAGTTCGGCGTCCGCATCCACTCGCTGGGCGACAAGGAGCAGGGGATCGTCCACGTCGTCGGTCCGCAGCTGGGTCTGACGATGCCCGGCATCACGGTGGTGTGCGGCGACTCGCACACGTCGACCCACGGCGCGTTCGGCGCGATGGCCTTCGGCATCGGCACGAGCGAGGTCGAGCACGTGCTCGCGACGCAGACGCTTCCGCTGAAGCCCTTCAAGACCATGGCCATCACGGTCGAGGGCGATCTCAAGCCCGGCGTGACGGCCAAGGACATCATCCTCGCCGTCATCGCCCGGATCGGCACGAACGGCGGCCAGGGCTACGTCCTGGAGTACCGCGGCAGCGCGATCCGCTCCCTCTCGATGGAGGGCCGGATGACGATGTGCAACATGTCGATCGAGGCGGGCGCGCGCGCCGGCATGGTGGCGCCCGACGACATCACCTTCGACTACCTCCGGGGCCGCCCGCACGCCCCGCAGGGTCAGGACTGGGACGACGCGGTCGCGTACTGGCGCACGCTCCCGAGCGACGAGGGCGCCGTCTACGACGCCGAGGTGTTCCTGGATGCCGCCGAGCTCGAGCCCTTCGTCACCTGGGGCACCAACCCGGGTCAGGGCGTGTCGCTCTCGGACGTCGTGCCGACCCCGGCCGACATCGCGGACCCGAACGAGCGCGCCGCCGCCGAGCGGGCGCTGGAGTACATGGACCTGCAGGCGGGCACCCCGATGAAGGACATCCCGGTGGATGCCGTCTTCATGGGGTCCTGCACGAACAGCCGCATCGAGGACCTGCGCGCGTTCGCGTCGATCATCCGTGGGCGCAGCAAGGCCGAGAACGTGCGCGTCATGGTCGTGCCCGGCTCGGCGCGCGTCCGCCTGGAGGCGGAGGCCGAGGGCCTGGACAAGGTGTTCACGGAGTTCGGCGCCGAGTGGCGGTTCGCCGGCTGCTCGATGTGCCTGGGCATGAACCCGGACCAGCTGGCCCCGGGGGAGCGCTGCGCGTCGACGTCGAACCGCAACTTCGAGGGTCGTCAGGGCAAGGGTGGTCGCACGCACCTGGTGTCGCCGCTCGTCGCCGCCGCCACCGCGGTGCGCGGGACGCTCTCGAGCCCGTCGGACCTCGACCCCGTGCCGTCGGCGCACGTCTCGACCGGGGCGGAGGCCTGACATGGAGAAGTTCACCACGCACACCGGCGTCGTCGCCCCGCTGAGGCGCTCGGCCGTCGACACCGACCAGATCATCCCCGCGGTGTTCCTCAAGCGCGTCACCAAGACCGGCTTCGAGGACGCCCTCTTCGCGAACCTGCGTGAGGACCCCGGGTTCGTGCTCAACCAGGACCCCTACCGCGCGGCATCCGTCCTCGTGGCCGGCCCCGACTTCGGTACCGGCTCGAGCCGCGAGCACGCCGTCTGGGCGTTGCGCGACTACGGCTTCCGCGTCGTGCTGAGCCCGAAGTTCGCGGACATCTTCCGCGGCAACGCGGGCAAGCAGGGCCTGGTCACCGGCGTGATCACCGAGGACGAGGTGGAGCGCATCTGGGCCGCCGTCGACGCCCGGCCCGGCATCGAGATGACGGTCGACCTCACCGCGCGCACCGCCACGGTGGGCGACCTCACGGTCTCCTTCGAGATCGACGATTACACTAGGTGGCGGCTTCTCGAAGGGCTCGACGACATCGGGCTCACCCTGCGCGACGCAGACAAGATCGCGCAGTTCGAGGCGCGCCGCGAGGCATGGCGGCCGCGGACGATCCCCGTCCGCTGAGCCCGATCGACCCGATCGGGGTCGATCTGCCGCCCCTCGTCCACGAAGTGAGGTCCACCCCCCATGAGCACTCTCGTCACCGATTCCGAAGACCAGACCCCCGGCCAGCCGGACTGGGAGGCGGCGGAGACCCTCTCCATCCGCGGCGGCCGACCCCTCCGCGGGACCGTCGAGGTCAAGGGCGCGAAGAACCTCGTGACGAAGGCCATGGTGGCGGCGCTCCTCGGTGAGACCACCAGCACGCTGCGCGACGTCCCGAACATCAGCGACGTCAAGGTCGTCCGTTCGCTGCTCGAGGTGCACGGCGTCACGGTGACCGAGGGCGACGAGGAGGGCACGCTCCACCTCGACCCCTCGGGCGCCGTCGCCGCGCACTTCGAGGAGATCGACGCCCACGCCGGCGCGTCGCGCATCCCGATCCTCTTCTGCGGTCCGCTGCTGCACCTCCTCGGTGAGGCGCTCATCCCGGATCTCGGCGGCTGCCGCATCGGCGACCGTCCGATCAACTTCCACATGGACGCGCTGCGCGCGTTCGGCGCCGTCGTCGACAAGAGCTACGAGGGCATCCGCATCACGGCCCCCAACGGTCTGCACGGGGCGTCCATCGAGCTGCCGTACCCCAGCGTCGGTGCGACCGAGCAGGTGCTGCTGACCGCGGTGCGCGCCAAGGGCGTCACGGAGCTGCGCAACGCGGCGATCGAGCCCGAGATCATGGATCTCATCGCCGTCCTGCAGAAGATGGGCGCGATCATCTCGTACGAGCCCAACCGCGTCATCTTCATCGAAGGCGTCGACTCGCTCGTCGGCTACGACCACCGCGCGATCTTCGACCGCAACGAGGCCGCGTCCTGGGCGTGCGCCGCTCTCGCGACCGACGGAGAGATCTTCGCCAAGGGCGCCCGTCAGCAGGACATGCTCACGTTCCTCAACGTCTTCCGCAAGGCCGGCGGCTGGTTCGACGTCCGCGAGGACGGCATCCTGTTCCGCCGTGGCGCGTCGCTCAAGCCGGTCATGGTGGAGACCGACGTGCACCCCGGCTTCATGACGGACTGGCAGCAGCCGCTCATCGTCGCGCTCACGCAGGCTCCCGGCACCTCCACCGTGCACGAGACCGTCTACGAGAACCGTCTCGGCTTCACCGAGGCGCTGAACAAGATGGGCGCCGACATCGTCGTGCACCCGAAGGGCATCTCCAGCCCGGACCGTCGCGTCCCGCGCCGCTCGCTCGAGCAGGCCGCGGTCATCAACGGCCCGACCCCGCTCCACGGCGCCGACGTCGAGGTGCCCGACCTGCGCGGCGGCTACAGCTACGTCATCGCCGCGCTGGCCGCCGAGGGCGAGTCGACGGTGCGCAACATCGGCATCATCCGCCGCGGCTACGAGAAGTTCCTCGAGAAGCTCACGGCTCTCGACGCCGACTTCGACGTCGTCGGCTGAGCCGTGGCCGTCTCGCCCGAGAAGAGCCGTCCGAGCGCGTTCTGGCCGCTCGCCGCGATCATCGTGCCCGCGGTGGGCCTGTTCGCGCGCATCGAGATCCACGGCGCGGAGAACCTCCCGCGGGAGGGCGCGTACGTGATCGCGCCCAACCACAACTCGGAGTTCGACCCGCTCATCGTCGCCGTTGCGGTGTGGCGGACCGGGCGCGCTCCGCGGTTCCTCGCCAAGGAGAGCCTCTTCCGCGTGCCGGTGCTCGGCGCCGCGCTGCGGGCCACCGGCATGGTGCCGGTGCCGCGGACGTCCACGAGCGCGAACCAGTCCATGAAGGCCGCTCAGGAGATCGCGGCCGACGGCCGCGGCGTCATCGTCTACGCCGAGGGCACGCTCACCCGCGACCCAGACCTCTGGCCGATGCGCGGCAAGACCGGGGCGGTTCGTCTCGCCCTGGCGGGCGACCTGCCGCTCATCCCCATGGCGCAGTGGGGGGTCCAGCAGATCCTCCCGCGCTACGGCAAGCTGAAGTTCCCCCGTCGCTCCCGCGTCGTGGTGGAGTTCGGGGAGGCGCTCGACCTGTCCGAGTACGCCGATACGCCCACCCAGCCCGCCGCGCTCGCGCGCGCCACCGACGTCATGATGAACCGCGTGGCGGACATGCTCGCCGCCATCCGCGGCATCCCGGCTCCCGCCGAGCGCTGGAACCCCTCCCAGCACGGCCAGAACGAGACGGGGCGCCTTGAGTCGTAAGAACGTCGCGCCCGCCGCGGGTCCGAAGGTCGCCGTGATCGGCGCCGGCAGCTGGGGGACGACGTTCGGCAAGATCCTGGCCGACGGCGGCGCCTCGGTGGTCATGTGGGCGCGCCGTGCCGAGCTCGCGGCCGAGATCACCGAGAGCAAGCGCAACAGCCGGTACCTGTCCGGCATCAACCTGCCGCGCACGATGACGGCGACGACGGACCTGACCGCGGCCCTCGCCGGCGCCGAGCAGATCTACCTGTCGGTGCCCAGCCAGTCGCTGCGCGAGAACCTCGCCGCCTTGAAGCCCCTCGTCGAGCGCACGGACGTCCCGATCGTCTCGCTCATGAAGGGCGTCGAGAAGTCGACCGGGCTGCGCATGAGCCAGGTGATCGAGGAAGTGCTGCAGTGCGATCCCGCGCGGATCGCCGTGGCGTCGGGGCCGAATCTCGCCCTCGAGATCGCCCGGGAGCAGCCCACCGCCGCGGTCATCAGCTCGCTCAGCCCCGAGACGGCCGAGGCCGTCGCCCGCCGGGCGCGCAACAAGTACTTCCGGTCGTTCGTCAACACCGACGTGATCGGCACCGAGTTCGGCGGCGTGCTGAAGAACCTCATCGCCGTCGCGATCGGCATCGTCGACGGCGTCGGGTACGGCGAGAACACGAAGGCCTCCATCATCACGCGCGGTCTGGTCGAGATGACCGACTTCGCCGTGGCGCAGGGCGCGCAGCCCGAGACGCTGCAGGGCCTCGCCGGGCTCGGCGACCTCATCGCGACGTGCCAGTCGCCGTTGAGCCGCAACAACACCGCCGGGCGCCTGCTCGGGCAGGGATACGGCTACAAGGAGGTGGTCGCGCAGATGCAGCAGACCGCCGAGGGCCTGGCATCCGTCGCCCCGGTCCTGCAGCTGGCGAAGCAGGTCGGCGTGGACATGCCGATCGTGCGGCAGGTGAAGATGGTGCTCGACGGCACCATGGACCCGCGCGACATCGCACCGCACCTGACCACCGACGACGATCAGCCGCAGGGCGAGAGGACGCAGAATGACCAGACCGGCGGTGGTGGTGCTCTTCGGCGGGCGCTCCAGCGAGCACTCGATCAGTTCCGCCACGGCGGGCGGGGTCCTGCGGGCGATCGACCGTGACCGTTTCCGGGTGATCCCGGTCGGGATCACCCGCGAGGGCGCGTTCGTCCTCGAGGACGACGACCCCGACAAGTTCACGCTGCGCCCCGAGGCGCTGCCCGAGGTCCGCGACAACGGCAAGCGTGTGCGTCTGCCCGACTCGACGCGTTCGCGCGAATGGACGGTGACGGATGCCGAGGGCACCCGTTCCCTCGGCGAGGTGGATGTCGTGCTGCCGATCCTGCACGGGCGTTTCGGCGAGGACGGCACGGTGCAGGGACTGCTCGAGCTCCTCGACATCCCCTACGCCGGCGGCGGCGTCCTCATGTCGGCGATCGGCATGAACAAGAACGTCACGAAGCGCGTGCTCCGCTCGGCGAACGTGCCCGTGGTGCCGTGGGTGGCCGTCACCCGCACGGACCTCGCGCGCGACCGCGACCTGTGGGAGCGCCGCATCCGCGCGCTCGACCTGCCCGTCTTCGTCAAGCCGAACGAGGCCGGCTCGAGCGTCGGCGTCACCAAGGTGTCGCGCTGGGAGGACCTGGATGCCGCCCTCGACACGGCTTTCGCCGAGGACGGTCTGGTGCTCGTGGAGAAGGCGGTGGTCGGGCGCGAGCTCGAGTGCGGGGTGCTGCCCGGCCGTGACGGCGGTCCCGTGCGCGTGAGCGTGGCGGGCGAGATCGTGGTGACGGGCCGCGAGTTCTACGACTTCGAGGCGAAGTACCTGAACGCGCCCGGCGTGGATCTCGTGTGCCCGGCCGAGCTGGGCGACGGAGAGCTCGCCGAGATGCAGCGCATCGCGGCCCAGGCGTTCGAGGCGCTCGGCGGCCAGGGACTGGCTCGTGTCGACTTCTTCTACACGGGCACCGAGTTCTTCGTGAACGAGGTCAACACCATGCCCGGCTTCACGCCGATCTCGATGTTCCCGACCTGCTGGATCGCCTCCGGCCTGTCCTACCCCGACCTCATCAGCGACCTGCTCGACGCCGCGCTGGCGCCGGCCTGAGTCGCGAGCGGGGTCCTCCGGGGCCCCGCCGCGCACACCGGCGAGCGGTGACGGCGTCGCCCGGCCGGCGAGCGGTGGCGAGGGGCCCGCGCCGGGTCAGGAGCCGGCGTCCGGCGTCGGCGTCGCCTCCTCGCCCGGACGCGCCGTGCAGGAGCGACCGGTGTCGGCGGTGTAGCGCTGCACGAGGGACCCGAGCGCCTGTGCGACGTCGGCGCTGGAGACCGTCTGGTAGTCGAAGAACACCTGGACCGCGGGGGAGCGCCCGAAGGTCGTGATCGTGTACCGGTCGTCCTCGGCCTGGGACTCGTCGACCAGCCAGTCGACGCCCTCGAAGTCCCGGCACGGCAGGGTCGACGGGGCCGGGTCCTCGAGACCGCAGGTCATCAGGACGCTCGTGGGCGACCCCCACGCGCCGGTGCCCTGGGCGTCCGTCCACCGGCGCTCCTGCCCCGACAGCGAGTCGGGCAGTCGCGAGACGATCTCGGCGCACGCCGGGTCGTTCGCCAGGCGCGCGGGCTCCATCGACACCGTCGCGGCGCTGCAGGAGGCCAGTCCGGGGATCAGGACGGCGGCGGAGAGCAGCGCGAGGGCGCGGGAGGAGCGGGACACCGTTCCAGGCTAATAGCGTGGGACGGTGACCGACGCCGAGCCGACCGTGGGAGAGCTGTCCGAGGGGCAGATCCTCCGCGGCATCCTGGACCGCCTTCCTCCGTCGACGGCGCCGGTGGGCCCCGGGGACGACGCCGCGGTGCTCGCCGTGCCCGACGGCCGCGTCGTCGCGACGACCGACACGCTCGTGCACGGCCCCGACTTCCGTCTGGCGTGGTCGTCGCCGTTCGACCTCGGATTCAAGGCGGCCGCGGTCAATCTCTCGGACGTCGCGGCGATGGGCGCCCGTCCTATCGCGCTCCTCGTCGCCCTCGCCCTGCCGGACGACACCCCGCTGTCGTTCGTGCGCCTCTTCGCCGACGGGCTGGCCGCGGCCTGCGCCGAGCTCGCGCCCGGCTGCGCGGTCGAGGGCGGCGACCTCACCGTCTCGGACACGCTGACGATCGCCGTCACCGCCCTGGGGAGCCTCGACGGGCGCGTACCCGTCCTGCGCTCGGGCGCGCGTCCCGGTGACGCCGTGCACGTGGTGGGGGAGCTCGGCGAGGCGGATCGCGGTCTCCGCATGCTCTTCGAGAGGTTCACGGATGCCACCGGCGCGCCGGTCCCGGTGACGCCCGACGCCCGCGCGGAACTGTCGCCCGGGGACGAGCGGGCGTTGGACCGTCAGCTGCGTCCGCGTCCGCCCATCGCGGAGGCTCTCGCCGCGGCCGCCGCCGGCGCGACGGCCATGATGGACATCTCGGACGGTCTCGCCCTGGATGCCACCCGGCTCGCCGAGGCGTCCGGGGTCACCGTCGCGCTGGACGCGGCCGCGCTCGGCGACGACCCTGGACAGGCGCTGCAGGGCGGCGAGGACCACGGGTTCCTCGTCACGTTCCCGCCCGGAGCGGCGGGGGCGGGCCGGCGCATCGGCGTCGTCGAGGAGCGCGGCCGTGCGCCGCTCGTCGTCGACGGCACGCCGTACACCGGGCGCGGGGGATGGGACCCGTACCGGGACTGGGACGCCGGCCGCGGCTAGGCGGGCAGGCCGCCCCACCACATCGTCGTGTCGCCGTAGGCGCGGTCACGCTCGGCGACGAGCCCGGCTGCGGCCCAGTCCGGAGCGCCGGAGCGCGTGGACCGCTCCACGACGACGACCGCGTCGGGGGAGAGGTGCGGGGCGAGTGCGGTGAGGGCCCGGGTGAGGTCCGCGTCGGCGAGGTCGTAGGGCGGATCGAGGAACACGAGGTCCCACTCCGCCTCGACGGAGGTGAGGTAGGCGGTGACGTTCGCGCGGTGAACGGACGCGCGGGCGGACACCCCCGCGGCGCCGACGCGGGCGGCGTTGCGCCGGATGAGTCCCGCGGCCGGCCCCGACAGCTCGACGAGGTCCGCCGAGGCGGCGCCGCGACTCAGGCTCTCCAGCCCCAGCGCGCCCGATCCCGCGTACAGGTCCGCGACCCGGGCGCCGTCGAGGAGGCCGGCCGACTCCAACGCGCCGAAGAGGGACTCGCGGACGCGGTCGCTCGTGGGGCGCGTGCCCTTGGCCGGGACGTCGAGGACCGTGCCGCCGGCGCGGCCGGAGATGATGCGGGTCACCGTCCCAGCCTACAAACGGCGTGTCCGACCCGGTGCCTAGACTCGAGGGCATGCCGGGCCTCTCCCTCTCCTCGCGCCTCGACGGCGCGGTCGGCGGCAAGACCGCCACGGCGTTCGACAAGGCCTTCGGCACGAAGACCGTCGGCGAGCTGCTCGAGCACTATCCGCGCCGGTACGCGCGGCGGGGGGAGCTCACGCCCATCGCCTCGTTGCCGCTGGGCGAGCCGGTGACGATCGTCGCCGAGGTGGTCAGCGCGACCGAGCGCCGCATGCAGAACCGCCGCGGCTCCCTGCTCGAGGTCGTCATCAGCGACGGCGACGGACGCATGTCGCTGACCTTCTTCAACCAGTCCTGGCGTCTGAAGGACCTCACGCCCGGGCGCCGGGGCATCTTCTCGGGGAAGGTCGGCGAGTACCGGCGCCAGACGCAGCTGACGCATCCCGACTACGAGCTGTTCGACGACCTGGCCGAGGCGCGGGCCGAGGCGGAGGTCAACGCCAAGCGCCCGATCCCCATCTACCCCGCGACCAGCAGCATCCCCAGCACCCTCGTGCAGAAGACGATCTCGCTCGTCCTCGACGGGCTCGGCGAGATCGACGACCCGCTGCCCGAGGCCCTGCGCCGCCGTCACGGTCTGCTGTCCGCACGCACCGCGCTCGAGCACATTCACCGCCCGGAGCACGACGACGAGATCGGCCCGGCCGTCGACACCCTCCGCTGGCAGGAGGCCTTCGTCCTGCAGACCGCGCTGCTGCAGCAGCGGCAGTTCGTCCGCGCCCTGTCGGCGGCGAAGCGTCCCGCGGCGCCGGGCGGTCTGCGCGAGCGCTTCGACGCGGCGCTGCCGTTCGCGCTCACGCCCGACCAGGCCGACGTGGGCGAGCGCATCGCCCGCGACCTCGTCGGGGAGTGGCCGATGAACCGGCTGGTGCAGGGCGAGGTCGGCTCGGGCAAGACGCTGGTGGCGCTGCGGGCGATGCTGCAGGTCGCCGAGTCCGGCGGGCAGTCCGCGCTCATCGCCCCGACCGAGGTGCTGGCGGCCCAGCACGTGCGCTCGATCGCCCGCTCCCTGGGCCCGCAGCTGGCGCCGGAGCTCATGCCCACGCTCCTCACGGGTCAGCTCCCCGCCGCCGAGCGGCGGAAGGCCGCCCTGCGCGTGGCCTCGGGGCAGGCCCGCATCGTCGTCGGCACGCACGCGCTGCTGAGCTCCACGACGACGTTCGCCGACCTCGGGCTCGTCGTCGTGGACGAGCAGCACCGCTTCGGGGTGGACCAGCGCGAGGCGCTGCGCTCGAAGGGCGACTCGCCGCACACGCTCGTGCTCACGGCGACCCCCATCCCGCGCACGGTCGCCATGACGATGTTCGGCGACCTCGACGTCTCGACGATCCGCACGATGCCGGCGGGCCGCGCGGGCATCTCGACGTTCGTCGCCCCGCTCGCAGAGAAGCCGGGGTGGTTCGCGCGGGTGTGGGACCGCGTGGCGGAGGAGGTCGCGCAGTCGCGCCAGGCGTTCGTCGTGTGCGCGGCCATCGACGCCGAGCAGCTGACCTCGGACGAGGTGGGCGATGAGCCGGTGGCATCCCCTCCCGCGTCCGCGGGATCCGCCGAGCCCGCGCGGACGCGCTGGGGGGTCGTGCAGGTGGCCGAGCTGCTGTCGCGCCTGTCGCAGTTCGCCGACATCCGCGTCGAGGTCCTGCACGGCAAGATGCCCGCCGATCAGAAGGACGCGGTCATGCAGGCGTTCGCTCGCGGCGACATCGACGTGCTCGTCGCCACGACGGTGATCGAGGTCGGCGTCGACGTGCCCAACGCCTCGACCATGGTCATCCTCGAGGCGGACCGGTTCGGGGTCTCGCAGCTCCACCAGCTGCGCGGTCGCGTCGGCCGTGGCGGCCTCCCGGGGCTCTGCCTCCTCGTGACCGAGGCCTCGCCCGGGTCCTCGTCCCGCGCCCGCGTCGATGCCGTCGCACGCACGCTGGACGGCTTCGAGCTCGCCGAGGTCGATCTCGAGCTGCGCGGCGAGGGCGACGTGCTGGGAGACCGGCAGTCGGGCGCCCGGTCCTCGCTCCGCATGCTGCGCGTCGTCACGGACGCCGCCCTCATCACGGAGGCCCGGGCGGAGGCCGAGCGGGTGCTCGACGACGACCCCGCCCTGCAGCGGCATGCGGGTCTGGCGGCGGCGCTGGAGCGCCGTGTCGGCGTGGAAGAACGTGCGGCCCTCGCCAAGTCGTGACCGCCGCGGCCCTCGGTAGGCTGAATCCATGAATCCGCGGATCGCTGTGGTGCCCGGCTCGTTCGACCCGCCCACCCTCGGCCACCTCGACGTCATCCGTCGTGCCGCGTCCCTCTTCGACCAGCTGCACGTCCTCGTCGTGCACAACCCCGGCAAAGAGGCGATGCTGCCGATCGCGCAGCGTCAGGCGCTGCTGGAGCAGTCCATCGCCGAGGCGGGCGTCGAGGGCGACGTCGTCGTCGCGTCATGGAGCGTGGGGCTGCTCGTCGACTACGCCACCGACGTCGGGGCGCAGGTGCTCGTGAAGGGCATCCGGTCGCAGGTCGACGTGGCGTACGAGACGCCGATGGCGATCGTCAACCGCGACCTCGCGCACGTCGAGACGGTGTTCCTGCTGCCCGACCCCGCGCACGCGCTGGTCTCCAGCTCGCTGGTGCGGCAGGTGGCGGGGCTCGGCGGCGACGTGTCGCCGTACGTGCCGCCGGCGGTCTCGCGCTTCCTCGACACGGGGTCGCGCGGCCTCTGACCCGGCCCGCGTGCCGGAGGGCGCGGGTAGCATGGACGACCGTGAGAACCCACCGACCCGGCCCTTTCCAGCTCCCCGTGCGCGACATCGTCCGCAAGCCGGGTGAGATGCGCGAGCACGAGCTCGAGATCCCCGCCCCCGAGAAGTGGGGCGAGGGTCTGGTGTCCGTCCCCGAGGCCGAACCGCTCGAGATCGACGTGCGGCTCGAGTCCGTGCACGAGGGCATCCTCGTCTCCGGCACCGTCGACACGACCGCCGTGGGCGTGTGCGGGCGCTGTCTGACCGACATCGAAGAGCCTGTCGAAGTCGAGTTCCAGGAACTTTTCACGTATCCTGGGGACGAAGCGAACGACTTCGACGTTCAAGACGACCACGTGGATCTTGAAAATCTGGTCCGGGACGCCATCGTCCTCTCGCTTCCGTTCCAGCCGGTGTGTCAGCCGAATTGCCCCGGGCTCGACCCGAACACGGGTGAGAGGCTGACGGAGAGCGCCGGCGACACGGAGCAGACGCCCGTCGATCCTCGGTGGGCAGCGCTCCAGCAGTTCACCCCAGACGACGGCGATGCGCTCCGCGCCGCCCCCAAGACAGAGAAGAGCTAGTCATGGCAGGTAACCCCCCGAAGCGGAAGGTCTCCCGCTCGAACACCCGCTCGCGCCGCGCGCAGTGGAAGGCCGAGGCGCCTGCGCTGGTCAAGACCATCGAGAACGGCAAGGTCGTCTACAGCCGCCCGCACCAGGCCAAGGTCGTCACCGACTCGCAGGGCACCGAGCTGTTCCTCGAGTACAAGGGCCGCAAGGTCGCCGACGTCTGATCCGCGTTCCGTGACGCGAAACTCCGTCGGGCGGCGAACGCTCACCGAGAAGCTCGGGGTCGATATCGACCCCGAGCTTCTTTCTCTTGCCCTGACGCACCGGTCCTACGCCTACGAGCACGGAGCGATCCCGCACAACGAGCGCCTCGAGTTCCTCGGCGACTCGGTGCTCGGCCAGGCGGTGACGGTGCGCCTCTTCACGCGGCATCCCGAGCTCGACGAGGGCAGCCTCGCCAAGCGCCGGGCGAGCGTCGTCTCGACCGTGGCCCTCGCCGAGGTCGCCCGTGGCATCGGTCTCGGGGCGCACGTGCGCCTGGGGCGTGGCGAGGACCTGACCGGGGGCCGCGACAAGGACTCGATCCTCGCGGACACCATGGAGGCCGTCTTCGGCGCGACCTATCTCTCGGCGGGGCCGGAGGCGGCGACCGCGCTCGTGCTGCGACTCGTCGAGCCCCTGCTCGAGGACCCCGACCGCTACGGCGCCGCGATGGACCCGAAGACGAGCCTGCAGGAGATCGCGGCCCGACACGGACTCGCGGCCCCGGGCTATGCGGTCGAGGCAACCGGTCCCGACCACGACCGGCGCTTCACCGCGACGGTGACCGTCGGCGACGTCCGCACCCAGGGGATCGGCTCGAGCAAGAAGCAGGCGGAGATGGCGGCCGCCCTGGCGGCGTGGCGCGAGCTCGACGCCCGTGCCTGAGCTGCCCGAGGTCGAGGTCGTCCGCGCCGGTCTCGAGCCCGCGGTCACGGGCGCCCTCATCACCTCCGTCGACGTGCGCGACGCCCGCGCGCTCACCCGCCACAGCGGCACGCCCGAGCACTTCGAGACCGAGCTGACCGGACGGCGGATCGTCGCGGCCGTGCGGCGGGGCAAGTTCCTGTGGATGCCGCTCGCGGCGGATGCGGCTGACCCGTCGACTCCCGACGAGGCGATCGTGACGCATCTGGGGATGAGCGGGCAGATGCTGCTGCGCGTCCCCGGCGCCCCGCCGGAGCGCCACGAGCGGATCCGCCTCGATGTGGAGCACCCGGAGCACGGCCCGCTCTCGGTCGTCTTCGCGGACCAGCGCACGTTCGGCTCCCTCGCGGTCGACGACCTCGTCGCCACCCCCGACCGCGCCGCGGGCGGTCGCGGGTCGGCGCTGCCCGTCGTGCCGACACAGGTCGCGCACATCGGCCGCGATCCGCTCGACCCCGCGTTCGACGCCGCGGCGTTCCGCCGCCGCCTCGCCCGCACCTCGTCCGGAATCAAGCGAGTGCTGCTCGACCAGACGGCCGCGAGCGGCATCGGCAACATCTACGCCGACGAATCGTTGTGGGCCGCGCGCATCCACCCCGAGACGGCGGCATCCACTCTCCCGACCCGCGCGGTGAACCGTCTGCTCGCCGAGGTGCAGGCCGTGCTCGAGAAGGCCCTCGCCGAGGGAGGGACGAGCTTCGACGCGCAGTACGTGAACGTCAACGGCCAGGCCGGGTACTTCGCGCACTCGCTCAACGCCTACGGGCGGACCGGTCAGCCCTGCCCGCGATGCGGGCGGCCCATCGTCCGCGTCTCGTTCATGAACCGGTCGTCGCACTTCTGCCCGCGCTGCCAGCGCGTCCGCTGACCCGTCGGGACCCGCGCGCGTGCCCGCGGCGGGTCCCGGCGCTCAGCTGAGGACCTTCTTCCACGCGCCCTCGTAGGACACCGGGCGGAAGCCGATCTCCTCGTTGATCGAGAGCATGGGGCGGTTCTCCTCCGCGTTGTAGGTCATCACCCGGGTGGAGTCCGGCGCGACGTCCCGCCAGGCGAGCAGGCCGGCGCACTTGACGAGCATGCCGAGGCGGTGACCGCGGTGGGCGGCGACGACGAGCGTGTCCTCCTGGTGGGTGATGCCCGTACGGTCCTTGCCGACGACCAGCTCGTTGAACGCGGCGAGCTCGCCGCTGTCCACGTGCTGGGCGGCCGTCACGAGGAGGTGGCGTCCGGCGTCGAGGTACGTCCGCTCGAAGCGGCGCAGCCGGGCGGCATCCCAGACCTCCTCGTCGTATTCGAGGTCGGCACTGGGGGCGTCCGTCACCATGCGCGCCTTCATCGCGGCGTACCCGTCGACGAACTCGTCCGGCGTCGGCAGCGTCCACTGCACGACCCGGTACCCGGCGGCGGCCTCCTCGGCCGCGGCGAGCAGCCGCCGCAGGTGCGGCTCGCACCCGCCGAGGTCGAGCACGCTCACGCGCACGATCTGCTCGAGGGTGTTGCCGGACGCCTCGAAGAACCGGGCCGCGTGATCGCGCGGCACCGCGCCGAAGCCGGTCGGCGCGGTCAGTTGCGGCCCGTCCGCGGCCGGGTGCTCCGCCCACGAGGAGAGCACGGTGCGCCCCTGGTCGCGCGCGGTGCGTTCGATGAGGGCGAGGGCGGCGCGTCCGATGCCACGACCCCAGACGGAGCGGCGCAGTTCGACGAGCCAGTGGCCGGACCGGGCGCCCTCCTCCAGCGGCAGGTCGAGCCCGGCACGGCCGACGACCTCCCCATCCAGGACGACCATCCAGCTGAAACGCCGTGCGGACGGGTCGGGCTGATACGCGGGCAGGAGCTCGTCCGCCGGCATCCGGTGGTCGTCGTGCCCGGAGACCTCGGCGTACACGAGGTTGCGGATGCGCGTCATCTCGCGGAAGTCGGCGGCATCCGGATCGTCGATGGATGCCGGGATGCGGAGGGGCCGCAGCTCGAGGCCGGGCGGGGTGTGGTGGGTGCTCATGATGCGTCTTTCGATCTCGAGGGGAGTGGGCGATGCCGTGTCCGTCGGAGGGAGGGGACTCGACGGGCCGTGGCGTCGCCGTCGAGGGAGGGGGCGGGGCGGGGGAGACGTCCCCCGCCCCGCGGGTCAGCTGCGCGGACGGGTCAGCAGCGCCGCCCGTTCCCAGGCAAGACGCCGCTGCTCCTCGGCGACGGCGTTCCGCCGCGCGCGGAGGAGGGCCTCGCTGGCGGCGACCGACCGCACGCGGCGGACGGTGCGCAGCAGCAGCCAGACGCTGACGCGCAGCGCGAGGCGGTGCGCCACCGACAGGCTCCGCATCGGGGGCAGGTCGGCGACAGGGGGTTCGGCCAGGACGGCCTGGACACGCGAGAGCGTGGTGTTCATGGTGTTCTCCGGAAGGTCGGCGAGAGGAGGTCGCTCGACGGCGACGCCGAGGGACGAGAAAGGAGGGCCGCTGCGTCCGTCCTCCGCGGAGGGCGGGGCGCCGCGAGGATGCGGCGGGACGACCGGTCACCGCGCGGAGCGGTGGCGGGATGACGGGCGGAGACGACGGGGTCGTCTCGACGCGGCGGTCAGCCGGCTCGGCGAGCGGACAGCCCGACGGTGAGGGTCACTCCCGCACGCGTGGCAACGGCGAGCATGCCGACGGCGGCGAACTCTGGGGTGAAGCGAATCATGGGGTGACCTCCTTCCGAGGCTGTTGCGACCCCCGACGCTAGCGAAGGCTCACAGCGAAAGTCAAGCATTCATTCAGAAACAAGGATCTCCCGGGCGCGCCGCGGCCCGGAGCCGGCACCGCCGAGCGGGGTGGCGAACCGGCCGGAAGCGCCCGTTCGGGTACCGTGAGGCGGTAATCCACCCGTCCGGAAGGCGCGTGCACATGCACCTGAAGAGCGTGACGCTCAAGGGCTTCAAGTCCTTCGCGCAGTCGACCACGTTCGCGCTCGAACCGGGTGTCACCTGCATTGTGGGGCCCAACGGCTCCGGCAAGTCCAACGTCGTCGACGCGCTGGCGTGGGTGATGGGCGAGCAGGGGGCCAAGACCCTGCGCGGCGGCAAGATGGAGGACGTCATCTTCGCCGGGACGTCCACCCGCGGTCCCCTCGGCCGGGCCGAGGTGCAGCTGACGATCGACAACGCTGACGGCGCCCTTCCGATCGACTACTCCGAGGTGACGATCAGCCGCACGCTGTTCCGCACCGGCGCCAGCGAATACGCCATCAACGGGCAGACGTGCCGGCTGCTCGACGTGCAGGAGCTGCTCAGCGACAGCGGGCTCGGCCGCGAGATGCACGTCATCATCGGCCAGGGGCGTCTCGACACGGTGCTGCAGGCCACCGCGGAGGACCGACGCGGCTTCATCGAAGAGGCCGCCGGCATCCTGAAGCACCGTCGTCGCAAGGAGAAGACGCTCCGCAAGCTCGAGGCGATGGAGACCAACCTCACCCGCCTGAGCGATCTCGCCGGGGAGCTGCGGCGACAGCTGAAGCCGCTGGGCAAGCAGGCCGAGATCGCCCGCGAGGCCGCGACGATCGCCGCCGTCGTCCGCGACGCCAAGGCCCGGCTGTTCGCCGACGACCTCGTGCGCCTGCGGCGGGAGCTCGCGGACGCCGCCGGCGCGGAGCACGAGCGCCACGCCGAACGCCTCGTGCTGCAGGATCAGGCGGACGCGCTCCGTCAGCGGGTCGAACGGCTGGAGGACGAGCAGCGGTCCGAGGCCGTCGACGAGGCCCGCCGCGTGACGTTCGCCCTCGAGCAGGTGCAGGAGCGCCTGCGCGGTCTCTACAGCCTCGCCGGGCAGCGGCTGGCCCTGCTCGCGGACGATGGCGGTGAGCGGGCATACGCGCCGACCGTCTCCACCGCCACGATCGACGACGCGCGCGCGGAGGTCGACGCCGTCGCGGGCGTGATCGGACAGGCCCAGGATGCCGCGGCCGACGCCGCCCGCCGGGTCGCGCGCGCACGGGTCGATCTCGACGCGCTCGACACGGAGATCGCCGCGCAGAGCGCACTCGTCTCGGCGCACGACATGGCCGTGCAGACGCTGCGCGGTCGAGCCGAGGCGGCGCAATCCACCCTCGCCGCTCTGCGCGCCGGCGTGGACCGTCAGCAGCGCGCGCTGGACGCGGCGCTGGCCCGGCGCGACGAAGCGGAGCAGGCGCGCGCCGACCTCGACCCGGAGCTGTCCGCGGAGGGGGAGTCGGCGACCCACGCCGCCGCCTACGACCGCGCCCAGCGCGACACGGCGGAGGCGGAGACCGAGGTCGCCGCGCTGCGGGAACGGCTGCACGCGGCGGAACGCGAACGCGACGCCCTCACGGCCCAGACGACGGCCCTCGGCCGCGCCCTCGACGTCCGCAACGCCGCCGCCGACCTCGTCGCAGCGGGTGGCACCGGCGTCCGCGGACTCGTGTCCGACGCCATCAAGGTCACCGCGGGCTACGAGGCGGCCGTGGCCGCCGCCCTCGGCTCGCTCGCAGAGGGGCTGCTGGTGGACGACGCGCCCGCCGCGTTCACGGCGGCCCGCACGGCCCGCGGCGGCGACCTCGGTCTCGTCGAGATCGCCGTCGCCGACGCGACGGTTCCCGGTGCGGAGGTCTCGCTGCCGGGCGCCGTGCCCGCGACCGAGGTGGTGTCCGCGCCGCCCGGGGTGCGCGGCATCCTGTCCCTCGTCCTCATCGTGGAGGACCTGGATGCCGCCGAGGCCGCGCTGCCGTCCCTGATCGGCGCCCCCGCCGGCACGACCCTGGTCACGCGCGACGGCGAGGTGCTGACGGCGCACACGGTGCGCGCCGGGTCGGGCTCGGGGCGTTCCCGGCTCGAGCTCGCGGCCGAACGCGACGGCGCGGCGGAGCGCCTCGCCGAGATCGTCGTGGTCGCGGACTCCCTGCGGGAGGCGCTCGCGGAGCGGACGCGCGCGCTCGGGGACGCCCGCCAGCAGGCCAAGGAGGCGCTGGCCACGCTGCGCGCGCACGACGCCGCCATCGCCGCCCAGGCCGAGACGGTCAATCGCGTCACGGTCCGTCACGAGGCCGCCGTGGCGGAGTGCGACCGTCTGGCGACAGGGCTCGCTCAGGCTGCGGCGGCCGTCGCCGAAGCGGAGGACGCCGCCCGCGTCGCCGATGACGACCTCGTCCGGGCGCAGGAGAAGCCGCGTCCGCTCCTGGACGTGTCCGCTCGGGACGGCCTGCTCGCCGAGCTCGAGACCGCGCGGGAGCTCGAGGTGCGGGCGCGACTGGAGGTCGAGACGCTGCGGGAGCGCGTCCGTGCGGGCGGCGATCAAATCCGTCAGCTCGAAGCGCAGCGCGAGCGCGAGGAGGCCGCCGCACAGGAGGCCGCCCGCCGCGCCGTGATCCGCCGGGCGCAGCGCGACGTCGCCGCGGAGGTGGCCGGCGCCCTGCCGATGCTGCTCGACTCCGTCGACCGCTCCGTCAGCCGGGCCCGTGTCGAGCTGGCCGCCGCCGAGTCGGCCCGCTCCGCGGTGACCGCCGACCTCGCCCGCGCGCGGACGGACGAGACGGCGGTGCGCACGCGCCTCGCGCAGCTGACCGAGAGCGTGCACGGACTCGAGCTGGAGATGCACGAGAAGCGCCTGCACGTCACGAGCCTGCTGGAACGGGTGCAGTCCGAGCTGGCTCTCGACGAGGACGTCCTCGTCTCCGAGTACGCGCCCGACCAGCCGGTCCCCAGCTGCGTCGAGGGCGAGGAGCCCGTCGCGTACGACCGCGCCGGGCAGCGGCGCCGGCTCCAGGACGCGGAGCGCACGCTCGCGCAGCTCGGCCGCGTGAACCCGCTCGCGCTCGAGGAGTTCGCCGCGCTGGAGCAGCGGCACGCGTTCCTCACCGAACAGCTCGCGGACCTGCAGCAGACGCGCACCGACCTCCTGACGATCATCGAGGACCTCGACGAGCGCATGCAGACGATCTTCCTCGCCGCGTTCGAGGACACCCGCGCCGCCTTCACCGAGATCTTCCCGATCCTCTTCCCCGGCGGCACCGGCAGCATCGCCCTCACCGACCCGGCGTCGCCGCTGACCACGGGCATCGACGTGTCGGTGCGCCCCGTCGGCAAGAAGATCGAGCGTCTGTCTCTCCTCTCCGGCGGGGAGCGGTCGCTCGCGGCCGTGGCGTTCCTGACCGCCATCTTCACGGCGCGGCCCAGCCCGTTCTACATCCTCGACGAGGTCGAGGCGGCCCTCGACGACGCGAACCTCGGCCGCCTGCTCGGGGTGTTCGAGAAGCTCCGCGAGAGCAGCCAACTGCTCGTCATCACGCACCAGAAGCGCACGATGGAGATCGCGGACGCGCTCTACGGCGTCTCGATGCGGCAGGACGGGGTGTCGGCGGTCGTAGGGCAGCGGGTCGGCGACCGCGCCGCCCGCGAACCGGCGAGGGAGCCCGCCCCCGTAAACTGACGGGATGGCGGAGAACTCCTGGTCGCTCGGCCGCGCCCTGCGCGGACTGTTCGTCAAGCCCACGATCGACGAGAACACCTGGGACGATCTCGAGACGGCGCTCATCACCGCCGACTTCGGTCCCGACGTCACCGAGCGCATCGTGGACGAGCTGCGCGAGAAGGTCGACCGCTACCGTACGACCGACCCCCGTGATCTCCAACGCATGCTGCGCGAGACGCTCGAGGAGCACTTCGCCAAGTTCGACACGACGCTCCGCCTCACCGACCGCCCGGCGGTCGTGCTCGTGGTCGGCGTCAACGGCGTCGGCAAGACCACGACGATCGGCAAGTTCGCCAAGTTCCTGCAGCGCTACGGCCGCACCGTCGTCGTCGGCGCGGCGGACACCTTCCGCGCCGCCGCCGTCGACCAGCTCGCCACGTGGGCCGAGCGCGGGGGAGCGACCATCGTCCGCCCGCAGCAGGAGGGCCAGGACCCGGCCTCCGTGGCGTTCCAGACCGTCGCCTACGCCAAGGAGACGAACACCGAGATCGTGCTCATCGACACCGCCGGGCGCCTCCACACCAAGGGCGGCCTGATGGACGAGCTGGGCAAGATCAAGCGCGTCATCGAGAAGCAGTCGCCCATCGCCGAGGTGCTCCTCGTCCTCGACGCCACCACCGGGCAGAACGGCCTCATGCAGGCCCAGGCCTTCCTCGACAGCGCGGGGGTCACCGGACTGGTGCTCACGAAGCTGGACGGATCGGCCCGCGGCGGCTTCGTCCTGGCGGTGCAGGAGCGCACCGGCATCCCGGTCAAGCTCCTCGGACAGGGCGAGGGCATCAACGACCTCACGGGTTTCACCCCGCACGTGTTCGCCGCCTCGCTCGTCGACTGAGCCTCTTATCGCACGGGCGGCCGCGCGCGCGTCGCCTACCGCCGAGCCGCCGGGACTGGTTCTATAGGGCCATGGCGATCGAGCACGACTTCTTCGGACTCCTCGAGTCGGGCCCGGACGGATCCATCTTCTGGTCCGAGAACGTGGAGTTCGGCGACCAGAGCGTGACCGTCGATCTGACCGCCCCCGATCAGGACGACGTCTCCATCGACGCGCTCGACGTGGCCGCCGCCATGGTGTCCTCGCTGGAGGCCATCGACCTCACGGCCCGCAACGCCATGGTCAACGAGCTCGACGACCGCACGAGCGAGGTGACCGAGTACATCCTGCAGCAGCAGGCGAGCCTCGGCGACGAGCTCGAGGACCTCCTCGTGGATGCCTCGGGCGACACCCACATCGACGTGATCAAGGCCCTGCAGCTCGTGAGCATGACGATCCTCGCCGACGAGCACGGGGGCGCGGACCCGTTCGCCGTCCTGGAGTACGCGCTGGACCCCGATGCGACCGACGAGGTGCTGCTCGTCAACCTGGCGTCCGACGGACGGGTGCAGTCGGTCACGAGCGCCGACTGACGTGCAGACCTTCCTGCCGTACCCGTCGTTCGTCGAGTCCGCCCGGGCGCTGGACTCCCGACGTCTCGGCAAGCAGCGCGTGGAGACGTTTCAGCTGCTGCGGGCCCTCACGGTCCCCGGGCACGGGTGGCGTCACCACCCCGCCGCGAAGATGTGGGACGGCCACCTTCCGGCGCTGGTCTCCTACGGTCTCGTCATGACCGATGCCTGGATCGCCGAGGGGCGGGCCGACACGGTGCGGGACAAGATCCTCCCCTTCGCACCGGAGGTCGACGGCATCCCTCAGGACGACCTCGACCTGCCGCCGTGGCTCGGCGACCCGGCCCTGCATCTCTCGCACCGGTCGAACCTCATCCGGAAGGATGCCGCGTTCTACCGTCCGAAGTTCGGCGACGTCCCGGACGACCTGCCCTACGTCTGGCCCGTGTGACTCAGACGGCCTGGGCGAAGCCCGCGTCGGCGGAGGCGATGTCCTTCGCGAGGTGACCGAGGTGCGGCGGGATCTCCCGCCCCTTCGACACCATCGACTGCGCCCACAGGCGTCCGGCACGGTACGACGAGCGCACCAGGGGCCCGGCCAGCACGCCGAGGAAGCCGATCCGCTCCGCCTCCGCCTTGAACTCGACGAACTCGTCGGGCTTGACCCAGCGCTGCACCGGGAGGTGGCGCGGCGTGGGGCGCAGGTACTGCGTGATCGTGATGATGTCGGTGCCCGCCTCGTGCAGGTCGTTCAGCGCCTGGACGACCTCTTCGGGCTCCTCGCCCATGCCGAGGATGAGATTCGACTTGGTGATCAGACCCGCCTCGCGGGCCGCGGTCAGGACGCCGAGGGAGCGCTCGTACCGGAAGGCCGGACGGATGCGCTTGAAGATGCGCGGCACCGTCTCGACGTTGTGCGCGAAGACCTCGGGGCGCGACGAGAAGACCTCCTCGAGGTGCGCGGGGTTGCCGGAGAAGTCGGTCGCGAGGATCTCGACACCCGTGCCGGGGTTCTCGGCGTGGATGCGACGGACCGTCTCGGCGTGCAGCCACGCGCCCTCGTCGGGGAGATCGTCGCGGGCGACGCCGGTGACGGTGGCGTACCGCAGCTGCATCCGGGTGACGCTCTCGGCGACACGGCGGGGCTCGTCGGTGTCGTAGTCGGCGGGCTTGCCCGTGTCGATCTGGCAGAAGTCGCAGCGGCGGGTGCACTGCGAGCCGCCGATGAGGAACGTCGCCTCGCGGTCCTCCCAGCATTCGAAGATGTTGGGGCAGCCGGCCTCCTGGCACACCGTGTGCAGCTCCTCGCTCTTCACGAGCTTCTGGAGCGCGGTGTACTCGGGTCCGAGCCTGGCCTTCGTCTTGATCCACTCGGGCTTGCGCTCGATGGGGGTCTGCGCGTTGCGGACCTCGAGGCGCAGCATCTTCCGGCCATTGGGGGCGGTGGACGGCTCGGCCCCGGCGCCGCGGGTGCCGCAGGCGCTCATGCGGACACCGCCGCGTACTCGGCGGTGAAGAGGCCCTCGATCGACGACGAGACGTCGACGGGGGACACGTCGGCGCCGACGACCTCGCTGATCGTCGTGACCCCGGCATCCGTGATCCCGCAGGGGACGATGCGCCGGAACCCGGCGAGGGAGTTGTCGCAGTTGACGGCGAAGCCGTGCATGGTCACACCTCTTTCGACGCGGACGCCGATCGCCGCGATCTTGTCGACGCCGAGGGGGCGTCGGACCCATACTCCGCTGCGGCCGTCGACCCGGAACCCGTCGACCCCGTGCACGGCCAGGGCGGCGATGAGCAGCCCCTCCAGCCGGCGGACGTGGGCGACGACGTCGATGGGCTCGGGCAGGCGCACGACCGGGTAGCCGACCAGCTGGCCCGGTCCGTGCCACGTGATCTTGCCGCCGCGGTCCACGTCGACGACGGGCGTGCCGTCGGTCGGTCGCTCGTGCGCCTCGGTGCGCTTGCCGGCCGTGTAGACCGCCTCGTGCTCGAGGAGCAGGAGCGTGTCGGGGCGATCACCGGACACGACGTCCGCGTGCACCGCGCGCTGCAGCGCCCAGCCGTCGAGATACGGCACGTAGTCGGGGGCGAACCCCACGTGTTCGATGTCCAGCATGGACGCTCCCACCGCTTCTTGGATTGCGTCCAAGATTACACGCCGGACCGCGTCCTAGGCTGAGGCCATGGCCACCCAGTCCCGGAGCGGGCGTCCCCGCGCGTCGTCGCGCGAGGTGCTGTCCGAAGCGGCCTGCGAGCTCTTCCTGGAGCGCGGCTACCACGCGACCTCCGTCTCCGACATCACGCGTCGCGCCGGCGTCAGCCGCTCCAGCTTCTTCAACTACTTCGACGGCAAGGCCGACGTGCTGTGGGGCGGTCTGGATCAGCGCATCCTCGCGCTGACGACGCGCCTGCGCGACGACGAGGAGGACGACGAGGATCCGGATGCCGCCGTCCGCGCGGCCGTCCAGGCGCTGGCCGAGGACTTCCGGCCGGACAGCCTCGCTCTGGCCTTCGGTCAGGCGGAGGCCATGGGCGTCGTCGAGGAGCTCCTCCGGGAAGGCGCCCTGCGTCAGGCCCGCCTCGCCGCCGTCGTCGCCGAGCGGCTCCGCGCCGCCGGCGTGGACGGGCTCCGCGCCGACGTCGTCGGCGCCGCCTACGGGGGCGCGGTCCTGGCCGCCATCCAGCGGTGGGCGGTGGCCGGCGCCGGGCGCACGATGCTCGAGTCCCTGCTGTCCCGGGCGCTCGAGGCGGTCCCCGCCGCAATGCCGGCGCGCGAGCGCGGGGCGCGGGTCCCGGGGGACGAGCCCGGCCATCGGCCGTCGTCACGGTCGGACGGCGGCGAGCCGACGGGGGAGCGGGCGACGGGGGACGACGCGCCCGCGTAAACTCGTCTCATCATGGCGACTTTCGGCACCCTCTCCGACCGGCTCACAGAGACCTTCCGCAATCTCCGGAAGAAGGGCCAGCTCACGCCCGCCGACGTCGACGGGACGGTACGCGAGATCCGCCGTGCCCTGCTCGACGCCGACGTCGCCCTGCCGGTGGTCAAGGAGTTCACGGCCGCGGTCCGCGAGCGCGCCCTCGGCGACGAGGTCAACCGCGCCCTGAACCCCGCGCAGCAGGTCGTGCAGATCGTCAACGACGAGCTGATCGGCATCCTGGGCGGCCAGCAGCGCCGTCTGCAGTTCGCGAAGAACCCGCCGACCGTCATCTTGCTCGCCGGTCTCCAGGGCTCGGGCAAGACGACGTTCGCGGGCAAGCTCGCCAAGATGCTCGAGAAGGACGGCCACACGCCGCTCCTCGTCGCCTGCGACCTGCAGCGCCCGAACGCCGTCAACCAGCTCCAGGTCGTCGCCGAGCGCGCCGGTGCCGCGATCTACGCGCCCGAGCCCGGCAACGGCGTCGGCGACCCGGTGAAGGTCGCCCGCGACGGCGTCGCCCACGCGACCCGCCAGCAGCACGACATCGTCATCATCGACACCGCCGGCCGCCTCGGCGTCGACGCCGAGCTCATGAAGCAGGCCTCCGACATCCGCAAGGCGACCCATCCCGATGAGGTGCTCTTCGTCATCGACGCGATGATCGGTCAGGACGCCGTGAACACGGCGAAGGCCTTCCAGGACGGCGTGGACTTCACCGGAGTGGTGCTGTCGAAGCTCGATGGCGACGCGCGCGGTGGTGCCGCGCTCTCGGTCGCCTCCGTCACGGGCCGGCCCATCATCTTCGCGTCCACCGGAGAAGGTCTCGACGACGTCGAGCCCTTCCACCCCGACCGCATGGCATCCCGCATCCTCGACCTCGGTGACATCCTCACCCTGATCGAGCAGGCGCAGAACGCGTTCGACGAGGCCGAGGCGATGAAGGTCGCCGAGAAGCTCGCGACCGAGACGTTCACGCTCGAGGACTTCCTCGAGCAGATGCAGCAGATGAAGAAGATGGGCTCCATGAAGAAGATGCTCGGGATGCTCCCGGGCATGGGGAGCATGAAGCAGCAGCTCGAGGACTTCGACGAGCGCGAGATCGACCGCACCGAGGCCATCATCCGCTCGATGACGCTCGCCGAGCGCCGCAACCCGAAGATCCTCAACGGCTCGCGCCGTCTGCGCATCGCCCGCGGTTCGGGCATGACCGTCACCGACGTCAACCAGCTCGTCCAGCGCTTCGACCAGGCCGCCAAGATGATGAAGACCGTCGCGCGCGGCGGGGTGCCCAACATCCCCGGCATGGGTCCCGTCGGGGGCAAGCCCGGCGCCTCGTCCAAGCGCGGCAAGCAGCAGAAGGCGAAGGGTTCGCGCTCGGGCAACCCCGCCAAGCGCGCGGCCGAGAACGCCGGGGTCGCCGCGTCGGCGCCCACCGGCTCGGGCTTCGGACTCGGCGGTCAGGCGGCGCCCAGCGAGGCGGACCTCGCCGAGCTGCAGAAGCTCCTCGGCCGCGGCTGAGCGCCGGCGGCATCCCTTCGGTGAACCGCTGAGGCTGGCGGCGATCTCCCGGGGTGCCGGTGAGGGCCCGGCGGCATCCCTTCCGGGAGACCCGTCAGGGGAGCACGCCGGCCGCCTGCAGCCGCGACATGACCGTCTGCTCGATCGCCTTCTGGCCGCGCGCGGTCGGGTGCACGTCGTCGGGCTGCATCCAGTCCGGGTGACCCGCCAGCGGCTGCCCGACGTCGATGTAGGTGCCGTCGACGAGGTCCAGCGCGTCAGCGAGGGCGTCCGAGGTCAGGTGCACCTCCTCGGGCATGTCGTCCTCGTCGTTCCAGATCGTGCTGAGGCCGACCAGCCGCGCGTTCGGGGCCGCCTCCTGCATCTCCTCGACGGTCGTGAGGGTCTCCGCGGCGATGTCGTCGGGGTCCTCGCCGAAGTCGTTGCTGGAGGACTCGATGATGACGAGGTCCGGCTGCAGCGCGGCCAGGGCGGGGGCGAAGCCGACGTAGGGCGTGCCGCAGTCGCCGGAGACGACGAAGCCCATGCCGCTGCACGCGAGGTTGGTGAGCGAGAGATGGGCGCGACCGGCCAGGAGCACGGGCCACGCCTGGCCGAGGTCGAGACCGAAGCCGGACATGAGCGAGTCGCCGACGGTGACCACGCGCAGGCGGGGCGGCGTGGTGGCGCTCGCGTTCGGGGCGGGGGAGGCGGCGGAGAACGTGAGGGTCGGTGCGGGTGCGGGGGCGGGCTGCGGCGCGCAGGCGGCCAGGGCTGCGACGAGTACCGCGGAGAGGGCGACGAGGGGACGCCGGACGGTCATGGCGCGATCCTAGGGGCGCGCGGCTATGAGTCGGCAGCGAGTCCGTCAGACGCGGAGGGCGGCGAGGTGCTCGCGCAGCGTCGGTCCGGCGCGGAACTCCCGGATCAGGTGCTGGACGACCGCGTGGAGGTCGCCGTCCGCGGCCTCGGCGACGGCGATCTGCCGGGCGGAGCTGCCGCCGGTGGCGAGGATCGTCTCGAGGCTGGCGAACTCGCGGGCGCACTTCAGCTCCACCGCGACGTCGGCCAGCTCCTCCATGGTCTCGCGCAGGTGGTCCACGACCGGGACCTGCGTCCCCTGCCGGTCGACGATGACGCGGGCGTCGAGCCCGTACCGCGCCGCGCGCCACTTGTTCTCGCGGGCGTACCACGGCGGGATGCCGGGGAGCTCGCGCCCCTCGTCCAGCAGCCGGGAGAAGTGCTCGACGAGCGTCTGCGCCAGGGCGGCCACGGCGGCGAGCTCGGGGAGGGTCGACATGCCGTCGCACGCCCGGATCTCGACGGTTCCCCACTTCGGCGCGGGGCGGATGTCCCATCGCACCTCGGAGGCGTCCGCCATGACCCCCGTGCGGACCATGTCGTCGAGGTAGGACTCGAACTCGCTCCAGTCGTTCAGCTGCCACGGCAGACCCGCCGTGGGCAGCTGCTGGAAGACGAGGGCGCGGTTCGAGACGTACCCGGTGCGCTCGCCCGCCCAGAAAGGACTGGATGCCGACAGCGCCTGCAGGTGGGGGAGGTAGACGGTCAGCGCGTTGACGATCGGGAGGACCTTCGTGACGTCGTCGACGCCGACGTGCACGTGCACACCCCAGATCATCATGTTGCGTCCCCACCACTGGGTGCGCTCGATGAGCGTGTGGTAGCGCGTCTTGTCGGTGACCTCCTGGTCGTACCACTGCGCGAAGGGGTGGCTGCCGGCGCAGAGGATCTCCACGCCGCGGGGCTCGGTCTCCGCACGCAGCGCGCCGATGGCATCGGCGATGTCGTCGACGGCGGCGGCGACCGTCGTGCCCACACCGCTGGTGACCTCGACCGTGTTCGTCAGCAGCTCGCCCGTGACGGTGAACCGCTCGAGGGTCGTAGCCTCCTCCACCTCGGCGAGGATCTCGGGGGCTCGGGGGACCAGGTCGCCCGTCTCGCGGTCGGCGAGCATCAGCTCCCACTCCAGACCCACGGAGGAACGCGTGGACGCGGCGAACGGCAGCACCATGCGGTCAGTCTGACACGGCGGCGCGGATGTCACGCGGCATGCCGGGTGATCTGGCAGAATAGAGGGTCGGACCCGCTACTCGACCCTCTATCCAGTGTCGGGCCCCCTCTTTGAGCTTCCGCCGGGTGTGCACCCCACGCTCCAGGCGACCGGTTCGTTCATTTCCACCACAGGAGAAATCGTGGCTGTCAAGATCCGTCTCAAGCGTCTCGGCAAGATCCGTGCGCCCTACTACCGCATCGTCGTCGCCGACTCGCGCACCAAGCGCGATGGTCGTGTGATCGAGGAGATCGGCAAGTACCACCCCACCGAGGAGCCCTCGTTCATCGAGGTCGACTCGGAGCGCGCCCAGTACTGGCTCGGCGTCGGCGCTCAGCCGACCGAGCAGGTGCGCGCCATCCTCAAGCTGACCGGCGACTGGGGCACCCACAAGGGTGAGAAGGACGCCAAGTCCACCGTCAAGGTCCGCGAGCCGAAGGCCGCGTTCGAGGCCGACTCCGCCAAGAAGTCGGTCGTCAAGCCCAAGGCCGAGAAGAAGGCCGACGAGACGCCCGCCGCCGACGCGCCCGCCGAGGACGCCGCCGAGACCTCGGCCGAGTAATTCCCGTGCTGTCTGCCGCGCTCGAACACGTCGTCAAGGGGATCGTCGATCACCCCGAGGATGTGGACATCCGAACCAGCTCGTCGCCGCGCGGCGACGTCCTGGTCGTCCGCGTGCACCCCGATGACCGGGGTCGCGTGATCGGGCGCGGCGGACGCACCGCCAAGGCGCTGCGCACGCTCATCACCGCTCTCGCCGACGGTCGCCGCGTGCGCGTCGACGTCGCGGACGACTGATGGCGGCCGGCGACACCGGCGGGGGCGGCCCCGCCAAGACCCAGCTCCGCGTCGGACGCCTCGTGAAGGCCCACGGCCTGAAGGGCGCCTTCAAGCTGGAGCTGTACACCGACGACCCCGAGGGCCGCTTCGTGCCCGGGGCGACGTTCACCCTGCAGGTCCCCGAGTCCTCCCCGTGGCACGGGCGCCCGCTGACCGTCCGCGAGTTCCGGTGGATGAACTCGCACCCCGTCGCCTTCTTCGAGGGCGTCGACGACCGCACCGCGGCGGAGGAGCTCGTCAAGGCGATCCTCTGGATCGACCAGGACACCGAGACCGCGCCCGCGGAGGACGACGCCTGGTACGACCACCAGCTGGTCGGCCTCGACGTCGTCCGCGATGGCCAGGTCGTGGGACGCGTCGTGCGCGTCGACCACTTCCCCGCTCAGGACCTTCTCATCGTGCGTCCGACCGGTGAGGGCGAGGACCGCGAGGTGCTCGTCCCCTTCGTCAGCGCCATCGTCCCCGAGGTCGACGTCCCCGGCGGACGCGTCGTCGTGACGCCCCCCACGGGTCTGTTCGAGGACATCCCGTCCGACGACGACGACGAGCCCGCCCCGGACGCCGTCGACGACGAGACCCCGTCCTCCGACGATCGTCCGGACGCGGCTGCGGCCGCGGACTCCACGGACGACGCGGCGGGACGCGCCTGACGTGCGCATCGACGTCGTCTCGATCTTCCCCACCATCTTCGACGCGCTCGAGGTCTCCCTCCTCGGCAAGGCCCGTCAGAGCGGGCTCCTCGACGTCCGCGTGCACGACCTGCGCGCCTACACGCACGACCGTCACCGGACCGTGGACGACACCCCGTACGGCGGGGGCGCCGGCATGGTGATGAAGCCGGAGCCCTGGGGCGAGGCGCTGGACGACGTGACGCGGGATGCCGCCGAGCCGCCCGTCGTCATCTTCCCGTCGCCCGCGGGGGAGCGTTTCACGCAGGCCACGGCGCGGGAGCTGTCGACGGCGTCGCATCTGGTCTTCGGGTGCGGGCGCTACGAGGGCATCGACGAGCGCGTGTTCGACTACGCCGCCACGATCGGCCCGGTCCGGCTCATCAGCCTCGGCGACTACGTGCTGAACGGCGGCGAGGTGGCCGTGATGGCCATGGTCGAGGCCATCGGCCGCCTCATCCCCGGTGTCGTCGGCAACCCGGAGAGCCTCGTCGAGGAGTCGCACGAGGACGGCCTCCTCGAGTACCCGTCGTACACCAAGCCCGCCGTGTGGCGGGACCGCGAGGTGCCGCCGGTGCTCCTCAGCGGCAACCACGGCGCGGTCGCGACCTGGCGCCGCGAGCAGCAGATCGAGCGCACGCGCACGCGTCGGCCGGACCTGCTGCCGGACTGATGTCGCACGGCGTGCCCGGACGATCGTCTCGTTCCGGGCGCGCGTCCGCTTCCCGCGGCGCGTGCCGCGTCGACGGCTTCGCGCCACGAGGCAGCGGGGATGCCGCGACCCCGGGGCCGTGGCATCCTTCCTCCTCCGTCAGTCGACGCCGAGGAACGACCGGTCCGTGAGCACGAGCGGCCCGTCCGCGGTGATCGCGACGGTGTGCTCCGAGTGCGCGCCGCGCGAGCCGTCTGCGCTGCGCAGGGTCCAGCCGTCGGCGTCCGTGACGAGCTTGTCGGTGGTCTGCAGGAACCACGGCTCGAGCGCGACGACGAGCCCCGCGCGCAGCGGGTAGCCGCGGCCGGCCTTGCCGTCGTTGGCCACGTGCGGGTCGCCGTGCATCGTGCGCCCGACGCCGTGCCCGCCGAAGTCGAGGTTGACGGAGAGGCCGTCCGCGTGGGCGACGTCGCCGATCGCCGCGGAGATGTCGCCGATCTTGCGGCCGACGGTGGCCGTGTCGATCGCTGCGGCGAGGGCGCGCCGGGTCGTGTCGATGAGGGCGAGGTCCTCGTCCCGCGGGGTGCCGACCACGAAGGAGACCGCCGAGTCGGCGACCCACCCGTCGACGGACGCCGCGAAGTCGAGAGACACCAGGTCGCCGTCCCGCAGCACGTAGTCGTGCGGGAGGCCGTGGAGCACCGCGTCGTTGACCGAGGTGCAGAGCACCTTGCCGAACGGGCTCGCCCCGAAGGACGGGTGGTAGTCGATGTAGCAGGACTCCGCCCCGGCGGCGCGGATCATCTCGTGTGCGCGACGGTCCAGGTGCAGCAGGTTCGTCCCCACCTTGGTCTCGTCGCGCAGGGTCGCCAGCACCTCGGCGACGAAGCGGCCCGCGGGGCGCATCGCGTCGATCTCGGCGGGGGTGCGCAGTTCGATCATGGGGGAGTTCCTTCCGTCGACCTCCCATTGTCCCCGACTTCGGCCCGTCACGAGGCAGGGGCCGCCCGCCGGGCCTTCTCACGGCTGCCTCCGGGGTGCGCCGCGTACGCTGAGCCCATGGTGCTGCGTCGTCTCTTCACCCGCTGGATGTTCCCCGCCGCGTTCGTGCTGCCGCTCTGGCTCTTCGTGGGCTGGATCGCGTTCAGCGGCGGCAGCGCGTGGGCGCTGCTGTGGGTGTTCATCGCCGTCCCGTCGGTGTTCTTGACGCAGCTCGTCCTCGCCCTGCTGACGCGGGCCCGGGCGAGCGTGCGGACGCTCGGGGTGATGTCCGGGAAGGACGTCGCCCTCTTCGGCGCCTGGCACCTCGTGATCGTCGCCCTCGGCCTCTTCGACGGCCGTGCCTTCGTCCCCCTCCTGCTGCTGTCCGTCGCCGGCGCCCTCGGACTGTTCTGGTGGACGTTGACGGCGCTCTGGCGGGAGGCGCGCGACGGCACGGTGGCCGTGCTCCGGACGACGGACGGCACGGGGTACATCCCGCCGACCCGGGAGCAGCCGCGGTCCCGCCCGCGCATCGACGGCGAGGTCATCGTCGTTCCCGAGGGGCGTCGCGACGTCTGACCCCGGGAGCGCGGGGCCCTCTGCGAACGGGCGCGCTCGGCGCGCGGTTTGGCCCCCGTGCCCGGCCATGGCAGAATAGGCATTTGTGCCCTGACCGGCTCTGCCTCAGGGGAGTCCGCCGCTTCCGCGGCTCGGGCACGCATCCATCTTTTTCCCAATCATCGTGCGATCGACCTGTGGCGGTCGCAGGAAGTGACGATCATGCAGATCCTCGACGCCGTCGACGCGGCTTCGCTCCGCTCCGACATCCCCGCCTTCTCGCCCGGTGACACCGTCAAGGTGCACGTCAACATCACCGAGGGCAACCGCTCGCGCATCCAGGTCTTCCAGGGTGTCGTCATCGGTCGCTCGGGCGATGGCGTCCGCGAGACCTTCTGCGTCCGCAAGGTCAGCTTCCAGGTCGGCGTGGAGCGCACGTTCCCCGTCCACAGCCCCGTCATCGACCACATCGAGGTCGTGACCCGCGGTGACGTCCGTCGCGCGAAGCTGTACTACCTGCGTTCGCTGCGCGGCAAGAAGGCCAAGATCAAGGAGAAGCGCGACCGCTGAGTCCCGCCTCTCGAACGCCCCGTGGCTCCGGCCGCGGGGCGTTCGTCGTTCCCGGGCGCGTCGGGCCGATGGATGCCGCCTCCCCGGCGCCCGAGAGGTGGTGGCATCCGGGGATCTTCCGAGGTGATTTCCCGGCTCGGTGGTCGGGGCGCGGGGCGTCGATGTGCGACCCTGGATCATGCGGTCGCGCCGACGTTCGGCGCGCCGATGAAGGAACCACATGAGCGATCAGACCGCGTCGGCTTCGGATGCCGAGATGCTGGCCCCCGAACCGCGGCGTCGCCGTGGATGGGCGGTGTTCCTGCGGGACGTGCTCGTCATCGTCGTCATCGCGCTGCTCGTGTCGTTCCTGGTCAAGACGTTCGTCGTGCGGTCGTTCTACATCCCGTCCGCGTCGATGGAGAACACCCTGATGATCAAGGACCGCATCCTCGTCGACGAGCTGACGCCGCGCTTCGGCGAATACGGGCGCGGCGACGTGGTCGTGTTCCGCGACCCGGGCGGATGGCTGCCGTCGAACTCCGGTCAGCCGCCGCGCCCGCCGCTGGTGGAGGGCGTCGACTGGGTCCTCTCGCTCGTCGGCCTCTCGGCGCCGGACAGCGACGACCACCTCATCAAGCGTGTCATCGGCACCCCCGGCGACCACGTCGTCTGCTGCAACGCGCTCGGGCAGACCGAGGTGAACGGCGTCCCGATCGACGAGACGCCTTACGTCAAGCTCGCCCCGGGCAGCACCGCTCCCGACCCCGTCCCGTACGACGTGACGGTCCCCGAGGGATCGCTCTGGGTGCTCGGCGACAACCGCAACAGCTCCCGCGACTCGCGGTACAACCAGGATCAGCCCGGGCAGGGCTTCGTGCCGATCGACAACGTCGTGGGTCGCGCGTTCGTCATCACCTGGCCGTTCTCTCGGCTCGGTCTCATCGACTTCCATCACGAGGTCTTCGCGGGGGTGCCCGCGCCGGAGGCGGCGCCGTGATCGAGCCGACCCTGACGCTCGAACGCAAGCTGTTGAAGGAGCACGCGCTCGTCATCGCCCTCGACGAGGTGGGCCGTGGGGCGCTGGCGGGACCGGTCGCGGTCGGTGCCGCCGTCATCGACCCGACACGGTCGCGCAAACGGGTGCCGGCGGGGCTGCGGGACTCCAAGCTCGTGCCCGAGGCGCGGCGGCCCGAGGTGGCGGCACGCGCGGCGGCCTTCGTCCAGGCCAGCGCGGTGGGGTTCGCGAGCTCCGAGGAGATCGACGAGATCGGCATCATCCGGGCGCTGGGACTGGCTGCGGTCCGTGCCATCGCCGACCTCCGCGCGCACGGCATCGTCCCCGAGGACGCCCTGGTCATCCTCGACGGCAACCACGACTACATCACCCCGCACGGGGAGCCCGGGCTGCGGGTGCGGCCGATCATCAAGGCCGACCGGGACTGCGCGAGCGCGGCCGCGGCATCCGTCATCGCCAAGGTCGCCCGCGATGACATCATGACGGGCCTGCACGACGATCTGCCCGCGTACGGGTGGTGCCGGAACAAGGGCTACGCGAGTCTCGATCACCGCGAGGCGATCCGCGACCACGGCATGAGCGTGCACCACCGGCATTCGTGGGCGATCGCCGCAGCGCCGACGCTGTTCTGACGTCCGACCGGGCGTGCCGGTGCGGACGCGCGACGCGCCCGGGCGGTCGGTGCAGCGGCCCGAACGGCATCCGTCCGGGCGTGCCGCGCCTAGGATGGGAGCACCATGGATGACGACGTCTTCGAGGATTACGACCGCGAACTCGAACTGGCCCTGTACCGCGAGTATCGCGACGTCGTTCAGCAGTTCCAGTACGTGATCGAGACCGAGCGCCGGTTCTATCTCGCGAACGACGTCAACGTCGTGCGTCGCGACACCGAGCACGACTTCTACTTCGAGATCTCGATGTCCGACGTGTGGGTGTGGGACATCTACCGCGCCGACCGCTTCGTGAAGTCGGTGCGCGTGCTGACGTTCAAGGACGTCAACGTCGAGGAGCTGTCGCGCCGCGACTTCCAGCTCCCGGAAGAGCTGTCGCTGGACAACTGATCTCTCCTCCCCAGACGGGGAGTTGCAGGATCCGTCCCCATTTGCGGGGTCGGCGCCCCACGGCGGGTGCGTGCGGCTGACACGCTCCACGGCATGGCAGCGAAAGACGACCTCGGCCGAGCCGGGGAGGACCGTGCCGTCGCCCACCTCGAGGCGTGCGGCTACCGGATCATCGAGCGCAACTGGCGGTGCAGCCAGGGCGAGATCGACATCGTCGCGGAGACCCCCGGGGTCCTCGCGGTGGTGGAGGTCAAGACGCGCACGAGCGAGGACTACGGCCATCCCTTCGAGGCGATCGACCGGCGCAAGGCGGATCGTCTCTGGCGGCTCGCTCTCGCCTGGATCGCCGCGCATCCCGAGGCCGCGCGCGGTCACCGTCTGCGGCTGGATGCCATCGCGGTGACGGGCGCCGATCCGGCGACGGGTCGCCTCGAACACCTCGAGGACGCACTGTGACCGTGGCGCGGACGTGGGCGGTGGCGCTGTCCGGCCTGCGCGGCGACATGGTAGAGGTGGAGGCGGACCTATCTCCGCAGACACCGGAGTTCACGATCATCGGACTCCCGGACAAGGCGCTGGGCGAGGCGGGGCGCCGCGTGCGCAACGCGTGCGGCAACCGCGGCCTCGAGCTGCCCAAGCGCCGGCTGACGGTGAATCTGTCGCCCGCGAGCCTGCCGAAACGGGGCTCCGGCTTCGACGTGGCGATCGCCGTCGCGGCCCTCGCCACGACCGGAGGGATGGATGCCGCCCGCGTCGCGGACACCGTCCACGTCGGCGAGCTCGGGCTCGACGGACGACTGCGGCCCGTGCCGGGCGTCCTCCCGTCGGTCGTCGCCGCCGTGCGCGCGGGACGGCGGCGTGTCGTCGTCCCCGCCGCGAACGCGGCGGAGGCGGCGCTGGTCGACGGTGTGGAGCTGCTGGCGGCGACCTGCCTCGCCGACGTCGTCCGCTGGCACGGCGGCCGCAGCGACGCGCCGGAGCTGCCCGCGGTCCCGTCCTCGGCGCTGCCGACCGACAGCGACGAGCCCCTCGAGCTGGCGGACGTGGTGGGGCAGTCCGAGGCGGTCGACGCGTTGATCGTCGCCGCGGCCGGAGGGCACCATCTGCTGATGAGCGGACCGCCCGGCGCGGGCAAGACCATGCTCGCCCGCCGGCTCCCCGGCATCCTCCCCGAGCTGGACGACGAGGCCGCGCTCTCGGTCGCCTCCGTACGATCGCTCGCGGGGGAGAGCGTCACCCGGCTGTCGCGGACGCCTCCCTTCGAAAGCCCCCATCACGGTGCCAGCGCGGCGGCGCTGATCGGCGGCGGGTCGGGGGTGATACGTCCGGGGGCGATCGCGCGCGCCAGCGAGGGGGTGCTCTTCCTCGACGAGGGTGGCGAGTTCCCGGCGCATGTCCTCGACGCGCTGCGCCAGCCGCTCGAGAACGGCGTCATCCAGGTGCACCGGTCGGGGTCGAGTGCGACGTATCCCGCGCGCTTCCAACTCGTGATCGCGACGAACCCGTGCCCGTGCGGCCAGTACGACGTCCCCGGCGGGCGGTGCGAGTGCGCGCCGAGTGCGATCCGGCGGTACACGCGGCGGCTGTCCGGCCCTCTGCTGGACCGGATCGACATCGACCTCCGCCTGCGCCGGGTGTCCGCGGCGCGGCGCGACCTCGAGGACCGGGTGGTCTCGACCGCCGCCGCGCGCACGGCGGTCGTCGACGCGCGGTTCCGCGCCGCCCAGCGGTGGCGGGCGACACCGTGGCGACGCAACGCCGACGTGCCGGGCACGTGGCTGCGGGGGCCGGCGGCCCCGCGGGCCGAGGTGCTCGCGCCGCTGGACACCGCGCTCCGGCGCGGGGCGATCACCCTCCGCGGGTACGACCGCATCCTCCGCGCGGCGTGGACCGTCGCCGACCTCGCGGGTCACGATGCGATCGACATGGACGACATGGGCCGCGCGCTCCTCCTGCGGCGGGGGACGGCCGCATGAGCGCCCCCGGTCAGGCCGACGGTGTCGCCGTGGCGCGGCTGGTCGAGAGCGTCCGCGCGGGGGAGCCGACCGCGGACGTGCGGGCGCGAGTGGTCTGGAGCGTGCTGGTGGAGCCCGGTGACGGGGTCGCGGGCGCCCTGATCGCCGCGTACGGCCCCGCCGAAGCGCTCCGCCGGGCGGTGACCGGCGAAGACGAAGAGCTCGCCGTCGCCCGTCGACGCTGGCTGCCGCGACTGCGGCACGACACCGCCGAGGCGGCGCTCGACTCCGCACGGAGGGCGGGGGTGCGGCTGGTGCTGCCGGGCGACCCGGACTGGCCGGCCCGGTTCGACGACCTCGGGGCGCACGCCCCCGTCGCGTTGTGGACGCGCGGCAGGGCGCGGTGGACCGACCCGCCCGCCGTCGCGCTCGTGGGCGCGCGAGCGGCGACCGCGTACGGCGAAGGTGTGGCGGCGGATCTCGCCGCCGAGCTCGCCGCCGACGGCGTGGTGATCGTGTCGGGGGCGGCCTACGGCATCGACGGGGCCGCGCACCGCGCGGCGCTGTCCGCCGGTGGGACCACGATCGCGCTGCTGGCCGGCGGGGTGGATCGCGCCTACCCGCGCGGCCACGAGGGGCTGCTGGCGCGGGTGGCGGCGTCGGGCGCGGTGTGGAGCGAGATCCCCTGCGGCGCGGCGCCCACCAAATGGCGGTTCCTCGCGCGCAACCGGCTCATCGCGGCGTTAGCGGACGCGGTCGTCGTCGTGGAGGCGGGCTGGCGGAGCGGGTCTCTGAACACCGCCGCGCACGCGGCCGAGCTCGGGCGGTCGCTCGGGGCCGTTCCCGGACCCGTGACGAGCGCGGCCTCGGCCGGATGCCATCGCATCCTCCGGGAGTTCTCCGGTGTCTGCGTGACGTCGTCCGAGGACGTGCGGGAGATGATCGGCCTGTCGGACCCGGCCACCCACGCTGCGGTGTCGCCCACGGCGGACACCGGTCGCACCGACGACAGGACCCGGGTGCTCGACGCGCTCTCGTCGCGCACCGGGCGCTCCACAGCAGAGGTCGCGCGGCGGTGCGGAATCGATCCGGACCGGACCCTCGCGCTGCTCGGTCTCGCCGAGCTGCGCGAAGAGGCGCAGCGAGACGAGGACGGGACCTGGCGCCGGAGCGGCGGACGCTGACGTGGACCGGCGGCGCGCTTCCCGCGCGCCGCGGTGCCCGGCGTCGGGACCGGGGGCAAGCTGGAGGCATGCGGACCACTGAGGCGATCGAGGCGTACCTCGAGCAGCTGCGATCGGTTCGGCGGCTGTCCTCCGCGACGGTCCGCGCCTACCGCTCCGATCTGGCGTCGCTCGTCGCCCAGGTCGGCGACCTGCCGCTGGCGGACGTCGATCTCGAGCACCTGCGGTCCTGGCAGTGGGACGCGACCCGCAGCGGCCTGGCGAAGAGTACGGCCGCCCGCCGCACCGCCGCCATCCGCGGCTTCTTCGCCTGGGCGTCGGAGGCGGGCGTCATCGGCACCGACCCGTCGCACCGACTCGTCTCGCCCAAACGCGGGCGCACCCTCCCGGTCGTCGCCACCGCCGATGCGCTCGACGAGGTGCTGCGCGCCGCGCGCGCGGCCGCGGCGGACGGGGACGCCGTCGCGCTTCGCGATCATGCGCTCCTCGAGCTCATCTACGGGTCGGGCACACGCGTGTCCGAGGTGGTCGGACTCGACCTCGACGACATCGACGACGAGCGCCGCACCCTCCGGGTCCGCGGCAAGGGCGACAAGGAGCGGGTCGTGCCGTTCGGCGGCCCGGCCGCCGACGCGCTCGACGCCTACCTCGTGCGCGGCCGGCCCGTGCTCGTCGCTCGCGGCGACGGCGGGGCGGGGCGTGCCGTCTTCCTCGGCAGCCGCGGTGGGCGCCTCGGGCCGCGGGCCGTCCATGTGCTCGTCTCGCGGACCGTCGGCCCTACCGTGGGGGCGGAGAACCTCGGGCCGCACGCCCTGCGTCACTCGGCGGCGACGCACCTCCTCGACGGCGGCGCCGACCTCCGGACGGTGCAGGAGATCCTCGGGCACGCCAGTCTCGGCACGACGCAGATCTACACGCACGTGTCGGGGGAGCGCCTGCGCGAGGCGTACCGTCTCGCCCACCCGCGCGCCTGACCCGCGTGAGCGATGCGACGCCCCTGGCGGTGCCCGGTCGGGCGCTCTACCGTGGGTCCGTGAACGGATCACGGCGGAGCCTCTCCTCACTGACGACGGTTGCGGCCGTCGCCATCGTGCTGTGCGGGTGCGTCGCGCTCCCGCAGCCCGTGGAGACGCGGCTACCCCCGGCCGCCCCCGACGCCACTCCCACGGCCGCATCCCCGGCGACGCCTTTCCCCGCGGCATCCCCGTCCCCGTTCGTCAGCCCTTCGGCATCCGCCTCGTCCTCGGCTCCCGTCGGGGACGTGATCGCCTGCGGCGACGGCCCGGTCGCTCTCAACGGCGAGGAGTCGACGGTGCGGCTGGAGGGCACGTGCGACAGCGTGACCGTCTCCGGCAGCGCCTTCACCGTCGACGCGACGGCGGCGACGATCCGCACCCTCGACATCCAGGGCGATCGCATCCGCCTGGACGCGGCCGCCGCCGACACGATCACGCTGCAGGGCAACGACGGCGTGGTGTCGGTCGCGCAATCGGTCACGTCGGTGACCCTCCGCGGCGACCGGTCGACGGTCTCCTCGACCGGCGACATCGCCGCCGTCGAGATCCACGGGCAGGACAACACCATCCGGGCCGACGGCTCCGTGCAGAACGTGACGCTGGAGGGTCGCGGCAACACGGTGTCCTGACACCCCCGGCGCTGACGTGCCCCATATGCACGCGAAAGGCGCCGCGGCACGTACGTCTGCGACAAGTCACGGCGAGAACCCGCAGCGCTGACGTGCCCCATATGCACGCGAAGGGGCCCGCAGCGCGTACATCTGCGACAAGTCACGGCCAAGACAGGGGCTGCGCGGGAGGGCGGGTCAGGGAGCGGGGGAGAGCGCGGCGCAGCAGGGGAGGAGCACCGCCCGCGGGACGCCGCCGAGGAGCCGCAGCGGATTCACGTACTCGCCGTGCAGCCGCACCCCGACGTGCACGGTTCCCGACCCGGTGTGACCCCCGGCGGCGACCGTGCCGACGACATCGCCGCGCCGGACATCCGTCCCCACCGCGAGATCCGACGTCACGGGCTCGAAGCTCGACACCAGCCCGTCCCCGTGGTCGATCGTCAGCACGGGCCGACCGGCCACCGGGCCGGCGAAGGCGACCGTTCCCGCCGCCGGGGCCCGGACGGTCGCGGCGCCGCCGAGGTCCACGCCGCGATGGCCCGGTCCGTAGGCGTGCGCCGGAGCGATGAAGGGGCGCTCGAGCCGGACTTCCTCCACCGGCCAGATCCACCCGCGGGCGGCGAGATCGTCCGCGGGAGGAGGACTGCCGCCGACCAGCACGAGCGCGGCGAGCACGAGTCCGGGGACGGAGGCGAGAGACGGCATGCCGGGAGTCTGCCGGGGCGTCCGCGGGTCCCGCAGGGGCGGACCCGACGCTCGGGGACACCCCGGCGAACACGCCGTGTGGGGAGGAGCCGTCCTGTATGCTGGAGGTCGCATCCCGTCCATCGGGATGACTCCGCGTGCCCCTGACGCACCGCGAGTCCCTCATCGGGTCCCGCATCGCGTGGCATCCACACCCCACGGTCCTCCGCTCCGGCGGAAGGCGGGTGTGCGCCGGGCACCAGGCTCGCCGGTCACCATTGTCCGGCGCGAACAACCGCAACAACGGCGCGCACGCGCCCAGAACAGGAGTACGACCATGGCCGTCGTCACCATCCGCCAGCTGCTCGACAGCGGCGTGCACTTCGGACACCAGACCCGCCGGTGGAACCCGAAGGTGAAGCGCTTCATCCTCACCGAGCGCTCCGGCATCCACATCATCGACCTCCAGCAGTCGCTGTCGTACATCGACAAGGCCTACGAGTTCGTCAAGGAGACCGTCGCGCACGGCGGCACCATCCTCTTCGTCGGCACCAAGAAGCAGGCGCAGGAAGTCCTCGCCGAGCAGGCGACGCGCGTGGGCCAGCCCTACGTCAACCAGCGCTGGCTCGGTGGCCTCCTCACCAACTTCTCGACGGTGTCGAAGCGCCTCGCCCGCATGAAGGAGCTCGAGGAGCTCGACTACGAGAACCCGGCCGAGAGCGGCTTCACCAAGAAGGAGCTCCTGCTCAAGAAGCGCGAGCTCGACAAGCTGCACAAGTCGCTCGGTGGTATCCGCAACCTGCAGAAGACCCCCTCGGCGATCTGGGTCGTCGACGCCAAGCGCGAGCACCTCGCGGTCGACGAGGCCAAGAAGCTCGGCATCCCCGTCATCGGCATCCTGGACACCAACGCTGACCCGGACGAGTTCCAGTACCCGATCCCCGGCAACGACGACGCGATCCGCTCGGTGAGCCTGCTCACGCGCATCATCGCCGACGCCGCCGCCGAGGGCCTGATCCAGCGTCACCAGCCCGCCGGTGAGGCCGAGGCCGCCGAGCCGCTGGCCGAGTGGGAGCGCGAGCTGCTCGAGCAGGGCACCCCGGAGCAGTCCTCCGCCGGCACCGAGAAGGTCGCCGACGAGAACGAGGCCCAGGCCGAGGCCGCCGAGGTCGTCGCCGACGAGCAGGCCGCCGAGGCCGGCGCCGAGTCGACCGACGAGACCGCCGCCACCGAGAAGTAAGACGCCGGGTCGTCGCGCCACCGCGACGTCACCCGCACCAGCTACGATCCGGCGGGGTCGTGACGGCCCTCCCTCGCGGAGGGGCCCACGGCCCCGCCGGCTCACTGAACGCACCACGACAAGGAGACGCCACACCATGGCAAACTTCACGATCGCCGACATCAAGGCGCTGCGCGAGCAGCTCGGCACCGGCATGGTCGACACCAAGAAGGCGCTCGAGGAGGCCGACGGCGACGTCGAGAAGGCCGTCGAGATCCTGCGCCTCAAGGGCGCCAAGGGCAACGCCAAGCGCGCCGACCGCTCCACGAGCGAGGGCCTGGTCGTCGCCAAGGGGACCGAGGGTGCCGTCACGCTCCTCGAGCTCGCCTGCGAGACCGACTTCGTCGCCAAGAACGAGCGCTTCATCGCGCTGGCCGACAAGGTCGTCGCCGCGGCCGCCGCCGCCGGCGCCGACTCGACCGAGGCCGCCCTCGCCGCGGACGCCGACGGCCAGACCGTCGAGCAGCTCATCTCGGACGAGGCCGCCATCATCGGCGAGAAGGTCGAGCTCCGTCGCGTGCGCACCCTGCGCGGCGACAAGTTCGAGACCTACCTCCACAAGACCAGCAAGGACCTGCCCCCGCAGGTCGGCGTGGTCCTCGTGTACCAGGGCGACGACGCCGAGACCGCTCGCAGCATCGCGCAGCACATCTCGTTCGCCAACCCCTCGTACCTCACCCGCGACGAGGTCCCCGAGGCCGAGGTCGAGAAGGAGCGCGAGATCGTCACCGAGATCTCCCGCAACGAGGGCAAGCCCGAGGCCGCTCTGCCGAAGATCGTCGAGGGCCGCGTGAACGCCTTCTTCAAGCAGGTGTCGCTCCTCGACCAGGACTACGCGAAGGACAACAAGCTGTCCGTCGCCAAGGTCGCGTCCGACGCCGGTCTCACCCTGACCGACTTCGCCCGCTTCAAGGTCGGCGCGTAAGACGATGACGAAGGCCCGGGATGCCATGGCATCCCGGGCCTTTTCCCTGCCCTGCCGCGGATGGTCCCCGTCCGCCGCGGGCCGATGTCCGCGCACGAGGCGGACCGCTAGTTTGGACCCGACGAGAGGACAAGATCCGTGACCCAAGAATCGAACAAGCGCCGCCGTGTGCTCCTGAAGCTCTCCGGTGAGGCGTTCGGCGGTGGGCAGCTCGGCGTGAATCCCGACGTCGTCTCGCAGATCGCCCGCGAGATCGCCGAGGCGGTCGAGCACGTCGAGATCGCCATCGTCGTGGGCGGCGGCAACTTCTTCCGCGGAGCCGAGCTCAGCCAGCGCGGCATGGACCGCGGACGCGCCGACTACATGGGCATGCTGGGCACGGTCATGAACTCGCTCGCCCTGCAGGACTTCCTCGAGCAGGCGGGTGCCGCCACCCGCGTGCAGTCCGCCATCTCGATGACGCAGGTCGCCGAGCCCTACATCCCGCGTCGCGCCGTGCGCCACATGGAGAAGGGCCGCGTCGTCATCTTCGGCGCCGGCGCCGGCCTGCCGTACTTCTCGACCGACACCGTCGCCGCGCAGCGAGCGCTGGAGATCGGCGCGACCGAGGTGCTCATGGCCAAGAACGGCGTCGACGGCGTCTACACCGCCGACCCGCGCACCGACCAGGACGCGGTCAAGCTCGACCGACTGACCTACATGGACGCCCTGCAGCAGGGTCTGAAGGTCGTCGACTCGACCGCGTTCAGCCTCTGCATGGACAACGGCGTGACCATGCGCGTGTTCGGTATGGAGCCGGAGGGCAACGTGACCCGTGCCCTCCTCGGCGACACGATCGGCACGCTCGTCACCGCATGACGCGCCGCGCCCGGCCCGGTCGCCCGGGCCGGGCGCGACTAGACTGAATCGTCAGTCCCAACGAATGGAGTCACCGTGATCGCCGATGTCCTCGCCGATGCCGGAGCGCGCATGGACCGCGCCGTGGAGGCCGCCAAGGAGGACTTCGCGACCGTCCGCACCGGGCGCGCGAACCCCCAGATGTTCCAGAAGGTCCTCGTGGACTACTACGGATCGCCCACCCCGCTGGCTCAGCTCGCCTCGCTGAACAACCCCGAGGCCCGCACGCTCGTCATCAACCCGTATGACAAGTCCGCTCTGAAGGCCATCGAGCAGGCCGTGCGCGACATGCCGAACCTCGGCGTGAACCCCACCAACGACGGCACCATCGTCCGCGTGACGATGCCCGAGCTCACCGAGGAGCGCCGCAAGGAGTACGTCAAGCTCGTCCGCGGCAAGGGCGAGGACGCCAAGGTGCAGGTGCGCAACCTCCGCCGCAAGGCGAAGGACGACCTGGACGCGCTGAAGAGCGACGTCGGCGAGGACGAGCTGGTCCGCGCCGAGAAGGAGCTGGACGGCATCACGCGCACGCACGTCGACCAGATCGACGACGCGCTCAAGCGCAAAGAGGCCGAACTGCTCGAGGTCTGACCGATGGCCCAGGCCCCCGGCACCGACGACGCGGAGCCGAACGACTCCTCCCCGCGCCGCCGCGCCGACGCGCTCCGGCGCGGTCCGGTGACGGGGGAGGGCGTCACCGCCTTCGAGTCGCAGTTGCGGTCGATGCGCTCCGACGCGGAGCAGCACCTCGCGCAGGCGCGCGCCGAGTTCGATCAGCGGAACGAGCGGCTCAAGGAGCGCACCGGCCGCGACCTCATCGTGGCGACCCTCATCGGCCTCGCGATCGGCGTCGTCGTCGTCGCCTCGCTCATCTTCGTCAAGTGGCTCTTCGTGCTCTTCGCCGCCGCGGCGGTGGGGCTCGCGATGTTCGAGTTCGCCCGGGCGCTCCAGGTCGCCGGGCGCCGCGTGGACGTCGTCCCGCAGCTCGTCGTCGGGCTGGGGCTCCTGCTGAGCGGCTTCCTGGTCGGGTTGTGGCTGCACTGGGTCTTCGCGATCGTCGCCGTCGCCGTCGTCATCATCTGGCGCCTCGTCGCGCAGATGCACGTCGCCGACGGCCGCTCGTACGCCGACGTGATGGGCGACGTGCTGGTCGCGGGCTTCATCCAGCTGTACCTGCCGTTCCTCGGCAGCATGGCCACGATCCTCCTGGCCCAGGACCGAGGGGAATGGTGGGTCCTGGCGTTCCTCGTCCTCGCCGTCGTCGCCGACACCGGCGCCTACGTCTCCGGCCTCACCTTCGGACGCGGCGGACGCCACCCGATGGCGCCCCGGATCAGCCCGAAGAAGACGTGGGAGGGGTTCGCGGGTGCCTGCGTCGCCGCCCTCGTCGCAGGCGTCGTACTGGCGATCTTCATGCTGCAGGTGCCGTGGTGGGCGGGACTCGTCTTCGGGGCCGTCGTGCTCGCGACCGCCACCGTGGGCGACCTCGGCGAGTCGATGGTCAAGCGCGACCTCGGCATCAAGGACATGAGCTCCTGGCTGCCCGGACACGGCGGCGTCCTCGACCGTCTCGACTCGATCCTGCCGTCGGCCACGGCGGCACTGGCGCTGTACTACCTGCTGTCCCCGCTGGGAGGCTCGTGATCATGGTGGAGACCGCTGCGAGCCCGTCCGCTGCGCCGATGTTCGTCGAGGCCCCGGCGCGGGCGCGGGGGTACGAGAAGCGCGCGGTCGACGTGTTCTTCGCGAAGGCCCGCGCCGCGTTCGAGGCGGACGAGCCGGGGACCCTCCGCGCGGCGGAGGTGCGCGGCATCGCCTTCCCCCTCGTCCGCGGCGGGTACGCCGTCGGCCCCGTCGACGCGGCGCTCGGTCGCATCGAGGACGCCTTCGCCGCCCGGGAGCGCGAGCACGCCCTCTCGCGTCTCGGCGCACGCGCGTGGGTGGCGGAGACGCGGGACACGGCGCAGATCGTGCTCGACCGCCTGACCCGCCCGCGTGGGCACCGGTTCGACCGCGTCGGCATCCTGCACTACGGCTATCGCGTCGACGAGGTCGACGTCGTGGCCGACCGCCTCTCCGCCTATCTCGCGACCGGTGACCCCGTGACGCCCGAGCAGGTGCGGGCCGTGGCCTTCCGGATGCAGCGCGGCGGCTACCGCGAGACCCAGGTGGACGCGGTGCTCGACGCCGTCATCGAGGTCATGCTGGCGGTCGGGTGAGGTCGGACCGCGGCGCACGCCGTGCGTCGGTAGAATCGGCGGCACTGTGACTTCCGGAATCGAGCCCACCCCCGCGTCCTCGGGCCGCGTGGCGCGGCGCGCGGACACGATCGACGTGGTCCCGCCGCCCGCTCCGCACCGTCCCGGTCCGCGGTGGTCGCGGCGCCGCGGCGTCGTCGGCGTCTTCGGTGCGACGGCGGCCCTGCTGTTCGCCGCGGCGTACGTCGGCCCGATGGGCGGGGCCATCCTCAGCGCCCAGGCCGACGAGCCCGAGACCGTCACGCTGTACGCCGAAGGGCTCGGCGACACGCAGGCCGTGTCGACCGGGGGAGAGCGCGCGGCGCCGGTGCTGGACCGCTCCGCCTACAACGTCTTCGTCAAGCCGAAGCCCACTCCGACGCCGACTCCGACCCCGTCGAGCCGCACCGGGTCGTCCTCGTCGTCGGACTCCGAGGGGTCCTCGCGCGCAGCCGGCCCCGTGCTCTACTCGGGCGGCGGGTCCTCGGCCGAGTGGATGGCGGCCGCCGGCATCGCCGAGTCGGACTGGGGCTACGTCGACTACATCGTCAGCCGCGAGAGCGGGTGGAACCCCAACGCCACGAACCGCTCGTCCGGAGCGTGCGGCCTCGTTCAGGCGCTGCCGTGCAGCAAGGTCCCCGGCAACGGCTACGACCCCGTCGACAACCTGCGCTGGGCGACCGGGTACGCCGTGGGCCGTTACGGCAGCTGGGCGGCCGCGTACGGCTTCTGGACCAGCAACCACTGGTGGTGAGCGGCATCCATGCCCCGGTCCCGTAAGCGCCGGCCTTCGCCCGATCGGGGGGACGACTCGCTGGACCGTCTGATCGCCGGCTGGAAGCGCACCGAGACGCGGCGCGGTGGCGAGTGGACGGTGCAGCCGATCTCGGCCCCGCAGGCGCAGAAGGAGTACATCTGCCCCGGGTGCGGACGTACCGTCGGCATCGGCGTCGCCCACGTGGTGGTGTGGCGCGCGGACGGGGTCCTGGGGGATGCCGCCGACCTGGCGGCGCGCAGACATTGGCACACGCACTGCTGGAGGATCGCCTGATGGAGATACGCGGACCCGTCCTGCTGCCCGCGCGGCGGGAGGACATCGAGCTGGAGACCCTCGACGGCCTCACCCTCGTCGGTGAGCTCGCCCTGCCCGCCGAGCGTCCGCCGGTCGCCACGCTGGTGACCCTGCACCCGCTGCCCACCGCGGGCGGGTTCATGGACTCGCACATCCTGCGCAAGGCCGCGGGGCGCCTGCCGGCCCTCGCCGACCTGGCGGTGCTCCGCTTCAACACCCGGGGGACGACCTCTCCCCGGGGGACGAGCGAGGGCGCGTTTGACGGCGGGGCGTCCGAGGCGTTCGACGTCGCCGCGGCGGTGGACTTCGCGCGCGAGCGCGGCCTGCCCCGCCCGTGGCTGGTCGGCTGGTCCTTCGGCACCGAGCTCGCGCTGAAGTACGGCCGCGACCACGACGTCGACGGCGTCATCCTGCTCTCGCCGCCGCTGCACCGCGCCACGGCCGAGGAGGTCGCAGCCTGGGCCGGCGACCCGCGCCGCATGGTGATCCTCGTCCCCGAGTTCGACGACTACCTGCGTCCGGCCGAGGCGCGCGAGCGTTTCGCGTCGGTTCCGGATGCCACCCTGATCGCCGTCGACGGCGGCAAGCACCTGTGGGTCGGCGAGACGCAGACCCGCCGCGTGCTCACCGAGATCGTCGCGGCCGTCGCCCCGGAGGCGCTTCCGCTGCCGACCGAGTGGGATGGACCCGTCGCCGGCTGAGCCCGGCGTCAGCGCTCGTTCTGCCGCGGGATGACGACCTCGCGGTAGATGATGAGGATGCTCGCGGCCACCGGGATGGCGATGAGCGCGCCGAGCAGGTTCAGCAGCGCGCCGCCCGCGAGCGCGGAGATCACGACGACCGATCCCGGCACGGACACCGCCCGGTTCATGATGCGCGGCGCCAGCACGTACGCCTCGACCTGCATGTAGACGAGGTAGTAGATCGCCGCGGCGAGGATCGCCCACGTGGGTGTCCCGAGCCCGGGGATGAGGCACGTCAGCACGATGATCGTCGATCCCGTGAGCGTCCCCACGAGGGGGATGAGCGAGAAGAAGAAGGCGATGACGGCCAGCACCGCGGGGAACGGGGCGCCGATGATGCTGAGGAAGATGGCGCTCAGGATGCCGTTGATCACGCCGAGGCTCACCTGGCCCATGACGTAGTAGCCGACGGAGTCGGTGATCTTCTCGGCCAGCTCGATGAAGCGCGCGCGCTTGGACGCCGGCACCAACTGGTAGACCGCCGACTTGAGCGACGGCGTCGACGCGGTGAAGTAGATGGTCAGGATCAGGACGATGAACGCCCCGCCGAGGCCGGCGGCCACGGCCCCGCCGAAGGTCAGCAGGCTGTTGCCCACCATGGTCGACACGGAGCCGAGGTCCAGGGAGCGGAACCACTCCTGGATCCCGTTCCACACCTCGTCGATCTGGAGCCAGGGGAACGTCGCCGAGGCCCACGCCTCCACGTCCGCGACCGTCTGATTCCACCGTTCGGGCTGCAGGAGCTGCTCCACCTCGACGACGAGCTGGCTGATCTGGCTGACGATGATCGGCACGATCATGAGGATGATGCCGGCGAAGATGCCGAGCACGGCGACGATGGTGAGCAGGACCGCCGCCCAGCGGGGGAGCCCGCGGCGCTCGAGGAAGGACACCACCGGGTCCAGGCCGAGGGAGAGGAACAGGGCCGTGCCGACGTAGAGGAGGATCGTCGACAGGCTCTGGACGCTGCCGATCAGCAGGAGGCCGACGCCGACGCCGAGCGTGGCCAACAGGGCGACCCGGAACGGGTTGTGGATCTTCATGCTGTGCACTCCGCTTCGTCCGGGTGCGCACGCGCCCGTCCGGTCAGGATACTGACGCCAGGCGGCGCGAGAGGACAGCGACGGGCCTCGGTGGGAACTTTCAGACACCCTCGGATAGTCTGAAACGTCGATTCTTCGGTGGCCGCCCGAGCCGCCGGTGGGGATGGTGTGTAGCGTGCGATTCGTCTGGGCCGTGGTGGCGTTCGTCATCGCCGCCGTCATGATCGGTGCGGGCATCGCCCAGCGCACCGTCTTCCAGGGCCCGTCGGAGGCCGCGCAGACCGTGCAGACGGATGCCACGACCGCCTACACCCTCGTGGACGGAACGGTCCTCGGCGCCCTGCCCGGTGCGCAGACGCTCCGCATCGAGGGCGACGGCCAGGTCTTCGCCGCCTACGGCCGCACGGACGACGTCCGCGCCTGGCTCTCCGACACGGAGTACACCGCCGTCACGCTCGACGCGGAGGGACGCGCGCAGACCTCGACCGTCGAGCCGACGGCCGACGCGTCCGCGGCATCCGGCTCCGAGGAGTCCGCGACGCCCCGGACCCCCGTGGGCTCGGACCTGTGGCTGGACGAGTTCCAGCAGGACGGCTCGCTCGCCACGACGCTCCAGCTCCCCGCGAACATGAGCGTCCTCATCGCCTCCGACGGCGTCGCGCCCGCGCCGTCCACGATCTCGGTCACGTGGCCGGTCGACGACTCCACCCCGTGGGCGGGACCGCTCATCGTGGGCGGCTCGATCGCGCTGCTGATCGGCATCGTCCTGTACTTCCTCGGCATCCGGCACGTGCGCCGGCAGCGTCGTCCGCGCCGCAAGGGGCTGCCGCTCCCGGTGACCGAGCCGATCTCGACCGTCGACCTGGATGCCGCCGACAAGGGCGTGGTCAGCTCCACACCCGGCCGTCGTGCGTCCGGCCGCGGCCGCGGGGTGCTCGGCGCCGGGCGCCGTGCCCTCGTCGCGGTCCCCGCACTGGGCCTGTCCGCGGTGCTGTTCGCCGGCTGCTCGGCGGATGCGTGGCCCCAGCTGGCCGCGAGCGAGACGCCCAGCCCGACCCCGACCGTCATCGTCCCGGAGGGGCAGTTCCCGCCGGCGGTGACCGAGGAGCAGGCCAAGCGCATCGTCGCCCGGATCTCGCAGGCGGTGTCCGAGGCCGACGCGTCGCTCGACCCCGCCGTGGCGGAGACCCGTCTGACTGGGTCGGCCCTCGCCGAGCGCGAGACCAACTACACCCTGCGGGCGGCCCTGCCCGATCGCCCCGCCCTCGCGTCGATCCCGGCGGAGCCGGTGCAGATCGTCCTGCCGCAGACGATCGGCGGCTGGCCCCGGTCCGTCATGGCGGTGGTGGAATCTCAGGATGCCGCGGCTCCCGCGACCACGATCATGATGATGACCCAGGAGGACCCCTGGGCCGACTACAAGGCCTCCTACGTGGGCAACCTCGAGGCGTCCACGAACCTCCCCGAGCTCGCCGCGGCCTACGTGGGGGCGACGCAGGTGCCGCCGGACTCGTCGTTCCTGGTGCTGCGTCCCGATCAGGTGGCTGCCGCCTACGCCGATCTCATCAACAACGGCGAGAACAGCGCCTACTGGTCGCAGTTCGACACCGCGAACGACCTGCTCCTCCCGGCCATCGCGGAGAACAAGCGGACGCGCACCGAGGAGTTCGCACAGACCGCCTCCGGGACCGGTGAGCTGACGTTCACCGCGAGCGCGGGCACGGCGGCGCCGATCGCCCTCGCGACCCTCGACACGGGCGCCATCGTCGCGGTGAACGTCCTCGAGAGCGATACTGCGCGGTCGACCAACTCCGACGCGGTCATCAAGCTGGACAACAACCCGGCGGTCAAGGCCCTCACGGGGGTCGACCAGTCCGCGACAGGATTCACCACGACCTACTCCGACCAGATCTTCTTCTACGTCCCCAGTCAGGGGTCGGATGAGAAGATCCGTCTCCTCGGATACCGTTCCAGCCTCCTCGAAGCGAAGGTGACTCCGTGAGCAACCCCGCCGCCCCCGGTTCCGTCATGCGCGGCGCCGTCGACCTGTCGTCGCTCCGCAACCGGCCGCAGACGCCTGCCGCCCCCGCCGAGGCCGCGGCCGCGGGTGCGGCCTCCTCCCTCGTGTTCGACGCCACGGACGCCTCCTTCGGCCAGGTGCTCGAGCTCTCGCGCACCGTGCCGGTGGTCGTGGACCTCTGGGCCGAATGGTGCGAGCCCTGCAAGCAGCTGAGCCCCGTGCTCGAGAAGGTCGTCGTCGAGCTCGGCGGGCGCCTCGTCCTCGCCAAGGTGGACGTGGATGCCAATCCGCAGCTCGCCCAGGGCTTCCGCGCGCAGTCGATCCCCATGGTCGTCGCGCTCGTGGGCGGTCAGCCGGTGCCGCTGTTCACCGGCGTCGTCCCGGAGCAGCAGGTGCGCGACGTCTTCGCCCAGCTGCTCCAGGTCGCCGCGCAGAACGGCGTCACGGGCGTCGTCCCGGTCGAGGGTGCGCCCGTGGACGAGGACGCCGCCGAGGCTCCGCTGCCGCCGCTGCACGCCGAGGCGTTCGCGGCCATCGAGGAGGGCGACTACGCCCGCGCGGCCGACGCCTACGAGCGCGCCCTCGCGGAGAACCCCCGTGACGCCGACGCCCGCGCCGGCCTCGGACAGGTCCGGCTGCTCGCGCGCGTCCAGGGCGCGGACCTCACCGCCGCACGGGCGGCCGCGGCCGCCGCCCCCCTCGACCCGGAGGCGCAGTTCCTCGTCGCCGACCTCGACCTCAGCGGCGGCCACGTCGACGACGCCTTCGGCCGTCTGCTGGAGCTGTTCGCCGCGCTGCCCGCCGACGAGCGCGCGCCGGTGCGCGAGCGCCTGCTGGAGCTGTTCGGCCTCGTCGGAGACGAGGACGCCCGCGTCATCCGCGCCCGGTCGCGACTGGCCTCGCTGCTGTTCTGAGAACGCAGGACGAAGGCCCCGACCGGATGGTCGGGGCCTTCGTCATGCTCGGCGCGTCAGGCGCCGGCGCCGTGCTGCAGCCAGAGCACGCCCAGCGGCGGCAGGGTGAGGACCGCGCTGCCGCGGGCGTCGGTGGTGATGGACCCCAGGTTGCCCTGGCCCGAGCCGCCGAAGGCCTCGGCGTCGCTGTTGAGGACCTCGGTCCATGTCCCCGCCTCGGGCAGGTCGAGCGGGAAGTCGTTCAGCGGCGTGCCGGAGAAGTTGCAGACGGCCGCGACGGTGTTGCCGTGGTGGTCGCGTCGGGCGAAGGCCAGGACGTTGGGGTTCCAGGCCGGCGCGCCCAGTCGCGAGAACGCGGCGCCGTCGTGGTCGCGCGACCACAGCGGGGCCTGGGCCCGGTAGACGCGGTTGAGCTCGGCGACGAACGCCTGCAGCTGCGCGTGCGAGGGCTGCTCCAGCATCCACCAGTCGAGGCCGCGAGCCTCGGACCACTCGGACATCTGGCCGAACTCCTGGCCCATGAACAGCAGCTGCTTGCCCGGGTGCGCCCACATGTAGGCCAGGAACGCGCGCATGTTCGCGAGCTTCTGCCAGTGGTCGCCCGGCATGCGGCCGAACAGGGAGCCCTTGCCGTGCACGACCTCGTCGTGACTGATCGGCAGGATGAAGTTCTCGCTGAACGCGTAGACGAACGAGAACGCCAGCTCGCCCTCGTGGTGCGAGCGGTACATCGGGTCGCGCCCGATGTACTGCAGCGAGTCGTTCATCCAGCCCATGTTCCACTTGAACCCGAAGCCGAGGCCGGCGTGCGAGGTGGGCGCGGTCACGCCGGGGAAGCTCGTGGACTCCTCGGCGATCATCGCGATGCCGGGGTAGCGCTTGTAGGCGGTCGCGTTGACCTCCTGCAGGAACCGGATCGCCTCCAGGTTCTCCCGTCCGCCGAACTGGTTCGGCGCCCACTCCCCGTCGTTGCGGGAGTAATCGAGATAGAGCATGGATGCCACGGCATCCACTCTCAGTCCGTCGACGTGGAACTCCTCGAACCAGTACAGGGCGTTCGCGACGAGGAAGTTGCGCACCTCGTTGCGGCCGTAGTCGAAGATGAGCGTGCCCCAGTCCTTGTGCTCGCCGCGCCGCGGGTCCGGGTGCTCGTACAGCGCCTCACCGTCGAAACGGGCGAGGGCGAACTCGTCCTTGGGGAAGTGGCCGGGGACCCAGTCCATGATCACGCCGATGTCGGCCTGGTGCAGACGGTCGATGAGGTAGCGCAGCTCGTCGGGGGAGCCGAAGCGGCTGGTGGGCGCGTAGTAGCCGGAGACCTGGTAGCCCCAGGAGCCGCCGAACGGGTGCTCCGCGAGCGGCAGGAACTCGACGTGCGTGAAGCCCTGCGCGCCGACGTACTCGATGATCTCGTCCGCCGCGTCGCGGTAGGAGAGCCCCGGGCGCCACGAGCCCAGGTGCAGCTCGTAGATGGACATCGGGCGGTCCAGCGGCGCGGTCTGCGAGCGTCGCTGCACCCAGGCGTCGTCATCCCAGCGGTAGTCGGACGCGGTGACCACGGACGCGGTCGCCGGCGGCACCTCGGCCAGGCGCGCCATCGGGTCGGCCTTCTGGATCCAGGCACCTGCGCGGGTGAGGATCTCGAACTTGTACCGCGTTCCGACGCCGATGTCCGGGACGAACACCTCCCAGACGCCGCTGCCTCCCATGGAGCGCATCGCGGTGCCGGTGCCGTCCCAGCCGTTGAAGTCGCCGATCACGCGGACGGCGCGCGCGTTGGGCGCCCAGACCGTGAACGCGGTGCCGGTCGACCCGTCGAGCTCGCGCACGTGCGCGCCGAGGACGCGCCAAAGCTCCTCGTGGCGTCCCTCGACGATGAGGTGGAGGTCCAGCTCCCCGAGCGAGGGCGTGTGGCGGTAGGCGTCGTCGGCGGTGTGCTCCGCGCCGTCGTCGTACGCGGCGCGGACGACGTAGGCACCGGGAGCCTCGGCGGAGAGTCCCTCCCAGATCCCGGCACGAACGTGCTCCAGGGCGAGCGTCTCGCCGGATGCCGTCTCGACGACGACCGTGCGGGCGAGCGGACGGCGGGTGCGCACGACCCAGCCGTTCGCGGTCGGGTGGGCGCCCAGGACGCTGTGGGGGTCGTGGTGGGACCCGTGGGCGACGGCGTCGAGCAGGTCGGGGGAGAGGGTGGTCATCGGGCCTCCTTCACGTGCAGGATGTGCACGGGCTCGCTGTACGCGTCGAGGCGCACGAAGTTGTGGTCCGCCCAGGTCCAGACCTGTCCGGTGACGAGGTCCTCGACGTCGTACGGGGTGCCGGGCTCGACGCCCCACACCGTGGTGTCCAGGTGGACGGTCGTCTGCCGCGCGGAGTGCGGGTCGACGTTGACGACCACCAGGATGGTGTCGCTCTCACCGGTCGGCGAGAGGGCGGCATCCAGGTGCTTGGAGAAGACGAGGACCGCGTCGTCGTCGCTCCAGTGCACAGACAGGTTGCGCAGCTGACGCAGCGCCGGGTAATCGCGGCGGATGCGGTTGAGCAGGCGGAGGTACGGGGCGAGGGAGTCGCCGGCGGCCTCGGCGCCCTCCCAGTCGCGGAACTTGTACTCGTACTTCTCGTTGTCGATGTTCTCCTCGGACCCCGGCCGCGCGACGTTCTCGTACAGCTCGTAACCGGCGTAGACGCCGTAGGTCGGGGCCGCCGTCGCCGCGAGGGCCGCGCGGATCTTGTAGGCCGGGCGACCGCCGAACTGCAGGTACTCCGTGAGGATGTCCGGGGTGTTGACGAAGAGGTTCGGACGCAGGAAGTCGGCGGTGTCGTGGGCCAGGCCGGAGAGGAACTCCTCGAGCTCCTCCTTGGTGTTCCGCCACGTGAAGTACGTGTAGCTCTGCTGGAAGCCGGCCATCGCGAGCCCCTGCAGCGGCGCGGGGCGCGTGAACGCCTCGGCGAGGAACACGACGTCGGGGTCCTCGGCGCTGACGGTCGCGATCAGCCACTCCCAGAACTGCAGCGGCTTGGTGTGCGGGTTGTCGACGCGGAAGATGCGCACGCCCTGGGCGATCCAGTGGCGCACGATGCGCAGCACCTCGGCGCGGATGCCCTCGGGGTCGTTGTCGAAGTTGACCGGGTAGATGTCCTGGTACTTCTTCGGCGGGTTCTCGGCGTAGGCGATGGAACCGTCGGGCAGGGTCGTGAACCACTCGGGGTGCTCCGTGACCCAGGGGTGGTCGGGGGAGGCCTGCAGCGCCAGGTCGAGGGCGACCTCGATGTCGTTGTCCCGCGCCGCCGCCACGAACGCGCGGAAGTCCTCGAGCGTCCCGAGATCCGGGTGGACGGTGTCGTGGCCGCCGGCCGGACCGCCGATCGCCCACGGGGAGCCGGGGTCGCCGGGCTCGACGACCAGCGTGTTGTTCGGGCCCTTGCGGTTGCTCTCGCCGATGGGGTGGATCGGCGGGAGGTACAGCACGTCGAAGCCCATGTCGGCGACGGCGGGCAGGCGGTCCACGGCCGTGCGGAACGACCCGCTCACCACGGAGCCGTCCTCGGCGCGGGTCGCACCCTCGGAGCGCGGGAAGAACTCGTACCAGGCTCCGACGCCGGCGCGCTCGCGCTCGACGAGCATCTCGGCGTCGCGTCCGACCGTGACGAGCGTCGCGACCGGCCGTGCGGCGAAGAGGGCGGCGATCGCGTCGTCCTCGACGATGTGCAGAGCCTCGTCGTCGTGCACCTCCGGGTCCCGCAGGCGGCGTGCCGCGGCCTCGAGGATCTGCTTGTCCTCCGCCGGCCGGCGCCGGTCGGCCCGGGCGCGGTCGAAGAGCTGGGCGCCCATCTCGCGCATGAGCGGCGCGTCGACGCCCGCCGCGATCTTGACCTCGGCGGCGTGCTGCCAGGTGGCGAAGTCGTCGGCGAACGCCTCGAAGCGGAAGCGCCACACGCCCTGCTCGAGCGGGGCCACGAGGACCGACCAGCGGTCGAACCCGTCGTTCAGGGGCGACAGGCGGTGCAGCGACTCGTCGCCGGAGGGCGAGAAGAGCCGGACGTGCACGCCGATGCGGTCGTGTCCCTCCCGAAACGCGGTGACGGTGAACGGCACCGCCTCCCCGACGAACGCCGACGGCCGGAAGCGACCGCCGGGGACGCTCGGGTGCGGCTCCGCGATGGGGATCCGCGGTGTCGCGACGCCCTTCGCTGTCGGCGTCGCCCGCGCCGGACGGACGGGGATCGCGGCGGCGCTGCGCCAGGGACGGTCGGGCGTGGGTGTCGTCGTCGTGAGGGCCACGGTCCGAACCTACCGGCGCGGCCGGGGCCGGGAACGGACCTTGACACACGACGCGCGGAGACCGAAGCGACCGGCCGCGACGGACGGAGTCGCGAACGATCGACCCCGGCCGGCGCACCGGGGCGCGCCGCCGTCCCGCCTACTCGACGCGGAACAACCGCATGGAGGTGCCGGGCACCGCGACGACGTCGCCGGGCGCGAACCGCGGCGTGCGGTCGTCCGGGCGCTCGTCGGCGCTGGACCACAGGGACACGTACGCGGTGGCATCCGGGATCCCGGGGAGGGTGACCTCCGTGGGGTTCTCGTCGCCGTGGACGATGAGAAGGATGCGGTTGGCCTCCTCGACCTCCGGCGTGGAGCTCGCCACCCACTGCACGGTGCGGTGGGAGGGGTCGGTCCAGCCGTCGCTCGACATGGTCGCACCGTTCTCGTCGAACCACTCCATGACGGTGGCCGACGGGATGCGCTCGCCCTGCCGCGCGAAGCGCACGGGACGCAGGGCCGGGTTCTCGCGGCGCAGCCGCAGGAGCCGCTGCGTGTGCGCGAAGAGGTCCTGCTGCCACGGGGCGTGCTCCCACGACAGCCAGGTGAGCGCCGAGTCGTGGCAGTAGGCGTTGTTGTTGCCGCGCTGGGTCCGTCCGGACTCGTCGCCCGCGGTGATCATCGGCACGCCCGCGGACAGCAGCAGGGTCCCCATCAGGTTGCGCATCGCCTTGCGACGGGCGGCGAGGACGCGCTCGTCGTCCGTCGCGCCCTCCGCGCCGTGGTTGAAGGACCGGTTCGTGTCGGCGCCGTCGCGGTTCTGCTCGCCGTTGCCGAGGTTGTGCTTGACGTCGTAGGACACGAGGTCGCGGAGGGTGAACCCGTCGTGCGCGGTGACGAAGTTGACGCTGGCGAGCGGGCCGCGCTCGTCGGAGAAGGTGTTCGACGAGCCCGCCAGCCTCGTGGCGAAGCCGCCGACGCCGACGGGGGCGTGCTCGGCGCGGCGGGCGTAGTCGATGTCGCTCAGCCAGAAATTGCGCACCCGGTCGCGGTAGCGATCGTTCCACTCCAGCCAGCCGTCGCCGAAGTTCCCGGTCTGCCACCCGCCCATGCCGACGTCCCAGGGCTCGGCGATCTTCTTGACCCGGGCCAGCGCGGGATCCTCGCGGATCGCGGTCAGCAGCGGGTGATCGGGCTGGAACGAGTGCCGCTCGTCCCGGCCGAGCGTGACGGCCAGGTCGAAGCGGAAGCCGTCGATCTGCACCTCCTCGGACCAGTAGCGCAGGGAGTCGAGCACGAGACGGGCGGCGGCGTCCGTCGAGGTGTTCACCGCGTTGCCGCAGCCGGTCTCGTCGATGTAGGCGCCCTCGGCGGTCTGCCGGTAGTAGGAACGGTTGTCGATGCCCCGCAGGCTCGTGCGCGGACCGCCGATGCCCTCCTCCGCCGTGTGGTTGTACACGACGTCGAGGATCACCTCGAGTCCGGCCTCGTGCAGCAGCTTCACCATGCCCTTGAACTCCCGCAGCACGGCCTCGGGTCCCTCGGCGCGGCTCGCGGCCGTGGCGTACGGCGCGTGCGGCGTGAAGAAGTTCAGCGAGTTGTAGCCCCAGTAATTGCTCAGGCCCAGGTGCAGCAGCCGCGGCTCGGTGGCGAAGGCGTGCACGGGGAGGAGCTCGATGCTGGTGACCCCGAGCGAGAGGAAGTGCTCGATCATCGCGGGGTGCGCGAGGCCGGCGTAGGTGCCGTGGAGCGCCGGCGGCACGTGCGGGTGACGCTTCGTCATCCCCTTGACGTGCCCCTCGTAGAGTATGGTGCGGTCCAGCGGCACGGCCGGCTTCGTCGAGCCGCCCCAGTCGAACCCGCCGTCGACGACGACGGAGCGCCAGTCGCCGAACCCGCCGACGACGAGCCCGCGCGAGTAGGGCTCGATGAGCAGGGACTGCGGGTTGAAGGTGTTGCCCGGCCCGTGCGGCCCGGCGACGCGGACGGCGTAGCGCGCGCCGGGACGGAGGAGGGGACTGGATGCCGCGAACACCCCGCCGCCGACCGCGTCCATCGGCACGGTCTCGATCGCCCAGTCGAGGTCGACGTCGTCGAAGATCAGCAGCTGCATCGCCTCCGCGTGCGCCGACCAGACGCGCAGCGTGCCGCCGTCGGGACCGGGCCGGACGCCGAGGTCGTCGAACGCGGCGGAGAGCAGGCCGGAGCGCGGCGGGGACAGGAGCTCGGGGCGGACCATGCGCCTAGGGTAGTGAAGGCAGATGAGCGCGACGCACGGGAGGCCGGAGATGCGGGTCTACCTCGATCACGCCGCGACGACGCCTCTGCGGCCCGAGGCGCGGGACGCCTGGCTCGCCGCTCACGACGTGATCGGCAACCCGTCCTCCATCCACGGCGCCGGTCAGGAGGCGCGTCGCCTCCTCGAGGACGCCCGGGAACAGCTCGCCGGCGTGCTCGGCTGCCAGCCTATCGAGGTGGTGCTGACCTCCGGAGGCACGGAGGCGGCGAATCTGGGCCTGAAGGGGCTGTGGTGGGCGAGGGATGCCGCCGACGACGCGATCGTCCTCCCCGACGGCGAGCATCACGCGACGCTGGACGTCGTGTCGTGGCTCGCGGCGACGCAGGGCGCGCGGGTCCGCGACGTCCCCCTCGACGCCCGCGGGCGCATCGATGCCGCCGCGTTCGGCGCGGCGCTGCCCGGCGCGGCGATGGCGACGGCGCTGGTGGCGAACAACGAGGTCGGGACGCTGCAGGACGCCCCCGCCCTCTCGGCTGCGGCCGCCGCGGCCGGCGTGCCGCTCCACCTCGACGCGGTGTCGGCGCTCGGGCAGGTCCCCGTCGACTTCTCCGCCTGGCGCGGCCCGGGGTCGGATGCCGGCGGTCTCGCGGTGATGTCGGTGTCCGCCCACAAGGTCGGCGGCCCGGTCGGCGTGGGCGCGGCCGTCGTCTCCCGCCACGCGCGGGTCACGGCGCTCGTGCACGGCGGCGGTCAGCAGCGCGCGCTGCGCGCCGGCACCCAGGACGTCGCCGGCGCGGCCGCCTTCGCCGCCGCCGCCGTCGCGACGGAACGCGAACGCGACACCGAGACGCAGCGGGTGCGGGCACTGCGGGACCGCCTGGTGAGCGGCATCCATTCGTCCGTGCCGGCCGCCCGTCTGCTCGGCGACCCGGACGACCGGCTGCCCGGAAACGCGCATCTGCTGTTCCCGGATGCCGCCGGCGAGACGCTGCTGTTCCTGCTCGACATGGAGCGCATCGCGGTGTCCACCGGCTCGGCCTGCCAGGCGGGCGTGGCGGAGCCCTCGCTCGTCGTGCTCGCGCTCGGCCTGGACGAGCGCGCCGCGCGGTCGGTGCTGCGGTTCAGCCTCGGACGGACCACGACCGCGGCGGATGTCGACCGGCTCCTGGAGCGGCTGCCGTCGGCGTACGCGCGCGCGGTCGCCTCCGGCGCCCGGGCCTGACCCGCCGGGGCCCGGGCTGTTCCGGTGCGGGGCCCGACCCGCCGGGGACCGTGCCGTCCCGGTGCCGGGCCCGACCCGGCGCGCCGGTCCCGGCGCCCGGTCAGGGGAGGGTTCGTAGACTGGGACGATGCGAGTTCTGGCGGCGATGAGCGGAGGCGTGGACTCCGCGGTGGCGGCGGCGCGCGCGGTCGAGGCCGGGCACGACGTCGTCGGCGTGCACCTGGCCCTGTCGCGCGCGGGCGGGACGCTGCGCGCCGGCAGTCGCGGGTGCTGCACGATCGAGGACTCGATGGACGCCCGCCGGGCCGCCGATCGCCTCGGCATCCCCTTCTACGTGTGGGACTTCTCGGAGCGGTTCCGCGACGACGTCATCGAGGACTTCGTCGCCGAGTACCGTGCCGGACGCACCCCGAACCCCTGCATGCGGTGCAACGAGAAGATCAAGTTCGCCGCGCTGCTGGAGCGGGCGATCGAGCTCGGCTTCGACGCCGTGTGCACCGGCCACTACGCCACCCTCGTGGACGGTCCGGACGGGCGCGAGCTGCATCGCGCGTCCGACAACGCGAAGGACCAGTCCTACGTCCTCGGCGTGCTGACCGCCGACCAGCTGGCCCACACCTACTTCCCCCTGGGCATCACCCCGTCGAAGGCGCTGGTTCGCCAGGAGGCCGCCGCACGCGGTCTCACCGTCGCGCAGAAGCCCGACAGTCACGACATCTGCTTCATCCCGGACGGCGACACCCGCGGCTGGCTCGCCGACAAGGTGGGCGCGGAGCGCGGCGAGATCCTCGACCGCACCGGCGCCGTGATCGGCAGTCACGAGGGCGCGCACGCCTTCACGGTCGGTCAGCGGCGCGGACTGCAGCTGGGCGTCCCGGCCGCGGACGGCAAGCCGCGCTTCGTCCTGGAGGTGCGACCGGTCAGCAACACCGTGGTCGTCGGCCCGAAAGAGGCGCTCGCGTGCGCCGAGATCGCGGGGGAGCGGTTCACCTGGGCCGGGCGGGCGCCCGCTGCCGCGCGGTTCGCGTGCGACGTGCAGATCCGTGCGCACGCCGACCCCGTGCCGGCCGTCGCCGAGATCGCCGACGGCATCCTGACCGTCCGGCCGGAGACGCCGTTCGACGGCGTCGCCCCGGGACAGACCGCGGTGCTCTACGCGGGCACGCGCGTGCTCGGGCAGTTCACGATCGACCGGACCGTCTCGGCCGTGCCGGTCGACGCCTGAGACGGCGTTCCGCCTCGCGCCCCGCACGCCCCCGCGCGACAGCGGACGTCCGGCAACCCCCGCGGGCATGTCGGGACCCCTCCCTAAGCTTGACCCGTGAGTGAGCACGACCAGCTTCCCGACCTGACCCTCGACCAGGCGCGCGACGAGGCGCGAGACCTGACCCGGCGGATCACCGACGCCCGCGAGGCGTACTACGGGCGCGACGCCGAGGTCGTCGACGACGCGACGTACGACGGCTGGATGCACCGGCTCGAGGCCATCGAGCGTCTCTACCCGGAGCTGCAGGGCCAGGACAGCCCGACCCAGTCCGTGGGCGCCGCCGAGACCACGGACCTCGCGACCATCGAGCACGCCGAGCGCATGCTCAGCCTCGACAACGTGTTCTCGCCCGACGAGCTGAGGGACTGGGCGGTCAAGGCGCAGAACGCGGCGGGCCGCCCGGTGTCGTGGCTGAGCGAGCTGAAGATCGACGGACTGGCCATCAGCCTGCGCTACGAGAACGGCGTGCTCACGTCGGCGGCGACCCGCGGCGACGGGCGCGTGGGCGAGATCGTGACCGAGAACGCGCTGCGCGTCGCCGGGATCCCGCGCGAGCTCGCCGGCGAGGGGCACCCCGCGCTCGTGGAGGTGCGCGGCGAGGTGTTCATCCCCGTCGCGGCGTTTGAGAACCTCAACCGCCTGCAGGGCGAGTACCGCGAGCGCGCGGTCGCCGAGGCGCGGGAGCGCGCGTCCGGGCGCCGCGGCGGCCGGGGGTTCGACGAGGAGAAGGCGGAGCTGGCGGCGGCGCGGCGCTTCCCCGCGTTCGCCAACCCGCGCAACGCGGCCAGCGGCGGGCTGCGGCAGCAGATCGAGAAGAAGTCGGGGCTCGAGCTCGAGGCCGGCCGCGCGCGCATCGCCGCCCTCGCGCTGTACGTGCACGGCATCGGCGCCTGGCCCGACCCGCCGGTCGCCGCACAGAGCGAGGTGTACGAGCTGCTGGCATCCTGGGGACTGCCTACCTCGCCGTACTACAAGGTCGAGCCGTCCGTCGACGGCGTGCTCGCCTTCGTCGCCCATTACGGCGAGCATCGCCACGACGTCGAGCACGAGATCGACGGGGTCGTCGTCAAGATCGACGAGCTCGCGCTCCACGACGAGCTCGGCGCGACCAGCCGGGCGCCCCGCTGGGCCATCGCCTACAAGTACCCGCCCGAGCAGGTCAACACGCGGCTGCTCGACATCGTCGTGTCGGTCGGCCGGACCGGCCGCGCCACCCCGTTCGCCGTGATGGAGCCCGCCCGCGTGGCCGGCAGCGTCGTGCGTCAGGCGACCCTGCACAATCAGGACGTCGTGAAGGTCAAGGGCGTCCTCATCGGCGACACGGTCGTGCTCCGCAAGGCCGGCGACGTCATCCCCGAGGTACTGGGGCCCGTGGTGGAGCTGCGCGACGGCACGGAGCGGGCGTTCGTCATGCCCGCGGACTGCCCCGAGTGCGGCACCCCCCTCCGGCCCGCGAAGGAGGGCGACATCGACCTGCGCTGCCCGAATGCGCGGTCCTGCCCCGCGCAGGTGCGGGGCCGCGTCGAGCACATCGGCTCGCGCGGAGCGCTCGACGTCGAGGCGCTCGGCGAGGTCACCGCAGCCGCCCTCACGCAGCCCGAGGTCCCGGAGCGCCCGCCGCTGGACACCGAGGCGGGCCTGTTCGACCTCACCGTCGAGCAGCTCGTCCCGATCGAGGTCGTCGTCCGCGACGCCGAGACGGGGGAGCGCAAGGTCGACCCCGACACCGGCGAGCTCGTGCGCCGCACCCCCTTCCAGAAGCTCGGCCCGGCGACGTACCCGCCCGGCACCGAGGACCTCGACGCGGCGGAGCGCCGTCGCCGCGGCATCCGCAAGGACTTCCGCGAGGTGCGGCCGTCCGAGCAGGCGACCAAGCTCGTCGCCGAGCTCGAGAAGGCGAAGACGAAGGACCTCTGGCGTCTGCTGGTGTCCCTGAACATCCGCCACGTCGGCCCCGTCGCCGCACGCGCGCTGGCGCAGTGGTTCGGATCCCTCGATGCCATCCGGGCGGCCTCGCGCGACGAGCTCGCGTCCGTCGAGGGTGTGGGCGGGATCATCGCCGACGCGGTCATCGACTGGTTCGAGGTCGATTGGCACCGCGAGATCGTGGACCGGTGGCAGGCCGCGGGAGTGCGCTTCGCCATCCCGGGCCACCCCGGTCCCGGGGCGGCGGCCGCAGCGGGCGGCGTGCTCGCAGGTCTGACGGTCGTGGCGACCGGGTCGCTCGACGGCTACACCCGTGAGGGCGCGCAGGAGGCCATCATCGCCGCCGGCGGCAAGGCGGCCTCGAGCGTGTCCAAGAAGACGGACTTCGTCGCGGCCGGTCCCGGCGCCGGGTCGAAGCTCGCGAAGGCCGAGGAGCTGGGCCTGCGGATCCTGGATGCCGCCCAGTTCCGTGTCCTCGTCGAGAAGGGCCCCGCGGCGCTCGACGACGGCGCGGACGCGGACGCATCCGAGGCGATCACGCCCGCGGACGACAGCGATAGCTGAGCGCACGAGAAAGGGCGGGGCATCGCCCCGCCCTTTCGTGGTCGTCCGGCTCAGCCCTCGCAGGCGGTCCCGGCCTGGGTGAAGCTGTCCTGCAGTGCGGTGATCTGGTCGCCCAGGCCGCTCGCGGTGTTCGGGTCGGCGAGGACGCCGTCGAGGAAGGTCACGTACTCCTGGAGCTGGGTGCTGGCCTCCTGGGCCAGCGGTGCGACCTCGGCGTTGGTGATCTGCGCGAAGTCGGTCTCGACCTTGTCGGCGAGCGTCTTGAACGTCGCGATCGCCGTCTCCGGGTCCGACGTGGCGATGTCGCTGCTGGCCTGCGAGACGTCGGTGAACGACGTGATGATGATCTGGCAGGCGTCGTCCTTGGACTGCCCGCCTTCCGGCGCGGTCGTCTCCGCGCTCTCGGTCTCGGCGACCGCGGTGGGCGTCGAGGAGGGTGCGTCGCTCGTCTCCGAGGCGGTCGACGGCGACCCGCCGCCGGTGCACCCGGTGAGCAGAAGCAGGGCCGAGGCGGCGATGAGAGCGAGCGGCGTGCGCATGGTGGTCATGTGAGTCCCCACTGGTGATGGCCGGGTCCCGAGGCGGCCCGGTGCCTCCACCGTAGCGAGAATGCGCCCGCCGGCCGTGCACCGCGCTCAGCTGCGCGCGAGGCTCTCCCGCACCTGGCGGCGCTGCACCTTGCCGATGAGCGACCGCGGCAGCTCGTCGACGAGCACGATGCGCCGCGGCACCTTGTACGGGGTCAGGATGCCGCGCGCGAACGTCCGCACCGCCTCGACGTCCAGCTCGCCCGGGGTCGAGGGCACGACCGCCGCGACGACCTCCTCGCCGGAGTGCTCGCTGGGGAGTCCGACGACCGCGACGTCCGCGACGCCGGGGTGCTGCCGCAGGACGTTCTCGACCTCGGTCGGGGCGACGTTGAAACCGCCCGTGATGATCAGCTCCTTGATGCGATCGACGACGCGGACGAACCCGCCGTCGTCGATCGTCACGATGTCACCGGTCCGGAACCATCCGTCGACGAAGACGGCCTCGGTCTCGTCGGGCTTGCCGTAGTAACCCGAGAACACCTGCGGCCCGCGTACGAGCAGCTCGCCGCGGGCGCCGGGCTCGACGTCGATGCGCGGGTCCTCCGGGTCCACGACGCGGCATTCGGTGCCCGGCAGAGGCAGTCCGACCGTGCCCGGGACGCGGTTGTCGGCGACGGGGTTGGCCATGAGGACGGGCGAGCACTCGCTCAGGCCGTACCCCTCGACCAGGTACCCGCCGGTCGCGGCCTCGAACGGCACGACGACCTCGTGGGGCAGGGCCATGGCTCCCGAGATCGCCACCTGCGTGCCCTCGAGCGAGACGCCCTTCTCGCGCGCGGCGGCCAGGAGGCGTTCGGCGATGGGCGGGACCAGCGGCAGGAGGGTGGCCGGATGCCGCTTGGTCACGGCCAGCACGAGGTCCGGGTCGAACTTGGGGAAGAGCACGAGGCGCGCGCCCATCGACATCGCGAAGGTGAGGCACAGCGTCAGTCCGTACGCGTGGAACATCGGCAGCACGGCGTACACGACGCATCCCTGGCCGCGCACGATCGACGGCGTCCACGCGCGCGCCTGCGCGGCGTTCGCCAGCAGGTTCGCGTGCGTCAGCATCGCCCCCTTCGGCGCGCCCGTCGTCCCGCTCGTGTACTGGATGATCGCGAGGTCGGACGCGACGGGACGGGGGTGCGTCGCCGGGAGAGGATCGTGGCCCACCAGGTCCTCCCAGGCGACGGCTCCCGACGTCGGCTCCGTGAGTGCGGCGCGGGCCTCGCGCGCCTTCGCGACGGGCAGGCGGAGCGCCAGCCGCGTGCGCAGCGGCATGGCCCGGGTCACGTCGACGGAGACGAGCGTGCGCAGCCGGAGGTCGGCGGGGAAGTCCTGCACCGTCGCGACGACCTTGCTCCACACGACGGCGTGCTTCGCGCCGTGGTCCTCGAACTGCTTCCGCAGCTCGCGCGCGGTGTAGAGCGGGTTGTGCTCGACGACGACGGCGCCCAGGCGCAGGATCGCGTAGAAGGCGACGATGTGCTGCGGGCAGTTCGGCAGGACGAGGGCCACCGGGTCGCCGGCGCGGACGCCGTGCGCCGCGAGAGCCGCCGCGGCGCGCGCGATCTGCTCCGACAGGGCGGTGTAGCTGGTCTCCCGGCCGAAGAACTCCAGCGCGGGAGCGTCCGGGTAGTCCCGGGCGGAGGCGTCGACGATGTCGAGGAGCGAACCGGTCTGCTCGTCGAGGTCGACGGGGACGCCGTCGGCGTAGCTGCTGGTCCAGGGGCGCGGCGGATCGAAGCTCGTCACTCCGTCAGCCTAGGGCGGACCCTCCGCGGCCCGGCCGGGCCCCGCGCGTGTCGTCCGCACCTGTTCGCCGTCCGTTCGCCCGACCGCACGCCGACGGCCGGCGGCGTGCGCCGTCGCGTCCCGGGGCGCGTCCCGGCGCGCTGCCGCGCGCGAACTAGACTTGCCGGGTGTCTGAAATCACCCCTGATCTCGTGCGCCATCTCGGTGTGCTCGCCCGGATCCAGTTGAGCGACGAGGAGGTCCAGAGCCTCACCGGCCAGCTGGATGCCATCGTCGACAACATCGCCAAGGTGTCGGAGGTGGCCACCCCCGACGTCGTCGCGACGAGCCACCCGATCCCGCTCGAGAACGTCTTCCGCCCCGATGTCGTGGGCGACACGCTCACGCGCGAGCAGGCGCTGCAGAACGCGCCGGATCAGGCCGACGGCCGGTTCCGCGTGACCGCGATCCTGGGAGAAGAGCAGTGACCGACCTCACCCGCCTCACCGCCGCCGAACTCGCGGCCGCCCTGACCGCGTCCGACGTGTCGAGCGTGGAGGCCACGCAGGCCCACCTCGACCGCATCGCCGCGGTCGACGGCGACGTCCACGCGTTCCTGCACGTCAGCGACCACGCCCTCGAGGTCGCCGCCGACATCGACCGTCGCCGTGCGGCGGGGGAGCAGCTCGGCGAGCTCGCCGGCGTGCCCCTCGCGGTCAAGGACGTGCTCGTCACCACCGACATGCCCTCGACCAGCGGATCCAAGATCCTCGAGGGTTACATGTCGCCGTACGACGCGACCGTGGTGGCGCGCTCCCGCGCCGCCGGTCTCGTCCCGCTCGGCAAGACCAACATGGACGAGTTCGCCATGGGATCGTCGACCGAGTTCTCGGCGTACGGTCCCACCCGCAACCCGTGGGACCTCGACCGCATCCCGGGCGGCTCCGGCGGAGGCTCGGCCGCCGCCGTCGCCGCGTTCGAGGCGCCGCTGGCGCTCGGCTCGGACACGGGCGGGTCGATCCGTCAGCCGGCCCATGTCACCGGCACGGTCGGCGTCAAGCCCACCTACGGCGGCGTGAGCCGATACGGGGCGATCGCCCTGGCATCCAGCCTCGATCAGGTCGGACCGGTCACGCGCACCGTCCTCGACGCCGGGCTCCTCCACGACGTCATCGGCGGGCACGACCCGCACGACTCCACGTCGCTGTCGGACTCTTGGCCGTCGTTCGCCGCCGCCGCGCGCGAGGGCGCGACCGGCGCGGTGCTGAAGGGGCTGAAGGTCGGCGTCATCCGCGAGCTCGATGACCGCGGCTTCCAGAAGGGCGTCTCCGACTCGTTCCGCGCGTCGCTCGCGGCCATGGAGGCGCAGGGCGCGGAGATCGTCGACATCAGCGCTCCGCACTTCGAGTACGGCGTCGCCGCCTACTACCTGATCCTGCCGGCCGAGGCCTCGAGCAACCTGGCGAAGTTCGACTCCGTCCGCTTCGGCCTCCGTGTGACGCCGCAGGGCGCCCCGACGGTCGAGAACGTCATGGCCGCCACGCGCGACGCCGGTTTCGGTCCCGAGGTCAAGCGCCGCATCATCCTCGGCACCTATGCGCTGTCGGCCGGGTACTACGACGCCTACTACGGCAGCGCGCAGAAGGTCCGGACGCTCATCCAGCAGGACTTCGACGCGGCCTTCGCGGAGGTCGACGTCATCGCGACGCCCTCCGCGCCGACCACGGCCTTCCGTCTCGGCGAGAAGATCGACGATCCGCTGCAGATGTACCTCAACGACGTCACCACCATCCCGGCGAACCTCGCCGGGGTGCCGGGCATCTCCATCCCCAGCGGCCTCGCCGAGGAGGACGGCCTGCCCGTCGGCATCCAGTTCCTCGCTCCCGCCCGGGAGGACGCGCGTCTCTACCGGGTCGGCGCGGCGCTCGAGGCCCTGCTGGTGGACCAGTGGGGCGGGCCCCTGCTGGACAAGGCCCCCTCTCTCACGAACGGAGCGACGCGCTGATGGCGAAAGACGCCCTGATGGACTTCGACGAGGCGCTCGAGATGTTCGAGCCCGTCCTCGGCTTCGAGGTGCACGTCGAGCTGAACACCGCGACCAAGATGTTCTCGGCCGCGCCCAATCCCGCGAACGAGGCGCACCACGGCGCCGAGCCGAACACCCTCGTCGCGCCGGTCGACATGGGACTCCCGGGCGCCCTGCCGGTCGTGAACCAGGAGGCGATCCGCTCCTCGATCAGCCTGGGCCTCGCGCTCGGTTGCTCGATCGCGCCGTCGAGCCGGTTCGCGCGGAAGAACTACTTCTACCCCGACCTCGGCAAGAACTACCAGATCTCGCAGTACGACGAGCCGATCGCCTTCGAGGGCTCCGTCGAGGTCGAGCTCGAGGACGGCACCATCGTCACCGTGCCGATCGAGCGCGCCCACATGGAGGAGGACGCCGGCAAGCTCACCCACATGGGGGGTTCGACGGGTCGCATCCAGGGCGCGGAGTACTCGCTCGTCGACTACAACCGCGCGGGCGTCCCGCTGGTCGAGATCGTCACCAAGCCGATCTTCGGCGCGGAGCACTCCGCACCGGCGCTGGCGAAGGCGTACGTCGCGACGATCCGCGACATCGTGCGCGCCCTCGGCATCTCGGAGGCCCGCCTGGAGCGCGGCAACCTGCGCTGCGACGCCAATGTCTCGCTCCGCCCCCGCGGCCAGGAGAAGCTGGGCACGCGCACCGAGACGAAGAACGTCAACTCGATGCGGTCGGTCGAGCGGGCGGTCCGGTACGAGATCCAGCGTCAGGCCGCCATCCTCGCCAAGGGCGGCACCATCACGCAGGAGACGCGCCACTGGCACGAGGACACCGGTCGCACCTCCCCGGGGCGCCCGAAGTCGGATGCCGACGACTACCGCTACTTCCCCGAGCCCGACCTGCTGCCGGTCGTCCCGGCGCCTTCGCTGATCGAGGAGCTGCGCGCCGCGCTCCCCGAGCCGCCGGCCGCGCGTCGTCGCCGTCTGAAGGGCGAGTGGGGCTTCACCGACCTGGAGTTCCAGGACGTCGCCAACGGCGGCCTGCTCGACGCGGTCGCCGACACCATCGCGGCCGGGGCCGCCCCCGCCGCCGCCCGGAAGTGGTGGACGGGCGAGATCACCCGCGTCGCGAACGCGCAGGAACGGGATGCCGCCGGCCTCGTCTCGCCCGAGAACGTCGCCGCGCTGCAGAAGCTCGTCGACGCGGGCACGCTGACCGACAAGCTCGCGCGCCAGGTGCTCGAGGGCGTCATCGCCGGCGAGGGCACCCCGCAGGAGGTCGTCGACGCGCGCGGTCTCGCCGTCGTGTCCGACGACGGGGCGCTCATCGCGGCCATCGACGAGGCCCTCGCGGCCCAGCCGGACGTCCTCGCGAAGATTCGCGACGGCAAGGTGCAGGCCGCCGGTGCCGTCATCGGCGCGGTCATGAAGGCCATGAAGGGCCAGGCCGACGCCGCGCGCGTGCGCGAGCTCGTGCTGGAGCGCGCCGCCGCCCAGTAGCCGACCCCGGATGCCACGACCCCCGCCGTTACGCGGCCGGGGGCCGTGGCATCCGTCGTTCCCGCCCCTCTCGCCGGTGTCCGGGCCGATGTCGGAGGCCCGGGGGAGAATGGATGCCATGGGTCGGGGTGACGGGACAGGGCGGCTCGTGTCGCCGCCCGGCGCCGACGACACCGGCACCGGCATCCTGCACGTCGATATGGACGCCTTCTTCGCGTCCGTGGCCGTGCTGGACGATCCCTCCCTCGCGGGCAAGCCGCTCATCATCGGCGGGTCCGAGGGGCGCGGCGTCGTGTCGAGCGCGTCTTACGAGGCGCGGCGGTACGGGGTGAAGTCGGCGATGCCGGTGGCGATCGCGCTGCGGCTGTGCCCCACGGCGATCGTCGTGAACCCGCCGTACTCCCGCTACACGGAGATGTCGCGGCAGGTGATGGCGATCTTCGAGTCGGTGACCCCCCTGGTCGAGCCGCTCTCGATCGACGAGGCATTCCTGGACGTGCGCGGCGCCCGTCGTCTCTGGGGCAGCCCGGGGACCATCGCGCGCGACCTCCGCGCGCGCGTCCAGGCCGAGACCGGGCTGACGTGCAGCATCGGCGTGGCCGCGACCAAGCACGTCGCCAAGATGGCCTCGACCATCTCCAAGCCCGACGGTCTGCTCATCGTCTCGGCGGCGAACACCGACCGGTTCCTCCGCCCCCGCTCCGTGCGCGCCCTCTGGGGCGTCGGGCCGAAGGCGGCCGAGGCGCTGGAGTCCCGTGGCATCCGGCTCATCTCCGACGTCATCGACACTCCGCGGCATGCGCTCGATCAGGTGCTGGGATCGGCGATGGGGGAGCGCATCTGGCACCTGGCGCGGGGGATCGACGCCCGCGAGGTCCACACGGGGCGGTCGGAGAAGAGCGTCGGACACGAGGAGACGTTCCACGCCGACATCTCCGACACGAGCACCCTCCACGTCGAGCTGCGCCGTCTCGCCGATCGCGTGGGAGCCCGCCTGCGTAAGCAGGACTACGAGGCCTCGACGATCTCCATCAAGGTCCGGTTCTCGGATTTCACGACGATCAGCCGGTCGCGGACGCTCCGCGAGCCGACGTCGGTGGGGCAGCGCATCGGCGATGCGGCGATCGAGCTGTTCGACGGCATCGACCGCCGGCAGGCGGTGCGCCTGGTCGGCGTGCGGGGCGAGAAGCTGCGGCCGGTGTCGGTGGCGGCGACCCTCTGGGACGACGACGCGGAATGGCGGCGGGTCGAGGGAGCGCTCGATGGCGCGACCGAGCGGTTCGGCCGCGGAGCCGTGACGCGGGGCTCGCTTCTCGGGCCGTCCCGGGGCGGCGGAGCCCTGCCGACCAACCCGCGACCGTCGTACGACCACTGACCGGCGCCGTCCGGCGGCGTACGGTGACCGGCGCGGAACCGCCTGGCGCGGCTCAGGGGTCGCCGGTGCGGGCGACGGAACCCCCTGTGCCGGGCGGGGACCGGCCGGTACGGTGAGTCCATGCCCAACATCGCATTGGAACTCGGCAAGCAGTCCACCAGCTTCGGCGTCACCGCCGCCTACGGCGAGCAGCAGGACGTCGACGGTGTGCGCATCGTCCCGGTCGCGCTGACCTGGGCGGGCTTCGGCGGCGGGTCCGACGAGCAGGGCAACGGCGGCGGCGGGGGCGGCGGCTACACCCTGCCGCTCGGCGCGTACGTCCGCCGCGGCGACGACCTGCGCTTCGAGCCCAACATCGTGTCGCTCCTGGCCGTCGGCGTCCCGTTCGTGTGGGTCGCCGGTCGCGCGCTCAGCCGTGTCATCCGCGCCCTCAAGAAGTAACGCCGCAGACCCCGTCGACACCGCGTTGACGCAGGCCGTCGGCGCGGTGCTCGCGCGTGTGCGGGCGGTGGGGGCCGCCAATCCCGTCGTCCTGGTCGACGGTCGGAGCGGGGCGGGCAAGTCCTCGCTGGCCCGCCGGATCGTCGCGGCCTGGCCGCGGCCGGGTCGTGTGCAGCTCGTCGCCCTCGACGACCTCTACCCCGGATGGGACGGCCTCGTCGACGGCGCCGAGTACGCGCGCGCCCAGGTCCTCGTCCCGCACGCGAAGGGGCTCATCGGGATCTGGGAGCGCTGGGACTGGGAGGCCGACGCGCGCGCCGAGGCCCACGCGGTCGATCCGGCGCTGCCGCTCATCGTCGAGGGGGCGGGGGTTCTCACCTCAGCCTCGGCGCCGCTGGGCGACGTCACCGTCTGGGTGGACGCGCCGACCGCCGTCCGCCGGCGACGGGGGCTGGACCGCGACGGGGACACGTACCGTCCGCACTGGGACCGCTGGGCCGCGCAGGAGGACGCCCACATCGCGGCGCACGCGCCGGCATCCCTCGCCTCCCTCGTCATCGAGGTGCCCTGACCACGGCGCTCGTGAGGTCGGCGTCAGCCGGGGGAGGAGATATCGCGGCGGGAGGATCCCGGGGCCTGGATGCCACCTCCTCAGGCCGCATCCCCTCCCTCCCCCGACGCGGGTCGGCGTCGGCCGAGGGAGGAGATGTCGCGGCGGGAGGATCCCGGGGCCTGGATGCCACCTCCTCAGGCCGCATCCCCTCCCTCCCCCGACGCGGGTCGGCG
>NZ_JBMRJR010000001.1:794316-837675 GCF_049384025.1 Microbacterium sp. HMH0099 | reverse complement strand
TGTTGAGTTCTCAAGGAACGGACGCACCCACAGAAACGATCTCTCGACCTACCCGTGAGGCAACTTCACTACCTTATGTGATCATCCGACCTTGTGGATCCGATCTGTGGGACCTCTCGAAGAGATCTGCGTCGTCGGCTCCGGTCGTCTGACCGAAATCCGATACCCTGGGTCTTGCGACTCGGTGGGTGTCGGGGGTGGTTCTCCGCTTGAGAGGACGCGGGGCCTTTCGGCCGCTCCGCTCTCCCCTGTGGGGCGAACAAGTAATACTTTACGTGCGTCCCCACGGTCTGGCCAATCACGCCGCATCCCGGGCGTGTCGCGGCCCAGAATCCGCGTAATCCCGCGGAAGCGCCCCCTCGGGCTGCGAGAGCGTCTCAGAGCCTCCTGAGGCCGCTCGCGACCTCGTCCTCCCACCGGCGGGAGGCCTCCAGAGCCCCGACGAAGATCGGAGTGTCGTGGGTGACCCCGAGGTAACGGGTGACGCTCGCCTCGAAACCCGCCGCGCGGAGGGCCGCCCCATAGGCCGCCCCGTCTCCCCGGAGGGGGTCGTACTCCGCCGTGAGGATGATGGCCGGCGGCAGCCCCGCGTGGGAGGCGGCGCGCAACGGCGAGGCCAACGGCTCCCGGGCACGGCGCCAGTCCCCCAGGTACGTCTGTGCGACCGACCGCAGTTCCCGGAGGGCGAGGAAGGCGGGGATGCCCAGAGCCCACGTCGCCCGGAGATCGATCCGCCGTCCCGTCAGGTCGGTCACCGGCACCTCAAGGATCTGCAGCTGCACCGGCAGTGCGTCGCGGTCGCGGTTGGCCAGCGTGACCGCCGCCGCGATGTTGCCGCCGGCCGACGTCCCCGCAATTCCCAGGCGATCCGGGTCGATACCGAGGCCGGCCGCTTCGGCGTGGAGCCACACCCACGCCGCGTACGCCTGCTCCACCGCCGCGGGGTACCGCGCCTCGGGGGCGAGGGCGTAGTCGACCGCGACCAGCACGACGCCGGACCGGTCCGCGCGACGCCGGGCGGCGGCATCCACGGTCGGGAAGTCGATGCCGCCGATCCGGAAGGCACCGCCGGCCAGGACGAGGCAGGCCGGGGCCGGATGCGGCGCGGACGCCGGGCGGTACAGCCGCACGCGGACGTCGGGGTACCCGGCCACCGGGACGACATGCTCCTCGGTCTCCATCTCGGGACCCGGACGACCGACCGTCGCCAGCTCCTGGGCGTCCCATCGCCGCGCGGCACGGCGGTGCCGCTCACGCGGCGACAGGTGCCGGCCGCGCGGGCGCCCCGCACTCGCGGGTGACGGGGATGCGGGAGCGCCGGAGGTCGAGCGACGCGATGGGGGAGCAGCGGGGGACGGCGACGCCGAGGGGGCGGCATCCCGTGTCCTCCGCAACCCGCGCAGGCGATCGCGGATGCGGGAGACGGCCTGGTCGAACAGGTATCGGCGGTGGACGCGCAGGCGTTCCCGGAAGAACGGGTCGAGTGGCATGTCAGGAGCTCAGCTCGTGCACGAGGTAGCTGGCGAAGAAGCCCAGCACCGCGATGAGCCCGGTGAGGGTGCGGGTACGGCGGAACGCGTCGGGGAGCATGGTGTTGGCGAGCATCGCCAGGATCGCCCCGGCCGCGATCGCCGTGACCACGCTCCGGACCTCCCCCGGCGCGTCGCCGAGCAGCGCGTATCCGCCGACGGCGGAGAGGGTGCAGGCCGCCGCGATGACGGCCCAGACGCCGAAGACGTACCCGGCGCCGCGGCCGCTGGACTTCATGTCCGCCGTGCTGGAGAGCCCCTCGGGGAGGTTCGAGATCACGACCGCGACGAGCACGCCGATCGGCAGCGCCCCCTCGCCGGCGAGCTGCACGCCCTGGACGGCGGTCTCCGGGATGCCGTCGAGGAGCGCCCCGAGGGCGATGCCGAGGCCCGTCCCGCTCGCGGCCGCCTGGTCGTGGCGGCGCTTGCGGCGGTGACCGCTCCGCTCGAGGAGCGCGTCGAGACCCACGTAGAGCACGGCGCCGCCCAGGAACCCGGCCATCGAGGACCACAGCGTCCCGACCTCGGTGGCCTCGGCGACGAGGTCGAAGGCCAGCGCCGAGATGAGCACTCCGGCACCGAAGGCGGTGATCGTCGCGACGAGCCACTTCGGGACGCTCACGAACCAAGCCACGGCGGCACCGGCGACGAGAGCGAGCCCGGACAGTAGTCCGGCGCCGGCGGCGAGCAGGAGTTCCACGTCCGCGACGCTATTGCGCGGGCCGCGATGAGGCGCGGGGGTTGCGCGCGGGAGCGCGCGCGGACATGCGAAAGGGCGGGGACCCGTGAGGATCCCCGCCCTTTCGGACGTCAGGTGCTTACCAGGACGACTTGGTCACACCGGGCAGCTCGCCACGGTGGGCCATGTCGCGGAAGCGGACACGCGAGACGCCGAACTTCGTCAGCACGCCACGGGGGCGGCCGTCGATGACGTCGCGGCTGCGCACGCGCGCCGGGGAGGCGTTGCGGGGCAGCTTCTGCAGGCCGACGCGAGCAGCCTCGCGGGCCTCGTCGGTCGCGTTGGGGTCGACCAGGGTCTTCTTCAGCTCGGCGCGCTTCGCGGCGTAGCGCTTGACGACGACCTTGCGCTGCTCGTTGCGCGCGATCTTGCTCTTCTTGGCCATGTGCTTAGCGCTCCTCTCGGAAGTCGACGTGCTTGCGGACCACGGGGTCGTACTTCTTGAGCACGATGCGGTCGGGGTTGTTGCGGCGGTTCTTGCGCGTCACGTAGGTGTACCCCGTGCCCGCGGTCGAACGCAGCTTGATGATCGGACGGACGTCCTGAGCCTTCTTCGCCATTACAGCTTCACGCCCTTCGCCTGCAGGTCACGGACGACGGACTCGATGCCGCGAGCGTCGATGACCTTGATGCCCTTCGCCGAGACGTTGAGCTTGATGTTGCGACCCAGCGACGGAACGAAGTAGGTCTTCTTCTGCACGTTCGGGTCGAAGCGGCGCTTCGTCCGGCGGTGCGAGTGCGAGATGTTGTGACCGAAGCCGGGAACCGCTCCAGTCACCTGGCACACTGCTGCCATGGTGATGTCTCCTTCTGTACCGTGACACCGGACGGTGCCACCCAAGATCCCTTGTCTGCACCCCGTCCGGGCACAGCACGAGGCCGGGATCGGATGAAGGGGTACGTACTGCGTGCTGGAGTGCGCGCAGACAAGCGGTCAGTCTAGCACGGGCGGCGTGTCGGCTTGACGGGCCGCCGCCTCCGCCGCTCCCCGGCCCCAGCGGAACGCCGAGACCGTGGGGTCGCCCGGGATCCAGAACCGCCACGGGAAGGCATCCGTCCCCGCCTCGCCCGCCACGCCGACCCGCGGGCCGGTCGCCACATCGCGCACCGGGACGTCGGGCAGGAGGAGCCGCGCACGCGCGCCGGCGAGCTCGCCTCCCCCGACCGCGTCGATGCCGTCGTGCCGCGGGTACCGCAGGCCCACGGCGTCCCCGAGGCGGCCGGGCCCGCGCGCGAGGTCCCGCGGCGTCCGCACCGTGCCACGACGTTCGAGTCGGCGCCGCTCGGCGACGTCGGCGCCCTCCACGATCTCGCCGCCGCGGAGCAGGATTCCGCCCGCGACCCCCGCCGGGCCGCACACGACGTTGACGCACGAATGGATGCCATGGCTCAGATAGACGTAGAGGTGTCCGGGCTCGCCCCACATGGTGGCGTTGCGCGCGGTCGGGCCGCTGCGCGCGTGCGACCCGGGGTCGGACCGGTCGCCGGTGCCGCGACCGTGGTAGGCCTCGACCTCGGAGATGCGCACCACGACGCGCTCCCCCGACACCTCCGTCTGCAGCTCCGCGCCGAGCAGGAGCGGTGCCACCTCGACGGGCAGCCCCGCGAGGTCGGCGCGCGTGGCCGGACGGGTCATCCGGGCGGCACCTGGCACCACGAAAGGTCGAAGCCCTGGAGCGCGACGAGCTCCTCGCCCGTGTCGATCTCGACGAGATGGGTGAGCAGTCGCTCCGGCAGCGGCAGCTGATACCGGTCGAAGGGGTTGTCGACCGCCTGCGGAGCCACGAGGACCGCTGCGTACCGCCCGCTCGGAGACACGCACGTCTGCAGCACGGTGTCGGTCCCGGGCACGTCGAGGAGCGTGCGCGTCGCCCCCGCGTCATCCACGTGGGCGACGATCGTGGACTGGAAGCGCCCGTCCTCGGCGATGTCGGCGAAGGACCGGATCGTCCCCGCGCCGGCCCCGGGGACGGGTGTCGCGCGCCCGGGGAGGCCGGGGGCGTTCACCGCCTCCACAAGCGCGCTCTCCGATCCGTCGGTCAGGTCGATCTGACGGATGCCTTCCAGGCGCTCGACCACCGCCACCGACGATCCGCGGGCGATGCCGTCGATCGCCACCGCACTGCCCAGGGGGGCCGCGTTGCCGCCCTGCGCGTCCGTGAGCAGCAGTCGGGAGTCGAAGGTGAGGACGAGCATGCTGTCGGTGTCCGGGACGAAGCGCCAGTCGGCGACGCGGACGTCGCCGCCCGTCAGCCCCACCTCGACGGGATCGGCGGTGTCCGCGGCGGACGCGGTGAACAGGCGGCTCTCCCGTCCGCCCGCGGATCCGAGGTCGGCGTCCGAGAAGGTGAAGCCGATGCGTTCTCCCCGGTCCGCCGACTGCAGGTTGGAGACGAACCCCGGTCCCGGCAGCGCCAGCTCGCGCGCCTGGCCGCCGTCGCGATCGGTGATGAGGATCTTCGCCTCGTCGTCCTCGCGGACCGAGATCACGAGGTGGTTGGCCGTCGCGCGGAAGTCCTCGATGTGGTCGTGTGTGAACACCGCGACCCCCGCCTCGCCCTGCAGGTCGGTCCGGAAGATCGTGTCGCCGTCGGCGCGGCCTCGCTGCAGGAGGAAGGCCTGCAGCGGGGGAGTCGTGAAGGTCTCCGTCAGGGTCGACGCCGGACCCGCGCCCAGCCCCCGGACGTCGTGGACGGTGACGCGGTAGTCGCTCGCGTCGCTCAACGGCAGCGTGAAACGGATCCCGACGTTGCGGCCCGAGGTGTCGACGGTGAACGGCGTGGCCGGCTCGACCTCGACCTGCGAGGGGTCCACCTCGGCCAGGGACTGCGTCGTGGTCAGGATGAGCCGCGCCCCCGACGCGGACACGGCGGCCTCGGGATCCACCTGCACGTCTGTGACGCGGGGGCCCTGCGCGACCGCGACGACACCGCCCACGCCGCCGACGAGCAGCAGCACGCCGACGACCGCGGCGAAGGCCACGAGGAAGCCGCGGCTGCGGCGGCGACGCGCTCGGACGCGTCGGGAGTCAGTACTCATACGGGTCCGCGGGCTCGTCGATCATGGCGACGTCGTCGGCGCGCACCTCGAGGCCGCCGTCGCCGGTGGACCGGACGGTGCCCGTCACGGTGACCCACTGCCCGGTGGAGGGGGCCGAGACTTGCGCGTCGATCGGCAGCGTGGCGGTCTGCGCGTCGATGACGCAGTGCGTGATGACGAGGCGGGTCAGGTCGAACGCGGCCCCGTCCTGCCCGGGCGTGATGAATCCCGTGAGCGTGACCGGCTTGCCGTCGAACGTCTCGGGGTTGGTGGACGTGGCGAACACGGCGGACCAGTCGCCGATGCCGAACTCCGACGTGTCGCCGGACGCGGCGAGGGTGACGATGTCGGACCCGGCGAACAGCGGCGGCGCCCCGACGTCGCGCGAGATCGCCAGCTCGGCGGACAGCGACGTCGCGGGTGTCAGGAGCACCAGGACCACCGCCCCCGTGGCGAGGACGCCGCCGGAGAAGGCCGCGATCCCCGCCGGCGTGAGGCGCGGACGCGCCGCCAGCCGCTCGTGCACGTCGTGGTCGTGCGCATCGGACGGGTCGCTGTGGACGTGGTCGGCGTGCGCGAAGGCCTCTCGGCGGGCGCGGGCCTCGGCGGGGGCGTGACCGTGCTCGTGGTCGTGCCCGTGGTCCGCCTCCGCCCCGAGCGGGAGCGCGAAGGTCGCGACCGCGCCCACGACGGCGACGACGGCCATGCCGACCGCGAACCAGGCCGAGTCGGGGTTGACGTAGAGCGCGATGCGACCGGTCGCCCACAGCACGATCGTCGTGATCGCCAGGCAGGAGGACAGGCCGACACCGAGCCAGCGGGTCGCGAGAGCGGCGGATCTAGACAAGGAGGTTCACCACCGTTCCGAGAGCGAAGGCGGAGAGGAGCACGACGACGGTCAGCCCCACGAGCACCCGCGCGGTGAAGGTGGTGCGCAGCAGCGCGAGCATCTTGATGTCGACGATGGGACCCACGACGAGGAACGCCACGATCGAGCCGGGAGTGAACGTCGAGGCGAAGGAGAGCGCGAAGAAGGAGTCGACGTTCGAGCAGAGCGACACGACGATCGCGAGGATCATCATGGCCGCGATGGACAGGGCGGGATCGGAGCCGATGGCGAGCAGCGCGCTGCGCGGAACGAGCACCTGCACCGCGCCCGCGAGGACGGAGCCGATGATGAGCGCCGGCATCACCGAGCGGAGCTCGACGACGAACTGCGCGAGCGTCCGGCGCCCGCGGCCGCCCCGCTCCTGCACGACGATCTCGCAGGTCGCGAGGAAGCGCTCGGTGAGCAGGGAGTCCGGCGAAGGGTGGCGGCTGTACAACCAGCCGATGAGGTTGGCGACGAGGTAGCCGCCGATGAGACGCGCCACCAGGATGCCGTCGCTGAACCCGAACGCCGCGTGCGTGCTGATGATGACGATGGGGTTCACGATCGGCGCGGCGACCAGGAACGTCAGGGTGTCCGAGACGCCGAACCCGCGCATCATCAGACCCCGCGCGAACGGCACGTTGCCGCACTCGCAGACGGGGATGAACATTCCCAGCAGGGACAGCACCGCCCGGCGGGCCCAGGGAGTGCGCGGCATCCATCGTTCGATCGCCCCCGGCGGGACCCACACCTGGACGATGATCGAGAGGATGACGCCGAGCACGACGAACGGCAGCGACTCGATGAGGACGCTCAGGGTGAGCGTCAGGCCGTCCTGGGCGCGCGTGGGCAGCGAGGCGCCGAAGAGGGACGGCGCGAAGGCGTCGATCGCGAAGAGCGCGGCGACCACGACGACACCCAGGCCGAGCGCGACGAGGGTGCGGGGGGCGCCGCTCCGGGTGGGCCGCGGCGCGGCGGTGCGACTAGTCGTCGCCACGCTCACGGGCGCGGTTCGCGGCGCAGGAGGCGCAGATCCCGAAGATGTCGACGACGTGCTCGGCCTCCGAGAAGCCGTGCTGCGCGGCGGTGCGCTGCGCCCACTCCTCGACGTCGTGGGCCTCGATCTCGACGGCCACGCCGCACGAACGGCAGATCAGGTGGTGGTGGTGACCGCGCGTCTCGCAGGCGCGGAAGAGGTTCTCGCCCTCGGGGCTCTGCAGCGAGTCCGCGTCGCCTTGGGCGGCCAGACCCGCGAGCGTCCGGTACACCGTGGCGAGGCCGATGCCGGTGTTGTCGTCGCGCAGGGTGGCGTGCAGCGCCTGGGCGCTGACGAAGCCGCGCGCGTCGGCGAGGGCTTCTCGCACGCGTTCGCGCTGCCACGTGTTGCGCTGGACCATGGCGGAGATTCTATCGACGCGAGTTCGGAAACGGCTGGGACGGTCCGGGAGTTCGCCGGAGGCGCAGCCGTCTTCGGCACCGGCGTCGTCAGACGGCGCGGGTCACCCGGTCGCGGCGGGCGCCGACGAGGCGGCAGACGAGGTAGATCGCGAACGAGATCGTCGTGATGTAGGGGCTGACGGGCAGCGTGCCGGCGACGGCCAGCAGGATGCCGCCGACCGCCGAGACGAAGCCGAACAAGGCGGCCAGCACCGGGACGGCGAGGGGACCGGATGCCACCCGCATCGCGGCCGCGGCCGGGGTGACCAGCAGCGCCATGACGAGCAGGGCCCCGATGATGTGCACCGCCACCGCGACGACGAGTCCGAGCAGGAGCATGAAGACGAGCGACACGGCGGTCGTGGGGACGCCGCGCGCCGCGGCGGACTGCGGATCGAGGGAGTCGAACCGCAGGGGTCGCCACACCAGCAGCAGGGCGATGAGCACGGCGGTGCCGATCGCGATCAGCCAGCCGAGCTGAGCGCTCTGGACCGAGACGATCTGGCCCGTGAGCAGGCTGAACCGGCTCGCGCTCCGCCCGTCGTAGAGCGAGAGGAACAGGATACCGACGCCGAGGCCGAACGGCATCAGCACGCCGATGATCGAGTTGCGGTCGCGCGCGCGGGCGCCGAGGAGACCGATGATGGCCGCGGCGATGAGCGAGCCGACGATCGAGCCCGTGACGACGTCGACGCCGATGAGCAGGGCCGCGGCGGCACCCGCGAACGACAGCTCGCTGATGCCGTGCACCGCGAACGCCATGTCGCGCTGCATCACGAAGACGCCGATGAGACCCCCGACGAGCCCCAGCACCGCCCCCGCGATGACGGAGTTCTGCACCAGTCCGAGGATGGCCCCGTACTGACTCACCCCGCCGAAGAGCGCATCGCCGACGTCCGCCCAGTTCATTCGTCGTCCTCGTGATGGTGGTGGTGGGTGTCCTCCGCGTCCGGGGCGCCGACGACGACCAGCCGATCGCCGGCGCGGAGGACGAAGACGGGCGCCCCGTAGAGCGCGCTCAGGGTCTCCGAGGTGAGCACCTCGTCCGGCGTCCCCAGCGTGAAACGCCCGTTGGCGATGTAGAGGATGCGGTCGACCTGGTCCAGCACGGGGTTGATGTCGTGCGTCACGAGGAGGACGGCGGCATCCCGCTCCCGTCGATGACGGTCGATGAGCCGCACGACCGCCCGCTGGTTCGCGAGGTCGAGGCTCGTGAGGGGCTCGTCGCAGAGCAGCAGGGGCGGGTCGTCCGCGAGCGCCTGACCGACGCGGAGCCGCTGCTGCTCGCCGCCCGAGAGCAGGCCCACCGGGCGGTCCGCGAACTCACGGGCGCCGACGGCGTCGAGGAGCTCGTCGATGCGTGCGCGGTCGGCCCGGCGGGCCAGCGGCAGCCCGAACCGGTGGCCGTCGACGCCGAGACCGACGAGGTCGCGTCCGCGGAGCGGGGTCTCGCGCGGGAGCGGTCGCTGCTGCGGGATATAGCCGATGCGGCGGTTGCCCGCGCGGCGCACCGGCGACCCGAGGGCCTCGATGCTCCCGCCGCTGACCCGCTCCAAGCCGAGGATGGCGCGGAGGAGGGTCGTCTTGCCCGATCCGCTCGGACCGAGCACGGCCACGAACTCCCCCGGCTGCACCTCGAGGTCGAGCCCCGACCACAGCTCACGTCCGCCGCGCCGCAGCGAGGCGTCGCGGATGCGCAGGGGCGACGCCCCCGGCGTCACTCGCCGAGCGCCCCGGCGAGCGCCGCGATGTTCTCCTGCATCCACGAGATGTAAGTCTGACCCTCGGGGAGCGTCTCCGCGAACTCGATGACCGGGACGCCCTTGCCATCGGCCTCGCCGACGACCTGGGTCGTCTCCGCGCCGCCCGTCTGCGGGTTGACGATGACCACGCGCACGTCACCCGAGTCGATCAGCTGCATCGCCTCGAGGAGCGTGGCCGGCGGCACGTCCTGACCCTCCTCGACGGACTCGCTGAACTCGGACGGCGTCACGTTCTCGAGACCGGCCGCCTCGATGAGGTAGACGGGGACGGGCTCGGTCACGAAGACCCCGGCGCCGGCGTCGGCGGCCTCGATCTCGGCGAGAGAGTCCTCGAGACCCCCGATCTCGCCGACGAAGGCCGTGGCGTTGGCCTCGAAGTCGGCGGCGTGCTCGGGCGCCAGCTCGCTCAGCTCCGCCGAGATGCCCTCGGCGAGGTCCTCCATCGTGTGCGGGTCGTACCAGACGTGCTCGTTGAAGCCCTCGATGTGGTCGTGGCCGTCGCCCTCCTCATGGGCGTGGTCCTCGCCCTCGTGGGCGTGGTCCTCCTCGGACTCCGTCGGCGCGGGGGAGGCCGTCTCGTCGGCGTGGGCCTCGTCGTGGGACTCGGCGCCCGGGAAGTCGTGGCTGTACTCCGCCGCGGTGATGACCGGCGCGGAGGAGCCGCTCGACTCGATCAGGGCGTCGATGAACGAGTCGTAGCCGCCGCCGTTCTCGATGACGAGGTCGGCCTCGCTGATCGTGAGCTGATCCTGGGCGCTCGGCTCGTACGAGTGCGGGTCCTGAGCGGAGGAGCTGACGATCGACGTGACGTCGACATGGTCGCCGCCGATCTCGGACACGATCTGCCCGTAGACGTTGGTGGAGGCGACGACCGTCAGCGCGTCGGCCGCGGGCGTCGACGTCGCGTCCGCGTCCCCCGCCGTGGTGCCGCCGGCGCAGCCGGCGAGCGCGAGGACGGACACGGCACCGAGGGCCGCGGGGGCGAGGAGTCGACGGGTCATGCGACGAGAGTAACGTGACTGATAATCGTTCTCAAAGTCACGGCCGAGACACTGACGCTTCTCCCAGGCAGAGGTCCCCCTTCACCCGGTCATGGCGGAATCCGACGGCGGACCCCCGGGGGTCGCCGGTGCATAACGTGCAGGCATGAACCGCACCTCGCCCGCCCTCGCCCTCGCCCTCGCGTCCGTCGTCGTCCTGACGGGATGCGCGATCCCCGCCACCTCCTCCGACGTGCAGGCCCCGTCGACCGAGACGGGCGCTCGGATCACCGCCTCGCCCGCCACCGGGCCGCTTGTGACCGGGGACGGCTTCGAGTTCCACCTGCCGGCCGGATGGCAGGAGATGGATGCCGCCGACGTGGCCGCTGTGGCCGGCGGACCGTCAACCGCGCTCTTCGCCGCGGACATGACCGACGCCGACGGTTTCGCCGACAACGTGAACGTCGTCAGCACCGGCGCCGCGGTCGTCGACGACACGGTCGAGGACCAGGCGAGGGCCGGCCTCGAGAGCGTGGGGGCCGAGGACATCGAGGTCCGTCCCCGCATCGAGATCGCGGGCTCAGCTCGAACCCATCTGAGCGCCACCCTGACGACCGGGACCGTCACGTACGCGACGGAGCAGTACTACCTCGTCGAGGCCTCGCGCGGATACGTCGTCACCTTCTCGTTCAGCCCGTCGGTCGACGAGAAGATGCGGTCCACCATCGCCGAATCGGCGCTCGCCACGTGGACCTGGGTCTGACGACGCCCGTGCCCGTGCTGATCCTGGCGACGCTCGCCGGGCGAACCGGCGGGTGATATCGGCCATGTATCCCGTCGCGCATACGCCCTCGCAACGCGGGCGCGCGTGCACTGGAGCCATGGTCGAGGCATCCCTTCCCGGTCCCACTCGTCGGCGTCGTGCCCTCGTGCTGCTCGGCGCCGCGGGCGCGCTCCTGTTCGGCGGCACGCTGGCGCTCAGCGCGATGCCCGTGTCGGTGTCCGCCGCACCCGCGCCGGACGTCGTCGCCCCGGACGAGGGCGTGTTCGGGGCCGACTTCTCGCCCACGGTCGCCGACGGTCTCGTGGACGACGGGCTGCCGCTGACGATCTCGAACACATCCGCGCCCGCGATCGCCCGCCTCGATCCCGATCTCCGTCGCGCGCTGACCGAGGCGCAGGCGATGGCCGCGGACGACGGCATCCGCTTCCAGATCACCAGCGGATGGCGGAGCGAGGCGTATCAGCGCTGGCTGATGACCGACGCCATCGCGACGCTGGGGTCCGAGGAGGCGGCGCGTGAGATCGTCGCCGAGGCCGACGCGTCCAGCCACGTGACCGGCCGGGCCGTCGACGTCGGCAACCTCGACGCGCAGGAATGGTTGGAGGCGTACGGCCAGGGCTGGGGCCTGTGCCGCACCTACGCGAACGAGTCCTGGCACTTCGAACGCGCGACATCGCCGGGTGGCGACTGCCCGACGATGAAGACGGACGCGCGCGGCTGACCCGGGCCGGCGGCGGTCCGCCGCCGTCAGCCGCTCGTCGACGCGGCGGCCATGGCGAACGGGCCGCCCGCGGCGAACACCCGCGCGGCGAACCGCTCGCCGATCATCGCGTGCGTCTGCGCGTCCGGATGCAGCCCGTCGGGGAGCGGCATCCGGTCCGCATCCTCCGGTCCGTAGAGGCTCAGCCCGTCGAGGACGTGCAGGTGAGGGTCGTCGGCCCGGTCCGCCGCGATCGTCGCCAGAGCCTCCCGCACCACCTGGAGCGTCAGCCGGCCGAGGGCGGTGTCCCCCGGCTGTCCGGTCGCGCGGAAGCGGATCACCCCGTCCGCGAAGCCCGCGGGGTCGACGGCACCCGGACCCGGGGTGTCCTCGTGGATGGCGGCATGCAGCGGCGAGATCAGCAGGAGCGGCGCCTCGGGATGCCCGTCGCGCACGGTGTCGAGGAACCCGTGGACCGCCGGGACGAACGCGCGCAAGCGCATGGCATCCAGGTTCACGACGTTGATGCCCACCTTGACGCTGAGGAGGTCGGCCGGGGTGTCGCGCATCACGCGCGCCACGAAGGGGTCGGCGAACGCGCTGCCCCCGAAACCCAGGTTGCGGAGATGGATGCCGCTGCGCTCGGCCGCGATCACGGGCCAGATCCCGGTGGGCGTCGCGGCGTTGGATCCCTGACTGATCGAGCTGCCGTGGTGCAGCCATACCGGACGCATGTCCCGCTCGGCATGGACCGGCGCGTCCGCCCGCAACGACACGAGCTCGACCTGCTCGTTGTGGGGCAGCCAGATCTCGACGAGCTTGTCCCCCGGCGGCAGGCCGTCGCAGCGGATCACGTCGGGCTCGCCCGGCACGGACGTGCGCGTGCCCGCGGCGAGGTCGAGCTCGAGCAGATCGCCGGCGACGAGGGGGATCGACGCGACGGGCCGGTGATCGACGGTCACGTCGACGGCACCTCGCGTCCGTGCGAACCCCCGGTAGGCGACGCGCGTGGCGCGCAGCGCGAGCTCGACGACGGTCGCCGCCGTGCGAAGGCTGAGACGGACGCCCGACGGCTGCACCTCCACGAGCCGGAGCTGATCGTCCGCCTCGCGCGAGCGGTAGGGCTGCGGGAGACGGTGGAGCAGGATGCCGCTCTCTCGCTGCTCCGTCTCCGCACCGCCGTGCAGGAGGTCGGGGGTGAGGGCGACGTCGATCATGCGGCCCCTCCCGCGGTCGTGCGGTTCCATCGGCGCAGCAGGGCGTCGAGCTGGAGGATCAGGACGTTCCAGCTGTCGTCGGCGGGCGGCTCGCTGTGCGCGAAGCTCCCGACGTGCTCGAGCTCGACGAAGCCGTTGATCGCGGCGGCGACCACGCGGACCGCGTGCACCTGGTCGCCCTCCTCGATGTCGTACCCGCGCAGGACGGCGAGCATGCCGCGACCGGCATGGACGGCCGCATCACTGCGGACCACCGCGACGCCGGCCCGGCGCTGCAGCGCCTCCCACCGGCCGGGGTGCTCCCGCGCGTAGCCGCGGTGGGCCTCGCAGAGCCCGCGCAGGGCATCGAGACCGGCCCGACCCGCGATCGCCTCGCCGACCCGATCGGCCAGCTCGCCCAGCGCCAGGATCGTGAGGCCGTCCCGCAGCGCGGCGAGGTCGCGGACGTGGCCGTACAGGCTCGGCGTCCGGACGGAGAGGGTCCGTGCCACCTCCGACAACGTCACCGCCGCCAGCCCCGCCGTATCGGCGAGACCGGCGGCGGCGCCGACGATCACGTTCTCGTTCAGAGGTGCTCGGGCCATACCCCGATCCTACACCCCATAGGTTTTTGGCTAATTTCTTTAGCCTGCCGCGCCCGCGAACGGCACGACGAGCGTGATCCACGCCAGGGGCGGTCCGACGAGCACGATCACCCCGGAGTAGCGCAGGATCCGCTGGTAGAACGCCGCCGGGTCGACGTTCTGCGCATTGGCGAGGACGAGAGCGCCGTTGGTGGAGAACGGCGAGACGTCGACGACCTTGGCGGCGATGGCCACCGCCGAGATGGCCATGCCGGCGGCGATCGGGCTGTTCTCGATCAACGGCAGGAGCATCGGAATGGAGATGGCGATGACCGCAGTGGACGAGGCGAACGCGGAGACGACTCCGGCCATCACGCAGAGGACCAGCACGCCGATGAGCGGCGATCCCAGGCTGCCGATGCCGCGGGCGACCCACTCGATCGCTCCCGCCTCCTCGACGATGCTGATGTAGGTGATCATGCCGGCCACCAGCAGCAGCGTGGACCAGCTGATGCCCTCGACGGCCGCGGTCAGGTGCTTCTTCTCGATGAACGCGATGAGCGTGCCCGCGGCGAGCGCCAGGATGCCGATGTCGAGGTGGAACACCATCGCGCCCACGGCGAGCGAGAGGAGGGCGACGAGGGTGAGGATCTGCGCGGGGGTCGTGCGCACCCGCGGGGTCTGCAGCGTCTGCGTCAGCGTGAGGGTCGTCCCGCGCTTCTCCTCCACGGCGATGTTGCCCGTCGCGGGGACCAGCGGACCGGCAGGAACTCGGGTCGTGCCGGCGACGCCCCCCGCTTCCGTGTCCAGCATCACCGCGCTGCGGGCCCGGGCGCGCCGCGAGCGGAGCGAGAAGTACAGCTGCGTCAGGATCGCGATGAGCGTCGAGTACACGAAGGCCGTGACGAACAGCACGGTCGGCGAGAACCCGGGGATGTCGCCCACCATGTCGCGGACCAGGAGTCCGAGCACCGAGATCGGCGAGAGCGAGCCGGCGAGGGCGCCGTAGACGACGGTCATGCCGACCGGCAGGGGGTCCATGCCGTGCTTGGCGGCGAAGCTCAACGCCACGGGGGCCACGAGCGCGACCGCCGCGGGCGGGAACGTCCCCATCGCGGTGAGGACCGTGGCCACGCCGAAGAGCACCCAGGGGACGAGCGCCGTCCGGCCGCGGACGAGACGGACGCCGCGGTCCACGATGAGATCGACGGTGCCGTTCAGCTTCGCCACGGCGAACAGGTAGGTCACGCCGACGATCGTGAGGAACAGGTCGGCGGGGAATCCGGCGAGCAGCTGGTCCTCATCGAGCCCGAGGACGAGCGTCCCGACGAGGAACGCGCCGATGAAGCCCAGGATGCCGATGTTGATCGGCCTCAGGGTCGCGATGACCACCATCGCGAACAGCGCGAGGATGGAGATGAGTTCTGGTGACATCTTTGTCTTCCAAGGGGGTCGGGGCAGCCGGGTCCGCTTCCGCGGGCCGGCCGCCTATTCGATCATCGGACGAGGAGGGCTTCCTCGGCCAGCCCCGGCACGTGACCGGGCAGTTGGTCGACCGGGAGGGTCACGGAGGCGTCCGCGAGCCGGCGGGCCGTTCGGGTGATGGCGACCGCGGGCGAGCCGTTCTGGATACCGATGCGGGTGACGATGACGCCCGACGGCGTCCGCAGCGAGACCGTGCCCTGGTCGTCGGGCGTGGCGATGCGGTGGACGACCGTCCCCGCGGTCGCGGTGGCCATGGACAGCGCGACGCTGCCGGTGATGGCGAGCGCCGGGTGGGCCTTGCCCATCGACATCATGGTGACGCCGACGACGCGTCCGCCGGGGCCGTCCGACGAGACCATCGCCACCTTCGGCACGGCCTTGCGGGCCTCCTCCGGCGTCCGGGCGAGGCCCATGCGGACGGCCGCCTCCCGACGGATCCCTTCGATCCGACGCAGCAGCTCGGGACGGCCGTCGATCTCGGCCGGGGTCTCGAGTCCGGTGAGCCCGAGCGCCTCGGCCTCGGCGATGACGACCGGCGCACCGGCGTCGACGAGCGTCACGGGGACGCCGTCGATGCGCTCGGCGGCGAGCCCGGTCGGCAGGAGCCGTCCGGTCGTCCTCCCGGCGGGGTCGACGAACCAGAGCACGACCTCGAGCCCGGCGTACGGGACGCCCACGATGCGGGCGTCCCCCGACTCGTCGAAGATCCCGCCCGGCGTGGGCACCTCGGCGATCATGAGCTGGTTCGTGTTCGTGTTGAAGATCCGCACGCGGGTCCGGTCGCCGCGCGGCAGGATCCAGCCCGCGTGAAGGGCGTAGGGCGCGATGGCGGCCGAGCAGTTGCCGCAGTTGCTGGACCAGTCGACGAGTCCGTCGGTGAGCCCGACCTGGGCGAAGGTGTAGTCGATGTCGGCGTCGTCGCGATCGCTGCGCGAGAGGATCACCGCTTTGCTGGTCGTCGACGTGCCGCCGCCGAGACCGTCGATCTGACGCTCGTCGGGGCTGCCGTACAGCCGGACCAGGATGTCGTCGACCGGCGCACCGATCCGCTCCAGCTCGTGCCGCGAGAAGACCCAGCATTTGCTGGTCCCGCCTCGCATGAGCGTCGCCGGTATGTCCAACATCGCAGCCTCCCTCGGGGTCGGCCTCCATGGTCGTCCGGCGGGGACGTTCAGCGATATCGCGATGTTCTTCACAGACATGAAGCAACGCTTCACGGTCGCGCAGCCCGCAGGTCGTGGGATGGATGCCGTCGACGGGGCCTGAGGTGATGGCATCCCTCCCCCGAGTCGTGAAGCTGTGCTTCATGCGCTTTCAGTCGAAGACGTGTGGACTGTACGCTGGACGAAGCGAGGAGGCCCCCATGCTCGATGTCCGACGGCTCTCCGTCCTGGTCACGATCCTCGATCACGGCTCGCTCACGGCGGCCGCGAAGACGCTGGGCTACTCGCCCTCCGCCCTGTCGCAGCAGCTGCAGCGTCTGGAGCAGGAGGTGGGGCAGCCGCTCGTACGCCGACAGCCGCGCGGCGTCACCGCGACCGAGGCCGGCGCTCTCCTCGCGGGGCACGCGCGCTACATCCTCCGGCGTCTGCGCGCGGCGGAGTCCGAGCTCGGGGAGCTGGCGGGCCTGCAGCGCGGACGGATCTCCGTCGGCACCTTCCCCACCATCGGCAGCACGATCATGCCGATCGCGATCAGCCGGTTCCGTCGCGACTATCCCCAGGTGCGCCTCGACGTGCACAGCGCACGGTTCGACGAGCTCGTGGCCGCCCTGCAGGAGAACGCGATCGGGCTGTCCCTGCTGTGGGACTACCAGTGGAACCGCATCCAGGAGCCCGACCTGTCGCTGACGCCGCTGTTCGAGGACCCGACGGTGCTCGTCGTCTCGCAGGAGCACCGCCTCGGGCGCGCTCGGCACGTCACCATGTCGATGCTCCGGCACGAGGAGTGGATCGTCCGCAAACGCGACCACCCCGTCGCCGAGGTGTTGGAACGTAGCTGCCGTTCCGCCGGCTTCTCGCCGTCGATCGCCTTCGAGGCCAACGACTACCAGGAGGCGCTGGCGATGGTCAGCGTCGGCCTCGGCGTCGCTCTCGCGCCGCGCACCGCCGTGCAGTCCGCCCGTCCCGACGTGCGCATCGTCAGCCTCGGTCAGGAGGCGCCGTCACGGCGGATCGTCGTCGCGCACCGGAGCGACCGCGTCCGCCCGCCCGGGGAGCGCGCGATGCACCAGATCCTCGTCGACGTCGCGCGGGAGCATCTCACCGCGGGATGACTCCCGCGCGACGGGGCCGAGGCGGCCCTGGTCCGCCGCCGGCCCCGGGAGGGGCTCAGAGACCGGGGCCGACCGCGCGCGAGGGAGCCTCCGTGAGCTGCAGGGCCCCCCACAGCTCCGCGCGACCGGCGAACGACTCCAGGTCGAGACCCAGCAGGCGCGCGGCCGTGTCGACGCGGTGCCGCAGCGTATGGCGGTGCAGGCCGAGGGCGGCCGCGGCCGGCCCCCACGCCCCGTTGTGATCGAGCCACACCACCAGCGCGTGGCGCAGATCCGCCGGAGCGTCCGGCCCGTCCAGCGGGAGCAGCATGCGTCGGGCGATGTCGTGCGCGCGCGTGTGCTCCAGATGGCCCAGCAGGCCCGCCCTGGCGAGGTCGTCGAACTCCGCGACGGGGTGCTGATCCGTCGCCCGAGCGAGGGCACGACGGGCCTCCGCCATGGCATCCGCGAATCCCTCCCACGTGGATGCCGCCGAGAAGCCGGCCCGCGCGCCCTGCCGGGCGAGGAGCGACGTGAGCGCCTCGCGGTCGTCGGCGGCGGTGACGGTGACGAGGAGGCCGTCCTGCTCGGCGAAGAAGAAGCCGCCCGGCCTCTCCTCGGCCAGCAGCTCGAGCGAGGAGCGGAGGACGTCGGCGGCTCCCGCGCCCGGCTCGGCGGCGAGCGCGACGCAGCCCACCCGGAGGGGGTCGGACGGGAGCGCGCCCCAGAGGTGTTCGACCGTTCGCGTCGCGGCCGCGTGCCGCCCCGCGGCGAGGAGCTCGAGCACGCCGGACCGGAGGCGCCGTCGGGCGTCGTCCAGCGTGCGGCTCTGCTCGAGTGCGATGCTCGCGAGCGCGATGACGGCATCGACGAGGTCCACGCCCGCGCGGTCGAGGGCGCTCGCCCCCACCCCCACGGCCAGGACGCCGCGCAGACGCCCGCGCTGACCGAGCGTCTGCAAGGTCGCCTCGCCGGCGCGGAGGCTGAGGCGGACCGCGGCCGTCCGCCCCCGGGAGAGGACCCCCTCCACCGCCGCGTCGACCTCGGCGAGGAGCTCACCCGGGATGCCGTGCCGCGTCGGCACCGGCACGCGGCTGCCGCGCGCGTCGTAGAGGGCCACCCAGCAGTCGAGGTTGCGCTCGAGCTCCCGCAGGATCTCGGCGAGGCCGTCCGGACGCAGCGCGGCCCGCGCGACCGACCGCTGCGCCTTCAGCGAGCGCTCGAGCGCGAGCCGGTCGTCCTCCGCGACGGCATCCGAGACGAAACGGATGATGCCCATGAACGGCGTCCGTTCCGAGACCTCGATGAGCGGGAGGTCGAGCTGCCGCGCCGCCGCGATGAGGTCGTGCGGGATGTCGTCGTGGACGATGCCCGTGGCGAACCCGAGGGCCAGGATGCCGTGACCGACCAGGCGCCCGACGTAGGGGAGCGCGGGCTCCGGCTCCTGCCCGCCGAACTGCACGCCGTCCGTCAGCAGCAGGCCGCCGGCGCCGATCCACGGGGTCGGATCGGGGAGGTCGGAGCTGTGCGCCCAGGGGAGCGGCCTCGACAGCACCGCCTCGGAGGCGCCCGAGACGGGCCGAAGGTCGAACCGCGGCTCGCTCATCAGCGCGCGCAGGGTGGTGGGCATGACAGCAGTGTGACGGAACGCCGATCTGTCCGCCAGAAGCCGGCCGGTTGGACAATCCGGCGGGGATGCGGCCGGGTTCCTACCGCTCGACGAGGATGCCGTCCGCGTCCGCCCAGACGCGCTTTCCGGGGGTGAAGGTCACGCCGTCGATGACGACGGGGACGTCGACCTCGCCGACACCGTCTTTCGCGCTCTTCCGCGGGTTGCCGCCCAGCGCCTTGACCCCGATGTCGAGGGTCGCCACGACGTCGAGGTCGCGGATCGCACCGTGGACGATGAGGCCGGCCCACCCGTTCTCCACCGCCGACGCGGCGATCATGTCGCCGACGAGCGCCGACTGCAGCGACCCGCCGCCGTCGACGACGAGGACGGCCCCGTCTCCGGGCGTCGCGAGCAGCTGCTTGACGAGCGCGTTGTCGCGGTGACAGCGCACCGTCCGGACCAGCCCCTGGAAAGCCCGGCGACCGCCGAGATCCCGGAACGGGAGGGCGACGGAGTCGAGGGCGTCGCCGAGCTCGTCGTACACGTCTGCCGTGGCGAAGGTCATGCGCTCCACGCTACGGCGGCGGTCACCGGCTCGACCACCCTCGGGACCGGACGCTCATGCGATGGTCAGGGGACGCCGCGGGCACCTGTGCGGCCTCTACGGCCACTGCACGGGAACGGCGAGCCGCCGACGCTCGGGGGCCGCGTCGCGTCGGGCCAACCGCTCGATGAGGAGCTCCGCCGCGGCGCGCCCCAGCTGCTCCCCGTCCACATCCACCGCCGGGACCCCGGTGAGGCCGAGCGCATCGACGATCGAGCGCTCCGAGCTGACGACGAGCCGCTCCGGGAGCGCCCCCGCCGCGAGCAGCGCGTATTGCACGCCGAGACCCAGCGCCGTCGCGTACGGCACGACCGCCGTGGCGCCGGAGGCCCGCACGGCCTCGGCCGCCGAGACCCCGGCCGCGAAGGTCGCGGGGTACGGGCCGAGCACGGACAGCTCGACCCCGCCGCGCTCGGCAGCCGCGCGCACGGCCGCGGTGCGCTGCCCGTCCTGCCACGAGCCGTCCGGGCCGCCGAGGTAGAGCAGCCGCTGGTGCCCCTCGGCCGCGAAACGCTCGACCAACCCGCCGAACGCCGACGCGGTGTCGGCGACGACGGATGCCATGCCGTCGGCCTCGCGATCGACCAGCACCGTGGGCTTGTGCGCCCCGGCCGAGAGCAGCAGCTCGTCGCTGCCGCGCGGCGCGACGACGATGAAGCCGTCGACCTGCCGAGACAGCCGCTCGAACGCGGTGAGCTCCCGCACCCCCTCGAGCGGATGGACGGCCACCGTGAGCTGGAGTCCGTCCTCGTCGGCGCGGCGCTGCGCCCCGCCGATGATCGGGGTGAAGAACGCGTTGTCGAGCGTGGGGACCACGAGCGCGACGACGCCCGTGCGGCCGCGGGCGAGCTGCCGCGCCGCGGAGTTGGGGGTGAAGCCGAGCTTCGCTGCGGCCGTCAGCACCCGCGCCGCGGTGTCCGGCGAGACCACCTCGGGCCGCGAGAGCGTCCGGGAGGCGGTCGCCTTCGAGACGCCGGCAAGGGCGGCGACGTCAGCGAGCGTGGCCATGCGACTCCTTCGGTGGACTGCGCCGATCATACGGTGCCCCTGCAACCGGTCGCACGTCGCCACCCGTCTGCACGGCGGTGCCGAAACGCACTGTTCACATGGCTGACTCGAACCGGGTCCCCTCGTCGGTCTACTCTCGATGCAACCGGTTACATTTCTTTTGCGGGCTTTCCGTGCCCGCCCGACACGATTGATCGGAGGGTCGCCGTGAGATCGAGGACCGCTCCCCTTCTGCTCCTGCCGGGGCTGGGCTTCCTGCTGCTCTTCTTCGTCATCCCCTCGCTCGTCATGCTGTTCGCCCCTCCCGGCACCGGCCCCGTCGAGGTGCTCGCGCGCGTCGGGGAGATGCTCACCGACCCCTACGAGCTGGGCATCATCGGCCGCACCGTCGGTCTCGGCCTGGTGGTCACGGTGATCTGCATCGTGCTCGGATTCCCCATCGCCTACCTGCTCGCCCGTTCCAGCTCGCGCTGGGCGGGCGTGCTGCTCGCTTTGGCGATCTTCCCGCTGCTGCTGAGCAACGTGGTCCGGACCTTCGGCTGGCTCGTGGTGCTGGGCAAGAACGGTGCGATCGGGCAGGCGCTCGTCGGTCTCGGACTCGTGGAGGAGGCGCCCCAGCTGCTCTACACCGAGCTGGCCATCGTGCTGGGTCTGACGCAGCTGTTCCTGCCGTTGGCGATCATCTCCTGCTACTCCGCCGTCTCGCAGGTCGACGCCGGACTCGACGACGCGGCGCGCGGACTCGGCGCGAGCCGCATCCGCACCTTCTGGGACGTCGTCGTCCCGCTCTCGCTGCCGGGCGTCGTCGTTGCGGCGACGCTGGTCTTCGCCGGCTCGGTCACCGCCTACACGACCCCCTATCTCCTCGGGGGCTCGTCCCAGCGCATGCTGAGCACGCAGCTCTTCTCCTACTCGAGCGTGAGCATCGACTGGGCCGGGGCGTCCGCCACCGCGATCGTGATGACGGTGCTGGTCTTCCTGGTCTCGGGGCTTTCGTCGCTCGTCGCGCGGAAAGGAGCCGTCTCGTGAAGACCCGCCGTCCCATCGCCGCGTCGCTGGCCGTCGCCGGCTACGTGATCATGATCGTGCCGATCCTGTTCGTCGTCGCCACGGCCTTCACCGCCGGTTCGACCCTGCGCTTCCCGCCCGAGGGGCTCTCGCTGCGCTGGTTCGGCGAGGCGCTGTCCTACGACCCGTTCCTCGAGTCCTTGGCGACGAGCGCGCAACTGGCCGTGCTCGCCACCGCGCTCGCGCTGCTCATCGGCATCCCGGCGACCCTGGCGATCTATCGCGGGCGCATCCCGGGCCGCGGTCTCGTCGAGGGGCTGTTCCTGTCGCCGCTGATCGTGCCCGAGCTGGTCGTGGGGCTGGCACTGTTCCAGCAGCTGGTCGTGACGCTCGACGTCGACACCGCCCCGGTGCTGCTCCTCGGCCACACCGCCCTGCTCCTGCCGTACGCGGTGCGGGTGACCGGCGCCGCGCTCGCGACGAGCGATCCCGCACTCGAGGAGGCGGCGCGCGGCCTCGGGGCCGGCCCGCTCCGCACCTTCTTCACGGTGACGCTGCCGATCCTGCGTCCGGGGGTCTTCTCGGCCGCCCTGCTGGGCTTCGTGACCTCGTTCAACAACGTGCCGCTGTCGCTGCTGCTGCAGAGCCGCGACGCGCGGACCCTGCCCGTGACGATGCTCGACTACGTGCAGCAGAGCTACGACCCGATGGTCGCGGCCACCTCGACCCTCATCCTCGCGGCGACCGTCGTCATCGCCGTCATCGCCGAGCGCAGCGTCGGCTTCGCCAAGATCTTCGGAGGCATCAACCGATGAACGCCGCAGCGGAATTCGTCCACGTCAGCCAGGTCTTCGGCGACTTCACCGCCGTCGACGCCATCGACCTCGCCATCCCCGCGGGCAAGCTGACCACCCTGCTCGGGCCGAGCGGGTGCGGCAAGACCACGTCGCTGCGGATGCTCGCCGGCTACGCGTCGCCCACCTCGGGCCGCATCCTCATCGACGGCGTCGACAGCACCCGCCTCCCGCCGGAGAAGCGAGGACTGGGCATGGTGTTCCAGTCGTACGCCCTGTTCCCGCACCTCAGCGTGGCCGACAACGTCGGCTACGGGCTCAAGCTGCGCGGCCTCGGGCGTGCGGAGCGGCAGCAGCGGGTGACCGAGAGCCTCGAGATGGTCGGCCTCGCGCACCTCGCGGGCAGCCGGCCCCGACGGCTCTCCGGCGGCCAGCAGCAGCGCGTCGCCCTGGCGCGCGCCATCGCGATCCGACCGAAGCTGCTTCTGCTCGACGAGCCGCTGTCCAACCTCGACGCGCGGCTGCGGGTGCAGATGCGGTCCGAGATCCGCCGCATCCAGAGCGAGACGGGACTGACCGTCGTCCTCGTCACGCACGACCAGGACGAGGCGCTCGAGATGAGCGACGAGATGGTCCTCATGCGCGCCGGTCAGATCCAGCAGCAGGGTGCGCCGAGCGCGGTGTTCGGGGCGCCGGCGAACCGCTTCGTCGCCGACTTCCTCGGGTACGAGAACTTCGTCGTCCTCGGCGACGGCTCGACCGTCACCGTCCGTCCGGAGCACCTGTCCGTCTCGGCGGCCGCCCCCGCCGGTGCGGGGCTCGCGCTCGACGGCGTCGTCGTCGACGTCGCCTACCGCGGCGTCGACGTCCTCGTCACCGTCGCCGCGCGCGACGCCACCGGGGCGGAGGTGCGGCTCGTCTCGGACGTGCGGGCCGACGGCTCGCCGACGGTCGCCCCGGGCGATCCGGTCGTGGTGTCGGCCGCCCCCGGCCGCCTCGTCACCCTTCCCTCCGCCTGACTCCCCCGCGTCGCAACGGCGTTCCGGGGCTGTCCCGCCCCGTCCGCCGCCACGCACCCCGTGCTCCTCCCACCCTCGAAAGGACCCGCCATGTCCCCCTCCTCCACCCGGCGCACCCTCGCCCTCACGACCGGTGCCGTCGTCGGCGCCCTCGCCCTCGCCGGCTGCTCCGGCGGATCCGGATCGGATGCCGACGCGCAGACCCTCGTCGTCAGCACCTTCCCCTTCGGCGTCGAGCAGTTCCAGGAGGCCGTCGTCGATCCCTTCACCGAGGCCACCGGTATCCAGGTCGAGATTGAGACCGGCTCCAACTCCGACCGCCTGTCCCAGCTGCAGCTGGCGGGCGGCGACGACCCCGGCGTCGACGTGATGCTGATCAGCGACTACTACGCCGCCCTCGGCCAGGAGGACGACCTCTTCCAGCAGGTCGACGCCGAGAACGTCGAGACGCTGAGCGAGATCGCCGACTTCGCGAAGGAGGACGCCTACCTCGGCCCGGCCTACAGCTACCAGCTCAACGGCACCCTCTACTCGACCGACGCCCTGAGCGCGGACGAGGCCGCCGACTGGTCGCTCTACGGCGACCCGGCCAACGCCGGCAAGGTGGCGCTGCCCGACATCTCGGTCACCGCCGGCCAGCTGATGATCAGCGGGGTCGCGGACACCGAGGGCAGCGGACCGTACGACATCGACGCCGCGCTCTCGACGCTCGCGGAGTGGGCGCCCGGCGTGCTGCAGTTCTACAGCTCGTCGACGGAGGTCACGAACCTGCTCACCCAGGGCGAGATCATCGCGGCCGACTCCCTCAGCGGTTTCGCCACCGACCTCGTCGCCTCGGGCGAGCCGATCGCCTGGACGCCTCCCGCGACCGGGCGCTACATGGCCACCAACCGGGCGATGATCCCGACCGGTGCGGCCAACCTGGATGCCGCGGAGCAGTTCATCGATTACCTCCTCTCGGTCGAGGCGCAGACCTCGTCGGCCGAGATCGTCGGCGACCTGCCCGTCAACCTCGGCGCCGAGGTGCCCGACACGATCACCGCCGTCGTGGGCGACATCGCCGCCGACCCGACCGCTGCCGGCTACGCCACGCTCGACCCGACGGAGCTCGTGCCGACCCGGTCGGAGTGGGTCGACCGCTTCGCCCGCGAGGTCACCTCGAAGTAGCACCCTCCCCCGTGCGCGGCGTCGCCTCGACCGCGACGCCGCGCACGGGTCCGTCTGCCCCACCTGCTTCCCCGGAGATCTCATGAGCACCGCCGCCGCCACCACCGCCGCCGTCACCGTCCCGGACGAGTGGCTCCGACGGATCCCGAAGGTCGACCTGCACTGCCACCTCATCGGCACCGTGCGTGCGAGCACCTTCGCCGAGCTCGCGCGCCGCGAGGGTCTCGCGCTGCCCGCGGAGCCGGAGCGGGTCTTCGCCGACATCAACTCGCTGCCGCCGGACCCGGCGCTCTACCGCGACACCGTGGTGTCCGTGCCGCAGGGCCGCTCCGCCGACGAGCCCGAGGTCTCGTACTCGCTCTTCCAGGTGTCCGCGTGGGTCGTCCAGCTCCTGCGTTCGCCCGAGGACCTGACGCGCATCGTCTACGAGGCGTTCGAGGACGCGCACCGCAGCGGCACCCGGCACCTCGAGCTGTTCTTCGACTCCGTGCCCGAGCACCTCGCCGGGCTGGGCTACCGCGGCAGCGTCGAGGCCTACGCCGACGGCATCCGTCTCGCCGAACGCGACTTCGGGATGACCGGGCGGATGATCGCCGGCATCGACCGCAGCCGCAGCGGCGAGGAGGCGCTGGCGCTCGTCCGCGAGGTCGTCGACAACCCGCACGAGTACGTCGCCGGGATCGGCCTCGACAACCTCGAGACCGCGGGCCCGCCCGAGCGCTTCGTCGACGCCTACCGGCTCGCCGGCGACGCGGGGCTCGGCCGCACGGCGCACTCCTCGGAGCACGCCCCCACCGCCGCGAACACCACCACGTGCCTCGACCTCCTCGGCTGCGACCGGATCGATCATGGCTACTTCGTGCTGGAGGATCCCGCCGTCGTCGAGCGGGTGCGCCGCGACGGCGTGGTGTTCACCGTGGCGTCGACGACCTCCCGCCGGTCGTGGCGCCCGTGGCGCCGTGCGTCGATCCGGGCGATGCTCGACGCGGGGCTGCGGGTGACGCCGTGCTCCGACGACCCGGGGATGTTCCCCACCACGCTCACCGACGAGTACCGCCTCGCGGCAGGCCCCATCGGGGCGACGCACGCGCAGCTGCGCGACATGGTGCGGAACGGCGTGGAGGCGTCGTGGCTGCCCACGGGCGAACGCGCTGCCCTGCTCGCGGACGTGACCGCGGAGCTCGACGACCTCGACGCGGAGCTCGGCCTGGCCTGACCCCTGCGCACAGCTCGCAGAACGACGCCGATCTCGCAGATCCGCCGGGGATCCTGCGAGATCCGGCGCATTCTGCGGGGTTCGGAGCACCCGCCGGGCGCCCGCTCAGTCGAGGAGAAGCGCGGGCTCCTCGAGAACGGATGCCACGTCGGCGATGAACCGCGAGATGCCGTCGCCGTCCACGACGCGGTGATCGAACGAGCCCGACACCGTCGTCACCCAGCGAGGGCGCACCTCGCCGTCGACGACCCACGGCTTCTGCCGGATGGCGCCGAGCGCGATGATGCCGGCCTCGCCCGGGTTGATGATGGGCGTCCCGGCATCCACTCCGAAGACGCCGATGTTCGTGATCGTGAACGTTCCGCCGGACTGGTCCGCGGGGCTCGTCTTGCCCTCGCGCGCGGTGAGCGTCAGGTGCTCGAGCGCCTTCGCGAGCTCGCGGGTGTTCATGTTCTGCGCGTCCTTGATGTTCGGCACGAGCAGTCCGCGCGGAGTCGCGGCGGCGATGCCGAGGTTGACGTAGTGGCGCACGCGGATCTGCGCACCGTCCTCGGTGTCGACCCACGCCGCGTTGATCATCGGCGTGCGGCGCAGCGCCCACATCACGGCGCGGGCCATGATGAGCAGCGGCGAGATCTTGACGTCGGCGAAGTCCGGCGAGGCCTTGAGGCGCTTGACGAGCTCCATCGTGCGGGAGGCGTCGACGTCGACCCACACCGACACATGCGGCGCGGAGTATGCGCTCGAGGTCATCGCGTTGGCGGTCGCCTTGCGGACGCCGCGGACCGGGATGGACTCCTCCCGCGCGTCGTCCACGGGAGCGGGCGTCGCCGGCGCGGGCACGGAGATCGTCTCCTCGCGCACGGCGCCCCACTCGGGCGTCTCGATGTTGCGGAACACGCTCGCCTGCTCGGCGTGCTTGACGACGTCGTCGCGGGTGACCTCGCCGGCGGGGCCGCTAGGGGTCACGGCCGACAGGTCGACCCCGAGGTCGCGAGCGAGCTTGCGGATTGGGGGCTTCGCCACGACGCCGACGGATGCCTTGACGGGACGTTCCGCCGGCTTGCGGCGCCGCGACGACACCGCGCCGCCGGTGCCGTAGCCGACGAGGACCGCGCCGCCCGGGTCGCTGGGCTCCGGAACCGTGACGGGTGCCGCGGGCGTGGGGGTGGCGGCATCCATCGATCCGATCGTGATGATCGGGGCACCGACCTCGACGGTGGCGCCCTCGGATGCCAGGAGCTCCCCGACCGTGCCGGAGTACGGTGACGGGAGCTCGACGAGCGACTTGGCCGTCTCGATCTCGACGATCACGTCGTTGACGGCGACGGTGTCACCGGGCGCGACGCGCCACTGCACGATCTCGGCCTCGGTGAGGCCTTCTCCGACATCGGGGAGGACGAACGTCTGATCGGTCACGATGGTGTCCTTTGCTCGCGAACAGCATCTCACCGACGCCGCTCGCGGTCACGAAAACAGGTCAGTAGGCGAGAGACCGGTCGACGGCCTCGAGGATGCGGTCGGCATCCGGCAGGTAGGTGCCCTCGAGCTTGGCGGGCGGGAACGGCACGTCGAACCCGGACACGCGCAGCACCGGGGCCTCGAGGGCGAAGAAGGCCCTCTCCATGACGGTCGCGGCGACCTCGGACCCGAGCGACGTGAAGCCGGGAGCCTCCTGCGCGTAGACCATGCGGCCGGTGCGGCGGACGGAGTCGAGCAGCGGGCCGTAGTCCACGGGCGACAGCGAGCGCAGGTCGATGACCTCGCAGCTGGTCCCCTCGCTCTCGGCGAGCGCCGCCGCCTGCAGCAGCGTCGTCACCATGGCGCCGTGCCCGACGAGTGTGACGTCGGTGCCGTGGCGGACGATGCGACTGGCGTGCAGCGGCAGGGCCGGGGCCTCGGTGTCGACCTCGCCCTTCTGCCAGTACTTCGCCTTCGGCTCCAGGAAGACGACCGGGTCGGGCGACGCGATGGCCTGCTGGATCATCCAGTAGGCGTCGTTCGCCGTCGACGGGCTGACCACGCGCAGGCCCGGCGTGTGGGTGAAGTACGCCTCGGGGCTCTCCTGGTGGTGCTCGACCGCGCCGATGTGCCCGCCGTAGGGGATGCGGATGACGACGGGCATGCGGATCGCGCCCTCATGGCGGTTCGTGATCTTCGCGAGCTGCGAGGTGATCTGGTCGAAGGCGGGGAACACGAAGCCGTCAAACTGGATCTCGAGCACCGGCTTCCAGCCGCCCATCGCGAGGCCGATCGCCGTCCCGACGATGCCCGACTCGGCGAGCGGCGAGTCGATGACACGACGCGGGCCGAAGTCCTTCTGCAGGCCCTCGGTCACGCGGAAGACGCCGCCGAGCGGGCCGATGTCCTCGCCCATGAGCAGGACGCGGTCGTCGGTCTCGAGGGCGCGGCGCAGGCCCGCGTTCAGGGCGCGGCTGATCGGGAGGTTCTCGGTCACTGCCCGCCCCCTTCCATCGACGCCTCGTAGTCGTCGAGCCAGCGCTGCTCCTCCTGGATCAGCGCGTGCGCCTCGGAGTAGACGCTCTCGAACATGTGCGTCCGGGGCAGCGACCCCAGCTCGTTCGTGCGGGTGCGCACGTCGTCGGCGAGCGCTCGACCCTCGGCATCCGCGTCGTCGAAGAACTGCTGCGAGGCCCCGCGTCCCTCGAGGAACGCCCGCATGCGCGCGATGGGGTCGCGTCCCGCCCAGGCCTTCTCCTCGTCCGAGGTGCGGTACTTGGTGGGGTCGTCGCTGGTGGTGTGCGCACCCATGCGGTAGGTCATGGCCTCGATCGCACGGGGGCCGCCGCCGGCGCGCGCCTCGTCGAGCGCGACCTTCGACACGGCGTAGCTCGCGAGCACGTCGTTGCCGTCGACCTGCAGGCTCGGGATGCCATACCCCTCGCCGCGCTTGTACAGCGGCGAGCGCGACTGCGTCGCGACGGGGACCGAGATGGCCCACTGGTTGTTCTGCAGGAAGAACACCTCGGGGGTCTGGAAGCTCGCGGCGAAGACCATCGCCTCGTGCACGTCGCCCTGGCTGGAGGCGCCGTCGCCGTAGTAGACGATGACGGCCTCGTCGCGCTCGGGGTCGCCGGTGCCGCACTTGCCGTCGAACACCAGGCCCATGCCCAGGCCCGTGGCGTGCAGGGTCTGCGCGCCGAGGACGAGCGTGTAGATGTGGGTGTTGCCGTTCTTCGGGTCGGTCGGGTCCCACCCGCCGTGGGTGAGTCCGCGCATGAGCCGGATGATGTCGAGAGGGTCGACGCCGCGGATGCGGGTGACCACGTGCTCGCGGTACGACGGGAAGACGTGGTCCTGGGCGCGGGCAGCGCGCGCGGAGCCGACCTGGGCGGCCTCCTGCCCGAAGGACGGCGGCCACAGCGCAAGCTGGCCCTGCCGCTGCAGGTTCGTCGCCTGGACGTCGAACGCCCGGATCGACACCATGTCGCGGTAGAACGTCTCGAGCTCGGCATCGGTGAGGGCGTCGATGAGCGGCAGGTACCGCTCGGCCTCGGGCGTGGGCGCGATCGAGCCGTCGGCCGCCAGAACGCGCACGAGAGCGGGGTCGTCGAGCGGTGTCATGCGTCCACGCTAATGCCCGACTCATGCCCCTCACCGCATGAGGGACACAATGGATGCCGCGAATCACGGTCGATCATCGACAACGGAGTGCCCGCGCGTCGGGGCGTGCCGGTCGGGCAGCGGCCACGATCCAGGAGCCACCGCGGCGGCGGCACCGCACCAGCCCCACCTCGCGCCACCAGCCCCACGAGTCCTGCGGAAGTGCTCGGGACGTGCGCGAGCAGCCCCACGGGTCCTGCAGACGCGCTCGGGAGGGCGCCACCGGCCCCACGGGTCCTGCAGACGCGCTCGGTCGAGGCGGCCGGCGGGTCAGGGGGCGACGGCCGCGGCGACCTCGACCACGCGGTCGATCGACTCCTCTTCGCCGACGGAGATCCGCACGCCGTCGCCGGCGAACGGCCGCACGACCAGACCGGCCTGCTCGAACACGGCCGCGACCTCGAGCGCGCGGTCGCCGGCGGGCAGCCACACGAAGTTGCCCTGGGCGTCCGGGACGTCCCATCCCGTGGCCCGCAGGCGTTCGACGAGACCGTCGCGGCGCGCGGCGATGACTTTCACACGGTGCAGCAGCTCCGACTCGGCGTCCAGGCTGGCCAGGGCGGCCTCCTCCCCCGCCGCGGTGACCGCGAGGGGAATGGCCGTGCTGCGGGCGGCATCCAGCACCCGGGTGTGCCCGATGGCGTACCCGACGCGCAGGCCCGCCAGTCCGTAGGCCTTGGAGAACGTGCGCAGGACCACGATGTTCGGCCGGGCGATGAGCACGCGCACGCGGTCGCCCTCGACCGAGGTCGGATCGGTGACGAACTCGGCGTAGGCCTCGTCCAGAACGATGAGCACGTCGCGCGGGACGGCGTCGACGAACGCGGCGAACTCGTCGTGCGAGACCGTCGGCCCGGTTGGGTTGTTCGGGCTGCAGACGATCACGAGACGGGTGCGATCGGTGACGGCCGCGGCCATCGCGGGGAGGTCGTGACGCGCATCGGCGGTGAGGGGCACCTGCACGCTCGTCGCCCCCGCGACCGCGACGAGGGAGGGGTACGCCTCGAACGAGCGCCACGCGTAGACGACCTCGTCGCCGGGTCCGGCCGTGGCCAGCAGCAGCTGCGCGAGCAGCGACACGCTCCCCGCGCCGACGTGAACGTCGTCCGCCGAGACGCCGTACCGCGCGGCCAGGCGCTCGCGGAGCCGGGAGGCGGTGGCATCCGGATACCGGTTGATGCCCGTGGCGGAGCGGATCGCCTCGACGACACCGGGCAGCGGGTCGAAGGGGTTCTCGTTGCTCGACAGCTTGAACGCGTCGGGGCTCGCCTGGCGACCCTGGCGGTACGCCGGCAGGGCGGCGATCTCGGGACGGATGCGGGGCAGGACCGGCTCTTCGCTCACCAGGCGAGCCTATCCGCGCGGTCCCGCTCCGCGTCAGACCCGTCCGCGGCCGGGGCCGTGGCGGGGTGCGGTCGCGGCGGGCGGGGCCGTGAATATGGCCCCAGGGCCACACCCGGCGCCCCGGGGCCACACCGGACGCCCCGGACTACGACGGACACCAGGGCCGGATCGGGAGCCCGCGTCCGTGGATGTGGCCCCGGGGCCACACCCGGCGCCCCGGGGCCACACCGGCCGCCCCGCACTACCACGGACTACGACGGACACCAGGGCCGGATCGGGAGCCCGCGTTCGTGGCTGTGGCCCCGGGGCCACACCCGTCGCCCCGGGGCCACACCGGCCGCCCGCACCGACGCCCGCGACCCGCCCGGCAACCCCCTGCCGGCCGGCCGCCCCCGTGGCACGATGGGCGCCATGCGCTTCCTCGTCCGCGTCGCCGTGAACGCCTTCGCCATCTGGATCGTGACGCTGCTGCCCGCACTGCAGGTGCAGCTCGTCCCCTTCGCGCCCGGCGAGGGGCTGCAGGTCGCGCTCACGCTTCTCGTCGTCGGCGCGATCTTCGCAATCGTGAACGCGATCGTCGGCACCGTGGTGAGGATCGTCGCCATCCCGCTCTACATCCTGACCCTCGGGCTCATCTCGCTCGTCATCAACGGGTTCCTGCTGTGGCTCACGGCGGCGATCACGTCGGGCCTGCCCTGGGGACTGCGCACCGGCGAGTTCTGGCTGACCGTCGTCGCGGCGCTGCTCATCGGCGTCATCAACTGGGTGATGGGGGTCGCCCTGCGGCCGCGGCAGCGCGCGACCGAACGCGGGTAGTGCACGGACCGCGCTTCCCCGCCATGATGGAGGGATGACCGCGAGTGCCGACGCGCCCTTCCGCGTCGTCTTCGTCTGCAGCGGCAACATCTGCCGCTCGCCGATGGCCGACGTGGTGTTCCGCCGCTTCGCGCACACCGCAGGTCTCGGCGCCCGGATCGCCTCCTCCTCGGCGGGCACCGGCGACTGGCACGTCGGCGAGCGCGCCGACCACCGCACCGTCGCCGCGCTCGAACGCCTCGGCTACGACGGCACCGCTCACCGCGCACGTCAGTTCCGGTACGCCGACTTCGACCGCAACGACCTCGTGGTCGCGCTCGACCGCAGCCACGAGCGCGTGCTCCGCGGGTGGGCACGCAACGACGATGACAGCGACAAGATCGCGTTGCTGCAGTCCTTCGTCCCGGATGCCACGACCCTCGACGTCCCGGACCCCTACTACGCCGGCCCCCAGATGTTCGACGAGGTGCTCGGTATGATCGAACGCGCCAGCGGGGCCCTCTTCCGGCAGCTCGAGCCCGCCATCCGTTCCGCGGGCTGACCCCTTTCGCGCGATCCTCGGGAGACCCGTGTCCTCTCTGCCTCCGCAGCCCCTCAGCCCCCTCGACGGACGGTACTTCGGCACCGTGTCCGAGCTCGGCGACTACCTGTCGGAGGCGGGCCTGAACCGCGCCCGCGTCGAGGTGGAGGTCGAGTGGCTCCTGGCCCTGACCGACCGCTCGCTCTTCGGCACGCAGCCGGTCGCGGATGCCGACCGCACGAAGCTCCGTGCGCTGTACGAGGACTTCGGCGCCGACGAGATCGCGTGGCTGAAGGACAAGGAGGCGGTCACGCGTCACGACGTGAAGGCCGTCGAGTACCTGGTGCGCGACCGCCTGGACAGCCTGGGCCTGTCCGGACTGGCCGAGCTGACCCACTTCGCGTGCACGAGCGAGGACATCAACTCGACCGCCTACGCGCTGACCGTGCAGCGCGCCGTCGAGCGCGTGTGGCTGCCCAAGCTCCGCGCCGTCACCGCCGCCCTGGCCGAGCTCGCCGTCGCGCACCGCGACGCGGCCATGCTCTCCCGCACGCACGGGCAGCCGGCCACCCCGACCACGATGGGCAAGGAGATCGGCGTCTTCGCCTGGCGCCTGCAGCGTGTCATCGCGCAGCTGGAGGGCGGCGAGTACCTCGCGAAGTTCTCCGGCGCGACCGGCACCTGGTCCGCGCACGTCTCGGCCGAGCCCGACGTCGACTGGCCCGCGCTGACGCGCGGCTTCATCGAGTCGCTCGGCCTGGGCTTCAATCCGGTCACCACGCAGATCGAGTCCCACGACTGGCAGGTCGAGCTGTACGACCGCGCGCGTCACGCCGGTGGCATCCTGCACAATCTCGCGACCGACGTGTGGACGTACATCTCGCTCGGATACTTCACCCAGATCCCGGTGGCGGGCGCGACCGGGTCGTCGACGATGCCGCACAAGATCAACCCGATCCGGTTCGAGAACGCCGAGGCCAACCTCGAGATCTCGGGCGGGCTGTTCGCCACGCTCGCCTCGACGCTGGTCACGAGCCGCCTGCAGCGCGATCTCACCGACTCCACGACGCAGCGCAACATCGGCGTCGCGTTCGGGCACTCGCTGCTCGCGCTCGACAACCTGCAGCGGGGCCTGACCGAGATCTCCCTCGCCGAGGACGTGCTGCTCGCGGACCTCGACGTGAACTGGGAGGTGCTCGCCGAGGCGATCCAGACGGTGGTCCGCGCCGAGATCGCCGCGGGGCGGTCGCAGATCAGCGACCCGTACGCCCTCCTCAAGGACCTCACCCGCGGCCGTCGCGTGGGCGCGGCCGAGCTCGCCGAGTTCGTGCGCGGACTGGACATCGGCGACGCCGCGAAGGAGCGCCTCCTCGCGCTCACGCCCGCGGGTTACGCCGGTCTGGCGTCGTCGGTCGTCGACGCGCTCTGAGCAGCGCCCTCTGACCTGCGCCGTGCTCTGACCCGCGCCCTCTGACCTGCCGGCGCGCGCTTGCCCGCGGCGCCCTCTCCCGCTGACCCGCGCCCGCTGACCTGCGGCTCGCGCTGGCCCGCGGCGCCCTGTCCCGCTGGACCGGGCCCGCACTCGCGCTCGCGAGGCCCGATGGCATCCAATAAACGCTCTCCGCCGGTGGAAACGTCATGACACGGCGTTTCCACCGGCCGGGGGCGTTTACTGCCGACACCTCGCACGGACTCGGGATGCCGCGGGTGCCATGTTCGCGCGAACATTCGCCCTAGACGCGGGCAGCACCCGGCCGTACAGTGTTGACGTCAACATCCCCCGACCGCGATCCGCCGCCCCCGGACGGACAACGTCGCGCCGCACCGTCGCGGCGCAGAACGGAACGACGCGATGACGCCTCGACCGCACACCCCGCGACCGCGCACACCGCTCGAGCACACACCGCGCGAGCACGCCCCGCTCGAGCGGGCCCCGCGCGAGCACACACCGCTCGAGCGCACCCCGCGCGAACAGACCCCGCAAGAGCGCACCCCGCGACCGGGGAGCGCGCGACCGTTCCTCCGACGCCTGTGCCGGACGGCGCTCGTCGCGGCCCTCGTCGCCGCCCTGGCCACGCCCGTGGCCGCCGTCGCGGCCGCCGGCGTCCCGACCGATCCGAACGACGGCGTGCCGCGGACGGACGTACCGGTGACGTACGACCGGTTCCCGGCCGTCACCGACCCGGGGCGCGGGGCGTCCGGGTACTTCGAGCCGAAGTGGTTCGACACCGACGGCCGGCACATCCAGGCGCACGGCGGGCAGGTCGTGACGACGGAGGAGGACGGCCGGACCGTCTACTACTGGTACGGCGAGGACCGCACGAACGGGTACTGGAACAGCCCCGGCGTCGGCGTGTACCGGTCGACGGATGCCAAGAACTGGACCAACCTCGGCACGGCGCTGCGCAGCGTCTCCACCCGCGACGAGCTGCTGACGCCGTACTTCGACGACCTCTACGACACCGTCGACGAGAACGGCCGGCCGCGCACGGAGAAGGTCGACGCCCTCGCCTACCACTTGAACTCGACGCAGAACTCGGACTACACGGCGATCTTCGAGCGCCCGAAGGTGCTCTACAACGCCGCCACGGACCAGTGGGTGATGTGGTGGCACGCGGACGGGCGCATCGAGCCCGGCGGCAGCACGTACGCCCGGTCCATGGCCGCCGTCGCCGTGTCCGACTCCCCCGCCGGACCCTTCCGGATGACCGGCGCGTTCCGCATGCCGAACCGGGCCGACTACCAGGCCTGCACGCCGTACGCGGTGCCCGGTCAGGCGCGCGACATGACCGTGTTCCAGGACGACGACGGCACGGCATACATCTCCTACTCCTCGGAGGAGAACTACACGCTCTACATCGCCGAGCTCGACGAGACGTACACGAACGTCACCCACACGACCGACCGGGACACCCTGGACGTGAACCAGTACTCGGAGGACGGTCGCTACCCGTACGTCTTCGCCGACGGGACGCCGGAGGCGCCCGTGCGCGGCGAGGACTTCCAGATCGTCAAGGAATGCGGCCACCTCGAGGCCCCCGCGATCTTCGAGCGCGACGGCACGTACAGCGTCGTGACCTCCGGCGCGACCGGATGGGCGCCGAACCCGCAGACGTACTACACCGCCTCGGACCTGATGGGCACGTGGATCCGCGGCGTCGAGCCGGGCGACGCCCACGAGACCACGTCCTACAGCGGCATCCCGGACGGCGGTGACGGCCTGCTGTCGGTCGGCGACGTCCGCCGCTCCACCTTCGGCTCGCAGACCACGAACGTGCTCGAGCTGGAGCCGGGCAAGTTCGTCTACATGGGCGACCGCTGGAACGACGGCGCCAGCGACTCCACCTACGTCTGGCTCCCGCTCACCGTGGGTGAGAACGGCCGACTCGAGATGCACAACCCGGCGACGGAGGACCCTGAGCGCTACGCCGACGGATGGGACGCGTCGTACTGGGACGACAAGGGCTTCGGCCACGGCACGTGGAAGGTCGTCGACGACCGCCTGCCCGACGACGTCCGACGCGGCTCGTCCCCCGCGCTGCCGACCCGCGTGACCGTCGACGTCGACGGTCGCCGGTCCGAGGTCCCTGTCACCTGGTCGGCGCTGGACACCAGCCGCCTCGGCACGCGCACGCTCACCGGGTCCCTCGCCGCCGACGCGGACTTCACCGCCGGCCGGACCTTCACGCGCACGGTGGACGTGACCGAGCCGGGCATCGTCCAGATCGCGCCGGAGGCCGAGGTCACGGCATCCCATCGCAACGATCTCGCCCGCACCGTCGTCGACGGCAGCACCGGCAAGGGCTGGGACGACTGGTCCGGGAGCGGGTATCCGCGCGACAGCTGGCTGTCGTTCGAGTGGGACACCGCGCGCGCCCTGGACTCGGTCGTCGTCGACACCTACAAGGACGGCGCCACCGCGACCTGGCCCTCGCGCATCGAGGTTCAATATCGCGACGCGAACGGGGCGTGGGCGACCTCGTCCGCGGCCGTCACCCTGGCTCAGGATGCCGCCGCGCCCGCGCCCGTGGTCGCGATCGACGTCCGCGCGGTCCCGGCGACCACGGCCCTCCGCCTCCGCCTGACGACGCAGACGAACACGTGGCAGTCGATCGCCGAGGTCGCGATCTGGGGACAGGGCGGGACGCCGAACGTCTGCCGGGCCGCCGACGCAAAGGTCACGGCGTCCGTGTGGCAGACGCGGTACGAGACGATGACGCCCGACCGCGCGTGCGACGGTCGCCGCGGCACCGCGTGGTCGACCTGGAGCGACACCGCCCTGAAGGACTCCGCGACGTTCACGCTGACCACCGATCAGCCGCACGGCATCGGCGGCGTCGAGTTCACGAACATCGAGGGCACCGTCACCGGGGTCACCGCCGAGTACCGCACCACGGACGGCCGATGGACGGCCGTCACGCCGATCGGCGCGGCGCCCTCCGTCGTCACCGGGACGAAGACCGTCCTGCGCTTCGCGCCGGTCCACGCCACCGGGCTGCGCCTCACGTTCGCGACGCCGGGGTCGTACCTCAAGATCCCCGAGATCGTCGTGCCGGAGGTCGAGGTCGCGCCGCGCGTCACCGCGGCGGCATCCCCTCGATGCGTCGCGGGGCGCGTGACCCTGGTGACGACGGCGCGCAACGACGAGACGACACCGATCGCCCTCACGGTGAAGACCGCCTGGGGCAACCGGACGTTCGCCGCAGTGGAGCCGGGGAAGACCGTGTCGGTCGCGACGACCACGCGCGCCGCGTCGATCGCCGCGGGCACCGTCGACGTCACGGCGAGCGCGGGTGAGGCGCAGGGCACGCAGACCGTCCCGTTCGCCGCGAAGTCCTGCGGCTGAGCACGGCCGACCTCGCGAGAAACGGCCCCTGCCCCGAGAAACGCCCGCACCCGGCGTTCCTTGGGGCAGGTCGCGTTTCTCGGGCGGGCGTCCTGGCGCGAGAGGATGGATGCCATGCGCGCCATGATCATGGACACCCTCGCCGCCCCGTTGGCCGTTCGCGATGTCGCGGCGCCCACGGCCGTCCCGGGCGGCGTGGTCGTCGAGGTGCGCGCGACGGGACTGTGCCGGAGCGACTGGCACGCGTGGGCCGGGCACGACGACGTCGCATTGCCGCATGTGCCCGGGCATGAGCTGGCGGGGGTCATCGTCGAGGTCGGGGCGGGGGTGCTCGGCTGGCACGTCGGCGACCGCGTCACCGTCCCGTTCGTGAACGGGTGCGGCGCATGCGAGTGGTGCCGCAGCGGCGACGCGCAGGTCTGCCCGAACCAGGAGCAGCCCGGCTTCACGCAGTGGGGGTCGTTCGCGGAACTCGTCTCGCTCCCCGCCGCCGACACGAACCTCGTCGCGATCCCCGACGACGTGTCGTTCGAGGCCGCAGCCGCCCTGGGATGCCGATTCGCGACGGCGTTCCGCGCGCTCACCGGACGGGCGCGGCTGCAGGCCGGGGAATGGGTGACGATCGTCGGCGCCGGCGGCGTGGGCCTCAGTGCCGTCATGATCGCCCGCGCGCTCGGCGCTCGCGTCATCGCCGTCGACCGCACGCCGGCCGCTCTCGACGCGGCGACCCGGCTCGGCGCGGAGCACACGATCGTCGCGGACGGACGCGACATCGCCGCCGCCGTGCACGAGGTGACCGACGGCGGCAGCCACGTCGCCGTGGATGCCGTGGGCAGCGCGCAGACCGCCCGCGACGCGGTCCTGAGCCTGCGGCGGCGGGGCCGCCACGTGCAGGTCGGCCTCCTCCCCACCGCCGACGGGATGAGCGCCATGCCGATGGCGCGGGTCATCGCGTGGGAGCTGGACCTGCTCGGCAGCCACGGCATGGCCGCGGTCGACTATCCCGAGATGCTCGCGCTCATCGCCAGCGGCGCCCTGCGCCCGCAGGACCTCATCGAGCGCATCGTCGGGCTGACGGATGCCGCCGGCCTGCTGCCCGGGATGGACACCGCCTCCCCCGTGGGCATGACGATGATCGACCCGCGGCGGGCCTGACCGGCCGGAACCCCCGAGACGGGACCCGCGACGCGCGGACGCGGTGCCGTCGGCAGCGGTGCCGTCGGGCTCAGGACCCCGCGGGGGGCGCCGGGCCGCGGTCGTCGTTCGTCGACGGGGACGCCGTCGGGGCGGCATCCGGGTCCTTCTTCGGGAGGAGCAGCGGACGGTCGACCTGCTTGGTGACCTGCGCGGGGTCGACCGCGAGCAGCATGAGGGCGACGCTGACGAGAACGACGATGAAGGTGACGCCGGCGACGATCAGGCCGATGATCAGCGCGCGCTGCACCTGCTCGGCCGGGCGCGACTGGAAGAACCCCATCGACACGAGGGTGACGCCCCCGGCGAAGAGGGCCGCGACGAAGGCGAGTCCGAGCAGCTGGACGGGCTTCATCAGGTCGCGGCGGGTGGGCTTGTCGGTCATGACGCAGGCTCCTCGACGGATGCGACCGGGACGGTGTCGGGGCGACGCGGCGACAGACCCGCGATAGCGAGGAAGACCGCGACGATGGCGGCGTACCCGCCGAACAGTCCGACGGCGATCGTGATCCCGGTCAGGGTGAACGATCGTCCCGCGTCCTCGATGAAGTACTCGAGGGCGTAGCCCGAGTTGGTGAAGAGCAGGGCCACGCCGAGGAGCACCGTCAGCGCGCCGACGACGAGGCCGTCGCGCGCGGCGCCGTCGACCCGTCCCGCCCGGCGGGCGAGCAGGGCGGCGGTCGCCTCGATGACGCCGCTCACGAGGGCCCACGCGATGACCACGACGAAGAAGAAGACAGTGCCGCGTCCCGCGGACGCGACCAGTCCGGCGAGGACCGTGACCACCGCGAGCAGGACCACCGGGGCGCGCCGGCCCTTCGGGAAGGCCAGCCAGGCGCCGAGGGCGAACACGAGTCCGGTCGCGATGGCGAACCCGCTGAAGACGGACAGGCCGACCGGTGCGGAGTGGTCGGTCGAGAACGTCACCATCACGGCGGCGACGGCCGCGAAGAGCGCGCGCGCGAGCTGCAGATGGCGCACGTCGAACGCGCGCGCGGGTGAAGGAGAGGTCACGGCTAATCCTGAGGGAGCGAGGACGATGGCATCCAGTCTATTCCTCGGTTCCCGGCAGACCTCCGTGCCCCCTGTGGATGCCTCGGCGGTGGACCTTCGGGCCGCGCGACGTCGCGGTGGACATGTCCGGTTGTTTACGTCGACCGGCGGCAGAAGGCTGCGCAGATTCGTCGATTGCGGCATTCTGATTGTGGGAGCGGAAGACAAATGGGGGATCAGATGATTTACGACCAGCGCCATCGCAGACCGTCCGAGGACGAACGGTTCAGTGAAAGCGCGTTCCATGCGGCAGCGTGATCCGGACGAGACGGCGCAGTCCTTCACCGACCGGCACCCCTGGATCGACGGGCGACTCGTCGACCGTGCCGTGTCCCGCGTGCTGGCGGGCGAGTCCATCGTCTTCAGCGGACCGGCGGGATCGGGGGCCCCGCTCTACGTCTTCGCGGTAGAGGCGCAGGTCAAGGCGCAGCGGCCGGACGTCTGGCGCACGGCGCAGTGGTTCCCGGATGCCGCCTCGCTGTCGACCGACGCCCGTATGAGCCTCCTCGAGACCATCCGGCGGGGCACCACGCCCGTCGTCCTCGGGCTGTCGTCCCTTCCCCGGACGGATGCCGCAGCGCCCATCGGGCGTTTCGCGATGGCCCTCTCCCGGGCCTGGCTGGACGGGAGCGCGCACCGCATCGACGTCAGTCGCCTGTCGGACGACGCCCTCATCCGGCTCATGCGCGAGATCGGGTCGGCGGACCGCCTGCCGCTGGTCAGCCGCGCCCGCGTCGTCGCGTGGAGCAACGGCGTCCGCGTCCTGGCGCAGCAGCTGCACGCCGCCGCGGTCGCCGCCGGCCCGGACGCCGAGGCGCAGAGGCGCGCGATGGCGCGGCCGCATCTGGGGTCGGCGTTGTTCGACGCGTACTCCTCCCTGCTGCTGCCGCTCAGCGAGCACGACCAGCGCATGCTCGCCCACCTGATCGAGAACGGTGAGGGCACGCCCGCGGCCGAGGTGGTCGGCAGCGAGATGGCGATGCGTCTCGAGGCGGCGCGCGTCCTCTCGGCTCCGGATGCCGACGGCATGAGCCACATCCCGGAACCGCTCGTGCGCGTCGCGGTCACCATGCGCACGCTGGGCGGGCGCTCGGAGCAGGTGCAGGACGCCGCCTCCGCGCGGGACACGGGCGAGCCCATCACCGTCCCGACGGGGGCGCCGCGCCGTCCGGAGGTCGCCGTGATCTTCGAGCGGGTCCTGAACATGGACTTCGTCGGGGCCAACGACGGCGCCCGGCGCATCCTCCTCCTGCCGTCCGCCGCGCCGCGCGATCGGTACCTCGCCGCCGTCGCCGCGGGACTCTCGACGGCGTACGCGGGATCGTGGACCGAGAGCGCGCTCCTCTTCGAGCGCGCGGACACGCTGGCGGACGTCTTCCCGCACGACATCCACGGGTGGGACGAGCTGCTCGGGCTCTGGCTCGAGGCGTACGCCCGCACGTTGTCGGGCGCCCCGCTCGACGGGGTCTGCACCCGGCTCACCCGCCGCGCGATCGCCGCCGTGAACGAGGAGGACGACGGCTCGCTGCTGCTGGCGAGCGCGCTCAGCGCCTGCCTGCACGCGATGTCGGGCAACGCGGGTGCGGCCGAGCTGGAGCTCGCCGTGGTCTCGGCGAACGCCGCGGGCCTCGACGAGCACGAGTGGATCCTGCCGATGGTGCGGATCGCCGTCGCGACCTGCTTCGCGGTGAAGGGCGAGGTGGCGCGCGCCGAGGAGCTGCTGCAGATCTCGCGCGCCGCCGCCGAGAAGGTGCCGCTGGTCCGCTGGTACCTGTCGGTCTCCGACTCCGCCCTCGAGTACGCGCGCGGGTCCTCCGGCGAGACGCCGACGAGCGAGACCGCGGACCTGCTGCTGCGGACCGGGCGGGGCGGCCTGCTGCTGGAGCTGCACGCGCTGTTCCACTTCGTCACGGCTGTGCGCACCGCGGGGCCCGACCACGTCGCACGCCTGCGCCAGCTCAGCACCCTCGTCGACGCGCCGGTGTCGACCATCGTGCGCCGCTGGTCGGGCACCGGCCACGCGCGGGGCGACGGCGACCAGTCGCCGTTCCTGCTGTGGTCGGCGGGCCACTGGGCCGGGGCGACGAGCGCGGAACGCGTCGCGGGCGGCGTCGAGCTGCTCAGCGACCGCGAGCGCGAGGTGGCCGCCCTCATCGCCGAGGGCCTGTCGAACCGGCGGATCGCCGAACGGCTGTTCCTCTCGGTGCGCACGGTCGAGTCGCACGTCTACGTCGCCCGGCAGAAGGTCGGCGCCGCGACGCGGAAGGACCTCGGCGCGATGGTCGCCGCCCGGACGGCCGCCGCGAGCTGACGCGCGGCGGCCGGCGGGGGGCGGACCGACAGACCGGCGCGCGTCAAGCGGGCCCGCCCCACGGAACGGGCCGGGTGGAATAGGGCCTCGGCGCCTTCCGTTGGAGGGCGTGTCCCCCACCCCGCTCGGAAGGATCCCCGTGAGCCTGTTCAGCCCCACCACCGTCGGCGACGTCGACGTCCGCAACCGCGTCTCCCTCGCCCCGATGACCCGCCTCCGCTCCGGCGCCGACGGCGTCCCCGGTCCCCTCGTGGCGAAGTACTACGCGCAGCGCGCGGGCATCGGCCTCCTCGTCACGGAGGGCGTGTACCCCAGCGCGGAATCCCGCGGCTACGCGGGTCAGCCCGGCATCGTGACCGAGGCGCAGGCCTCCGGCTGGGCGAAGGTCGCGGACGCCGTCCACGCCGAGGGCGGCACGATCTTCATGCAGCTCATGAACAGCGGACGCGTGTCGCACACCGACATCACCGGCACCGACCGCATCGTCGCCCCGTCCGCGATCGCGATCGAGGGCGAGACGCGCCTGGCCGACGGCTCGAAGGTCTCCTACCCCGTCCCGCACGCCCTCGAGACGTCGGAGCTGGCGACCGTCCGCGACGAGTTCGTCGCCGCCGCGCGCCGGGCCGTGGATGCCGGGATCGACGGGGTCGAGCTGCACTCCGCCAACGGCTACCTCCTCCACGAGTTCCTCTCCCCCGCGTCGAACCAGCGCACGGACGAGTACGGCGGATCGCCCGAGGCCCGCGCGCGTTTCGTCATCGAGGTGGCACAGGCCGTCGTCGCCGAGATCGGGGCCGGACGTGTCGGCATCCGGATCTCCCCCGCTCACAACATCCAGGACGTGTGGGAGAAGGACGAGGCGGAGACCCGCGCGACCTACGAGGCACTCATCGCCGGGCTCGCCCCGCTCGGTCTGGCCTACCTCAGCGTGCTGCACGCCGACCCGGCCGGTGACCTCATCCAGGACCTCCGCCGCACCTTCGGCGGGACCTTCATCGTCAACTCGGGCTTCTCGAACGTGACCACGCGCGAGGAGGCCGTCTCGGCCGTGGACGGCGACATCGCCGACCTCGTCGCCGTGGGGCGCCCCGCGATCGCGAACCCCGACCTCGTCACCCGCTGGCAGAACGAGGCCGACGAGAACCAGGTCGACCAGGCCACGGTCTACGGCGGCGGCGAGCACGGCTACACCGACTACCCGTTCCTCCAGAACTGAGTTACCCCGCGGGGCCCGGCGATCGAGTCCGGGTCCGGGCCCCGCAGCGTTTCACGGCGGAGGGATGCCACGGGGGCGCTGTCGCCGATGGAATGATTCGTCCATGGCATCCGCGGGACCCGACGACTCGCGCCTCAGCGCGGAGCAGGAGGCCGCACTGTCGGCGCTCGTCGCACACGCGGACCTCGTCGCGGGTGATACCGCGGTGGTTCGTCGCCGTTCCCTGACGGGCCTGGCTGTCGACGTCATCGACGTCGCGCCGCACAACCCGCGGGCCGCTTCCGTGACGATCACCGCCGAGCACTGGCTCATCGTCGTCGTGGGACGCGGCCGCTGGGAACTCGACTACTCCGACACCGACATCGCGCTGGCGAAAAGGCTGATGGATGCCGCTGTCTTCGGCCACGTGCGAGCAGCGCACGGGGAGCGCTGGAGCCGCACCACGGTCACGCTCGAAGACGGCACGAGGAAGGTCTCGGACGTTCAGACAGGATTGTTCCCTCTCCTGCGCGGCCGACGGCGCCCCGGCATGTTCCGCGGACCCCGGGTGAGGTACGAGCCCTTCGCGGAGCCTCCGCCTGCCCCTCTTCAGCGCTGACTTGCCCCATATGTACGCGCAGCATGGGGTTTCGCGTACATCTGCGCC
>NZ_JBMRJR010000001.1:527152-794216 GCF_049384025.1 Microbacterium sp. HMH0099 | reverse complement strand
ACCTCACGACACGGCGGACCTGAGCCCCGCCCTCACGGCCCAACTTCAGCGCTGACTTGCCCCATATGTACGCGCAGGGTGGGGTTTCGCGTACATCTGCGCCACCTCACGACACGGCGGACCTGAGCCCCGCCCTCACGGCCCAACTTCAGCGCTGACTTGCCCCATATGTACGCGCAGCATGGGATTCTGCGTACATCTGCGCCAAGTCACGGCACGGCACGGCACGGCACGGCACGGCACGGCACGGGACGGGCAGAGCGCACGAGCCCGCCGGGTCAGGAGGCAGGCCCCGCGGCGGCCACGCGCGCCAGGCGCTCGGCGAGGGATGCGAAGGCCGCGGACAGCTCGGGCGGACCGACGACCTCCATCGGCGCCTCGAACCGGCCGAACGCCGCGGCGAGCGCCTCCCACGACCACGACCCCGCCTCCAGCGTGCAGCGGTGCGCGTCGACCTCGGTGACGGTCCCGTCGCCGGCGAACGGGCGCACGTCCCGCGCCGGGAGGTGCAGGAGAACGGTTCCGCGGCAGGGCCAGGTGGCATCCCCTCCCCGGAAACGCGCGGAGACGAACGCGTCCACGTCGCCGCCGGGCACGGTGCGCGGCGAGAAGGTCGGCCCGTGCGGGATGCGCGGGCGGATGCGGTCGACGCGGTAGGTGCGCCAGTCGTCGCGGTCGAGGTCCCAGGCGACGAGGTACCAGCGTCCGTCGGAGGTCACGAGGTGGTGGGGCTCCGCGCGTCGCGGAGGACGGTCGTCGCCGTCGCCGTAGTCGAAGCGAAGGGTGTGCCGATCGCGGATGGCCTGCGCGAGCGTGACGAGCACGTCGAGCGGGACCTCCGTGGATGCCGCCGCCCCCGGCCGCGTCACCGTCGTCACCTCCAGGGCGTCGAGCCGATGGCGGAGGCGCGACGGCATGACCTGCCGGACCGTGCCGAGGGCGCGCGCCGCCGCCTCGCCGATACCGGCCCCGAGCGACGGGGCGGTGCGCAGCGCGATTGCCACGGCGAGCGCCTGATCGTCGTCGAAGAGCAGCGGTGGCAGCTCCTCCCCCGCGTCGAGGCGGTAGCCGCCGTCCGGGCCGAGGGTGGAGGAGATCCGATATCCCATCTCGCGCAGCCGGTCGACGTCGCGGCGCACGGTGCGGTCGCTGATGCCGAGCCGCGAGGCGAGGACGGACCCCGGCCAGTCCCGGCGCGCCTGCAGCAGCGACAGGAGCGTCAGGAGGCGCGAGGTGGGGGCCATGGCATCCAGAGTATTTCCGATCTAGGACAGGAACTGACCTATACGGCTGGAATCGTCGTTGTCACGAGCCGAGGGGCTCGGCTTTCGAAGGAGCGAACAACATGACCGTTCAGACCACCACTCACCTGAACTTCCGCGGCGATGCGCGTGCGGCGCTGGAGTTCTACCAGTCCGTCTTCGGCGGGCACCTCGCCGTCAACACGTATGCCGATTTCGGAATGCCCGCCGACATCCCCGGCGCGGACAAGGTCGTCTTCGGCGTCGTCGCCGCGGAGAACGGCTTCCGGGTGATGGCATACGACATCCCCGGCCAGAGCGAGGGCGGCGTCGCGGGCGGCGGCTCGACCCGTCGCGAGAACAACACGACCATCACCGACCAGGCGCTGTTCGTCTCGCTCAGCTCCCCCACTCTCGAGGAGCTGCAGGGCTACTGGGATTCCCTGACGATGGATGCCACTGTCGTCGAGCCGCTCGCCGCCTCGGCGTGGAGCGCCGGCTTCGGCATGCTGACCGACAAGTTCGGCGTGACGTGGAGCTTCTCGGTCGCCGCGCAGTGACGTCGACGGGGGCGGCGGGGTGCTTCTCGCCGCTCCCGGGCCGCGGCGTGACGGTCGTCACCTGAGGGGGCGATAGCGCTGCACGGTGACGCCCGACCGGAACTCGCGGCGCTCGATGAGCTCGAGCGCGACGTCCGCGTTCTCGAGCAGCCGCGGCCCGCGCCCGGCGATGAGCGGGTGCACGACGAACGTGAACTCGTCGATGAGTTCGGCGAGTTGCGCAGGGAGGTGCACGCCGCCCAACGAGATCCCGCGACCCGGCCGTTCCTTCAACGCTCGGACGGCGTCGATCAGGTCACCGCTGAGCAGTTCGGCGTTCCAGTCCACGCGGTCGAGGGACATGGATGCCACTGCCTTCGGCATCGCGTCGATGACCTCGGCGAAGCGGATGTCGTCGTCGTCCATCCAGTCGGGCCACGGCCCCGACCCGGGCCGGCGCCACGCGTCGCGCATCATCTCGAACGTGACGCGGCCGTAGAGGACGGTGTCGGAGCGGCGGAGCTCGTCGGTCCAGAACGCCATGGACTCCGCATCGGGCGGGAGGCCGGCCTCGTGGTGGACGCAGCCGTCGAGCGTGGTGTTGATGCCGTAGCGAAGGGGTTGGGTCATCGTGAATTCATCTCCGATGCGGCCTGTCAGCTCTGGTCGACGCTGTCCGGCGGCCGGCACGGCCGATCCCCCTCCGGCCGCCGCGGATTCGCCAGCTTCTCCCACGGTCTCTGAGGTCGCGCCGCCGCCTAGACCTCTGTCATCCTGCTCATCACTCGTCGTCTCGGAGGCTGCTCGTGGACCTGGAACACCTGACCGTGCCGGATGCCGCCGCGTGGCGCGTGTGGCTCGACGAGAACGAGGACGTCAGCGACGGCGTCTGGCTCACCCTCGCGAAGAAGGGCGTGCAGACGCCTACGTCGCTCACCTACGCGCTCGCGCTCGACGAAGCGCTGTGCAGCGGATGGATCGACGGCCGCCGCCGGGGCCGCGACAGTGAAACTTTTCATCAGCACTTCACGCCGCGGCGAGCGCGGTCGCTGTGGTCGAAGCGGAATGTCGACCTCGTCGCCGGGCTCATCGCCGCAGGCCGGATGCGTCCCCGCGGCTTCGCCGAGATCGAGCGCGCGCAGGCCGACGGCCGGTGGGACCGCGCCTACGCCGGTCCCGCCACCATCGAGACCCCCGACGACCTGCTGGCCGCCCTCCGGGAGGTTCCGGATGCCGCCACGGCCTTCACCGCGCTCACGAGCTCTGCGCGGTACTCGGCGCTGTTCGACGTGACGACGGCGACCACGGCGGAGGTGCGGGCGGCGCGGATCGCGCGGTGGGTTTTGAAGCTGGGTGGGTAGAGCCTCGGCGGAGGGCCTCCGCCCCGCGTGGTAGCGTCGGCGCACTGCGTGTCCTATCAACCATGGCGCTTCGCGACAGGGCGGGGACTGCGGCGATACCCATCGTCACATTTCCCACCGGAGGTCGTTCCCCCATGTCCACTGTCGTCGACAAGTCTCAGGCGGGCCTCACGGCCCGGCAGTACCACATCGGCATCGCGCCCGGCGAGGTGTCGTCCGTCGCCCTCCTCCCCGGCGATCCCTTCCGCGTGCCGTTTGTAGCCGAATTCCTCACGGACGTGAAGGAGGTCGCTCACAACCGCGAACACCGGACCATGACCGGTTGGTACAAGGGCCGTCACATCACCGCCACCTCCACCGGGATGGGGTGTCCGTCCACGGCGATCGCCGTCGAGGAGCTGGCCCGCGTGGGCGTGACGAGCTTCATCCGCGTCGGCAGCTCTGCGGGCCTGCAGCCCGGCATCGCCCCGGGCGACCTGCTCGTGAGCGAAGGCAGCTTCCGCAACGACGGCACCACGGACGCCTACGTGCCCAAGGGGTTCCCGGCGGTCCCGGATGCCGAGCTCACCCTCGCCCTCACCCGCCACAGCACGCGGCTCGCGACCAAGGCCGGCACCCGGGCGCACGCCGGCATCAGTGTCAGCGACGACGCCTTCTACGCCGAGACCCCGGAATGGATCGACCAGCTGCACCGCATGGGCCTGCTGAACGTCGAGATGGAGGCATCCGCCCTCTTCGTCGTCGCGCGCCTGCGGGGCCTCCGCGCCGGCATGGTGTGCGCGTGCTCGAGCAACCTCGTCGACGGCGCCTCGCTCTACGACGAGGCCAACACCGCCCTGAAGGACGGATGGATGCGATCGATCGAGGCCGCACTGGAGACGGCGGTCGAGCTGGAGTTGTGAGGGCGGCGCGGGGGCGCTGCTGGTGTGGCGCCCACGCGGCGTCAGGTGTTCGCCGCGGGCTTTTCGGCGTCTCGGGATACCCGCTAGGGCCGCATCAGATCAAAGACGAGATCGAGCTACGGTATTCGACGGCGGCAGGCTCGAGCGAGTATTCGAGCACCTCAACGTTGTGTTCCCGGAGCGCCTCGAGAACTTGTTCGGGTGTCGCGCGGAAATACTCGCGCCGAAAGTTCACCTTATTCAGTCGCTCACCGGCGAAGTGTTCATGCAACATACCTTCGATTGAAACGGCGTCATCTGCAAAGAAGAGCGCGTGGACGTCGAAGCGGAATGGCACCGAAGCGTCACCCAACTCGTTGACCCGATCCATCGGGTCCAGTCGGCGAGTGAGGCCGATCTTGACCACATCCGGGCCAAAGGCGCCGATGTTGCTGATGACATAGACGTACCCGGCGCGGATGTTTGCGGCGCGGTAGTCGACATTCTCGATCGCATGATCGACATCGTCGAGCTTCGCCCGAAGCCGCGCTGCGCCATCGTCATCTCCATTAGCTACAAGCACAGAGATTGCGTTCAGATAGTGCGCACGTTCCTTCTGGAGGCGCTCCTTCTCCCTGGCTAGCTCCTGCTCCGCCTTCCTCTGCTCGCGAAGCTCTTCGCGACGCGCTCGCTCCAATTCCTTCTCCGCTTGCAGAGCCTGGAGATGCCGACTCGCCAGCTCGAGTTCCCGCAAGCGCAGTCGGTGGTAGGTAGCGGTGATCGAGAGCTCGATCATCGCGCCAAGTCGCTCAACCTGCGTCACTACTGTCGAAAGTCGCTTCTGGGCGGCTTCCAGGTTGCCAGCTCGTACCGTCTTGATGCAGTTTTCCGCCTCTGCGTTGTAAGCCCGCAGCAGGAGCTTGGACATGTCGTTCACAAACTTGCGGCCCTTAGTCGCACTGTTGTTGAAAGTGAAGTTGACCGCCGCCTTGGTCGCATCGCCCATGCGAACGATCTGTTTGATCTCGCTCCGCACGGACTCCAGCTCGGTCGCGAGGGCGACCGATGACTCCGCGGGGTTCTCAAAGTCAAACAGTCCATATTCCTGCAGGTGCACCACGTCGCGAAGATTGACTGTCTCCTGCTCAACACCGAGTCTCTCGGACTTGGCCGCAGACACTTCCGCACGGACGCGCCCCAGATCGATCTCCGCCGCCTTGACCTGATAAAGAAGGTCCGCCTTGACACGGTCCAGTTCAGCGATGTCGTTGAGCCCGTACTGCGTTACCAACCCAGAGAGACGGTCGTTCTCCCGAAGGAGCGATTCGGCTTGCTTCTTCGCACCGAAGAACGAGATCTTACGGTTGGAAGCGCCTGTCGTCGCCACGGCAGCGATGGGAGCGGGCTCCTCCGCGGGGCGTTTCTCGTCCTGCTGTGACCCGCGTGCCTCTCGACGAGTCGCAGGGGGAGGCTCAACGCTCGACTCCACACGGACGACTGCGTCGCCCCCAACTTGGAGCGGTTCGATGCTCTGGACCCCCGCGCTGAAGACGTGCTCCGTCCACGCAGTGCCATCCCAGTAACGCCGCTCGTAATTGCCGGCGGGGTCGGCGTACCAGCCAGCGGGTGCATTCTGATTGGGGTCAGTCATATGAAACCTTTAGGTCAACTGCAGCTTTGTTTTGGACTGTCCGGTCAGAAACGGCTCCGACCACTTAGGAAGACTCCGGGTCCCGAGACGACTGGGAAGCGACGCCGCGCCCGAACGCCTGACCCTGCAGAATCGCGCGGAGGTCGACGCCGGTCGCCGACTTCACGCTCTCGAACGTCGCTGTCAGACCCGCAGCCTGCTCCCGGGCGATGTGCGTACCGGCGCTGTCGCCGCCCACGAGGGTGACGTTGCCGACGTTCTGGTACCCCTTGGCAAACTCAGCCATCAGCGCGGGTAGCTGCCCGATCAGTTCTCGGCCGAGGATCGCTTCCTGGTTCTCGCGCAACGCCTCGGCCTCGGCCTGGATCGCCGCGGCGCTCGCCTCACCCTTCGCGCGGATAGCTTCCGCTTCGGCGTTGGCCTTAGCCCGGAGCGCCTCGGCCTCCGCGGCGGACTTCGCACGCAGCGCCTCGGCCTCCGCCTCAGCCCGTGCACGTACGGCGACCGCCTCGGCTGCGGCTGACGCCTGCCGAGCCTCAGCCTGTCGCTGCACCGCATAGGCCTCGGCATCCGATTCCTGCTGCGCCACCTGCCGATCGGTCTCGGCTTTCTTCTGGCGCGCATACGACTCGGCGTCGGCTTCGGTCTGCTTGCGGTACTTCTCGGCGTCCGCGACGCGCTTGACGTCGGCGTCGAGCTCGGCCTGACGGTTCTCAGCGCGCTGCACGAGCACGGCCTGCTCGCGTTCCGCGCGCGCGAGGTTCTCGGCCTGCTCCGCTTCGGCATTGGCGCGTCCGACCTCGGACTTGGATGCCGCCGTGTTCTTGTCGAACGCGGTCTGCTCGATGAGGTTGGCCTCTTCGGTCGAAAGCTGGCGCGCCTTGACCTCACGGGCCGCCTCGATACGGGCGACCTCGGCTTCACGCTTGACGCGCTCGACCTCCTGCGCGCCGAGGGCCTCGATGTAGCCGTTGCGGTCGGTTACGCCCTGGATCGCGAAGGAATCGAGCACGAGACCCTGGGCGAGTAGGTCACCCTTGATGCCCTCGGCGATCTCGTCACCGAGCTTCTGACGGTCCTGCATGACCTCTTCGACGTTGAGCTTCGCGACGACTCCGCGCAGCGCACCCTCGAGCTGCTCGGTGGTGAAGACGTCGATTGCCTGGTCCTGCGAGGCGAAGCGCTCGGCGGCCGCGCGAACCTGGTCGGGCAGCGACCCGATCTTCACGAGTGCGACACCCGCGAGGTGGATGGTCACGCCGTTCTTCGTCTGCGCGACGGGCTCCATCTTGATCTGGCGCGACCGCAGAGAAATTCGGTCCGAACGCTGCGTCAATTTGTTGACGAAGGCGCCGCCGCCGGTGATGACGGTCATGTTCGACGTCAGACCGTCTTCGCCGCGCTGCTTCTTACCGACGATGACGATTGCCTCGTCGGCCTGCGGCACCTGATACCAGGCCCGGAAGATGAAGAAGCCGATCAGGAGGATCAGCAGCACCGCCCCGACGGCGACGACGATGCCGATGATCAGAAAGATGTCGTTGTCCACGTGAACGCCCCCCGGCCCCGCCATCTGCGGATTCTGTCATCACGCTATCGGTAGGAGGGTTCGCAGCTCAGTCGCGCGGTGACGCTGGACAACGACTCCGAAGCGCAGCTCCTTATTGAGAATCCCCCTGGCCCGCGCCCTCACCCGGGAGTATCGTCCCCGCCATGACTCCCGCGGAACTCTTCCTCCACGCCGACGCTGCTCTGCGTGAGGTCATTGACCAGCTTGACCCCGCCGACTTCTCCTCCCCCGTGCCGCAGGAATGGAGCCAGCTCGAGTCGCCCACCCTGCTCGGCATCCTGGGCCGCCATGCGTACGACGAAGCGTGGGTGCCCGATGTGATCGCCGGGCGCGCGGCGGCCGACGGCGACCCCTTCGCCGACGCCGACCTGTTGGGCGACGATCCGATCGCGTCCTACGACGCCCTCAATGACGACGCGACAGCGGCGGTGCGCGCCGGTGACGTCGCGGAGACCTTCCGATTCACCTACGGCGACTACCCCGCCGGCGAGGGCTTCGCGCACATGGCCACGTACCGCGCCTCACAGGCGTATTCGATCGCGAAAGAGTTCGGCAGCCCGTTCCACCTCTCCCCCGAGCTCATCGCCGGCATGAACGAGCACGTCACCCCGCACGCGGACGAGTGGCGCCAGTTCGGGGTGTTCCCGCCGGCCATCGAGCCGCCCGCGGACGCCGACGACGAGACCCGGCTCATGTGCGCGATGGGGTTCTGGAAGCCGTAAGCCGATCACTCGCGGTCGAAGGACTCCCACTGCCCTTCGGACACGACACGCACCTCGTCGCCTACGACCACGAGAGCCGTCTGATCGTCGATCGCGTACGCCGGGCCGCCGATCCTCGCAGCCCACCGGCGCGCGCTCTCCGTCGTGTTGGTCGACCAGCCCGGATAGTCCAGGTGCGGAAAGATCGAGAAGTCGACGATGCCGAGGGTCTCGTCGGTGCCGTCGGGCTGCCACTCAACGAACGCGGGGCCGATCCGCGGGGTCAGCACCATGCTGCCGGCGCTCACGCCGACCCAGACCGTGTCCGACAGCGACGGGAGCAGCGCGCCCAACCCGGACTCGCGCAGCTGGTGCGCGAGGTAGACCGCCTCTCCCCCGTCGACGAGGAGGACGTCGGCGTCGTGGACCCATGGCATCCATCGGTCTTCCGGGATGGTCGGCAGCGCGAGGAGCTCGAGGACGCCGACCGACTTCCAGCCGAGGTCAGCGAGGCCCGCCTCTCCGCCCCACTGGCCCGCGACGGTGCGCCACACGCTCTCGGGTGAGCACATCGGATGCCCCCACTGCGCCGTCGGGATCAGCAGCGCGCGCGACTCCTCGATCGGTTTGCCGAGCAGCTCGACTAGGGCGGCGCGGATGCTGCCGTTGGTGACTCCCCCGGAGGTCAGGAGGATTTTCACGAGCACCAGGATGGCGCGGAGTGCATGCCGAACGGATGACATTAGGCATGCCGTGTCCGCGAACCGCGAAGAGTGGCCCGGGGACGCCACGCGTCACGCGCAGCTTCGATGCACGTACTCCGTCTCGCCGCGCGTCGTAGCTGGTGATCACGGAGGATCATCACGGACGGCGGTGGACACCGCGCACCTCGAACTAGTAGCACGACGCGGTCACCGCGAAGTCGCACCCAAGGGCGCGAAGCGCGGACGCGTGATTGACCGGGTTCTTCTGTGCAATCGCGAGCCCCGCGGCGTGAGCGCGCTGCGCGTAGACCGCGGGTGCCGCACACTGAAGAAGACTCCGACGGTGAAAGGATCATCGACGACGTAGGTCGAGATCTACCGCGCCCGCCGCACACGCATCGGGGATGCGATGAAGAAGCGCGCGAACGGCGTCGATGACGATCTCGCAGGGCTCGCCAGCTGACGACGGTCGGCGCGAGTACGCTGAACGGATGTCCTCGCCCGGCCCTACTGTCACCGAGCTAAGCGAGTCCGTGCAGCGTGGCAGGCGCTTCGCTCCGGTGCGCGAGCGGGATCTCGAGCCTGCACTTCGATCGATCGCTCTGCGGCTGCCTGGCGCAGCGGAGGGATTGGTACTGGCGCCGGAGTTCCGGGGTGCACGTGGCGTCGTGGATTTGCTGGCAGTCACGCGCGTGGCTGACAAATTCATCGAGCGCACCGAACTCGGCGCCCCATACATCACGTCAGAGGCGGATAGCGCGGTGCTCGCAAGATTGTCTCCGCGTTTGACGAGGAGCGCAGCGAATGTCGCCAGGGCGGTTGGGATGACCGATCGTCAGGCGCTGACTCGTCTAAGGGCGCTCTGCCGCACCGGAGCGGCGGAGCAGGTCGGGAGCGGATACCGGCGACGTCACGGCTTCGACCCGATCGGGCGATCTTACGCCCTGGAAGCAAAGGTCGATGACTGGCGAAAGGGTCTTTCGCAGGCGATGCGATACGCGTCCTGGGCCGACGCGGCCGGCGTCGTGCTGCTTATCGAGCCTCCAAACCTAACAGCGATTCGCGCGCGATTCCGAGCGTTGCGAATCGGCCTGGCTATCGGCGACTCATGGATCGTGCGCCCGGTCATCGGTCGTCCTGATCCGGGCCGTCGCCTTGCCCTTTCCGAACAGCTCTCGTCCGACATCGGAGCGTCGTTGGATCGCAGCGACTCTGATTAGAGCCCCTCAGCCGCCGTGTAGGCCTCGACGAGCGCGTCCGGATCCTCACACCACGCGCGCTTATCGTTCTGCCGCACGATGCCTGGCACGTTTTGCATGATGTCGTCGAAGTCACGAGCCGCGGTCGCATACCGTCGACGCATCTCCGCGACCCGACTCGATCGGTCTGTGATCGCGCTGACGTCGCTTATGACACCGTTGAGCTGGTCGAGGTGATGCATTCGCTCCACGTTGTCGCTCGCTGGCATGGACCCTCCTCGAATGGCATGCGCTCGGGAGGGATTCCAGCGTTCTATAGCCTCAGCCGCGTCGCGTCGCAGCACCGCATGCAACCCGCCCTGCGTCACGTACGAGGCGGGAATGCGCGGTCCAGGGTTTGAGTCGAAGCGAAAGCTCAAGGGGTCGAAGAATCGCTGTCCACGATCCCATCCGCTGCCGACCGTGTCGGCCCCCGCTGAAACGGCGGGCAGCCCCATATAGTCCGCGTGGGCGATGATTACCCGCGAGCGAAGAGAAAGCGAGTGCACCGTCCGCACGAAGCCGAGGTGCGCCTCGGAGTTGCCAAAATCGGGCACGCCGTCAGTCACAACGATGTTTATGAGGGTGAGCACCCACGTCGGCGCGCGCAGGCCGGCAAGTGTGCCGACGAACGCATCAAGCTCTGGCCCTGAGGCCCAAAAGCTGTGCGTGCCGGCGAGGGACTGCCACGCTCCAGCATCCAAGCCGCGCGCCAGACTCGCCGTCTCCAGAACATTATTCGCTTCAGGTGATGTCGGCGAGGCCAGCGCGAGAGTGGGCGTCAGCAGCGGAACGCCCAGCGAATTCTGATATCCAAAGACGCGTTCAACGTGCTCAAGCCTCATCGGCGGAGTGGCCAAGCCACGCCCGGAGCCTCCCCAAAGCTCCCATTCGTCATAAAAATCTGTCTTGTTCGTCGTTGGCAGCTGCCTCGCATGCGTCATTACATCGAACAGCACCTCTCCGCCAACACTCCGAACATCATCAGCAACCTCTCGCGCGTTCGGGTGTCGCGGCTGCGAGATGCGGGGAGTTGAGAACGGCGTAAGCACGGCACCCGCAGCGAATCCCTGATCCACAGCGGATACCGTCCACGACCGGTGACCGATTCGACGACCATCGTGAATAAGCACACCAGACATCAGTTGCCTCCTCGAGCCGAGTGAATTTCAGTGAGCAGTTCTTCCCCATCGAGAAACCGCCTTGCCGCCTGACGGTCCAGGCAGCGGTCGACGAGTCGGACGAGTGCATCCGAGATGTCCGGTCGGAGAGTCCGCACCGAAGGAGCCTGATCGTGCGCAAGACGACGGAAGTAGTCAGGGTCGTCGTAGGCGTACGGCACCGGCAGTTCAGCAGTCAGCGCACAGAAGAGCAGAACTCCAATCGAGAAAACATCGCTTGCCGGAATAGCGCGGCCACCCGGCACATGTTCGGGAGACATCCACCCGAAGCTTCCCGGTTGCATGTAGCCCGTAATCGCAGCCCGTGCGAGGTGCCGCGCAAGGCCCGGATCCATAACAACGTAGCGGCCGTTGGGCAGCCGTCGAATGTTGCGCGGCGACAGGTCTCGATGAACCACCTCTTGCTCGTGACATGCCGCGAGAGCGGTCGCGAGATCTTCCGCGAGAACCCACACCGCGCCCTCATCCCACCTGGCTGCGAGATGGTTCTCAAGGTCGTCGCCTTCGAGCAACTCCTCGACCCAGCAAACTGCATCCGGAGCGTCCCCGATTTCGACGGCGTCGGTCAGAACCTTGACGACAGCATCGGACTCGACGGCGGCAAGCAGTTCAACCTCGCGGTGAGCTCTCTCGAGCGCCATGACACCGTTGGGTCCTGGAGGGATCAACACAATCTTCACGATCGCGGTGTGTCCACCGAAGTCGGCGGTCGCAACGACTTTCTGTCCTCCCGACCCAATCGGTTGCACCCTGCTCAAGCCAAGCGCACTCTCTACGGCCGCCATCAACTCAGTCAGACCCACGTGACCTCCCGACCCCTCGCCTCGCCACTCTCACACATGGGTCGCATACGACGTGTGTACGACACCACCTGTGAGAATGCGTCATTTCATTCGAGAACCTCGACACTTCGTCACATGCCCGGCGCCATGTCGGCGAACCGGGAGTAGTGGCCCTGGAAGGCGACCGTGATGGTGTCGGTGGGGCCGTTACGGTGCTTGGCGACGATGAGGTCGGCCTCGCCGGCGCGGGGGCTGTCCTTCTCGTAGGCAGCCTCGCGGTGCAGGAGGACGACCATGTCGGCGTCCTGCTCGATCGAGCCGGACTCACGCAGGTCGGACAGGGCCGGCTTCTTGTCGGCGCGCTGCTCGGCGCCACGGTTCAGCTGCGACAGGGCGATGACGGGAACCTGCAGCTCCTTCGCCATCAGCTTCAGCGCACGAGAGAACTCGCTGACTTCCTGCTGACGCGACTCGACGCGCTTGCCGCTCGTGAGGAGCTGCAGGTAGTCGATGACCACCATCTTCAGACCCTCGCGCTGCTTCAGGCGACGGCACTTGGCGCGGATCTCGACCAGCGTCATGTTGGGGCTGTCGTCGATGTAGAGGGGCGCGTCGTTGATGCGACCGCGGGTGGCGGCGACCGTGGTCCAGTCGCGGGAGTCGAGCGTCCCCTTACGCATGCTCTGCAGCGGGATCGCACCCTCGGCGCTCAGCAGGCGCATCGCGATCTCGCTGCGCCCCATCTCGAGCGAGAAGAAGATGCAGGGCGCGTTCGACTTGATCGCTGCGGCGCGGGCGAAGTCGAGCGCGAGCGTCGACTTACCCATGGCGGGGCGCGCGGCGAGGACGATCATCTGACCGGGGTGCAGACCGTTGGTCAGCTGGTCGAGACCGGCGAAGCCGGTCGGGATGCCGGTCATCGACCCGTCGCGGCCGCGAGCGGCCTCGATCTCGTCGACAGCGGCATCCACGGCCACCGTCAGGGGGATGTAGTCCTCGGCGCTGTCGTCGCCCGAGACGTTGTAGATCTCGGCCTGCGCGCTGTTGACGAGCTCGGTCGGGTCGCCCTCCCCCGCGTAGCCCATCTGCACGATGCGGGTGCCGGCCTCGACGAGGCGACGCAGCAGCGCACGCTCGGCGACGATCGACGCGTAGTAGCCGGCGTTGGCGGCCGTGGGGACGATCGAGGTGAGGGTGTGGAGGTAGTCCGCTCCCCCGGCGCGCTGCAGCTCGCCGGACTTGATGAGCTCGTCCGTGACGGCGACGACGTCGGTCGGCTCGCCGTGCGAGTACAGCGTGAGGATCGCGTCGAAGATCAGCTCGTGCTTCGGGACGTAGAAGTCCGCGCCGCGCAGCGTCTCGATGACGTCGGCGACGGCGTCCTTCGACAGCAGCATCCCGCCCAGGGCGCTCTGCTCGGCGAGGAGGTCGTGGGGCGGCGTGCGCTCGGGCTTCCGTTGGCCTCCGAGACGTTCTTCTGCGATGTCGGCGATCGACACGTGGACTCCGTTCTCGTCGAGGCGCCCCTGCGGTCGAACCGGCTGCGGCGGGCCGGAATGCCAGGGACGGGATGTGGTGGTTCCGGGATCACATCACGAACGTCCGACATGAGACGCACGATGGCACGGGTGTGCCTGAGGGGCTGTCCCCACGGTAAGGACGGCGATTCCCGCCTGCAAACGACCCTGTGGATAACTTTGTGGACAGACTGCGTGAAACGCCGCGCTGCTTGTGAACAACCCCTGTGGAGAACCCGGTGGATGAAATCTGTTTGGCGGTCTTTAGCACCCTCTGACCGGGCAATTTGTTTTCCACAGGCCTTGGGAGGAATCGTGGTTGAACCCGTAGTTGAAGGTTGGCCCGATTTGACACGAAGCTGTGTACAACTCGGGGGATAACTCGCCAACCGCTAGTGCCCGGGACTCTCGGCTGTCAAGTCGATCTTCACCTGGGCGTGTCGGCCGACTACCGGTTGTTCACCAAGGGTCTTCCCCTCTCGGAGCGAGCGGCGTATCTTCATCCGCTACTGGGAACCAGCGTCGACACCGTGGGGGTGAGACATGGACGAGGCCATCGGAGGCCGACTGCTGCGCGTACTGCGCGTGCTCGGCATCGCCGTCTTCGCCGTGCTCGCCTGGCTGGCCCTCTCGTTGCTGGCATCCCCCTCCACCGCGCACGCGGACGACGGCCTTCTCGGGGTCGTGAGTGACACCGGATCCGCGGCCGTCGAGGTCGTCGATGACACGGCGTCGCCGGTCGTCCAGACGGTCGCCCCGGCCGCGGCCCCCGTCACGGAGACGGTCGCCCCCGCGGCGGCCCCCGTGACCCAGACGGTGGCTCCCGCGGCAGCCCCCGTGACGCAGACCGTCGCCCCCGTCGCGGAGGCGGTCGTCGAGACGGTGCCCGCGCCCGTCTCGCAGGTCGCCACCGGCGCCGTGGAGACGGTGGGATCCGTGGTGGACACCGCCGGCGGCGCCGTCGACGCGGTCGCGACCGGCGTCTCCGACCTCGCCTCGTCGGGTGTCATCGGGGCGGTCGTCACCCCGGTCGTCGAGATCGTCGAGGCCGTCCCGGTCGTCGGCGACGTCGTCTCCGACACGGGACTCGGCGGCACCGTCGTCGACACCGCCGACGCCGTGGATGACACGCTCGAGGCCGTCGTCGGCACCGTCCCGCCGACCGGCTCCCTGCTCCCCGACCTTCCTGCGGAGACCCTCGACCCCATCGGCGACACCCCGGAGCCCGTCACGGGCGCACCGTCGGTCCCCGGCGACACCGCCGACAGCGTGGAAGAGACCGCCACGGCCGTCTCCGACCAGATCGCCGCGGTCGTCGATGCGACGGCGTCGCCGGGGGCCGTGGCATCCATGGTCCAGGCGCGCATCGCTGCCGCCGCCCTCTCGGTGACTCCCCCGGTGATCGACGGGACTCCCGCGGTGGACGAGTCCGCCCTCCGGGCTCTGGGCGAGGCCCTGCCCGGTTCTGCTTCCGCTTCGGGCGCCAGTGCGCTCGGAGCCTCCCTCGCGGGGACGATCGACGGCGGCGCCACACGCGCGACGGCGATCTCCTCGCTGCTGCACCACGTCGACGACGCTCTCCCCGGCGCTCCCGTCTACGACACCGACGTCGCTCCTGACTGAGGCCGATCGCGCCGCGCCCTCGCGCGGCAGACGATCCTGCGCGCACCGCGCACCCTCATTCACGAATCAGGAGAACTCTCATGCGCAAGCTGTACTCGCGTGCCCTCATCGGCGCGCTCGTCGGGGGCGGCCTCGCCGTCCTCGGAGCCGGGGTGGCCACCGCGGCCGAAACCTCCGGCACGGACGGACTGCTCTCGGGCAACCAGGGCCTCGTGTCCGTCGACGCCCCCGTCACGGTCGGCGGCAACGCCGTCTCGGTCCTCGGTGACAGCGGGACCACGGATGCCACCACCACCTCACCCGCTCCCGCCCCGGCGCCCAGCGTCGAGACCGGGGGAGGGGATGCCGCCGGCTCCGGCAACCAGGGCATCGTCTCGGTGTCCGTGCCGGTCGATGTCAGCGGCAACGCCGTGTCGGTCATCGGTGACAGCTCCTCGGACGGGGCTGCGACCGAGGGCGGGTCTGTCGGTTCCGGTACGGGCGACGTCTCGACCGACGGGTCGGACGGGCTGCTCGGCGGCAACCAGGTCGTCGCACCGATCGATGTCCCGGTGAACGTCGGCGGCAACGCCGTGTCGGTCATCGGTGACAGCACCTCGGACGGGGCTGCGACCGAGGGCGGGTCCGGTGGCTCCGGTACGGGCGACGTCTCGACCGACGGGTCGGAGGCGCTGCTCGGCGGCAACCAGGTCGTCGCACCGATCGATGTCCCGGTGAACGTCGGCGGCAACGCCGTGTCCGTCATCGGTGACAGCACCTCGGACGGCGCCACCACCGTGGGCGGCACCAACGGCGCCGGCACCGGCGACGTCACCACTGACGGGTCCGACGGGCTGCTCGGCGGCAACCAGGCCATCCTCCCCGTCACCGTCCCCGTGACCATCGGCGGCAACGCCATCTCCGTCATCGGCGTCAGCACCTCGGACGGCGCCACCACCGACGGCGGCACCACCGGCACCGGCCTCGGCGACGTCTCCACCGACGGCACCGACAGCCTGCTCGGCGGCAACCAGGCCATCCTCCCCGTCACCGTCCCCGTGACCGTCGGCGGCAACGCCATCTCCGTCATCGGCGATAGCACCTCGGATGGCGCGACCACCGACGGCGGCACCACCGGCATCGACCTCGGCGGCATCACCACCGGCGGAGATGACAGCATCCTCGGCGGCAACCAGCTGATCGTGCCGATCTCCCTCCCCGTGACCATCGGCGGCAACGCCATCTCGGTCATCGGTGACAGCTCGACCGGCGGCTCCAACACGGGCACCCCCGTCACCCCCGGCACCCCTGGAACGCCGGGAACCCCTGGAACTCCGGGAACGCCCGGAGCCCCCGGCACGCCCGGAACCCCTGGAACCCCCGGCACCCCGGGAACCCCCGGAACCCCCGGAACCCCCGGAACGCCCGGCACTCCTGGCACCCCCGGAACCCCCGGGACGCCCGGCACCCCCGGCACCTCGGGATCGTCGGCAACGCCCATCGTGGGCTCGCCCGCCGGGTCGACCGCGACGGCGTTCGTCACGTCTGACCGCTCAACGGTGACCGCCGCCGGCACCCGCTCGCTGGCCGCCACCGGCACGGACGCCTCGGCGGCCCTCGGCATCGGGCTCCTCGCCCTGGCGCTCTCGGCTCTGGGCCTCGCCCTGACGCTGCGTCGTCGCCGGACGGCCTGACCCGTCACCACCTGGACACCGGATGCCACGGCCCTCACCGCCGTGGCATCCGGTGTCCTTCTTGCCCCCTCACCAACGTGCGTGTCCCACTTTGTGCAGATCCAGGTGCGTCAGCCTGCACAAAGTGGGACACGCCAGAGTCAGCCCCTCATGCCGGACTCCGGAGAAACGGCACCCCGCAGCCCGCAACACCGCCCCATCTCGTGAAAGCCGCGTCGGATCTCCGGAGCGCGGCACGCAGCACCACCCCACCGTCGCAGCACGCCGCAGCGACCCACTGTCCCGCCACCACCGCCATCTGGGGCGCGTTTCGTGCACGGGGGCGCACGATGACCGCCCCCGTGCACAGAACACGCCCCAAAGCGCCCCGGACGCCGCCGCCACACACCCGAAACCCGAGAACCACCCACAACCAGAACGGCCCCGCCCTGCCGAAGCAGGACGGGGCCGAAGAGGTGCAGCGAATTACTTCGCGGCGACCACCTGGAGGGTGATCACGGCGGTGACGTCGTCACGGAGACGAACGGTCGCCTCGTGCTCGCCCACCGACTTGATCGTCGAGGTGATCTGGATCTTGCGCTTGTCGAGGTCGCCCAGACCGGCGGCCTTGACGGCGTCTGCGACGTCGCCGGTCTTGACCGAACCGAACAGACGACCCTCGGCACCGGCCTTGACCGCCAGCTTGACGGTGTTGGACTCGAGGGTGTTCTTCAGCGCCACGGCGTCCTCGTGGTCGTGGATCGCACGGGACTCGCGAGCGGCGCGGATCGACGCGACCTGCTTCTCGCCACCGCGGGTCCAGGCCACAGCGAAGCCCTGGGGGATGAGGTAGTTGCGGGCGAACCCGTTCTTGACCTCGACCACGTCACCGGCGCTACCGAGCCCGGTGACCTCATTCGTGAGAATCAGCTTTGCCATCGGGTGCTCCTTAGCGGCCGGCGCCGGCGTAGGGCAGGAGAGCCATCTCGCGCGCGTTCTTGATGGCGCGGGCGATCAGGCGCTGCTCCTGCACGGAGACACCGGTGATACGACGGGCGCGGATCTTGCCGCGCTCCGAGATGAACTTGCGGAGGGTTGCGACGTCCTTGTAGTCGATGACGCCGACGCGGATCGCCTTCGCGGGGGCGGCGTTCTTCGCGCCCTTCCGCGGCTTGCGGCGGTCGCCAGTGGCCTTTCCAGCCATGCTTCCTTCTTTCGTGTGGTTCGGACGCCGGCCGGTCACGTGGACCGGGGGAGGGCATCCGGAATTTCAGGGGTCGTCTCGCTCGAGAGCGGGGCGAAGATCAGAACGGGGTGTCGTCTCCGTAGGAGCCAGGAGTGCTCCACGCGTCGGCGCCGCTGTTTCCCCCGTTGTTCGAGCCGGGGGTCGACCACGGCTCGTCGGTGGACTGCTGCACCTGCGGGCGCTGACCGCCGCCGCCACCACCGCCGCCGGAGGCGGCACGGGTGACCTGGGCGGTCGCGTAGCGGAGCGAGGGGCCGATCTCATCGACTTCGAGTTCGATGGAGGTGCGGTTGTTGCCCTCGCGGTCCTGGTACGAACGCTGCTTGAGGCGACCGGTCGCGATGACACGGCTGCCCTTCGTCAGCGAACCGGCGACGTGCTCGGCGAATTCGCGCCACACCGAGGCGCGCAGGAAGAGCGCCTCGCCGTCCTTCCACTCGTTCGCCTGACGGTCGAACGTGCGGGGGGTCGACGCGATGGTGAAGTTCGCCACCGGCAGCCCGTTCTGCGTGTAACGCAGCTCCGGGTCAGCGGTGAGGTTCCCCACGACGGTGATGACGGTTTCGCCGGCCATCGTCGTTACTTCGCAGCCTTCTCGGCGGACTCGACCTTGCGGGGAGCGGCGGCCTTGCGGGCGGCCTTCTCCTCGGAGCGCTTGGCCTCGGCGGCGACCTGGGCGATCGCCTCTTCGGCGCGCAGGACCTTGGTGCGCATGATCTGCTCGTTCAGCTTCAGCTGACGGTCGAGCTCGTTCGTGGCCTCGCTGCTCGCGACGAAGTTGACGACGGCGTAGATGCCCTCGTTCTTCTTGCGGATCTCGTAGGCCAGACGGCGGCGGCCCCAGATGTCGATCTTGTCGATGGATCCTCCATCGGCCGTGATGACCTTGAGGAAACCGTCGAGCTTCGGAGCGACCTGGCGCTCGTCGACCTCGGGATCGAAGATGACCATGAGTTCGTACTGGTGCGTCACTAACCCACCTCCTTCGGACTAGAACGGCTGACGGGCATTTCCCGGCAGCAGGAGGGTGTGTTGCACGTCGTCTCGGTCTTATCCGCGCATGGGCGTAGCCAGACAACCTGGACAGTCTACCGGATGCCACCGGTCGAGCGGAATCATCGATGCGACCCCCGCCGACCGGACCCGCGACGGCCCGCGCGACACCTGCGTCCGGACGGGCCCCGCCGCTAACGTCGACGCATGACGCGATCGGTTCCGTTCGACTCGACCCCGCTGACCGCGCCCGTCACCCGCGCGGAGGTGAAGGCGTACACGGCGCAGCTGCGCCGTGAGGGCCACCTCGGCTCCCCGGTCCTCGGCGTCGTCATCCTGTGCGTCGTCGGCGCGGTGTTCCTCCTGGCGCTCGGCCCGATCCTGATCGCCGTCTTCGCGACGATCCTCGACCCGGGCGGACCCTCGGCGATCGTCGCGGGCGTCTTGCCGTTCGTGATCTTCGTGGGGATCGTCGCCCTGGCGGTCTGGGGCATCACCCGCGGCCTGGGCGGTGCCGCCGAGCGCCGGTTCCGGCTCGCGCGCTTCGCCCGCGCGAACGGGATGCGGTGGCTGCCCCGGCAGCCGGCCCCGGCCCTGCCCGGGCTCATCTTCGGACGGGGCAGCTCGCGGGCGGCATCCGATCTGATCCGCGGGGAGAACCCGCGCTTCGTCGAGATCGCGAACTACCGGTACACGACCGGGTCGGGCAAGAACCGCCAGACGCATCGCTGGGGGTACGTCGCGATCCGGCTCGACGTCCCGTTGCCGCACATCGTCCTGGATGCCACCGGCAACAACGGCCTGTTCGGCTCGAACCTGCCGCTGAGCTTCGGCCGGGATCAGCGGCTCAGCCTCGAGGGCGACTTCGACGAGCACTTCGCGCTGTACTGCCCGTCCGGCTACGAGCGCGACGCACTGTACCTCTTCACCCCGGACGTCATGGCGCGGTTCATCGACAACGCGGCGGCGTTGGACGTCGAGATCGTCGACGACTGGCTCTTCCTCTACGCCAAGCGCGACCTGTCGACGCTCGACCCGGCGACGTGGGCGTGGCTCTTCACGACCGTCGCGGCGCTGCTGGACAAGCTCGCGCAGTGGGCGCGGTGGCGCGACGAACGGCTCGAGGCGGTCCCGGCCGCGGGGGCCGTGGCATCCGGGATCCCGGGGGCGCAGAGTGCGGGCGCGCCCGTGCTGACCCCGCCGCCCGCCGGAGTCGCGCCGGCGGGTCGACGTCTGCGCCGGGGGTTCTCGTGGGTCGCCGTGGTGCTCGTCGTCGCGGTCGGCCTGTACGTCGCGGTCACCCTGGTCGCGACCGTGCTGGGGTCCTGAGGCGGGACCGCCGAACGTCCCCTGTCAGGACGAGGCGCGGCTCACCGCGACGGTGCTGCTGGTCGTGCCGCCGGAGCCCTGCACCGTGAGGGTGTAGACCTGGTCGGCATCCCGGCACGCGTAGGCGATGTCGGCGTATCCGTCGGCGGTGAGCGGGACCTCGGCGAACGGCTGCACGGAGGCGTCGCTCGTGGCGATCCCGATCCAGGCGCGCTCGGCGCCGTCGGACGACCAACGGAAGGTCAGCGGCACCGTGCTCTCGCGCTCGTCCGGGCAGGACACGGCGACCGTGTCGGCCTCGAAGACGGGGATCGTCGGCGCGGCCGCGGGGGCGTCGGCCGGGGGAGCAGCGGCCTCAGGAGCGGCCTCGGGCGCCGTGGACGGGGAGGCGGACGTGGCGGGCGTCGCGCTGTTCACGGGCGTCCCGGAAGGGGTCGGGCCGGCGGCGGGGGAGGACGCACCCGCCGTCGCGAGCGCGAGAGGCGCTCCGCCGCCCGCGCCGAGGACCGCCCAGGCCCCGGCGACGAGACCGGCCGCGATGAGCACACCGCCGACCGCGATGAGGCTCCGTCGACGCGTGGGGGAGGGGGATGCCGTGTCCTCCCGGCCGTCGTTGGGCTGCAGGAGGTCGTCGAGGTCCGCCCGTTCCGTCATTCGTGGTGCTCCGTGATGTGGGGGAGAAGAGAGGACTCCGGGGAGGGGCGAACCCCTCCCCGGAGCGGGGTCACTGCGTGCGCGAGGTGCGGCGCGCCCGACCGATGACGATCAGACCGGCTCCGACCAGGCCCACGGCGAGCGCGGCCCATCCGAGCGGCGCCGGGTCCTGACCGCCCGTGACGGCGAGGTCGTCGTCCGAGCCGCCGGTCGGCAGCCCGATCGGGGTGCTCGTCGGCGTCGGCGTCGGCTCGACCGGCGCGGGGGTCTCCTCGACCGGAGGCTCCTCAACCGGGGGCTCCTCGGTCGGCGGCTCCTCGGTCGGCGGCTCCTCGGTCGGCGGCTCCTCGACCGGGGGCACGACGGACACGCCTTCGCCGGCGGCCCAGAACACCGCGCGGGCGACGTCGCCGAACGCGCCGACGGGGTGCGCGCGGAACGTCGGCGACGTGCCGAACACGAAGGCCCGCGTCCCGCTGGCGCCCGTGAGGGAGACGGCGGAGGCCTGACCCGCGGCGTTCGCGACGGCACGCCCGTCCGTGGCACGCCAGTGGCCCGAGACGAACGTGTCCGACGCGGCGTAGCGCTGCTCGACCGTGACGCCGGCGGCGGGCGCGGGGAACCACGCGAACGGGTACCCGAACGCGGTGTCCTGCGCGTAGTCACCCAGGACGCCGTCCTCGGGGGTCTCGACACGGGCGATGCCGTTCGAGCCGCTCGTCCCCGTGACCGCGGTCAGCGGGGAGACGAACGTGTTGACGAACGCCGTTCCCGCCGCGCCGCGACCGACCACGGGCTTGCCCGCAGCGACGAAGGCGCGGACGCGGTCCGCTCCCGCCGCCTGCTCCGCGGAGAAGCTCAGACCCGTGCCGACGTACAGGAGGTCGACGGTCGCCAGGTCCACCTGCCCGGCGGCGAGCGCCGCGGCCGTGATGGGGACGAGGCCGGTGAAGCCCAGCTTGACGAGCGCGTCGCGGTCGCCGGCGTCGCCGACGTAGCCGACTGTGGTGCGGCGCAGGGCGGTGCTGTCCTCGTCGAGGAGCACGGTGCCGTCGCTGAGAGCGAAGTCGACGCCGAAGATCGCCGCTGCCTCCGCGGCCGCGGTGCGGGACGCCTCGTCCGCACCGACGACGATCGTGCCGTCCGTCAGCTGCGAGAGGGCGATCCCCTCGGCGAGCAGCGCGTTCACCGCCCGCCAGTCGGCGACGCCGCGCGGCTCGAACGTGAGGTAGCCGGCATCCTCCGGAACCGACCCGGTGAGCGGGGCGCTGGTGACGTCCTCGGTCACGACGACCGGGGCGGCATCCGTGGTCTCGCCGATGCGCGCGACGTCCGCGCCCCACAGCAGCGCGAGGCTCCAGGCGGAGATGTCGTACATGTCGGGCACGCGGTCCGAGATGTCCGAGCCGTCGGCCAGCAGCACGTTCGCCAGACCGCGCAGCGGCTGGTGCATGTCGACGTAGTACGACCCGGCCGGGTAGTCCGTGCCGCCCAGGCGCGCGGCCGCCGTCAGGCGCTCGACCTGGATGCCGTTGACGAGGAGCTGCTGCACGAGCGTCTGCGCGTCGGAGTCCGACCGCTGACCCGCGCCGACGGGGATGACGTACGCGCGGGGGAAGTCCGCGTTGTAGACGTCGGTCTCGTCCCAGATGTCGGTCCACTCGGCGGGCACGCCGGGGGCGAGGTCCTCGGGGGCGACGTCCGCGGGGATCTCGACGCTCGGCTCACCGGCCGTGCCGCGACGGAAGATCTCGATCTGGTTGTCGAGCAGAGCGTCGCTGTGCTCGCCGACGTAGTCCACGACCGTGTCGATGACGACCTCGGCGACGGCGATGTTCACCTTCGCGCGCGCGGGCTGGTCGCCGCTGCGGCCGAGCGGCAGCTCCACGGTGTTGGTGATGGCGCCCTGGTACGCGACGTACTGCGGCGCGAAGATCGGCGGCCAGTCGTCCCACCCGGACCGCTGGTCGCGGTAGGGGATGTTGATGAAGCCGGTGTTCGTCTCGGTGACGCTATCAGTCGCGGGGTCGTAGTACGTGTTGCCGGGGATGTTCGCCGCGGTCACGGCGTCCTCGATCTCGAGCGCCGTCGCGTACGCGTGCGGCACGAACAGGTCGTACTCGTAGTTCTCGCCGTGCGGCGGTCCGCAGGGCTCGACCTGCAGCACGCTGGTGTAGCCGTGCAGGTCGATGAAGTAGGTCGGCTGGATGACGCCGGCGAGGTCGCGGACGAGGGATGCCTCGGCGGTGGCGCCCGTGATGAAGTCGCGGTTGGGGTCGTAGCCGTTGGCCGTGCCGCGCTGGCCGAGGGCGCGCCCGTCGGGGTTGTTCGTCACGGTGAAGTAGATGCGGTGCTCGTCGAGCATCTCCGTCGTCGCCGGATCGGTGCTCGTGGCGAGGTCCTCGATGTAGTTGAGAGTGGCATCCGTGCCCTCCCACTCATTGCCGTGGATGTTGCCGTTGAACCACATCGGCACCTTGTAGCCCGACTGCAGCGCGACGTCGGCTGCGGCGCCGATCGGGTCGGCCTTGATGCGGTCGCGCCACACGCCCTGCTGGGCGGTCTCCGCCGCGGTCTCGGGTGCCGTCACGGTGACGAGGTAGATGTCGCGGCCCTGGGCCGACAGGCCGACGACCTGCGCGGAGACGCGGTCGGTGCTGTCCATCAGCGTGTTGAGGAACGGCGCGATCTCGTCGTAGGGGCGGACGCCGCGGGCGATCGAGGCGTCGGTGGGCAGGTCGGGGAAGACCTTCAGTTCGGGCTGCACCGGGTAGCTGGTCGGCATGTCGATCAGCGACGAGGCCGGACGCACCACGCTCAGGGGCGGTGGCGTGATCGCGGCCGAGACCGGGGCGGCGGCGAGCACGGACGTCACGGCGATGCCGACGACGACCGAGCCCGCGAGGATGCTTCTCTGCACGGGGACTCCATCAGGTTGCGCAGCGCGACTCGGAGCTTTCCGCGCGGCGGGGTGGGGGGTGGCTCGGAGACCGAACCTGGAAGCAACCTATGGATCCCCTGTTACGCGGATGTGACGGCCGTGAACCGTTTGATGTCCCGACGGGTGGTCAGACGGCGGCGGTCTCCGTCGTGGTGAGGCCTCTCAGCTCGGCAGCGGCGGCCTCACCGGTGCGCAGGCCGAGCCGCGGCGCGACCTCGGTGGCCAGAAGCTCGATCGAGCGCAGGGTGATCTCGGGCGCCGGGTCGACGGAGTGGACCTGGAACGCCACGTCGGTGGCGAGAGGGAGGGTGCGATCGGCCGCGAGCGTGGCGACGACCTCCTCCACCGTGCCGAGGTGCGTGTCGGTGAGCCGGGCGAGGTCGGCGAGGTCGCCCGTGTCGTCCTGGCCGAGGAACGTACGGGTGAGGCGGCGCATGCCGTGGTCCGCGGAGGCCCATGCCTCGGCGAGACGGTCCGGGTCGACGACGACCGCCGTCCGCGACGCGAGGATGCGCGGCTCGACGCCGGCGGGGAGGCTGGCGAGATAGGCCTCGACGATCGGCACCTGCACGTCGTGCAGCGCCTGCCCCGGTTCCCGCGGCTGCGTGCGGGAGAGCAGCAGGCCGTCGCCGGCCCGTCCGGCGCGACGCCCGCCCTCGACGGAGAACGTCGCCTGCCACAGACGAACCGCCAGGTCCGGCGCCGGCGGATTCAGACGCAGGTCCGACCCCCGGATGCCGCGTCCCGCGAACGCGTCGCGGAGCACGTCGAGGTGGTCCGCCTGGATCTCGCGCCGGTCCTCCGACGCGCGGCCGAAGGCGGCGAACGCGGACGGGGTGCCGCCGCTGCCCACGCCCAGCTGCACGCGGCCGTCGCTGAGCGCCTGCACGACGGCGGCGTCCTCGGCGACTCGCACCGGATCCTCCAGCGGCAGGGTGACGATGCCGGTTCCGAGGGCGATGCGATCGGTCTGCACCGCAGCCGCCGCGAGGAAGGGGAACGGCGAGGGGAGGCCGCCCTCGTCGCGGTCGAAGTGGTGCTGCGCCACCCAGACCGACGCGAAACCGTGCTCCTCGGCCGCGCGGACCTGCGCGAGCGCGGTCCGATACCGGCACCCGTCCGGCGCGGCGTCCAGCAGTCGCGTGAAGAACCCGAGTCGTGCGCCGCTCATCGCGTCGTCCCTCCCGACCTCGCGGCCGTGAACCGGCAAAGGGGCCAGGATGCCACGGCATCCCGGCCCCTTCAAGCGGTTGTCAGCGCGCGGAGACCTCGATCGGGTCGCCGGTGCGGGCGAGGTCCGCCTCGAGCTCGCGCACGATCGGGATGACCGTCTCACCGAAGTGCTCCAGCTCCTCCTGGAAGTGGAGGAAGCCGAGCAGGAACAGGTCGACGCCGCGCTTCTTGTACTCGATGATCCGCTCGGCGATCTGCTGGGCGTCACCGAACAGCTGCGTGCGGAAGCCGTCGTTGTACTGGACGAGGTCGTCGAACGAGGAGTCCGCCCACATGCCCTTGCCGTCCTTGGTCGCGTTGCCCGCCTCCTGCACGCTCTTGCGGAAGCCCTCGACGGCGCCGCTGTCCGCGCCCGCGATGATGTCGCGCAGCTGCTGCTCGGCCTCGGCGCGGGAGTCCCGCTGGATGACGAAGCCGTTCAGGCCGAAGCGGGTGCGGCGGCCGTGCTCGGCGGCGATGCGGGTGACGTCGTCGTACTGCTCGGTGAACCCGTCGAAGTCCTTGCCGTTCGAGAAGTACCAGTCCGAGTAGGCGCCGCCGTTGAAGCGCGCGGCCGTCGAGTTGCCGCCCTGGAAGATGTCCGGGTGCGCACGACCCTCGACCTCGTACGGGAACGGACGCAGGGTGAACTCGTTGATGTCGTAGTACTTGCCGTGGAACGAGAACTTCTCCTGCGTCCACAGCCCGCGCAGCACCTGGATGAACTCGGCGGCGCGCTCGTAGCGCTCGTCGTGCTCGAGCCACTCCAGGCCGAGGTCCGTGTACTCGTCCTTGAACCAGCCGCTGACGACGTTGACGGCCGCACGACCGTGCGAGAACTGGTCGGCGGTGTTGATGAACTTCGCGAGGACGGCGGGATGCCAGATGCCCGGGTGGATGGCGGAGATGACCTTGAGCTTCTCGGTGGCCAGCAGCAGCGCCAGGCTGATCGACGTCGACTCGTGCTGCTGCGCCGCGCCGTAGCTGGAGGCGTACCGCACCTGGCTCAGCGCGTACTCGAAGCCCACGCGCTCGGCCGTCTGGGCGAGCTTGACGTTGTAGTCGTATCCCCAGTCGGTGCGCTGCTCGACGGAGCTGATGACCAGGCCTCCGCTGACGTTGGGCACCCAGTAGGCGAACTTCAGCGGCTCGTGGGTGGCGTCGATGTCGCTCATGGATCCTCCTCGTCGATGCGGACCCGCACACGTTGGCATCCCTTCGTCGAGATGGTCAACCGCACATGACGGTGCATGTCGCAATGTGACGCCCGGCCCCTCCGGGGGTGACGAAGATAGAGGCATGACCTCCCCCCAGCGCGTGCGTTTCGGCTATTGGACCCCGATCTTCGGCGGCTGGCTCAGGAACGTCGACGACGAGCAGACCCCGGTGTCGTTCGCGCACATCGCCGAGATCGCTCGTGCCGCCGAGGAGGGCGGGTTCGACCTGACGCTCATCCCCGAGCTGAACCTCAACGACATCAAGGGCGTCGAGGCGCCCTCGCTCGACGCGTGGGCGGTGACGGCTGGGCTCGCCGCGGTCACGTCGCGCCTCGAGCTGATGACGGCGGTGCGCCCGGGCTTCCACAGCCCGTTCCACACCGCGAAGCAGGCCGCGACCATCGACGAGATCAGCGGCGGACGGTTCACCCTCAACGTCGTGTCCGCGTGGTGGGCCGAGGAGGCCAAGCAGTACGACGGCCTGTTCAGCGCGCACGACGACCGCTACGCACGGACGATCGAATGGGTCGAGGTGCTCCGCGGCCTGTGGAGCCAGACGCCGTTCGCGTACGAGGGCGAGTACTACCGCACCGAGGGCACCTACACGGAGCCCAAGCCCCAGGTGCAGCCGCGCCTGTACGCGGGCGGCGAGAGCGAGGCCGGGCGCGCCTCCATCACGCGCTTCGCGGACGCCTACCTCACGCACGGCGGCACGCTGGAGGAACTGGATGCCAAGGTGTCCGACATGCGCCGCCGTCGCTCCGAGGCCGGCAAGACCCCCTTCGAGGCCTTCGGCATGGCCGCCTACGGGATCGTCCGGGACACCGAGGAGGAGGCGCAGGCCGAGATCGACCGCATCACGGACGTCCGCAGAGGCGCCGCCTACGGCTCGTACCAGGACTTCGTGAGCAAGTCGAAGCTCGACACCCAGGTCGACCTCAAGGAGTACTCGGTGTCGAACCGCGGCCTGCGGCCCAACCTCGTCGGCACGCCCGACCAGGTCGCGGAGCGCATCGTGGCGTTCGCGAACGTCGGCGTCTCGACGCTGCTGCTGCAGTTCTCGCCGCACCTGCCCGAGATGCAGCGGTTCGCCGCAGAGGTCATCCCGCGCGTGCGGCGGCTCGAGGAGCGCCGGGACGCCTGAGCAGGCGGGTTCCGGACGCCCGGGCGGGCCGCGTCCGGGACGCCTGAGCGGGCCGGTTCCGGACGCCTGAGCGGGCGGGTTCCGGACGCCCGAGCGGGCCGGTTCGGCACGCCTGAGCGGGCGGGTCCCCGGACGCCCGAGCGGGCCGCGGCGTCAGACCGCGACGCGCAGTGCCTGATCGAGATCGGCGATGAGGTCGGCGGCATCCTCGAGTCCGATGGACAGGCGGATGAGCCCGTCGGCGATGCCGAGCCGGTCGCGCGTCTCCTGCGTGAAGCCCGAGTGGGTCGTCGTCGCCGGATGCAGCGCCATGGACCGGGTGTCGCCGATGTTCGTCATCCGGCTGAAGACGCGGAGCGCGTCGAAGAACCGCTCCGCCCCCTCGGCGCCGCCGCGCACCGTGAACGAGAAGACCGAGCCCGGCAGCCCGCCGTAGTCGCGGACGGCGAGCGCGTGCTGCGGGTGGGACGGGAGTCCCGCGTAGTCGACGCTCTCGACCCGCTCTTGGCCCTCCAGCCATTCCGCGATCTCGCGGGCCGAGGCGATGTGCTGCCGCATGCGCACGGACAGCGTCTCCATCCCCTGGTGCAGGAGGAAGCCGTTCAACGGCGACAGGGCCGGGCCCGTGTCGTTGGCGATGCCGAACCGCAGGTACTGCTCGAACGCCCGTGGGCCGAAGGCGTCGACGTACGACGCGTGGGTGGAGAACGGCGTCGCCGTGATCCCCGGGTAGGGCCGATCGGATGCCGCCCAATCGAAGGTCCCGCCGTCGACGATCGCCCCCGCCAGATTCGCCCCGTGGCCGGAGAGGAACTTCGTCGCCGAGTGGACGACGATGTGCGCGCCGTGCTCGAAGGGGCGGATGAGGAACGGCGTACCGATCGTGTTGTCGACGACCAGCGGGATGCCGTGACGGTCGGCGATTCGCGCGACCGCGGCGATGTCGACGACGTCGTTCTTCGGGTTCGGCAGCGTCTCGGTGAAGATCGCCTTCGTCTCCGGGCGGATGAGCCGCTCCCACTCGTCCTCGTCGGACGGGTCCCAGAGGTACTCGACCGTGACGCCGAGCCGGCGGAAGGAGCGGTCGAAGAGCACCCGGGTGCCGCTGTAGATGCTCGCCGTCGAGATGATGTGCTCGCCCTCGCCGGCCAGCCCCAGCAGCGCCATCGTGATGGCCGCCTGCCCGGAACCGACGACGAGCGCGCCCGACCCGCCCTCGAGAGACGCCAGCCGACGCTCCGCGACCTGGTTCGTCGGGTTGGCGTTGCGCGAGTAGAGGTGGCCGAGATCGGCGCCGGAGAACCGGTCGGCCGCCTCCTGGAACGAGGCGAACCGGTAGGCCGCGGAGAGGTGCACCGGGGTGATCCGAGCGCCGTGGGTCAGGTCCTCGGCCTCTCCGGCGTGGACCTGACGGGTCGCGAAACCGTAGCCCTCCCAGTCCAGGGTGGGCGCCGCCGGCTCAGACACGGGTGCCGACGGCCGCGTCCTGCGGCAGCAGCGATCCTAGCCAGCGGGCGATGGCACGGGGTCCGGAGCGCGGAGCCGTCGCCTCGACGTCGGGGTTGTAGTTGGTGTTCGTGTTCACGTCGTACGTGACAGTGCGGCCGTCCATGGTCTCGATGAACTCGATCCCGGCGATGCCGATGCCCTCGGCCGCGAGGAAGGCGAGGTAGCGGTCGATGAGCGCCGGGTCGACGTCGTCGCGACGGCGGAACAGCGGCTCGGGCTCGACGCCGTCGGCCCCCGGGACCGCGCACGCCTCGGCGGGGCAGAGCTCGAAGCTGCCGGCGCTGGTGTCGACGCGGACCGCGTAGACGAATTCGCCGCCGACGAACTCGGCGCGCGTGATGAACGGGGCCTTCGCGACGAGGAGCTCCTGCAGAAGCGTGACGCCGTCGGGGGAGGGCTCGAACTCGGGCCCGGCCACCCAGGCGGCGAAGGCGTCGTGCGAGTCCCAGCGGCGCACGCCGAGGCCCTTGCCGCCCTGGTTGTGCTTGCTGATGAAGGGGGCCGTGAAGGCCGCCGCCTGCTCGACTAGGCGCTCCGTGCCGAACACGGCGACCGTCCGCGGCACGTCGATGCCCGCGTGACGCAGCGCCGCGTGCTGGGCGACCTTGCTCACCTCGAGCTCGAGGACGTCGGCGCCGTTGATGACGGTGCGGCCCCACGAGGCGAGCCAGCGCAGCACGGCGCGGCCGTACTCCTTGCTCTCGCCGTGGTCCCGTGTGTGCGCGGACGCGCTCAGGCGCGACCAGAAGACGCCCTCCGGCGGCTCGGCGCCGAGGTCGATCGCACCGTCCGTGAGGAGCCACTCCTCCAGGGGGACGCCCTCGGCCTCGAACGCCGCCTCGAACGGCGGCAGCCACTGGGGGTTCTCGTGAATGACGTAGACGCGACCCGACATGCCGCCAGGCTAACCCGGACGGCCGACGTCAGGGCCGCTCGGCGTCACGCGACGACACCGACGGGGAGGCGGGCCGCGGTCTCTCGTCCGACGGAAGGACGAACCGCCGGGCGATCCGGCGGGAGAACTGGATCATCCGGTCGTTGGGCCCGCCGCGGGACGGCAGCTCGCCACCCCGGCCCATCGCCACGAGCGCCGTGCTGAGGAGCGCCGAGGACCCGGCGTCGAGATAGCTGACCCGGCCGGGGCGGTCGCCGAACGGTCCGTGCATGCCTACGGCCTCGACGTCGAGCCCGTTCACCGTGCCGCCCTCGGAGCTGAAGACGCGGGCGCCGAACCGGACCGTCGTGGGGTCCGGTCGCAGGGACAGCGCGCGTCCGACCATCGCCCACTCGTCGGCCACCGCCTCGGTCGCGAACACTTCTCCGATCGGGACGTCGATGTCGGCCGCGCGGCGCACCGTCGCCGCGATCCCCGCCGAGCCCAGCAGGACCGCGTGGGCGGCGGAGGTCCGCGTGAGAGCGAGGGCGGCCACGTTCGTCCCGTAGGAGTGCCCGACCACCGTGATCTCCGGCGCCGGTCCGCACCGGCTGGCCCGCAGGGCGCGGAGGTCGGATGCCAGGGCGACGGCCCCGACGGCGGCGCGCTCGTTGAACGCCACCGACACCATCCCCTCTACGCTGGCGTTGTGCGGGGGACGGTAGCCGAGCCAGGCGACCACGGCGATGTCGGCAAGGGGGACGTCCGAGACCGCGGCCTGGGCCTGCCGCAGGCGGTGCGCGGCCCCGACGTAGTCGCCGATGCTCCCCGCGACGCCGACGTCCATGCCCGGCACGAGGTAGCTGACGTGCGTCGCCCGGTCGAGGTCCCCGACGGCGACCGTCGCCCGCACGGGGACCTCCAGGTCGAGGGAGACCAGCGTCTCCTCGTCGGCGGCGCGACGCAGCTCGGTCAGCGCCGCCGCCCGGAGCGCGGCCTCGCCGACCGGGTGCCGGCCGGTGATGAGCATCGCCGCGCGCAGGACCCGGGAGTTGGCGCGCGACCGCACGGCGTACGGGATGCCACCGAGACCCCCGACCAGGGCCGGCTCGTCGCGCTCGAGCGCCGCACGCTGCGCGTCCGCGAGTCGCCGCCACCACGGCGCGATGCGGTCGGGGGCCGTCGACCGCAGGCGCGTCCGCAGACGGCCGCTGGACGCGACGAGGAGGGCGAGGGTCGCGCCCGGCGCGGCGGCGAGACCGTCGAGCAGCTCCGCTGTCGGCATGGTCGCCAGGCCGCTCGCGTCGTCCGGAGCGCTGCCGGGCCCTCGGCGAGCACCGGGACGAGGGTCGAGGAGCTTCCGCATCCCCGCAGGCTAGGAACGCTGCCTTTTTTCCGCCCTCATCTGCACCGGAAGATCACCCGATTCCTCACCCCACCTGCCCGTCGCCCGCCCCACCGCGCTCGCTAGGCTGCCCCGGGACGGAAGGGATGCCATGACCACCGACTTCATCGATGCCAATCGCGCGAACTGGGACGAGCGCGCCACCCTGCACGCCGCTCGGGACGGATCGGGCTACGGGGTGCAGCGGTACGTGGAGGATCGCGTCCGAGCAGCCGTCGCCGATCCCGCTCACCTACCCGATCCGCGCATCGAAGCCCGTCTGACCCGGTTTCCGATCAGGCGCTGACCCCGAACGCCGACGCCTCCTCCTCGGTGAGCATGCGGGAGCGGATGAGGAACCGCATGCCCGTCGGGCCCTCGACCGAGAACCCCGCGCCCCGGCCGGGGACCACGTCGATGGTGAGGTGCGTGAACTTCCAGTACTCGAACTGGCTCTCCGACATGTAGACCTCGATGGAGTCGTCCAGGCCCACCTCGATCGCACCCAGACGGACGTCGCTCGGCCCCGTCAGGAACATCCCCACGGGGTAGCACATGGGCGAGCTGCCGTCGCAGCAGCCCCCCGACTGGTGGAACATGAGCGGCCCGTGGGTCGCCGTCAGGTCGCGCAGCAGCGCGGCAGCGGCATCCGTCACGTCCACCCGGGACAGTCCTGGCATCCGTCTCTCTCCTTCTCCTCCGTCATGTCCCACTTCGTGCAGGATTCACCCCATCACCCTGCACAAAAGGGGACATGCCTGCCCGAACCACCGGCCCCACCGACCGGCATGTCCCACTTCGTGCAGAATTCACCCCCGAACCTGCACGAAGGGGGACACGCCTCGCCGGCGCCGGCCCGCGACGGCCTCAAAGGGGTGAGGCCGCCGCGGGGGTCGCCGATCAGAAGAAGCCCATCGCGCCTTCGGCGTAGGACACGAGCAGGTTCTTCGTCTGCTGGTAGTGGTCGAGCATCTTGAGGTGGTTCTCCCGGCCGATGCCCGACTGCTTGTACCCGCCGAACGCGGCGTGCGCGGGGTACTGGTGGTAGGTGTTCGTCCAGACGCGTCCGGCCTCGATGGCCCGTCCGGCGCGGTAGGCGGTGTCGCCGCTGCGGCTCCACACGCCGGCGCCGAGGCCGTACAGGGTGTCGTTCGCGATCGAGATGGCGTCGTCGAACGAGTCGAACGACGTGACCGACAGCACGGGACCGAAGATCTCCTCCTGGAAGATCCGCATGTCGTTCGTGCCCTCGAACACCGTCGGAGCCACGTAGTAGCCGCCGGACAGGTCGCCGCCGAGATCGACGCGCTCGCCGCCCGTCAGCAGCTTCGCGCCGCCCTGCCTGCCGATGTCGATGTACGACAGGATCTTCTCCAGCTGGTCGTTGGAGGCCTGCGCGCCGATCATCGTCTCGGGGTCGAGCGGGTTGCCCTGGCGCACCTTCTTCACGCGCTCGAGGCCGTCGCCGAGGAACTGGTCGTAGATCGAGCGCTGGATGAGCGACCGCGACGGACACGTGCACACCTCGCCCTGGTTAAGCGCGAACATCGTGAAGCCTTCGAGCGCCTTGTCGTAGTAGGCGTCGTCGGTGGTCCGGGCGACGTCCTCGAAGAACACGTTCGGGCTCTTGCCGCCGAGCTCCAGCGTCACCGGGATGAGGTTCTGCGACGCGTACTGCATGATGAGGCGCCCGGTGGTGGTCTCACCGGTGAACGCGATCTTGCGGATCCGCTTGTGCTGCGCGAGCGGCGCCCCCGCTTCGATGCCGAAGCCGTTGACGATGTTCACGACACCGGCGGGGAGCAGGTCGCCGATGATGTCGAAGAGGAACAGCAGGGATGCCGGCGTCTGCTCGGCCGGCTTGATGACGACGCAGTTGCCCGCGGCGAGCGCCGGGGCCAGCTTCCACGCGGCCATCAGGATGGGGAAGTTCCACGGGATGATCTGGCCCACGACACCGAGCGGCTCGTTGAAGTGGTACGCGACAGTGTTCTCGTCGAGCTGGCTGAGCGAGCCCTCCTGCGCCCGCAGCACGCCGGCGAAGTAGCGGAAGTGGTCCACGGTCAGCGGGATGTCGGCCGCGAGCGTCTCGCGCACCGGCTTGCCGTTCTCCCACGTCTCCGCGACGGCGATCTTCTCGAGGTTCTCCTCGATGCGGTCGGCGATCTTGTTCAGGATGACGCTGCGCTCGGCCGGCGTCGTCTTCTTCCAGGCCGCGAAGGCCTTCCAGCCGGCCTCGACGGCGCGGTCGATGTCGGCGGCGTCGCCGCGGGCGACCTCGCAGAACGGCTTGCCCGTGACGGGGGTGATGTTCTCGAAGTACTGGCCGCTGTGGGGCTCGACCCATTCGCCCCCGATGTAGTGCCCGTACCGCGCGCGGTACTCGGCGACGGCCCCGCGGGTTCCCGGGGCGGCGTAGACGCTCGAGACGCCTTCTTCGACGATGGTCATGCGTGTCTCCTTCGACGGTCATGAGTCGCCGCGTCGGCTCCGGGCGGCGATGGCCCCGACGGTACGCCGACGGAGGTTGCATCGAGTTGCACCGCCGCGAGGGCGGCGGCGGGCGTCGGGATCACCAGGGCGAGCACCTCGGGTGCCCGCACCAGGGAAACGATGGATGCCACGACCCCGAGGCCGTGGCATCCATCCTGCTCGCGCGGGTTACGCGTCGGCGTCGACGAGGACCGACCGCAGCGGGGGCACGTTGACCTCGTGCAGGTCGATGCCGTCGAGGCGCTCGATGCTCTGCACGCGCGGGGCGATGGCGCGGTCGTCGGCGACGATCCAGCTGCCGACGAGGAGGAAGCGGTCGTTGCCGGCGGTGATGGGACCGGTGAGCGCGAAGGTCTGGTGGGTCGGCGTGCGGAAGACCACGCGCACGGGGGTGCCGTGGGGGAGCGTCGACGGGTCGACCACGTCGGCGTCGAGTGCGGGCTCGGGCGCCTCGATGCCGAGGTCGATGCGCTGGATCTCGGCGCTCGTGGCGAGGATGACGTCGCCGATGAGCGGCTGGCCGCCCACGCCGATGCGGACGGTGCCCTCGAGGGCGTAGAGGCCGTAGCGCGGGGAACGAACCGTGACGCGGGCGACGTCGCCCGCCTTCACCTCGGCGAGGGCCTCGCGGATGCGCCCCACGTCGCGACGTGCGCGAGCTGCCGAGAAGATGTCGAGCGCGTTTTCGTCCATATGTTCAGCGTAACGAGCACCTCCGACATCGGGCGCGTGTGCGCGCACCCGATCGCGCACGAGCGGAGGTCGCGATCACGCCTGCTCGAGGCGCTCCAGCCGCGCGACGAGCCCCGCGCGCTTCGGCGATCGGGCGGGCAGCGATCGGAGGCACAGCCGCAGCACCTCGTCGTCGTCGCGAGCATCGGCGGTGTCGGCGAAGGCGAGCAGCACGTCGATCCCCGCCTCGGCCATCAGCGCCTCACGCAGGGTCGAACGCACCGACTCGCGCACCTCGACCACGCCGGGAGCGTCGGACTCGGGCAGCACGGGCCCGGCGTAGGCGGCGAGCGCCACCCGGTGCGCGCCGCGGTCGAGCAGCGAGAGCACGTGCTGGGCGTCGGTCTCGAGCCCCTCGGGCAGTCGATACGGGCGGGACGCCGGAACGAGACGCGGTGCGAACGGGACGAGCGCCCGGCGCAGTCGGACCATCTCGGGCCGCAGCGTCTCCACCGCCGGGTGGCCGTAGACCGCCTCGCTCAGCGCCTCGGCCGACAGTCCTTCGCGATGGGCCGCGAGCAGCAGGAGGATCTCGGCGTGCCGCGCGCTGAGCTCCAGCGCCGACCCCCCCACCTCCAGGAGCGCGCGATCCCGCCCGAGGATGCGCAGCAGAGCCCGCGCCGGCGTCGATCGCCGCGGGGGAGGAGCCTGCCGCGTGCGCAGTCGCCCCACGAGGATCTCGCTCTCGATCGCGCGAGCCGTGGCATCCACGAGCAGCTGCGCTTGCGGGGTCACCGCCTCGGGTCCTCCCGTGACGTCGATCACGCCGAGCAGCCGACGCGTCTCGGGGTCGTGCACGGGTGCCGCGGTGCAGGACCAGGGCTGCACGAGACGGTTGAAGTGCTCGGCGCCGCGGATCTGCACCGACCGATCGAGGGTGAGCGCTGTTCCCGGGGCCGAGGTGCCGACGGCATCCTCCGCCCAGTTCGCCCCCGCCACGAAGCCCATGTCGCCCGTCAGCGCGCGGATCCGTCGGTCGCCCTCGACCCACAGCAGACGGCCCGCCGCATCGCCCACCGCGACGATCACGCCGGACTCCTCGGCCGTGCCGGGCAGCAGCAGCGAGCGCACCATGTCCATGACCCCCGCGAGCGGGTGGGCGCGCCGATACGCCTCGAGCTCGTCGAGCGAGAGGTCGAGCGAGGGGAGTCCCTCGGGACCGACGAGGGATGCCAACGACCTCCGCCACGATTCCTGCACGAGCGGCCGCACGTCGTGGAGGCGCCGATCGTCGTTGCCCGCGATGAGCTCCTCGTGCGCGCGCGCGATGAGCAGCCCCGAGGTCTCGGGGGACACGGCCGGTCGCGACCATGGAGAGGACACGGAATTCCCATCAACGTCGACGGAGGTGGTTCTCAGTGTAGGTCGGAGTGCGCCCGCGTGGGAGGGGTGTGCGCCGGGGATGACCACCGTTTCCGATGCGGCGTGGGTGTCCGTGCGTGGCCCCGGGACCACCTCTGTCGCCCCGGGGCCACACCGCGCGCCCCGAACCGGCCGCAGCGTCGGTGTCCCTGCGGCGGCGTGGGTGTCCGTGCGTGGCCCCGGGACCACCTCCGTCGCCCCGGGGCCACACCGCGCGCCCCGAGGCGGCCGCCCCGAGGCCGCCGCGCCCGTCAGCTCCGCGCGGCCCACCACTCCCGCAGGCGCCGCTCGGCCTCCTCGGGTCCGACCATGCCTTCGTCCAACCGCAGGTCGAGCAGGAAGCGGTACGCCTCACCGACCTCACGGCCCGGCTTCAGACCGAGGATCTCCTGGATGCGGTTGCCGTCGAGCTCGGGCCGGATGGCATCCATCTCCTCCTGCTCCCGCAGGGTGGCGATGCGCGACTCGATGTCGTCGTAGGCGGAGGCGAGGCGCTGCGCCTTGCGCTTGTTGCGCGTCGTCACGTCGGCACGGGTGAGGATGTGCAGGCGCTCGAGCTCGTCGCCGGCGTCGCGGACGTACCGGCGCACGGCCGCGTCCGTCCAGGCCCCCTCCGCATAGCCGAAGAAGCGCAGGTGCAGCTCGACGAGCCGCGAGACCACGGTGGTGGTCGCGGCGTCGAAGCGCAGGGCCTGCAGGCGCTTGCGCGCCATGCGCGCGCCCTTCACGTCGTGGTGGTGGAAGGTGACGCCGCCGCCGGGCTCGAGTCGACGCGTCGCGGGCTTGCCGATGTCGTGCAGCAGCGCGGCCAGGCGGAGCGGCACGTCGGGGGCGGATCCAGGATGCCGCTGCCTCTCGAGCGCGATCGCCTGACGCAGCGCCGTGAGGGAGTGCTCGTAGACGTCCTTGTGATGGTGGTGCTCGTCGACCTCGAGTCGCAGCGCGGGGATCTCGGGGAGGAACTCCTCGACGAGCCCCGTGTCGACGAGCACGCGGATGCCGCGGACCGGGTCGTCCGTGGCGAGCAGGCGCACGAGCTCGGCCTGGATGCGTTCCGGGCTGACGATCTGCAGCGTGTGACGGAGATCCGTGATCGCGTGGCGCGTGTCGTCGTCGACGGTGAACTCCAGTTGCGACGCGAACCGCGCCGCGCGGAGCATGCGGAGCGGATCGTCGCCGAAGCTGACCGCCGGGTCGATCGGGGTGCGCAGCCGTCCCGCGAGGAGGTCCTCGAGGCCGCCGGTGGGGTCGACCAAGGTCCGGGCGGGAACGCGCAGCGCCATCGCGTTCACGGTGAAGTCGCGACGGGTGAGGTCCGCCTCGAGCGTGTCGCCGAACTCGACGGTCGGCTTGCGAGTGACGCCGTCATAGCTGTCGGCGCGATACGTCGTGATCTCGACCTGCTCGCCCTGGACGCGGGCGCCGATGGTGCCGAACGCGCGGCCGACGTCCCACTGCACCGACGACACGGGCTTGACCAGCGCCAGGATCTCGTCCGGGCGCGCGTCGGTGGTGAAGTCGAGGTCGTGCGTCGTCCGGCCGAGCAGCGCGTCGCGGACGGGACCGCCCACGATGGCCAGATCGCGCCCGGCCGCCGCGAAGACGCGGGCGAGCGTCGAGACGACGGGGTGGTCGGCGAGCTCGCCGAGGCGCGCGACACCCTCGGACATGTTCAGCATGCTCCGAGCCTAACGAAGCCGCCGCGCTCGCCTCGTGCCCGGCCGTCTGTCGCCCCCGTGCGCCCGCGACCTGCCCGGGCGGCCGTGCGCCCGCGGCCCCGCCCGTCCGGCCGTGCGCCCGCCGCCCCGCCCGTCTGCAGGACCGGCGGGACTGATGTCGTGCCGCGGGACGCCTGAGCCGCACCGACACGCGTCGGTCCTGCATACGCGCCGGCGCCTCACCCCTCCGCGAACGTCAGGAAGCCCGTGTCGATGAGCTCGCGGACCCGGGGGAGGAGGTCGTCGCGCAAGTGGGCGGCATCCACGTCCATGAGCTGGGCGATGGCCCCGATCAGGCTGCCGACGTCGAGATCGCCGTCGCACGCGCCCACGAGTGCGGCCAGGGCCGGGTCGACCTCGAGGGTCCGGCCGAAGCCGCCGCCCTGGCGCAGCTCGATGACGGTCGGCGCCTCCTCGCCCGGGCGGTGGTGGCGGGCCTCGGTCACGTCCGGAGCGACGAGGAGGAGGGATGCCTCCAGCCCGGCGTCGTCGAGCAGGGCCGCACGGTCGTGGGCCTCGAGGCATGCCGCCAGGTGCGGGCCGAACGAGGCCTCGCCGCCGCCCGCTACGCGCTCGTACCGCGCGAGGGTCGGACCGCCCGCGAGCGGACGCCGCAGCAGGACGTAGCCGAAGCCGACGCCGGTGACCCCGCGCGCGGCGAAGTCCTCCAGCCACGCGTCGATGAGACGCGCGTACTCCGGGGTGCCCGGCACGGTCCCCCCGTCGCGCACCCACAGCTCGGCGTAGGCGAGGGGGTCCAGCACCTCGCGCTCGATGACCCAGGCGTCGAGCGCCTCACCGGCGGCATCCACCCATCCCCTCACCCGGTCGAGGCCCGACTCCTCACCCCGGTACTCCCAGTTGCCGAGCGACTGCGCCACCCCGCCAGGGGACAGATGCGCTCCCACCCCGCCGACCACCGCGGCGACGAGCGCGTCGCCCTCCATGCCGCCGTCGCGGTACTCGTAGGCGGGAACCCCCGCGACCCGCGGCGTGATGACGAAGGGCGGATTGGATGCCATCCGGTCGAACGTCTCGCCGGCGACGGGGTCGAACAGCGAGCCGTGGCGCGTCTCGATGCCGTCCACGTCGTTGAGGAGGGCGTTGAGACGGGTGAAGCGGAGCGCGCGTTCCGAGACGTCGGTCGCCACGACGCGATCGACGAGCCGCCGCAGACGCAGCGCCTGGATGCCGCATCCGGTGCCGATGTCGAGTCCGGTGCCCGCACGACGCGTGAGCTGGATGCGCGCGAGGGTCTGCGAGGCTCCGCCGACGCCGAGGACGTGGTCCTCGGGGAGCGGCCCACCGAGAGCAGCCTCGTCGAGGTCGCTCGCGATCCACCACTCGACGTCGCCGTCCGCGTCCGCGAAGGCCTGCGGGCGGATGAGGACGCCCCCGCGCACGACGTCGTCGGCCGCGACGACGAGGCCCAGGGCCGTGGCTCCGTCGAGGCCGAGAGAGGGGAGCGCGGCGCCGAGCTCGGGCGCGGTCGCGGTGGCGCCGAGACCCCACACGCGACCCAGGACGGCGAGGGGGTCGTCGCGCCGGCCGAGCGCCCGCAGCGCAGGCTCGCGCAGTCCGCGGGCCAGGGCGTCGTCCGCCTGCGGACCCCAGGCGTCGCGCAGCGCGGCTCCGCTGTATCCGGCGGCACGGAGGTCGGCGGCGAGACGGCGGCAGAGGGCGGGATCGGGATGGGGGAGCACCCGTCCATTCAACCGTTCGGGCGAGGCTATCGGGGGGCTTGAAGGCAGGCGGCTCTAGACTCGTCGCGGCGTGGCCCCCGCCACCGATTCCACCACCGCATGATCGTGACCTCTCCGCCTCCGGGCTCCTCCGACCCACGGCGCTCCCGCACGCGCCGGCTGCTGGCGACCCTGGCGAGCGTCGCCCTGTCCGTCGGTCTCGCGGTGCCGGCTGCCGCCGCGACCTCCACGCCCGCCCCGACGCCGACCGCGGCCCCGGCGGAGCCGAGTCTGGCGCTGTCGCCGGTCTCCAACGGCGTCCTGCGTCCCGGGGAGTCGCTGGGGGCGACAGCCACCCTGCAGAACCCCGGGAGTTCCGCGACCGACCCGGTGCCGGTCGCCTTCCGCCTCGGGACCGCGCCCCTCCGCGACCGTTCGGCGCTCGACCGCTGGCTGGACGGAGACACCGCCGGCGTGTCCGTCGCCGAGGTCGGCGCGACCACGCTCGGTGCGGTCTCGTCCGACGACCAGGGATCCGTCTCGCTCAACGTCCCGGCGACCGACCCGGTGATCGCCGGACGCGCCCCCGGCGTCTACCCGCTCTCCGTGCAGGCCGGCGACCTCGTCGCCACGTCGGTCGTCGTCGTCCCCGACACCGCGGCCGCCGCATCGGGTCTCGCCGTGGTGTTCCCCATCACGGTCGGCGTCCGACGCGAGGGTCTGCTGACGGCCTCCGAGCTGGCTGACCTCACGGCCGTCGACGGTCCCCTGACGGCCCAGCTGGATGCCGTCGACGGCACGGCCGCGACCCTCGCGGTCGACCCCGCGATCCCCGCCGCCATCCGGGTCCTCGGCACCTCCGCGCCCCCCACCGCGATCTCCTGGCTCCAGCGGCTGCTCGCCCTGCCCAACGCCCGGTTCGCTCTGCAGTTCGGCGACGCGGACCTGTCGGCGCAGATCAATGCCGGCCTCGCCACCCCTCTCGAGCCCATATCCCTTCTGACGTATATGTCCGCGGCGGACTTCTCGACACCCGTGACGACGTCGACGGCATCGCCCACTCCCACGCCGTCGCCCTCCTCGGGCGCCCCGTCTCTTCCGGATCTCGCGACTCTCCTCGACATCGGACCGGCCACCGCGAACGTGTACTGGCCGGCGACGGGCAGCGCCGGGCCCGGGGTCGTGGGAGCACTCGCGGCCTCCGGCGACGCGGACCAGCCGGCGCGCATCCTGCTGCCGTCGTCGAGCGTCTCGGACGGGACCGTTCCGGTCGACGCCTCCGTCGGCGGCGTGTCCACCCCCGTCTACGACGCCGACGTCACGGCGGCCCTCACCCGCGCCGCCGGGGAGAACGACGTCACCCGCCGCGGGTCGGACCTCGCCGCCGCCGTCGGCATGCTCGCCCTCGCCCGCGCGGACGCGGGCGGTCGCCCCATCCTCGTCGCCGTCGACCGCGGCACCGATCGCGCCCGCGCCAGCCTCCGCGCCACCCTCGCGGCCGCCACGACCGCGCCGGGATTCGCGGCCGTCCCCCTCGACGACGTCGTCGGGGGAGCGGCATCCGCGATCTCCCCGGCCGAGCCCGAGGCCGACGCCGCCCGGGTCGCCGAGGTGACCCAGCTCGTCTCGGACGAGGCGGTCATCGACCGTTTCGCCACGGTCCTCGAGCAGCCGGAGCTGCTCACCGGCCGCGAGCGCGCGGAGATGCTGCAGCTCCTCGGCACCTCGTGGTCCGGCGACGCCGCACGCGAGGCCGTCGCCGCCCACCGCAGCGAGACCCAGGAGACCCTCCAGTCCGTCGGCATCCTGTCGTCCGACTTCCGACTGGTGAGCTCGAGCGCGCCGCTGCGACCCTGGATCCGGAACGACTTGCCCTGGCCGGTCTCGGTGGTGCTGGTGGCGCGTCCCGACGACGTACGTCTCCGCGTCCAGGAGCAGACCCCGATCGAGGCGCAGGCCGACGCGAACACCCGCGTCGAGGTCCCCGTCGAGGCCCGTGTCGCCAACGGCGAGGTCAGCGTCGCCCTGCAGCTCTACAGCCCCACCGGCGAGCCCATCGGCGATCCGCAGGGCGTCGACGTGGAGGTGCGCGCGGAGTGGGAGAACATCGGCCTCATCGTCATCATCCTCCTCGTGATCGGCTTCATCGGCATCGGCGTCGCCCGCACGGTCGGTCGCCGGCGCGCTCTCCGCCGTGAGGTGGCCGCCGCCCTCGAGACCCCGCTCACCGAGCCGGAGGTCCGGGATGCCGCCGGCGCCTCGGCCGAGCCAGAGGTCCGGGATGCCGCCGGCGCCCCGGCCGATGCCCCGATCGACGGCCCGCGTGCCGATGCAGACCGCGGCGCCGAGCCGCGCCAGGAGGAACGTCCGTGAGCGGAATCGGTCGCGCGAGCGTCCTCATCGGAGCCGGGACGATCGTGTCGAGGCTCACGGGTCTGCTGAGGACCATCGTCCTCGTCGCGGCCATCGGGTCGATCAGCTCCGCGGGTGACGCCTTCGCGGTGGCGAACCAGCTGCCGAACAACATCTACGCGATCATCTCGACCGGCCTCCTGACGGCTGTGGTGGTGCCGCAGATCATCAAGGCCGCCGCTCACGCCGACGGCGGCCAGGCCTTCATCTCGAAGCTGTTCACGCTGGGCACGATGGGGCTGCTCATCTCCACCGCCCTCGCGATGATCGCCGCACCGCTGCTCGTCCAGGTCTACGCGAGCCGCTTCACCGAGGATCAGCTGGCGCTCTCCACGGCCTTCGCCTACTGGTGCCTGCCGCAGATCTTCTTCTACGGTCTCTACGCGCTCCTCGGCGAGATCCTCAACGCCCGCCGCGTCTTCGGCCCGTACACGTGGGCGCCCATCGTCAACAACATCGTGTCCATCGCCGGGTTCGCCGGGTTCATCGTGCTCTTCGGCGGTCCCCAGACCGCGGTGTCCGCCTGGACGCCCCTCATGACCGCGACCCTCGCGGCCACCGCGACGGCGGGCATCGTCGTCCAGACCGTCGTGCTGGCCTTCTTCTGGCGCCGTGCGGGGCTGACGCTCCGCCCCGACTTCCAGTGGCGCGGGGTCGGCCTGCGCCACATCGGGCGCCTGGCCGGATGGACCTTCCTCATGGTCGTCGCGGGTCAGCTGGCCGGGATCGTGCAGACGAACGTGCTGTCCGGCGCCTCCGGCGAGGACCCCGCGATCTTCGCGTCGCAGAACGCCTGGCTGCTCTTCATGCTCCCGTACTCGATCATCGTGCTCTCGATCGGGACGCCCTACTTCACGCAGCTCAGCGAGCACGCGGCCGCGGGACGCCACGAGGAGGTGCGGGCCGACATCGTCCGCAGCATCCGCACCCTGGGCCTGTTCATCGTCGTGGCCGCCGTGGCCCTGGCCGTCGCTGCCGTGCCCGCGAGCAGGATCTTCACGAACGGACCGGAGCAGGCCGCCGCCGTCGCTCCGGTGCTGCTCTGCTACCTCCTCTGCCTGGTCCCGCTCGCCGTGCTCTTCGTCGTTCAGCGGACCTTCTACGCCTACAACGACACCCGTACCCCGTTCTTCTTCACGCTCATCCAGTGCGCGCTCGTCACGGGCGGGGCGCTGGCGGCCGGTGCGGTCCTGGGCCCTGCCTTCCTCGCCGCCGGCGTCGCCCTCACCCAGTCGCTGGCGAGCATCGTGCAGGTCGTGATCGCGGCGGTTCTGCTGCACCGTCGCCTCGGCGGCATCGGGACGGCCGAGTGGCTGCCCGCCCTGCTGCGGTTCTCCCTCGCCTCCCTCCCCGCGGCCGGGGCCGGCTTCCTCGCGTACGTGCTGACCGGCGGCTACTTCGGGTGGACGTCGACGAACGCCCTCACGGGCGCACTCGGTGCCGCGCTCGTCGGGGGTGTCGTGCTCGTCGTCTATCTCGGCATCCTGGCCCTCTTCCGCGCACCCGAGCTGGCTCCCGCTCTCGCGCTCGGACGGCGCTTCCTGCCCCGGCGCTAGCCCCCTCTCGCGGAATACCGCGGCACTAGCATGGGTTTCATCCGACGGAATCAACGAAGGGAACGCGCTACCGTGCGTCACGTCATCATCATCGGATCCGGCCCCGCCGGCTACACCGCCGCGATCTACGCCGCCCGAGCCAACCTCGAGCCCCTCGTCGTCGCGAGTTCCGTCGAAGCCGGCGGCGACCTCATGAACACGACCGAGGTCGAGAACTTCCCCGGTTTCCCCGACGGCATCCAGGGTCCCGACCTCATGGCCAAGATGCAGGCGCAGGCCGAGCGCTTCGGTGCCGAGGTCCTGTACGACGACGTCGTCTCGCTCGAGCTGGACGGTCCGGTCAAGAAGGTCACCCTCGGCAGCGGCAAGGTGCACGAGGCGGCGACCGTGATCTACGCGACCGGCTCGGCGTACCGCAAGCTCGGCCTGGAGGGCGAGGAGCGCCTGTCGGGCCGTGGTGTGTCCTGGTGCGCGACGTGCGACGGCTTCTTCTTCCGTGAGCGCACGATCGCCGTCGTCGGCGGCGGCGACTCGGCCATGGAGGAGGCGAACTTCCTCACGAAGTTCGCGTCGAAGGTCTACGTCATCCACCGCAAGGACTCCCTGCGCGCATCGAAGATCATGCAGGAGCGCGCGTTCGCGAACGAGAAGATCGAGTTCGTCTGGAACAGCGAGGTCGCCGAGATCCTCGGTGACGAGGCCGTGAACGGCGTGCGTCTCCGCTCGACCGTCGACGGCACCGAGCGCGACCTCCCCCTCGAGGGCCTCTTCGTCGCGATCGGCAACGACCCCCGCACCCACCTCGTGCACGACAAGCTCGAACTCACCGAGCAGGGCACGATCTGGGTCGACGGCCGCTCGTCGCGGACCTCGGTCGACGGCGTTTTCGCCGCCGGAGACGTGATCGACCCGACCTACCGTCAGGCCATCACGGCTGCGGGCAGCGGCACCGTCGCCGCCCTCGACGTCGAGCACTTCCTCGCAGCCCACGGCGCCGCGGGTGCGCCCGCGACCGCGGACAGCCTCATCGAGGGCCTCCCCGACGCAGCGGTGGTCTGAGGAACAAACTTCGGGCCCGCGCTGTTCGACTCTGTAACGCTTCCATCTAAGGAGATATGCACATGACCGCCAAGGCGACGACCTCCGCGACCTTCGAGCAGGACGTCCTGCAGGCTGACGGCCCCGTCCTCGTGGACTTCTGGGCCGAGTGGTGCGGCCCCTGCCGCATGGTCGCTCCGGTTCTGGACGAGATCCAGTCCGAGAACCCGGACAAGATCACGATCCTGAAGCTCAACGTCGATGAGAACCCCGACCTGGCCATGAAGTACCAGATCACCTCCATCCCCGCGATGAAGGTCTTCCAGGGCGGCGAGGTCAAGACGACGATCATCGGCGCGAAGCCGAAGTACGCGCTCGAGCAGGACCTCCAGCCCTTCCTCGGCTGAGTCCGCACGAGAATTCGACCCCGTCAGCTCCGGCTGGCGGGGTCTTCTCGTTGAATGGATGCCACACGGTGGCATCCAGCCCGGAGCATTGCGAGCGGGTTCACGGCGTCGAGGCCGACGCTGATGTCCGTTCCGCGGCGCCGTGACGGGCTCATGAGGCGTCGAGGCGGATGCTGGCGTCCCACCGGCGGTGCTGCTCGTCCTCACCGAGGATGCGCCACACGGCGCGCGTGAGGGCCGGGTAGTCGAGCGCGATCTGGCGCAGCACACGATAGTTGCGCGCGCGGTTCGGGCGGACACCGCCGTTCTCGGCGATGTTCTCCGCACGGAGGGTCAGCACCACGAGCTCGTCGACGGTCGGCAGGTCGTCCATGAAGTCCCACGGGTCTTCACCACCGCGCAGACGCTCGTGGATGAGGACGGACAGCTCATCGGACGCCTCGGCACGCAGCAGTTCGAGACTGGCGCGGCGGCGGGAGGAGGGGTCGTTCGCTGGCACCCATCAAGGGTACGCCGGACGGCGGATACCACGGGCGGCGCGTCGTTCTCGCCCCGCGAACACGGAACGGCCCGTCGGCGCCTCAGCCCGTGTAGCCGTCCTCCCCCAGCACCGCAAGGATGCGGTTGAGGTCTTGAATGCTCGCGAAATCAATCCTGATCTGGCCTTTTTTAGCACTGAGAGAGACGCGCACCTTGGTGTCGAATCGATCGCCGAGACGGCCGGCGATGTCGTCGAGTCCGGCCTGGCGCGATCCTGCGGTCGCCTTCTGCCGGACCGGCGCGACGCCGGGCATCTTCGCAGCGGCCTCCGCTGCCCGGACGGACAGATCCTCGTTGACGATCTTGTCGGCGAGCTTCCGCATCGCCTCGGGGCTGTCGAGGGAGAGGATCGCGCGTGCGTGACCGGCGCTGAGCACACCCGCCGCAACCCGCTGCTGCACCGGCACCGGCAGACGCAGCAGACGGATGGTGTTGCTGATCTGCGGACGGGATCGGCCGATGCGGGTCGCGAGCTCCTCCTGCGTGATGCCGAAGTCCTCGAGGAGCTGCTGGTAGGCGGACGCCTCTTCGAGGGGGTTCAGCTGCGAGCGGTGCAGGTTCTCGAGCAGGGCGTCGCGGAGGAGGTACTCATCCTCGGTCTCGCGGACGACGGCGGGGATGGACTCCAGACCCGCCTCGCGCGAGGCGCGGGTGCGCCGCTCACCCATGATGAGCTCGTACGTGCCGTCCTTCTTGTCGCGGACAACGACGGGCTGCAGAACGCCGAACTCGCGGACCGAGTGCACCAGCTCGGCGAGATCCTCGGGATCGAACGTCGTGCGCGGCTGCCGCGGGTTGGGGACGATGGATGCCGGGTCGATGTGCACGAGCCGGGCACCGGGCACCGTGACGAGGTCGTCCGACGCGGGGGACGCGGATCCGGTGGCGTCCTTGACCGCATTGTCCTTCGCGGAGTTGTCCGGGAAGAACACGTCGACGGGCCGTGCCTCGGAAGGCTCCGCCGTGGGGATAAGGGCGCCGATACCGCGGCCCAGACCAGTTCTCTTCGCCATCAGGAGTCCTTCGTGGAGTTGTCGCGAGCGACGATTTCGACCGCCGCTTCGCGGTAGGCGATCGCGCCCGCCGATTGGCCATCGTACGCGATGACCGTCTGTCCGAAGCTCGGCGCCTCCGACACACGGACGGAACGGGGGATGACCGTGCGGAGAACCTCCTCACTGAAGTGCGAGCGCACCTCTTCGGCCACCTGCTGTGCGAGACGGGTGCGGCCGTCGTACATCGTGAGCAGGATCGTCGACACGTGGAGTCCGGGGTTCAGATGCTTCTGGATCATCTGCACACTTCCGAGCAGCTGGCTCAGACCCTCGAGCGCGTAGTACTCGCACTGGATGGGGATCAGCACCTCATCTGCGGCCGTGAAGGCGTTGATCGTCAGCAGACCGAGGGACGGTGGGCAGTCGATGATGACGAAGTCCAGGTGCGTGTCGTCGAGCGCCAGGTACTCGTGGAGCGCACCGCGCAGGCGGTGCTCACGCGCGACCTGCGACACGAGCTCGATCTCCGCACCGGCGAGGTGGATCGTGCTGGGTGCACAGAGAAGGTTCGGAGACTCCGGGCTGGTCTGAATGATGTCCGCCAGCGGGAACTCGTCGATGAGGACGTCGTACACACTCGGCGTGTCAGCGTTGTGGGGGACACCGAGTGCGGTGGAGGCGTTGCCCTGCGGATCGAGGTCGATGACGAGGACCTTCGCTCCGACAGACGCCAGCGCGGCCGCGAGGTTGACCGTGGTGGTGGTTTTTCCGACACCACCCTTCTGGTTCGAGACCGTGAAGACCCGCGTGCGGCCGCTGAGCTCGACGGTCACGGCTTCCAAGGCGCGTCGCCGCGCAGAGAGATCCGCGATCTCACGGGCGATGGGGGAGTCTTCGAGGGCTCCGGATGCCACGGAGTCGCCGGATTGTTTCACGTGAAACACACTTCCTCTTCGCCGGTGGACACTCCCGCCAGTCTAGCCGCGGCCACCGACGTTCCAACGCGCCGGGTGGGGTTCGTTGTCGTGTCGACCGCCTCTCGGCGAATGAGGTGGGCATACGTGAGCGATGGCGCGCGCGTTTCACGTGAAACATAGAGCGATGCGCGCGCGAGGGGCATTCGCAAGGAACGCAATGGTTCACGTGAAACGTTCGCTCGAGTTTTGGCGACCGGCGCGTCTGCGCGCGGCGTGATGGTGCAGGCCCCAGGACATGTCGGGGACTCCAGGGGCCGGCCGAATGAGGATCATGTTTCACGTGAAACAACGGCGACGGAGCGGTGTATCCCGGCTAACGATAGCAATCGATCGATGGGGGAGTGGGCGAGCTTCGTGACTGCTGCAAAAGTTGCCTTGCCCAAATGTGGCCACCACACGTTTCGCACCCAGGACAGCTCGGCCCAACGCTCACGATTGAGCGTTGGGCTCCTGCCACAGCCGGATGTTTCACGTGAAACATCTATGAGCTATCGATCTCGGCGACCACGCTTCCGCCCTGCGCGTGACGGTGTCAGCGGAGCGAGGTTCGGAATCGTCTCATGGGCGGCATCCCAACAACCTTGGCATCGCGAGGGTCGAACCGGTGACTCTACGGAAGACGGCGTAGGCAGCGGTACACCGCGAGTGCCGCGCCCAGCCATCGCGCCACTCGCCGCCACCCTCGCGCGGAGAACCGCTAGATCGGCATGGCACAACGGGTCCATCGGACGCCTCGGCCGAGCCGGGTAGCGCCGCCCTGGACGCGATCGAAGACAAATGGCGACGGAGCGATGTTTCACGTGAAACATAGGACGAGACCATCTCACGGCGGCTACTGATTCCTGAGATGCGCACTCTCACTTCATCAGCTCGCGACACGACGGCTACCAGCCACACCGGCGGAAGTGCGACCCGACCGTTCTGTTGGCGACCACCGTCGAACGACAGGCGACGCACGGATACGACCATGACGGCACACGATCCGGCCGAGGCGCGTGCAACCATCGTGATCGCGCGATGTCGGGTCACGTCCGTACTCGCCGTCCCGAGATCAGCACTCGCTGATCCGAAGCGCAGCCACCCTGAGCACTGCCGCCGCCAGGACACCTTCAAATCAGAAGACGTGTTTTGAGGACGCAGGCTCCTGTGCGCTCCACACGGACGTGTGACCTTCGCGGTATCGCCTCCCGGCTATCCGGGGGAGCTCCAGAAGCTCGGCCCACCCGTCGCACCACGTTGCGATCACGTCCTCCCACCGAGAACACGCTCTCGAACGCCAAGACCTGCGCCAGCCGACGCGACCACGCGATCCGGGGGAGCGACCATCATGGAACGCCCGCAGCCAGCACGCGACCAACGGCCCGCGCGGACACACGATGCCGCCGAGATCTCACGCTTCGACGCACACCGAACGTGTGCGATCGAACCGAGCGTGCGACCTCGATTCCGTCCGACCCGCAAGTCCGGGGCGGCGGGCATCCCCGGCACCCGCGCCCGACACCAGCACGCGAGATCACGCGATCTTGCCGAGATCACACGCTCCCGCACATGCGAGCATGTGCGGTCAGCGAGACCACGTAATCTCGGCTGCGCGACCACACCTCCGCGAGCGAGCCACGGCCGTCGCACACCGCCGGCCAGTCACAGCAACGGCGGGCGAGATCACACGACCCGCCGAGATCACACGCTCCGACACAGTCCGAAGGTGTGCCCTCGGATCGAACGTGCGACCTCGACGTCTACCGAGCTAACGCGCCACGGGGCCGCGCCACCTACAGACGCCCGCAACCTGCACGCGAGATCACGCGGTCTCGCCGAGATCACGCGCTCCCGACCACGCTAACGGGGTGCGGTCGATGGGATCACGTGATCTCGCGAGAGCAGCGAGCCGCCGGCATCCATCCGCACCCATCGAGCTGGCAAAGACGCATGTTTACATGCGCCGCGAATCAACGTGTGACGGTGGCGACGAACACGCGCGTGGGCTCGGCGACGATGCCCTCGCCGACGACCTCGACGCGCACGTCCTCGAGCCCGAAGGCCCGCATCTGCTTGGCGGCCTTCGTGATCTCGGCGTCGACGTTCGCGCCTTTGAGGAGGACGAGACGACCGCCCGGTCGCACCAGGGGAGCGGTGAACGGGAGCAGCGTACGCAGAGCGCTGACGGCGCGGGCGGTGACGGTGTCGAACACGCGGCCCTCCGTCCATTCCTCCCCGCGCATGCGGGCGACGGTGACGTTGTCGAGGCCGAGGTCGTCGACCTGCTCCGAGAGCCAGGCCGTTCGGCGTTCCATGGGCTCGATGAGCGTCCACTGGACGTCGGGCCGGGCGATGGCCAGGACGAGGCCCGGCAGTCCTGCACCCGATCCGATGTCGGCCGAACGTCTCTCGAAGAAGGGTGCTGCGACGGCGCTGTTGAGGATGTGCCGGGTCCACAGGCGAGGCACTTCGAGGGGTCCGATGAGGCCGCGCTCCTCCCCGTGGCGGGCGAGGGAGGCGGTGAATCGACGGGCGAGTTCGATGCGGTCGCCGAACACCTCGGCCGCGCGCGGCGGCTCCGGCTCGAGAACGGAGTCGCTCACCTCAGCCGCGGCGCAGGACGGTGTGACGGTCCGCACCCTCGCCGAACGACTCCGACGAGTACCCGCGATCCGCGGCGATGTCGTGGACCAGCTTCCGCTCGTAGCTCGACATCGCGGGCAGCGACGCCTGCGACGCCCCCTCGTCGAGACGAGCGATCGCACGGTCGACCAGGTTCTCGAGCTGACGCTGACGCGCGTCGCGCGAGCCGCCGATGTCGAGGATCAGGCGCGAGAAGCGACCGGTCGAGTTCTGCACGGCGAGGCGGGTGAGCTCCTGCAGCGCCTGCACCGTGTCGGGGTGCGACAGCGTGGACAGCGCGGCCACGTCCTCCGCCTCGACCGAGACGTAGGCACGGCCGGCACGCACGTCGAGGGCGAGATCGCCGTCGATGTCGGCGATGTCGAGCAGTCCCTCGAGGTAGTCGGCGGCGATGTCGCCTTCGCTCTCGAGCTCCTCCACGGTGGCGGCGGAATCAGAGGTGATCTGGTCAGACGTCGTCATCATGTTCTCCGGGTCGTCAGGAGGTCGTCGCCGTACCGGTCTCGCCGGCGGGACGTCCGTTCTTCGTGGCCTGCTTCTTGGCGCGCTGCTTGCCCACGGGCTGCTGGCGCTTCGGGGCAGCCGCGCGAGCGCGCTCGGCCTCCTCGACGAGACGCTGCTGCTCCGCCTGGTACTTCTCGATCGGGACCACCTTGCCCTGCGCGTCGATCGCCTTGCCCTTGCGAGCCAGACGCTCCTCGCGCGCCTTGGCGGCGTCGGAACCGGGGGTCGGCATCTCGCGGATGACGACGAACTGCTGGACCATCGTCCACAGGTTGCTGACGAACCAGTAGATGACGACACCGAGCGGGAAGAAGACGCCCGAGAAGATGAAGGCCAGCGGCAGGATGTACAGCATGATCTTCTGCATCTGGTACGCCTGACCGGTCTTGGCCTCGGGCGACAGGTTTTTCGAGATGATCTGCAGCTGCGTGAAGAACTGCGACGCGATCATGAGCACGACGAGCACGAGCAGGATGATGACGGTGACCTGGCCGTCGGGCTGGGTCCACGCGGTGACGAGGTTGACGTGCATGGATGCCACGTCGAAGAGGCGTGCGTCGTAGAACTCCTGCGTCAACTCTGGGGTCAGCAGACCCACACCGCCGATGCCGGCGACCGCGTGACGGGACACGTCGTTGAGCACGCTGAAGAGCGCGAAGAAGATCGGCATCTGCACGAGGAGCGGAAGGCAGCTCGACACCGGTGTCGTGCCGTGCTTCTTGTACAGCGCCATGGTCTCGCGGCTCATCGCCTCACGAGACAGCTGGTCCTTCTTGCCCCGGTACTTCTCCTGGACCTTGCGAAGCTCCGGCGCGATCTCCATCATCTTGCGCTGGCTCTTGATCTGCCGCACGAACAGCGGGATCAGAGCGGCGCGGACGATCAGGACCAGACCGACGATGGACAGCACCCAGGTGATACCGGCCGCGGGAGCCATGCCGAGCAGGGTGAAGAGCTGGTGCCAACCGACCAGCACCAGCTCGACCGCCCATTTCAGCGGCCAGAGGACAATTCCAATGAGATCCGGCACGGATCAGTCCTTTCGGGAGGGCACGACGAAGCCGTGCGGAGTCAGTTCATGACGGAAGGCCCGGTGAGGACGGACGTCGTCGATGCCACCCTGAGCCCAGGGATGGCAGCGTGCGAGGCGGGCCGCGGTGAACGCGATACCCTTCACGAGTCCATGCTGCTGCACGGCGCCCACCGAATAGGCGGAGCAGGACGGGTAGTACTTGCACACGTCGCCGTAAACGTGCGAGATGGTCGCACGGTAGCCGTGCAGGAGGGCGAGGCCCGCGTTCCGGGGGAGAAGCGGGACGGATGCCATCATCGAGGCCCATTCCAGCCGCCCGCTGCCGGTCGCAGAGGTCGGGAGAGTCGAAGCGCTCATGCGGCGGCCTTGCGTTCCAGGCACCGGATGACGTCGGCGCGGAGATCGGCGAAGTCCGCGGTCGCCGCGGAGGGCAGCGCGCGGATGACGATCGAGGCGCCCCCGCGGACAGACGGGAGCGCCTCGGCGCACACCGCCTTGAGGCGGCGGCGAATGGTGTTGCGTGTGACCGCGGAGCCGACCTGGCGGCTCACGATGAACCCGAATCGGGCAACGGCCTGGTCACCCGTCCGACCGACGTAGGTCACGGTGTGCGTTCCGGCACAGCGAGAGCCCCGTCGGACGGTGGCTTTGTAATCCGATCCGCGGGTGAGTCGGTTCGGCTTCGCGAGCACCTGGTACGTCAGGCCGAGAGCTCGGTGCGGCCCTTGGCACGACGCGCGGCGAGGATGCCACGGCCGGCACGGGTGCGCATACGGGCGCGGAAGCCGTGCTTCTTGGCACGACGACGGTTGTTGGGCTGGAAGGTGCGCTTGCTCATGGGTCACTCCGGAGGTGGTGTCGCCCGATGCTCTTCTGCCGGGGACGGGGTCGGGACTGCCGTGAAGGCATAAGTCAACCGACTAAGGCTACGTCGTGCGAGCCGTTAACTCAAACCGACGGGCGACCGCCCATTATCCCCAACCGTTGTCCACACGCCTGGCAAAGACACGCGATGCGGCCCTACAGTGGATTTGGCTCCGCGATGCCCCCGAACTAGCGTGTCTGCGGAACTTATCCACAGGTTCGGCGTTCGTCGATCTGCCACGCGCCGAAGACCCAGGAGGGGTATGTCACTGCACGAAGTACCGGATGTCCCGGTCTGGTCGGCAGTGCTGGACCACCTCCTGACCGATGATCGCATCACCCCGCAGCTGCACGGCTTCCTGAACCTCGCGGTGCCGCAGGGCGTCATGGGCGGGACCCTTTATCTCGACGTCCCCAACGACCTGACCGCGGCGCAGATGAACAAGCGCATGCGCGCGCCCATCATGGAGGCGCTCACGCAGGTCCAGGGCCACGATCCCGAGGTCAGCACCTTCCGGGTCGTCGTGAACCCCGAGCTGATCGACTCCCACCTCTCCTCGCCCTCGACCGCGGACGACGCTCCCGCTCCCGCGGCGCCGATGAGCATGGCATCCCTCTCCCCGATCTCGGAGGCGCCGGTCGAGCCGCCGGCACCGGCCTCGCGCCAGGACACCCGTCTCAACCCGAAGTACACCTTCGACAACTTCGTCATCGGGCAGTCGAACCGCTTCGCCCACGCGGCCGCGGTCGCCGTGGCGGAGGCGCCGGCCAAGGCCTACAACCCGCTCTTCATCTACGGCGACTCGGGGCTCGGCAAGACGCACCTTCTTCACGCCATCGGCGACTACGCCGCGAGCATGTACGCCGGCATCCGCGTCCGGTACGTCTCGAGCGAGGAGTTCACGAACGACTTCATCAACTCGATCGCGAACAACCGTGGCTCGGCCTTCCAGGCGCGGTACCGCGACGTCGACATCCTCCTGATCGACGACATCCAGTTCCTGCAGGGACGCGCGGAGACGCAGGAGGCGTTCTTCCACACGTTCAACACGCTGCACGACCACGACAAGCAGGTCGTGATCACGAGCGATCTGCCCCCGAAGCAGCTGACGGGCTTCGAGGACCGTATGCGCAGCCGCTTCGAGTGGGGCCTCATCACCGATGTGCAGGCGCCCGACCTCGAGACCCGCATCGCGATCCTCCGCAAAAAGGCGCAGAGCGAGCGGCTGCTCATCCCCGACGAGGTCCTCGAATACATCGCGACGGTCGTCTCGTCGAACATCCGCGAGCTCGAGGGCGCGCTGATCCGCGTCTCCGCCTTCGCGAGCCTCAACCGGTCGACTCTCGACATGACGCTCGCGCAGACCGTCCTCCGCGACATCATCGACCAGGACGATGCGAACGTCGTCTCACCGACGGACATCATCACGGCCACCGCGCAGTACTTCAAGCTGTCCGTCGACGATCTCTACGGCTCGAGCAGGTCGCAGGCCGTCGCCACGGCGCGCCAGATCGCGATGTACCTTTGCCGTGAGCGCACGAGTCTGTCGTTGCCGAAGATCGGGCAGCTCTTCGGCAACCGCGACCACACCACGGTGATGTACGCCTACAAGAAGATCAGCGACCTGATGAAGGAGCGCCGGTCCATCTACAACCAGGTGTCGGAGATCACCTCGCAGCTCGGCCGCATGCGCTGAGCGCCCGTCTCCCGAAGGGGTTCGTCCGTGTCCGCGGACGAACCCCTTCGTCGTTCTCGGCGGTGAACGGGCCTCACAGGGCTGTGGAAACCCGCTTCTGACACGGTTCTACACAGTGTGGAAAACCTGTGGATAACTCGAAATCTCTGCGGATGACCTGTGTACGACGGGCTGTTAACTGTGGAACCCGGCCGAGCGCTCCCTGTCGCCGATCGTGTTAACACCACCGGCTGTCCGCAGCGCGTCCACAGGTGGATGCCCCCGCGTTCCCTGCTGTTAACAGCGATCGTGAGACTTATCCCCAGATTCCACAGCCGTTAACAAGATGAAGAATCCAGATCTCTGTTAAGGCACATCCGATGACCTCGGGGTTCCGAGAGCGTGCATCCGAGCCGTTCCGGCGTGGGGGCTAGCATGGGGAAGCCATACCCGCCGTCAAGGGAGCGTCCGTGAAGTTCCACGTCAATCGCGATGTGTTCAGCGAAGCCGTCTCGTTCGTGGTGAAGCTCCTGCCTCAGCGCAACCCGCAGCCGATCCTCGCGGGCGTGCTCATCGAGGCCGGTGCCGAGGGTCTCTCCCTCGCCGCCTTCGACTACGAGGCCTCCGCGCGCACCACGATCGAGGCGACGGTCGACGAGCCCGGCACGATCCTCGTCCACGGCCGTCTGCTCTCCGACATCGCGAGCCGACTGCCGAACGCCCCCATCCAGATCGCGGTCGACGATGACGGCGGCATCCTGCTCACCTGCGGCTCCGCACGGTTCACGCTCGCGTCGATGCCCGTCCAGGAGTACCCGGCCATCCCCGAGGTCACCGGAGAGTCCGGCCTCGTCCCCGCCGACGAGTTCGCGACCGCCATCGCGCAGGTCGCGTTCGCCGCCTCTCGCGACGACGTCACCCCCGTCCTCACGGGCGTCCAGCTCGAGGTGTCCGGCACGCGCCTCAGCCTGGTCGCCACCGACCGTTACCGCGTCGCCCTGCGCGAGATCCCGTGGGACGGCGGCGCCGCCGCCGGCGACGAGACCACGTCGGCCCTCGTCCCCGCCCGCACGCTGCAGGAGGTCGGCAAGACCTTCGCGCACGGCGGTGACATCTCGATCGCGTTCTCCGGCTCCGGCGACCGCGAGATCATCGCCTTCTCCTCCGGCAACAAGACGGTCACGTCGCTGCTCATCAAGGGCAACTTCCCGCCCGTGCGCCGCCTGTTCCCCGAGCAGACCGAGCACCACAGCGTCGTCAACACCGCCGAGCTCGCCGAGGCCGTGCGCCGCGTCGCCCTGGTCCTCGACCGCTCCGCGCCGCTGCGTTTCACCTTCGGCCCCGAGGGCGTGTCGATGGACGCCTCCGGCACCGAACAGGCGCGGGCGACGGAGTCCGTCGACGCGACGCTCGTGGGCGACGAGGTCACCCTCGGCCTGAACCCGCAGTACCTGCTCGAGTCGCTCGGTGCCGTCCGCAGCGAGTTCACGCGCATCACGTTCACCTCGAGCGACAACGCGAACAAGCTCAGCCCCGTGCTCGTCACCCCGCAGACCTCGGTCGACAAGGGCGGCGAGGGCACGTTCAAGTACCTGCTGCAGCCGAACCTCCTCCTGCGCTGAGCGGTCGCCCCCGGTGTCGGTGTCGGAGCCGGCGGGTAGTCTGACTCGGTGATCGTGGAGCAGCTGGGACTGAAGGACTTCCGCAATTACGCGGGTGCCGACGTCTCGCTGGCGGCTGGGGCGAACGTCTTCGTGGGCCGCAACGGTCAGGGCAAGACGAACCTCGTCGAGGCGGTCGCCTATCTGGCCACGCTCGGTTCGCACCGTGTGTCCTCGGACGCTCCGATGGTCCGCGACGGTCAGGACGCCGCGATCGTCCGGGCCCGTCTCGCCCACGGGGAGCGCAGCGTCCTGCTCGAGCTGCAGCTGAACCGGCAGGGCACCAACAAAGCGCGCGTGAACGGGGTCAACGTCCGCACCTCCGAGCTGCCGCGGTACGCGCAGGTCGTGCTCTTCGCGCCGGAGGACCTGCAGATCGTGCGTGGCGACCCGTCCGCGCGTCGCCGTTTCGCGGACCAGCTGATCGTGCAGCGGACCCCTCGCATGGCCGGGGTGCTCGGCGACTACGACCGCGTCGTGCGCCAGCGCACCGCGCTGCTCAAGTCCGCTCGCGCGCGCGGGATCCGCGGCGACGCCCTCGGCACCCTCGACGTCTGGGACGAGAAGCTCGTCGCCCTCGGCACCGAGGTGATCGAGGCCCGCCTCGCCTTGGCATCCGATCTGGCCTCCCCGGTCTCGGACGCCTACGCCGCCATCGCCGGCGCCGACCACGATCCGCGCCTGGAATGGGCGCTGTCCGTGGGCGGGGCCGACCCCGAGGAGGGGGAGTCGATGGATGCCGCCGGCTCGGGGGCACCGCTCGCCGACCAGTTCCGCGCCGCTCTCGCCCTCCGGCGCCCGGCCGAGCTCGATCGCGGTCTCACCCTGGTCGGACCGCACCGCGACGACCTCGTCCTGAAGGTGCGGGGCCTGCCGGTGAAGGGCTACGCCTCCCACGGCGAGTCCTGGTCGGTGGCGCTGGCGCTCCGCCTGGCATCCGCCGAGCTCCTGCGCGCCGAGTCCCGCCTGGGCGACCCGGTGCTCATCCTCGACGACGTGTTCGCCGAACTCGACGCCGGCCGGCGCACCCGACTGGCGGAGCTCGCGGGCGGCTACGAGCAGGTCATCGTCACCTCGGCGGTCGAGGAGGACGTGCCCGAGGGTCTGCGCGCCCACGTCGTGCGCGTCGAGGCGGGGCAGATCAAGGCCGGCGATGAGTGACGACGGCGAGCTGCCGGAGACCCTGGCGACGTACCTGCGTCTCCGGGGCCTGGAGCCGTCGCCCTACCGCAAGCGCACGCGCCGCCGACGGAACACCGACGACGAGAACGCGCCGTTCACGCCCGGTCGGGACCCGCGGGGCCTCGGCGACGTCCTCTCCGCCCTCACGCAGTCGTCGGGGTGGGAGCCGCAGCTGGCGCGCGAGGACCTCGTGCGCACGTGGCACGACGTGGCCGGCGCGGACACCGCGGCGCACACCCGTCCGGTCGCCCTCGACGCCGGCACGCTGACCGTGCAGGCGGACTCCACGGCGTGGGCGAAGCAGCTCCAGCTCATGCGCGCGCACATCCTCTCGGAGATCATCCGGCGCTTCCCCGAGGCGGGGGTCGAGGCGATCCGCTTCGTGGGGCCGGACGTCCCCTCGTGGAAATGGGGGCCGAGAGCCGTTCAAGGCCGCGGTCCGCGCGATACCTACGGCTAGACCCTCATCCGGATCGATCGGATCCTTTTTCAGCCCGTCACGGGGCGTACACGCGATCGAAACGACCCTCGCGCGGTAGGATGGAGAGTCCGACGAAACCATCTGGAGCGCGCGAACTCATGACGTCAGAGAACCCCGACATCGTTTCCGAGGAACCCGAGAAGGCATCGACCAAGGTTCCCAACGAGTACGGGGCAGACGCCATCCAGGTGCTCGAGGGTCTGGAGGCCGTCCGCAAGCGTCCGGGCATGTACATCGGCTCGACCGGTGAGCGCGGTCTGCACCACCTGGTCCAGGAGATCGTCGACAACTCCGTCGACGAGGCCCTCGCCGGCTACTGCGACACCATCGACGTCACCATCCTCAGCGACGGCGCCGTCCGCGTGGTCGACAACGGCCGCGGCATCCCGGTCGACATGCACCGCACGGAGGGCAAGTCGACGGTCGAGGTCGTCCTGACGGTCCTGCACGCCGGTGGAAAGTTCGGCGGCGGCGGATACGCCGTGTCGGGCGGTCTGCACGGCGTCGGCTCGTCGGTCGTGAACGCCCTGTCCACGCGTCTCGAGGTCGAGGTGAAGCGACAGGGCCACGTGTGGCGCCAGTCGTTCCGCGACGGCGGCGTGCCCCTGGCCCCGCTGGCGAAGGGCGAGGAGAGCGACAGTACCGGCACGACGATCACCTTCTGGCCGGATGCCACCATCTTCGACACCATCGACTTCGACTACGACACGCTGCGCACGCGCTTTCAGCAGATGGCGTTCCTGAACAAGGGGCTGCGCCTGAGCCTGCGCGACGAGCGGCCGCAGTCCGTCGTCACCGAGGGCGAGCCGGGCGAAGAGGTCACCGAGGCTCGTCACGACACCTTCCTCTACGAGCGCGGCCTCGTCGACTACGTCGAGCACCTCAACCGCGTGCGCAAGGCCGACGTCGTCAACGACGAGATCATCGAGGTCGAGTCGGAGGACACCGATCGCAAGATCGCCCTCGAGCTCGCGATGCAGTGGACCACGGCCTACACCGAGAACGTCTTCACGTACGCGAACACGATCAACACCCACGAGGGAGGCACGCACGAGGAGGGGTTCCGCGCGGCGCTGACCACGCTCGTGAACCGGTACGCGCGCGCCAACAACCTCCTCAAGGAGAAGGACGACAACCTCACCGGCGATGACATCCGCGAGGGGCTCACCGCGGTGATCTCGGTCAAGCTGTCGGAGCCGCAGTTCGAGGGTCAGACCAAGACCAAGCTGGGCAACACGGAGGCGAAGGCGTTCGTGCAGAAGGTCGTGGGCGACAAGCTCGGCGACTGGTTCGACCGCAACCCCGGCCAGGCGAAGAACATCATCCGCAAGGCGATCGATGCGGCCACCGCACGTCTCGCCGCCCGCAAGGCGCGCGAGACCGCGCGTCGCAAGAGCGTCTTCGAGTCGGCCGCCATGCCCGACAAGCTCAAGGACTGCACCTCGAAGGACCCGTCGATCAGCGAGATCTTCCTGGTCGAGGGCGACTCGGCCGGCGGCTCCGCCGTGCAGGGCCGCGACCCGCACACGCAGGCGATCCTCGCCCTCCGCGGCAAGATCCTCAACGTCGAGCGCGCGCGCCTCGACCGCGCCCTGGGCAACAAGGAGGTCCAGGCGATGATCCAGGCCTTCGGCACGGGCATCGGCGAGGACTTCGACATGGCCAAGGCGCGGTACCACAAGATCGTGCTGATGGCCGATGCCGACGTCGACGGTCAGCACATCACGACGCTGCTCCTGACGATGCTGTTCCGCTACATGCGCGGGCTCATCGAGGCCGGGTACGTCTATCTCGCGCAGCCGCCGCTCTACCGCCTCAAGTGGAGCAACCACGCGCACGAGTACGCCTACAGCGACCGCGAGCGCGACGCCATGCTCGTCCAGGGGCAGGCCGCCGGTCGCCGCATCCCGAAGGACAACGGCATCCAGCGCTACAAGGGTCTGGGCGAGATGAACGACCACGAGCTGTGGGAGACCACGATGGACCCGGAGACCCGCACGCTCAAGCAGGTGACGATCGACGACGCGGCCTCCGCCGACGAGATCTTCTCGGTCCTCATGGGCGAGGACGTCGAGTCGCGCCGCGGCTTCATCCAGCGCAACGCCAAAGACGTGCGCTTCCTCGACATCTGACTCTCGCCGACTGACCACGAAACTGAGACTCCATGGCTGACGACACCCCCGGCGACGACGAGACCCGTCCCGAGACCGCGCACAATCACGGCAAGATCGACCAGGTCGATCTGCAGCTGGAGATGCAGCGGAGCTACCTCGACTACGCGATGAGCGTCATCGTCGGTCGCGCTCTGCCCGACGTCCGCGACGGCCTCAAGCCCGTCCACCGCCGCGTCATCTACGGCATGTACGACGGCGGCTTCCGTCCCGACAAGTCGTTCTCCAAGTGCGCCCGTGTCGTCGGCGAGGTCATGGGGCACTACCACCCCCACGGCGACGCGCCCATCTACGACGCCCTCGTCCGTCTCGTCCAGCCGTGGTCGCTGCGCTATCCCCTCGCGCTCGGTCAGGGCAACTTCGGCTCGCCCGGCAACCAGGGCGCCGCAGCCCCGCGCTACACCGAGACGAAGATGGCGAACCTCGCGCTCGAGATGGTGCGCGACATCGAAGAGGACACCGTCGACTTCGAGGACAACTACGACGGGCAGACGCAGGAGCCCGTCGTTCTGCCCTCGCGGTTCCCCAACCTCCTCGTCAACGGCTCCGTCGGCATCGCAGTGGGCATGGCGACGAACATCCCGCCGCACAACCTCCGCGAGGTCGCGGCCGGCGCGCTGTGGGCCCTGGAGAACCCGGATGCCACGCGTGACGAGCTCCTCGAGGCGCTCATGCAGCGCATCCCGGGGCCGGACTTCCCGACGGCCGCCCAGATCCTGGGCACCCGCGGCATCAAGGACGCGTACCGCACCGGTCGCGGCTCGATCACGATGCGCGCAGTCGTCAACATCGAGGAGATCCAGGGGCGCACCTGCCTCGTCATCACCGAGCTCCCGTACCAGGTCAACCCCGACAACGTCGCGGTCAAGATCGGCGACCTCGCCCGCGAGGGCAAGATCACGGGCATCGCGGACATCCGCGACGAGACCTCCGGCCGCACCGGCCAGCGTCTCGTGGTCGTGCTCAAGCGCGACGCCGTCGCCAAGGTCGTGCTGAACAACCTGTACAAGCACACGCAGCTGCAGGAGAACTTCGGCGCCAACATGCTGGCGATCGTCGACGGCGTGCCGCGCACGCTGTCGCTGGACGGGTTCATCAGCCTGTGGATCGACCACCAGATCGAGGTCATCGTCCGCCGCACCCAGTACCGCCTGCGTAAGGCGGAGGAGCGGATGCACATCCTGCGCGGCCTCCTCAAGGCGCTCGACGCCCTGGACGAGGTCATCGCGCTCATCCGCCGCTCGCCCACGCCCCAGGAGGCGAACGAGGGCCTGCAGAAGCTCCTCGACATCGACGACATCCAGGCGTCGGCGATCCTCGACATGCAGCTGCGCCGCCTCGCCGCTCTCGAGCGTCAGAAGATCATCGACGAGGCCAACGAGCTCGAGGCCCGCATCGCGGACTACAACGACATCCTGGCCACGCCCGCCCGGCAGCGCACGATCATCCGCGACGAGCTCGGTGCCATCACCGACAAGTTCGGCGACGACCGCCGCACCGAGATCCTGCACGGCTTCGACGGCGACGTCTCGGTCGAGGACCTCATCGCCGAAGAGGAGATGGTGGTCACCGTCACGCGCGACGGCTACATCAAGCGCACCCGCAGCGACAACTACCGCTCGCAGCACCGTGGCGGCAAGGGCGTCAAGGGCGCACAGCTGCGCGCCGACGACGTCGTCGAGCACTTCTTCGTCACGACGACGCACCACTGGCTCCTGTTCTTCACGAACAAGGGACGGGTGTACCGGTCGAAGGCCTACGAGGTGCCGGAGGCCGGGCGGGATGCCAAGGGCCAGCACGTCGCGAACCTCCTCGCTCTGCAGCCCGACGAGGAGATCGCGCAGATCCTCGACATCCGGGACTACAACGTCGCGACGTACCTCGTGCTCGCGACCCGCAGCGGCCTCGTCAAGAAGACGCGTCTCACGGAGTACGACACCAACCGCCAGGGCGGCGTGATCGCGATCAAGCTCCGCGGACAGGCCACCGACGAGGGCGACGAGACCGAGCAGGGCGCGGACGAACTCGTCAGCGCGCTGCTCGTCGACGAGGGCGAGGACATCCTCCTCATCAGCCGCCTGGGGATGTCGCTGCGCTTCTCGGCGACCGACAACGCCCTGCGCCCGATGGGCCGGTCGACCTCGGGTGTGAAGGGCATGGACTTCCGCCCCGGCGACAGCCTCCTCTCGGCATCCGTCGCCAAGGACGACGAGTTCGTCTTCATCGTCACCGAGGGCGGCTACGCGAAGCGCACCGCGGTGACCGAGTACCGCATGCAGAACCGCGGCGGTCTGGGCATCAAGGTCGCGCGTCTGACGGACGATCGCGGCGTTCTCGCGGGCGGGATGATGGTGTCCGAGGGCGACGAGGTCCTCGTGGTTCTTGCCAGCGGCAAGGTGGTACGCTCTGCCGTGGCCGAGGTCCCTGCCAAGGGTCGCGACACCATGGGTGTCGTGTTCGCTCGTGCGGGAGGCGACGACAGGATCATCGCGATCGCGCGCAACACCGAGCGCAACCTGGCCGAGACGACGGAGACACCTGCTGACGCCGCCGCCACTCCCGCGGACGGCTCGGCCTCCTCCTCCGAGACCCCCGAGGAAAGTACTGACGCATGAGCACGGTAGCCGACAAACTCGCCAAGAAGTCGACGCACAAGACCCCGGCCAAGCAGGTCCGCCTGCGCCTGGTCTACATCGACTTCTGGTCGGCCGTGAAGCTGTCCTTCCTGGCGGCGGTGGCCCTGGCCATCGTGACCGTCGTGTCGTTCTTCCTCGTCTACCTCGTGGTCGAGGCGACGGGCCTGATCGGTCGCGTGGACGAGTTTTTCCAGACCCTCAGCGACGGCGGCGCGTCCATCCAGGACTTCGTCGGTCTGCCCCAGGTGATGGCCTTCGCGGCCATCGTCGCCATCCTGAACCTCGTCGTCACGACGGTCATGGGCGCCGTGGTGGCGGGCATCTACAACCTCGCGGTCAAGGTCACGGGCGGTCTGCTCGTGGGCTTCACGTCCAACTGACGTCGATTCGTCAAAACCTTGGGATTCAGGTAAAGTCTTCGAGGTTGACGACGAAAAGTCGTCGGCGAGACGGGGCTATAGCTCAGGCGGTTAGAGCGCTTCACTGATAATGAAGAGGTCCCAGGTTCAAGTCCTGGTAGCCCCACCCTTCTCCTCCCTCACGGGGCCTTAGCTCAGTTGGTAGAGCGCCTGCTTTGCAAGCAGGATGTCAGGAGTTCGAATCTCCTAGGCTCCACAGTCTCACCGGCCCCGGGCCTCCCCGGTCGCCGTTCCTTCGGCCTCGTCCGTCCTCTTGCTCCATCTCAGGAGCCCGACGGATGCCGCCAGCAGCAGGGCCCCGCCCACGGCGAACGCCGCGCTCATTCCCCACTCCATCACCGCGAACGGGGGAGCGAAGGCGCAGATCCAGCCGACGGCGACGGGACCGGTGGCCGCGGTCCGGCGCGGCCGGCCGATCCGCTCCACGCGGACCAGCAGCACGGACAGGGCGAGGACGACGGCGAAGGTCGCGACGAACAGGAGCGGCCGCGTCACCCACCACGTCTCGGAGGCCGGGGCGGGTGCCGCCCCCGGGATGAGCAGCAGCAGCCCGCTGAGCACGAGGATGACCGGCAGGTGCCACAGGTAGACCGTCATGAGACGTGACCCGACGAGCCAGACGACCGTGCGGAGGACGCGCGTACGCATGAGCCTCGTCAACGGCGACTTCACCAGCCGGAGGACGCACGCCTGGGCCACTCCCAGGACGACGAGCGGCAGCGTGGGCGGGTTGAGATCGGCGAGGAGGTCGGGCGCCCACGGTCCCCAGGCCAGCAGGCCCGCCAGGACGGCGGATGCCGCGACCGCGATCGCGACCAGGACGGACGGTCGCCGTCGGTCGAACCAGCCGTCGTGGTACCAGAAGCCGATCTGCTGCACGAGCGGCCAGACGAACAACAGATTGAGCAGCCCGACCTGCTCGATGCCGGTGGAGTAGCGGGCGGCATCCACGAGGACGACCCCCGCCGTCAGCGCCAGGAGCGTCCTCCGCGGCGCGACGGCGTGCAGCCGGGCGAGGAGCGGCACCCCAGCCTGGCACAGCAGGTAGGCGGCGAGGAACCACAGGGGCATCCCCGCGCCGAGGGCGGCGGCGTCGACGATCGCCGGGTCGATCGGGAGGAGGGATGCCACCCCGAGCACGACCGCGAGGAACACGAAGAGCGGCAGAGCGGGCTGAGCGAGCCGCAGCACGCGCGATCGGACGAAGCCGGCCGCATCGCCGCCCTTCGCCGTCCACGACGACCAGCCGGCGGCCGAGGCGAACCCGCCCACCACGAAGAAGAGGGGCATGATCTGCCCGAACCACGTGGCCGCGGCGAACCACGGCTGGCTCTCCGCCGGTCGCGACGTGACGACGCCGCCGTCCGGTCCGTAGCCCACCCCGACCTGAAGGAGATGAACCACGACCACGAAGACGACGGCCGCGACGCGGGCGAGATCAAGGGTGAGATCGCGACGGGAAACGTCGGGCGTCGCGTCGGAGGAGAGGGTGACCATCGGCCCATGATGGGGTGCCGCCGGACCGGCTTCTCTCACCCGTCGGGCGGGTGAGACCTCAGCGAGGGGTGAGCTCCGTGGTGATGTCGGCCACCGTGGCGTCGTAGGCCGCGATCAGGTCGTCGGCCTCGACGAACAGGCTGTACCCGTGCGCGCCCGCTCCCATGGCGATTCTCCGCCCGACGATGCGCTCGTCGGCATACACCGGCCACGCCGTGGAGCTGCCGATGGGGACGATCGTCCCGCGCTCGTATCCGGTGGCCGCCAGAGCGACCTCGGGCTCGGGCAGCCGGAGCTTGTTCACCCCCACGATCGCCCGCAGCTTGGGCCAGGAGATCGCACGATCACCCGGTACCAAGGCGAAGAGGAACGTGTCGTCGGAGCGCTTGACCACGAGCGTCTTCACCAGCGCGTCGGGACCGATGCCGAGGAGCTCGGCCGCCTCGTGAAGGCTGCCCGCCTCGGGCCGTTCGCGCAGATCGACAGAGAGGCCGCGCTCGCGCGCGGCCTCTCGGACTCGTTCGGTGGGATCGCTCACGCGTCGGGCGCGCGCAGCGGGTCGTCCGCCACCCACAGCTCGTCGTCGGCACGGAGCGTCTGCCATGCGGCGTACGCGACGCCCGCTGCGGCGACGACACCGAGGACGATGGCGATGACGCCGCCGGCGCCGATGCCCGAGCTCTGCTTCGGGAGCTTGGCGGCCAGGCGCTTGGTGGTCTTCTTGCCGTACTTCTCGGCACGCTTGGCGTACTTCTTGGTGTCGAGCTCGCCGAAGCCCTTGCCCTTCGCGAGGCGGTCGCGCGTGTCGTGCGCGGCATCCCAGACGGACATGGCGCCGCCGACGACGGCACCGGCCGCGGGGACCACCTTGTCGCTGAGCAGGCGGTTGCTGAACTTCACGCTCTTGTCGACGTACGGGGCGGCGTACTTGCCGTACCCGTCCTGGACGGCGGGAACCAGGTCTTCCTTGCTGTAGCGAGCAATCTGGTGGCCGGCTTCGCGAGCCACCTTTCCGCTCTCGCCGAGCAGCACCTGCTGCGACTCCCACACCTTCGCGGCGTGCTTCTGGAGCTTGCGCAGTTCCTTCTTGCTCTTGCGGCTGAGGCTCACGACTCATCCTCCCTATCGATGGGATGTACGCCAGTCATCTTGCCAGAACGACCGCCGCCGCCCGCGGACCCTTGCAGATAACTCTGAGAGAATGTAGCCATGGCCACTCACTCCGCCGTCGCGACCCTGCACACCAACCACGGCGACATCGTCGTCAACCTGTTCGGCGATCACGCGCCGCGCACCGTCCGCAACTTCGTCGGCCTCGCCGACGGCTCGCAGGAGTGGACCGACCCGGCCACCGGCGAGAAGGGGCAGGGCCCGCTCTACTCGAACGTCGTCTTCCACCGCATCATCCCCGGCTTCATGATCCAGGGCGGTGACCCCCTGGGCCAGGGCGTCGGCGGCCCCGGCTACACGTTCAACGACGAGATCCACCCCGAGCTCGACTTCTCGGCCCCGTACAAGCTCGCCATGGCCAACGCCGGCCTGCGCCGCAACGCCATCACCGGTCAGCCCGAGGGCACGAACGGCTCGCAGTTCTTCATCACCACCGACCCGACCCCGTGGCTGCAGGGCAAGCACACGATCTTCGGCGAGGTGGCCGACGACGACTCGAAGGCCGTCGTCGACGCGATCAGCAAGGTCCGGACCGCCGCGGGCGACCGACCCATCGAGCCCGTCGTGCTCGAGTCGGTCGACGTCGTGACGGTCTGACCCCCGCCGACGGTGTCCACCAGCGAGGAGTTCCGTCGCAACAGCGAGAACTTCTGTTACCGGCATCCTGACCGGCAGAGCTTCGTGCTGTGCCAGCGCTGCCTGCGGACGGTCTGCTCCGAGTGCCGCACTCCCGCGGCTGTCGGGGTCATCTGTCCCGAGTGCATGGCGCAGCAGCGTGCGGCCGAGACGCCCGCGCAGAAGAAGGCGCAGCGCCGGTGGGCATCGTCACGGCCGGTCGCGCTGGTGGCATCCGGTCGTCCGAAGGTCACGCTGGCCATCGTCGCCGTCACGGGTCTGGCGTACATCATCGGTCTGATCCCCGGTGTGGGCTCGCTGCTCACGCAGCTGCTCGCGTTCAACAGCGTCTACCTGCTGCCGCAGGTGGGTCTGCAGCCGTGGCGGCTCCTCACGGTGGGTCTCGTCCACGCCGGGTTCTTCCACGTGGGCCTCAACATGCTGGCCCTGTGGTTCATCGGCCGGAACCTGGAGCCGATGCTCGGCCGCGGGCGCTTCCTCGCGCTCTACCTGCTCGGTCTGCTCGGAGGCTCCGTCGCGGTGGCCCTGCTGGCGCCCGGCACCTGGGTCGTCGGTGCGTCGGGTGCGATCTTCGCCCTCTTCGGGGCGCTGCTCGTGATCGGGCGGCACATCGGTGCCGACATCCGGCTCATCGCGATCATCATCGGCATCAACTTCGCGCTGCCGTTCGTGCTGGCGCTGGTCAACTCCATCGGCACCGGCGACTTCATCGGCGCGCTGAACAACGTCGGCGTCTCGTGGCAGGCCCACCTGGGCGGGCTGGCGACGGGCGCGATCGTCGGCCTGATCTATGCCCGGACGCGACTTCAGCGTCAGAAGCCCGTGCAGATCGGCCTGCTGGTCGCGGTCGGCGTCGCGCTGCTGGCCGCCCTCGCGATCCCCGCCGTGGTCTACTTCAGCTGAAAGTTATCCACAGGCTCATCCACAGGTGGGGATGAATCACATCCGTGTAATTCGTCCCCACCGAGCGGGTGTCAGCGCCAGCGGGTCGTCATCAGGAATCCGACGAACGCGATGCCGAACCCGATGACGAGGTTCCAGGCACCGATCCCCGGCACGGGGAACTGCGAGTTGCTGAGGTAGAAGACGAGCACCCAGACGAGGCCGATCAGCATGAGGCCGATCATGATCGGCAGGAACCACACCGGGTTCGGGGCCGAGTTGCCCTCGTTGCGCTCGACGATCGGGTCTTCGTCGTTGCCTGTACGAGCCATGCGCACAGTCTAATGCTCAGGTCCCGCCGGACCCACGGAACTAGACTGCCGTCGTGCACACCGTTCCCCCTGCTGAGAACCGGCGCACGCGCCGCCGCGCACCGCGGCGACGTCGCGTCTCGGTGATCGGCGTCTTCGGCGAGCTCCTCATGACCGCGGGCGTCCTGGTCTTCCTGTTCGTGGCCTGGCAGCTGTGGATCGGCGACGAGATCTACAGTGCACAGCGCACCGCCGAGGCCGCGGAGCAGTCCGAGGAGTGGCAGGCCGAGTTCGAGGCATCCCAGCCCTCCCTTCCCGCCGGGGAACCGACCCCGGACGCGCCGCAGGAGATCGAGCCGCCCGACATGCCGAAGCCGGCGGACGCCGAGGTCTTCGCCAACATGCACATCCCGCGCTTCGGCCCCGACTACGTCTACAAGATCGCGGGCGGGGTCACGCGCGCCAACACCCTCGACCCCATCGGGATCGGGCACTACAACGACACGGTCATGCCGGGTCAGGTCGGCAACTTCGCCCTCGCCGCCCATCGCACGACGTACGGCAAGCCGTTCAACCGCATCGCGGACCTGCACGTGAACGACGCGATCGTCGTCGAGACGCCCGCGGGCTGGTACACCTACCGGTTCCGCACCCTCGAGTATGTCACGCCCGACGAGGTCGACGTCCTCCGCGACGTGCCGCAGCACCCCGACCTGCCGGCGGACGGACGGTACATCACCATGACGAGCTGCAGTCCGATGTTCTCGCTCGCCGAGCGCATCGTCGCGTACGGCGTCTTCGAGTCGTACACGCCGCGCGAAGCCGGACCGCCGGCCGCGCTGACGGAAGGGGTCGCCTGATGTACGGCGCACTGTGGAGGGTCCTGCCGGGACCGTGGTTCGTCCGGCTGTTCATCGTCCTCGTGCTGCTGGTGGCGGTGCTCTACGGACTGTTCTTCTACGTCTTCCCCTGGGTGAACGAGATCGTGAACCCGCAGGAGGTCACCGTCGGGTGACGGGCTTCCGCGTCCGCGTCGTCGACAACCACGACAGCTTCGTCCACATCCTCGCCGGGTACCTGACCGACCTCGGTGCGGAGACGGAGCTCATCCCGTCCGACGCCATCACCGACGTGTCCGCCGCGGTGGCCGGAGTGGATGCCGTTGTGGTGTCGCCCGGACCCGGGACGCCCGAGACGGCGGGCATGTCGATCCCGGTCGTCCGCGAGAGCGCGGAGCGCGGCATCCCCCTCCTCGGGGTCTGCCTCGGCCATCAGGCGATCGGCGCGGCGTTCGGCGCCCGCGTGACCCACGCCCCCGAGCTGCTGCACGGCATCACCAGCCGGATCCGTCACTCGGGCGCGAGCGTCTTCCGAGGGATGCCGGACGGTTTCGCGGCCACCCGCTACCACTCGCTCGCCATCGACCCGGCGACGGTGCCCGACGAGCTCGAGGTCACGGCGCGGACGGACGGCGGCGTGATCATGGGCGTCGCGCACCGGACGGCCCCGGTCGCGGGCGTGCAGTTCCACCCGGAGAGCATCCTCACCGAGGGCGGCTACACGCTGCTCGCGACGTGGCTCGAGAGCGCCGGGATGGCGGAGGCCCCCCGTCGGGCGGAAGAGCGTCAGCCGCGGGGGGTCACGCCCCCGTGCACACCGTCAGCGTGATCTCGCTGTGCACCGGCACCTCGCCCGGGGCGAGCGACTGCGTGCGCACCGTCTGCGGGTTCGTGGCCGGGCATCCCGGGTCGTCCTGTCGGACCACGGTCAGCTGGAGCCGCTCGGACTCGAGCTCGCGGATCGCGGCGTCGACGGTGTACCCGGTGTAGTCGACGATCACGACGCGACCGCTCGCGACGGTGAGGTTCACCGTCGTCCCCCGGGCGACCTGCGCGCCGGACGCGGCGCTGGCCTCGATGACCGTTCCGCGCTCCAGCGCCGGGTCGTTCTGCCGGCGGATGCTGCCGACGGTCAGGCCGGCGGACTCGATCGACGCGCGCGCCGCCTCCTCGCCGAGCCCGTCGAGGGGCGGGACGGTCGCCGTGTCGGGGCCCGTGGAGACGTAGAGGGTGACCTGCTGGCCCGCGACGACGGCCGTGTCCACCTCGGGGGTGGACCGGATGACGTTGCCGGCGGCGACGGTCTCGCTGGTCTCGTCGACGCGCGAGGCGACGAGCTCCTGTTCTTCGAGGGCCTCGACGGCGCGCTCGTAGGTCATCGAGCTCACGTCGGGCACCATGCGTGCGGTGCTGGGGACGTTGCTGCTGGGCTGGATCTGCACGACCCAGAACAGCACGGACACGAGCAGCACCGCGAGGAACGCGACGCCGGCCCAGATCCAGGCGACCGGGGGCCCGGGCTGCGTGCGACGCATGGTCGTGTCGGTGCTCAGCTGACGGAGGGAGCGGGCCGTCTCCGCGGCCTGGCGGGGGTTGGGCCCGTACAGCTCGCTCGACAGCGCGGACACCTGACGCTTGCTCGGCGCCTTTCCCTCGACCGTCGCGTCGAGGGCCTCCCGGAAGCCCGCCGCATCCTGGGGACGCTGGAACGGGTCCTTCGCGAGGGCGCGCAGGACGACGGCGTCGACGGCGCGCGGGACGCTCTCGTTCAGCTCGCTCGGCGGGACCGGTGCCTCGCTGACGTGCTGGTAGGCGACGGCCACGGGAGTGTCGCCGCGGAACGGCGGACGTCCGGTGAGCAGCTCGTAGAGGACGACGCCGGTGGAGTAGAGGTCGGCACGGGCGTCGACGGACTCGCCCTTGGCCTGCTCGGGGGAGAAGTACGCGGCCGTTCCGATGATGGCGGTGGTCTCGGCCACGGTCGAGGACGAGTCCGACACCGCGCGCGCGATGCCGAAGTCCATGACCTTCACCTGACCGGCATCCGTGATCATCACGTTGCCCGGCTTGATGTCGCGGTGCACGACACCGGCGCGGTGCGAGTACTCGAGAGCCTCCAGGATGCCGTCGACGTAGCGGAGCGTCGCGTCCAGCGGAACCGGTCCGTCCGCGATGACGTCCTTGAGCAGACGTCCGTGCACGAGCTCCATCACGATGTACGGCACGGGCCGGTCGTGGCCGTCGTAGCCGGTCTCGCTGTCCTCGCCCGCGTCGAACACGCGCACGATCGACGGGTGGGCCATGCGCGAAGCCGCCTGAGCCTCGAGACGGAAGCGCGTGCGGAAGGCGGCATCCCCGGCGAGGTCCGCCTTGAGGATCTTGATCGCGACCGTCCGGCCCAGGGTCTGGTCGTACCCGCGGTACACGCTGGCCATGCCGCCGCGACCGATGAGGTCGTCGACGCGGTAGCGCCCGGAAAGGACGCGCGTCGTCTCAGTGGTCACGGTGGAGCTCCTGGCGTGGTGTTTCGGGGATGGTGCGTGCTTTCCGGGGGCGGGTCTCAGCCGTTGCCGTTGCCGTTGCCGTTCCCGTTCGACGCGCCGGTGTTGGTGGGGCTGGCGGACGGGGCGGGGGACGGGGTGTTGGGCGCGGTGATGGTGGCCGAGGCCTCCGACGACGGGCCGGCGGTGCGGTCGGTGCCCGAGCAGGTGACGGTGTAGGTCACGCGCAGGCTGTCGCCGACGGCGGTGCCGACGAGCAGCTGGGCGTTGCGATCGTTCGGGCCGAACGACGCGGTGGACGAGCCGTTCGCGGCGAAGGTGCCGTTCGCCGCGGTGAAGTCGTACCCCGTGACCGATCCGGTGCCCGAGGGGCACGTGTACTGCTGCCACGAGACCTGGACCGTGCTGCCGGCCTGGACCGACGAGCTCGGCAGGGTCGGAGTGCCGGGGGCCGGCAGGGCCGTCTGCTCGCCGAACACGCGGAGCGTGATGGTCGTGCCGCGCGCCACGAACCCGGTCGGGCTGACGGTGTCGACGAGTCCGACCTGGTCCGCGGTCGTCGCGGCGTTGCCCGGCTCGCAGGTCGCGCTGAGATTGTTCGCCCGGAGGGTCTCTCCGGCCGCCTCGCACGACTGCCCCACGAGGTTCAGGGCGTCGACGTCGACCAGCGCCTGCGTCTCGCTCGGCGTCGGAGTCTGCGACGGTGTGGAGGTGTTGGAGGGCTGGGGGGCCGTCGTGGTCGTCTCGACCGGCGCCGGGTCGTCCTGGTTGGTCAGCACCGCGATGAGCGTGCCGCCCAGGATGAGCAGGAGCAGGGCGATGAGGGCGACCAACGGCCACGTCCACGGGCTGCGCTTCTTCTTGCGCGGCTCCGGATCCTCCTCGACGTGCTGCTCGGTGAGGGCCGCGGTGGTCGGCATGAGGCGGGTGGCCGCCGAGGTCGCCGCGCCGGCGGTGAGCAGCTGCGTCGCGTCGTCGACACCGGCGACGCCGCCCGCGATCGCGGGGACGGCGGCGGCTGCGGCCGTGAGGTCTCCGCGGCGGAGGGCGGTGGAGGCGCGCGAGACGGCGGCCGCGGACGCGGGGCGCTCCTCGGGCTTCTTGGCGATCATCGCCATGACGAGGTTCTGGACCGGCGGGGCGACCGTCGCGGGCAGCGGTGCGGGCTGCTCGTTGATCTGCGCCATGGCGATCGCGACCTGCGACTCGCCCGTGAACGGGCGCTTGCCGGCGAGGCTCTCGTACGCCACGATGCCGAGCGAGTAGATGTCGGTGGCCGGCGACGCCGGGTGGCCGGACGCCTGCTCCGGCGACAGGTACTGCACGGTGCCCATGACCTGGCCGGTCGCGGTGAGCGGGACCTGGTCGGCGATGCGCGCGATGCCGAAGTCGGTGATCTTGACGCGGCCGTCCGGCGTGATGAGGAGGTTGCCGGGCTTGATGTCGCGGTGGACGAGACCGGCGGCGTGCGCGGCGTGCAGGGCGGCGGCCGTCTGGGCGACGATGTCGAGCGTCTTGTCGGTCGACAGGGTCGTCTCCCGCTCGAGGATCGTCGAGAGGGCCTCGCCCGGGACGAGCTCCATGACGAGGAAGGCGCTGCCGTCCTCCTCGCCGTAGTCGAAGACGCTGGCGATGCCCTCGTGGTTCACGAGCGCCGCGTGGCGCGCCTCCGCGCGGAAGCGCTCCAGGAAGCCCGGGTCGCCCATGTACTCGTCTTTGAGGATCTTGATGGCGACGGTCCGTCCGATGACGTGATCGGTCGCTTCCCAGACCTCGCCCATCCCCCCGATCGCGATCCGCGACTCGAGTTCGTAGCGTCCTCCGAAGGTCACACCCTGTGTCGGTCTCATCTACCCAGCACCGCCTCCATGACCTTCTTCGCTATCGGTGCGGCGATCTCGTTGCCGCTCCCGTTCTGTCCCTGTCCTCCGCCGTCCTCGACCACGACGGCGACGGCGACCTGGGGGTCGTCGGCCGGTGCGAACCCGGAGAACCAGAGGCTGTAGGGACGGGATCCGTTCTCGGCGGTACCGGTCTTACCCGCCACCTGGACCCCGTCTATTGTTGCATTCGACGCCACGCCGTCCTGGACGTTCGCCGTCATCATCGCGACCATCTCGGCCGCCAGCCCCTCGTCCAGCGCCCGGCCGAACTCGCTGCTGTCGTTGGTTTCCCGCACGGACAGGTCCGGCGCGATCACGCGGTCGATCATGCGGGGGTTCATCACGACCCCGCCGTTCGCGATGCCCGCCGAGACCATGGCCATCTGCAGCGGCGTCGCCGTGACCTGCCCCTGTCCGAAGCCGCTGAGCGCGGTCTGCGGGGCGTCCAGGCTGTCGGGGTAGACCGAGGCGGTCGAGCTGAGCGGCATCTCGAACGAGGTGTTGAAGCCGTACTTCTCGGCCTCCGCGCGGATGGCGTCGTCGCCGAGCTCGACGGCGAGCTCCGCCATGGGGATGTTGCAGCTGAGGCGCAGGGCGTCGGCGATCGTCACGGTGTCGCCGCCGCCGCACGTCCCGCCGCCCGCGTTGCGGACGATGTTCGTCGACTGCGGCAGCTGGTACTCGGCGACGTTGGGGAACGTGGACTCCGGGGTGTAGCGGCCGGATGCGAGAGCCGCGGACGCCACGACGAGCTTGAACGTCGACCCCGGCGGGTTGAGGTTGCCGCCGATGGCGCGATTGACCATCGGCTGCCGCGGGTCCGCCATGAGCTGGTTGTAGATGGCATCCACCGCCGCCGTGTCGTGGGAGGCAAGCTGGTTGGTGTCGTAGCTCGGCGTGGTGACCATCGCGAGGATGCGTCCGGTGGACGGCTCGATCGCGACGACGGAGCCCTGGTAGCCGGCCTGCGTCAGCGCGTCCCAGGCGGCGCGCTGCGCCGTGGCATCCAGGGAGAGCTCCACATTCGAGCCGCGCGGGGCCTGACCGGTGATGGCGCGGTCGATGCGCGAGAAGAGCTGCGACCCGTCCGACCCGCTGAGGACGTCGTTCGCGGCGCGCTCGATGCCGGTCGACGAGTCGAGCACCGGGTTGAGGTAGCCGGTCACGGGCGCCCACATGTCGGCATCCACGTACTGGCGCTGCCAGCTGTAGACGTCGTTCGAGGGCACGGACGACGCGATCGCCGCGCCGCTGGCGATGATCGAGCCGCGCTGCACCTCGTACGAGTCGTAGAGCGCGCGCGTGTTGCCGGGGGTGTTCGCGAGAGTCGTGGCCTGCACGACCTGGATGATGCTCGTGGAGACGAACAGGGCGAGGAACATCGCCAGCATGACGACGCTGAGGCGTCGGAGCTCCTTGGTCACGGTGCCTCCTCCGGGGTTCGCGTCGGGACAGGGGTCGAGAGCATCAGCCGATCACCACCCGGGGACGGCTGCGGACGGCGTCGGAGATGCGCAGCAGCAGGGCGACGATGATCCAGTTCGCGATGAGCGAGGATCCGCCGGCCGCGAGGAACGGCGTCGTCAGACCCGTGAGCGGGATCACCCGCGTCACACCGCCGACCATGATGAACACCTGCAGGGCGATGATGAACGACAGTCCCGTTGCGAGGAGCTTGCCGAAGTCGTCCTGACCGGCGAGGCCGACGCGGATGCCACGGCTCGTGAACACCATGTAGAGGGCGAGGATCGCGAAGATCCCGACGAGGCCGAGCTCCTCGCCGAGGCTCGGGACGATGTAGTCGCTCTGCGCGAGCGGCGTGATCGCCGGACGGCCCAGGCCCAGCCCGGTGCCGAAGAGTCCGCCCTGGGCGAGTCCGAAGATCCCCTGCACCAGCTGGAAGCTGCCGCCGTCGCGGTCGATCACCTCGGGGTTGAAGGCATCCAGCCAGTTCGCGAAGCGCCCCTGCACGTAGGGCAGGACCCGGGATGCCAAGAACGCCCCGGTCGCGATCAGGACGACGCCGATGAGCACCCAGCTCGTCTTGCCGGTCGCGACGTAGAGCATCGCGACGAACATGCCGAAGATGAGCAGTCCGGTGCCGAGGTCGCGCTGCAGCACGATGATGCCGAGCGAGACGAGCCACACGATGAGAAGAGGTCCGAGCTCGCGGGCGCGCGGCCAGGTCATGAAGAGGAACCGCGTGCCGGTGGACGTCAGGCTCTCGCGGGTGCGGACGAGGTACCCGGCGAAGAAGATCGCCAGGCAGATCTTCGCCAGCTCGCCGGGCTGGAACTGCACGAAGCCGAGGGAGACCCACACGTCGGCGTTCTGGTCCGTGCCCAGGCCCGGGACGAACGGCAGGAGCAGCAGGAGCACGCCGACGAGACCCGACAGGTAGGTGTACCGGAAGAGCACGCGGTAGTTGCGGACGAAGAGGATCACCACGAGCGCGACCACCATGGCGATCGCGGCCCACGCGATCTGCCGGTTGCCGGTGGCGGTCCAGCCCTCGACGTTCCGGCCGAGGTCGATGCGGTAGATCATCGCGATGCCGAGGCCCGTCAGCAGGGTCGCGATCGGCAGGACGAACGGGTCGGCGTCGCGGGCGCGCAGACGCAGCACGACGTGGATCACGAGACCGAGGACGGCGGGGACGGCCGCGAGGCTGAGGAAGCCGGTCTCGAGGACGCCGTCGACGCCCAGCTGCACGAGGGCGACGGCCGCGCCGTAGACGACGATCGCGAAGAGGAGCAGACCGAGCTCCCGATTGCGCTGGGTCGCGGGCACGCGGATCTTCTTGAGCGCGCGCAGCACGGCCGTGTCGGTGGACACCGCGTCGGTGCCCCGGGTCAGCTTCTGGTCGGTCATCCGCTGGCCTCCTCGGCGGGTCGGAGGCGGTCGACGATCAGCTCCGCGTCGCTGAGCGAGCGGGCGCTGATCGTGGCCTCGACGGTCTGGCGGTCGAAGTCGGACAGATCGGCGAGCACGATGTCGGTGTCCTCGTAGACGGTCGACAGCGAGATCGGACCGAGGGACTGCTGGATGCCGCGGTAGATCACGACCGAGTCGTCGTCGGCGCCGATGTAGTAGCGGGTCTGCGTCCAGTTGTAGCCGGCGAACAGGGCGAACCCGAGCGCGGCGAGGACGACCAGCAGCGCGGCGAGCCAGCCGAGACGCCGGCGACGGGAGCGGCGGCGGTCTTCTTCGATGAGCTCCTCGAGGAACTCGGGGGCGGGCTCGAAGTGCGTGGGCTCGTTGGCGGCCTGCCGTGCCGGGTGCAGCCAGTTCGACCGGCCGGGGCGCGCCGCCGGGACGACGACGCCGCTGGGGTTCGAGGCGGAGCCGACGATGGTGGGCGTGCCGATGAAGACGGGGTGCTGACCGCCGACGTCGACGAGCACGATGGTGACGTTGTCAGGGGCGCCGCCGTCGAGCGCCTGCTTGAGGAGGGCGTCGGCCGTGCGGCCGGGCGGCATCCCGAGCGCCATCGTCTTGGTCGTGTGCGGGTCGTCCACGACGCCGGACAGGCCGTCGGAGCAGAGGAGCCACCGGTCGCCGTCCTGCGTCGGCATGATGAACGTGTCGACCTCGGGGTCGGGGTCCATGTCGCCGAGCACGCGCATGAGGACGGAGCGCCGCGGGTGGTAGCGGGCCTCCTCGGGGGTGATGCGGCCCGAGTCGACGAGACGCTGCACGAAGGTGTGGTCGGTGGTGATCTGCGTGAGCGTGTCGTCGCGATAGAGGTAGACGCGCGAGTCGCCGATGTGTCCGATGACGGCGTAGTCGTCCACCATGACGACGGCGCTGACCGTCGTTCCCATGCCGGCGAGCTCGGGCTTGCGCGCGACCGTCTCGATGAGCTCGGCGGCCGTGTCGGAGAGGGCCTCGCGGATCGCCCGCTCAGCCTCGACCGTGGTCGAGAACGGCTGGTCCAGCTCGGTCAGGCGGTGGATCGCGAGGCTCGACGCGACGTCACCGCCGGCGTGACCGCCCATGCCGTCGGCCACGACGAAGAGGTTGGACCCGGCGTAGCCGGAGTCCTGGTTGTTGGAGCGCACCTTGCCCGTGTGGGAGATGGCCGCGCTCGAGCCCTGGAAGACCATGGAGGCGCGTTACTTCCTCAGCTCGAAGGTCGTCGCGCCCACCTTGATCGGGGCGCCGACCTTCACCTGCACCGGCGACGCGACGCGGGTGCCGTCGTGGAACGTGCCGTTGGTGGAGTCCAGGTCCTGCAGCATCCACTGCTCGCCCCACAGAACGAGGCGGGCGTGATGGCTGGAGGTGTAGTCGTCGCGGATGACCAGGCCCGACTCGCTCGAACGGCCGATGGTGAGCGGCTCGGTGCCGAGCGGCAGCTCGAGCCCGGCCTTCGGGCCGCTCGTGATGACGATGCGCGACACGGCGGCCGTCGTGGCCAGGCCGCCCGCCGGTGCCGGGGCGGCCGCGGGACGCTTGACCTGGGTCGTCACGGCGTCGGGCGCCGCTGTCGGCGCGGGGCCCGCGGGCGCGGCCTCGGGGGCCGGAAGCTTGCGGACCTTGACCCCGAACAGGTCGGCGCGCAGCGAGTAAACCACGCCGAAGACGAAGAACCAGAGCAGGACGAGGAAGCCGCCCTGGAGGAGGAGGAGTGTCAGCGGACTCATGAGAGGGGCCCTCGTTCCCGCACGTCGAAGACGCGCGTCGCGTCGGACGGCGCGGGTCGGCGCGGCGGCTGAGCCTGCGCGACGACACGGAACACGATGTTCGTGCGTCCGATGGAGATGGTCGAATCGGGCGGCAGGGCCGCCTCGCGCACCTTCTGGCCATTCAGCGTCGTGCCGTTGGTCGAGCCGAGGTCGCGCACCATGGCGCGCTCGCCGTCCCAGAGGATCTCGACGTGCTTGCGGCTCGTGCCCGCGTCGGGGATGGTGATGTCCGCGTCGCTGCCCCGGCCGATGACGGTCCGCGAGGAGGTCAGCGGGTGCCGCGTGCCGTCGATGTCCACGACGCCGCGCCAGGCGACGCGGCCCTCGGTGGTCTGCGAGTCGACGCGGAGCGTCCCCGTGGAGAGGGAGTCGTCGCGCTCGATCGTGATGGCGACCGGGCCCGCGAAGGAGTACCCCTGCGTGCGGGCGTGCTTCTGGACGAGCGTGTCGAGCTCCGTCGACAGCGCCGACCCGAGTGCGCTCATCTTGTCGTCGTCAGCCGGCGACAGCCGCACGGTGAACGTGTTGGGCGTCAGGATGCGGTCGCGGCTGACCACGACGGCCTTCTTGTCGAGCTCGCTGCGGAGCGCCGACGCGATCTCCACCGGCTGGATGCCACTGCGGAAGGTCTTCGCGAAGGCGCTGTTGACGGCGCGTTCGAGACCCTTCTCGAAACTGTCGAGTAGTCCCACGAGACTCCTTCAGGCAGGCAGACCAGTAGGCACATCGTAGTCAGCACGGCTGTACAGGTCATGGATGCCTCGACCTCGCGCGTTTCGTGGCAGGGTCGCGGCCGTGATATTCTCGGGAAGTTGAGTGCGCGGCATCCCGTGCCGTGCCTCGCGCGAGTGGCGGAATAGGTAGACGCGCTGGCTTCAGGTGCCAGTGCCCGCAAGGGCGTGGGGGTTCAAGTCCCCCCTCGCGCACAGAACGACGAAGGCCCCCGGGTTCATCCCGGGGGCCTTTCTTGTTTTCGGGGGAGGGGCGTGCGACGGGCGCTCGTGAGCTCGCAGAATTCGTCGAATCTCGCAGAATCCGCGGCAGAACTGCGAAGACGAGCCCGATCTGCGAGGTTCGGCCGGCGGGCTCCGGTCAGCGGGCGACGTCGCGCAGCGCGGCGAGGACCGTGCGCACGGACGCGTAGGCCAGCGCGTCGGGACGGGCGAGGGCGTCGACGTGGCGCACGAGGGGGAGGTCGTCGAGCGGCCGCAGCACGAGGCCGTTGACCGCGAGAGAGGCGGCCGTCATCCGGGGCATGATCGCGACGGCCGACCCTGCCCGCACGACCTCCGCTGTCACGGAGAACTCGTTGATCCGGTGGGCGATGCGCAGAGGACGACCGACGTGGGCGGCAAGATGATCCAGGACGCCGGCGAGCGGGAACCCGCGGTGCACCGACACCCAGCTCTCGTCCGCGACGTCCGCGGCGCGCAGGCGCGGGCGGTCGGCGAGCGGGTGCGCCGTCGGGATAGCGATGTCCAGCGGCTCCGTCAGCAGCGGCGTCTTTACGACGCGCTCGGCCGGCCAGGGCTCGTCGTGCGCGAGGCGGTGGGCGATCACGATGTCGTGGTCGGCGGTCAGCCCGGGGAAGTCGCGGTGGGCGACGTCGGCATCCGTCAGCTGCAGCGGGGGAGCATCGCCGAGGGCGCGCAGCAGCGGGCCGAACAACGAGAGTCCCGCGCTGTGGAACGCGGACACCCGGACCGGTCGCCGGTGGTCGTCGAGGAACGCGCCGACCGCCTCGCGCGCATCGGTCAGCGCCTTGTCGACGCGCATGCCGGCATCGGCGAGGGCCTCCCCGGCGGGCGTGAGCACCAGCACGCGGCCGCGCCGCGCGGTGAGGGGGACCGGCGAGTGGTTCTGCAGCACCGCGAGCTGCTGCGACACGGCGGAGGCCGACACGTGCATCGCCGCGGCGACGGCGGCCACGCTCCCGCGGTCGCGGAGCTCGCGCAGAACGCGGAGGTGGGCGGCATCCATAAGTCCGAACTTACGGGACGGTGAAGCAAACCGTCGTTGTTCTTCCGTTACGAGGGTCCGATGCTGGACGAGTGACCCGCCGCACCCCCGAACTCGTCGTCGACGTTTTGCTCGTCGCGGTCGCTGCGGTCTGGGGCGCGAGCTTCCTCGCCGCGAAGGAGCTCGCCACGGAGATGGGCGTCGCGCCCGCCGTCGCTCTGCGCTTCATCGTGGCTGCGGTCGCCCTCGGCGTGATCTGCGCCGTGAGGAGGGAACGGATGCCGCGCGGTCGCGGTCTCGCCATCGCGGCGCTCCTCGGCTGCTCGCAGGCTGCGGTGATCGGGCTCGAGACGGCGGGGGTGCACCTGACGTCCGCGACGAACGCGGGACTGCTGATCAGCCTGGCGCTGATCTTCACCCCGGTGCTGGAGAGTCTCGCCGCGCGGTCCTGGCTGCCGCGGTCGTACTTCGTCGCTGCCGTGGTCTCCGTCGTCGGCGTCGCCCTGCTCGTGTCGGGCGGGGGACTGCGCACGCCGACGGTCGGCGACGCCCTCGTGGTGGCCGCGGCGGCGGTGCGGGCGGTCCACGTCACCGCGAGCGCCCGCTTGTCCCGTGGCCGGTCGGACAGCACCCTGGCGGTCGTGTTCGTCCAGCTCGTGGTCTGCGCGGCGACCTCGTGTGCGGTGGCCGGCCCCGACCTTCCCCCGGCGATCGCGGGACTGTCGGCATCCGGGTGGCTCGACGCGCTCTTCCTCGGACTGCTGTGCTCCGTGTTCGCCTTCGTGGTGCAGCTGTGGGCGGTCCGCCGGACGTCGGCGACGCGGGCGAGCATCCTCATGGGCACCGAGCCCGTCTGGGCCGTGCTCGTGGGTGTGCTCATCGGCGGCGAGGCCATCGGCGCCGCCGGGTTCGCGGGAGCCGCGCTCATCATCGCCGCAGGGTACGCCGGCCAGGCGATCGAGCGGCGGCACCGCCGCGCCGCCGGTGAGGACGTCTTGCCGCCGGTCCCGGTCCGCAGACCCAAGCCACGCGTTCGGAACAGCCCCCGGGTGCGTAGCCGGGTCTGAGCCGCACCGTTCAATCGGAGATGCCAGAACGGCCGCCCGTGAGCGGGGCGGCCGTTTCGACACTCGGCGTCAGGCGGACGGGGCGGCCGGCAGCGGCTGACCGGTCACGCCCGAGACGACGAGATCCGCGCGGGAACGGGACGCCTCGACGAGCACGGCGTTGGCGCCGTCCACGTCGCGGGCCCACGCCGTCGCCGCCTCGACGGAGCGCCCGTGCCGAGTGTGCCGATCGACGAGCCGCGCCTCGCGCTCCTCCGCCGACGTGGCGCAGAACCAGGCGGCATCGAGGCGGTCGCGGACGCCCGCCCACGGATCGACGTCCGCCAGCAGGTAGTTCCCCTCGACGACGACGATGACGGCATCCGGGTCGATCGCGATCTCGCCGGCCACGCCCTCGTCGACGACCCGCCGGAAGCTCGGCGCGTACACCGTGTGATCGCGCTCGCCGCGGACGCGGTCGAGCAGGGCGAGGAACCCCCAGCCGTCGAAGGTCTCGATCGCGCCCTTGCGGTCGCGGAGGCCGAGCCGGTCGAGTGTCGCGTTGGCGAGGTGGAAGCCGTCCATCGGCAGGTGCACGGCCGTCCCGGGCGCATCCGCGTTGATCGTCTCCACCAGGGCCTGCGCAAGGGTGGTCTTGCCGCTGCCCGGGCTCCCGGCGATGCCGAGGAGGTAGCGCCGTCCCGGGACCGCCGCGTCGGCCACCCGACGCGCCAGCTCGGCCAGCGCCGCGGGCGGCGGACCGGCGTGCGGGGACGGCGGAGCCGGCTGCGCGGGAGCCGGACCGGAGCACGCCGGAGCCCCCACGGCGTTAGACGGCACGAGCGGTCGCGATCTGGTTCGTCATGAACGACAGCGCGTGACGCGCGAGCGCGGGGCCGTCGTTCCAGAGGTTCCGCCAGATGGCGAGATCGTTCGACAGCGTCGGCGACACGACGGCGGACGAAAAGGACTCGAAGGTCACAGGTCCGGTGTAGTCGATGTCGGCGAGGGCATGGAAGAACGACGCGAAGTCGAGGTGACCGCTGCCCAGGAAGCCCCGATGGTTCTCTCCGATGTGGACGTACCCGAGACGATCCCCCACCAGGCGCACGGGGCGGGAGAAGTCGTCCTCCTCGATGTTCATGTGGTACGTGTCCAGGTGGATGACGACGTTGTCGTGACCGATGTCGTCAGCCAGGCGGAGCGCGTCGGCCGCCGTGTTGATGACGTTGGTCTCGTACCGGTTGCAGATCTCCAGGCCGAGGGTCATGCCCTTGTCCTGCGCGTCGACCGCGAGGTCCTTCAGCGTGGCGACGACGTTGGCGCGACCGGCGGAGCTCAGCGCGTGCCCGTACTTGCCGAGCGCGCTGTACAGCGCACCGGTGAAGTGGGTGCCGCCGAGATCGTGCGTGATCTGCAGCGAATCGTGGAGCAGCCGTGCGCCGCGTGCCACGACCTCCGCGTCGTCGCTCGACACGTCGGCTGTGAAGGCCAGACCGCGGGAGCAGACGATGCCGAGGCCGGCGGCCTCGAGCTTGCCGCGCGCGTCGGCGACGTCGAGGTTGGGGGAGTCGTGCAGCGACAGCTCGAGGATGTCGTACCCGGCCGCCGCCGTCTGGTCGATGATGAGCGACATCTCATCGGGCGTGGTGCCTCCGGCGAAGACGAGTGCGTGGACGCCGAGCGGGTTCTGGGACATGACGGTTCTTTCTTTCGGGGGGTCAGACGGTGACGGCGACAGGGGTGAACTGCTCGCGGAGGAACTGCAGGGAGTCCGCGGCGACGGCCGACGGATCCTCCCAGAGAGGGCGCCAGAGGCCGATGTCGACAGCGGCATCCGTCCCCACGACGGCGCTCGAGAACGTCTCCACCGTGACGGGACCGGCGAAGCCCGCCGCGCGCAGATCATCGGCGAAGCGGCGCCAGTCGATCGTGCCCGTCCCGAGGCGCCCGCGGTGGCTCTCGCTCGCATGGATGTAGCCGAGGAGCGGCCCGGCGTCGCGTACGGCGTCGCCGAGGCTGATCTCCTCGACGGAGGCGTGGAAGGTGTCCATGTGGACGACGACGTTCGGCTGGTCGATCTCGCGCACGAACCTCGCGGTCTGCGCGGCGGTGTTCAGCAGGTTCGACTCGTACCTGTTGACGTACTCGACGCCGAGGGTGATCCCGTCGCGGGCGGCGAGCGTGGCGGTCCGCCGCAGGGCGGCCAGCGACCGGTCGCGATCCGCGGCGGTCGGAAGCCGCAGGTACCGGCCCATCGCCGAGAAGACCACTCCCCCCACGAAGGTCGCACCGATCTCCGCCGCGAAGGCGACCGCCTCGGCGAGGCGGTGCTCACCGCGCGCGGCGACAGCCGGGTCCGACGAGGTGATGTCGTCGTCGAAGGACAGCGCCAGCGAGACCACCGCGTCGAGGCCATTCGCGGACAGCGCTCGCCGTGTGTCGTCGGGAGGGTGGACGCTCCGGTCGACGGCGGGGATCTCGATGAAGTCGTATCCGGCGGCTGCCGCCGAGCCGATCGTCCGGGCAGCGGCATCCGGAGTCCAGTCGAACCCCCAGAGGCCGGCGTGCACCCCGAAACGGGGAAGGCCCGCGCTCACGCGGACTTCGCGCCGGTGATGAGCGCGACCAGCTCGTCACCGGCGGTCTCGGCCGCACGGCGTTCGGCCACGGCGAGACCGCCGCGCATCACCCAGACGTGGTCGGACAGGCGGAGCACCTGATCGAAGTTGTGGCTGATGAGGAGGACGGCGACGCCCTGCTCCTTGAGCTTGCGGATGATGCCCTCGACGCGTGCCGTCTCCTGCACGCCCAGCGCGGCGGTCGGTTCGTCCATGATGACGATGGACCCGCCCCACCCCGCGGCACGCGCGATGGACACCGCCTGACGCTGACCACCGGAGAGTCGACGGACCCGGCTGGTCACGGGCGGGACGTTCACGGCGAGATCCGAGACCATCTCCTGGGCCGTGGCGCGCATCGCCGAGCGGTCCAGGATGCGGAACGGGCCGAAGCCCTTGGTCTTCTCGCGCCCGAGGAAGAAGTTCTGCCACACGGTCAGGTCCTCGACCAGCGCGAGGTTCTGCTGCACCGTCTCGATGCCGCGTTCGCGGGCGGCGAGCGGGCTGTCGAAGCTCACCTCCTGGCCGTCCAGCGTGATGGTGCCGGAGTCCGGACGATGGATGCCGGAGAGGCAGCGCACCAGGGTGGACTTGCCGGCGCCGTTGTCGCCGATGAGCGCGGTGACCTCGCCGCGACGCATGGTGATCGAGGCGCCGCGGAGGGCGTGGACGCCCCCGAAGGACTTGGTGATGTTCTGGGCGGAGAAGACGACGTCGTTCCCGATGGCGGTGGTCATTTCTTCTGGAACCTCGTGAGAAGGGCCGCGAGGACGACGACGAGTCCCACGGCGAGCGGCTGGTAGAACTGGGAGACCCCGAGCAGGGTGAGTCCGTTGGTGAGTGCGGTGAGCAGCAGGGCGCCGAGTACGGGCCCGACGATCTTGCCGCGGCCACCGGTGAGCGCGACGCCGCCGAGCACGACCGCAGCGATGGAGTTCAGCAGGTACGCGGTGTTGATGGCGGGCTCCGCCGCACCGATCCGGGCGACGAGCAGGATGGATGCCACCCCGGCGAGCATGCCGGCCAGCACGTAGACCATGATGCGCACGCGCTGCGCGCTCACGCCGTTGGCGACGGCCGCCTCCTCGCTGCCGCCCACCGCCTGGACGTGGAGACCGAACCGGGTCCGGAACATCACGAACCAGAAGACGACGGCGATGGCCGCGGCGATGAGGAACGGGAAGCCGAGGATCCACACGCGGCCGGTGGTCAGGCGGATGAGCTCGGGGCTCGTGACCGAGATCGGAGCGCCGGAGGTGAGGATGAGGGCGAGACCGGTGGCCACGGACAGCGTCCCCAGCGTGGCGATGAAGTCGGTGACCTTGCCCTTGGCGATGAGGAGACCGTTGACCACCCCGACGGCGCCGGACGTGACGACGGCGATCAGGGCGGCGAGCCAGAAGCCCAGCCCGGCTTGGAAGGCCAGGCCGAAGCCGACCGCGCCGAGTGTCATCGTCGCGGAGATGGAGAGGTCGATGCCGCCCGTCGTGATCACGTAGGACTGCGCCACGGCCAGGATGATGAGGATCGCGGCGGCGATCAGCATCGCCTGGATGTTGCCGAGAGTGAGGAAGGTCGGGCTGAGGGCGGCGAAGACGATCACCAGCAGGACCAGTCCGACCGGGGCCGCGTTCTCCGCCCAGAAGCTCAGGCTGCGGGCGTCGTTCGCGACGCCGCGCAAGCCGTTCTTCGGAACGTCGAGGGTGGTGGTTTTGAGGGGCGTGGTCACGGCAGACCTGTTTCTCCTAGAGATGACCTGGGGGGAGGGAGGAGCCCCGCGCGGACGCGCGGGGCTCCCGGACGTCACTCGCCGAGCTGCTCGGCGAGGGGGTTGTCGAACTCCTCGAACGGCTGCGGGAACTTCGCGATGGCGTCCGCCGCGTTGTCCGCGGTCACCAGAGCGGTGGGCGACTCGATGTTCTTCGGCAGGTCGCCGCCCTGCAGGGCGACCTGGCAGGCCTGCACGCCGAGCGTCCCGATGGCATAGGGGTACTGGGCGACCGTGGCCGAGAGTCCGCCGGACTGGACCGACTCGAGCGCGTCCTGGTTGCCGTCGACGCTGACCACGACGATCTGACCGGTCTTGCCGGCGTTCTCGACGGCCTTGACGATGCCCAGACCCATGTCGTCGTTGGCGGCGAAGAAGGCGGCGATGTCGGGGTTGGCGGCGATGATGTCGGTCGCCTTGGTGAGCGCGATCTCACGCTTCCAGTCCGCGGCATCCTCCTGCACGATGTCGAGCGTGCCGTCGACGGCGGAGGTGAAGCCGTCGACGCGGGCGGCGCTGGTGACGTCGCCGGAGATGCCGCCGATGACGGCGACCTTGGACCCCGCGGGGACGGCTCCGACCACGAAGTCGCCCGCCTTGCCTCCGGCCGCCTCGTTGTCGGTGCCGATGTAGGTGGCCGGCGTGACGCCCGCCGCCTCGGCGGACTCGGCGTCGATCGGCTGGTCGATGTTGACGATCGGCGTGCCGGCGGCGGCCACCGGCGCGAGCGCCTGCACGAGGTTCGTGCCGCTGATCGGGTTGACGATGAAGCAGCCGAAGCTCTGTCCCGCGAGGGTGGTGAGCTTGTCCGCCTGCCCGGTGGTGTCGCCGATGTCGGCGGCAGCCTGCACGCTGACGTCGACGCCGTCCGCCTCGGCCGTGCTGTCGATGCCGTCCTCCATCGCCTGGAAGAAGGGGTTGTCCAAGCCCTTGATGACGGCGGCCACGGCGCTGGAGCCGTCGCCGGCCCCGGCGTCGGTGCCCGTCGAGCATCCGGCCAGTGCGAGTGCGACCGCGGCGACGGGTGCGCCGAGGAGAAGAAGCCGACGCTTCGGAGCGTGTGTGCTGAACATCAATGTCCCTCGTGATCGGAGGCACTGCTGCGTGCCGTTGGCATCAATGTAGACCCGCTTTTGAGTTTTAGCAACACAAAAGTAGGTAGCCTTTCAACCCCCTGCAAGATACGCTGAGGGCACTGACGCGAGGAGGAGACATGGACGGCGGGTCGCATGAGAGTGACGTTCTGAGCCTGTTCCGCGAGCGCGGCCAGCTCAGCAGAACGGACGTCATCGCCCTCTCCGGCTTGTCGCGGACCACCGTGAACCACCGGTTGTCGACGCTCACCGCGTCGGGCCTCCTCGTCCCGGTCGAGGGTGGCGAGTCGACCGGTGGCCGACCCTCGAGCCGCTTCGACTTCTCCGCACGCCGCGCGGTCATCCTGTGCGCCGACATCGGAGCGACGGGCTTCACGGTGGCCGCGTGCGATCTCTCCGGCGCACCGCTGGCGGATGCCGAGCGCACCATCGACGTGTGGAGCGGCCCCGAGGCGGTGCTCTCCCTCGTCCTGGAGGCCTTCCGGGCGATCGACACCGGCGACGAGGTCTGGGGCATCGCCGTCGGCGTCCCCGGCCCCGTCGAGTTCGCGGCGCACCGCGTGGTGAACCCTCCCATCATGACCGGGTGGGACCGCTTCGACATCGCGGCGTGGTTCGCCCCGCACTACGACGCACCGGTGCTGGTCGAGAACGACGCCAACGCCCGTGCCGTCGCCGAAGCGCGCGTGCACCGCCTGGACAACGTCATCGCCCTCAAGCTCGGCACCGGGATCGGGGCGGGCCTGGTCTTCAACGGCCAGATCATCCGCGGAGACAAAGGGGCGGCGGGAGACATCGGACACACGCGGGCGACGATCGTCGACCCGGAGCCGCGGGAGTGCCGATGCGGCAGCTTCGACTGCGTCGAGGCCTATGCGGGCGGATGGGCAATCGAACGGGAGCTGCGGGAGGTCGGCATCCCCGCCGCCGGCGCCCGGGACATCGTCGAGCTCGTCCGCAACGGCGACATCGAGACGGTGCGGCGGGTTCGCGCGGCGGGCCGCGTCGTCGGCGACGCGATCGCCGATCTCGTCAGCATCCTGAATCCCCGCGTGATCGCCCTGTCCGGGATGCTGGCCGAGTGCGATGAGAACCTCATGTCGGGGATCCGGGAACGCGTGTACCAGCGGGCGACGCCGCTCGTGACCCGTGACCTCACCATTGCCCGATCCACCCTGGGAGAGCATGCCGGAGTCATCGGGCTGGCCTACATCGTCAGCGACGAGGTGCTGCGGCCCTCGTCGCTGGACCGCATCCTGGCTCGAACGACCGTCCGGGTCTGACGGGCGCGCTCGGTCGCGCCGCGGCATCCCCGCGTCGTCCGCCAACTGAGCGTCAGCCCGCGAGGGCGATGACGAGGATCGCGGCGACCGCGAGGACCATGCCCACGATCTGCACGCCGACGACGCGTTCGCGGACCACGCCGATCGCCAGGCCGACGGTGATCGCGGGGTAGAGGGAGATGACCACGCTGGCGAGCGACAACAGACCGGTCTGGAACGCGTAGAGCATCGCCACGTTGGCGACGACGTCGAGCAGGCCGATGGCGATGGCGAGCCGGAACGTGCTGCCGCGGATGACCTCGGTGTGTCCCCGTCGCAGCGCGACGCCGATGACGACGAGAGCGGCGACGATGCGGGCCACGGCGAGGGGCCACAGTCCGCCGTCCGCCGGCATCTGGTGCGTGAAGACGAAGCTGAGGCCGAAGAGCACGCCCGCCCCGACGGTGATGCGGGCGACACGGGCGGTGAACCGCCGCACGTCGTCCTCGACGTGGGCCTGCGTGCCCTCGCGACTGACCAGGGCGATCGCGACGACCGCCAGCGCGATCCCGCCGAACGCCAGGGGAGTCGGCCGCTCGCCGAACAGCACCCCCGCGATCACCGGGATGACGACGACCAGGACCGCCGTCACGGGCGACACGACGCTCATCGGCCCCTCGGCGAGGGCGATGTAGAACCACCAGATGGCCAGCGCCGTCGCCACGCCGGACGCGCTGCCCCAGAGCAGCGCCGGCAGCGACAGGCCGCCCCCGACGAACGGTGCCGCGACGAGGATGAGGACCGCCGAGACCGGGTAGCTGACGAGGATGACCCGCAGCGCCTCGACCCGTCGCGAGGCGAGACCGCCGAAGAAGTCGCTCGCCCCGTACGCGACGGCCGAGGCGAGGGCGAGGACGACCGACAGCACGGGTCCTCCTTCTCCGCTCCGGCGCCCCGGGCGGGACGGCACGTCTGCATGCTAGCCGAGAGCGCCGGGCTCGCCCGCCGGGTCCCGGGGTGCGCACGGCGCTCGTCGCCCGACGACCGACGGATGCCGCGGCGTCGCCGCTCAGCGCACGGCGATCGAGCGCAGCATGTCGAGCTGCCCGGTGTTCCACGACAGCTCGTCCAGCACGTGCAGCAGGAGCGCGTGCGTCGTCATCTCGCGCGAGGACGACGCCACCTCGTCGAGGGGGACGGCTCGCAGGTTCTCGTCCCCGTGCTGCTGCACCTCCCGGCACAGCTGGGCCACGGACTCGGCGGTGTCGGTCTTCCGGTCGTTCCACGAGGCCGCGGTCGAGGTCGGGACGCCGAGCTCCTTCCGCGGCCGGCCGGTGACCGCCTCGCCGAACCACACGGCCTCGACGAAGGCGGTGTGCCGTGCGATCCCGAGCATGGACGGGCGGCCGGGGATGAGCTCCTTCCGGAGCGTCTCGTCCGGGATACCGTGCAGCGAGCTCTGAACGAGGGCGCGGGCCGCGTCCAGCCGCGCTTCGAGGTCGGCACGCATGTCCCGCGGCCGGGTGTGATCGTGACCGGACATGTGCTCCTCCTCGTGGATGCCGCTGCTGCGCTCAGTCAACCGCGCGAGGGCCCCACGAGTCGCCCCTTGCCATCGGGCGAGAACGTCGTGCGCGACGAGACGCCGGCGGCATCCCGAGCCCGGAACGATCGCGGACGAGGTGGCGTTCCACCGCGGCGCGCACACGGTCGGCGGGGATCCGGGATCTTGGACCCCCGCCGACGGCGCCCCCTCGGGATTGGCGACCGGGATGAGGAGGTGCGGAGCGCCGCCGGTGCCGGACGACGCTCGCCGAAAAGCTAGCGACGTCCGGCGGCTGGCCGCTATACGTATTCGCTCGAATCGGTAGCGGTTCAGTGGTGCGCTCGCCGCCGGTCGGCGGGAGGGATCACCGGATGCCGCTGCGCGCGAAGCCCTGCACGAAGTAGCGCTGGAAGAGCAGGAACAGCACCACCATCGGGATCACCGAGATGAGCGCGAGCGCCATGCTGGCGCTGTAATCGGGGGTGGACTGCCCCTTCAGGTACAGCAGGCCGATCGGCAGGGTGAACAGGGCCGGGTCCTTCAACGCGATGAGCGGCCACGCGAAGTCGTTCCAGCTGCCGAGCAGCGTCAGGAGGGTGAGGACCGCGATGAGCGGCTTGCTGAGCGGCAGCACGATCTGCGCGAACGTGCGCAGGTGGCCGGCGCCGTCCATGCGGGCGGCCTCGATCAGCTCTTGCGGGATGCTGAGGAAGAACTGCCGAGCCAGGAAGAGCCCGAACGCGGCCGCGGCGCCTGGCAGGATGACCGACCAGTAGGTGCCGGCCAGCTGCAGTCCGGTGACCAGGCGGAACTGCGCCACCATGATCGCCTGGACGGGGATCATCATCGTGGCGAGGGCGAGGATGAACAGGATGCCGCGACCGGCGAAGCGTATGCGCGCGAAGGCATACCCCGCGAGCAGGTTCACCGTCACGGTCAGAACGGTGACGAACGCCCCGATGACGACGGAGTTCACGAACCATTCCGCGACGGGGAACCGGGCGAAGACCGTGGCGAAGTTCTCGGTGCTGAGCTGACTCGGCCAGAACTGCACCCCACCCGGACGGAACACCTCGCCGCGCGGGGAGAACGCGATGACGAGCATCCAATAGAGGGGGAAGAACACCACGGCGGAGGCCACGACGGCCAGCGCGATCCGCACGGCGAGGCCGAGCCGGGATCCGTCTCGACGTCCGCGGCGCCGCGGCGCCGGCTCGACCGGCGCGGGCGGCTGACCGACCGGGCCGATCTGGGTGAGGGTGGAGGAGGTCATGGATGCCTCTCACTCGACGGTGTCGCGCGAACGGCTCGTGCGCCACTGGATGTAGGTGAAGAGAAGGGTGATGAGGAGGATCACGACGCCGAGGGCGGCGCCGTAGCCCTGCTCGCGGATCTGGAACCCGTTCCGGTAGGCGTACGTGCCGAGCACCGAGGTCGAGAAGCCCGGGCCGCCGCCGGTCATGACGAAGACGATGTCGAACACCTGGAACGATGCGATGACGTTCATGATCAGCAGGAAGAACGTGGACGGACCGACGAGCGGGGTCGTGATGTGGCGGAACAGCTGCCACCGCCCCGCGCCGTCGAGTCGCGCCGCCTCGTACAGCTCGGGCGAGACGCTCTGCAGCCCGGCCAGATAGATCACCATGTTGAAGCCGATGCGCAGCCAGATGGCGGTGATCATCACCGATACGAAGGCCGCCGTCCCGTCGGACTGCCAGGCGACCGGGCTCAGTCCGACCGCCTGGAGCGTCTTGTTGATGATGCCCGAGCCCTCGCTGAAGATCGTGACCGCGATCATGCCGGACGCGACGCCGGAGATGACGAGCGGCAGCACGATGATGGTGCGGAACACGCCCTTCGCCGGCAGCACCGAGTTGAGGAGGACCGCCAGGCCGAGGCCGCCGATCAACTCCACCGGCACCGTGATGGCGGTGAAGAGGAGGGTGTTCCCGAGGCTCTGCCAGAACACCGGGTCCGCCACCATCCGGGAGTAGTTGGCGAGGCCGACGAACTCCGGATCGCCGAAGCCCTGGAAGCGCGTGAACGACAGCTGCACCGCGAAGACGATGGGGACGAAGAGGAACAGCCCCATCAACAGCATGTTCGGCGCGATGAAGCCGTACCCCGTCAGCGTCTCGCGGACGCGCGCCCGCCGGGGCCGGGTCGCCGGCGCGACGCCGAACCGGCCGCCGGCGGACGCGACCGTCATGAGCCGGTCGCCTGGCGGATGGCCGAGGTGAGGTTCGCCAGCGTGTCGGCGGTGCTCTGCCCGTTCACGAACGCCGCCTCGAGCTGGTCCTGCATCGAGACCGCGATCGGCGCGAGGTACCGCGAGGTCAGCTGCTCGACATCGGACGGCTGGATCGTCGCCGCCTGCTCGACGAACACGGGCATGACATCGGGCCGCACGGCGAAGTCGATCGACGAGGGGTCGATGTCGACCCGCGTCGGCAGCTCGTTCGTTGCCGCGCAGAACGCCGACATGTTGTCCGCCTCGACCATGAACTTCAGGAATTCGGCCGCCAGCTCGGGCTGGTCCGTCCCGCTGGTCGCGACGAGGGCGTTGCCGCCGAGGTCGGTGGCCCCGCGCTCGTCCACGGGCATCGGGAGGGCGGTCCACTCGAACCCGGCGAGGTTCTCGATGTCGGGGACGACGAACGAGCCGACGAACGCCATGGCGACCGACTCCTCCGTGAAGAACGCGTCGGCGTAGGTGGCGCCCTTGACCGAGCTGGTCGGGGGCACCCAGCCGTTCTCGAAGAACGAGCGGGTGAAGTCGAGCGCCTCGGTACCGGCGGCGGAGTCGATCGCGGGTGTCACCCCGTCCTCCTCCAACAGGCGTCCGTCGGCCTGGAACAGCCAGCTCAGCCAGCGCGGCGTGCCGCCGAGCTGCCAGTTGTAGACGAACGGATAGGTGTCGGCGGGCAGGGAGGCCTTCAGCGTCGCGGCCGCTTCGGCGAACTCGTCCCAGGTCCACGCGTCGGCCTGCGTGGTGGGCAGGTCGGTGATCCCCGCGTCCGCGAGCAGCTGGGTATTGACCAGCAGCGCCGACACGTCGGTCTGGTGCGGGACGCCGTACGGGGTGCCGTTGTAGGAGATCGCCTCCCACATGGCCGGCGTGAACTGCGCGATCTCCTCGTCGCTGACGTACGGGCTCATGTCGAGCAGCTGGTCCTGGCTGGAGTAGACGCCCAGGTTGCCGTAGTCGACGCGGAAGACGTCCGGCGCGCTGCCGGCCGACAGCTGCGCGTCGATGTTGGTGAACATCTGGTCGTAGGGGACGACGTTCAGCTCGACGGTGACGCCGTCGTTCTGCGCCTCGAACTCGTCGACGAGCTGCTCGAAGGCGGCCTGTTCGGACTCGCTGGACCAGGTCGTGAAGGTCAGGGTGCCTTCCGTCGTGTCGTTCCCGCCGCCGGTGAACCCGGCGCAACCGCTCAGGGCGAGGGCGGCCGCCGCCACCGTGGCGGCGGAGCCCAGCATTCGTGTGGTCTTCATCGGTCAACTTTCATGTCGGTGAACTCGCGGCTGAGGGGCAGCCGATCGAGTTCGGACTCGACGAGCGTCACGAGGCCCTGGGGGCCGAGGACGCCGTCGAGCATGCGAGAAGGGGCTGGGTCTGCGGGGTCCGCGCGGTCCAGCGCGGCGAGGAACGCGGCGGTGGCGTCCTCGACGGCTCGGACGCAGCCGAACCGGGCGATGCGCTGACGGTCGACGACGATGTCGGTGCCGTAGCCCTCGCGGAAGAGTGCGCGGTGCGCGTCGGTGAGCGGGGTGTCGAAGAGCACGCCGAGCTCGACGAGCATCAGGTCGAGCTCCCGCGGGGCGATGGAGGCCTCGTCGAAGTCGATCAGCCAGGGGCGGCCGTCCGCATCGAGGAGGACGTTGCCCAGGTGCGGGTCGCCGTGGGTGGTGACGCGGACGGACGGTGCGCGGAGGGTCTTCAGCGCCCGCTCGGCCTCGACGAGTCGCAGCAGCCGCGGGCGGGTGGCATCCCATCTCTCCGCGAGCACGGCGGGGGCGTCCCGGAGCGCGACGTCGACGTCGCCGACCAGTGCGCGCAGGGACTTCCGGACCCGACGGATGCCACGACGGTGGGGCCGCACGTCGGGAGGGGCGGGGTGGTCGTGCACGGTGCGCAGCATCCGGCCGAGAGAGAGCCAGTCGACGCTGTCCGGACCCAGGTCGACCGCGTCGACGCCGTCCACCCAGTCGAAGACGGTGATCAGGCGTCCGTCGTCGACGGTCCACAGACCGCCGTCCAGGGTGGGCCGGGGGTGCACGATGCCCGTCGCCCCCTCACCCGCGAGCGACCCGGCGACGGTCAGGCCGAACGTCACGTCCCGCGTGGTCACCTTGACCCCGTACTGGGCGCCGGCGGCATCCCGGCCCGTCCAGACCGATGCGGCGGGATCCCATCCGCCCTCGATCGGGACGAGCTCGCGGAGAGCCAGTCCGTACCGCGCGGCGACGAGCCCCGTGAGCGCCCGCGCCTCGTGCGAAGCGCGATCCTCCGGTGCTGCATCGTCGTCAGGGCCGGACGTCATGGCTCGGCGGCTACTCGCCGCCGTTGATCAGCGTCAGCCAGGAGCCGAACGGACGGGCCGCCTGCTCGTCGGGGAGGTTCTCGGCGTCGGGGGATTCGGTCGTCATCTCCCGAGTGTGACCCCGGGGGGATGCGCCCAGACTGCGCTTGACAAACGCGCGACGGGGTCCGCCCTCACTCCAGGGTGGGAGGCAGAACGTAGACGATCTCGTCGTCGTCGCGCTCGGACTCCACGAAGCCGATCCCGGCGAGGACGTCGTGCGCGGGGTCGTTCTCGACGGAGACGCACGCGTACAGGGGCCGGGTGGCCTCGCGGGCCGTGAGCTGGCGGACGACCTCGCCGGTGACGGCCGCGTCCGTGCCGGGCAGGAGGGCGAAGACGATCTCGCGGTCGTCGTCGACGGGCAGCACGGCGGAGAGTCCGCGCGGGTCGCCGTCGACCACGACCGCCTGGAGCATCACCGCGTCGTCGGTCAACTGCTCGTCGATCCAGGCGTCGAACGCGGACCGTTCGGCGAACGCCGCGCGCCGCCACGTCGGCGACCCGTCCTGCAGGAGAGGGAAGGCGGCATCCCGGTCCTCGTCGGTCACGTCTCGCAGCTCGATTCGGGGCATGCGGTCACCCTAGGGGGCTGCGGAAGGACCCGCGCGACCCTTGCGAGTCGGCGGCGAACGGGTCCGCTGGTCAGAACCGCCCGTGCAGGGCGAGGAAGAAGACCGTCGCGTGCCGGTGGTCGCGCTCGCCGACGGCGCGGTGCAGGTCTGCGAACAGGTCCGCCCGCGCGACGGGGTCGGTGACGGAGGGGGCCCATCCCTCGAGGTTGCGGCGGACCACGAGGTCGGCCTGACGCAGCGTCTCGCGGAACACGCCGTTGCGGCTCGCGCGGGTGAAGTGGGTGAGGACCTCGAGTCCGGCCTCGACGTACTCCGGGGAGGTCTCCGCCCGGCCCATGGCCTGCAGCAGCTCCGCTCCGCGGGCCACGTCGTCGTCGTTGTCCGTGCGGAGCAGGGTGACGTACATCGTCGTGGCGATCATGTGGACCACGTACTCGCGCATGTCGGAACGGGCCCGCTCCGACACCGGGGACACGCGGGTGTACCGGTTGGCTGCGACCTCGACCAGGCCGATCCGTTCCAGGCGCTGCAGGGCCTCGCGGACGGGCGTGCGGGAGATGCCCATGTGCTCGGCGAGGACCACGTCCCGCAGCCGATCACCCGGCTGCAGGCGGCCGTCCACGATCGCGTCTCCGAGGGCGGCGTACGCCTCGTCGACGAGAGCGGAAGCGCGTCGGCGAGTGTTCATCAGGGGCATCTTACGGGGGCGGAGTACCACAACATTCCGCCTGACAGGCGAAATTCACAGCTTCGATGTCGCACAGCGGCTGTCTGCGGTTGTAAAGTGATCGCCGTCGCGCTTCTGCGCGGCATATCCGGGGGGATCCGTCGACGCCCGGGCCTTTGAGCGAAGCTCGGCCCGGGCGTCGTATGGGCTTCAGGGGGTTCGCGCGATCGTTCACCGTCACGCGATGCAACGTTTGGATTACGGGCTCGCGGGCGATCCGCGCTCGCCGCTACCTTTGTGGGCATCGACCGGCGCGCTCGGCGTCGGCTAGAGCGAAAAACGGCGAATCGATGAGCACGCAGGGCACCGTCAAGTGGTTCAACTCGGAGAAGGGCTTCGGCTTCATCGCTCCGGATGAGGGCGGTCAGGACGTCTTCGCCCACTACAGCGCCATCCAGTCGGGCGGCTACCGCTCGCTCGAGGAGAACCAGCGCGTCGAGTTCGAGATCGCCCAGGGCCCCAAGGGCCTGCAGGCGGAGAACATCCGCCCGCTCTGACGCGCGTCCCGCGTCCCGACGCCCGTCAGGACGCGGATGCCTCGAGTGCGTCGCTCCACGCCGCCCGAGCGGCCACGAGCGCGCTGACCGGGTCGGTGGCCGCTCGCGCCGCGGCCAGCTCCCGCCGCGCCTGCTGCCGGCGGAGCCGCGCGTCCAGCGGTCCGCCGTCCGCGGCGGTCTCCGCGGCCGTCAGCGCGGTCCGCGCGCACGCGAGCGTCCCCGGGAGAGCCGCACGCGCCGCCTCGATGCGCTGACGCGTCGTGACGGAGCCGAGGGGCGCGGCGTCCATCCGTTCCCGGGCGCGCGCGACGGCCGCGATCGCCGCTCGCGGACGGCGTGTGGCGGTCTCCGCCGCGCGGTCCACGGCGCCGGCCGCGTCGGCGAGGTCAGGACGGCCGGTCAGCTCGACGCGGACGGTCGCGATCTCCCGCTCGACGTTCTCGGCCGCTTGCAGCGCCGAGCGGTGCATCTCCTCGATGCCGCGCAGCGACCGCGCGAGGACGCGGGTGGCCCGCGTGGCCCGGTGCGGGCTGTCCGCCTCCCCGGCGGCGAGGGCGTCGTCCGCCGCGGCGCGGGCGTCTGCGGCCTGACGTGCCGCGGACTCGGCGTCGGCGATGTCCTCGACGTCGAACCGGCGTCGCAGCGCCTCCTGCAGCGGGGCGGGATCGCCGGTGGCGGCGAGCGTCTCGTCCAGGCGCGCCCGGGCGGCGGCGAGGCGGTCGGCGAGGGGTCGGTGCGCGTCGGCCCAGGAGTCGAGTTCCGCGCGGGTCCGCTCGACCCGCGCCACGGCGTCGCTCAGGCGCCCGCGGATGCGGACGGCATCCGCGCGCACCTCCGCGGGGATGCGGTTGGGGGCCCGGAGCGTCGCGACCTCCGTGTATCCGCGATCGCGCGTCCGAGCGGCGGCGGCGCGGGCGCGACGGAGCTCGTCCGGACCATCGATGAGGGCACCGGATGCCTCGACGGCGATGTCCAGGTCGTCGACGGCGTCGTCGAGGCGCAGCAGCGCGGTCTCGGCCTCGCGGCGGGCCGCTCGGGCGGCCTCCCGCGCGCGCGGCGACCGCCGGGAGAGGCGGACGACGAGGATCGTCAGGGCGGCGGCGAAGAGGACCGCGACGAGGCCGATGCCGAGGGGCACCAGCCAGGGGAGCTCAGCCACCGACGGAGACGTCGTCGGACACGAGCAGCACCGCGCGCAGCTCGTCGGCGGTGTCGACCGCGGCGACGGACCCGTCCGCCTCGTGCGGCCAGCTGAAGCCCCACCGGACGAAGACGACGGGGACGCCCGCGATGGCGCCGCCCTCGACGTCGTGATGGCGGTCGCCGATGAGGACGGGGCGGGAGACGTCGTGGCCGGCGGCATCCAGACGCCGGAGGGCCTCCTTGACGATGTCCGACTTCGCGCTCAACGTCCGCTCGTCGGGAGTGGCGCCCACCATGGCCTCGAGCACCGGAGCGAGTCCGAAGTGCTCCATGAGGGCCACGACCTGCACCTCGGGCTTGGAGCTGGCGGTGGACTGCGGCACGCCGGCGGCGTGCAGGTCGCGCACGATCTCGCCCACTCCGGGGTAGAGCTGTGCGCTGACCGTGTAGCCCTCCTTCTTGTTGAGGCCGCGGTAGAACGCGACGGCCTCGGTGGCCTCCTCCGGCGTCATCCCGACGTTCTCCTGGAACGACTCGAACATCGGCGGGCCGATCCAGCGCGACAGCTCGTCGCGGCGCGGCGCGGTACGCCCGAAGTGCTCGAGGGTGATCGTCAACCGACGGAGGATGCCCTCCGACGCGTCGACGAGGGTGCCGTCCACGTCCCAGAGGACGCACGACCAGGGGGAGCGCTCAGCCATGGACCCCACGCTACCCGCCGCCGCGTCCGGCCCGCCGCGCGGGGCGCCGTCCGCCGGTGCGCGTCAGAAGAGGCGGGGGGCGCCCGAGTCGACGCCCTTCATCTCGTCGTAATCGAGGGTGAGGCACCGGATGCCGCGATCGGTGGCGAGCACCCGCGCCTGCGGCTTGATCTCCTGCGCCGCGAAGACCCCGCTGACGGGGGCGAGCAGGGGGTCGCGGTTCAGCAGCTCGAGGTAACGGGTGAGCTGCTCGACGCCGTCGATGTCGCCGCGGCGCTTGACCTCGATCGCCACCGTGCCGCCGTCGTCGTCGCGCAGGAGCAGGTCGACGGGCCCGATCGCGGTCGGGTACTCGCGGCGGACCAGCGTCAGACCGTCGCCGACCACCGACACCTGCTCCGCGAGCAGGCGCTGCAGGTCGGCCTCGACGCCGTCCTTGATGAGACCCGGGTCGACGCCCAGTTCATGCGACGTGTCGTGGATGACCTCGTGGATGCGGACCAGCAGCGCGTCGCCGCTCTTCGCGTGCGTGACGCGCCAGCGCTCGACGACGCCGTCCTCGATGTCGGTCGCATCGGGCTGCTCGACGGTGAGCGCGCACGGCGGGCTCATCCAGTTGAGCGGCTTGTAGGAGCCGCCGTCGGAATGCACGAGCAGCGAACCGTCGCCCTTGTGCACCAGCAGCCGGGTGGCCAGGGGCAGGTGGGCGTTGAGGCGGCCCGTGTAATCCACGGAGCAGCGGGCGATGACGAGGCGCACCCGACGAGCCTAATCGCGACGGACGGGCTGGGCCGTCGTCGGCTTCTCGACGGGGAGGGGTCGCGCGGCGCCGGAGAAGAGACCGGATGCCACGATCAGCACGACCACGATGAGCAGCGTCGGCAGCAGGCCGATGTGGTCGCCGATCCAGCCGAGCACGGGCGGGCCGCAGAGGAACGCGACGTAGCCGATCGTGGCGGCGGCGGCCACGCGCGAGGCGGCCTTGGCCGGGTCGTCGGCGGCGGCCGACATGCCGATGGGGAAGCCGAGCGAGGCGCCCAGGCCCCAGAGGGCGGCACCGACGAAGACGAGCGGACCGAACGGCGCGAGGATGAACAGCAGCAGGCCGCCCGCGGCGGTGGCGGCGAGGACCCGGAGGACGACGACCCGGCCGAACCGGTCCACGACCGGTCCGCCCAGGATGCGGCCGACCGTCATCGCGACGGAGAAGACGGCGAGCACGGCGGGGCCCGCCTCCTCCGGGGCGCCGTGTCCGAAGACGACGGCCGAGGGCAGCCAGTCGTTCGCGCTCCCCTCCGCGAACGCCATGCCGAGCATGATGACGCCGAGCGTGTAGGTGCGGGGCTCGCGCCAGGCGGCCAGCGAGGCGTGCAGCCGCTCGCGCCAGTGCGCGCGCTCGGCCGGGGAGGCGGCATCCATCGTCCCCTCCCGCACCGGGACGTTCGCGACGGCGATCAGGGCGACGGCGAGGATGACCAGTCCGATGGCCGTGCAGTGCGCGAGGACGGAGATCTGCAGGCTCACCGCGACGAACCCGAGGCCGGCGCCGATGACCGTGCCGAAGCTGAAGAAGGCGTGCAGCAGCGGCATGATCGTGCGGCCGGTGGTCTTCTCGAGTGCGGCTCCCTCGACGTTCATCATCACGTCGACCGCGCCGTTGCCGAAGCCGAAGACGGCCAGTCCGATGAGGGCGACGCCGAAGAGCTGGACGACGTCCGACCCGATGCCGACGACGATCACCCCGACGCCGACGAGGACGAGTGCGGCGAGCATGCCGCGACGCACGCCGATCCGCGCCATCACGGCGGGCGCGATGGAGAGACCGGTGATGGATGCCACCCCCATGCCGAGCAGCAGCAGTCCGACGCCCGAGTTCTCGATGCCGAGGGACCCGCGGATGGCGGGCACGCGCGACGCCCAGGTGGCGATGCTCAGCCCGCTGGCGAGGAAGATCGCGCAGATGGCGACGTGCCAGCGGATGAGCTGGGAGCGCGTCAGGGTGGTGTCCATGCGGCCATGGTACCGAATCGTTTCGGCGTCGATCGAATCGATTCGTTCCGCGGCGTGCCGCGGGGTACCCTCGGGGGGTGAGCACCCGCCGAGCGACCATCTCGGACGTGGCCCGCGAGGCCGGCGTCTCGTTGTCGACCGCCTCGGTGGTGTTCAGCGGCAAGACACCGACGTCCGAGGCCACCCGCACCCGAGTGCTCGCTGCCGCCCAGGCGCTCGGCTACACCGGGCCGGACCCCCGGGCCGCCTCGCTCCGCCGGGGACGCTCCGGCATCGTCGGCGTCGTCTTCGACCAGCACCTCGGGACGGCCTTCCTCGACCCGGTCACGACGCACATGATGGACGGCCTCGCCGACGGCGTGTCCCGCCTCGGCGCCGCCCTGCTCCTGCTGCGCGACGACGGCGAGACCGTCAGCGAGCCCTCCCTCCACACCGCGCCGATCGACGCGGCGGTGCTGATCGGCTGCAGTCCGCGGATGCGCGACTCCCTCGCGGTCGTGCGGGCCCGCGGCATCCCGGTCGTCGTTGTCGAAGGGGATGCCGGTGAGGGGATCCCGCGGGTCCTGCTGGACAACCGCGAGGCCCAGCGCGAGGCCGCCCGCCACATCGCCGAGCTCGGCCACCGCGACGTCGCCCTGGTCACGCTCCCCGCCGACGCCGAACGCCGCCGGGGCTGGATCGCCGACGACGCGGAGGTCCGGGTCGACGTGACGGCCGACCGGCTCGCGGGAGCGCGCGACGTCTTCCCCGACGCCCCCGCGCTCGCCGCGGCGACGAGCTCGATCGACGAGGGCGCCATCGCGGGCCGCACGCTCTTCGCCGACGCGGAGCGGCGTCCCACCGCGGTCATCGCGCAGAGCGACCTCCTCGCGGCCGGCGTCATCCGCGCGGCCGAGGAGGCGGGCCTCGAGGTCCCCCGGGACGTCAGCGTCACCGGCTTCGACGGGGTTGTGGTGGACGGCCTCGCCCCGCACGTGCTGACGACGCTGGTCCAGCCGGCGACGGCGAAGGGGCGTGCCGCGGGTGATGCGGTCGCCGCCATGCTCGAGGACGGCGAGCCCTCCGGTCTCGACCTCGTCTGCACGTTCCGGGCCGGGACGACGAGCGCCCCGCCCTCTACCACGTGAGATACGGCGTCATGGGCGACGGATGCCTCCCGTAGAATAGAACGACACCCCGAGAGCCCGGGCATCCGCCCGTCGACCCCGAGGAGGCCCCACCTTGCTGGCGTTCCTCGGCGCGTTCGCGCTCGTCCCCCTCCTCCTGCCGATCCTCGTCGCGAAGATCGGCGCTCGCGCCTTCTACGTCGCCGCGATCCTGCCCCTGCTCGCGTTCGCCCACGCCATCGTCCTGGCACCGGCGGTCTTCGGCGGGTCGATTCCGTTCGAGGAATACGAGTGGATCCCGGCCATCGGCGTCTCGCTCTCGATGCGGATGGACGTCCTCGGGTGGCTGCTGACCCTGGTGGTCACCGGCGTCGGCGCCCTGGTCATGCTCTACTGCCGCTGGTACTTCCGCGGCAAGACGAACGGGGTCGGGCAGTTCTCGGCCGTCCTGCTCGCCTTCGCGGGGGCGATGTACGGGCTCGTGCTGACCGACGACCTCGTGGTCCTCGTGATGCTGTGGGAGGCCACGAGCGTCCTCTCCTATCTGCTCATCGGCTACTACCACGCGCGTGCCGCCAGTCGCCGTGCCGCCCTGCAGGCTCTCCTGGTCACGACCCTCGGCGGGCTCGTCATGCTGATCGGCGTCGTGCTGCTCGTCGTGCAGGCGGGGACCTCGAGCATCTCCGCAGTCCTCGCGGACCCGCCGACCGGCGCGGTCGTCGACATCGCGGTGCTGCTGCTGCTCGTCGGCGCGCTGAGCAAGTCGGCCATCTTCCCCTTCCACTTCTGGCTCCCCGGCGCGATGGCGGCTCCGACCCCGGTCAGCGCCTACCTCCACGCCGCGGCCATGGTGAAGGCCGGCATCTACCTCGTCGCGCGACTGTCGCCGGCGTTCGCCGACACGCCGTTCTGGCGACCCGTGCTCATCTCGCTCGGCGTCTTCACGATGCTGCTCGGCGGGTTCCAGGCGCTGCGCGAGCGCGACCTCAAGCGCATCCTCGCGTTCGGCACGGTGAGCCAGCTCGGATTCCTGACCGTGATGCTCGGGTACGGGACCCGGGATGCCGCCCTCGCCGGCGTCGCCCTCCTCCTCAGCCACGCGCTGTTCAAGTCGTGCCTGTTCCTCGTCGTCGGCGTCATCGACCGTCAGCTGTCCACGCGCGACATCGGCGAGCTCTCCGGCCTCGGCCGCCAGGCGCCCGTCATGGCGACGGCGTCCTTCATCGCGATCGCCTCGATGGCCGGTGTCATCCCCACCCTCGGATTCGTGGCGAAGGAGACGGCGCTGACCGCGCTCTGGCACGAGGCGACGGCGGGGTCCGCCTGGGGTCTCGTCGCCCTCTTCGGCATCGTGGCGGGCTCGGCGCTCACCGCCGCCTACGGCATCCGCTTCCTCTGGGGCGCCTACTGGACCAAGCGCGGGGTCGAGCGGACGGACTGGCCGGACCCGCCGATCGGCTTCCTCGCCTCGCCGGTGCTGCTCGCCGCGGCATCCCTCGCCCTCGGCTTCCTCGCGCCGATCGTCGACGGGTGGCTCACCCCCTACGCCGACGGCCTGCCCGCCGCGACGGCCGGGGTGCCCGAGCCGGAGTACCCGTACCACCTGGCTCTCTGGCACGGACTCGAGCCCGCGCTGTTCATCTCCCTCGGCACGCTCGCCCTCGGCGCGCTCGTCTTCTGGATCGTCCGACGCACGCAGCTGCACCGTCGCCGCCGCGTGCTGCCGTTCACGGCCAACGACGCGTACAACGCGGTCCTGCGCGCCATCGACCACTCCTCGGAATGGACGACCGCGCGATTCCAGCGTGGTTCGCTGCCGTTCTACGTCGGGACGATCTTCATCGTCCTCGTCGTCGCCGAGGGGACGGCGCTGCTCGCCTCCCGCGAGTGGCGCGCGCAGCTGGACGCCTGGCAGTCGCCGACGCAGCTGCTCGCCGCTCCCGTGATGATCGCCGCCGGCATTCTCGCGGTCCGGGCGCGCAAGCGCTTCACGGGCGTCGTGCTCGTCTCGGTCACCGGACTCGGCATGGTCGCCCTCTTCGGGACGAGCGGCGCCCCCGATCTCGCGCTCACGCAGGTGCTCATCGAGACGGTCACCCTCGTCGTGTTCGCGCTCGTCCTGCGCCGTCTGCCCGCGCGGATGGGGGAGCACAACGCCTCCGTCAACCCGATCGCGCGCGCGGCCCTCGGTGTCGGCGTGGGCGCGACCATGGCCCTCGTGGCGATCGTCGCGACCGGCGCGCGACAGGAGCTCCCGATCTCGCTCGAATGGCCGCCGCTCGCCTATGAGATCGGCCACGGACGGAACGTGGTCAACGTCGCGCTCGTCGACCTGCGCGGGTGGGACACGATGGGCGAGCTGTCGGTCCTCATCCTGGCCGCGACCGGAGTGGCGTCCCTCGTCTTCATCACCGACCGCAGCGACAACCTCGCCCGCCGTTCGGGAACCGCCCGGAGCGTGGTGGGACTCGCGCGCCGCCGCCCCCTGATCGAGACCGACAGCGGGGTGCGGGCACCGCGCGAAGGCGAGTCCGACGCCCCCCGGGCCTGGCTGGTGTCGGGCTCGAAGGTGCAGCCGGAGAACCGCTCGATCCTCCTCGAGATGATCATCCGGGTGCTCTTCCACTCGATCATGGTCGTGTCGCTCTACCTGCTCTTCGCCGGCCACAACCTCCCCGGCGGCGGCTTCGCGGGCGGTCTCGTCGCGGGCATGGCCCTCGTCATGCGCTACATCGCGGGCGGGCGCTGGGAGCTCGGCGCCGCCGCGCCCACGGATGCCGGACGCCTCCTGGGTGCCGGCATGTCCATCGCCGTCCTCTGCGCCATCGTGCCGATCTTCTTCGGCTACGCCCCGCTGCAGAGCTTTACCTTCGAAGGGGAGCTGCCGCTCATCGGTCATTGGGAGTTCGTCACCAGCACCATCTTCGACGTCGGGGTGTACCTCGTCGTGATCGGGCTCGTGCTCGACGTGCTCCGCAGCCTGGGCGCCGAGGTCGACCGGCAGTCGCAGCTGCCCGAGGATGCGGAGATGGCCGCCCCATGAGCATCTCCCTGGTCCTCGTCATCGTGATGGGCGTGCTGTTCGCCTGCGGCGTCTACGCCATGCTCGAGCGCAGCCTCACGCGCGTCCTCATCGGCTTCCTGCTGCTCGGCAACGCCGCCAACCTCCTGCTTCTCATCGTCATGGGTCGACCGGGCATCGCCCCCTTCTACGACGGAGGGGAGACGGATGCCGCGGAGATGTCGGACGCACTGCCGCAGGCGCTGACGCTCACGGCCATCGTCATCACGTTCGGCATCTCGGCGTTCCTGCTCGCGCTGATCTACCGCTCCTGGCAGCTGGGCCAGGCCGACACCGTCGTCGACGACGCCGAGGACGTCGCCCTGCGCGAGCGCACGGCCGGCGAGCCTGAGGACGCCATGGACGAGGAGTCCCGTTCCGACGACGAGGACGTGACGACCGACTTCGTCGGGGACGTCGCCTCGCCCATCCGCGTGCTCCACCAGGGCGACCTGTCGTCGCTGGTCGACGACGCACCCGTCGACCGCGTGGCCGTGCGCCGCGACGGCCCGGGCGTCCGCCGCGGCTCGGACGGGGCGGCATCCACCCCCTCCGAGACCGACGACGGCGCCGGGTCCGCGGACGGACGAGAGGACGGTGACCGCTCATGAGCGCGCTCGTGCCCCTGCTCGTCGGCATCCCGCTGCTCGGCGCTGCCATCAACCTCATCTTCGGCCGGCGCAAGAAGACGCAGATCGTCGTGTCGGTCGCGTCGCTGTCCGCGGTGCTCGTGCTGGGCGCCGTCCTGCTCGTGACCGTCGACACGAGCGGGCCCATCGCGGTCGCGCTCGCGGGATGGGACATCCCGCTCGGCATCGTGCTGTACGTCGACGTGCTCGCGGCGCTGCTGGTGGTCGTGACCGCCGTGGTCCTGCTGGCGGTCCTCCTCTTCTCCATCGGGCAGGGCGCCGCCGACAACGACGAGGACACCCCGGTCTCGATCTTCTATCCGGCGTACCTCATCCTCGGCGCGGGCATCTTCAACGCCTTCATCGCGGGCGACCTGTTCAACCTGTACGTCGGGTTCGAGATCCTGCTCGTCGCGTCGTACGTGCTGATCACCCTCGGCAGCACCGAGCAGCGCATCCGCGCCGGCGTCGTGTACATCGTCGTGTCGCTGGTGTCGTCGATCCTGTTCCTCGCCGCGATCGCGATGGTCTACGGCGCACTCGGCACCGTCAACATGGTGCAGATCTCCGAGCGCATGGCGCAGCTGCCGCAGGACACGCAGACGATCCTGCACCTCATGCTGCTGCTCGCCTTCGCCATCAAGGCGGCCGTCTTCCCGCTGTCGTTCTGGCTGCCGGACTCGTACCCGACCGCTCCGGCGCCGGTGACCGCCGTCTTCGCCGGCCTGCTCACCAAGGTCGGCGTCTACGCCATCATCCGCACCGAGACGCAGCTGTTCGTCTCGAACGACCTGAACTTCCTGCTGATGATGGTCGCGCTGGCGACGATGATCGTCGGGATCCTCGGAGCGGTGGCCCAGGCCGAGCTCAAACGGATCCTGTCGTTCACCCTCGTCAGCCACATCGGCTACATGATCTTCGGCCTGGCCATCAACACGCCGCTCGCGGTCGGGGCGACGATCTACTACATCGTCCACCACATCATCGTGCAGACGACGCTGTTCCTGGCGGTCGGCCTCATCGAGCGCCGGGCGGGGAGCACCTCGATCCTCAAGGTGAAGGGCCTCATGCGGGGCGCGCCGCTGCTGGCGGTGCTGTACTTCATCCCGGCGATCAACCTCGGGGGTCTGCCGCCGTTCTCCGGCTTCATCGGCAAGTACGCGCTCTTCGACGCGGCGGCCCAGATCGGGACGCCGGTGATGATGGTGCTCATCGTCGGCGGCGTCGTGACCTCCATCCTCACGCTGTACGCGCTCATGCGGGCCTGGAACCTGTCGTTCTGGCGCGAGCAGGAGGACTCGCCCGAGACCGTCGAGCGCATCGCCTACCTCGGCAACGCCCCGGCGGCCGGCATCTCGACCGAGAAGCGCACGATCCCGCGCATCATGACGCTCGCCACGGCCGGCATGGTCACGGTGACGATCGCGCTGACGGTGTTCGCCGGGCCGCTCCTCGACGCGTGCCTGCGCGCGGGTGAGCGCATCGCCGAGGGCGTCACCCTCGTGCAGCTGCAGGACGAGGGGGCCGAATGAGCCCGTCGCGCCGGTCTCAGATGTCGCTGTTCCTGCACCAGCTGCCGTTCCTCGTGTGGCTTGTCGCCCTGTGGATGCTCCTGTGGGGGCAGTTCACCTGGCTCGCGTTCCTCACCGGTCTCGTGGCCGCGATCTTCGTGACGCGCGTCTTCCGCCTGCCGCCCGTCGAGCTGTCGGGGCGGGTCAACTTCTGGTACGGGCTGATCTTCGTGGTCACGTTCCTCGGGGCGGTCGTCCGCGGCTCGCTCATCGTCGCGCTGCAGGTGCTCGACTTCCGCCGGCAGCCCGGAGCGGCGATCATCGCCGTGCCCCTGCGGGTGAACGACGACGTCATCATGGCGCACACGGCCGTCACGGCATCCCTCATCCCGGGGTCCCTCATCGTCGACGTGGACCGCGAGGCCCGCACCCTCTACCTGCACACGATCGGGGTGCGCTCCGCGGAGGACGCCGACCACCAGCGGCGGATCGTGCTCGGCTGGGAGGCCCGCATCACCCGTGCCGTCGGGTCGAGGGAGCAGTTGGCGACCCTCCGTGCCGACATCGCCGCGGCCGACGCCGACGCCCACCACGCGGCGCAGTCCCCTCGCGACGGACGGACGCTCCTATGACCGCGCTCACCATCGTCATCCTCGTCGTCTTCGCCGTCGCCGCGGTGCTGGCGCTCATCCGCATGGTCCTCGGACCGTCGATCCTGGACCGCGCCGTCGCCGCGGACGTGCTGCTGACCGAGGTGCTCTGCATCCTCGGGGCGGACATGGTCATCAACCACCACACCCGGTCGCTGCCGGCGATGCTCATCATCGCCGCCGTGGGCGTCTTCGGCTCGATCGCCGTCGCCCGGTTCGTCGCCCGGAAGGAGAACCCGAGATGACCGGACTGGATGCCGTGTTCGACACGATCGCCCTCGTCCTGGTGCTGATCGGCGCTCTCCTCTGCCTGACCGCGACGCTCGGTCTGCTGCGGTGGCGCGACGTGCCCACCCGCCTGCACGCGGCGACCAAGCCGCAGGTGCTCGGGGTGCTGCTCATCGTCGTCGCCGTGGTGCTCTCGCTCCGCACGTGGGAGGCGCTCGCCTTCGGCATCCCGGTGATCCTCATCCAGTTCGCGACGGCGCCGCTCGCCGCGCACATGGTCGGACGGGCCGCGTATCGCAACCGCACGACCGACGAGGGGTCCCTCTACGTCGACGAGCTCCAGCACCGCACGGAGGAGGGCGGCTCGATCGGGCCGGAGTCCCGTCCCGAGCGCTGACCCTGCGGGTCGTTCCCGCCGCGGTGAGCCACGGCGAAGGGCTTCGGCGGTGAGTTGGCGCAGATGTACGCCGGACTCCGCGCTTTGCGTACATACGGGACAAGTCACGGCTACGGGCTTCGGCGCTGAGTTGGCGCAGATGTACGCCGGACCCCGCACCTCGCGTACATATGGGGCAAGTCACGGCGAGGAAACCCGCCCGCGGGTCAGAGTCCGGTGCTGCGGACGTCCTCGAGCGCCTCGGGCGACGGCGTCCCGCCCACGGGCTCCGGCACCTCCGGCCGCTGCACCAGTTCGCCGGCGGCGCGCTCGGCGGCCCGACCTTCGGCGAGGAACGCCAGGCGGTTCAGGCATTCGTGGTTGCGGAGGCGCAGCAGCGGTGCCCACAGCTGGCGGGGGAGCCGCGCGGCGACACCGGACACCGGCTCCTCGACCATCGTCACCGCTGCACCGACGTCATGCGGCCGGACGTCGATGCGGATGACGCCGCGGCCCAGGACGCTCGCGCTCGGGCGGAGACGGAGCCGCTGCGGCGGCGCCCACTCGACGACCTCGGTCTCGTCGTGCAGCATGATCGGCCAGACTCCGAGGGAGTGATGGATCTGCGTCCCGACCCGGGGGAAACCGGGGTCGACGTCCCGCATGCGCGTGGCCCCCACCACCCACACCGGGTAGAGCCAGCCGTCTGAGAGGACGGCGAAGACATCGTCGGGCGTGCACTGCATCAGCCGGGTGTTGCGGGCGGCCATCGGGTCTCCTCGCGGTCGTTGTGGACCGACTGTAGCGCCCCATTTCGCGGGGGGCCGGGACTTGACGCGCGGGCGCGGGGGACGGCAGCGAACGCCCGTCCCCCGCGCCTCGTGAGGTCACGCGTGCGTGATGTCGGCGACGACGCCCTTCGCCAGACGGAGGCGGCGACGGGCGCGACGGGCGACGGCGGAATCGTGGGTGACGACGACGAGCGTCAGCCCCTCGGCGTTGAGCGTCTCGAGCACGTCGAGGATTTCGTCGCGCATCCGCTCGTCGAGGTTGCCGGTGGGCTCGTCCGCCAGCAGGACCCGCGGCCTCTTGGCGACCGCGCGGGCGATCGCGACGCGCTGCTGCTGACCGCCGGACAGCTCGCCGGGCCGGTGATCGGCGCGATCGGCCAGGCCGACCCGCGCGAGCGACTCGGTGACGCGCCGGGCGCGCTCGTCCCGATCGAGTCCGAGCGGCTCGAGGCCCATGTCGACGTTCTCGGCCGCGGTGAGCGTGGGGATCAGGTTGAAGCCCTGGAACACGAAACCGATCTGCTCGGCGCGCACGCGTCCCAGCTCGCGGTTGCCGGCGCGGGCGATGTCGAGCTCGCCCAGCATCACTGATCCGGTGCTGGGACGGTCGAGCGCGCCGAGCATCTGCAGCAGCGTCGACTTGCCGCCGCCGGTGGGGCCCTGGATGGTGACGAAGTCGCCCGCGGCGATCTCCAGGTCGATGCCGGCCAGGGCCTGGACGGTGCGGTCGCGCTGGCGGTAGGTGCGGGTGACGCCCCGGAGGCGGTACGCGGTGGCGGTGAGAGTGGGGGCGGTGAGGGTCATGATGTCTCCTTCGAGGACGAGGGGGCCGCTCACGCGACCGAGCGGAGGGCGGCGGCGGGGCTGAGGCGAGCGGCGCGCCATCCGCCGAAGGCGCCGGCGAGCACGCCTCCGAGGACGGCGATGCCGACCGCGGCGAGGACGACGACGGGGGTCACCGGGGCGCTGAGGACGATGTCGGTCGCCTGGGCCGCCGCCTGGCCGAAGCCGCCGGGAGCGCCGCCGCCGGGACCGCCCATGCCCTCCGGTCCGCCGGTGGTCTCGGCGGCCACGGACACCGTGGGGGAGATGACGTTGACGAGCAGGATGCCGCCGAGCCCGAGGATCAGGCCGGCCACGCCGCCGAGCAGCCCCTGCGCCAGGGACTCGCCGGCCACCTGCCGGACGATGCGGCCGTTCGACCAGCCGATCGCCTTGAGCGTCCCGAACTCGCGGGTGCGGCGGGCGACGCCGGAGATGGTGAAGAGGACCGCGAGGGCGAGCGCGACGACCAGGACGACGATCGACAGCCAGGTGCCGAGGTTCGTGATGAGCGACGACGCGCTGGACAGCGAGCCGGACACGGTCGACGCCAGCTCGGACTGCGAGCTCACGGTGGCGTCCGGAAGGGCGGTCGAGATCTCGCTCTGGACCGCGTCGATGGCGTCCGCCGAGGCGGCCTGCACGTACACGGTCGACACCACATCACCCACGCCCGCGAGGGTCTGCGCGACATCGAGGGGGAGGTAGACGTTCGCCGCGGTGTCCGCGTCGGCGGAGGCGGAGGAGACGATCCCGACGATCTCCATCGCCGTGCCGCCCACGTCGACCGTGCCGCCGACGGTGAGTCCGGCGCTCGCCGCGTAGGTGGCGTCCGCCACCGCGACGTTCGCGCCGGCGTCGCTCGCCGCGAGGGCCCGGCCTTCGGAGACGGTCACGGAAGAGAGCGGACCGATGGATGCCGCCGGGTCGACCCCGAGCACGCTGAACGAGTCGACGCCGAAGGCGCTGCCGCCGTCACCGCCGGGACCGCCGGCGGGGGGCTGGCCCATGCCCTGCCCGTCCGGGGCGGTGCCCTCGGTGCCCGTGTCCGTGCTGCGCTCGGGGATCTGCCCCGAGAAGGTCGTGTTGGTCAGGGCGAGGGCTCCCGTGGCGCCGGACACGCCGTCCAGACCGGTGACGGTCGAGACGGTGGCGGCATCCAGGGTCCCCCGCATCATGTCGGTCATGAGGCGCGACTGGCTGAGGGTCGTCGTGCCGTCGCTGGTCGCCCCGTCGTCGGCGCCGAAGTCGAAGCGGGGACCGCCCCCGCCCTCTCCCGGCTGCGTCTGCGCGCCGGTGACGGTCAGGTCGGTGCCGACGCCGTAGACCGTCGACAGCGCCTGCGTCTGCGCGTCCCGCACGCCCGCCGACAGGGCGTTCACGACGATCACGAGCGCGATGGCGATCGCCAGCCCGACCGCGACGATGACCGTCTGCTTGGTGCGGCCGGCGAGTTCGCGCCGCAGGTAGGTGCCGTACATGGTTCTCCTTCCGGACGCGGAGTGCGGCCGTCAGGGAGACGGTAGGAACGGGACCCTCACCGCTCCCTCACCGTTTCTATGAAGCACTTATGCCGCGTGGCGCGGCGGCGTGACAGCGTGCATGCTGGCATCCATGTCCTCACGCCCCCTGCCGCTCACCCGCCCCGACGGGTCGCCGATCCGCGCCGTCGTCGTCGATGACGAGGCGAACCTCAGCGAGTTGCTGCGCATGGCGCTGCAGAACGAGGGGTGGGACACGCGCACCGCGGCGAACGGCCAGGAGGCGCTGAACGTGATCCGTGAGTTCGGGCCGGATCTGCTCGTCCTCGACATCATGATGCCGGGCCTGGACGGGATGGAGCTGCTCCGTCGGGTCCGCGCGGCGGGGAACGACGCGCCCGTGCTGTTCCTCACGGCCAAGGACGCCGTGGAGGACCGCATCGCCGGGATCTCGGCCGGAGCCGACGACTACGTGACGAAGCCGTTCAACCTCGAGGAGGTCGTGGTGCGCCTGCGCGGGATGGCCCGCCGCCACGTCGCCGCCGCCGCCGAGGCGGAGACGCGGCTGCGGGTGGGCGATCTCACCCTCGACGAGGAGTCCTACGAGGTGGAGCGGGGCGGCGTCCCGATCAAGCTCACCGCCAAGGAGTTCGAGCTCCTGCGGTACCTGATGCAGAACCCGCGGCGGGTGCTGAGCAAGGCGCAGATCCTCGACCAGGTGTGGAGCTACGACTTCGGCGGCACCGGCAGCGTCGTCGAGATCTACGTTTCGTACCTGCGGAAGAAGATCGACACGCTCGGCGAGCCCCTCATCCACACGGTGCGCGGCGTCGGCTACACGATCAAGGCCTCATGAGCCGGCGCCGGTGGACCCTCCGGCGCACGCTCGTCGTCGGGACCAGCGCCCTCGTCGCGCTGGCCTTCGTGGTGATGAGCCTTGCGACGATCCTTTCGCTGCGGTCATTCGTGCTCGACCGCCTCGACCAGCAGGTGACCGAAGGGCTCTCGTTCGTCGCCGGTCGCGGATCGGGCGAGCCGCCCTCCGACGCCGGACGGCCTCCCGGGATGGATGCCGGCGACCCGGCGCCCCGGATCGGGTCTCTGCAAGCGGTGGTCGATGCCGACGGGAGCGTCCGCATGTCGGGCTACACCCGCTCGGACGGCACCCAGGTCGACCTGAGCGAGACCCAGCTAGCGCAGCTGGAGGCGGCGGTTCCGGCGGACGGCACCGTCGAGACCGTGGACCTCGGCGGCGATCTGGGCTCGTTCCGCGTGGCCGCGGCCGACCGCGACGGCACCACGGTCTACGCGGGGACGTCGCAGGCCGACGTCACGGCGACGACGACCGCGCTCACCGTCATCCTCGTCGCGGTCTCGGCGGTGACGCTGCTGATCGCGGTCGTCGGGCTATCGTGGCTCGTGCGGCGCAGCCTCCGGCCGCTCGACCGCGTGGCGGAGGTCGCCCAGCGGGTGTCGACGCTCTCGCTCGCGGAGGGGGCCGTCGACATCCCCGACCGGGTCGCCCCGGCCGACACCGACGGCGACACCGAGGTGGGACGCGTGGGGGCGTCGCTGAACGACCTGCTCGGTCACGTCCAGGCCTCCCTCGAGGCGCGGCAGCACAGCGAGGACCAGCTGCGCCGCTTCATCGCGGACGCCAGTCACGAGCTCCGCACGCCGCTCGCCAGCGTGCGCGGCTATGCGCAGCTCTCCCTCGGCGAGGGCGCCCCGATGACGCCCACGCAGGCCCGCTCGCTCGATCGCATCGAGTCGGAGGCCCGGCGCATGGCATCCCTCGTCGAGGACCTCCTTCTGCTCGCCCGCCTGGATGCCGGTCAGCCGCTGCGCCACGACGAGGTGGAGCTGACGCTGCTCGCGATCGACGCCGTGAGCGACGCGCAGGCAGCCGACGCGACCCACGACTGGCGCCTCGACATGACGGACGACCTCATCGCCGTGACGGGTGATGAGAACCGCCTGCGTCAGGTCGTCGCGAACCTGCTGCGGAATGCGCAGACGCACACGCCGCCGGGCACGGTGGTCACGCTGTCGCTCGCGCGGGAGGGCGGGGAGGCCGTGCTGCGCGTCGCGGACACGGGGCCCGGCATCGACCCGGCGCTCGCGGCGCGGCTGTTCGACCGTTTCGCCCGCGGCGACGACGCCCGCAACCGCGACGCCGGCAGCACCGGCCTCGGCCTGTCGATCGCCCGGGCCATCACCGAGGCGCACGGCGGACGCATCGCCGTCGACAGCGTCCCCGGCCGGACGGTCTTCGAGGTGCGGCTGCCCGCCTGACCCGCGCCGCGGCGGCTGACCCCGGGCGCGGTGACGGCCCGGCCGCACGCCGCGGCGGCCGCCTGACTGCCTCCGCGGGCGCGCCCCGACGCTGCGCCGTAGCGCCCCGCCCCGCCCGCCGCCGTCAGCCGATGAGGCTCGGCTGCAGATCCCGCAGCGTGCGGTGGTGCGTCATCCGGGTGACCCCGATCGCGGCGACGAGGACGCCGCCCACCATCCACGCACCGAGCACCAGCAGGTCCGGTGCGACCCGCGAGACGTCGCCCCCGTACATGACCTGCCGCATGGCATCCACGACGTATCCCATGGGGAGCACGTGGTGCAGGGCGGCGAGCGGGCCGGGAAGGGTCTGCCAAGGGAACGTGCCGCCGGCGGTGACGAGCTGCAGCACCATGAGCACGAGACCCAGGAACTGCCCGACCGATCCGAGCCAGACGTTCAGTGCCAGGACGATCGCGGCGTACGTCGCCGAGGCGAACAACAGGATGCCGAGCGCCGCCCACGGGTTGGCGAACGAGAACTGCAACGCGACAGCGAGCACCGTGAAGAGTCCCACCATCTGCAGGGCACCGAGGCCGGCGGGAGTGAGCCACCCGGCGAGGGTGACGCGCACGGGGGAGCGCAGGGCGGTCACCGCCCGCTTGGACACGGGCTTCACGATGAGGAAGAGCGCATAGATCCCGATCCAGCCGGCCAGCGCCGCGAAGAACGGGGCCAGTCCGGCGCCGTAGTTCTGCGCCTTCGTGACGGCGCTCGTGCCGACCGCGACCGGGTCGGAGATCGCGTCGGCCTGGGCCTGCCGCGTGGCGTCGTCGGAGTCGGGGATCTGGTCCACGCCCGCGGCGAGACCGTCGCGGAGCTGCACGGCGCCCGCGGAGAGCTGTCCGATCCCGTCGTCGAGAGCGGCCGCGCCGTCGCGCAGCCGCGCGGAGCCGTCGCGGAGCTGAGCGGCCCCGGATGCCGCGGAGGCGGCGCCGGCGGCGAGGCTCGCGGCCCCGTCGTCGGCGGAGGCCGCCCCCGTGGCGAGGGCGGCGCTGCCGGAGGCGACCTGACGCGCGCCGGCGTCGAGCTGGTCGATCTGGGCGACGGTGTCCTGCACGCGCGTGTCGGCCGCGCTGAGCCGCTCGCCGACGGGATCGAGGCGCGCGAGGATGTCGTCGACACGGGCCTGGTCGAGCCCCGCGTCGGTCAGGGCGGCGGCGATGTCGGCCCGCGCCTGCGGCAGCTGGGCGGCGGCGTCGCCGGCGACGGTCCCGACTTGCTGTGCCGCGGCGTCGATCCTGTCCACGCCGGCGGCGACCTGCTGCGCTCCGTCCGCCACCTGGGCGGACCCGTCGCGCAGCTGCGACGTCCCCTCGTGCAGCCGCGCGGCGCCGTCCGCCAGCTGGGCGGTTCCGTCCGCCAGCTGCGCCGAGCCGTCCGCGAGGGTCGTCGATCCGTCGACGAGCTGTGCGGACCCGTCCGCCGCGGTCGCGAGTCCGTCGACGAGCCGGGTCGCGCCGTCCGTGGCATCCACGAGGTTCACCCGGATGGTGTGGAGGGCGTCGAGCAGGGTTAGTCCCGCCTCGTCGATGACCTTCTGCGCGACGGAGGACTGGATGCGGGCGACGGCCTGCGTCCCGATCGTCGAGGCGAGGTAATTGTTCGCGTCGTTCGTGCGGAGCTCGATGTCGGCCTGCCGCGGGGCGTCGGTCGCGAGCGAGGCGACGGCGTCGGTGAAGTCGGCGGGAAGGGTGACGACGAAGTCGAAGTCGCCGGCCGACAGTCCCGCGTCGGCCGCGTCGGATGACACCCGGTGCCACTCGAAGGTGCCGTCGTCCAGAAGCTGCGTGGCGGCCTCGTCGCCGAGGTTGCGGTCCTGACCGTTCACCTCGCCGCCGTCGTCGTCGACCACGAGGGCGACCGGGACGCTCGACAGGTTGCCGTACGGGTCCTGGTTGGCCCAGAGGTACAGGCCGCCGTAGAGGATCGGGACGGCGAGCAGCGCCACGAGGGCGATGACGGACATGCGGGTCGCGGTCAGGCGACGCAGCTCCGCCGCGATCATCTGCGGGATCCTCACCGGTCCACCTCCGCCAGCTCGAGCGCGTCGACGGCCGTGCGGGACGCCTGACCGGCGATGACGAGTACGGCGTACCCGCGGTCGGCGAACTCCCGCGCGATGCGCCACCAGGCGTCGGGCTGTCCGCCGTGACGGTCGGGGGCGACCAGGACGAGCCCCTCGACGCCCTTCCGCAGGACGGCGAGCTCCAGCAGAAGACGGACCCGGGCGGCGGGGTCGACGTTGCCCACGGGCAGCGTCCCGATCCCGGCCAGACCGATCTCCTCCAGCCAACGTGCGGCGGCGAACGGCGTGGGAGCTCGGCCGGCGAACATGAGCTCCTCGGCGACGACCCCCGTGACGGAGACGTTCGGCTCCGGCTCCGAGACCACCGGTGCGTCGACGAGTGCGACGCGCCGGCGGATCGCCGCGGCATCCGTCCGTCCGTCGATCGTGACCGTCCCGCTGTCGACCTTCATGCGACCGGATGCCACGAGCCCGAGCACCGTCGGACGTTGCTCCGTCTCGGCGACGACCAGGGTCGCGCGACCGGTCTCGACGGAGGCGGTGGTCTCGGGGAGGGCGCGCTGCGCGCGGCCCTTGGCCACCGCGTCGAGGACGATCCGCATCACGCCTCCAGGTCCGGGTTCTGGGCGAGCAGCGCGCGCGCCTCGGTCCACGACAGTCCGGCGATGCCCAGCACCGCGCACACCGCGAGGGAGCGCGCCGTGGGCGAGCCGGCGTCGACGCGGGCGACGACGGTGCGGCCGGTCTCCTCGAGCAGCCGGGCGAGCGTGGGAGCGGGGACGTCCGTGCGGAGCTCACCGGCCTCCTGGCCGCGTCGCACGATCTCGTCGATGCGGCGGCGCAGCGGCGCGAGGGCGGCGGAGGTCTCGGCGAGGTGGGCGTCGTCGAGGGCGAGCGCGGCGGCGGCCTGCACGTGGGCGGCTTCGCGCCAGAGCTCGGATGCCAGGCGGGCGAGCGCCACGCGGGAGTCGCGGTCGTCGACGGTCTCGGCGATGGCGTTGAAGCGGACGGCTCCGGCGGCGATGACCTCGCGCACGATCGCGTTGCGGTCGTCGAAGTGGCCGTACAGGGCGCGGCGGGAGAGGCCGGCGCGACGGGCGATCGTGTCGATCGAGGCGCGCGGGTCGTGCCCGATGGCCGCGGTGGCGGCGGTCAGGATGCCGGCGCGGTTCTCGACGGCGTCGCGGCGGGAGGAGGTGGTCACGGAGGTCCAGTGTACGCCGAAAGTGCACAGGGGTGTGCAACTTCCGGTCGGGCTCGTCCTGGCGCCCCGTCCCCAGGACAGGAAGGTGCTCCGAGACATGCCGTTCCGCCGACGATCCGCCTGTTCCCGAACCATCGCCTGTCCCCGCCGCAGCGGACCGCGGAAACGACGAAGCCGGCGGCCCCGAAGGACCACCGGCTTCGCGGGTACGGGTCAGTCGGTGCCGGTGTCGAACGCGGCGGCCTCGCCCGCGGCATCCGTCTTCTCCGCCAGGCGCTCGCCGGCGGCGTCGAGGGGAGCGGCAGGCTCGATGATCTCGCGCGCGCCGCCGGCGGCGACGTCGCCGACGAGCTCGCCGGTCGGACCGCCGATGAGGCCGAGCGAGGCGTACTGCTCGAGACGCGCGCGCGAGTCGGCGATGTCGAGGTTGCGCATGGTGAGCTGGCCGATGCGGTCGACGGGGCCGAAGGCGGCGTCGCCGACGCGCTCCATCGACAGCTTCTCGGGCGAGTAGGACATCCCGGATGCCACGGTGTCGAGGATCGTGTAGTCCTCCCCGCGGCGCAGGCGCACGGTGACGGAGCCGGTGATCGTCGACCCGACCCACTTCTGGATGGACTCGCGCAGCATGAGCGACTGCGGCTCGAGCCAGCGGCCCTCGTACATGAGGCGACCGAGACGGCGACCCTGCTCGTGGTAGGTGGCGAGGGTGTCCTCGTTGAGGATGCTGTTGACGAGGCGCTCGTAGGTCAGGAAGAGCAGCGCCATGCCGGGGGCCTCGTAGACGCCGCGCGACTTGGCCTCGATGATGCGGTTCTCGATCTGGTCGCTCATGCCGAGGCCGTGGCGACCGCCGATGGCGTTGACCTCGCGGACCAGCTCGACCGGGTCGTCGTAGCGTGTGCCGTTGACGGCGACGGGGCGGCCGGCCTCGAACTCGACGGTGACGTCCTCGGTCTCGATCTCGACGGCGGGGTCCCAGAACCGGACGCCCATGATGGGCTCGACGATCTCGAGCGAGACGTCGAGGTGCTCGAGCGTCTTGGCCTCGTGGGTGGCGCCCCAGATGTTGGCGTCCGTCGAGTACGCCTTCTCGGTGCTGTCGCGGTACGGGAAGTCGTGGGCGACGAGCCACTCGCTCATCTCCTTGCGCCCGCCGAGCTCGGTGACGAAGTCGGCGTCGAGCCACGGCTTGTAGATGCGCAGGGCCGGGTTGGCGAGCAGCCCGTAGCGGTAGAACCGCTCGATGTCGTTGCCCTTGTAGGTGGAGCCGTCGCCCCAGATGTCGACGCCGTCCTCCTTCATGGCGCGCACGAGCAGCGTGCCGGTGACGGCGCGGCCGAGGGGCGTGGTGTTGAAGTAGGTGCGACCGCCGGAGCGGATGTGGAACGCGCCGCAGGCGAGGGCGACGAAGCCCTCCTCGACCAGGGCCGTCTTGCAGTCGACCAGCCGGGAGATCTCGGCGCCGTACTGCGTGGCGCGGCCGGGGATGGAGGCGATGTCGTCCTCGTCGTACTGTCCCAGGTCGCCGGTGTAGGTGCACGGCACGGCGCCCTTGTCGCGCATCCACGCGACGGCCACCGAGGTGTCGAGACCACCCGAGAACGCGATGCCGACGCGCTCGCCGACGGGAAGGGACTGCAAGACCTTGGACATGCCCTCGATTCTATTGGGGAGGGATGCCGCCCCCCGACCCGCCGGACGGGACAAGGCGCGACGGGCCGGCGTCAGCCGATCGTCACGCCCGTGATCGTCACCGCGTCGGCCGGCGGACCGTCGGGGCCGCCCGTGCTCGTGCCCGCGGCGGCGATGCCCTGCACCACCGCGAGACCCTCGGGCGAGAGCTGCCCGAACACGGTGTAGTTCGGGTCCAGCTGCGTGTCCTCGTAGACGAGGAAGAACTGCGAGCCGTTGGTCCCCGGACCGGCGTTGGCCATCGCGACCGTCCCCGCGGGGTAGGTCTCGGATCCGTCGAGCTCGTCGTCGAACCGGTAGCCGGGTCCGCCGGTGCCGGTGGCGGTGGGGTCGCCGCACTGCAGGACGAAGATGCCCTGCGTCGTCAGGCGGTGGCACTGGGTGTCGTCGAAGTACTGCTGCTCCGCGAGGGAGACGAAGCTGCCCACCGTGCACGGCGTGCGGTCCGCGTCGAGGGTCATCGCGATCTCCCCGGCGGAGGTGTCGAGCGTGACGGCGACGTCGCCCGCGGGAAGGTCGTCCTCCGCGGGTGGCGTCACCTCGACGGAGGCCTGGCCCGACGCCGGGTACGCGCACGTCGACGCCGGTGTGCCCGCACCTCCGCCGTTCGGCGCGGCGGCGTCGGGGGAGGCGCCGGCGCAGCCGGCGAGCGCGAGAAGGGCGGAGGCGGTCAGGGCCGCGGAGAGCAGACGGGGGCGCACGTCGTCCAATGTACGACGTCAGGCGGCATCCACCACCCCTTCGCGGATGGGTGTTCCGTCGCTCCGCGGCGCGTTCGGCGACCTCTGGACGTCGGACGGCCCGGCCAGTATGTTAGCGAGAACAAAACCCGTGACAACGTCGTTTGGGGAAGAAGCCGTCATGCCATCCCGCCATCGCCGGCGCCTGTTCGCCGGCACCGCGCTCGCTCTCGCCGCCCTGCTGTCCTCGTTCGCGACCGTTCCCGCGAACGCGGACGAGACGGTGTCGGTCCCCGACGGACTCATCGCCCGTTACGCGCTCGACGAGACGCGCGGCAGCACGGCGGCCAACTCCGCTCCCGGCAGCACGATCGGTGCGGGCGTGGTCGAGGGCACTCCTCAGTGGGACACGGTCTCCGGCGGCTTCGTCTTCTCGGGCGGGCCGAACGGCAGCGGCAACGCCATCCGCCTGCCGAACGACATCAACCGGGGGCTGACGTCGATCTCGGTCGACTTCGACGTGTGGATCTCGCCCGAGCAGATGAACTACTACATGATCTACGCCATCGGCAATCGCGCACCCAGCGGTGCGGGCGAGCGATACCTCTTCGGATCGGGTGACTCGTTCCACACGGTGATCACCCCCGGCGGCCAGTCGCAGGAGATCAATATCCAGCCGCCGGGAAACCCCACGCTCGCTCGCGGCGTGTGGAAGCACATGACCTACACCCAGACCGGCACGACCGGCGTCCTGTACGAGGACGGGGTGGAGCGCACGCGGAACACCCGCGTGACGACCACTCCTGCCGACCTCGGCTCGACCGTGCTCAACTACCTCGGGCGCAGCGTCTACGCGTGGGATCCGTCCTTCCAGGGCAAGCTGCGCGACTTCCGCATCTACGATCGCGCGCTCACCGCCACCGAGGTGACGACGCTCTCCACCGACGTGCTGACCGAGGCGACGACCCTGGATGCCGCGGCGATCGATCTCGGCGATCTGTCGGCGGTCACGCAGCGGCTCACGCTGCCGGTCCGGGGCGCGAATGCGACGACGATCACCTGGGCGACGTCGAACGCGGCGGTCGTCTCCGCCGCGGGAGACGTGACACGCGGGGCCGAAGGCGCCGCCCCCGCGAGCGCGACCCTGACCGCGACCGTGGAGCGTGGCGGGCAGATGACCCAGCGCACGTTCCTGGTCACCGTCAGTCCGCGGGACGATGCGGCCGACGCCCGCCAGGCCGTCCAGGCGATCGCGGTGCCCCGTCTCGACGACATCCGCGAGAACATCACGCTGCCCACCCGGAGCGGTACGGCGACGGTGAGCTGGGCGTCCTCGATGCCTGACGTCATCGCCGTCGACGGCGTGGTGACCCGACCCGCGAACGGCGCCGCACCGGTCGCGGTGACCCTGACGGCGACGGCCCGCGTGGGTGCGGCGACCGCGACGCGCTCCTTCCCCGCCACGGTCATCCCCGCGCCGCCCGCCGATGAGACCCGCGCCTACCTCTTCCCCTACTTCACCGGAGAGGGCTCGCCCGAGGACGAGAAGATCCGGTACGCGGTGTCGAAGGGGAACAACGCCCTGGACTGGGTCACGGTCAACGATGACGAGCCCGTGCTCGAATCGAACCTGGGGGAGAAGGGTCTGCGTGATCCGTTCGTCATTCGTTCGCACGAGGGCGACCGCTTCTACATGCTGGCGACCGACCTGAACGCCTATCGCACCGGTTTGGACGGCTCGCAGGTCTTCGGCAGCCGCCACATCGAGGTGTGGGAGTCGACGGACCTGGTCACCTGGAGCGAGCAGCGCCACGTGCTGGTCTCGGACGCCGAGGCCGGCAACACCTGGGCGCCGGAGGCGTACTACGACGAGAGACGCGGCGAGTACGTGGTCTTCTGGGCGTCGAACCTGTACCCGAGCGGCAGCGCCGACGTCCCGCGCGACCCGTGGTCGAACTACAACCGCATGATGTACGCCACGACGCGCGATTTCGTCACCTTCAGCAAGCCCCGGGTGTGGATCGACGAACAGCAGCCCGGCGCGGGCAACGGCACGATCGACTCGACCGTCATGGCCGAGGACGGCTGGCTCTACCGGTTCACGGTGACCGAGTCGTCGAACATCCCGCGAGTGGATCGGACGAAGGACCTCACGTCCCCCATCACCCCGAGCAACAACCCCTGGAAGGGCGCTCAGGGGAGCGCCTGGGAACCCCGGCAGTCCGCCGTCGGCTTCGGGCAGACCTACGTCGGGACCTCGGGACGGTCCATCTTCTTCGACGAGGGCGAGGGTACGTCGCTGTTCCGTCCCAACACCGGCGACGTCAACGGCGATGACGGCGTGTACGCCTTCATCGACCAGGCTCCGTACTACGGCGGCGACGGCTACGTGCCGTTCAAGGCCAGCAGCCTCGCGGCCGGCGACTGGACGATCGTCCAGGACCGCAACCTGCCCCGCTCGGCACGCCATGGAACCGTGCTGCCGATCACCGTCGGCGAGTACGAGGCCATCCTCGAGCGTTATCAGCCCGACCGCCTCATCTCCGCGGCCGACGTCGCCGTGAGCACCCTCCCCGGCGTCGTCCCGACCCTGCCGGAGACCGTGTCCGCGGTCCAGGGCCGGGGCACCGCGTCCGAGCGCGATCTCGGTCCGACGGCGGTGGCGTGGGAGGGCCTGGATGCCGCGTCCCTGACGGCCGGCGCGACGGTCACCGTGCGCGGAACGCTGGCCGGGCACGGATTCGTCGAGGCGAGGGTGGACGTGCGCGACGTGACGGTCAGCGTGACGTCGCGCTGCGTCGCCCGCAAGGTCTCGCTCGTGACCCAGGTGCGCAACGGGGAGGACGCACCCGTGACCGTCGAGGTCGTCACCCCCGCCGGCGCGCGCAGTCTCACCGTCGCGCCGGGGGCCCGTTCGTCCGTCGCCTCGACGACCCGGATGGGGAGCATCGCGGCGGGAGACGCCGCCGTGTCGGTGTCCCCCGCGGGGGGCGGCGGCACGGTCACGACGGGCACGGTGGCCTACGCCGGGAGGACGTGCTGAGGGAGCCGTGGCATCCGGGGGCGGTCCCCCGGAGGTCCGTCGGCGATCACATGCCGCCCCACCACCAGCCCGAGAGGATGTAGCCGCCGGCGATGAGGATCAGCACGACGATCCAGCCGAAGAGGGCGATCGCGTTGAGGGCGATGCCCCAGCCGGACATCGTGCGCGCCTGCGGCTCGCGACCGCGTGACTTCACGCCGAGGATGAGGCCCACGAGCGGGGCGATGAAGATCCACCCGGCGATCAACGAGCAGATGCCGAGGACGAAGCTGGCGGTCGCGTAGGTGGTGCGGCCGGTGACGGAGGGGTTTCGATTGGTCATCCCGGCAACGTAGGACGTCTGCGGGACGACATCGTCCGGCCCCCGGCTGATCCCCTGCGCCCGGGGAATGATCCGCGGTCCGCCGAGGGACGACGGTTCCCCGGTCAGGCCGCCCGTGCACGGGGGGAGGGGGAGACCCGGATGCCACGCCTCCGGCCGACCGCGACCACGCCGACGGCCACCACGACGATGCCCACGGCGATGCCGACGATGTAGGGGATCACGCTGCCCCAGCCACCGTCGTTCGGGTCGAGGAACGGGTACGGGTACCAGTACGGCAGGCCGTTCGTCGGGTTCGTGATGAGGGGTGCGCGCAGGAGGGTGTAGGCGATCCAGACGAGGGGGAAGGCGGCCGCGCCGACGGCGGCGCCCCACGGCAGACGGCGGCGGTTCGGGCCGACGAACAGGTCGATCAGCAGGAAGAGGGGCGCCCAGACGTGCATCACCTCGTTCGACCAGCCCACCGTGTCGGGGCCGATCGAGATGGCGCGGAGGAGGGTGTTGTACACGACCCCGGTGATGACCATGTACGTCGTGACCCAGGCGAGGGCGGACGCGATCGCCGGCGGCTCGGGGGCGACGCGCCGTCCGCGACGCAGGAACCAGACGGCCGCCGCGACGAGCACCGCGGCCGAGGCGGTGTTGGACAGGATCGTGAAGTAGCTGAAGAAGTTGGCGACCGTCGTGGGCATGTCCCGCCCCTCGGCGGCCGCGTTGGTCGTCGTGGACAGGAACTGCGCGACGATGGCGGCGACGATGAGCGCGGCGATCGCGAGGCGGGCGACACTCCACCCGGTCGCCCACCCACGGGACTTATACATTTCACCAGGGTAGGGAGGCGGCATCCCGGATCCGAGGGGTTGCGGCGGGGGTGTCGGCGCCTCTCGATAGGATGGGGTGTACCGCCCGGAACACACGCGAGGAGCGCACATGCCCGGAATCGTGATCGTCGGCGTCCAATGGGGAGACGAGGGCAAGGGCAAAGCCACCGACCTCCTCGGGGAGCGCACCGATTGGGTCGTCAAGTTCAACGGCGGCAACAACGCCGGCCACACCGTCGTCATCGGTGACGAGAAGTACGCGCTGCACCTGCTGCCGAGCGGCATCCTGTCGCCCGGGGTGACCCCCGTCATCGGCAACGGCGTCGTCGTCGACCTCGAGGTGCTCTTCAACGAGCTCGAGGCGCTCAACGCGCGCGGTCTGGACACCTCGCGACTGAAGATCAGCGCCAACGCGCACATCATCACGCAGTACCACCGCACGCTCGACAAGGTGACCGAGCGGTTCCTGGGCAAGCGGCAGATCGGTACGACCGGCCGCGGCATCGGCCCCGCCTACGCCGACAAGATCAACCGCGTCGGCATCCGGATCCAGGACCTGTTCGACGAGAACATCCTGCGCCAGAAGGTCGAGGGCGCCCTCGACCAGAAGAACCACCTGCTGGTCAAGGTCTTCAACCGCCGGTCCATCACCGTCGACGAGATCGTCGAGGACCTGCTCTCCTACGCCGAGCGCGTGCGGCCGATGGTCGCCGACACCGGACTTCTCCTGAACGACGCCCTGGACGCCGGCGACGTCGTCGTGTTCGAGGGCGGGCAGGCCACCATGCTCGACGTCGACCACGGCACCTACCCGTTCGTCACGTCGTCGTCGGCCACCGCGGGTGGCGCGTCGACGGGCTCGGGCGTCGGCCCCAACCGCCTCGACCGCATCGTCGGCATCGTGAAGGCGTACACGACCCGTGTCGGCTCCGGTCCGTTCCCGACCGAGCTCTTCGACGAGAAGGGCGACTGGCTGCGCTCGCGCGGCTTCGAGTTCGGCACGACCACCGGCCGTCCGCGCCGCGTCGGCTGGTACGACGCCCCGATCACGCGCTATGCGACCCGCATCAACGGCATCACCGACCTCGTGCTCACCAAGCTCGACATCCTCGGCGGCCTGGAGCAGATCCCCGTCTGCGTCGCGTACGACGTCGACGGGGAGCGGTACGACGACCTGCCCGTCAACCAGACGGACTTCCACCACGCGAAGCCGATCCTCGAGTACCTGCCCGGGTGGAGCGAGGACATCTCGAACGCGCGCACTTTCGCGGACCTGCCGCAGACCGCGCAGGACTACGTGCTGGCACTCGAGGAGATGAGCGGCACGCGGATCTCGGTCATCGGCGTCGGTCCGGCGCGCGACCAGGTCATCGTGCGCCACGACCTCATCGACTGACGTGCGCTTCTGGGTCGGCGCGTACGCGCCCGCGACCGGCTCCGCCGAGGGCATCGGCGTGCTGCAAGCGGGGGACGTCGACTCCGCGTGGGCGTCCGGCCCGCTCGGCATGGTCGGCACCGCGGTGGCTGCACCGGGATCCCCGTCCTGGGTCGCAGCGCACCCGGTGCACGACATCCTCTACGCCGCGCTGGAGTCCGACGGCACCGTGCAGGCATACCGGCGCACCGGCGAGGCGCGGCTGGGGCCGATCGGCTCCGCGGTGCCCGTCGGAGATGCGGTCTGCCACATCGCGGTTTCGCCGGACGCGTCGTTCCTCATCGCGAGCTGCTGGGGTGACGGCCGCGTCGTCCGCATCGACCTCGACGCCTCCGGGCGTCCGTCGTCCACGCCCGTCGTGGCCCCGGCGGCCACCGACCCCTTCGGGTCGACGTCGAACGGCGACGAGATCGCGACGGGAGCGACGGTGTCGGGGGCGGCCGTCCCCGATCTCGCCGCGGCCGCCCGCGCCCTCCGCGAGGCCGCGGGAGAGGAGTTCTCCCACCTCGTCCCCGCCTACGACGCCGTCCCCGAGACCGACGCCGAGACCGAGGAGGCGCGTGCCGGCGTCCGCGTCTCCCGTGCGCACGAGGCGATCTTCCTCCCCGGCGGCGTCGTCGCCACGACCGACATGGGCTACGACCTCGTGCGGTTCTGGCGACCCGGCGGGGGCGGCCTGCGGCTCCGGCAGGAGGTGGCGCTGCCCCGCGGCAGCGGCCCGCGCCACGGGCTGTGGCATCCCTCCGGTCACCTCTACGTCGTGACCGAGCTCAGTCGCGAGGTGTTCGTGCTGGCTCCGGATGCCGCCGGCTCCTGGCGCGTGATCTCGGGCGTTCCCCTGCTCGGGACGCTGGAGGACGACACGGCGGCCGAGCTCTGCGCGAGCCGCGACGGGTCGGTGCTGTACGCCGGGGTGCGCGGCAGCGACACGGTCGGCGTCCTCGCCGTCCGCGGCGCCGGGGAGGCGCTGCAGCTCACCGCGCTCGCCGAGGCGGGCACGCACTGGCCCCGTCACCACGTCGTCGTCGACGACACGCTCCTGGTGGCGGGCCAGCTCGCGCACGAGATCGTCTCGCTGCCGCTGGACCCCCGCACCGGCGTCCCCGGTCGCGTGCGCCACCGCACGCCGTCGCCGTCGCCGACGCGGCTGCTCCCGATGCGCTGACCGGGCGGGCGAGCCCTACTTCTTGGCGTCCTGCCGCGGGATGATGATCTGCGTGACGATCAGCAGGAGGGACGCGGTCACCGGGATGGCGACGAGCGCCCCCAGCAGACCGAGCAGCGTGCCGCCGACGAGGGCGCCGATGACGACGAGCGAGCCGGGGATCGAGATCGTGCGGTTCATCACCCGCGGCGTGAGGAGGTATGCCTCGACCTGCATATAGACGAGGTAGACGCCCGCGAAGATCAGTCCCGACACCGGGCTGACGATGAGGGTGAACAGGGTCGCGGTGATCCAGAAGAGCACCGAGCCCACGAGCGGGATGAGCGTGATGCCGAACGCCAGTGCCGCGAGGAGCGCGGCGAACGGCTGCTGCAGGATCGTCAGCACGATGAAGGCGAACACCGCGTTGCACAGGGCGAGGACGACCATCCCGGCCAGATATCCGCCGACGGAGTCCGCGATCTGACCGGTCATGTCCGCCACCGTCGCGCGACTGCGCGCGGGCGTGAGGCGCACGAGCGAGTTCTTGATGCGGGGGAGGGATGCCAGGAAGTACAGGCTCAGCACCAGCACGATGATCGCGCCCGAGATGCCCGTCGCGATGTCGACGCCGACCTGCAGCAGCCCGCCGCCGATCGCGGCGATGTTGGCCGGGTTGGTGACGAACCCCTGGATCTCGGTGAGCATGTCGCCGAGGCTGTCGCCGAAGTTCGTCTCGACGAACCGGACGGCGTCGCTGTCGATGACGTCGTTGACGAAGCTCGGGATGTCGCTGACGAACTGCTCGATCTGCCGCACGACGGGCGGGATGAGGATGTAGAGGGACCCGGCGAGGATGAGGGCCAACCCGCCGAAGACGATCACGATGCCCCAGGCGCGCTTGACGCCGTGCCGCACGAGGAAGCGCACGACCGGGTCCAGCGCCAGAGCGACGAACAGCGCGATCGTGATGTAGATGAGCACCGTCGAGAGGTTGCTCAACGCCAGGCCGAGCAGGATCGCGGTGAGGCCGCCCAGGGTCAGGAAGAACCCCGCGGCGTAGGGTCGCGACAGCGCCGACCACATCGGCCGGTCGCGGGTGGTGGTCTCCCCGGCGGTCGCGCCCTCGGCGGTGGGATCGGGGCGCGTCGTTCGACTCATGGTCACACTGTAGGGCGCGCCCTCCGCCGGTCCGGCCCCCTGGCGCGCGCACGGTAATGTCGGACCGATCTCGGGAGGACTCATGACCGACGCCGACCCCACGACGATCCTTCAGGGTCTCCGCGGCAGCATCGACAACATCGACGCGGCCCTCATCTTCCTGCTCGCCGAGCGCTTCCGCTGCACCAAGCAGGTGGGTGTGCTGAAGGCGCAGCACGAGATGCCCGCCTCGGACCCCGTCCGCGAGGAGCAGCAGATCGCCCGGCTGAAGCGTCTGGCCGCCGAGGCCGACCTCGATCCGGAGTTCGCCGAGAAGTGGTTCAACTTCGTCGTCGCCGAGGTGATCCGGCACCACCGCACGGCCGCGGGCGACACCGCGGCCGGCTGAGCCCGCCGCCGCCCGGCGTCGACCGCCGTCCCGTCGACCGCGATGGCGCGACGGGGGCGCGGCTCGGTGGGGTGGCATCCATCGTCCGGGTCACCACGACACGCCCGAGCCGACATCTGCGATGCCCGACGGAGCCGCCCGCCGGGCGCATGGCACGCGGGCGCGCGTGCCACGATCGCCGCGCTTCTGCAAGCCGAGGTGCGATTTGCCAGCCGATCCATGGGCGGCAATGCTGGATGAGGCCCTTTCGGGCCGTTCACCCGACCAGTCCGCGGTCGCCGGTGCCGACTCGGGGGAGTCGACGCGGCGGGCGTACGGTCGGTGGCCTGGGCGCCGGATCCGACATCCTGCGCCGACGCGCACGCCCCCGATCGTGCGCCGACGGCCGCCACCCGGGCGTGACCGATGCGGCTCCTCCAGCGGCCGCCGAGGTACGCACAGTGACCCATCCGCCTGCCCTCGAGGCGAAGAACCTCTACAAGGTCTTCGGCCGGAACCCCCAGGCCGCCGTCGAGAAGCTCCGCGCGGGCGCCTCGCGCGACGAGATCGCCGACGCCGGGACCGCCGCTGTCATCGACGCGAGCTTCTCCGTCCAGCCGGGCGAGATCTTCGTCATCATGGGCCTGTCCGGCTCGGGCAAGTCCACCATCATCCGCATGCTCAACGGCCTGCACGACGCGACCGCCGGCACCGTCGAGGTGCAGGGCGATCCCATCACGGACGTCGCCCCGGGCCGTCTCCGCTCGCTGCGCCGCGACCGCATCGCCATGGTCTTCCAGCACTTCGCCCTGCTTCCGCACCGCACGGTCGCCGCGAACGTCGCCTACCCGCTCGAGATCCGCGGCGTCGGCAAGACGGAGCGCCTGGCGAAGGCGCACGAGATCCTGTCGCTCGTCGGACTGGAGGGATGGGGCGACAAGCTGCCCTCCGCCCTCTCGGGCGGTATGCAGCAGCGCGTCGGCATCGCCCGGGCGCTCGCCGCGGACACCGACATCCTGCTCATGGACGAGGCCTTCAGCGCCCTCGACCCTCTCATCCGTCGGGAGATGCAGGAGCAGCTCCTCGAACTGCAGCGCACCCTGAAGAAGACCATCGTCTTCATCACCCACGACCTCAACGAGGCGATGTTCCTCGGCGATCGGATCGCGGTCATGCGCGACGGCCGGATCGTCCAGATCGGCACGCCCGAGGACATCCTGACCGACCCGGCGAACGACTACGTCGAGCAGTTCGTGCAGGACGTCGACCGCGCCCGCGTGCTCACCGCCGCGAACGTCATGGAGCGCCCGCGCCCCCGCGTCGACGCCTCGGCCGGACCGCGCACCGCGCTCCGCCAGATGCGCGACGCCTACATGTCGGCCGTCTACGTCACGGACCGCGACCGCCGGCCGCTCGGGATCGTCACCGACCGCGACGCCGTGAAGCTGGTCCGCGCCGGGGAGAGCTCCCTCGTGAGCAGGCTCAAGCCGATCCCGCAGAGCGTCCGCGAGGACGACGTGCTCATGAACCTGTTCGTCCCGTCCGTCGAGTCCCCGCTGCCGCTCGCCGTGCTGGACGCCGACGGACGCCTGACCGGCGTCATCCCGCGCGTCACGCTGCTCGCCGCGCTCGGCCCCGGACCGAACGCGACCGAGGAGATCACCGTGCTGCCCCAGCCCGTGCCGCAGGCCGAGATCGACGCGGTGCTCGCCGGCGAAGCCGCGGCACCCGAGACCGAGGCGGTGCGCTGATGGACGGGTTCCGCATCCCGGTCGGCACCTGGGTCGACGCCGGCGTGGACTGGGTCCGCGACAACCTCTCCGGCGTGCTCGACGCCGTCGCCGTGGTGGTCCGCTTCCTGGTCGGCGGCCTCAGCGACGTGCTGCTCGCCGCGCCGATCATCGTCGTGATCGTCGTCGCCGCGCTGCTGGCGTGGCTCGTCCGCTCCTGGAAGCTCGCCGTGGGCACGGTGGTCGGCTTCGCACTGATCCTCGCGATGGGGCAGTGGGTGACCGCGCTGCAGACCCTCGCCCTCGTGCTCGTCGCGACCATCGTCGCCGTGGCCATCTCGGTGCCCCTCGGCATCTGGTCGGCCCGCAACAGCACCGTGCGCGCGGTCCTCAAGCCCGTGCTCGACTTCATGCAGACGATGCCCGCGTTCGTCTACCTGATCCCCGCGATCACGTTCTTCAGCATCGGCGTCGTGCCCGGTGTCGTCTCCACGGTCATCTTCGCGCTGCCCCCGGGCGTGCGTCTGACCGAGCTCGGCATCCGCGGTGTCGACTCCGAGACGGTCGAAGCGGGACATGCGTTCGGGGCCACGCCCGGGCAGATCCTCCGCCGCATCCAGCTGCCGCTCGCCATGCCGACGATCATGGCCGGCGTCAACCAGGTCATCATGCTAGCGCTGTCGATGGCGGTCGTCGCCGGAATCGTCGGCGCCGACGGCCTGGGCAAGGAGGTCGTGCAGTCGATCTCCACCGTCAACCTGCCCAAGGGCGTCGAGGCGGGCCTCAGCGTGGTCATCCTCGCCGTCTACCTGGACCGTCTCACCGCGGCCCTCGGTAGTCCCGCGGAGCACCGGTCGTCGCTGCTCGGGACGATCGGGCGTCGCCGTGCCGCGCGCGCCACGACCACCGCGGCCGCGGCCCCCTCGGCGCCGCACGTCGACAGCGCGTCGGCGGATGCCGCCCGCGAGGCCGAGCGCGAGAAGGCCGCGCCGCGTCGGGCGCCGGTGTCGACGGGGCGCTGACCCCCCGGCATCCCGCCCCTCCCTCCCGTGGCGGGGTCGGTCCCGCCCGCCGGACCCGCTCCCGTGACGCGGGACGATCCCTCCCGCGCGGAGGCATCCGGAATCACACACGAAACGGAAGAGAACACAGCATGCAGAAGCGACACCTCACCGCGACCCTCGCCCTCGGCGCCGTCGGCGCGCTCACCCTCGCGGGCTGCGCCAGCGGCAACCAGGCCGACGGCGGCTCGGGCGACGGCGGCGACCGCGGCACGATCACGCTCGGCTTCCTGCCCTCGTGGACCGACGGCCTGAGCACCGCGTACCTGCTCGAGGACCAGCTCGAGAAGCTCGGCTACTCCGTCGAGATGCAGACCCTCACCGAGGCCGGCCCGCTCTACACCGGTCTCGCCCAGGGCGACGTCGACATCTACCCGTCGGCCTGGCCCGAGCTCACGCACAAGTCCTACATGGACGCCTACGGCGACGACATCGAGGACCTCGGTGCGTACTACGACAACGCGAAGCTCACGATCGCGGTGCCGAGCTACGTCGACATCGACTCCATCGAGGACCTCGCGGCGAACGTCGACCGCTTCGAGGGGCGCATCTACGGCATCGAGCCCGGGGCGGGCCTCACTGCGCAGACGCAGGACAGCATGCTCCCCGGCTACGGCCTGGACGGGCAGTTCGAGCTCGTGACGTCGTCGACGGCGGCCATGCTGACCGAGCTCGATAACGCGATCGCGGCGCAGGAGGACATCGCGGTGACCCTCTGGCGGCCGTTCTGGGCGAACGACGCCTACGACGTCAAGGACCTCGAGGACCCGCAGGGCCTCATGGGCGACCCCGAGGCGCTGCACTTCCTCGGCACGGCCGGCTTCGCCGAGCAGTACCCGGATGCCGCCGAGCTCATCGCCGGCATCCAGCTCGACGACGAGCAGTACGGCGCCCTCGAGGACCTCGTCGTCAACGAGTACGGCGAGGGCCGCGAGGCCGAGGCCGTCGACGCCTGGCTCGAGCAGTACCCCGACGCGTTCTCCACGCAGCGCAGCTGACCGTCGCGTCACCGAGACCCTCCCCGCCGTCCGCCCCCGGGCCCGGCGCGGAGGGTCTCGTCCTGTCAGCGGACGGAGGGATGGATGCCGCGGGCGGCCGAGAACCGCGTGATGAAGCCGGGGTGGCCCGCGGGCATCGCCAGCACCGAGTCGGGGGCCCGACCCGCGAGCCCCGGGAAGCCGGCGTCGGCGAGCAGGTCGTCGTCGAGCACGTCGATGTCGGCCGCGACGAGCGGCCACGGCTCGTGGCTGTTGGCGGCCCAGATGGTCCGGCCCAGGTGCCGCTCGTGGAAGCCCCACCGCGCCGTGAGGAAACGGGAGAGGGGCGTGTCGACCGTCTCCGTGCCGAGGGTGGCCCGGAGTCGCGTGCCCGCACGCGTCCCGCCGTGGCGGCGCGACCGGTACTCGATGCGCCGTCCCTCCGTGCGCACCCCCGCCCGCGCCCAGCGGTACGGGAGGCCGAACAGCGCGTGCGCAGCCAGGACCGGGGCGAGGTGCTCGGCCTCGAGCGTGCGGAAGACGACGCCGCGGCGCCCGTCGTCGTCGACCGCGTACGTGCGGACGTTGATCTCCGTGAACGAGCCGACGAAGGGCACCGGCGGCAGCGGCAGGAAGCGGAACTCGCTCAGCACGAACGGCACCAGGCCGACCCACGCCGAGCCGTCGTGGACGTCGGGGCGGGTCCCGGGCGGCAGCAGCGGAGCCACGTGGGCGGGGTCGACGCGCCAATGCGCGAACACCGCGCGGTTCCACCGCTGCGCGATGACGGCGCGGCCGGGCAGGTCGGGGGCGTGGCGTTCGGTGATCACCGGGTCATTCTGGCCCGGGCGGTCCGGTGCGGAGGGAGACTGGACAGGTGAGCGCGACGTCTGATGCGGACCCCCGGCTCGTGGCATTTATCCGCGAGCTGCTGGCCGCGCGCGACGCCGGCAAGACGATCTGCCCGTCGGAGGCGGCGCGCGCCGTCGGCGGCGAGGACTGGCGCGACCTCATGCAGCCGGCGCGCGACGCGGCCCGGGCCCTCGTCGACCTCGGCGAGGTCGAGGTGACGCAGCGGGGCGAGGTCGTCGACGTCGAGACGGCGCGCGGGCCCGTGCGGATCCGCCGCGCGCGGTAGCCGCTTGCCGCCGTCGCCGCGTCGCGCCGTCGCCGCGTCGCCGCGTCGCGCTGGCGCCGCGTCGCGCTGGAATCGGATCGGGGCGTCGGAATCGGACGCGGGAGCGGATACGGTCCGAATCCGCCGCGTTGGTCCGATTCTGGAGCGAGCCGGGCGGCGCGGCGCGGCGCGCGCCGGCCCGAGGTCAGACGGCGGGCTCGGGGCCCGCGGGGGTGCTGCGCTCGCGCGGGAGCTCGAGGGCGACCTTCTTCTCCAGCTCGTCGACCGCGGCATCCGACAGCCAGATCAGGCCGTCGAGCTCCTCACGCACGCGCTTGTAGGCCAGCTGCCGCTCGTGCGGGGTGGCGGCCTGGTCGATCGCGACCCCGAGCAACTGCTTCGCGGTGTCGAGGCGCTTGCGCTCGGCATCCGAGAACGCGGTGTCCTTCATCCGGCGGGCGTCGCGCTCGGCGACGTCGAAGGCCACCTCGTAGTCGGTGACCGCGTCGCGGTACTCCTTCAGCTGCTCCGCGGTGACGGTCTCGCCCGGCGCCGGACGCAGGTTGTCGGCCACCTTCTTCGCCCGCAGGAACGCGGCCGTCAGCGGCTGCCTCCCGTCGCTCATGGCGGGATAGGCGATGAGCTTGGACACGTCGAGCTCGTAGTCGAGCCAGCGGTGCGTGACGTCGTCGTGGGCCGCGGTGAGCCGGTCGACGGGCTGCGGTGCGATCGCGCTCGGCGGAGCTGCGGCCGGCGGGAGCTGTCCGCCCTGGGCGCGCAGCAGCTCGAGCTTCTCGCGATGACGGCGGCGGGCCCGGATCTCCTTGCGATTGTGCGCGGCGCCCAACCCTCCCATGACCATCCCGAACAGCGGGAAGGCGAGCCACCATTTGTCGGCGACGAACATCCAGAACTCGCTCACGGGCCTCATGCTACGCGCCGGGTCCGGAACGGTCAGGTGGTCGGCGGCTCCGGACGGTCGCGGCCGGGCACCGGCCACACGGGGTCTTCGGGGGTGGATGCCGAGGGGGTGGCATCCGGAGTCGCCTTCTTGCCCCGGCGGGTCGAGCGCTCCTGCCACTTCTCGGCGGCGACCCGTCCCATCGACTCCATCGAGCGGGCCAATGCACGCTGCGCCGTCTCGGCGAGGTCGGATGCCACCTGGCTCCAGGCGTCGGGGGTCGGCCCTGCCGGGTCGTGGGGCCGCCGGCCGCGGGCCACGCCCTCGGCGTGTGCGAAGGTGTGCGACACCCGCCGGACGGCGTCGCGGTAGGCGAGGAAGTCGCGGGGCGTGAGGCGTACGGTCACCGAGGCGGGGCGCAGCCACTGCGCGTGCTCGTGCGCCCGGAGGAACTCCGCGAGAAGCGGCGAGCGGGCGTCGGTCATCTCCGGGTGGGCGATCGCGAGGGCCGGGTCCGTCTCGTACTGCATCCACCGGGCCAGCACCGCGTCGTGCTCCGCGAGCAAACGCGCGACGGGGAGCGGCGCCGTGCCCGTGCGGATGGCCGGCAGCATCGCCTTGGCGGCGCGGACCCCCGCCCGCCGGGCGCGGACCTCGGCGGCCGTGGCCCGCAGCTCGCGCTGGGCGTCCTGCAGCCGGCGCCGGGCCGCGGCGACCGTACTGGTCCCGGTGCGCGCGGCGGCCGCGTCGGCCTGCGCGCGGACCACCTCGGCCTCGGCCGCCTTGACCTCGGCGCGTCCGCGGACGATCGCCTGCCGTGTCATCTGCAGGTCGAGGGTCGCGGCGTCGAGCTCGAGGCGCCGCGCCGCGTTCTTGCCGAGCGGTCGCGTCTGGGCGGCGCGGGCGACCCGGGCGGTCGTGCTTCGACCGGCCGGGAGAGCGAGGCGACGCTGCGATGCGCGCACTCCGACCCAGCCGAGTGTGCCGGCACCGGCCGCTGCGGGTCCGATCCACCACCACTCGGCGAGCATCACCAGGAGCGGTTCCACCCCTCCATGCTAAGCGCCGCCCCCGACACGGCGCCGGGAGTCCGGCCGGAACCCGTAGCGACGGCTCCTTCCGCGGCCGGGTGCCGGGTGCCAGGCTGGGCCGGAAGCGACGGGGGAGGTCGTCATGAAGGTCATGCTCCTGATGTGGTCCGACGGCAGCTATGCGGGCGGGGACGCCGACGAGGACTACGCGGCGTGGATGGAGTACGAGAAGACGCTGCGCGACGACGGGGTGTTCGCGGGCGCGGGGCAGTTCGCGGAGACCGACGAGGTCCGCGCGACCACGACGACGATCTCCACGCCGTTGGCGGATCCGCCCCGCCCCGCCGCGGGGCTGTCGGGCTACTACCTGGTCGACGTGGCCGACGCCGACGCCGCGGAGGACTACGCCCGCCGGGCGCCGCTGTACGGGTACGTCGAGGTCCGGCCGATCGCCGAGTACTGACGTCCGGCGCGGGACCTCGCAGAAGGCCACGGAACTCGCCGGGATTCGCGCCCGAACGGCGAGGTTCGCGCGGTCCTGCGAGATCCGCGCGGGGTCGGACGGGACCAGGGATGCCACGGGGTGGCATCCCTCCCCGGTCAGCCGAAGATGAGGGCGAACACCGTGGCGCCGCCGCCGGTGATGATGAGCGCGGCGATCACGACCCACGCCGTGATCTTCACCCGGCGCTGGCGCCGGTCGCTGAAGACGGTCATGTCGTCGTCGTCGTCGATGCTCACTCCGCGTCCTCTCTGCCGCTGCCCCGGAAGGTCAGGCGACGGGCTCCGACACGGTCGGCCCGAACACGGCGGGCAGCGTCTCGGTCGACAGGCGGCGCAGCTCCGACACCGGGACGGTGAACACGTCCTGGATCTCGAGGGAGGCCTCCACGCCCGGCTCGATGTCGGTGACGCCGATGCGCAGCACCGGGTAGCCGCGACCGTCGCACAGGCCGCGGAACTTCACGTCCTCCTCGCGCGGCACGCTCACGAGCACGCGGCCGGTGGACTCGCTGAACAGGGCGGCAGTGGCATCCACGCCGTCCCGCTCCATGAGCTCGGTGAGCCAGACGCGGGCGCCGACGCCGAAGCGCAGCACGCCCTCGGCGAGGGTCTGCGCCAGACCGCCGGCCGACAGGTCGTGCGCGCTCGAGACGAGGGACTGGGAGCCGGCGGCCTGCAGCAGCTCGGCGAGCTTGCGCTCCTGCGCCAGGTCGACCTTCGGCGGGCGCCCGCCGAGGTGGCCGTGGATCGTGCCCGCCCACTGCGAGCCGTCGAGCTCGTCGGCGGTGGTGCCGAGGAGGTACAGGTTCTCGCCGGCATCCTGCCAGCCGCTCGGGATGCGGGCGGCGACGTCGTCGATGATGCCCATCACGCCCACGACCGGGGTGGGGTGGATCGGCTGGTCGCCGGTCTGGTTGTAGAACGACACGTTGCCGCCCGTGACCGGGATGCCGAGCTCGAGGCAGCCATCGCTCAGGCCCTCGACGGCCTGGCTGAACTGCCACATGACCTCGGGGTTCTCGGGGCTGCCGAAGTTCAGGCAGTCGGTGACGGCGGTGGGCACCGCGCCGGTCACGGCGACGTTGCGGTACGCCTCGGCGAGGGCGAGCTTGGCGCCGGTGTACGGGTCGAGCTGGCAGTAGCGGCCGTTGCAGTCGGTCGCGATGGCGAAGCCGAGGCCGGTCTCCTCGTCCACGCGGATCATGCCCGCGTCGTCGGGGAAGCTCAGCGCGGTGTTGCCGAGGACGTAGTAGTCGTACTGGTTCGTGATCCAGGAGGTGTCGGCGAGGTTGGGGCTCGCGACGAGGGTCGTGAACTGGTCGCGGAGGGCCGCGGCATCCGTGGTCCGCTCCAGGGCCGCGGCGGTGTCGTCGTTGAGGGCGTCGATCCACGTGGGATAGGCGACGGGGCGCTCGTAGACGGGGCCGTCGACCGCGACGGTGGACGGGTCGACGTCGACGATGCGCTCGCCGTACCAGTCGATGACGAGACGGCCGTCGCCGGTGACCTCGCCGAGGACGCTGGTCTCGACGTCCCACTTGCCGACCACGGCGAGGAACGCGTCGAGCTTCTCGGGCGCGACGATCGCCATCATGCGCTCCTGGCTCTCGCTCATGAGGATCTCCTCGGGCGTGAGCGAGGGGTCGCGCAGCAGGACCTTCGACAGCTCCACCTTCATGCCGCTGTCGCCGTTCGCGGCCAGCTCGCTCGTGGCGCAGGAGATGCCCGCGGCCCCGAGGTCCTGGATGGCCTCGACGAGGTCGTCGCGGTACAGCTCGAGGCAGCACTCGATGAGCACCTTCTCGGCGAAGGGGTCGCCCACCTGGACGGCGGGACGCTTGGTGGGGCCGCCGTCGGCGAAGGTGTCGGATGCCAGGATGCTGGCGCCGCCGATGCCGTCGCCGCCCGTGCGGGCGCCGAACAGCACGACCTTGTTCCCCGCACCGCTCGCGTTGGCGAGCTTGAGGTCCTCGTGGCGGAGGACGCCGACCGCGAGCGCGTTGACGAGCGGGTTGCCCTGGTAGACGGCGTCGAACACCGTCTCGCCGCCGATGTTGGGCAGGCCGAGGCAGTTGCCGTAGAACGAGATGCCGCTCGTGACACCGTGCACGACGCGCGGGGTGTCGGGGTGGTCGATCGCGCCGAAGCGCAGCTGGTCCATGACCGCGACGGGGCGCGCGCCCATCGAGATGATGTCGCGGACGATGCCGCCGACGCCGGTCGCGGCGCCCTGGAACGGCTCGATGTAGCTGGGGTGGTTGTGCGACTCGACCTTGAAGGTGACCGCCCAGCCGTCGCCCACGTCGACGACGCCGGCGTTCTGGCCCATGCCCACCATGAGGCGGGTCTTCATCTCGTCGCTGACCTTCTGCCCGAACTGGCGCAGGTAGATCTTGCTCGACTTGTAGGAGCAGTGCTCGCTCCACATGACCGAGTACATCGCCAGCTCGCCGCTGGTGGGGCGGCGGCCCAGGATCTCGCGGATCTTGGCGTACTCGTCGTCCTTCAGACCGAGGGCGCCGTACGGCTGGTCCTTCTCCGGCGTGGCGATCGCGTTGTCGACCGTGTCGGCGAGGGCCGTGCGGTGGGCGGGTGCGGCGGATTCGGGTGAGTTGGTCACGCGGCTGAGCTCCAAGAATCGCGGGGGCCGGACGGCATCAGTCTAGTTGGGCGGTCGTCCGGGTCCGTGCCCGCGGGCTCGGCCGTCGCCGGAGTAGGGGCGTCGGCCGTCGCCGGATTCGGATAGGGGCGTCGGAATCGGATGCCGTGGCCGAAACGGTCCGAATCCGCGGCGCGGCTCCGAATCCGCGGCGCGCGCGGGTCAGGCCGTCTTCGCGATGCGCACGCGGATGTCCTTCATCAGCGGCTGGTCGCTCTGGCGGCTGTAGTCATCCGGCCCGAGGAGCACGTTCATCTCGGGGAAGTACCCGGCCGCGCTGCCGCGCGGGGTGTCGTACTCGAGTGCGCGGAACGCGGTGACGCTGCGCACCGACCCGTCGAGCGAGGTCGCGACGATGTCGACGAGGTCGCCCTCGGCGATCCCGCGTTCGCGCATGTCGCGGCGGTTCATGAAGACGAGCTCCCGGATGTTCCGGATGCCGCGGTAGCGGTCGTCCGCCGAGTAGATCGTGGTGTTCCACTGGTCGTGGGAGCGCATCGTCTGGAGGACGAGGACGTCGGCCTCCTCGGGGATCACGTTCGGCAGCTCCGCCCGGGAGAACTCCGCCTTGCCGGACGGGGTGCGGAAGTCGCGCTCGCGCGCCGGCTGCGGGATGCGGAAGCCGTAGCGCTGGCGCACGAGCTCGTTGAAGCCCTCGAAGCCGGGGAGCACCTCCGCCATCGTGTCGCGGATGCGGTCGTAGTCGGCGACGTACTCCTCCCACGGCGTCCGCGACGCGGGCATCGTCGCGCGGGCGATCCCGGCGATGATCGCGGGCTCGCTGAGCAGGTGCGGCGACGCCGGCCGCCGGGACCCGAGCGAGAGCATGACGGAGCTCATCGCGTCCTCGGTCGAGATGGACTGCAGACCCGACTCCTGCTCGTCGCGCTCCGTGCGCCCGAGGCACGGCAGGATGAGCGCGGCCTTGCCGTGGACGATGTGGCTGCGGTTCAGCTTCGTGCTGACGTGGACGGTGAGGTCGGTGCGCGACATGCCCTCGGCCGTCAGCGCGGTGTCGGGAGCCGCGCGGACGAAGTTGCCGCCCATGCCGACGAACACCTTCAGGTCGCCGCGGTGCAGCGCCGCCACCGTGTGCACGGTGTCCAGACCCGGCTCGCGCGGCGAGACGATGCCGCAGACCTCGTCGAGCTTCGCGAGCCAGTCCTCGGTCGGCTTGTGGTTGATACCGCACGTGCGGTTGCCCTGCACGTTGCTGTGGCCGCGCACCGGCGACGGACCGGTGCCCTTCCGGCCGACGTTCCCGCGCAGCAGCAGGAGGTTGACGATCTCGCGGACGGTGTCCACGCCGTGCCGATGCTGGCTCACGCCGAGGCACCAGCTGATGACCGTGCGCTCGGCGGAGAGGTACACGTCGGCGGCGCCGCGGATCTCGGCCTCGGTCAGTCCCGACTGCTCCACGAGCTCGTCCCACGACGTCGCCTCGACCAGGGCGCGGTACTCGTCGAGCCCGTCCGTGTAGCGGGCGAGGAAGTCGCGGTCCAGCGCGGTCGGATCGGTCTCGGACGTCTCGAACACGACCTTCGCCATGCCGCGGACGAGCGCGAGGTCGCCGCCGGGCCGCACCTGGAGGTCCATCGTGCTCGTCGGCGTCGCGTGGAAGGTCGCCATGTCGACGATCTCGTGGGGGACGATCGTGCTGCCGGACGCGGCCTCGCGCAGCGTGTTGACGTGCACGACCTGGGCGCCGCGGTCGATCGCCTCGGCGATGGTCGTGAGCATGCGGGGGGCGTTCGAGGCGGCGTTGACGCCCAGCACGAACAGCGCGTCGCAGGTCTGCCAGTCCTCGAGGTCGGCGGTGCCCTTGCCCGTGGCGAGCGACGCGGTGAGGCCGCGACCGGAGCCCTCGTGGCACATGTTCGAGCAGTCAGGCAGGTTGTTGGTGCCGAGCTCGCGGGCGAACAGCTGGTACAGGAAGGATGCCTCGTTGCTGAGGCGTCCGGAGGTGTAGAACGCCGCCTGGTCGGGGGAGTCCAGCGCCTGGATGTGGTGCGCGATGGTGCGGAACGCGTCGTTCCACGAGATGGGCACGTAGTGGTCGGTGTCGGCGTCGTAGGCCATCGGGCCCACCAGGCGGCCGGCGTCCTCGAGGTCGAAGTCGGTCCACTCGGCGAGCTCCGACACCGAGTGCGCGGCGAAGAACTCCTTGCCGACGCGCTTGTGCGTCATCTCCCACGTGACGTGCTTGATGCCGTTCTCGCAGATGTCGAGGGCGACGCCGCGGTCGTCGGGCCACGCGCATCCGGGGCAGTCGAAGCCGCTCTTGCGCTGGTTCATCGTGAACATCGCGCGCGTTCCCGCCAGCGGCAGGCGTTGCTTGACCAGCACCTCTCCGACCGTGATGGCCGCACCCCAGCCGGCGGCCGGGTGGTCGTAGGTCCCGCTGCTCGTCCAGGCCCCGGACGACCGCGGTCCGAGACCGCCCTGTCGCGGAACGTCCTTCATCAGACCGAACGCGTCACCCATGCTCACCCTCCGCTGGTCACGGCGCCGGGGTGGTGGCATCCATCCCCCGCATCCCGGGTCAGCGTACGCCCGGGAGGTCCGCCTCGGCCCGGGTTGCGGAACCGATGCCGGTCGTGTCCACGCGGTCGGCCCGGGTGTAGACGTTCATGCTGCCGTTGCGGACGAACGCGGCGACGGTGAGGCCGGCACGCTCGGCGAGCTCGATGGCGAGCGACGACGGCGCCGAGACGGCCGACAGGACCGGGATGCCGGCCATCACGGCCTTCTGCACGAGCTCGAAGCTGACGCGGCCCGAGACCTGCAGGACCGTCCCGCGGAGGGGGAGGCGGTCGTTGAGCACCGCCCAGCCGACGACCTTGTCGACGGCGTTGTGACGTCCGACGTCCTCGCGCACCACGAGCATCTCGCCCGTGGCGACGTCGAACAGCGCGGCCCCGTGCAGTCCGCCGGTCTTGTCGAAGACCTTCTGCCCCTCGCGCAGGCGGTCCGGGAAGGCTGCGATGTCGAAGGCGGACACCTGGATGCCGTCACTCGCGACATCGTGGGACGAGACCTTCTCGACCGCGTCGATCGAGGCCGTGCCGCACACGCCACAGGAGCTGGTCGTGTAGAAGTTGCGGGCGATATCGGGGGAGGGGAGGGCGACACCCGGGGCCAGGGTGAGGTCCAGCACGTTGTACGTGTTGCCGTCGGCCCCGCCGGTGCCCGGTCCGCCGCAGTGGATGGCGCGGGAGAACTCTTCGCCGCGGCTGATGACGCCCTCCGAGACGAGGAAGCCCGCCGCGAGCTCGACGTCGTGGCCCGGGGTGCGCATCGTCACGGCCAGCGGCGAGCCATGGACCCGGATCTCGAGCGGTTCCTCGACGGCGACGGCATCCGGTCGCTGCCGGTTCGCGCCGGAGAGCGTGATGCGGGTGACGCGGCGGGAGGCGGTCAGGCGTCCCATGAGCGTGCCGTCCTGGTGGCATCCATGGTCCCGACCTTAGCCCCGCCGGGAGGGGGGTCTGCCGGTGCCGCGGGTCAGGGGAGGGTCTCGAGGTACCGCCGGGTCGCCCAGGCCTGGACGAGGCGGCCGACGGGGGCGCCGATCCGCGTGAACCAGCGGCCGGGCGCCGAGAAGGCGACGATGAGGAAGGTCACGTCGCCGTTCTCGTGGAGGGTCAGTTCGAAGCGCTCCTCGCCCCGTTCGGGGTGACCGGGGAGCGTGCCGTACGCGAAGCCGGCGTGGTGGTCCGTGCGCTCGGCCCAGACGACCATGCACGGGGCGGTGAAGCGCAGCGGTCCGAGACGCAGGCGCATGTCGACGCGGGTCCCGACGCGCAGCGGCGTCTGCGACAGCGTGATCTCCGCCCCCGCGCGACGCTGCACCGCTCCGTGGAACAGCGCATCCGCCGCCTGCTCGAAGACGACGCGGCCGCGGCCGATCGTGCGGGCCCGGCGGAGGTGGTGATACCCGGACGGCAGCTCGCCGGCGGTCGCGCCGACCTCGCTGTACGTCAGGTCGCTCATGGCGCTCACGGTAGCGCGGGGTCGGGGGTCGCGGGGAGGACATGTCGGGAAGGGAGGACTTCTCACCGGCCCGACGTCCTCCCCTGGCGGCATCCCCTCCCGTCCCGCTCCGCGCCCGCACCTACGCTGGGGGCATGGGTGCGCAGGACGGAACCGTCGACGTCGCGGAGCACCTGGCGTCGATCCTCGCCGTGGTCGAGCCGTTCGCCCCGGAGGACCGACCGATCGCCGAGGTGCGCGGTCGCATCCTCCGCGCGCCGGCGCTCGCCGCCGTCGACGTGCCCGCCTTCGACAACTCCGCGATGGACGGCTTCGCGGTGCGCTTCGCCGACGTCCAGGACACCCCCGTCACCCTGCGCGTGGTCGCCGACCTGCCCGCCGGCACCGCCGAGGACCCCCGGATGGATGCCGCTGAGGCCGCGCGCATCATGACCGGTGCGCCGCTGCCGACCGACGCCACCGCCGTGGTGCCCTTCGAGGACACGCGCGCCGGTCTGGCGGGTGGGCTCGAGACGGTGACCGTCGAGCGTCCGCCCCGCGCCGACGGCGCCCACATCCGTCGGCGGGGGTCCGACGTGCGCGCGGGGGATGTGGTGGTCGCCGCCGGGCTGCGGCTCACCGCGGGACGTGTCGCCGCGCTCGCCGCGGCCGGCATCCCGTCGGTCCCGGTCAGCCGTGCGCCGCGCGTCGCGGTCGTGTCGACGGGGTCCGAGCTCGTCCCGCCGGGGGAGCCGCTGCAGCGCGGGCGGATCCCGGAGTCGAACAGCCTGCTGCTCGCCGGGCTCGCGGAGGAGGCCGGTGCCGAGGTCGTCCTGCGGGGCAGCGTCGACGACCAGGGCGACGGACTGCGACGCGCGATCGCGGACGCGGCGGCCGCGGGCGCCGACGCGGTGGTCCTGTCGGGAGGAGTGAGCGCGGGCGCGTACGAGGTCGTGCGGATGAGTCTCGGCGGGGTGATGCGCTTCTCGCAGGTGCGTATGCAGCCCGGGAGACCCCAGGGATTTGGATATTCCCCAGACGGAATGCTGCTGCTCGGGCTGCCGGGGAACCCGACGGCCGCCGCGGTGTCGTTCGAGCTGTTCGTCCGTCCGGCGCTGTCGGCGCTCGAGGGGGCGAGCGATCTCGGACGGCCCACCCTCGCGTTGACGCTGGCGGGATCGTGGCGCGGGCGCTCCGGCCGGACGCAGTACGTGCCGGTGGCGATCGACCGCACCGACCCGGCGACCTGGCGGGCCGTTCCGCCCGCCCCCGGTGCCGGCGGCTCCACGCGCGGGTTCGCGGCGGCGGGGGGACTGGCCGTCATCCCGCCCGACGGCCGCGACCGCGAGGCGGGAGACGCCGTGGACGTGATGCTGTGGTGACCTCCGGCGGGGATGCCGCGGTGAGCGCCGACGCGATCCTGCTCGCGGGCGGGCGCGGGTCCCGCCTCGGCGAAGCGGGGATGCCCCGGTGAGCGCCGACGCGATCCTGCTCGCGGGCGGGCGCGGGTCTCGCCTCGGCGGCGCGGTCAAGCCGCTCCTCACCGTCGGGGGCACGACGCTGCTCGCGGCCGCGGTCGCCGCCGTCCGGGCCGTCGGGGTGGACCGGGTCGTGGTTGCGGCGCCGGTGCTCGACGCCGGCCTCGCCGTGGACTGGGTCCGCGAGGACCCTCCGTTCGGCGGCCCCGTCGCGGGGATCGTCGCCGCCCTTCCGCGGGTGGGGGCGGCGGAGGTGTGGCTCCTCGCCTGCGACCTGGCCGACCCGGGCGCCGCCGTGACGGCGCTCGCCGCGGTCGAGATCCCGGGCGACGGCGTCTGCCTCGGCGACGGAGAGAGTGCGCAGTGGCTGATCGGCCGTTATCGCACGGACGCCCTGAGGCAGGCGGCATCCCTCCTTCCCGACCGGGGACGGGATGCCTCGATGCGGGCGCTCCTCGGACGGCTCGAGGTCGAGGTGGTCCCCGTGGGAGCCGCGCTGACGCGGGACATCGACACGTGGGACGATCTGAACGACGTCCGAGGAGGAACGATGACCGATTCCCGCACGCTGCCGCCCGAGGCGCTGAACGACTGGAGCGCGGCGCTCGCCGAGCGCTTCGGCCTCGCCGACGGGGACATCCCGATCTCGCTCGTGCTCGACCTCGCCCGAGACGTCGCGAACGGCGTCGCCCGCCCGGCCGCCCCCCTCAGCGCGTTCGTGGCCGGACTCGTCGCGGGTCGCGCGGGCGGGTCGCCCGCGGACACCGAGGCCGCGGTCGCGGCGGTCGTCGAGCTCGCACGCTCCTGGGACGGCGGCACGACCGGTCGCTGAGGCCGGCGCGCCGCGGCCGGGTGTGCGCGGAATCGGATGACGGCCGCGGATTCGGATGAATCGGCCGGTGGCATCCGATTCTGGGGACTGGATCCGATTCTGGGCGGTGGGCTGGGCGCCGCGCATGGTGCGGGGTCCGCGGGCCACCGCGTCAGGCGGCGGGCACAGCGGCGTCGATGAGCGTGACGGCGGCGGCGCGCGCGTGCCGGGCGGCATCCGGGGTCCCCGCGATGGCGGCGGTGGTCTGCGCGCCCTCCGCGAGGATGGCGAGCTGCGGAGCGAGGGTCCCGGGCGCCCCCGCGTCGTTCACGAGCCGCGCGACGTAGCGCTGGAACTCCGCCTTGTGTTCGCGGACGGTCCGCGCGACGTCCGCGTTGGCCGCCCCCAGCTCACCGAAGGCGTTGATGAAGCCGCATCCCCGGAAGTCCGCTTCCTCGAACCACCCGGCGAGGTAGTCGTACACCGCGAGCAGCCTGCCCCGATCGTCGTCGATGGCTTCCACCGCGGCCGTCACACCCGACGTCCACAGCGCGTGCCGCTTCTCGAGCACCGCCATCACGAGATCGTCCTTCGAGGGGAACGCCTTGTAGAGCGCCCGGAGGGAGACGCCGGCCGCGTCGCGAACGGCATCCATTCCGACTTGTCCGATGCCGCGCCCGTAGAACAGGGTGTCTGCGGCATCGACGATGCGCTGGCGAGGGTCGTCCGTCATGGGGTGAAGTCTACTTGACGTGAGAACGATCGTTCTCTACAGTCGGCCTTACCGACGAGAACGACCGTTCTCGCCCCTCGATCCACGAGAAAGGTCACGATCATGTCCGGTAACCCCCACGGCATCGCCCTCGAACCCGCCGCCCAGGAGTTCGTGGATGCCACCAGCGAACCGCCGTTCCTGTACCAGCTGCCGCCCGCCGAGGGGCGTGCCGCGGTCGACGGCGTCCAGGACGCGCCGATCTTCAAGCCGGACGTCGACGAGGAGTGGATCGAGGTGCCCGGCGGCCCGAGCGGATCGGTGAAGGTCCGCATCGTCCGCCCGCAGGGGGCCACCGGCGCGCTCCCCGTCGTGATCTACATCCACGGCGCCGGCTGGGTCTTCGGCGACGCCCACACGCACGACCGCCTCGTGCGCGACATCGCGGTCGGGACCGGCGCGGCCGTCGTCTTCCCCGAGTACGACCGTTCGCCCGAGGTGCGCTATCCGCACGCGATCGAGCAGGTCTGGGCGACCGCGCAGTGGATCGTCGCCGAGGGGGCGACGAAGGACCTGGATGCCACGCGTATCGCCGTCGCGGGCGACTCCGTCGGCGGCAACATGTCGGCCGCGATCACCCTGCTGGCGAAGGAGCGGGGTGGCCTCGACCTGACCGCGCAGGTGCTGTTCTACCCGGTGACCGACGCGGCCTTCGACACCGAGTCGTACCACCGGTTCGCGGAAGGCTACTTCCTCTCGCGCGACGGGATGAAGTGGTTCTGGGACCAGTACACGACGAGTGAGGACGACCGCGCGCAGATCACGGCCTCGCCGCTGCGGGCGAGCCTCGACCAGCTGTCGGGCCTCCCGCAGGCGCTCGTCATCACCGCCGAGGCCGATGTGCTGCGCGACGAGGGCGAGGCCTACGCCGCCAAGCTGCGTCAGGCCGGGGTGCCCACCACCGCCGTGCGCTACCAGGGCATCACCCACGACTTCGTGATGGTGAACTCGCTGCACGACACGTACGCGGCGAAGGCGGCGGTGGCGCAGGCGGTCGCGTTCCTCTCCGGGGCGTTCGCCGAGTAAGAGCCGCAGGGCGCCGGTCGGCGGGGTGGGGGCCCCGGTCCGACCGGGCCCGCGGAATCGGATGGCGACGCCGGAATCGGATCAGGATGCCATGGGCATCCGATTCCGGGGTCCGTGTCCGATTCCGCGGTGGATCAGTTCAGGAGGTCGACGCCGCTGAAGAAGCCGATCGAGATCGACAGCAGGAACGCGGCGACCCCCGAGATGAAGCCGGCCGCGGCCAGCTCGCGGGCCATGCGGGCATTCAGGCTCAGGATGCCGGCGACGAACGAGACGCCGGCGAGGACCCACATGCTGATCTGAATCCAGAAGAGCTGATCGAGGTCGGCGACGGCGCTGACCGACACCAGGAAGACGTACCAGAGGACCACGGTCGAGCCGGTGACGATGGCGACGATCGACGCCGCGCGGAGATCGCCCTTCGGCGTCGGCGGTGCGGGCGGCTGCGGGCGCGGGGCGACGCGCATACCGGGCTCGAGGGAGTCCGGGAGGTCGTCGTCTGCCATGGGTCGATCTTGGCAGCCGCGCGGCATCCGCCGCACCGGCTTGACCCGTGGCGGACGGACGGCCCACGGCGCGACGGCCCGGGCGCCCTCGGGCACGACGGAGGCGACCGCGTCGTCCGGCGCGACGGCCGCCCTCCTCAGGCGCGGACGACCTCGATGCCCGCCTCGCCGATCGCGGCCGCCGCAGCGTCTGGGAGGGCGGCGTCGGTGATGACCGTCTGCAGCTCCGACAGGCGGAGCGCCCGGTACTTCGCGAAGCGCCCGTACTTCGAGCTGTCGGCGATGAGGACCGACCGCTCGGCCGCCTCGACCGCGGCGCGCTTGGCCTCGATCTTCGCTTCGACGGGCGTCGTGATGCCGTGGCCGAGGTCCCAGGAGCTCGACGAGATGAACGCGAGATCGAGCGACAGCTCCGCGAGCGAGAGCCGCGTGAGGCGCCCGATCGTGGAGAGGTTGGTCCGGTCGACCCGGCCGCCGACGCAGATGAGGTCGGCGCTCGGGTGGTCGATGAAGGACTGCACCGTGGCGAGGTCGTTGGTCACGACGGTCAGGTCGCTCACCTGCTCCAGGAACGGCCGCATGGCCTGCGCGGTCGTGCCGGCGTCGAGGTAGACCGTCATCGTGTCGTGGACGAGGGATGCCGCCGCCTGCGCGATCGCGCTCTTCTCCGCGACCTCGCTCGCGGCCTTCTCGGCGCGCGTGGGCTCCAGGACGAGCCGCGGGGCGAGCTTGGCCCCACCGGCCGTCGAGTGCACGAGGCCCTGCTCCTCGAGGACCGCGACGTCGCGTCGGACGGTCATCTGGCTGACCCCGAGCAGGCTGCTGAGCTGTCGGAAGCTCAGCACGCGCTCGCGGTGCAGGCTCTGGACGATGCTCGCGCGGCGCTGTTCGGGGATCATCGGAGCTGCGTCGGTCATCGGGGCCTCTCGGTCCCGGTCAGCTTACTGAAGCGGTCTCGGACCACGGCGTGCCCCAGCGCTCCGTCAGCGCACGCACCTGCGCGGGGGCGATCAGCCGTCGCTCCCGTCCGTCCGTGAGGAGGGTGATGCGGCAGGCCTCCTCGAGCTCGATCGTGCTGTCGACGGCGGAGGGCAGGTCGACGCCGCTGACGACGGCGCCGTGGTTGGCGAGCAGCGCACCGCGGAACGGGAAGGGGCAGTCGCGAACGAGATCGCCCATCGCGGGATCGCCGGGAGGGGCGAACTCCAGGAGCGGAACCTGGCCGACGCGCATGAGCGAGTAGGGCGTGAGGGGCGGCACCGCGCTGTGCGGAGCCCACGGCTCGAGGCACGAGACCGCGACCGTCGAGGGCGAGTGCACGTGCACCACCGCGGTGTGCTCGGGCGTGCGCGCGTACATGGCGACGTGCAGCGGCACCTCCTTCGACGGCCGCGAACCGCTCAGCGGGTGTCCGTCCAGGTCGAGGACGGCGATGTCGTCGGGTCCGAGGGCTCCCAGGCGCGTACCGGTGCCGGACATGAGGATGCGGTCACCCTCCCGCACGCTCACGTTGCCCGAGCTGCCCGGGCTGAGACCCGCCTCGACGAGGGCGCGCCCCGCGGACACGAGGTCGTCGATGGCGCTCATGCGAGCTCCTTCCAGGCGGCGGAGAACAGGTCGACGGCGCCGAAGTTCCCGCTCTTCAGAACGAGGGCGACGGAGACTCCGGATGCCGCCGTCCCGACGCTCCAGCACACCCCCGGCGCGAGTTGCGGGCCGATGTGGAGCGCGGTGACGCCGAGCGCCTGGACCACGGCCCCGCTCGTCTCGCCGCCCGCGACGATGACGCGGTGGACGTCCCCCGCTCCGACGAGGTCGGCGACCAGCGCGGACAGCACGTGCTCGACCGCGGCGGAGGCGTCCGCCGAGCCGACGCGCACGTCGGTCAGGACGCCGACGGAGTACACGAGGGGGAGGGCGTCGTCGGGCAGCCGGCGCACCCAGTCGGCGAGGACCGCCGCCTCCACGCGGGGGTCGGCGAGGGCGGCATCCACGTCCACCTGCCGCGCGGCGGCACCGCGGTCGATCGCGTCGCGGATCTGCGCCCGCGTGGCCGCGGACGCCGAGCCGCAGACGACGAGGCGGCCCGCGCCGACGTCGGGCAGGGCGCCGGGCGAGGTCCCGGCGGGGGCGTCGAGGGCGGCGGCCAGGGCGGCACCCCCGGAGAGGACCCGCAGGTGGGCGGTGGCGGCGGCGATCGCCGCGAGGTCGTCGTCGGTGACGGCATCCATGATCAGGTATCCGGCGGGGGCGGCGTCGATCGCGGAGCGCAGCGCGACGGGGCCGGAGCGGACCGTCGGCAGGTCGATCTCGGTGAGGGCGGCGCGCGTCTGCGGCGCGAGGATGTCGCGGAGACGGGACTTCGTCATCGGCGTGAGCGGGTGGTGGCGCATCGAGGAGTCCTCCAGGAGCGTCCCGCCGACGAAGAGGCGTCCGTCGCGGACGGTCCGGCCGTTGCCCGGGAACGAGGGCACGACGACCGTGCGGTCCGCGGCGACGCGCTCGAGGACGGCGTCGAGCACGGGGCCGATGTTGCCCTCGTCCGTCGAGTCAAAGGTGGAGCAGTACTTCACATACAGGCGCTCCGCGCCGGCCGCGGTCAGCCGGTCGGCGGCGCGGACGGACGCGGCCACCGCCTCGTCGACCGGGGCCGTGCGCGACTTCAGCGCGACCACGACGGCGTCGGCGTCGGACGGGATGTCGTGGTCGCCGATGACGACCGTCGTGCGCAGTCCGCGATCGCGCAGCGCGGTGGCGACGTCGGTCGCTCCGGTGAAGTCGTCAGCGATGGCGCCGATGTACATGCAGGACCTCTTCATTGGTGTCATGCTCGCGCGGCGCGAGCCCGACGACAGTGTATGTGATTATTTGAGACGATACTTTGAAAATCTGTGAGACAGCGTTACAGTTGCGGAGCACCCGAGGTGCGCCCGGCGCGCACGCCACGACTTTCGACGACGTAAGAGGAACAACGGTGATCCACAGCTCGGCCCCCCGCCGCCCGGCCCCGATCCGCATCGCCCTGACCGGCGCGAACGGCGGGTACGGCCGGACGCTCCTCGACCAGTTGCGCCGTCTCCCCGACATGGTCGCGGTGCAGCTCGTGGACCCCGACGTCGACGGCGTCCGGCGCATGCTGACCGATCTCGAGGTCGCCCCCGAACGGATCGTCGTCGTCGCCGACGCGGCCGACACCGTCAAAGCGGTGGAGGGCGGGCGGATCGCGCTCGTGTCGGCGGCATCCCAGGTCGCCTGGTCGCACGTGGACGTCCTCGTCGAGGCGACCGGCCGGATCGACGCGGGTCACGCGTACGCCGACGCCGCCCTCGAGGCCGGGGTGCACGTCGTCATGGTCAGCAAGGAGGTCGAGACCGTCGCCGGTGTCGCCCTCAGCGCGAAGGCGCGCGAGCGGGGCCTCCGCTACCTGCCCGGCGACGGCGACCAGCCGGCGAACCTGCTGCGCCTAGTCGAGTGGGTCCTCGCGACCGGCTTCGACATCGTCGCGCTCGGCAAGTCCAGCGAGTACGACCTCGTCTTCGACCCGGCCACCGGGATCGTGAACCAGAACGGCGTCGAGCAGCAGGCGCCGGCGCTGTCGGGTCTGCTCGAGCGCGGAGACGACCTGCGCGCCACCCTCGACGCGCGCGCCGCCGCGGTCGCGGGGCTCAAGCGCGCCGCCGCCGCCGACTCGTGCGAGATGAACGTCGTCTCGCTCTACACCGGCGCCGTCGCCGACGTCGAGACCATGCACTACCCCGTCGTCCGTCCCGACGAGCTCGCCGACGTCTACGCCGAGCGCGCCGACGGAGGGATCCTGGATGCCACCGGCGTCGTCGACGTGTTCTCGATGCTCCGTCTGCCGGGCGAGGCCAGCTTCGCGGGCGGCGTGTTCGCCATCGTCCGCACGGGCGACGACACCACGTGGGAGATCCTCCGCGGCAAGGGGCACGTCGTGAGCCGCGACGGCCGATACGCCTGCATCTACTGGCCGTACCACTTCATGGGGGTCGAGACGCCGCTGACCATCGCCGCGGCCGTCGACGGCACGGCCACGACGGCCGAGCCGCGCCAGCACACCGTGCTCGCCGCACGAGCGTCCGGCGATCTGCCCGCCGGCACGGCGTTCCGCGTCGAGGGGCACCACCACGAGATCTCCGGCGTGGCGCCCGTCATCGTCGCGCCCGACGCGGGCGACATCGCCCCGTACTACCTGCTGTCCGGTGCGCGCCTGCGCGCCGACGTCCCCGCGGGCGCCCTCGTCCGCTTCCACGACCTCGAGGGCGTGCCCGACGCCGTCGAGGCGGCCTACCGCACCGGCCTCGCGCTGGGTGCCTGACCCCTTCCCTCTCGACCTTCAGGAGATCGACGACGATGCACCGTGAACAGAACCCCCCGACCCGGCCCTGCGGGGTGACGGCATGAACGTGGAGGTCATCGCCCTCATCGTCCTCGTCGCGGTCTTCGCGATCTCGGCCATCCGCAACGTGCACATGGGCGCGCTCGCCCTCGTCGCCGCGTGCATCATCGGCGTCCTCGTCGTCGGCGAGTCGCTCGACGACGTGCTCGGCGGCTTCCCCGTCGACGCGCTGCTCATCCTGCTGGGCATCACCTACCTCTTCGGCATCGCCCGCGCCGTCGGGACCATCGACTGGCTGGTCGACCGGTCGGTGCGGCTGATCGGGGACCGCGTCGCCCTCATCCCGTGGGCGATGTTCGCCGTCGGGACGCTCGTCGCGTGCCTCGGCACCTCCCACGCCGCCTTCACGCTCGTCCCGATCGCGATGAGCCTCGCGCACAAGCACCGCATCCACTCCACGATGATGGGCATCGCGATGAGCTCCGCGATCGTCGGCGGCGCCCTCGCCCCCACGAGCATCGTCGGCATCACCGTGCTGACGGTCGCCACGACCGCCGGCATCCCCTACAACGCCGCACTCATGTTCGGTCTGTCGGTCGGCATCAACACGCTCATCGTCGCGGTCGCGTTCCTCATGTTCGGCGGACGCGAGCTCATCGCCCGCGGCCGTGCCGCCAAGGCCGCGTCGACCGAGCTCGGCACCGGCGGCGGCCCGGGCGGCACCGGCGGCGGCACCGGCGGCGGCTCCGGCGTCACCGGCGTGCTGACGCAGACCGCGGCGCAGAAGCTCACCGGCTACCAGCTGATGACCCTCGTCTCGATCCCCGTGCTCGTCATCGCGTTCTTCACGCTCACGCTGAACGACGTCGACCTCAACCTCGGCGCCGTCGCGCTGACCCTCGCCGTGCTGCTCGCCTTCATCAACCCGAAGGCCGGCCGCGAGGGCCTGGGCAAGGTCGACTGGAACACGATCCTGCTGCTCGGCGGCATCATCACCTACGTCGGCGTCCTCACCCGCCTCGGCGCCATCGACCAGCTCGGCGAGTTCGCCCGCTCGGTGAACGAGCCGCTCGTCGCCGCGCTCGTCCTCTGCATCATCGCCGGCCTCGTCTCGGCCTTCGCCTCGACGATCGGCATCATCGGCGCTCTCGTCCCCCTCGCGGTGCCGCTGCTGCTGCCCGGCGGCGGACTGGAGATGACCGGCTTCATCTACGCGCTCGCGATCTCGGCGTCCCTCGTCGACTGCGCGCCGTTCGGAACGACCGGTGCGACCATCGTCGCGTCGGCTCACGAGGACGACCGGCCCCGCCTCTACCGTCACCTGACGATCTGGGGGCTGTCGATGGTCGTGATCGGCCCGGTGATCACGATCGCCGTGCTGGTCGTCCCGTTCCTCGGAGGTTGATCCCCCCACAGCCTCCGCGGGAGACGGCCCGGATCGCCTCGGCGGTCCGGGCCGCTCTCGTTCCCGGCGCGCTCCAAGTCCGCTGACGTGGCGCAGATGCACGCGCGGTGGGACCTCGCGCGTACACCTGTGACAAGTCAGCGCCGAGAGCCGAGGCTGATCGGCCTAGGCTCGTGGGGATGAGAACCGTCGGAGTCGACCTCGCGGCCGGGACCCCCGGGACGGCGCTCGCCGAGATCCTCTGGACCGGCAGCGCAGCCCGGCTCGCCCGGCTCGAGATCGGGATCCAGGATGCCGACATCGTGGCATCCGTCTCCGCCGGCGACGCGTGGCTCGGGATCGACTGCCCGCTCGGCTGGCCGGACGCGTTCGTCGACTTCGTCGGCGCGCACCACGCCGACACGACGCCGTCGCTCGGGCCCGTCGACGGCGGCCCGGACTGGCGTCGCCCGCTCGTCTACCGCCGCACCGACCACGTGGTGTTCGAGCGCATCGGCCGGTGGCCGCTGAGCGTCTCGACCGACCGTCTCGGCGTCACCGCCCTGCGCGGGGCGGGGCTGCTGCGACGGCTGGCGGAGGCCGGCTTCCCCGTGGACCGTGCGGCCGAGGGGCGCCTGTTCGAGGTGTACCCCGGCGGATCGTTGCGCCTGTGGGGCTTCGAGACGAAGGGATACCGGGTGGATGCCGCCCGCCGCCGCGCTCTGCTCGACGTGCTGGCCGCGCGGGCTCCCTGGCTCGACCTCGGCGGGTTCGCGCCGCTGGCGATCGCGAAGGCGGACGCCTTCGACGCGCTCGTCGCCGCGTTGTCCACCCGCGCGGGAGCGCTCGGGATGTTCGCGCGTCCGGCATCCGGTGCTCTCGACGTCGCCCGCCGGGAGGGGTGGGTCGTCCTGCCGGACGGGGCGGTGGAGGATCTGGCGCCGGGGGTCGTCGGGAGGGTGTCGCCGAACTCCTGAGACCTGGCTGGCGGGCCGCGCGCCGGTGTGCTGCGTGTGCGGCGCGGTGGTGTCGCCGAACTCCTGAGTTGTGGGGCGCGGGCTGCGCGCGGGGACGCCCGCGTGTGCGACGGGGCGGTGTGGCCGAACTCCTGAGTTCCGGCGCCCGGGCCGCGCGCCGTGACGCCCGCGCCGCGGAATTCCGGCGGATCGCCGCGTGACCTCGTCGCGCTCATGGCAGGACTCAGGAGTTGCGCGGGCGCCGGCGCCGCGGGATCTCGGCGGATCGCGGCGTGACCTCGTCGCTCTCGTCGCCGGGTTCAGGAGTTGCGCGGGCGGCGTGCCCGGCGCAGGTGCGGGCGGCGCTCGACCTGCGCCGGTCGGATTACGCCCGTGATCCCAGGTTCGTGCCCGACGACGGCTAGAGCATGGGAAGGCGGCGTGGCCGGGATCCCCGCGGAAAGGCCGCATCGATGCGTGCGATCTCGGCATCGGTGAGATGCAGGGTTCCGGCTCCCGCGTTGTCGTCGGCGTGGGCGGGGTTGGACGCCTTGGGGATCGCGAAGACCGACGGATGCCGGACGAGGAAGCGCAGCGCCACCTGACGCGGAGTCGCCCCGTGCGCTGCGGCGATGTCTTCGAGCACCCGGCCGCCCGGCGTCTGCGGACCCGGGAAGTCGCCGTGCCCGAAGGGGCTGTACGCCACCACTGCGACGTCGTGCTCCGCACACCACGGCAGCACCGCGTGCTCGATCGCGCGTTCGCCGAGATGGTAAAGCACCTGGTTGCAGGCCAGCCGGCCCTCCCCGCCCGCTCCCCAGGCCTCGTCGAGGTCGGCGTCGTCGAAGTTGCTGACGCCCCACGACCGGATCTTCCCCTGCTCGCGCAGGCGCTCGAAGCCGGCGAAGGTCTCCTCCAGCGGATGGGAGCCGCGCCAATGCAGCAGATAGCTGTCGAGCCGGTCGGTCCGCAGGCGGCGGAGGGATCGCTCGCACGCGGCGATCACCCCGTCCCGGGAGGCGTTGCTCGGGAGGACCTTCGAGACGAGGAAGACCTCCTCCCGCCGGCCGGAGATGGCCTCTCCGACCACGATCTCGGCGTCGCCGTACATCTCGGCGGTGTCGATGTGCGTCATGCCGCGGTCCAGTCCTCGTCGCAGCGCATCCACGGCGGTCGGCCGGTGGGCGTCGTCGATGTACCAGGTGCCCTGGCCGATCACCGCGACATCGGAGGGAAGGGGCCCGAACGGGCGGTGCTCCATGGTCGCCCCCCCTACGCGGGCTGCTTCTCGGCGACGACGTCCACCTGTTCGAGTGAGCGCACCTCGAACAGCACGCCTGTGTTCTCGCCGAGCGCGGCGGCGACCTTGCCGGACAGGTGCGCCTGGCGCCCGTCCTCGTCGGGGAAGGCGTCGAAGATGCCGAACGACGTCGGCCCGAACTGCAGGCCGAACCATCGCACGGTCTTGGGCTCGCCTTCGACGATGGACAGCCCCTGGTTCAAGAAGGCCCTCACGTCGTCCTCCTTGCCGGGCAGGGCCTCGAGACGGACGAGGAGTGCGGTGCGGACCGGTGTCGCCATGATGTTCTCCCGTGCTCGGTGGAGGTGATCCGCCGAGCTTGCTCCCCGGACCGCGGCGGACGCCACCTGTCTTGACGGCGGACCGGGCGCCTGTTAGCGCCGCCCCGATTCACGGCAACACGGCGTAGACCTCCAGCTCGACCAGGACGTCGGGCTCGAAGAGGAAGTCCACGCCGATAGCCGACAACGGCGGGAGCGGGGAGGGCAGCTGCAGCTCGGCACGGACCGCCTCGATGCCGGCCATGAAGTCCTCGAACATCTCGGGGCGGGAACGGGTGAGGAAGAACCGCATCCGCACGACGTCGTCGAAGCTCGCTCCGGCGGCGGCCAGTCCCTTCGCCGCGTTCCGGAAGGCCTGCCCGACCTGCCCGACGAGGTCGTCGGGGAACAGGCGGTCGGCCTCCTCGTTGCGCGAGATCTGACCCGCGACATGGATGTGACGGGTGCCGGTCCCGACGGCGACGTGGTGGTACGGGACGGGCTGGAACATCCCCGGCGGGGTGAGTCGATCGACGGACACGGGTCCTCCTCGTAGGTAGTTCCTCTGGTCTACCTGGTGTAGGAAGAGCACTTCAACGAGACTAGGTTCCGTGAACGACACCGCGTCCGCCGACCTGCTGTACGTCGAGGCTCCGCATCGGCAGCTTCTCGACGAGATCCTCGACAAGTGGTCACTGCAGGTACTGGACCGTCTGTGCGAACGACCGCACCGGTTCAACGACCTGCGCCGGGAGGTCCCCGCCATCGGCCAGAAGTCGCTGACCACGACCCTTCGACGCCTCGAGCGCAACGGCATGATCACGCGCGTGATCCTCGACACGCGGCCCATCGCCGTCGAGTACCGCATCGCGCCGCCGGGCACGTCGCTGAACCGCCTCATCGAGTCGCTGCTGTCGTGGACGACGGAGAAGCTCCCCGAGGTGGAGGCGGCCCGAGCCCGGTACGACGCGATCGAGGGCGCGGCATCCTGACTCCTTCAGCCCGACGCCGGCATTCCGGGGAACCGTCGCGGTCCTAGGCCTCCCGGGGAAGGGCGATGGATGCCGCCTCCTGGCGCAGCACCCGGCGCAGGGCCTCGACGGCCGGTGTCGCATTCGCCGTGGGGGACGCCAGGGAGAGCGCGCCCATCGTCAGTGCGGGGTCGTCGACGGCGATCGTGACGACGCCGGCGGGGAGGGATCCCGCCATGAGTGAGGGGACGGTGGTCACGCCGAGTCCGGCGGCGACGAAGCCGAGGCGTGCGGACCAGTCGGTCAGCGAGGCCACGATCCGCGGCGACGGGAGCGTCGGCCAAGCGCCGAAGTGCGCCTCCGCCGCTCGGGGTCGGCCGACGACCCAGTCCTGTTCGGCGAGCATGTCGGGGGTGACGGTTCCGGCGGCGGCGAGCTCGTGGTGGGCGGCGACGGCGACGCGGAGCCGCCCCGCGGGGAGGGGTTCGAGGTCGATCCCCTCGCTGGTCTCGTTCGTCGCATCCGCGCCCACGGCGACGATGGCGAGGTCGAGTCGGCCGGCGCGCAGCCGGCGCAGGTGGGTCTCGGTGGACGACTCGTGGAAGTCGACGTGCAGATGCGGATGTTCCGCCCGCAGTCGCGCGAGAGCGCGCGGGACGAGCTGGACCGCCGCCGCGGGGAACGCTCCAAGGGTCACCGTGCCCTGGAGGAGACGTTCTTCGCGCTCGAGGTCGAAAGAGATGGCGTCCAGCTGATCGAGGACCGTCGCCGCGCGGGCGGCGATGCGCCGTCCGCTCTCGGTGGGGCGGACGCCCCGCGCATGGCGTTCGACGAGGGGTGCGCCGGCGATCGTCTCGAGGCTGGCGATCTGCTTCGACAGCGCCGACTGCGTGAACCCCAGACGCTCGGCGGCGGCGGTGAAGGACCCCTGCTCGATCACGGCGCACAGGGCCCGCAAGAGCTGCGGGTGGACGTCGAACGGCATTTCCTTAGTATTCCGTTCCGGACTATCTGATACGCGCACCATTCGCTGGTGGCGTATCCCTGCAGAGATGAGAGTGGAGGAGTTCTCATCGACGAAGGAGGCTCGGATGAAGGTCTGGTTCATCACCGGCGCGGCCGGCGGGTTCGGCGCCCTGTGGGCGGAGGCGGCGCTGCGGCGCGGCGACCGGGTGGTCGCGACCGCCCGACGTGCGGAGCGGCTCGCGCCGTTGGCCGAGGAGTTCGGCGACGCGGTGCTCGCGCTCGACCTGGACGTCACCGATCGGCGGGCGGTGTTCGGCGCCGTCGCCGACGCAGTCGGTCGTTTCGGTCGCATCGACGTGGTGCTCAACAACGCCGGCTACGGCCAGTGGGGAATGGTCGAGGAGCTCACCGAGCAGGATTTGCGGGAGCAGATGGACACGAATTTCTTCGGCGCGGTGTGGGTGACGCAGGCGGTGCTTCCCGTCCTGCGCGACCAGCGCGCGGGGCACATCGTCCAGGTGACCAGCGAAGGCGGCATTCGGGCGTTCCCCGGGATCGGCGCCTATCACGCGTCGAAGTGGGCGCTGGAGGGCCTGAGCGAATCCCTCGCTCAAGAAGTCGGGGCCTTCGGCATCCATGTGACCTGCCTCGAGCCCGGTCCTTACGAGACCGGCTTCGGCGGCGCGGTCCGCTCCAGCGAGGAGCTCCCGGCCTACGTGCCGGTCCGCGCGGCCGACCCGTCGTCGTTCCGCCTCGGGGATCCGATCGCGACGATCCCCGCGGTATTCGCCCTCGTCGACGCGCCCCGTCCGCCGCGGCGCCTCGTCCTCGGCGAGTCCGTGGCGCCGATCATCGACATCTACGAGGAGCGCATCCGGACGTGGCGCGAGTGGGAGGACGTCTCCGTGCGGGCTTTCGGCGAGCCGCCGCAGTAAGACGCACCTCTTGCCGGGGTGCGGCGGCGGTGCTAACGTGCAACCAAATGGTTGAACAACGGACAGTCGATGACGCGGAGATCGATTGCGTGTTCCACGCGCTCGCCGATGCGACGCGACGCGACATCGTGCGACGCACGCTGGTCGCCGAGCAGTCGGTGTCCGATCTCGCCGCGGGCTACGCCATGTCGTTCGCGGCCGTGTCCAAGCACGTCGCGGTGCTCGCCGCGGCGCGCCTCATCACCAAGCGAGCGGAGGGGAGGACCCGACTCGTGCGCGCCGACCCCGCGGGCCTGGAGCGGGCGCAGCGACTGCTGCGGTCGTACGAGGACCTCTGGCGCAGCCGGATCGACCGGCTCGACGCCCTTCTGGCCGAAGAAACCCGCGACCCCGCATCCGACAGCTGACCGCCGGCGGAGCGGCATCCCTCCGGCATCACCGATTTCCGAAGTAGCAGACACACCGACCTCCGAAGAAGGAGTACGTCATGCCCGTCACCTCCGTCACCAGCGACGTCGAGTCGCTCACGATGACCCTCATCGCCGACTTCCCGGTCGGACCCGAGCGGCTGTGGAGCGTCTTCACCGACCCGCGGCAGCTCGAGCGGTTCTGGGGCCCTCCCGGGTGGCCCGCCACGTTCGACACCTTCGACTTCTCCCCGGGCGGCTGGGCGAGGTACCACATGACCTCCCCGCAGGGGGAGAACGCCGGCGGGATCTGGCAGTTCACGGACATCGACGCCCCGCGGGGCTTCACGGTCATCGACTCCTTCGCGGACGCCGACGGCGCCATCCTCGAGGACCTCCCCGGCTCGCGGATGACCTTCGCGTTCGAGGCCACACCGGAGGGCTCACGGCTGACGAGCGTCAGTCACTTCGCGTCCGCCGAGGACCTGGAGCAGATCATCGCGATGGGCGCCGTCGAAGGCTCGACCCTCGCGCTCAACCAGCTCGACGCCGTGCTGCAGGACCTGCGCGACTACGCCCAGGGCAAGGGCACGCGGATCGAGGTGCTCAGCGACCAGCACGTGCGCATCACCCGCCTCATCGACGGGCCGCGCGAGCTCGTCTGGCGCGCGCACACCGACCCCGACCTGATGCGGCGCTGGATGCTCGGACCCGACGGCTGGCGTATGACGGTGAGCGAGGTCGACGTCTCCGTCGGCGGCCGCTATCGCCTCGCCTGGGAGCCGGAGGCGGGCACCGAGGGGGAGGCCTTCGGCTTCGACGGTGAGACGCTGCTGATCGACGAGCCGCGCCGCATCGTCCAGACCGAGCACATGACCGGAACCGACTACCCCTCGACCACCAACGACCTGTCGCTGTACGAGGAGGACGGCGCGACGCTCCTCACCCTGCTCATCGCGTACCCCGACGCCGCGACCCGCGACATGGTCCTGGCCACGGGCATGGTCGACGGCATGGAGAAGAGCTTCCAGCGTCTGGAGCGCGAGCTGGTGCACTGAGGCGGGAGGGATGCCGCGAGCTCGTGGCATCCCTTCTCCCCTTCCCTCGCGGGTCGGGTCAGGCCGCGGGCGCGGCCCGGCGCACCTGGTCGCGGATGCGCTGCTCCACCTCGGGCGTGACCTCGAGGACGGCGAAGGACACGGGCCACATCGGGCCGTCGTCCAGCTGCGCGGTCTCGTCGAAGCTGACCGTTCCGTAGCGCGTCGAGAACTTCGACGCCGGCTGATAGAAGACGACGACCTTGCCGTCCTTCGCGTAGGCCGGGAAACCGTAGAACGTCTTCGGGTTCAGGTGCGGCGCCTCCTCGAGCACGATCACGTGCACGCGCTCGGCGATCGCGCGGTCGGTGCCCTCGAGCTTCTCGATCGCGTCGAGGCAGGCCTCGTTCTCCTTCTGCAGCTTCGCCAGGCCCTTGAGGCCCTTCATCGCCGCGAGCTCTTCGGCGCGCTGTCTCATCGCCGCGCGTTCCTGGTCGCTGAATCCTGCTCCGCCGGTGGCCATGGCATCCCTCCGTGTCGTCTGACGAGAGGCTAGTGCTGCGCGGCAGGCCTGTCGCGGAATCGGATGCGAGCGGCGGAATCGGATGCCACGGGCATTCTGCTCCGAATGCGGCGCGGCCGTCCGATTCCGGCGCGCGGCGGACGGGGACCGAAGCGGTGCGGCGGGGGCTCGCGGGTCAGGCCTGGCGGAGGCCCTCTTCGAGCGCGACCCACGCGAGCATCGCGCACTTCACCCGCGCGGTGTACTTCGAGACGCCCGACAGCGCGGACGCGTCGCCGAACGTCTCCTCGTCGAGCGGGATCTTCCCGCGGGAACGCAGCGCCTCGCGGAACCGGTCGATCAGCGCCTGGGCGTCGGGGAGCGGCATCCCGTCGTCCCCTCCGTCCTCGCGGAGCAGCGCGACGAGCATCGACGCCGACGCCTGCGAGATCGAGCAGCCGGCGCCCTCCCAGGTGACGGAGGCGACACGGTCGTCCTCGGTGGTGACGCGGAGGGTGATCTCGTCGCCGCAGATCGGGTTGCGCTGGTGAACGGTCGCGCTGTGCGCGCCGGGCTCGTCGAGGCCGAAGCCGCGCCGGTTCTTGGCGTGGTCGAGGATGAGCTCCTGATACAGCGCGTCGAGCCCGCTCATGCGGCGACCTCCGCCCCGAAGAAGGACCGCACGCCGGAGACCGCGTCGAGGAACGTGTCGACCTCGTCCGCCGTGGTGTGGATCGCCGCGCTCGCGCGGACCGACGCCGTGAGGCCGAACCGGCGGTGCAGCGGCTGCGCGCAGTGGTGTCCGACTCGCACGGCGACGCCGCGGCTGTCGAGGAACTGCCCCACGTCGTGGGCATGCACCCCGTCGACGGCGAAGGCCTGCAGGGCGACGCGCTCGGCGGCATCCGTGTCTCCGAGGAGACGGATGCCGGGGATCGACCGCAGCCCCTCCCGCATGCGCCTCTCGAGCGCGGCCTCGTGCGCGTGCGCGGCGGCGAGGTCCTGCGCGCCGAGCCAGCGGAGGGCGGCGGCGAACCCGACGGCCTGCGACACCGGCTGCGTGCCGGCCTCGAAGCGCTGCGGCGGCGGCAGGTACTCGGCCTCGTCCAGGGTGACCGTCGTGATCATCGAGCCGCCGGTCGTGAACGGCGGCAGGGCGTCGAGGACCTCGTCGCGGCCCCACAGCGCGCCGATGCCGTACGGCCCGTAGACCTTGTGGCCCGAGAACACGGCGAGGTCGACTCCGGATGCCGGAAGGTCGAGGGCCAGGTGAGGTGCGGACTGGCAGGCGTCGAGCACGGTCAGCGCGCCGACCGCCTGTGCCCGCGCGGCCAGATCGGCGACGGGGTTCACGATGCCGAGGACGTTCGAGACGTGCGGGAAGGCGAGGACCTTGGTCCGAGCGCCGATGAGGGAGTCGGCGGCATCCATGTCGAGGGTGCCGTCCTCGCGGACGGGGATGTGACGCAGGCGCGCGCCGGTGCGGCGGGCCAGCTCCTGCCAAGGGATGAGGTTCGCGTGGTGCTCCGCCTCGGTCACGACGATCTCGTCGCCCTCGCGCAGGCGACCGGCGTACCCGAGCGACCCGGCGACGAGGTTGAGACCGCCGGTGGCACCCGAGGTCCAGACGATCTGCTCCGGCTCGGCGCCGACGAACTCGGCGACGGTGACGCGGGCGTCTTCGAACAGCTCCGTCGCCTCGGCCGCGAGGGTGTGCGCGCCCCGGTGGACCGCCGCATTCGCCCGGGACAGGAAGTCGCGCTCGGCATCGAGGACGGCGCGGGGCTTCTGGCTCGTCGCGCCGGAGTCGAGGTAGACGAGCGGGTGGCCGTCGACCTCGGTCTCGAGGATCGGGAAGTCGGCGCGGACGGCGTCGACGTCGAAGGGGAGTGTCACCCTCCCAGGCTACGGCGCGGCGGGAGGGGTGGCGCCCGGGGTGGGCCGGCCGCCGGGCGTCGCTCAGGGACCGAACGTGCGTCCGACCCATTCGCGGCTGGCGCGAGCACTGGCATCCGGATCCCCGTGCACCTGGTCGACCTCGATGATGATCCAGCCGCCGAAATCCTCGGGAAGCGCGGCGATGACGCCGTCGACGTCGAGGTCGCCGCGGCCCGGCTCGCGGAAGAAGTCCTCCAGGGCCACGTCGGTGTAGGGCCGGGGCTCCCGCCGCCACCGCTCCACGGCCTCGGCGGGCAGGTCCTTCACGTGCAGGTCGAGGATGCGATCGGCGTGACGGCGCGTCATCTCGACGGCATCCATTCCCGCCCAGGCGAGGTGCCCGATGTCGAAGGACGCGCCGAGCAGGTCGGGCCCGATCGCGTCGAGCACGGTCTCGATCTCGTCCTCCGTCTCGATCCACGTGCCCACGTGATTGTGGAGGCCGGCGCGCACGCCCTCCTCCTGCAGGATGCCGGCGGCCTCGGCGAGGACGTCGATCTGCCGCTTGAGACGATCGGGGTCCGACCGGTGTCCGACCGCCGCCCGCTCCGACCATCGCGGCAGGACGTAGTTCACCTCCGGCGCGAGGAAGACGGAGTCGAGCCCGAAGAAGTTCGACTCCTCGGCCTTCCGGCGGATGGGGGTGAACCAGCGGATCCATTCCGCCGTGCCCGGCCGGAGATCGAGGCCGTGGTCCTCGGGCAGGCCGATCGATGCGTATCCCGGGGCCGGTCGCAGTCCGGCGTCGGCGATCATGCGCGCGTACTCCTGGAGGGTCTGGGTGTCCAGGACCTCCATCATGGTCGCGTCGAAGCCGGCTGCCGCGACCGCCCGCAGCACGTCCGGGTACTCCGAGCGGAACGAGGGCTCGCCGTAGCGCCAGCGGCTCTTGCTGCCCGGCACGGCGGGGTCGGGCGGGAGGCTCGTCCACTGGATGGGGTTGAGGGCGACGCGGGAGCGGGAGATCATGCGGGTCCTTTCGGGGGAGGGGTCACTTGATGCCGGTCGCGGCGATGCCCTGGACGAAGTACTTCTGCAGGAACAGGAAGAGGACGAGAACCGGCAGGAGAACGACCACCGCGCCGGCCAGCAGCACTCCGTACTCGGTCGTCTGATTCGCCTGCGCGGCGATGGCGAGCCCCACGGGCAGTGTGTACGTCGACTGGGACTGCGCGATCACGAGCGGCCAGACGAACGCGTTCCATGCGCTGAGGAAGGTGAGCACGCTGACGGTCGCCAGGGCGGGGGTGAGGAGCGGGAGGAAGATCGTCGCGAAGACGCGGACGTCCCCCGCGCCGTCCAGCCGGGCCGCCTCGAAGAGCTCCTCGGGGATGGAGTGGGCGAACTGGCGGATGATGAACACCGAGATGGGCAGGACCAGCATCGGGAAGGCGATCCCGATGAGGGTGTCCACGAGTCCGAGCTGCACCGCGACGAGGAACTGCGGCACGAACACCGCGACGATCGGCACCATCATCGTCGCCAGCACCATCACGAACACGAACCCGCGTCCGCGGAAGCGCAGCTTCGCGAGGGCGTAGCCGGCCATCGAGCCGAACAGCAGGTTGGCGAGGACGACGATCACCGCGACGATGACGCCGTTCGCCAGGTACGTGCCGAAGCCGCGGTCGAAGAGCGCGACGAAGTTGTCGACGTTGCCGAAGGAGCGCGGCAGCCAGGCCCCCGGGTCGGAGGTGAACTCGCCCTGGCTCTTGAACGCGCCGAAGAGCACCAGGGCGAACGGGATGAGCATGAGCGCGCAGACGATCGAGATCGCCGTGTAGAGGAGCGCGCTGGTGAGGTGTCGGGTACGCATCAGTGCTTCGGCCTCAGGATCCGGAACTGCACGACGCTCACCACGGCCACCAGGAGGATCAGGACGAACGACCCGGCCATGCTGGCCGCGATGTTGCCGAACCCGAACTGCTGGTACACCCAGAGCGAGATCGATCGGGTGGACCCGAGCGGACCGCCGCCGGTGAGGAGGTACGGCTCCTCGAAGATGTTCATGTACATGACGGTGATGAGCACCGAGACGAGCAGGGTCGTCGGGCGCAGCAGCGGCAGCGTCATGTGGACGATACGCCGCCAGGCTCCGGCCCCGTCGATCGCCGCGGCCTCGTAGACCTCCTCCGGGATCGCCTGCAGTCCGGCGAGGAAGAGGACCATCGCCGTTCCCACGTTGCGCCACACCGTCAGCAGCATGACGCTCGTGACCCCCCAGGCGGGGTCGCCCAGCCAGTTGGGGCCGGCCAGCCCGATGCTCGACAGGGCCTCGTTTATGGGCCCGTCCAGCGAGAGGGCGTACTTCCAGATGATGGACGCGGCGACGATGTTCGCGATCACCGGGAGGTAGATTGCCGCGCGGAAGACGGGTCGCAGGCGCCGGATGCCGGTGTTGAGCAGGATCGCCAGGGCGAGGCCGCAGGCCATCGTCGCCGGGACGCCGATGACGACGAAGAGCGCGGTGTTCAGGACCGAACGCTGGAAGTCGGGGGCGGCGAGGACCGCGGCGAAGTTGTCGAAGCCGACGACGTCGACGCCGAGAGGGTCGCGCAGGTCGCGCAACCCGACGTCGGTGAAGCTGAAGGCGAGGGCCGCGATCACCGGGATGACGGTGAAGAGAGCGACGACGACGAGGGTCGGCGTGAGGAACGCCCACGCTGTGAGCGACTCCTTGGCCGCCCCGAGGCGACGGCTGCGACGGGTGACGGGGGGACCGGGGTCCGGGTCGAGGCGGCCGGTGACCGCCTCGACCCGCACCGGAAGGGCGGTGACCATTCCTACTCCACGCCCGTCCCGATCTGATCGGCCTTGGCCTGCGCGTCGGCGAGCACCTCTGCGGCGGTCGCCTGGCCGCGCGCGACCCGCTCCATCTCGGCGCCGAGCATCGCGGCGACCTGGCTCCAGCCGGGGACGGCCGGAACGGAGGATGCCAGCGGGATGGCCTCCTTGATGGTCGTCAGCAGCGGGTCGTCCGCGATCGCCGGGTCCTCCCAGGCGGACTCCACGGCGGGGAGGTTGCCGAAGGTGTCGTACCAGGCCAGCTGCGTCTCGGGCTCGGACATCCAGCGGACGAGCTTCCAGGCGGCATCCGCGTTCTCGGCGTCGTCGAGGACCACGAGGCTGCCACCGCCGAGCGCGGACGTGGAGCCGCCGGGGCCGGCGGGCAGGAGGGCGACGCCCACGTGGTCGGCCGACCAGCCCTCGCCGTTGGCCTCGTCGAGCCAGCCCGGGAACCAGGGTCCGGTGACGTACGACGCCATCTGACCGGAGCTGAACCACGGCGTGGTGTCGAGGAAGGTGGGGCCGTCGGCCGAGGCGTACCCGTCGGCGACGAGCCCCATCAGGGTCTCCATCGCTTCGACGTTCTCGGGGGTGTCCAGCGTCCAGCTCTTCTGGTCGTCCGAGATGAGAGCGCCGCCTCCCTGGATGCTGAAGTCGTTGAACTGCTGTGCGCTGTACTGGTTCCACTCGGCCGACAGGCCGATGCCCCAGGTGGCGCCCTGCCCCTGGACGCCCTGGGAGAACGCGGCGTAGTCCGCCCACGTGGCGGGCGCCTCGATGCCGGCGGCCTCGGCGAGATCCTTGCGGTAGTAGAGGGCCTGCGCGTACGTGTACCACGGCACGGCGTGCGCGGCGCCGTCGTACTGGGCGGCCTCCCACATGTTGTCGAAGAAGTCGTCGCCGTCCACCAGGTCGCTCGGGACGGCCGCGAACGCGTCCGTCGCCAGCATGCTCGCCTGGGTCTGCGAGTACAGGAAGGTCATGTCCGGGACGCTGCCGGAGGCGATGGCCGCCGTGATCTTGGTGTCGATCTCGGAGTCGGGCACCGAGGTGATGTTGACGGTCACGTCGGGGTTGTCGTCGGTGAAGGCGGTGAGGAAGCCCTTGAGGGCCTCGCCGTCGGCCCCACCGGCCCAGAACTCGATGGTTCCGGTCGCGGGGGAGTCGTCGATCGTCACGTCGGCGGCAGCGGCGGATCCGGTGTCGGCGGAGCGGCCGCAGCCGGCGAGGACGACGGCGGCCGTGAGGACGGCGCCGGTCGTCAGCAGTGCGCGTCGTGCGCGGAGAGCAGGGGGCATGAGGAACCTTTCCAGCGGGGCAAGAGGGGGCGGGCCGGGTGGAGCTCAGTCGGGTCGGCAGCGGCAGAGCGCCGTGCGTGACCAGGGTATGCATGCAACTCAGAGGCAAAACCTCGATTGTTGATAGAATTTACATTCACGACATCGCGGCGCGGCATCCGTTACACCTCGGAAACCTCGGTGCCGCGAGCCCCGGTGGCGTCCGTGACAATGTCGATCGCAGTCCGGAATCGACACGTACAGGAGAGGCGCATGCGCACCGAAGTAGCCATCGTCGGAAGCGGAATCATGGGGGCGATCGTCGCCCGGGAGGTCCTGCGGCGGCGACCGGGAACGCGCGTCACCGTGATCGAGGCCGGCCCTCTCGGCGGGGAGGAGCCCGGCCGCCACCTGCACAGCGCCAGTGATCCCGGCACGCGGAACTCCTATCGAGAACATGTCGCCGCGGGCGTGCAGTCGATGTACGTGGGGGCGGCCACCGCGGGGGCGTTCGAGAGTGCCGCCTCCGCCACCCCGGGGCTGTACACCTTCTCCGCGCTCGGTAACGACGCTGCCGAGATGCCCGCTGCGGCCAGCGCATGGAACGTCGGCGGGATGGGATCGCACTGGACCGCCGCCTGCCCGACGCCGTGGGGGACGGAGATCCCCGCGGCCGCCGCGGAGGACTGGGATGCCGACTACAGCCGCGTCCGCGAGCTCCTGCACATCACGACCGACCGGTTCGGCCCCACCCCGGCGGGCACGGCGGTCCTGGAGGCGCTCGACGAGGCCTTCGGTCCGGTCTGCGCACCGGGGCGCCACCCGCAGGTCATGCCGATGGGGGTCTTCGCCTCTCATGACGCCGACCGGCGGCGCACCGATCCCTCGACGATCCTCCCGGGGCTCGGCACGCCGGAGAGCCCCGTCACCCTTCTCGCGGACACGCTCGTCCGTCGCATCGTGCACGAGGACGGACGGGCGTCCGGGGTGGAGACGGAGGATCTGCGCACCGGCGAACGACGTGTCGTCCTCGCTGATCGTGTCGTCGTGGCCGCGGACGCCCTGCGCTCGCCGCAGCTGCTCTTCGCCTCCGGCATCCGTCCGCCCGCCCTCGGCCGCTACCTGAACGAGCATGCGTTCGTGACGGGCCGCGTGTTCGTCGAGCCGCAGCGCCTCGGCGACGTCGAGGTGCCGATACCGGGCGAGGGGGAGTGGATGAGCGATTCCCTGTGGATCCCGCACAGCGGAGACGCGCAGCCGTTCCACTGGCAGATCGGCATCGGCCCGATGTACTCCGAAGACCTCTCCCGCGCCGAGGCGATGTCGGTGGGGATCAGCGTCTACGTCCCCACCGAGGTGCGGGCCGCCTCGCGCATCAGCTTCTCCGACGCCGACGCGGACGCCCTGGGGATGCCGCGGGCGACCATCCACTACGACTACACGGACGCAGACCGTGCGCTCATCGAGCAGGCGACCCGGGCGCAGCGCGCGGCCTTCGAGGCGATCGCCGGACCGGATGCCGTGGGCAACACCTTGCTGCTCCCGCCGGGCTCCTCGCTGCACTACTCCGGTACCGTCCGGTCGGGCGCCGCGGACGACGAGACCGCGGTGGTCGACCCGGACGGTCGGGTCCGGGGCGTCGACGGCGTGTACGTCGCGGGCAACGGGGTGCTGCCGACCGCGGTCGTGGGGAACGTCACGTCCGCGGGCGCGGTGACCGCGGTGCGGGCGGCCCGTGCCCTCGTCCGCGATCTGGACGCGTGAACGACGGCGCCCCCGCACGAGGTGCGGGGGCGCCGAGGGGCGTCAGCTCACCTGCCGTAATTGGCGCGGATGCGCTCCAGCAGGTAATCGCGAGCCGTGATCGGCTCCCAGGCCCCGCTGGGGCTCTCCATCATCACGTCGCGGTTCGCCTGCGCGAAGTAGGCGATGCTGTACCGGGCGTCCTGGTTGTCGCCGGCGCGCGGACCGCGCACGCGATGGAAGTTCGACGGCAGCGCGTCGTCGCTCCAGCGCATGAGCATGTCGCCGATGTTGCACGTGATCGAGTCGCTGGTCGGCTCGACCGGGGTCCACGACTCGGTCGACATCTCCCGGCCGGGCAGCACTTCGAGCCCGCCCTGACCGTCGCGCTGATACAGCAGCGTGAGCACGTCGAAATCGGTGTGCGCGCCCGCACGCCAGGGGGCGTCCTCGCTGCGCGCCTCCGGCGGGACAGCGAAGTAGTGCAGCAGTCGGAGCGTGCTCTGGTAGTTCGGCGACGCGGGGTCGTGCGCGCGCTCGAAGAAGTCGGTGTCGAACGCGAGCTTCTGCGCGAAGCACGAGAGCACCTTCATCGCGAGCGCCCAGGACCGCCGCTCGAAGTCGAGGATGGCGTCGCGGAAGCCGGGGAGCTCTTCCTCCGTCGGCCACAGGTCCCCCATGTGGGGGAGGGTCACCTGATACGACTCCTTCTGGTCGGGAACGCCGATGGAGGGGCGCACCTGGGAGCGGAACTCGTAGCCGGCATTGTCCTGCTTCCGGAGCGGGTACTGGTCCTTGACCTCGCGAGGAAGCGCGAAGAACCGCTGCGACATCTCGAACGCCCGATCGATGACGTCGGTGGGGATGTCGTGGTTGACGATCTGGAAGAAGCCGATGTCGGTGGCGGCGGCCCAGAGCTGGTCGGTGATCTCGTCACGGCGCGCGTCGAAGTCGCCGAGGTCAATACGGCGCAGTTCGCGCGTGCGGTCGATCGTGCCGTCGCCGCCCATGCGGCGCTCTTTGTCCAGCTCGATGAGGGAAGAGGTCTCGCTCATGATGATCCGTTTCTGCCCGAAGGCGGAGGAATCGACGCGCTCCTCGAGCGCGCCCGGCGCGAATGCATGTAATTCGACGCCCGCATGGACGATCTTCGTCGGTCAGAGGTGAATTTGAGCTTCTGCTGCGTGAATTACATGTTAATTTGAACCGAGCGCCGACGTCGGACTGCCAGCGAGCGGACATGGGCCGCGGCCAGCTCCCCGGCAGCCTGCGCGTCACCCCGCCGCACCGCGGCGAGGATCTGCTCGTGTTCCTCGATCGCCGGGGCGCTGTTCTCCGGCTTCCCCCACATGTCCGCGGAGATGAGATGCCCCAGAGCCTCGAGGCGCACCAGCGCCATCGTCAACGGCTCGCTGCCGGCGGTGTCGCGCAGAAGCGCATGGAACCGTACGTCGAGCGCGGCCATGCGCGCGGCATCCGCTCCCTCCTCACGGGCACGGTGCGCGTCGGCGACTGCGCGTTCGAGGTCGTCCATGACGGTGGGACTCACACGCGTCGTCGCACGGCGCGCGGCGAGGGCGTCGAGGCTCTCGCGCAGTTCGAAGACGTCGTCGACGAGGTCCTCGTCGAGGGCGCGGACCCGTGCGCCGGCGTACGGCACATGCACGGCCAGTCCCATCGCGATGAGCTGCTGCACGGCTTCTCGCACGGGGCTGCGGCTCACGCCCAGATCGGTCGCCAGCCGGGGGACGCTCAGGGCGGCTCCCGGCGGGATGCTGCCGGTCAGGACGCGCTCCTGAAGTCGCTGGTACACCTGCTCCGCGAGCAGCGGATCCTCGGTCGTCGTCACGTGTCCCCTCTCGACGGCGGCGGCCGCTCGAACGATACGCTAACCGCCCCCGCCGGGGCGCCGGAATCCCCCGTCGGAGGCTGACATGTCGGAGAACTCGCCCACGGTCTTGAGGAACGCGACCCTCGCGGACGGGAGGGCCGTCGACGTCCGACTGGAGCAGGGACGGGTGGACGACGTCTCGCCGGCGGCCGGTCGCGCGGGCCGAGGAGAACTCGACCTCGAGGGAGCCCTCCTCGTGACCGCGGGCGCCGAACCGCACACGCACCTGGACAAGGCGCTCGTCTTCGACCGTCTCCGACCCGCGTACGGCGACCTCCTGTCCGGCATGCGGCAGTGGCAGGAGCACGCACGCGACCTGGCCGAGGACGACTTCGTCGACCGGGCGATGGCGCTCTCGCGCATGTTCCTCGGCAACGGCGTGACCGCGGTGCGTACGCACGCGGAGATCTTCCCGTCCGGCGATCCGCTGCGGTGCGTGCGGGCGCTCGCCCGGGTCCGCGCGCGTCTCGCCGACGTCATGGATCTTCAGGTGGTGGTCCTGCCGAAGGGCGACATCGGCGACGACGTGGTGGAGGCCGCCCTCGACGCCGGCGCGGACATCGTCGGGGGCTCGCCCCACACCGCACCCGACCCCGATGCCGAGCTCGACCGTCTGCTCGCTCTCGCGCGGCGCCGTGGCGTGGGAATCGACATCCATGCAGACGAACGGCTCGACGCGTCGTCGCTGACGATGTGGCGGATGGCGAAGGCGCTGCGGGCACAGCCCCTCGCGGCGGGCGCCACGGCCATGGCGGGGCACTGCGTGAGCCTGGGACTCCTGGATGCCACGGCCCTGGGGCCCGTCGCGGACGACCTGCGCGAGGCCGGTGTGTCCGTCGCCGCTGCCCCGCTGACGAACCTCTACCTGCAGGCGAAGGACCGCCTCACCGGACCCGTTCCGCGGGCGATCGCCCCGGTGCGCGCGCTCCGGGCCGCCGGTGTCCGCGTGTGCGCGGCCGGGGACAACGTGCGCGACCCGCTCAACCCGCTCGGCGCGGCGGACCATCTCGTCACCGCGGGGCTGCTCGTCGCCGCCTCGCACCTCACCATCGAGGAAGCCCACATCGCCGTGACCGATGACGCCCGCGCGGCCATGGGACTCGAACCCGCCGGGGTCGAGCCGGGGCGGGTCGCGGACCTGCTCGCGATCCGCGCCCCCTCCCTCGCCGCGGCCGTCGCGGGCGGCCCCTACGACCGGACGGTCCTCTCGCGCGGGCGCGTCGTCTCGCGCCGCGTCGTCACCGAGCACTCCGTCCTCTCCTGACCGCCTCCCCCCATGAAAGGCCCCTCATGACCCAGGAAAACGCCACCACCTCATCCCCCGCGCGTCTGAGCGCTCAGACCCTCATCGATCTCGCGACGCCGTACCTGAACCCCGAGCGCCGCGACTCCCGCGGCTCGGGCGACGTCGCCGCTCTCCTCGTCACCGCGGAGGGCACGCACTTCTTCGGGCTCAGCATCGACGTGCCCTGCAGCATGGGCTTCTGCGCCGAGGCGGGGGCCATCGGGGCGATGATCACGGCTCGGCAGTCCGAGATCGCCCAGGCGGTCGCAGTCGCCTTCGGCGCCGACGGCGAGGTCGTCGTGTATCCGCCGTGCGGCCGGTGTCGCGAGTTCCTGTACCAGATCGACCACCGCAACCGTCGCACCGAGATCGTCCTCGGCGCCGACCGCACCGTCCTCCTCGAGGAGCTGCTGCCCGAGCTCTGGAACTGAGCGCCGCCGCGTCCGCCCGCCGCGGTTCCGTGAGGAACGCGTTCGCCGCCGTACGGGAACCGTGAGCGGACCGCATCCGCCTCGCCCCGCGGCGTAGACCGGACGCATGACCCTCACCGCACTCCTCCCGACACTGCGCGCCAGCATCCCCGCGCCCTTCGACGCGACGGCCTGGCCCGCCGGCTCGGTCCCCACTCTCGACGACGTCACCGTGCGCGCGATGTCGATCGGCCGATACGCCGACCTCTGCGGCACGCCCTGCGTCTGCACGGGCCCGGCCGTGATCCCGGCGTCGGGCGGGGTGGCATCCGGAGTCCTCTCGACCACCGTGGTGGTGACGACGGTGATGGATGCCACCCCCGACGCGCTCCGGATCGACGCGAGCCTCGGCGACCTGGGCGTGCTGTGGCGGGAGGCGCGGCTGCTCGGCCGGGTGTCGCACGCGTACGACGAGCCGTTCGCCGTCCTCGACGCGCACGGGGCCGAGGTGTGCGGCCGGGTGGTGCTGCCCGGCGACGTGCGACCGGGGGACCGGATCGCCGTGCCGTGCCCCGGATGCCACACGGTCGGGGAGGTCCGCTGATGCTCCTGCACTCGATCGTCTTCGCCGGCCGCTGCGCCCGGGTACAGGCCGAGGTCGACGCCTGCGCCGACGAGGAGTCCTGACCCCGCGGCCCGTCCTGACCCCGGCCTCGGGCGCTGACTTGCCGCAAACGTACAGCGCAGGTGCCCTCGCGCGTACGTTTGCGGCAAGTCAGCGCAGAGAGATCGGCCCACGGGTTTGCGGCAAGTCAGGCCCGCAGGGGGCCCCGGGGGTTAGACCACCAGCCGGTAGCCCATTCCCTGCTCGGTCAGCAGGTGCACCGGGGCGGAGGGGTCGGCCTCGAGCTTCTTCCGCAGCTGCGACATGTACAGCCGCAGGTAGCCGCTGTCGGCCACCTGCTCGCTGGCCCAGATCTCCTTCAGCAGCGTCTGCCGCGTCACGAGCGAGCCGGGGTTGCGGGCGAGGAATTCCAGCATCCGCCACTCCGTCGGCGTGAGGTGCACGCGGGCGCCGTCGCGCGAGACGGCCTTGGCCGCCAGGTCGACCTCGACGTCGCCGAAGCGCACGACGACGTCGCCCGAGGCGGGGACGGACCGGCGCGCGTGCACCCGCAGGCGTGCGAGCAGCTCGTCGATCTGGAACGGCTTGGTGACGTAGTCGTCGGCTCCCGCGTCGAGGGCCTCGACCTTGTCGGCCGATCCGGTGCGACCGGACACGACGATGATGGGCGCCGACGTCCACCCGCGCAGCGCCTCGATCACCTGCACGCCGTCGAGGTGCGGCATCCCGAGGTCGAGCAGCACGATGTCCGGGTGGGCCTGCGCGGCGAGCGTGATGGCGGCGGCGCCGTCGGCCGCGGCCACCACGTCGTAGCCGTGCGCGGCGAGGGTGATCCGCAGCGCCCGCACCAGCTGCGGGTCGTCGTCGGCGATCAGGACCTTCACGTCGTCCTCCTGTCGATTCCGGATGCCACGGCCTCACTGCCGACGACGGGGAGCGCGATCACCATCGTGAGCCCGCCGCCGGGGGTGTCCTCGGGGGTGAGGGTCCCGCCCATGCCCTCCGCGAAGCCGCGCGACAGAGCGAGCCCGAGGCCGAGCCCCGCGGTGTTGTCGGTGTCGCCGAGACGCTGGAACGGCGAGAACATGTCGACCCGCCGCTCGGGCGCGATCCCGGGGCCGTGGTCGATGACGCGGATCTCGGCCGTACCGCCCAGGCGGCTCGTCGCGACGCGGACCCGCACCCCGTCGGGGGTGTACCGCTCCGCGTTGGTGAGCACGTTCACCAGCACGCGCTGCAGCAGGACGGGGTCCGCGCTGAGCGCCGGCAGGTCCGGGTCGAGGGCCAGCTCGACGTCGTCCGGCCCGAGCGACAGCTCGTCGAGCGCGGCGAGCACGACGCCCGCGGCGTCCACCGGGGCGAGGGAGACGGCCAGCACCCCGGCCTGCACCCGGCTGACGTCGAGCAGGTCGGTGACGAGCACGGACAGCGTCGCGAGGCTCTCGTCGGCGGTCTCGAGCAGCTCGCGGCGGTCGTCCGCCGACAGCTGGTCGCCCGCCGCGCGCAGCCCGCCGAGGGCGGCGACGGCCGCGGCGAGGGGACGGCGCAGGTCATGGCTGACCGCCGAGAGCAGGGCGGAGCGCACCTGGTCGGTCTCGGCCAGCGCCCCCGCCTCGGCGGCCGTCTCGACGAGGTCGGTGCGTTCGAGGGCGGCCGCGAGCTGCGTCACGACGACGTCGAGGAGGCGACGCTCGGAGGCGTCCAGGTCGCTCCCGTGCAGCTCGAGGACCGCGCGTCCGTCGCCGACCGGGATGGAGACGCGCCGGTCGTCGCGGACCGGTTCGCCGTCGGTCGCGAGCACCGAGCCGTCGGCGGCGACGAGCCGGACGCCGGCCAGGCCGAACGCCTCCCGCGCGCGGCTGACGAGGGCGGGGACAGCGGTCTCGCCGCGCAGGATGCTGCCCGCGACCGTGGCCAGCAGCTCGGACTCGGCGGCGGCGCGGCGACCGGCCCGAGCGCGGCGGGCCGCCTGGTCGACGACGACGCTCACGAGCACGGCGATGACGACGTACAGGACGAGCGACAGGGCGTGGTCCGGATCGTCGATCGTGACGGTGAAGAGCGGGTCGATGAAGAGGAAGTCGAGGGTGAGCCCCGACAGGACGGCGGCGAACACCGCCGGCCAGATGCCGCCGATGAGCGCCACCACGACCACGAGCAGCTGGTACGCGAGGACGTCGGTGGTGATCGAGTCGGCGGAGCTCGTCGCGAAGAGCAGCCACGACAGCAGCGGTCCGCCCGTGAGCGCCGTGACGAAGCCGAGGATGCGCCGCTTCGCGCTCAGCGCGGGGCCGGCGAGGCGGGGCAGGGCGAAACGCCCGCCCGCGCGAGCGTGGTTCACGATGTGCACGTCGATGTCGCCGGACGCGCGGATCACGGTCGCGCCGATGCCGGGGCCGGTGAGGGCCGCGGCGACGCGGCCGCGGCGGCTGACGCCGATGACGAGCTGCGAGGCGTTGACGGACCGGGCGAAGTCGACGAGGGCGGTGCCGACGTCGTCGCCGACCACCTGGTGGTAGCTGCCGCCGAGCTGGTCGACGAGGGCGCGCTGTTCGGCCAGGGCACCCGGCGCGGTCGCCCGCAGCCCGTCCTGGCTGGACACGTGCACCGCCAGCAGCTCGCCGCCGGCCGAGCGCGCGGCGATGCGCGCCCCGCGGCGCAGCAGCGTCTCGCCCTCGGCGCCGCCGGTCAAGGCGACGACGACGCGCTCGCGCGCCTGCCACGACCCCTCGATCCCGTGCTCGGTCCGGTAGGTGCGCAGTGCCGAGTCCACCTCGTCGGCCAGCCACAGCAGGGCCAGCTCGCGCAACGCGGTGAGGTTCCCGAGCCGGAAGTAGTTCGACAGGGCGGCGTCGATGCGTTCCGCCGGGTAGACGAAGCCGGCCGACAGGCGGTCCCGCAGCGACTGAGGGGCGAGGTCGACGACCTCGATCTGGTCGGCGGCGCGGACGACCGCGTCGGGCACGGTCTCGCGCTGGACGACGCCGGTGATCTTCTCGACCACGTCGTTGAGCGACGCGATGTGCTGCACGTTGACCGTCGTGATGACGTCGATCCCGGCCGCGAGGAGCTCCTCGACGTCCTGCCACCGCTTGTCGTGGCGCGAGCCGGGCGCGTTGGTGTGCGCGAGCTCGTCGACGAGGGCGATCCGCGGATGCCGCGAGAGGACGGCATCCAGGTCCATCTCGTCGAGCGCCACCCCACGGTGCGCGATCGCGCGGCGGGGGACCACCTCGAGGCCCTCGGCCTGCGCGGCGGTCGCGGCCCGCCCGTGCGTCTCGACGACGGCGATGACGACGTCGCGGCCCTCGGCGGAGAGGCGCCGGCCCTCCTCGAGCATCTCGTACGTCTTGCCCACACCGGGTGCGGCTCCGAGCAGCACCCGCAGGCGCCCACGCCTCACGAGAGGGCTCCCGCCGACTCGGCCGACCGCCGCCGCGCACGGGGCACGGCGGCGGAGGAGCGGACGAAGTGCATGTCAGCGATTCTCGTCGCTCATGACGCGTCGAGCGCGCGGTTGAGCTCGAGGACGTTCACCCGCGGCTCCCCGAGGAAGCCGAGGTCGCGCGGCACGGCGTGCTCCACGATCAGCGCGTCGACGTCGGACACCGGGATGCCGCGGGCCTCCGCGACCCGCGCCGCCTGGCGCTCCGCGTTCGCGACGGAGATGTCCGGGTCCAGGCCCGAGCCCGAGGCCGTGACGGCGTCCGCGGGGATGTCCCCCGTGCCGTCGAGCTCGCGCGACGCGGCCTGGCGCTCCTCGATGGCGGCGACGAGGTCCCCGTTCTCGGGACCGAGGTTGGAGCCGCTGGACGCGGCGGCGTCGTACCCGTCGCCGGCCGCGGACGGCCGGGACTGGAAGTACTCGGGCAGCGCCGCGCCGGACGCGTCCTGGAACGACTGGCCGACCAGCTCGGACCCGACGACCTCGCCGTCGGAGGACCGGATCAGCGACCCGTCCGCCTGGAATGGCATCGCCACCTGCCCGATGGCCGTGATGAGCAGCATGTAGCCGACGCCGAGGACGGCGGTGAAGACGAGCATCGCGCGGACGGCGACGCCGGCGGTACGCAGGGTGGTGCGCATGACGGGGCCTTTCAGAAGCCGGGGAGCAGGCTCACGACGAGGTCGATGAGCTTGATGCCGATGAAGGGGACGAGGACGCCGCCGAGCCCGTAGACGAGCAGGTTGCGGCTGAGGATGCTCGACGCGCTCGCCGCGCGGTACTTCACCCCGCGCAGGGCGAGGGGGATGAGCACGATGATCACGATCGCGTTGAAGATGATCGCGCTGAGCACGGCCGAGGCCGGCGACGACAGCTGCATGATGTTCAGCACCGCCAGCCCCGGGAACACCCCCATGAACATCGCCGGGATGATCGCGAAGTACTTCGCGATGTCGTTGGCGAGCGAGAACGTCGTGAGGGCGCCGCGCGTGATGAGCAGCTGCTTGCCGATGCGGACGATGTCGATGAGCTTGGTCGGGTCGGAGTCGAGGTCGACCATGTTGCCGGCCTCCTTCGCCGCCGACGTGCCCGTGTTCATCGCCACGCCCACATCGGCCTGGGCCAGCGCCGGGGCGTCGTTCGTGCCGTCGCCGGTCATGGCGACGAGGTTGCCGCCCTGCTGCTCCCGCTGGATGAGCGCGAGCTTGTCCTCCGGCGTGGCCTCGGCGAGGAAGTCGTCGACGCCGGCCTCGGCGGCGATGGCCTTGGCCGTCAGGGGGTTGTCGCCGGTGATCATGACCGTGCGGATGCCCATGGCTCGCAGCTCGCCGAAGCGTTCGCGCAGTCCGTCCTTGACGATGTCCTTGAGGTGGATGACGCCGAGCACCTGTGCCGTCCCTCGCGTAACTCCGGAGGGATCGGGGGTCGACGTCGCGACGACCAGCGGAGTTCCGCCGGACTCGGCGATCGCGTTCGCGGAACGCAGGAGTTCGGCGCGGGTGGCCTCGGGCACCGCCGCGCGGGAGTCGTCGAGCCAGGCCAGGATGGCGGATGCCGCTCCCTTGCGCACCTGGGTGCCGTCGGCGAGGTCGAGCCCGCTCATGCGGGTCTGCGCCGTGAACGGCACCGGCTCCGCACCACGGGGCATCTCGGCCACGATGCCCTGGGCGGCGGCCAGCTCGACCACCGAGGTGCCCTCGGGTGTGGGGTCGGCCTGCGACGACATCGACGCCGCCTCGGCGAGCAGCGGGGCACCGACCCCGGGCATCGCGACGAACGCCGACGCACGGCGGTTGCCGTAGGTGATGGTGCCGGTCTTGTCGAGCAGCAGGGTGGTGACGTCTCCCGCGGCCTCCACCGCGCGGCCCGACATCGCGAGGACGTTCCGCTGCACGAGACGGTCCATGCCCGCGATGCCGATCGCGCTCAGCAGTGCGCCGATCGTCGTGGGGATGAGGCACACGAGCAACGCGATCAGCACGGGGATAGACACCGGGGTCGCGGCGTACGAGGCGATGGGGTTCAGCGCCAGCACGACGACCACGAACACGATCGACAGGCTCGCGAGCAGGATGTTCAGCGCGATCTCGTTCGGCGTGCGCTGCCGCGCCGCACCCTCGACGAGCGCGATCATGCGGTCGACGAACGTCTCGCCGGGCTTGGACGTGATCTTCACCACGATGCGGTCGCTCAGCACGCGCGTCCCGCCGGTGACGGCGCTGCGGTCGCCGCCCGACTCGCGGACGACCGGGGCGGACTCGCCCGTGATCGCCGACTCGTCGACGGTCGCGATGCCGTGGACGATGTCGCCGTCGCCCGGGATCAGCTCCCCGGCCTCGACGAGGACCACGTCGCCCAGACGCAGATCACCGGAGGACACCTCCTCGATCGCGGCGCCGTGGGCGGCGGCATCCGTCTTCTCGTCGTATCCGCCCACCCGGCGGGCCGTCGTCGTCGAGCGCGTCTGCCGCAGGGTCGCGGCCTGCGCCTTGCCGCGGCCTTCTGCCACCGCCTCGGCGATGTTCGCGAAGAACACCGTCAGCCACAGCCAGGCCGCAATGGCCCAGGTGAAGCCGAAGGGGAGCGGGGTGGCGGTCTCGGTCGTCTCCAGGAACGGCTCGGCGATCGCGATGACCGTGGTCAGGGCGGCGCCGATCCAGACGAGGAACATGACGGGGTTCCGCCACTGCGCGGCGGGGTTCAGCTTCTTCGCGGCGCCGGGCAGGGCCGCGACGATCTGCGCGGTGCTGAACGCGCGGCGGGGGGCGGCGGGGGCCTCCTCGGCGGCGGCCGGGGCGTGGGTCAGCGTGGACATGGTCAGACGAGTCCTTCGGCAAGGGGTCCCAGGGTGAGGACCGGGAAATAGGTGAGAGCCGTGACGATCACGGCGACGCCGGCGAGCAGGCCCGCGAACTGCGGGCGGTGCGTCGGCAGGGTCCCGGAGGTGGCGGGCACCGCGTCCTGCGCGGCGAGCGAGCCGGCCAGGGCGAGCACGAACACGATCGGCAGGAAGCGTCCGAGCAGCATCGCCACGCCGAGCGCGGTGTTGAACCACGGGGTGTTGGCGGTCAGGCCCGCGAAGGCGGAGCCGTTGTTGTTCGCGGCCGACGTGAACGCGTACAGCACCTCGCTCAGGCCATGCACGCCCGGGTTCCAGATCGAGGTGGACTCCACGTCCTCCCGGATGCCGGGGAGCGCGAAGCTCAGCGCGGTCCCCGCGAGCACCAGCGTGGGCGTGACGAGGATGTACAGGCTCGCGAGTTTGATCTCGCGCGGACCGATCTTCTTGCCCAGGTACTCCGGCGTCCGGCCGATGAGCAGCCCGCCGACGAAGACGGCGATGATCGCGAGGATCAGCATGCCGTACAAGCCCGAGCCGACACCGCCGGGCGCCACCTCGCCGAGCATCATGTTGATCATCGGCATCATGCCGCCGAGCGCCGTGTAGCTGTCGTGCATCGAGTTGACCGCGCCCGTCGAGGTCAGCGTGCTGGTCGACCCGAAGAGAGTGGAGCCGAAGATCCCGAACCGGACCTCCTTGCCCTCCATCGACGCGCCGGCCAGCTGCGGCGCGGTCCCGGCGCCGGCGAGCTCCGCCCAGGTGAGAAGGGCAGTGGATGCCACGAAGATCACGGCCATGACGGCGAGGATCGTGTACCCCTGACGGGTGTCGCCGACGATGCGGCCGAAGGTGCGGGGCAGAGAGAACGGGATCGCCAGCATCAGGAAGATCGAGAGCAGGTTCGTCCAGGGAGCGGGGTTCTCGAACGGGTGTGCCGAGTTCGTGTTGAAGAAGCCGCCGCCATTGGTGCCGATCATCTTGATCGCCTCCTGCGAGGCGACCGGCCCGCCGGGCAGCGACTGGGTCGCGCCGGCCAGGGTGGTGGCATCCGTGAATCCGTTCAGGTTCTGGATGACGCCGCCGGCGACGAGGACCACGGCCACGACCACGGCGAACGGCAGGAGCAGGCGGAACGTGCCCCGGACGAGGTCGACCCAGAAGTTGCCGATGACACCGCTGCGGCGGTACGCGAAGCCCCGGACCAGGGCGATCGCGATGGCGATGCCCACCGCGGCGGAGACGAAGTTCTGCACCGTCAGTGCGAGGAACTGCACGGTGTAGCCGAGCGTGGTCTCACCCGAGTAGGACTGCCAGTTGGTGTTCGTGACGAACGAGACGGCGGTGTTGAACGACAGCGCCTCACCCGGGGCGGTCAGGCCGAGCGAGAACGGCAGCAGGGGCTGCAGGCGCATGATCGCGTAGACGAACACGACCCCCACGACCGAGAAGAGCAGGACCGAGCGCAGGTAGGCCTGCCAGGTCTGCGCGCCCCGCGGGTCGACGCCGATGAGACGGTAGACGCCCCGCTCCAGGGCGAGGTCGCGCTCGCCGGTGTAGATGCGGGCGATGTAGTCGCCGAGCGGGCGGTGCGCCAGCGCGAGGGCGGCGACGAGCGTGAGGCTGGTCAGGACGATGGACCAGATGGATGCCGCGTCCACGTCAGAACTTCTCGGGTCGGACGAGCGCGACGACGAGGTAGGCCACGGCGGCGATCGCGAGGATCGCGGCGACGACGGAGAGGACCATCACGGGCGGTTCCTCCCGGCGCTCTCACGGGTGGCGGAGGGCTGGACGTCCAGCTTCTCCACTCCCTTGGCGACGAGGACGATGAGCGCGAACAGCGCGCCGATCGCGGCGAGGAAGACGACATCGAGCACGACGACTCCAGATTCGGAACGGTCCGCACGGGGCGGGCGCCGCGGGGCGGCACGTCTGTCGATCCAACTCCCGGGGAGGTCTTCGCTGCGGCGTCCTCACGCTTTCCCTACGGCTCCCTGACGGACGCATACGGTGCCCTTACGCAGGCCGACGGCGGTGGAGGCACCCCGATCGTCGACCATGCGCCGACGTGCTGACCGCCGTCGGGTGGACGACGGTCAGCACGCGTCGGAGGGGAGTCAGTCCAGGCCGAGGGCGGTCACTGCCGCATCGGTCGTCGCGGAGGCGAAGACAAGGGCGGCGTCGAACGCCGCCGTCCCGACGTCCGTGAGCGCACTCCGCGATCGGATGCGGAGCGTTGCGGTGTCCTCCTCCGCCTCCCAGCGCACGATGGCCGCGTCGGCCGACCGCAGCACGCCGCCGGCCGCGGCCTCGACACAGCACTCGTCGACGTCCGCGGCCGTCACGCGCTCCACCCGGAATCCGACGTCCGTGGTGGCGGGAAAGATCATCTCGGGCACCTGACCGTCGACGTGCGTCAGGGCCACGGCTCGATAGTCGGAGCCGAGAGATCCGGCCAGAAGACTGCCGGCAGGGTACGCGGTCAGCACCCCGTCGAACACGACCGGCGTCTTCTGGATGTGGTTGTTGTGCGCGACGTACGCGATCCGCCCGCCGGCGGGAAGCGCGCGGACTTCGTCGACGATCCGCCGAGCCACGAAGGCCTCGCGGATCGTCGTATCGTCGATGCGCCCGACGCCGGAGAACAGGTCGGCCATCGCTCGGAGCATGACGTCGGTCGTGACAGCCGCATCGACCAGCGCGCCGGCTTCTCGCCATAGCTCCGCGTCACCGCCCCGTTCGTGAACGGCACGGAGTGCGTCGACGCGGGCTCGGAGGCGAGTCATCGCCACCGTGAGAGAGTCCTGGTCCGAGCGGTCGAGGGCGAGCCACGACGCGGCGCTGGCCGCAGCGGAGCCCCCGACGATCCGTCGTGCCAGCTCTCTCGCCGACTGCACGAGCTCGGCGGCCGCGGGGTCGACCACGGCGAGCACGTCGGCCAGCGGGGCGATGCTCGGTTCGATCGTGAGGGAGTTCGGCAGATCCACGCCCAGCACGCGGATGTGGTGGTCGGGGGCCAGTCGAGCTCGAAGATCCTCGAGGAAGGTTCCGTACAGCGCCGCGGTGAGCGGTCCGACGACCGCCCGCAGCGCCCCGGGCCGCCGTCCCGCGAGCCATTGCTCGACGAGAGGCGCCTCGTCGTGGCCGATCTCGAGAGCGAGACTGCGGACATCGGCATCGCGGATGAGGGCTTCGACGAGGGTGGCGCGACCGGCGTTGAGCTCGGCGATGAAATGAGCCGACTCGCCGACGGCGATGACGCGGGCGCGGGAAACGATCTCGCGCAGCGTCGTGTCTGCGCTTCGGTGTCGCGCGTCCCAGACCGCGACGGTGGAATGTGGTGCCGCGGGCGCGGCGGGGTGAACGTGGTGAGACATGCGGAAAGCACTCCTTCAAAACAGAAACGGCATGCGAAGAAGACCGGACGAGCCGGTCGAGGACGACGCGATGCCGAGTCAGAGAAGGATGCTTGCGATCACCCCTCGATCGTAGCCACTCGTTCTCCGGCCGGGCCGGACGGCGCGTCGGCCGTCACGTCGCGCGTCGACGGGTCGCCGACCGCGGCGGGGATGCGCGGAGGTGGGTGGTGACGCGTCCGAGGATGCGGGCGAGGTCGTCTGCGTCCTCGTCGTCGAGGGTCGCGAAGAGGAGCCCGTGAACCGTGGCGATGTGGCCGGGGAACACGGTCCGGAGGATGCCGCGACCGGCGTCGGTGATCGACGCGACGGTGCTGCGCTCGTCGTCCGGTGACGGTGAACGGGTGATGAGGCCGCGTTGCTCGAGCAGCTGCGCCTGATAGGTGAGTCCGCTGCGGCTGTAGACGACGCCGTCGGCGAGGTCGGTCATTCGGAGACGGCCATCAGGGGTGTCGCCGAGGCGGGCGAGGAGCTGGAACTGGATGTAGCTGAGGTCTCCGGCGTCGCGCAGCTGCTTCTCGACCGCGGGACGCAGCAGGCTGCCCACCTCCGTGAAAGAGAGGTAGGCGCTGAGCTGCGTCGGCGTCAGAGCCGCGGGTGCATCGGACATGCTCCGACCATATCAGTTGCTTCGAGTTCGAAGCAGTGCTACCGTCACCGCAGATGCTTCGAATTTGAAGCAATGACGAAAGGCGAGACCATGAAGGCTGTGCAGTACTCCGAGATCGGCGGACCCGAGGTCCTCCACTACCGCGACGTCGAGAAGCCCGTTCCGGCGGCAGGGCAGGTGCGGGTGCGCGTCGCGGCGTCCGCGTTCAACGCGGCCGACGCCGGTATGAGGGGCGGGACGATCCCGATCCCGGTCGAGCTCCCTCACATTCCGGGCTACGACGTCTCCGGCACGATCGACGCGGTGGGTGAGGGGGTCGACGGGCTCGCCATCGGTGATGCCATCGTCGCGTTCCTGCCCATGGTGCGCGACGGGGGCGCCGCCGAGTACGTGCTGGCTCCCGCCGACGCCGTCGTCGCCGCTCCGACGACGATTCCTCTCGCCGACGCGGCCGCTCTGCCGTCGGTCGCTCTGACCGCCTGGCAGGCGCTCTTCGACGAGGGGCGGCTCGAAGCCGGCCAGCGGGTCCTCATCGTCGGTGCGGGCGGGGTCGTCGGCAAGTACGCGATCCAACTCGCGAAGCGCGCCGGCAGCCACGTCATCGCGACGGCCAGTCCCCGCAGCAGGGACGCCGTCCGTGACGCCGGAGCCGACGAGATCATCGACCACACCGAGACGGACCTCCTGACAACCCTCGACGCGCGGGTCGACGTGCTCCTGAATCTGGCCCCCCTCGATCCCGATCAGTTCGCGTCGTACGTCGCCGCGGTGCGCGACGGCGGGGCCGTCGTCAGCACCACGGCGTTCATCGCCACTCCCGGCGATGACTCCCGCGGAGTGCGTGCGGCGACCGTCTTCGTTCTTCCGAACCGCGAGCGTCTGTCCGAGCTCGTCTCCCTCGTCGACGACGGGAGTCTCACGGTTGAGGTCGGTCGGCGCATCTCGCTCATCGACCTGCCGGCGCTCCACGCCGAAGCCGCGGCGGGCCGCATCGCGGGGAAGGTCATCGTCCTCCCGTGAGTGCACCGTTCACACGGAGCCGCGTGTGTCCCGCGCCTGCGCGTCAGCGCAGCGAACCCGGCTGAGCCGCATGATCCGCGGCTCAGCCGGCGGCGGACGCCTCGGGGGAGGACTCGGGCGAGCTCGTGGGCTCGAAATGCCCGAGCGACTTCTCCTGCAGGAACGCGCACACCTCGGCCGCGATCTGCAGCTCGTGCGTGAGCCCGTTGAGCTCGAAGCTCGTGAGCTCCAGCGTCTCGGTCGACGGCTCGATGAGCACGTGCCAGGTGAGGTCGTCGCCCGTGGCGCGCGGCTCGATCCACACGGTGTTGGGCGCGTTCTCGAGGGGGACCACCACCAGACCGGTGTCCTGCCCGCCATCGCCGTCCTGCACGGCCACGCGGATCTCCTCGCCGCCGCTACGGGCGTCGACGAACTCGGCGATCCAGTGCTCGAGTGTGCGCTTGCTGTGGAAAGGCATCGGGGGTCCTCACGGCGTTCGGGTGCAGCGATGAATTGTCGCACGGACGGACCTGCGCATCACCCGTGCGCCGGCCTGACGGACACCCCCGTGCGCCGGCCTGACGGCCACCCCCGTGCGGCGGCTCCTGCGCACGCAGCGATGCCCCCGCAGGCGGGGCGGGGGCATCGCTCGAGGCCTAGGACGAGGGCGACTCGCTCCCCGCGGACTTCCGCGGACGATGCGCCGGCACCTCGGCGACCGGCTGTCCTCCGCGCTGCTGGCCCGGGAGCGGGCGGGAGCGACGGCCGTAGATGAGCTCGGACGAGTCCAGCAGCCACGGGACGAGCGTGATCGAGACGCCGTGCACGAGCATCAGCTGGTGGGCGAGGCGCCGCGAGCGGCGGTTGTGCAGGATCGACTCCCACCAGTGGCCCACGATGTACTGCGGCAGGTAGACGGTGACGACCGAGGCGCCGTGCTTCTCGCGGTACTTCTTGATGAAGGCGGTCACCGGCGACGTGTAGGCGCGGTACGGCGACTCGATGATGACGAGCGGAATGGGCATGTCGCGCGCCGCCCAGTCCTTCTGCAGCGCCGTCGACTCCTCCTCCGTGATCGCCACATGGACGGCGAGCGTCTTCTCGTGGTTGGCGGCGAGGGCGTAGTCGATGGCCTTCATGACGGGCTTCTGCAGGCGGTTCACGAGGATGATCGCCACGTCGCCCGACGAGCCGAAGTGCACGCTGTCATCCATGCGGATCTCGTGCTCGACGTCGCGGTAGTACCGGTTCACGCCGATCATGAGGACGGCGAGGATCGGGATGGCGATGAAGATCAGCCAGGCCCCGTGGACGAACTTCGTCACCGTGACGATCAGCAGCACCACGACCGTGAGGCTCGCGCCGACCGAGTTGATCCACAGGCCGGAGATCGCCGAACGGCGCTCGTACTGCGCCGACTGCTGCCGGCGGGCCTCCTCCGGGAGCTTCTGCATGTCGCGGAGCGCCCGGCGCCAGTGACGGACCATCCCGATCTGCCCGAGCGAGAAGGAGACGAAGACGCCGATGATGTACAGCTGGATCAGCGTCGTGAGGTTGGCCTGGTAGACGATCAGCACGCCGATGGCGACGATGCCGAGGATGACCATTCCGTTGGAGTACACGAGCCGGTCGCCGCGGGTGTTCAGCGCCTTCGGCGCGTATCCGTCGCGCGCCAGGACCGAGCCCAGCAGGGGGAACCCGTTGAAGGCCGTGTTGGCCGCCAGGAGCAGCACGCACGCGGTGGCCGCCTGGATGACGAAGAACATGATGCTGCCCGACCCGAAGGTGGCCGCCGCGACCTGCGCCATGAGGCTCGGCTGCGGGTTGTTGGCGCAGTCGAAGCCGATGAGGTTGCAGGGGTTCTCGGCGTAGTGCACGTTCGCGATGAGCGCGAGCGCGGTCAGACCCGAGAACAGCAGGATCGCGATGGTGCCCATGAGCGTGAGCGTGGTCTGCGCGTTGCGGATCTTCGGCTTGCGGAACGCGGGCACGCCGTTCGAGACGGCCTCGACACCGGTGAGCGCGGAGCAGCCGCTCGAGAACGCGCGGAGCACGAGCAGGATCAGCGCCACCTGGGTCAGCGACTCGGCCTCCACGCCGAACCCGGCGCTCGATGCGACGGGCGCGTCGCCGAGCAGGGTGCGCCCGAGACCCACGACGATCATCAGTGCGACCGAGCCGATGAAGACGTACGTCGGGATCGCGAACACCGACGACGCCTCGCGCACGCCACGGAGGTTCACGATGACGATGAGGATGACGAACCCGACGGCGAGCTCCACCCGGAGCGGGTTCAGCTCGGGGATGGCCGAGATGATGTTGTCGACTCCGGATGCCACCGACACCGCGACCGTGAGGACGTAGTCGACCAGCAGCGCGGCGGCCACCACGACGCCCGGCACCTCGCCGAGGTTCTTGCTCGCGACCTCGTAGTCGCCGCCGCCGGACGGGTACGCCTTGATCAGCTGACGGTAGCTCAGCACCACGACGATCAGGAGGACCACGACGGCCACCGCCACCCAGGGGCTCAGCGTCAGCAGCGCCGTCCCGCCGATCAGCAGGATCATCAGCAGCTCCTGTGGCGCATAGGCCACGGAGGAGAGGGCGTCGGACGCGAAGATGGGGAGCGCCATCTTCTTGGGGAGGAGCTGTTCGTCGAGTTTCTCCGACGTCAACGGCTCGCCGAGGAGGATGCGCTTGGCCATCGGCGTCTCCACGCCGGGCTCGCGACTTTCGTCAGTCACGGCGCGCGACATTACGCCTGCGGGACGTTCGGCGCAACGTGACGCCCCGGCGTTCACTCCACGGTTGACGGATCGAGACCTCCCGGCCCCCGCGCGCAGGTCTCCGCGGCCCGCGTCCCCGGCTCCGGCGCGGGCTGCTCGCGCGGCGAACGCCGCCTCAGGCGCAGGCCGCTCGCGCGGCGAACGCCGCCACGGCGTCCGCCCCGGCGTGGTCGTCCGCGGTGACCGTGACGACGGCGCCCGCCGCGAAGACGACCAGCTGGCCGTGGGCGCCGTGGAGCCGCCAGGCGTCGCCGGGACCGTCCCAGCCGGCCATCGCGTAGCGGCGGTAGCCCTCGCCGGTGCTGCCCGTCTCGACCCACCCGGAGTGCAGCGCGGCCGCACCGGCGGCCGACACCAGCCGCCGACCGTCGACGACGCCCCCGTCGCGGACGAGGTGCCCGAGACGGGCCATCTCCTCGGTGCGCAGAGCCAGTCCCTCCCCGGCGAGCACGCGCCCGTTGGGGCAGCGGGCCCATGTCACGTCCCCGAGGCCCAGGTGGTCGAGCAGCCGCGGACGGATGTACTCCTCGATGTCGCCCACCCGACGGGCGAGCACGTGCATGGCGGTGTACGTGCTCGCGTTGGAGTATTGGAAGACGCGTCCGCGGGTGGGACGGGACAGGAACTCGGCCGCGAGATCCGGCCAGTCGGTCATCATCGTGGGCGACCAGGGCAGGTCGATCCCGCTCGTCATCGACAGCAGATGCCGCAGGGTGATCCGCTCCACCCCCGGTCCGAGGGGAGCGTCGCCGAGGATGTCGCGCATCGGCTCGTCGAGCGACACCGCGCCCTCGTCCACCGCGATGCCGGCGGCGAGGACGCACACCGCCTTGGCGACCGAGTGGATCTCCTCCCGGACGTCCGGCGTCCACCGTCGCTGCGCGGTCTCGTCGCCGACCCGGACATGGATGCCGTGGGCTCCGAACCCGGTGCGGTCGATCTCGTCCGCGAGTCGGTCGCGGAGGTCGGCGGCGCGTGGCATCCCTCCAGGCTACGCGCCGCCCTCCGCAAGGACTCTGGGCAGCGGAATGGGTGAGAGATCGGGTGATTTATGGGCCGCTGAGAAGGTGAGGAGCTCGGCCGCTCCCTAGCATCGCGGCGTGAACAACATCCTGGGCTCCGGCCTCATCGCCGTCGTCGCGGGCGGCGTCGTGGCGGTTTTCGCCTTCGTCCCCTTCGTCGCCGTCAGCTACCGCCGGCGGGGCGGGCTGTCGGTGCCGCGCACCCTGCTCTGGGTCGCGGCGGCCGTGTACCTTTGGGCGATCTGGAGCTACACGCTGTGGCCGTTCCCCCTCGAGGACCAGTACGCCTGCGCCGGGCTCAACCTCCAGCCCTTCCACTTCATCGACGACATCGTCACCGAGCTCGCGAAATCCCCGAACCGGGGACTCGCCGCGGTGCTGCAGGTGGTCTTCAACATCGTGCTGTTCCTGCCCCTCGGCTTCCTCCTCCGCGTGCTCGGCGGCCGCGGCGTGGTGGTGGCCGGTCTGACCGGGCTCGCCGTGAGCGGCGTCGTCGAGATGTCGCAGCTCACGGCCGTGTGGGGCGTCTTCCCCTGCCCGTACCGCGTCTTCGACGTCGACGACCTGATGGCCAACACCGCCGGCGCCGTGATCGGGTCGGCCATCGCCCTCATCGTCCCGCCCGAGCACCGCGGGGCCGAGCGCCCCGCCGATGCCGACAAGCCCCGCCCGGTCACCCGCCGTCGGCGCTTCCTCGGCATCGCGTGCGACGTGCTCGGCTTCTCGCTCGTGTCGCTGGCCGCGTGGGTCACCGCCGAGATGGTCTTCAGGACGGTGTTCCCGGAGTCCGGTCGTGGGCACGCCGTGGCGGGGATCCTCAGCATCAGCGCCCCCGTCGTGCTCTGGCTCCTCGTCGTCCTCGCGACGGGACGATCGATCGGCGACCTCGCCACCCGCGTCCGGTACACCGACGGTCTCCTGCCGGCCTGGCTCGCCCGCCCGCTGAGGTTCGTGCTGGGGGTGGGCGGGGTCAGCCTCCTCCTGGCACTGGGGCTGCCGATCGCCGTGCTCGGCTTCACGCTCGCGCTCGCGCTCCTCGTGCTGCTGCCCGTCTGGCCCGACGGCCGAGGGCTGCTGGGCTGGATCGGCGGCCGCCGGCTCGTCGACGACCGCGCCGCGACGGTGGACTCCCCGAGTCGCGTGTGAGCCCGGGGGATGGATGCCACCGGGGTGGCATCCATCCTCCCGAGACGGCCGCGGTCAGAGGCTCGTGGCCGGGATCGTCAGCGTGTCGCAGGCGTTCACGCCGCCCGCGCGTCCCTCGTCGAACCAGCGCTGACGCTGCTCGCTGGAACCGTGGGTCCAGCTCTCCGGGGTGATCGGGCGGCCCGCCTCCTCCTGGATGTGGTCGTCGCCCACGGCGGCGGCGGCGCCGAGGGCGTCGCTGATCTGCTGCGCGGTCGGGGTCTGCAGGTACGGTGTGCCGGCCTCGTCGACCTGCTCCTCGGCGGCGGCCACCCACGCGCCGGCGAAGCAGTCGGCCTGCAGCTCGGTCCGCACGCCGTTGCTGGCCGGGCCGCTGCCGTCGCGCGGGTACTGGTCGAAGACGCCCGTCAGCTGCTGGACGTGATGACCGTACTCGTGGGCGAGGACGTAGAGCTGGGCCAGCGGCCCCGCCGTGGTGTCGTACTGCTCGCGCAGGAGGGCGAAGAACGTCGGGTCGACGTACACGGTCTCGTCGGGCGGGCAGTAGAACGGACCGGTCGCGTTCGAGGCCGTGCCGCACGATGTCGACGTGGCGCCGTCGACGATGATCAGCTGCGGTTCGCGGTACCCCTCGAGACGCTGCTGCCAGAACTGGTCGATGTTGAGCGAGGCCGCGGCGAGCCGGCAGTCGTCGCTGCGGTTCGCGTCGCTGCCGGTGTCGCAGTTCGCGATCGCCTCGCCCCCGCTCTGCGGGCCCGCCTGCCCTCCGCCGTCGCCGAGGAGGCCCGTGAGGTCGGTGCCGGTGAAGAGGGAGATGAGCAGGACCGCGATCCCGCCGAGGCCGATGGCGCCACCGCCGACGGCGGCGACGGTGCCGCCCCGGCGGCGTGCGGAGTTCCCGCCGACGCGGGCATTGTCGTTGAACGTCACGGACTCACCGTAGGGCCGTCGAAACGGGGCGACGAGGGGGTGGAAATCCGCCGCGGATCCACTCCACCGTTTCCGCGCAAGCCCCCCGTCGCCGCTTGACTGCTCGGTATCGTGCGCGGGGAGAGCAACGCATGCCCCGGCGTCCGCTTTCGTTGAAAAACGATCGGAGTCCGCTATGCCCGTCACTCGTCGTACCTTCCTCGTCGGAGCGGGGGCCCTCGCTCTGCCCGTCGTCCTCGCCGGCTGCGGTTTCGTGCAGTCCGCGCCGGCCGAACGGCGCACCGGCACGCTCACCTTCACCACGTGGGGCACGGACGCGGAGCTCGCCGGCTTCCGCGCCGCGATCGCCGCCTTCGAGGCCGAGAACGACGGCGTCACCGTCGAGCTCAACGCCGTGCCCTACGAGCAGATGTTCACGAACATCGACGCGCAGCTGCAGGCGGGGAACCCGCCGGACATCTTCCGCGTGCCGTACTACACGTTCGGCGCCTATGCCGGGCGCGGGCAGCTGCTCGACCTCGGTCCGCTGCTGTCGGCCGACCGGGAGAGTCAGTTCACGCCCCAGGCGTGGGCGGCCGTCCAGAACGGCGACGGCACGTTCGGCCTGCCGCACCACACCGACACCTCGGCGATCCTCGTCAACCTCGACCTGCTCCGGCAGGCGGGGATCGACGCCTCCGAGATCCCGACCTCGCCGGACGACGCCTGGACGTGGGAGGAGTTGGACGCCCTCGGCGAGCGGCTGCGTGCCGGGCTGCCCGCCGACCGGTGGCCGTGGGCGTACAACTGGCAGGGCAACGGCGTCACGCGCTGGCTCAGCCTGCTGTTCCAGTCCGACGGGGCGTTCCTCGAGTCCGACCAGCGGACCCCCGCGATCGACTCCGACGCCGCCCGCGAGGCCGTGGAGTTCTCCCGCTCGTTCTTCACCAAGGACTACGTGCCCGCCAACAACACCATCGCCTCGTCGAGCTACGCAGCCGAGTCGTGGTTCTCGCAGTCCGTCGCCATGGTGTGGTCGGGCGCGTTCCAGCTTCCCGACGCGGACAGCACCGCGGACTTCGAGTGGACGGCGACCTACGCCCCCCGCAACGTCCGGGCGGGCGGCGACTTCGGCGGGAACGCGCTCGTGGCCACCGCGAACACGACGCAGCCCGAGCTGGCCGCCGCGTTCCTCGAGTTCGTCACGGACGCACAGCCGATGCGCGACTTCTGCCGCGCGGCATCCCTCCTCCCCACCCGCGCGGACCTCCTCAACGACGACCTCGAGTTCGACGTGCGGTCGGACCTCGCGCCGGTGTTCGCCGCGCAGGCGTCCGTCGTGCAGCCGCAGGACGTGGCCCAGGTGGCCAGCCCGTCGATGTCGGCGATCATCCCGGTGCTGAAGGAGCAGCTCGACCTCGCCTTCACCGGCGCCCAGGACACGGCCACCACCGTGACCAACCTGCAGTCCGGCATCGGGGCAGCCACCGGTGCCTGACACCGCGGTGGCGCCGGCGCGGACCGCCGTCCGGCCCGATCGTCCGGCGTCGGGGGAGCGTCTGCGCAGCCGCCGCCCGGGCGCCCGCCGCGAGACCATCGCGGCGTACGGGTTCCTCGCACCGAATTACCTGCTGCTGCTGGTGTTCGTGCTCGTGCCGCTGGTCGGCGCCTTCGTCGTGAGCCTGCAGCGGACGGACGGCTTCGGCGACGGCACCTTCGCCGGTCTCGACAACTACGCGCGGCTCGCGAGCGACCCGCTGTTCTGGCGGGCGCTCGGCAACACGGTGCTCTTCACCGTTCTCGTCACACCCCTGTCGATGCTGCTCGGTCTCGTCGCGGCCACCCTGCTGAACGCGGCGCTGCCCGCGCGCCCGCTGTGGCGGTCGCTGCTCATCCTGCCCATGGCGGTGTCGGGCGTGGCCACCGCGCTCATCGGGGTGCTCGTGTTCGACCAGAACAGCGGCATCCTGAATCGCATCCTCACCGCGGTCGGCCTGTCGCCGGTCACGTGGCAGTCCGACGCGGTGCCCGCCTTCGCGACGATCGTGCTGGCGACGGTCTGGTGGCGGACGGGCTTCAACATGCTCATCTACCTGGCGGGGCTGCAGGGCATCGGCCCCGACCTGTACGAGGCGGCCACCCTCGACGGGGCGAACCGCCCCCAACGGTTCCGGCACGTGACCGTGCCGCTGCTCGGGCCGACGACGTTCTTCCTGGTCGTGCTGAACGTCATCTTCTCGTTCCAGGTGTTCGACATCGTCTTCGTCCTCACCGGGGGCGGCCCCGCGGGGGCGACGTCGGTGCTGGTGACGTACGCGTACGAGACCGGCTTCGTCACGCGCGACCAGGGGTACGCCGCGGCGATCGGCATGGTGCTGTTCCTCTTCGCCCTCGTGTTCGCCGCGGCGCAGTACCGTGCCTCCCGGACGAAGGACGTGGTCGAGTGAGCATCGACGAACGACGGGATGCCGCTCGGGCGGCGCCCCTCGCCCCGCCGGCGCCGAGCCCGGGTCGACGGGCCCGCGACCGGTCGCGGCGCGGGGGAGTCCTCGTGCGGACGATCATCGTGGCCGTCATCGGCCTCGCCGCGGTGTCGCCGCTCTACTGGATGCTCGCCGTGGCCTTCTCGACGCGTGCGGAGCTGCTCGGCGGACGCGATCTGCGGCTGTGGCCCCGCGAGGTGACGTTCGAGAACTTCGCGCGGGTGTTCGCCTCGTTCCCTGTCGCGACCTGGTTCGGCAACTCCGTCGCGATCGCCGTGGTCGTGACGCTGATCTCGGTGACGACGAGCCTCCTCGCCGGCTACGCCTTCGCGCAGCTGCGGTTCCGCGGGTCGACGACGTTGTTCTTCCTGGCGCTGGCGACCCTCGTGCTGCCGGTCCAGGTGATCATGGTGTCGCTGTTCCGCATCGTCACGATGACCGGGCTCTACGGCACGTACTGGGCCGTGATCCTCCCGGTGTCGGCGTCGGCGTTCGGTCTGTTCCTCGCGCGGCAGTTCATGCTCGGCATCCCGCGCGAGCTCATCGAGGCCGCCCGCCTCGACGGGGCCGGTCACCTGCAGACCTTCACCCGCGTCGTGCTGCCCCTGTCGAAGCCGCTCATCGCGGTGCTCGTCTTCATGAGCCTGCTGTCGTCGTGGAACGACTTCGCCTGGCCGCTCATCGCCCTGCGCGAGAACCGGCTGTTCACACTGCCGATCGGCCTGCTCTACCTGCAGGGCCAGTTCGGCAGCGACTACGGCGCCACGATGGCCTACGCCCTGCTGAACGTCGTGCCGATCGCGATCGTCTTCCTGGTGTTCCAGCGGTACTTCGTGGCCGGGTTCGCGCGCAGCGGGATCAAGTAGGGGCGGTGGATGCCACCGGGTGGCATCCATCCCTCATCTCTCGGTGAAGAGCGAGGTCTCGACGTCGAACTGGCCGAACGGCATCGGCGAGAACACCGAGAACGAGCTCCAGTCGTCGACGCGGAGCGTCATGATCGCGATCCAGCCGACGGCCAGCGCGACCAGGCTGAGGACGACGATCGCCATCCGGGCGTTGTTGAGGATGCGGAAGGCGTGGTCCTCGTCCTCGGCCCGGCGGAGGATGCGCGTGATCGTGCCGATCACGATCAGCGCGAGCAGCAGGAACAGGAGCGGGCTGGGGCTGAGGGTCACCGTGCCGCAGCGCGGCTCGACGTCGGTCGGGGCGCCGTCGGGGCCGAGGAAGCCGCGGCCGTCGGACGACAGGCCGCCGGAGCAGCTCGAGTGCGTGCCGCGCAGGAAGGTCGCCAGCAGGGCCGAGGCGACGATGGCCCAGACCAGGAGCGAGCGGATGCCGACGATGATCGCCGAACCGGGCAGGAGCGGTGTGGTGCTCTCGGTGGTGGTGGTCACGGCGTCCTCCGGGGGAAGGGGGCGGGCGAACCTCCACCCTCACACGGTTCGCGGTTCACGTCGAGAGCGCCTGGGCCGGGGCGTCGTGCGGAGTTTCGGCCGACGCGCCGGGTGGTGGGGTGCCGTCCACGGCAGTCGCTCGCATGGCGACCGGGCTCGCCGGCTACGGTACGCAGCCGCCACCACACGACGAGAGCTGACTGGCCCGGTCCCTCTCTCGTGCGCCAGGAGGGGCGCTGAGCACCCGCAAGGGCGAGATTTTCGCCATACTTGCGGTCACGCGTTCGATGTCGCGTCGGGCTTAGCTTCGTCAGCGACTCCCACTTCGACTCGCGCCGTTCCATCGACGTTTAACGGTGCGGACGCCGCCTTTGCAATTTGATGGCGATGCGAACGCCGCTTGTGCACTTCGAGGACGATGCCCGCGGCCACAACCAAGCCGCTCACAATGAGCGCCACAACCATGCCTCCCGACAGCGTTTCCGGTGTGGCGTTCAAGCGCGCAATCGCACCTGTGAACCCCGATGAGAGCGCGACTACTGTCAACAGCTTGCCGGCATGGTCGACTTGTCTTTCGAACGGGGTGTTTGCCCCGTGTGCCATTGCTCGAAGCACGGTCCCGACGCCAGCGATAGAGACTGAGGTCACCGCGAGGGCGTTGAGGAAGGCATCACCTCTCACACCGCCGTTCGCTGCCACCGCGCACGTCGCGATCAGCATCACAACGATTCCCAGAGCTGCCGCGAAGATAGTCCACCCGCTGCCGCCTTTTTCGAACCTTTTCGGCTTTCCTGCTGGGTTAGGGGACTTGGTGGCCCCTCCGAGTGCAGCACCTTCCTGGTCGGCTTCCGCGGGGTTCAAGGAACCGGTGGCCATTGTGGGAAAGGGCGGTTCATCTTCGGGCTGTGACATATGCCCGACGATATCGGGGTCAAATACCCAGGAGAGGGACGCTTAGCGTCCCAACTCGGAACGGTGCACACGCATCTCGGCTGAGCGTGCCGGCTTCGTCCCGGTTGCCGCCGCCGGCGAGCCCTTGACGGCCTCGGTGGCCGGCTTGGCGTTGCCGACGTCAGCGCTCATCTTGGCGCTCACAGCTGTCGATGCCCCTGGCTTCGAGCTTGTTCGCGTCGGCGTCGCGGCGCTACTGAGTCGCACTCAGGGCCGGCCTCGGCGCGTGCGGACTCGGCCGCACGCTCGATGGGTCCCCGTGCGACTACGGTGACGAGGCCGCCCAGCGGCTTGGCTCGATCATCCTGGCGGGGCTGAGGCTGAGCGGCCGTGGCTTGCCGACCAAATACGTGTCACAATAGAACCTGCCACCCGTTACGACGGGATCGGAAGAAGGCCTCAGAACCCCAGCCGGACGACTGGATCTGGGGCCCTTCGCTTTTCAGGACTCCAACGACTCCACGGTGCGGTGCCGGAGCATGAGAGTATCCTGCAGCGTCTCTAGGTGGGCCGGCTGGCCGAGCTTCGCGGAGTTGATCGCTCCCAGAAGGACGTCGGCAATCCACAGGAGCGGTTCGTCGCCACCGCGTTGGTGGGCGATCCGGACGCGACGGTCGAGGCCCTGACCTTGCAGTGACACGATGTGTGCGCGATCCCGGCTGTTCTGGCTGGGGGAGCGGTCCTCGAGTAGGAGATCGAACACCTCCATCTCGACCATGTCGTAGTAGAGAGCTTCGAGACATTTGCGTCGGCAGCGCTCGTTCTTCTTCACCCTCTCGCTGAGGTGCGTGACCACGACGGTCATTGGGGCGAGTTCTGAGATGCGCGAGACGATGGCGCGGCGCCGCGATTCGCTCTCGTCGGTCCAGTGCAGCTTGACCTGACCGGGCAGAGCAAGGGAACGAAGCTGCTCCCGGATTTCATCACACGCCTCGAGCGGAATGAGGGCAGCGCCGATGAGGTACTCCTGCCGCGTCGTGGAACGAACTGCTGACGACTCGTCGACAAACGCTCGGAAAGGACTCAGCGGCACCTTTCAACATTACGTTGAGGGACGGACGTTCCCCGGAGCCGCCGACCTTCAGAGCAGTCTCAAGCTTCCCCTGTGTCCTCGCTTTGCGCGAGCGCGTCGGCAACGTCCACTTCACCCGCCCCATTCGCCCCGGCGCCCTGGTCGAGGTGCACGCTCGCATCGTCCTCACAGGCCGCTCGAGCATGCACGTGCACGGTACTGTCCACGCCGGCGACGTCCACACCGCCAGCCCGGCGACACCATGCACTGCATCCTCGTCTTCGTCGCCGTCGACGGAGACGGCCGGCCCATGGCTGTCGACCTATGAGCCGCGGTCTTGGGACCCGGTAGTTCTCCACCGCGATCCGAGAGGATAACGGATATGCTCCCCGTCATGACTGTGGGTTCGGAGGCAGACGAGAACCCGCTTGCTAGACGGATAAGGACCCTCGCGGAGTCAGTGCCCGACGACTCATTGGCGACATTCACGCTTGATGAAGTGGTCGCTTCTCTCGTAGATGCACACGCGGCCAAATTCGTCACCCTCGATCCCGGTGATCGTTATGTAGAGCAGCAGGGCGAGCACTTCATGCTCCGCTATCCCCTGTCGGGCGACATCGACACTTTCCTCCACATCACGCGGCTGGGCGGGCAGTGGTCCGGTAGCTCCGGATTCGTAGAGCTCCGCATTACACCGGACCTCAACCAGCTCTCTGACTCCGAGACGGATTGGGATCAGAACCTAGAGGCTGCCCTCGAAGAGGTCGACACGGCCATGTTGGAGGGGGTTCGTAAGTCGAACCTTGCGATCGCGAAGCGACGGGATGAGATGGGGTCTGCCCTAAGGGCCGCACTCGCGCCCAGGTCGCGTTTGACGAGGTTGATGCGCGGCTCCCTGCATCGTCTCCATGTGCCGCTTGGGCCGCGTGATTCCGACCGGGTGCACGTCCCATTGACACCCTCTCCGCTTTCCGTGCGATCGCTCGCTGCCGGAGCGTCACAGCAACGAACTGAGGACTGGATATTGGCCGATTCGATGGCTGAAATGATCATCGAGACAATTACGGCCTTCTCGCGGGCACTGGAACGGCTGCCCGCTACAGCAAACAGCATGCTCGACCACGATGAAGAGGCCATGAGGGACACCCTGCTCTTCGTCCTCAACGCGAACTTCCAGGGTCAAGTCACGGGCGAAACCTTCATCGGACGCGGCAAGGCTGACGTCTTACTTCGTTGGAAGGACCGGGACGCCTTCGTTGCTGAGTGCAAGATCTGGAAAGGTCGTGCCGCCTTCGAAAACGGAGTCGAACAGCTCCTGTCGCGGTACGCGCTGTGGCGACACACCCGTTTGGCTCTGATCTTGTTCATTCGCGAACCCAATGACGGCACGCGCATCATTCAGACGGCTACGGATGCGTTGGCCCACCATTCACGTACGCAGCATGTTCGCGACGTGAGGAACGCGACTGAACGTAGCGACTTCGAGGTGCTCGCAGGTGACGACGATCACCGCCTAGCGCGACTCGTATTGATTCCGGTCGTCGTCTCAGCGCCCTAGATTGAGCTAGCTGGGCTCGATTGTGCCGCGAGACCCCGGCCCGAGGCTCGTTGCATCTGCGCTGGGGCTGACGAGCTGGGTCTTGACGCTACTCTACGTTATGTCAGTTTGTTCGTAACGTAGTCAACTCTCGAGCGCCATCAGCTACTCGTCGGCGTCCCGGGAACGACCTCGACCGCGTTGGACCATGCCGCGAACGCACCCGACGTCTGCCCCTCTACGCGCGCCCACGTCGCAGGACGGGGGAGGGGGGATGCCACAGGGTGGCATCCGCCCGGGGCGTCGCCGGGAAGGGTGGGTCATTGCCGTCGTGCGGAGTTTCGGTCGACACGCCGGGTGGTGGGGCCATCGAGGCGTCGTGTCGGCCCCAGACTCCGCCGGACGGCGGCGGCGAACCGGCCTCCAGGACGGGGGGAGGGGTGGATGCCACGGGGTGGCATCCATCCGGGCCGATCAGGCGAGGAACTCCCGGGCGGCGACGACGAGGTTCTCGACACCGCGGTCGAGGGTGGGCTGCATCACCGGCGCGAAGTAGGGGGAGTGGTTGGTCGGGATGTCCCGCTCGATCGTCCCTCCGGCCATCGCGGCCGCGAACGTCTGCGGGTCGACCCCGCCCCAGAACCAGAACACCAGCGGGGCGCCGGACTCGCGGGCGAACCACGAGACGTCCTCGCTGCCGGTGAACATGCCGGGGTCGACCACGCTGGTCTCGCCGAACGCCCGGCGGAAGGCCCCGGTGAGGCGGGCGGTGGCGTCGGGGTCGTTGATCGTCGGCGGCAGGGTGTGGTCGGTCGAGATCGTCGGGGTCTGCTCGGCGCCCGAGGCCTGCGCCTCGGCGCGGACGATGCGCTCGACCTTGGCCATCACGCGCTCGCGGGCGGCGTCGTCGGGGTAGCGGAGGCTGAGCTCGAGCTTGGCCTCGGCGGGGATGATGTTGTTCTTCAGGCCGGCGTGAATGGAGCCGACCGTGACGACGGCGACGTCGCGGGGGTCGACCTCGCGCGAGACGACGGTCTGCAGGCGCATGACGGTGGCCGCGGCCATGACGACCGGGTCGATCGTCGAGTGCGGGCGCGAGCCGTGGCCGCCGCGACCGTGGAGGACGACGGTCAGCCCGTCCGACGCGGCCATCTGCGTCCCGGGCCGGACGCCGATCGTGCCGGTCGGCAGCGGGGTGACGTGCTGGCCGAGGACGATGTCGGGACGCGGGTAGCGGTCCAGCACGCCGTCCGCGATCATCGCCTGCGACCCGGCGCCGTACTCCTCCGCGGGCTGGAAGACCGCGACGATCGTGCCCGACCACTCGTCGGTCGTGGCGGCGAGGCGCTCGAGGGCGCCGATGAGGGCGGTCACGTGCATGTCGTGCCCGCACGCGTGCATGACCGGGACGGCATTGCCGGCGGGGTCGACGCCGCGGGCGGTGCTGGCGTACTCCAGGCCGGTCTGCTCCTCGACGGGGAGGCCGTCCATGTCGGCGCGCAGCCAGACGACGGGCCCGTCGCCGTTGCGGATCGTCGTGACGAGGCCCGTGCGGCCCACACCCTCCTCGACCTCGAGTCCGAGGTCGGTCAGGTGGCGGGCGACGACGCCGGCCGTCCGTGTCTCCTGGAAGGACAGCTCGGGGTGCTTGTGGAGGTCGGTGTACAGGCTCTCGAGATCGACGCTCATACTCCGAGCCTAGTTCGCCCGGGCGGGTGGCGTCCGGGGTCGCCGGTGGGCGGTCCGGGACGCGTTCCCGCGGCCGGGGCGCAGGATCCGCGCCCCGAGAGCGAACTTCCCTCCGACTACCGGATGGGGCCGCCGCTGTAAAGCCGTCCTTCGTGTTCAGGCTCGGCCGGGAGGCTGACGCCATGTCCAGCACACACTTCGACTACCTCATCGTCGGCGGCGGAATGGTCGCCGACACCGCCGCTCGGGGGATCCGGGAGGTGGATGCCGCCGGGACCATCGGCATCGTCAGCGACGACGTCGACGAGCCGTACACGCGTCCCGCGCTCAGCAAGAAGCTGTGGACCGACGACGAGTTCACCTGGGACCAGGTCCCGCTGGGCACCGCGGACGACACCGGCGCGCAGATCATGCTCCGCACCCGGGTCATGGCCGTGCGACCGGACGCGCACGAGGTCGACACCGACGCCGGCGACACGATCACCTACACGCGCCTGCTCCTCGCGACCGGTGGCACCCCGATCCCGCTCCCCGTGGACGACCGGACCGACGGCGAGCGGGCGCTGAGCTTCCGCACCGCCGAGGACTACCGCCGCCTGCGCGCGCTCGCGAAGGACGTCGACCGCATCGCCGTCGTCGGCGGCGGATACATCGGCTCCGAGCTGGCGGCCGCCCTCACCCAGAACGATGTGCACACCGTGCTCATCCACACCGGTTCGGTGCTCGGCGACGCGGTCTTCCCGCCCGCTCTCGCTGAACGTTTCGAGGCCCTCTTCCGCGACCACGGCGTCGAGATCGTGGCGGGCTCCAAGGTGACCGGGGGAGAGGTGGATGCCACCGGCGCACGGCTCGAGCTGGAGAACGGCGACGAGGTGCGGGCCGACGCGGTCGTCAGCGGTCTCGGCATCCAGGTCGCCAGCGACCTCGCGGAGCACGCCGGACTCGACGTCGGGGACGGCGTGGTCGTGGACGCGCAGCTGCGCACCTCGGTCGACGACGTCTTCGCCGCGGGGGACGTCGCGAGCTACCCCGACCGGGTCCTCGGGCGCCGGCGCGTGGAGCACGTCGACAACGCGAACGAGATGGGCAAGGCCGCCGGCCGCAACCTCGCCGGTGCGCGGGAGCCCTACACGCACACTCCTTACTACTACTCGGCCGTCTTCGGGGTCCGGTACGAGGCGGTCGGCACGCTCGACTCGTCGCTCGAGACCGTCGAGGACTGGGCCGACGCCGACCGCGGCGTCGTCTACTACCTCGACGACGGACGAGTCGTCGGCGTCCTGCTGTGGGCCGTCGAGGACGCCCGCGACGCGGCGCGCGCCGTCCTCGCCGAGGGCGACACGCTCACGCGCGACGACCTGATCGGCCGCATCCGCCCGGCCTGACGTCAGCGGCCTCTCGCCTGCCCGCCTGCCCGTCCGGGCCCCGGCCCCTCTGCGTGCCCGGGCCCCGGTCCGCCGGGCTCCCGCCCGCGCACCGACGGCCGGTCAGACCGGGGGCGGCGCCGTCGAGCCGCGATCGTGCAGCTCGAACGGGAGGGTGCCGCGCCGGCGTTTGGGCTCGGCGCCGTCGATCTCCGCGAGGACGGCCTCGGCGGCCCGCCCGCCCTGCCCGCGCGCGAACTGGTCGACCGTCGTCAGCCCGAACCAGCGCCCCAGCTCGTGCCCGTCGACGCCGATCACCGACACGTCCTCGGGCACCCGCAGACCGGCCTCCCGTGCGGCGAGGATCGCGCCGATCGCCATCTCGTCCGACGCGGCGAACACGGCCGTGGGGCGCGTCCGCCCCGTCAGCAGTCGTGTCGCCGCGGCCGAACCGCCCTCGATCGTGAAGTCGGCCGGCTCGAAACGGGGCTCGGCGCCGGCGGCATCCCTCATCACCTCGTCGAAGCCGCGCCGACGGAGCGCGGGGACGGACGCGTCGGACGCGAGATCCGCGCCGATGTGCGCGATGCGCCGGTGACCGAGGTCGAGCAGGTGCGTCGTGGCGAGGCGCCCGACGGCCCGGTCGTCCACGGTGAGGGTCGTCAGCAGGGGGTTCGGGCCGCCGATCGACACCACCGGGATGCCGAGACCGCGAACGAGCGCGGACTCCTCGGCATCCAGGTCCAGCGCGATCGTGATGACCGCGTCGATGCGCCGCCGCCGCAGGTTGTCACCGAAGACGCGTCGACGCTCGTCGCGGTCGGACGTCACGCTGTAGAGGGTGATGTCGTAGCCGTGCCGGACGAGACCGTCGGAGATCCCGGCCAGCACCGTGCTGAAGAACCAGCGGTCGAGGAACGGCACGACCACGCCGATGGCGCGCGTGCGTCCGGTGGCCAGACTGGATGCCGCCGCCGAGACGACGTAACCGAGCTCGTCGGCCGCCGCGACGACACGTTCTCGGGTGCGCGCCGACACCGGGCCGCGCCCGCTCAACGCCCGCGAGACCGTGGCCGTCGAGACGCCCGCGCGCTGGGCGACGTCGTCGATTCCGGCCACGGTCTCGTTCTCAGCGGGGGAGGGATGCCACGGCTCAGGCCGCGGCGATCCACACGGTCGTGTCGGTCGGCAGCCGATCGCCGTCGAGCGGGCCGCTCGTGATGAGCACCTCGCCCGCAGGCAGCTCGACGGCGTCCGCGCCGAGGTTGGCGACCACGAGCAGGGAGCCGTTGCGGAACGCCACCACGTCGTCGCCGTACCCGTCGAGCCACTCGAGGTGCCCCGCGCCGAGGTCGCGCGCGCGGCGCTCGGCGAGGAGCGACCGGTACAGCGTCAGCGTCGACGACGGGTCGTCGACCTGGACGTCGTGCGCCAGCTCGGCCCACTCCGCCGGCTGCGGCAGCCATGACTCGCCCGTGGTGTTGAAGCCGTACGCGGGCGCGTCAGCCGTCCACGGAATGGGCACGCGGCATCCGTCCCGCCCGTAGCGCTCGCCCTCGGTGCGGAACCAGGTCGGGTCCTGGCGGGCGTCGTCGGGCAGGTCGATGACCTCGGGGAGTCCGAGCTCCTCGCCCTGGTAGAGGTACGACGAGCCGGGCAGCGCCAGCATCATCGACGTCGCGGCGCGGGCGCGGCGCAGGCCCACGACCGGGTCGGGCTGGCCGGGCGACTTCGGGCCGATGCCGGCGCCCTGCGGGTTCTCCGCCGTGAGCGCGAGCCGCGAGGCGTGGCGGACGACGTCGTGGTTCGACAGGACCCAGGTGCTCGGAGCGCCGACGGCACCGTACTCCTCGAGCGAGTCGGTGATGACGTCGCGCAGGGCCGCGGCATCCCATTTCGTCTCCAGGTAGTGGAAGTTGAAGGCCTGGTGCATCTCGTCGGGGCGGACCCAGAGGGCCGTCTGCTCGACGGTCGGAAGCCACGCCTCGGCGCACAGCGCGCGGTCGCCGTCGTACGCGGCGAGCACCTCGTGCCACTCGCGCCACACGTCGTGGACGCCGGGCTGACCCCAGTACGGGACCTCCGCCGCGTCGCCGCCCATGGAGCCGCCCTCGGGGTCGGGCGTGAAGTCGGGCAGCCCGTCGGCCTTGATGAGGCCGTGCGCAACGTCGACGCGGAAACCGTCGACGCCGCGGTCGAGCCAGAAGCGCAGGATGTCGCGGAACTCCGCGCGCACCTCCTCGTTGGTCCAGTCGAAGTCCGGCTGGCTCTCGTCGAAGATGTGCAGGTACCACTGCCCGGGGGTGCCGTCGGCCTCGGTGACGCGCTTCCACATGCCGCCGCCGAAGACGGACTCCCAGTTGTTCGGCGGGAGCTCGCCGTTCTCGCCCTTGCCGTCGCGGAAGATGTAGCGCGCCCGCTCCGGGCTCCCGGGCGCGGCCTTCAGCGCCTCCTGGAACCAGACGTGCTGGTCGCTAGAGTGGTTCGGGACGAGGTCGACGATGACCCGGATGCCGCGGTCGTGGGCCGCGGACAGCATCTCGTCGAAGTCGTCGAGGGTGCCGAAGATCGGGTCCACGTCGCGGTAGTCGGCGACGTCGTACCCCGCGTCCTTCTGCGGCGACGTCTGGAAGGGGCTCAGCCAGATGGCATCCACTCCCAGGTCCTGCAGGTCGTCGAGGTGCGCGGTGACGCCCGCGAGGTCGCCGAGGCCGTCGCCGGAGGCGTCCGCGAAGGAGCGGGGATAGATCTGGTAGATGACGGCGGTGCGCCACCACTCCGAGCCGGGCGCGGACTCGAGGTCGGCGCGCGCGTCCTGCTGCGTGAAAGTCATGCGCCCACGCTAGTGCAAGCGCTTGCAGTGCGGTCAACCCCCGGGGCGGTGGGGCGTCGGCGGGGGGAGGGGATGTGGCCGGGGGAGGAGGAGGGATGCCGCGGGGGTCCTCCCTTCGCGACATCTCCTCCCTTCGCGGGTCTCCTCCCTCGCGGGCGGCGGAGGTGATGTGGCGGGGGGAGGGGATGTGGCCGGGGGAGGAGGAGGGATGCCGCGGGGGTCCTCCGTTCGCGACATCTCCTCCCTTCGCGGGCCGCGGAGGTGATGTGGCGGGGGGAGGGGATGTGGCCGGGGGAGGAGGAGGGATGCCGCGGGGGTCCTCCGTTCGCGACATCTCCTCCCTTCGCGGGCCGCGAGGGCGCGCGATTAGGGTGGGGCGGTGACGAACCCCGCGCTCGACCGTGCCGAATCGCTCATCGGCAGCATCCCCGACTACCCCGAGGCGGGGGTGGTGTTCCGCGACATCTCACCGTTGCTGGCGGATGCCGCCGCGCTGCGCGCGACCATCGATGCGCTGATCGAGCCGTTCGCCGGCCGGTTCGACGTCGTGGCGGGGATCGAGGCGCGTGGCTTCCTCCTGGCCGGGGCCGCGGCGATCGCCGCCGGGGTGGGACTCGTCCCGATCCGCAAGGCCGGAAAGCTCCCCCGCCCCGCCGCCGCGGTGTCGTACGCGCTCGAGTACGGCACCGCCGAGATCGAGATGCACGACGACATCCCCCGCGGCACGCGCGTGCTGCTGCTCGACGACGTGCTCGCGACCGGCGGCACGCTCGAGGCGGGGCGCGAGCTCGTCGCGCAGCTCGGCGGCGAGGTCACGGGCACGGCGGTGCTGTTGGAGATCGACGCGCTCGGCGGGCGCGCGGTGCTCGGCGGCGACGTGCACACGGTCTTCCACGTCTGACCCCGCGGGTGCGCCGGCCGGGTGTGCCGGGCTCCGGCGCTCGGACCGACGCCGGGTGTGCCGTGCTCCCGTGCTCGGACCGATGCCGGGTGTTTCGTGCTCCGGCGCTCGGACGGACGCCGGGTGTGCCGTGCTCCCGTGCTCGGACCGACGGCGGGTGCCCGGCCGGGTGTGCCGGGCTCCGGCGCTCCGCCCGCGGAACCGGCCCGATCGGCGGCCGGAACGCCCACCTGGATGCTTTTCTCCGGAGCGCGACGCGGGCGGCGGCGGGGCGCTCGCGCAACTCCTGAGTTCTGCGCTGCCGCACCGGCCTCAGCGCGCAACGGCCGCTCTTCCGCCGAAGCGCCGAACCCCCGCCGCTCGAGACTCAGGAGTTGCGCGAGAGCGGGACGGGCGGCCGGGGCCGTCTGTGGCGGGACGTATGAAATGCCGCGGTCGGACGGGTGAATGCCCGCCACACCCGCGAGACGTGCCCCTAGCGTGGCGGCGTGGACGATGACGCACCGGTCAACTCGTCGGTCCCCGGCCGCTATGTGCAGGTGGACCGAAGCTCTCGGCGAGCCGAGTCATTGACTCCGGAGCAGCGCGCCGACAGCACAATCCTCGGCATCGGGCTGTCGGTCCTGGTCATCTTCGGCGTCCTGTTGGGGGCGGTGCCGCTCTGGTTTCTCTTCTGGATCGGCCTCTTCGCTCCTTGGCTTCTGCTGCTGTGGCTCGTCGCTCCTGTCGCGCTGCTCGTCATGGCCTTTTTCGCCGCGAACCGGGCGTATCGAGGCGGTCGCTCGGGGGCGATGGTTCTGGCCGTCACTTCCGTGGTCTTCGCGCTCGCCTTGTTCAGTATCCCCGCCGTCGTGAACGCGCAAATCGCCGGGCTGCACCCGTGACGCCGGACGGTCGGTCACCGCGGGTCAGAGGCGGAGGCGGGCGGCCGTCTGCGCCAGAGCCGCGGCGACGGCCTCGGCGACGCGGTCGGTCTGGCGCAGCGAGAGCGAGTCCGACTTCGGGCGGGTGAACGCTCCCGCCTCGGTGCTCGACGTGAACGGCCCGAGGGCGAACAGGCGGGAGTGCGGGACGCCGTCGCGGGCGACGACCCGCCCGTCGGCGTCGACCTCGACGCGGCCCAGCGAGCCGCTGAAGGTCGCGTCGCTGACGCTGACTTCTCGCCCGTGCCGGGTGGCGAGCTCGCGCAACGCGGGATTGTCGCTGGATGCCGCGGCGGTGCGCGGCAGCCAGGCGTCCACGAGCGCGTCGGCCGCGATCTCCCCGCCGACCCGGGGCGATGACGCGACGAACCGCCCCGCCTCCACGCGGACGGACAGCTCCGGACCGGCGAAGCGGACCACGCCGGCGTCGGCGAGGGCCAACAGCTCCTCGAGCCGGTGCCCGGGCGGACCCGACGCGACGTAGCTGAAGAAGGTGTGCCACGTGACGGGCAAGTCGACGGCGCGCGAGCGGGCGCTCCAGCGCTGCGTGGGGATGTCGGCCAGCGCGAGGAACGACCCCAGCACAGTCAGGAACAGCGCCTGCGCCGTGCTGCGCTCCGGGGCGGTCCGCAGATGCAGGTCCTCGCCGATGTGCCGGCGCACGCGCTCGTGCACCGCGGTCGCGTCGGCGAAGGTCTCCGCGCCGAGGGGCAGGTCGAGGGATGCCACGTCGAACCGGTCCAGCGGATCGGGCACGACCGCGGCGACCTCGCGGCGGAGGGCCTCGGTGTCGCCGTCGACGGCGCGCAGCGTGGACCGGAAGTCGTCCCAGGAGGTCCGCACGCGCTCGGGGAAGGCGGTGAACAGCTCGCGGTAGTGGCCCCACACGAGCTCGCGCGCGATGAGGGGCCAGACGTCGTCGACGAAGTCGACCGCCCCCGGTCGCGCCAGCAGGTCCGCGATCGCCGCGGGGGTGAGCACTTCGCGCGCGACGGGCGCACCGCGCAGGACGGAGGACACCTTCGACCGGTACGGCACGCCGCGCCGCGACCCCAGGTGCAGCCGCGGCTCGTCTCCTGACGGGACGTAGCGGAGGCCGCCGTCGGGGAGCCGCTCGAAGCGTCCTCCCCGCCCGTGGGTGAGGAGCACGACGGCATCCACCGAGGCCAGTCCCATGCCGCGCACGATGACGTCCGCGCCCGGGGTCAGCCCGCGGAGGTCCGCGTCGGCGGTGAACGCCGGGGGGATGTAGACCAGGTCGTGGCGGGCGGCCGCGGCGAGCAGCTCGCGGGTCTCGCCCTCCGGGTCGCGCCCGTTGTGGCCGAGCGCGTACACGACGACGTCGGCGGGCAGACGGATGCCGTCGGCCAGGGCCACCTCGTAGCCGTCGAGCGACTCGTCGACCCACTGCACCGTCCCCTCCTGCCAGCGCACCTCCACCCCGGGCGGGGCGATGGCGACCGTGCGGCGCCAGAACCAGTCCAGGTAGGCGCTCTGCAGCCGCCGGGTGGGGAAGCTGTCTCCGCGCAGCGCGCGGAGCTCGGCATCCAGATCGGGATCGTCGATGCGCGCGTCGGGGATCGCTCCGACGCGGACCCGCTCGGCCCACTCGATGAGCGACGGACCGGAGCGCACCGGCCCCGCGATGGTGGAGGTCTCGTCGGTGAAGACGGTCACGTCGCGGGCTATCGAGTTCAGCTTCAGGAGGGACGACTGCTCGCGGCGCCAGATCCGTCCGGCCCCCGGCGGGTAAGGGTCGACGAGGGTGAGGCGCAGCGGGGTCACCGACGCGGGGGTGCGCCGGGCGAGGAGACGCTCGACGAGCATCACCGCGCGCGGGCCCGCCCCGACGACGACGAGATCGGTCATCGCACCGCGACGCTCGGGAGGACGGGCGGAAGGCCCAGCAGGTCGTGCAGGGTCGCGCCCTCGTCGTAGAACCGCCGGTACGAGCCGCGCTCCTGCAGCAACGGGACGACCCGGTCGGCGAACTCGTCGAGGCCGTGCGGGGTGACGTGGCCCACGACGGTGAACCCGTCCGTGGCCCGCTCCTGCACGTACCGGTCGATCTCGGATGCCACGTGCTCCGGGGTCCCGACGAAGGTGTGGTTCGCGGTGAGGCGGATGACGAGCTCGCGGATGCTGAGGTTCTCGGCGGTGGCCTGCGCGCGGAGCTGGCCGACGCGGGCGCGGATCGCGGCGTGGCGTCCGGCGAAGCCCTGCGCGGTCTCGACGCCGGTGTCGGGCTCGATGTCGGGGAGCGGGCCGTCCGCGTCGTATCCGCTGAGGTCGCGGTTCCAGATCTGCTCGAGGTAGGTGATGGCCGTCTGCGGGCGCACCTGGGCCAGGGCGATCTCGCGCGAGCGCTCCCGCGCCTCGCTCGCGGTGTCGCCGAGCACGAAAGTGGCCGCCGGGAGGATCTTGAGCGAGTCCTCGTCGCGGCCGTTCGCGGCGAGGCGTCCCTTCACGTCGCGGTAGAACTGCTGCGCGTCGTCGAAGGCGGTGTGCAGCGAGAAGATCACGTCGGCGTGCTGCGTGGCGAAGTCGCGGCCGTCGGGGGAGTCGCCGGCCTGCACGATCACGGGCCGGCCCTGGGGGGAGCGCGGCACGTCGAACACCGCGTCGACATCGAAGAGGCGGGTTTCGTGCCGCACGCGCGCGACGGCATCGTCGCGCAGGAACGCGCCGGTCTCGGCATCCGCCTCGATCGCGTCCTCCCGCCACGACGACCACAGCGCCTTCGACAGGGCGGCGAACTCGGACGCCCGCACGTAGCGGTCGGCGTGGTCGAGATAGCCGCCGCGGCGGAAGTTCGCGCCGTGGAACGCGTCGGAGCTCGTCACGGCGTTCCACCCGGCGCGGCCGTTCGACAGCAGGTCGAGGGTGCCGAGCTGGCGGGCGAGCTCGTAGGGCTCGTTGAAGGTGGTGTTGAGCGTGCCGACGAGGCCGATGTGCTCGGTGACCGCAGCCAGGGCGGTGAGGATCGCAAGGGTGTTCGGCCGCCCGGCGACGTCGAGGTCGTGCAGCTGCCCGCGGTGCTCGCGCAGCCGCAGTCCCTCGGCGAGGAAGAGGTAGTCGAACAGGCCGCGTTCGGCCGTGCGGGCGAAGTACTCGAACGACGAGAAGTCGATCTGGCTACCCGCGCTCGGATCGGTCCACACGGTGGTGTTGTTCACCCCGGGGAAGTGCGCGGCGAGATGGATCCGACGGCGGGTCATGCGCCGACCTCCTGACGGGCGTAACGGCTGGCGAGGCGGGGGAGTCCGACGCGCTCGCGGAGTGTGGGCGCACCGTCGTCGGGGCGCAGCAGTCCGGCGGCCGCCGCGCGGGGCACGACGTGCGCGGCGATCGCGTCGAGGTCGGCGGGGAGTCGGGCGGGGCGCAGGCGGATGCCGTCGACTCCGGCCTCCGCGAGCGCGCGGATCTCCTCGACGACGTCGTCGGCGGTCCCCACGACGACGCGGGCGTCGGTGGTGAGGAGGGCGCGCTCCTGGAGCCGTTCCCAGGTCGCCCGGGCGGCGGGAGCGGTGTCCTCGACGAGCACGAGCAGATCGGCGAACACGCGGAGGTCATCGCTGCCGTCGAGTTCGCTCAGGATGCCGCGGACCGCGGCCGCATCACGAGGAGTGACGAACACGAGGTCGGCGTGCTCCGCGGCGAAGCGGTAGGGCACCGTCTGGTGCGCGAGGGCCGTGATGAGCGGCGCGCCCTGCGGGGACCGCGGCACGATCGACGCCCCGGTGATCGAGAAGAACTCGCCCGCGAACTCGACGTTGTGCACGCGGTCGCGGTCGAGGAACTTCCCCGTCTCGAGGTCGCGCACGATCGCGTCGTCCTCCCACGAGTCCGCAAGGAGACGGATGACGTCGGCCACTTCCCCGGCCTCCCGGAACGCGGCCAGCAGGGCGGGGTCGTCCTCGACGCGACCGGATGCCGGGAGTCCGTCCGGCCCCTCGAGGCGGCGTCCGAAGTTGGCGCGTTCCTGCGCCGTGGACCCCGCGACCAGGCGCACCCCCGCGCGACCGCGGCTCACGTGGTCGAGGGTCTGCAGGCCGGTCGCGAGATGGAAGGGCTCGGGGTGCGTCGTCGTCGCCGTCGGGATGAGACCCAGGCGACGCGTCGCCGGGGCCAGGAACGAGGCGAGCAGCACCGCGTCGAGGCGTCCGCGGACACGGTCGCGTCGGGTCTCGGCATCCGGTTCCGGGGATCGGCCGCCGAGGCTCAGGGCGTCCTCGATCGTCGCGAAGAGCAGGCCGGCCTGGTCGGCGGTGCGGGCGAGACCGCGCCAGTAGGCGGCCGAGGTCAGCGCGGTCGGCCGGGCCGAGGGCTCGCGCCAGGCGGCCGGGTGCCAACCGGCGCCGTCCAGGGCGACAGCGAGGGGGATGCGGTCGGGCATCGGGACTCCTTCTCTCCGGGCACGTCCGTCGGGCGACGTGCTGATCACTGTCGTCGGGTGTCCCGGCGGTCTCAATCCCCGGCGTAACGCAGCGCCTCGAAGCGTGCCGACGGAGGGGACGGCGCGGAACCGAGCGCCGACGCCGCCCGGATGCACGCCTCGTCCTCCGATATGACGCTCCGCGACGCACCGTGTCCGACCGTGACCCGTCGCTACGGACCGTGTCGCCCGAGGTGAGGGCGGCGACCGGCCCGCCTACGTTCGGCCGGAGCGCCATCCGATCCGCCGACCGACCGAGAGAGGTCCCTCTATGAGCGTTCCCACCGCGATCGCCCCGACGACGGGGCTGTCCGCCCTGCTCGACGACGTGCGCCGCGAAGCGCCCGACATCGAGGTGCGCCCGCCCTCCGCCGCGACGGCGGAGTTCTCCCACGACGCCGGCACCGCCCCGCGTCGAGGGGCGGCGGTGACCGACGGTCCCGCGGTGGCCTTCCCCGCCACGGTCGCCGAGGTGCAGCGTCTCGTGCGCCTCGCCGCCCGGCACGGCGTGAGCGTCGTCCCGCGGGGTGCGGGCACGGGCCTGTCGGGCGGCGCCACGGCGCACACCGGCCAGCTCGTTATCTCGACGGACCGCCTCGACCGGATCGTGGAGATCGCCCCCGCCGACGAGGTCGCCGTCGTCGAGCCCGGGGTCCTGAACGCGGCGCTGAACGAGCGTCTCGCCCCGCTCGGTCTCTTCTACGCCCCCGACCCCGCGAGCTGGCGTATCTCGACCATCGGCGGCAACATCGCCACCAACGCCGGGGGCCTGCGGTGCGCGAAGTACGGCGTGACCCGCGAGTCCGTGCTCGCCCTCGACGTCGTCCTCGCCGACGGCAGCCTCGTCTCGGTCGGGTACCGCTCGATCAAGGGCGTCACCGGCCTCGACCTCGTCTCGCTCTTCGTCGGATCCGAGGGGGTGCTCGGCATCGTCGTCGGCGCCACCGTGCGCATCCGGCCGCTGCCGGTCGCCCGCCGCACCGTGACGGCGTTCTTCGCCTCCACCGCCGCGGGCGCCGCGGCGATCGGCGCGATCACGGCATCGCGCGTGCGCCCGAGCGTCATCGAGTTCCTCGACGAACCCACGCTCGCGGGCATCGACGCGGCTCAGGACGCCGGTCTGCGCGCCCGGGGCGCCTCGCTCCTTCTCATCGAGCTCGACGGCTTCGGCATCGAGGAGCAGACGACCGAGCTGACCGCGGCGCTGGAGGCCGTCGGCGCGCACGTGCGGGTGGAGAGCGAGACGGATGCCGAGACCCTCTGGGAGCTGCGGCGATCCGGCCGCCGCTTCGACGAGGGGTCGTGGTTCGCCGGCGGCGACGTCGCCGTCCCCAAGTCGCACATCGCCGAGGTCTTCGACCGGTTCCCCGCGATCGCGGCCCGGCACGGCGTGGCCGTGAGCGCCGTCGCCCACGCCGGGGACGGCAACCTGCACCCGGTCATCACGCGCGAGATCCCCGCCGGCGCCGACCCGTCCGCGGTGCCCCCGGCCCTGCACGACGCCGCGGACGAGCTCGTGCGTCTCGCACTCGGACTGGGTGGCACGGCCAGCGGCGAGCACGGCATCGGCACCGTCAAGCGCGCGCTCGCCGCCGAGGAGCTGACCGCCCGCGTCCGCGCGGCTCAGCTCGCCGTCAAGGACGCCCTCGATCCCGCCGGTCTCCTCAACCCCGGCAAAGCCCTCTGACCCGACCTCCCAAGGACCCTCATGACCATTCGATTCCGGCGCCTCATCGGTGCCGCCTCCGCCCTCACCGTCGGAGCCGTCCTCCTCAGCGGGTGCGGCGCCGGAGCGACCTCCGCCCCGGCCGTGGACGCCGTCCCGCAGCCCGGCGGGGACCTCGTCTTCCTCATCGACTCGCTCGGGGCGACCTGGATCCCCAACAACAGCTCGATCTCCAGCTACCAGGGCCACATCTGGGGCAATGTCACTGACAAGCTCGTCTACGTCGACGCCGAGGGGAACCTCAGCCCGTGGATCGCGGAAAGCTGGGACGAGAACGCCGACAAGACGGAGTTCACCCTGCACCTCATGGAGGGTGTGACGTTCTCGGACGGCAGCGCGCTCGACGCGGCGGCGGTCGTGGCGAACATCGAGATCTGGGCGAAGGGACGACCCGACGAGGGCATCAACCGCATCGGTCTGTTCCCGTCCGCGAACTACGTCGGGGCGGAGGCGGTGGATGCCACGACCGTGAAGGTCTCGTTCTCGGCCCCCACCCTCAGCTTCATCCCGACGCTGGCGTACCACGGGTCGATCCTCCTGTCGCCCGAGACCCTCGCCCTGCCCGCCGAGCAGCAGGCCGACCTCACCCAGGACATCGGCAGCGGCCCGTTCGTCGTCGAGAAGGTCGCCGAAGGCGACAGCGTCGTGCTCAAGAAGCGCGACGACTACGACTGGGGTCCGGAGGCGGTCGGGCACGAGGGTGCCGCCTACCTCGACACCATCACCTACAAGCAGGTCGCCGAGCCGTCGCTGCGCACCGCCTCGGTCGAGTCGGGGCAGGCGCAGGTCGCCTACAACGCCAGCCCCCAGGACCTGGAAGCCCTGAAGGAGGAGGGGCTGACCGTCGAGACGCCGCGCTACCTCGGCTTCGTGAACGGCTACGCCCTGAACACCACCGTCGCGCCCTTCGACGACATCGCGGTGCGGCGGGCCGTGCAGCACGGCATCGACCGCGACGAGATCCTCTCGACCGTCTACACCGAGGACTGGCACGCGGCCGAGTCGTTCATCCAGAGCACGGTGCCCGAGGCGACCGACCACAGCGCCGAGTTCGCCTACGACCCCGAGGAGGCGGCATCCCTCCTCGACGAGGCCGGCTGGACGCCGGGCGCCGACGGGGTGCGCACGAAGGACGGTGAGAAGCTCTCGTTCACGCTGTATCCGAACCCGTATCTGCAGGCCTCCCAGGCGGTCGATGAGCTCGTCGACCAGCAGCTGACGGCCCTCGGCTTCGAGGTGAACCTCGAGACCTACGACGTGCCCACCTACGGGCAGAAGGTCATCGGCAACGCCGCGATCCCAGCGACCGAGATCACGCGCAGCTTCGTCGACGTCGGAACGGTCGCGGGTGTGCTCACTGCACAGAAGAAGGGCGACGAGGACTGGTTCAAGGTCGGCACCTCGGACGCCACCCTGAACGACCTGTCGACCAGGATCGCGACGGCCACCGACCGCGACTCCCGCGCGCAGGTCGCCGACGAGCTCCAGGGGTACGTGCTCGACCAGGGCTACTTCGTGCCCCTCACGCAGATCGTGCAGCGCGTGTACGTCCAGGCGCCGGAGGTCAGCGGTGTCAGCTACAACGGCCTGGCCTACGCGTACTACCTGGACGCCTGGCTCAACGACTGAACACCGGGGGAGGGATGCCACGGCCTCCCTCCCCCGGCCCGGTCGCCGCATCCGCGGGCGACCTCCATTCCCGCACCGAGAGGAGGACGACGTGCTCCGGACCTACGGCCGGTTCGCGCTGCGGCGCACGGGCCAGGCGGCCGTCGTCGTGCTGCTGGCGTACCTGTTCACGTTCATCGTGATCAGCATCCTGCCCGGCGACCCCGTCACCAGCACGCTGCGCAACCCCGATAACGGCTTCACGGAGGACGACATCGCCCGCATCGTGGCGTACTACGGTCTCGATCAGCCCTGGTGGGTGCAGCTCGGGTCGTCGCTCGGGCGTTTCGTCACCGGCGACCTCGGGGTCTCGCTCCGGTCGAACCTCCCCGTCGGCACCCTCGTTCTCGATGCGCTCGGGTCCACCCTGAGCCTCGCGGCCGCGGCCCTGTCCGTCGCCGTGGTGCTGGCCGTCGCCATCGCCTACGGCACGCAGTTCCTGCCGGCGCGGTTCGGGCAGGGGGTGCTGCGCGCGCTGCCGTCGCTGTTCCTCTCGGTGCCCAACTTCGTGATCGGCCTGCTGCTCATCCACGTCTTCGCGTTCGGTCTCGGGCTGTTCAGCATGATCGACACGGAGACGCCCTGGGGCACCTTCTTCGCGGCGGTGGCCCTCGGCATCCCGGTGTCCGCTCAACTGGCGGAGGTGCTGATCTCGTCGCTCGATCACGAGTCCCGCCAGGAGTACGTCGCGGTCGCCCGCTCGCGCGGCCTGCGATCGGGGGCGCTGTTCCTCCGCCACCTGGTGAAGCCGTCGGCGCTGCCGACGGTGACGGTGCTCGCCCTCATCGTGGGGGAGCTGCTGGGCGGGGCGCTCATCACCGAGGCCATCTTCGGTCGAGTGGGGATCGGCACGCTGGTCGAGTCGGCCGTTGCGAGCCAGGACCTGCCGGTGCTGCAGGCGGTGGTCTCGCTCGCCGCGATCGTCTTCGTCGTCGTGAACCTCCTCGCCGACCTCGCCTACCCGCTGCTCGACCCGCGGGTCTCCGTGGGGCGCACCGGCCGGGCCGCGGCGGCTGTCCCCCGGACCCGCCCCGTCCCTCTCGCGCGGGAGGAGGTGAGCGTCGTATGACCGCCCTGCTCACCTCGGCGCCGCGCTCGGCGGGGGCGCGGGTCCGCGGCATCCGGTGGTCCGTCCCCGTCGGCGTCGTCGTGTCGTTCGTCGTCGTGGGCGTCGTGCTGGTGTTCTCGCTCGCGCCGGGCCTGTTCACCGCCCAGGACCCCGCTCAGGGAGTGCCGGCCGACAAGCTCCAGGCGCCCAGCGCGGCCCACCTGCTGGGGACGGACCATCTCGGCCGCGACCTGTTCGCGCGCATCGTGTACGGCTCGCAGTCCTCGGTGACCAGCGCTCTGGTGGCGGTGGCCATCGGGGTCGTCGTGGGCGGTCTCATCGGACTGCTCGCGGGTTTCCTCGGCGCATGGACCGACGTGGTGCTGGCGCGGTTCGTCGACGTGCTGCTGGCCATCCCGGCGTTCCTGCTCGCCGTCGTGATCGTCAGCTCCCTCGGGTTCCAGACCATCAACGCCGCGATCGCGACCGGGGTGTCGGCCGTGGCCGTGTTCGCCCGCGTCATGCGGTCCGAGGTGCTCCGGGTGCGGTCGTCGGTGTTCGTCGAGGCCGCACGCCTCCAGGGCGGCTCGACCCTGCACGTGCTGTTCCGTCACGTGCTGCCCAACGCTTCGCGCTCCCTCATCCCGCTGGCGGTCCTGCAGTTCGGGCTGTCGATCCTCGTCATCGCCGGGCTCGCGTTCCTCGGCTACGGGGACCCGCCGCCGGCATCCGACTGGGGCCTGCTCATCTCCGCGGGGCAAGGACTACCCGCGCGCGCCCTGGCTCGTCGTGTGGCCCGCGCTCGTCACCGTGGCCACCGTGCTCTCGATCAACCGCATCAGCCGCTGGCTCCGGAGGACGTCATGACCGCTCACCCCCTTCTGCGCGTCGAGGACCTCCCGGTCGCCTACGGGCGCACCCCGGTGGTGCACGACGTCTCGTTCGCGATCCCGCGCGGGGGGAGCCTCGCGCTCATCGGCGAATCGGGTTCGGGCAAGTCGACGATCGCGCGGTCCGTGCTGCGGCTGCTGCCACGCGCCGCGGGCCGGGCGACCGGGCGCGTCGAACTGGACGGCACCGAGGTGCTCGGCCTCGCCGAGGCGCGGTTCCGCCCCTTCCGCGGACGCCGGATCGGTTTCGTCCCGCAGGACCCCGCCCACGCTCTGAACCCGGTGCGCACGATCGGCTCGCAGGCGCACGAGGCCGCTGCGCTCGCCGGCCTCACGGATGACGCGGCCGCGCGCGCGGCCGTGCTCGACGTGCTCGCGCGCGTCGGGCTGCCGGACCCGCGGCGCGTGTACGACTCGTATCCGCACCAGCTGTCGGGCGGCATGCTCCAGCGGGTGCTGATCGGGTTGGCGGTGCTCCCGCGGCCCGAGCTGCTCGTCGCCGACGAGCCGACGAGCGCCCTCGACGTCACGATCCAGAAGCGCATCCTCGACCTGCTCGACGAGCTGCGTCGCGACCTCGGGATCGGCCTGCTGCTCATCACGCACGACCTGGCTATTGCGGCCGAGCGCACCGAGGAGATCGTCGTGCTGAAGGACGGGCGGGTGCAGGAGGCGGGACCCACCCGCGAGGTGTTCGCCGCGCCCGCGTCGGCGTACACCGTCCAGCTGCAGGCCGACGCCCCCGCCCTGAACCCCGACCGCTACCGCCGCGACCTGGACGAGCGCGGAGTCGACGCGTGGACCACCGACACCACCGCCGCCCGCGTTGAGGTCCGCGGGATCTCGAAGAGCTTCGTCGTCGACGGGACGGCCCGCGCGGCGGTATCGGACGTGTCGTTCCGCATCCCCGCGGGCACCACGCACGCCCTCGTCGGCGAGTCCGGCTCGGGCAAGACGACGACGGTGCGGCTGCTGCTCGGGCTCGAGACGCCCGACGCCGGCGAGATCCACGTCGACGGGGCGGCGGTCGGCGGGCGGACGCCGGCGGAGCTCCGCGGCATCCGTCGTCACCTCCAGCTCGTCTACCAGAACCCGTTCACCTCGCTCGATCCCACCTGGAGCGTCGGGCGCATCGTCCGCGAACCCCTCGACCAGTACCGCGTCGGGACGCGCACCTCGCGCGCGGCGAGAGCGGCGGAGGCCCTGGATGCCGTGGGCCTGTCGCCGCACCTGGCACGACGCCGTCCCGACGCACTGTCGGGGGGCCAGCGTCAACGCGTGGCCATCGCTCGAGCCCTCGTGCTCGAGCCCGACGTCATCGTGCTCGACGAGCCGACCTCCGCGCTCGACGTCACCGTGCAGGCCGGGGTGTTCGACGTGCTCCGCCGTCTGCAGCGCGAGCGCGGCCTCACCTACCTGTTCGTCTCGCACGACCTCGCCCTCGTCCGGCAGATCGCCGACACCGTCTCGGTGCTGAAGGACGGACGGGTCGTCGAGGCCGGCCGCGTCGCCGACGTGCTCTCGCACCCGCGCGAGGAGTACACGCGGGCGCTCGTCGACGCCATCCCCGTCCCCGACCTCCGGAGCCCCCGATGACCCTGCTCTCCCCTCCCCGCTCCCGCCCCGCGCTCGTCGCGGCCTTCACCGCCCCGAAGGGGTTCGGCGACCAGACCCTCCGCGATCGCCGTCCCGACGCGATCGAGCTGCTCGGCGGCATTCCGGATCCCTCCGTGCTGCCGACGGCCGAGCTCGCCGAGGCGACCGCCCGGGTGCTGGCGCAGCCCGGTGCGCCGTCGCTGCAGTACTCGCGGACCGAGGGCATCCCGGCGCTGCGCGAATGGATCGCCGCGCACGAGGGCGTCGCCGTGGACCGCGTCCTCGTCACCAACGGCGGCTTCCACGGTCTGTCGATCGCGGTGCAGACGGTGCTCGAGCGCGGCGACCTCGTCGCGGTCGACAACCCCGTCTTCCCGCTGTTCCTGCGCGGTCTGCAGCTCGCGGACGCGCGGGTGCTGCCGATCCCTGTGGGCGCCGACGGCCTCGACGTCGACGCGCTGGCGGCGCAGCTGCACGCCGGCGCCCACCCGGCCGCGGTCTACACCGTGCCCGAGTTCCACAACCCGTCGCAGTCGTCGCTGCCGACCGCGCGCCGCCGCGACCTCGTCGAGCTGGCCGAAAGGTACGGCTTCGTCGTCTTCGCCGACGACCGCTACCGCGAGCTGCGCTTCCACGGCGAGGCGGAGTCGCTCGCGCCGTTCCACGACTCCGATCACGTCATCCACGTCAACACCTTCACCAAGACCCTCGGCCCGGGCCTGCGCCTGGGGTGGGTCGTCCTGCCGGACCGTCTGATCCCGGATGCCGTGGCCTTGCGCAGCCGTCAGGACGGGCACTCCTCGACCTTCGTGCAGGCCGTCGTGGCGGAGCTGCTCACCAGCGACGCGGGGCTGTTCCCGCGGGTGCTCGGCGAGGCGCGGGCGCTGTACCGCTCCCGCGCGCACGCGCTGGCGGACGCGCTCTCGACGGCGGCGCCTGGAGTCTTCGACGTGACGGTTCCCGACGGCGGGCTGTTCCTGTGGCCGCGGCTGACCGACGACGCGCTCGACGCCGACCGGCTCGCCGCCGACGCGACCGTCGAGGGCGTGGAGTACCAGCGGGGGTCGTTCTTCCCCTCGGGACCGGGGACGGATGCCGACCGGCACCTGCGCCTCGCCTACGGAGACACGTCGGAGGAGTCGTTGCGCGAGGCGGCGGCGCGGCTGGCCAGGGCGGTGGCGCGGCAGAGGTGAGGGCGGTGCGGGCGGTCGCGGTGCGGCCGTGGTCGCGAGCCGGCATCCGGGGTCGCCGGTGGGGCGATGACCGTCCGCGCGGCGCGGCGCTGACCGCGCCGTGGCGGCGCGGCGCCGACCGCGGGGCGGAACTCGCAGAAGGGCGCCGACCTCGCAGAAGGGCGCCGACCTCGCAGAATGTCGGCCGGAAGCTGCGAGGAGGGGCCGATTCTGCGAGATCCGGGTCGTCGCCTCAGGCGGCGGGTCCAGCGGCGGCCGAGGCGATGATCTCCTGCGCCCGCGCGAGCGCCTCCTTCGCCTCCGGAAGCTGAGGCACGGCGACGAAGACGTGGAACGCGTCCGGGTACAGGTGCAGCTCGACCGGCGTCCCGGCCGCCGCCGCCTTCTCGGCGAAGAGCTGGACGTCGGGGGCGAAGATGTCGACGCCGCCTTGGAAGACCGCCAGCGGCGGGAGGCCTGCGAGCGTGTCGGTCAGCGGGCTCAGCCACGGGTCGGCGAGGGGCCGGCCGCCGGCCCACTTCTGCGCGGCCCACACCAGCCCGGCCCTGCCGAGGACGGGGTCGTGGGCCTCGATGTCGGCGATCGCCGGGTTGGTCATGCGCGCGTCGACCCACGGGGCGAACAGCAGGACCGCCGCCGGCGAGCCGAGTCCCTCGTCGCGAGCGCGGAGGACGGATGCCACGGCGAGGGTTCCGCCCGCCGAGTCCCCCGCGACGACGAGGGGCAGGCCGGACGACGCGAGGCCGTCGTAGACGGCGTGGAGCGCCGGGAACGTCTCGTCGCAGGTGTGCTCGGGCGCGAGCGGGTAAAGGGGGACGGTCACCCGCACGGGTGTCTCTGCGGCGAGGTGCTCGATGATCTGCCAGTGCAGGTCGATGAGGGGGTGCACGTACGCGCCGCCGTGCAGGTACAGCAGCTCGCCGGTCGGCGCCGAGCCCTTCGGCGACAGCGTGAGCACCGGCATCCCGTCCACGACCGAACGGACGATGTCGTGGCTGCGCTCGAGGCTCGACGGGACATCGGCGTTCACACGGTCGTGGGCGACCTCGGCGGCGATCGCCTCGGCGGAGGCGAGCGGCTTCGGCCGCAGGTGCAGGAGCGTGACGAGGGCCTTGGTGGGAAGCGACATGCGGCTTCTCCTCTCCGGAAGCGTTGGGAACGGAGGGTCAGGCGGCGGGCGATCGCCAGCCGAGCAGGGGCCCGAGCCGCCCCGCGATGTCCTCGAGGATCTGCGCGTAGTCGTCGGGGGCGAAGTCGAACGGCAGAGCGAACGCCACCTCGTCGACCTGCGGGAAGGAGCGCGACGACAGCAGCCGCTCCGCGATCTGCTCCGAGGTGCCGACGATGTCTTCCGCGAAGAGCAGTCCCTTGGGGCCCTGAGGGATGCCGACCCGTCCGCGTCGCGCCTCGGCGTAGGCCTCGTAGCTTCGGACCTGCTCCGGGGTGGCCGAGTCGGTCGGGACCACGACCAGGCCCTGCGACACCCGCGCGCGCTCGCCGTCCGGGTGCGTCTCGCGGTACTGGCGGATCTGCGCGTCCTGCTCGGCGTCGAAGTCGGTGGAGTGCACGGACTGGATGACGCTGCTCGTCAGCAGATGGAAGCCGTTCTCGGCCGCCCAGGCCGTGGACGTCGGACTGCCCGCGCCGTACCAGAGACGGTCGGAGAGACCGGCGGCGTGCGGCTCGATGCGTTCGGAGTACTCCTCGATGCCCTCCGTCCCGGCGAACGGGCTGACCTGCGCGCCGGCGAGGAAGCGGCGCAGGCGCGCGAGGCGTTCGTACCCGAAGTCCTCGCGGTCGGCCGTGTCGGGGTAGAGCGCGGGGGCGATCTCCTCGAGGCGACGGGGCGGCCCGACCGAGAAGCCGGGCTCCAACCGGCCGCCCGAGAGCACGTCGACGGTCGCGAGGTCCTCGGCGAGGCGGAGCGGGTTCTCCCATCCGAGCGGGATGACCGCGGTGCCGAGGCGGATGCTGCTCGTGCGCTGGGATGCCGCGGCCAGCACGGCCACGGGCGAGGAGATGCCGTACTGCAGGTGGCGGTCGCGCAGCCAGGCGCTGTCGAAGCCGAGGCGCTCGCCGCGTTCGATGATCGACAGCGTGGTCTCGTGCCCGGCGCGGGGGTCGTCGCGGTCGAAGAGGCCGATGGTGAGGAAGCCGAGGGAGCGCAGCGGTCGGGTCACATCGCCACGCTAGCCGCGGCGGTGCCCCCCTCAGCGCTGACTTGTCACAGATGTACGCGCGGGGCTGCTTCTGGCGTACATCTGCGCCAAGTGACGGCCCTCACGGGTCCGTTCGCCGGCGCTGACTTGTCACAGATGTGCGCGCGGGGCTGCCCCTGGTGTGCATTTGCGCCAAGTCACGGCCTCCGCTGGTCGCACTCCGCCGGCGCTGACTTGTCACAAATGCCCGCGGGGGGCTGCTTCTGGCGTGCATCTGCGGCAAGTCACGGCCCCCACTGGGTCGGTCTTGATCGCTGCACTGTGTCTGACCGGAGCGGTGGTAAGAGGTAGGGCACGTGAGCCGTACTGCACCACGTGCCCTACCGATTGTCACCGACAGGAGGGCATGCCCGCCGAATCTGTATCGGATGGGGCCAGTGACTCCGTGTTGGTGATCGTGCTGCTTCCGTTAGTCCACGTCGGAAGGAGCATGCCGATGCCAGCGAGCGCAAACATTATGGCGGTCCAGGACCCCTGACCCGGGATGCCGTCGGCGCTGCCCCACTGCACCCAGAAGAACCCGGGGTCGGCTAAGGGGCAGGCGAGGGCCACCGCCGTGATGGCGATCACGCCACCGGGGAGGCGTGGGACTAGCCGTGCCGTGACGACAAAGAGGACTAGCGCGGCCATGACAGCCCACAGGTTGAAGACGGGTACCTGACTGAATGTGGACATCGCTTCAGCACAGGCGTTGTCGATGCGGCGCCGATCCAAACCGATGCACGGCGCCCAGTAGGCGGCCGTCACCCAGGTCACCCACAACGAAGCCCCCACCAGCGCTAGGGGGACGAGCGACAGTGCCAAACGGTAGCCGACCCGTCGTGCTGTCATGCCCGAAAGCGTAGACCTCTGGGGCTGAGACGTCTGGTCAAACCGTCTTGGCGGTCCGGAAGTCAACACGAACGTAGGCCACGCACGTTGGCTCCAAGGTTGTTGACCTTGTACCAAACTCCATAATCCCGCGGGTTCCTATAGTAGTCGTGTGTTCCAAGGCCTGGGCCCACCTTCGTGAATATGCAGGACTTTGGTGGGACATAGACGGCATCCCAGTCATAAAAACGACCGGACGAATCCTTGAATCGGTTAGAATTCTGCTGACTCCCCAGCGTCGCGGTCACGCCGGAGACGGTGCCCACGTTGTCGCTATATGTTGGCGAAAAGTTCGTCGCGATCCTGATATTGACGTCAGAAGTGTTATATATGACGCCGCAGTCGATTGAAGCAGTCGCGCAGCGAGCATCACCCGCCTCCGCCGGCGTAGCATTCGCGAAACCGGCGGTGAAGGCAAGCAATGCTGCTATGCCCGGGGCCTGAAGAAAACGCTTGCGCATTCTTGGAACGGCGAAATCGGTCATCTCTTCCTCACCTTCGTGTGCTCTCGTCAGACGCAGTCGCGCCCGACGGCGAGAAAATCCCAAGGGCGGAGAGAAGACCAGAGCGGAGGATGCCTTGACCCCACCTGCCGCGTCTGACATCGCGAAGCATTTTTCACCTGGTCCTTCCCAGGCGGGTGATGGCGCTGCTCGTGGGCGGCGGACTAGGTTTTGGTGCCGTTGGAGAACGCATCAAGCGGCCAGGAGGGCGGATGTGCCAGATCGAGCACGCTTTGCCGATAGTCGCGGGGCAGCTCTATGTGACTCGGGGGGCTCTGAGCCGCTCGCAGGAGCGGGTAGCCCTCGATGCGAATATTGCCGTGCAGACCTACCGCCGGCTCGAGTCAGGATCGGGAGGCTCGTCCCTCGGCTCATTGCTTCGCGCTATGCTCGCGCTGGACTTGAAGTATCTGCGCATTGTCCACACGGAACGAGTTCGGATTGTTTCGGGCGAAGCCGAGCCGCCGCCAGCTCACTGCGCTAGCTGCGGGAGCGCGCTCGGGCTGCAGCGTCCCGAAGGTTCAGGCGGCGAACCTGACGTGCGTTGACGTCCACAGATAGACAGACCGGGCACTCGCCGGTTTGGCGCGCATCTGCGGCAAGTCACGGGCTTCACGGGTCGCCCCCCCGGCGCTGACTTGTCACAGATGTACGCGCGGGGCTGCCCCTGGTGTGCATCTGCGGCACGTCACGGCCTTCACGGGTTTGCGCGTTGCGGCCGGGAAGAGGGCTCGGGGGTCAGGCGGGGGTGCGGACCGCGGCGAAGCGGTTGCGGCGACGGAGCGCGAAGCCCAGCTTCTCGTACGCGGCGATCGCGTTGACGTTCGTCGCCGCCGCGTGGAGCAGCGCCCGGTCGCCGCGCTGCTGGATGTGGAAGGCGACGTCCAGCACGAGGCGCGAGGCGAGGCCCTGGCGCCGGTGATCGGCGTCGACCGCGACGGCGCTGATCTCCGTCCACCCGGTGGGGTGCAGGCGCTCGCCCGCCATGGCGACGAGTCGGCCCTCCCGGCGGATACCGATGTAGCGGCCGAGCTCGTAGGTCCGGGGCCGGAACGGGCCGGGCTGATTGCGGTCGACGATCGCGAGCATGTCGGCCGCGTCCGCGGCATCCAATTCGACCGCCTCGTCGTCGGGGCGCGTCTGCAGCGCGTCGGTCTCGACGAGCTGCACGCCCTCACCGCCGCCGACGTACTCCCAGCCGGCGGGGATCTCGCCGTCGTAGCCCGACAGGCCCACGTCGGCGCCGGGTCCGACGAGGTCGCGCAGCGCGTCCCACACGCCGGGTTCGTCCCACGTGCGCACCGCGACGAAGGGAGCGACGTCGGCCGGGTAGCGCCGCACGAGGTCCCCGCCGATCGCGAACGACGCGTGCGGGCCGGCCAGCGAGTGCCAGGCGGCGTTGTCGAGGACGGTGGCGTCGGCGTGCGGGATGTCGAGGGTCGAGGCAGCGGTCACCGGGCCACTCTGCGCCTCTCCGCCGCGGCGGGCAAACCGGCGCGGCGAGGGCGTCCGTTCTGTGTCGGCCCGTGAACCCGCGCGTCGCCGCGTGACGAGACGTCGAACGGAGCGCCACCGGTGTTACCCGCGGTTTCCGCGCGCGCACGGCGGCACGCGGCCCCGGCGATACTGACGGGATGACGACGGGGCACGCGACCTGGACCATCGAACGCGTCGACTGGCACGACGAGCGCGCCGTCGCGCTGCGCGCCGCGATGGACGACGAGATCGGTCCCCGGTACGCCCCCGTCTTCGCGGAGTTCGACGAGCAGACCCAGGCCGTCCTGGCGGAGGACTTCGCCGTCGATCCCGCGACGATCGTCGACGTCGTCCTGGTGAGGGATGCCGCGGGGGAGCCGGTCGGCCACGCGGCCCTCCGCGCCCTCGGGGGCGAGCTGGAGGTCAAACGGGTCTTCGTGCAGCGCCGTGCTCGAGGCCAGGGCGCGAGCCGTGCCCTCATGTCCGAACTCGAACGCCTCGCCCTCGCGCGCGGCGCGTCGCAGCTCATCCTGCAGACCGGCGACCGGCAGCCCGAGGCCATCGCCCTGTACGAGCGGATCGGCTACCGTCCGATCGAGGTCTTCCCGCCGTACACGCGCTTCCCGGCCTCGCGCTGCTTCGCCAAGCCGCTCGCGGACACCGCCTCGTAGAACGAGCGCCGGACGGCCGCTGTCGCGCATGGCATCCCGTCCTGTCAACGCCCGAACGGGGCCTGCCGCCGTCGCCGTACGGTGACCCGATGGCGGTGAAGCGACTCTGGCTGGTTCGACACGGGGAGAGCGAAGGGAACGTCGCGGCGACCGCGGCCGACCGGGCGGGGGCGGAGGTGATCGACCTCGCCGCGCGCGACGCCGACGTGGAGCTCTCCGCCGTCGGGCGCGAGCAGGCGCAGGCGCTGCGCACCTGGTGGGCGTCGTCGGGGCGGTCCGTCGGCGAGTGCTGGGTGTCGCCCTACCGTCGCGCCCGTCAGACGCTCGAGCTGGCCGTCGGGGACGACGCCGTGCCGGTGATCGTCGACGAACGGCTGCGGGACCGGGAGCTCGGCATCCTGGATCTCCTGACCTCGCGCGGGGTGGAGGCACGTCATCCCGACGAGGCGGCGCGGCGCCGCCACCTGGGCAAGTACTTCTATCGACCGCCCGGCGGGGAGTCGTGGGCCGACGTCGCCCTGCGGCTGCGGTCCTTCCTCGGCGAGCGGCTGGAGCGGCCGGCGGACGAGGTCCTCGTCGTCGCCCACGACGCGGTGATCATGCTGATCCTATCGGTGCTCCTTCCCCTCGACGAAGAGGCGCTGCTCGACTTCGCGGCGACCCGCACCGTACGCAACGCCTCCGTGACGGAGCTCGTGCGGACCGCGGAGGGGTGGTCCCTGGCCGCCTTCTCCTCGGTCGAGCACCTCGCCCGCGAGGGCGCCGACATCACCGTCCACGCCGGAGAAGACGATGCCCACCCCGCCTGAGCCGGTCACCCTGGCGCTGCTGCGCGAGTGGGGGCGTCCCGATCCGACCGGCTCGAAGAAGTCCCGCGGCCAGGTCGTGGTCGTCGGGGGATCGCCGCGGTCCGCCGGCGCGCTGCTGCTCTCCGGCGAGGCGGCCCTCCGTGTCGGCGCGGGGCGTGTCGGCCTGGTCGGCCCGGACGAGGTCGCGCCCGGTCTCGGCCCCGCCATGCCCGAAGCAGGCGTGTACGTCCTGCCCGCGGGGTCGCAGCCGCTCGACGACGCCCTCCGGTCCGCCGTGGAGTCGGCCGATGCGGTCCTCCTCGGCCCGGGATTCGATGATCCGGATGCCACCCGGGCAGCGCTCGCCGCAGTGACCGCCGCCGACGTGGGTCGGCTCGTGCTGGACGCGTTCGCCCTCGGCATCCTGCCCGACGTCGATCGCGCCACCCTCCCGGACGAGCTGCTGATCAACGCCAACGAGGAGGAGGCGGCGCTGCTTCTCGGGCGGGATCTCGGAGACGACCGCGCACAGGACGTCGCGGAGATCGCCCGCCGGTACGCCGCCGTGGTCCATTGCTTCGGCACCGTGGCGACGCCGGACGGGCGCTGCTGGCAGGCGGAGCCGGGCGGGTCGGGGCTCGGCACCGCCGGGAGCGGCGATGTGCTGTCGGGGACGATCGCCGGGTTCGCGGCGCTCGGCATGGAGCCCGAGCGCGCGGCGGTCTGGGGCGGGTGGACGCACGCCCGCGCGGGCGACCGCCTGACCGAGCGGCTCGGCATCGGCTACCTCGCACGCGATCTGCTGCCGGAGCTGACCGCGGTGGTGCACGACAGCTGATCCCGGGCGGCAGCGCTGCGCGCGGGTGCGCCGGCCCTGTCGGCGGGGCCGCGCCGTCAGAGGTCGAGGGCGAACGCCCGCAGCGGCGCCTACAACTCGTCGGCGAGGAGCTCGAACGCCTCTGCGAAGCCGTATTGATCGCGCAATGTCTGGAGGATGCGGAGCGGGCTCATCGGCGGGGACTCGAATCGGGAACTCATGACGAGGAGCGAGTCTCGCGCCTGCTGCGGGTGCGCGGCGACGGTATTGGCGACGAAATCCGGTGCTTTGAGAACCTCGATGGCGGCATTCATCAGGGCGGCGTTGGCCGACAGTCCCGCGCGACGGTCGTCAGTGACGATGGCATCCGCTCCGCCGAAGATCGCTCCGTGCGCGATGTGAGCGTCATCGGGATCCGCGAGCGCGTACGGATACGACGCCTTCGGCGCCGCGATGGTCGCGCCGGGGAAAGCCGACTCCATCTGCGAGATGAGGCGCGCCGACCTCGATCTCGCCACGGCGTCGTCGAGTCCGCGACGCGTGTACAACACCGGCAGGACGTACCCGAGTTCCTCGAGGACGCCCGTCCCCCACAGGGGGGCGAAACATCCCTCGGTGGCCAGCTGCAGGAGGAAGTCCCTCTGCAGGCTCGGCACGAGAACGCAGGTGTCCAGGAAAGCGCGGAACATCGACGCGGTGCGTGATCGATCAGGGCTTCCGGCGTGCCTCGTCGAGCAGGTGCTGCACGACGTCCAGCTCGAGGTCGTCGTCGACGGGCGAAGAGGTCTCGGCGATGAAGGAGTTCCGGCGCTCGTAGAGCTGCGCGCGGTACTGGAGGACGTCCTCCAGCAGGAGCTTCCGCCGGACGGCACCGGGCACGGTCGCCGGAATCTCTCCGTCTTCGATCAGCCGTACGACGGTGGGGCGGCTCACGCCGAGGATGTCCGCCGCCTGCTGGGTGGTGATCTCCTGCCGACGTGTAAGGATGCTCACCGATCTGCCAGCTGTGAGCGCTTCCGCTGCCTGTTTGAGAATGTCGTGCAGCTGGCTGGAGAGTTCGACCCGGTCATGTTCGTCCGCCCCCGACAGGTAGTAGCGCGGCTCCACGGTCGCGCCTCTCGCCCGCTCGTGCGCTTCGAGGAAGCTGATGACCTTCGCGAATTCGGAGACGTCGGCAGTCGTCGGCGCGACGATGTCTTCGGCGAGATCGGGCATGTCATCTCCTCTGTCGGCCTGCCAGTCTACGCGCGTTGCGAAAGTTACGAAAGAGACCCCGGCCGCGCCGTCAGAGGTCGAGGGCGAACGCCCGCAGGTCGAGGAAGCGGCCCGGCTCGACCTCCACCGGATGCTCGCGCTCCGTCAGGCGGCGGAAGCCGAGCTTGAGGTAGAGCGCGTGCGCGCCGAGCATCTCCGGCCCGCTGTTCATCACGACGCGACGGGCGCCGCGCTCGCGCGCCAGCGCGATGACGTGGCGGGTGAGAGCCGCCCCGACCCCGCGGCCGCGAGCGGCCGGCGCGACCGCGAGCTGGCGGAAGTCGAGCTCCCCGTCCTGCGCGAGAGGCGACAGACGCTCGCCGGGGCGGGGGACCCACACCGTGCCGACGATGGCGCCGCCGTCGACGGCGACCCACACCTCGCCCTGGGCGACGCGGCCCGCCACGTCGGCGAGCGACGCGAGATACCCCTCCGTGAGGCCGTCGTAGCTCTGCCGGTAGGCCTGGGCGGTCACCCGCCCGGCCTCGTCGAACTCCTCGGGGGCGACGAGCCGGATGGTCGGGTCCCCGGCGGGCGCGGTGTCGGGGGTCGTGAGCGAGGAGGTCATGGCATCCATTCTCCGAGTCGAGACGCTCGTGCGGCCCGGTCCGCGGAAGACCGGGCCGCACGGGCGCTCAGGACTTCGGCAGTCCCGGCGGGTTGATCTGCGAGGACTCGACGCCCTCGGACTCGAGATTCCACGCCTCGAGCACCTCGGCGTAGGTCCCGTCCTCGATGAGCTGCGCGAGCACGATCTGGACCGGCTCGATGAGGCCGTTGCCCTTCTTCGTGCCCGCGGCGATGTCGGCCTGCAGCGGCCAGCCGCCCGGGATGATGCCGACGAGCTTCGTCTCGCCGGTCTCCTTTGCGGCCCACGCGGCGGTGGCGTTCGGACCGAACGTGGCGTCGGCGCGGCCTGACTGGAGCGCGAGGGTGGCCGCGGCGGTGTCGTCGTAGTACTGCAGCTCGGCGGGGGCCTCGCCGGCGGCGGCGAGCTCCTCGTTCCAGCTGAGGAGGACCTTCTCCTGGTTGGTGCCGGAGCCCACGACGACCTTCAGCCCCGAGATGTCCGCGGCCTTCTCGATGCTCTCGATCGGGCTGTCGGCGCGGACGTAGAAGCCGAGCAGGTCCTGACGGTAGCTGGCGAAGTCGTACAGCTCCTTGCGCTCCTCGGTGACGGTCACGTTCGAGGTGATGAGGTCGTACTTGCCGGACTGGATGCCGAGCGGCCAGTCCGCCCACGCGACGACGACGGGGTTGTACTCGAGGCCGAGACCCTCCGCGATGAGCGAGCCGATGTTCGGCTCGGTCCCGGCGGGGAGCGTCTCGCCGTCGGGCACGTAGCTCAGCGGCGGGACGAACGCGCCGACGGCGACGGTGAGCTTGCCCGGCTCGATCGGCTGGAAGCCGCTCTCCTGCAGCGCTGCGACCGCCTCCGGAACCTCTTCGGTGTGCACCCACGTGATGTCGGGGGCGGGGGTGGATGCCGCCGGCTCGGGCGCCGCGACCGCCTCCGCGGGGCGGTTCACGCCGATCGCGACGCCGCCGATGACGGCGACGACCGCCGCCGCGATCACGCCGACCGCGATGCCTTGCTTCTTGCTCAGTGCCATGCTGTGTCTCCTTGTGCGAGTGGGATGTGAATGAGGAGGCTGCCGCCGGGAGGCGTCAGCCGAGCACCTTGGCCAGGAACTCCCGCGTGCGGGGGTGCTGCGGACGGCTGAGGACCTCGTCCGGCGTGCCCTGCTCGACGATGCGGCCCTGGTCGAGGAGCACGACGCGGTCGGCGACCTCACGGGCGAAGCCCATCTCGTGCGTGACGATCACGAGGGTCGTGCCGAGCTTCGCCAGGTCGCGGATGACGTCGAGCACCTCGCCGACGAGCTCCGGGTCCAGGGCGCTGGTCGGCTCGTCGAACAGCAGCACCTGCGGCTGCAGCGCGAGGGCGCGGGCGATCGCGACCCGCTGCTGCTGCCCGCCGGACAGCTGCCGCGGGTAGGCGTCGGCCTTCTCGGCGAGGCCGACCCGCTCGAGCAGGCCGAGGGCGCGTTCACGCGCTTCCGCCCGGGTGAGGCGCCGCAGCGCGAGGGGCGCCTCCGTGATGTTCTCCAACGCCGTGAGGTGCGGGAACAGGTGGAAGTTCTGGAACACGATCCCCACCCGCGTCCGCCGCTGCAGGATCTCGCGCTCGTGCAGCTCGTGCAGGCGGCCGTGCCGCAGCTGGTACCCGATGAACTCGCCGTCGACCGTGACGGATCCGGCATCCACCCGTTCGAGGTGGTTGATCGTCCGCAGCAGCGTCGACTTGCCGGAGCCGCTCGGACCCAGCAGGGCGACGACCTCCCCGGGGCGCACGGTCAGGTCGATGCCCTTCAGCACCTCGACGCCGTGGAAGGACTTGTGCACGTCGTGGATCTCGACGAGCCCCCGGGCGGGTGCCTTCGTGGTGATGCTCATGCGCGGCTCTCCTTCGCCTCGGCGGTGTCGCGGATGGATGCCACGGCGGTGCTATTCGTCCCCGTCGTGCCCCGCGAACGGGGCTCGTGTCGCGTCCCGCCGGGCGGAGCGGGGTCGTCGCCGAGCCGGGCCCACTGCGTGCCGACCCAGCTGCGGGCGCGTTGCAGCGGGGTCGGGGGGAGCGCGCGCGCGGACCCGCGGGCGTAGTGCCGCTCGATGTAGTACTGGGCGACGCTGAGGATCGTGGTGATGAGGGTGTACCAGACCACCGCGACCATCAGCAGCGGGATGACGCGGCTGTTGCGGTTGTAGATCACCTGCACCGCGTAGAACAGCTCGGGGATCGCGATGACGAACACCACCGATGCGCCCTTGACGAGGCCGATGACCTCGTTGGTGGCGTTCGGCACGATCGAGCGCATGGCCTGCGGCAGGATGATGCGGAACAGGCGACGGGATGCCGGGATGCCGAGGGCCGCCGCAGCCTCGTGCTGTCCGGGGTCGACGGAGACGAGCCCGCCGCGGATGATCTCGGCCGAATAGGCGGCCTGATGCAGCCCGAGACCGAGGATCGCCGCCGCGAACGCGCTGATCAGCTGGACCGTGGGGAACTCGACGATCCAGAAGTCTGTCGTGAACGGGGTGCCCAGGCCCAGGGTCGGGTACAGGTACCCCAGGTTGTACCAGACGATGATCTGCACGACGAGGGGCACGGACCGGAAGAACCAGATGTAGCCCCACGCGGCGGCGTTCAGCAGCGGCGACGGAGAGAGCCGGCCGAGCGCGAGGATCGTGCCGAGGACGAAGCCGACGACGGTCGAGATGGCCGTCAGCGCCAGCGTGTACCCGATCCCGATGAGCACCGGCTCCGAGAAGAAGTACTGCGCGAAGGTGCCCCACATGTAGCGGTCGTTCGTGACGAGGCTCCAGGCGAACTGCGCGACGACGAACACGAGCAGCGCGGTGAGGATCCAGCGCCACCAGTGGCGCGTCGGGACGACGGCGATCGTGCCGAGGTCGACCTTCGCGCGAGGTGCGGGCGTCGCCGAGGCGGCGGCGGCGGCCGGCGCGGTGGTGGTCATGGCGTGCTCCTCTGAATCGGACCGGCGCGGGGCCGGCGGGTCAGGGGAACGCTACGACCGCGTCCGAGGGTCGGCGATGCGCCGTTTCACACGTCGAAACGGCCGGTCATCCGTTGAAACGGATCGCCACGCGAGGTAACACGGCGGCGGACGTGCAAGGGCAGCGGGCCCGCCGGCGCGAGGAGACCTGCGCCCCGCGGGTCCGGCTCGGCGCGGGGGCCTATGCCCCGCGGGTGCGGCTGGGCGCGGAGCCGCTATGCCCCGCGGGTGCGGCTGGGCGCGAAGCCGAAGTGCTGGCGGTAGGCGCGGGCGAAGCTGCCGACGTCCTGGAAGCCGGACGCGTGGCACGCCCACTGCACGCTCTGCCCCTGCGCGAGGAGGACGCGCGCGTGCTCCAGACGGTGCAGGCGGATCTCGGCGGCGGGGGAGGTCCCGACCTCGGCGAAGATCGCCTGGACGGAGCGCACCGACAGGTGGGCGTCGTCGGCCAGGGTCGCGGGCGAGAACGACGGGTCGGTGAAGCGGGCGGTGATCGCCTGCTGCATCTGCCGGAGCAGCCGCGCCCGGGTCTCCTCCCGCGTGGCGCGGGGCGGAACGAGCGCTCGCCGTCCGCCGCCCGGGCCGGCCGGCAGCGGGCCGAGGGAGGCGAAGCTCAGCAGCACGCTGCCGGTGCCGGGCACGGGCCGGGTCGACCACTGCACCGGACGGACGTCGCCGGCGCGGGTGACGAACCACTCGGACGAGGCCAGCGGCTGCTTCGCGTGGATGATCGGGCACTCGTGCGTCGGGTACGGCGACCCGTCCGGACGGTGCCGGTGCAGCAGGTCGTGGCTCGCGCCGCCGCGCAGGTCGGTGCCCTGACGGTGACCGAGGAAGCGGAGGGCGGCGTCGTTCGCGAGCGCGACCAGGCCGTCCTCGTCGATGACCCAGAGCGGCACCGGGGCGCTCTGCAGGACGGTCGACAGGAACATCGCGTCCTGCGGACGCGTCGCGTCATCGGTCGTCGGGCCTGCCACGGGATCACCGTAAACGCCGTTCCGGCGCCGCCCTGTTGCGGTGTCGTTTCGTGCGTGTGAATGCTTCGTCGCCGTGCGCAGATCGTCGGATGCCGTGCGCGGAAAGCCTGCTCGACCAGGCGCCGCCGGCCGGACAGTGGGGTCACTGACCGATCGCACGACCCGTCCGATCGACCGACCCGAGGAGACCAGACATGACCGAGTGGAACGCACGCCGCGACCAGGCGACCGACGCCGTCCGGAGGGCCGTCGCGGGCTCCGAGCGCTCGTGGGCCGACCTCGCCGGCGCGCTCGACCGGCCGCTGCTGTGGACCATCGCGGCGCTGCTCGGCTCGCACGCCCTCCCGGCGGAGCTCGCCGTCCGGGCGGGGGAGCTGCTCGGGCTCGACGACGAGACCGTCGCCGCTCTGCAGGTGCAGCCGTACCGCACCCGCGGCGACGAGCTGCGCGCGGACCCGACCATCTACCGCTTCTACGAGCTGCTCGGGGTCTACGGCCCGGCGCTCAAGGAGGCGATCCACGAGGAGTTCGGCGACGGCATCATGAGCGCGATCAACTGCAACATCGAGATCGACCGGCGCAGCGACCCCGACGGCGACCGCGTGCGGATCGTCATCGACGGCAAGTTCCTGAAGTACCAGTGGTGACGGCGGAGAGGACACGACCATGAGCTACGTCGCACCCAAGGACTTCGCCGTCCGCATGATCGACGCCGGGCAGGCCAAGGTCGCGCTCTCGGCACGGGACACCCTCATCCGCGCCTACATGGCCGGCGCGATCCTCGCCCTCGCGGCGGTGTTCGCCGTGACCGTCAGCGTGCAGACGGGGTCGCCGCTGATCGGCGCCCTGCTGTTCCCCGTCGGCTTCGTCATGCTCTACCTGCTCGGCTTCGACCTGCTGACCGGTGTGTTCACGCTGGTGCCGCTCGCGCTGCTCGACCGGCGCCCGGGGGTGACCCTGCGCGGCATGCTGCGCAACTGGGGCCTCGTCTTCCTCGGCAACTTCGGCGGGGCCCTGACCGTCGCCCTCCTCATGGCGATCGTCTTCACGTACGGCTTCTCGACGGACGTGAGCGAGGTCGGTCAGGCCATCGGCCACATCGGCGAAGGGCGCACCGTCGGCTACTCCGAGTTCGGCGCCGCGGGCATGCTGACCCTGTTCGTCCGCGGAGTCCTCTGCAACTGGATGGTCTCGACCGGCGTCGTCGGCGCGATGATGTCCGACAGCCTCCCCGGCAAGGTCATCGCGATGTGGATGCCGATCATGCTGTTCTTCTACATGGGCTTCGAGCACTCGGTGGTCAACATGTTCCTGTTCCCCATCGGCCTGATGCTCGGCGCCGACTTCACCATCGGCGACTACCTGATCTGGAACGAGATCCCCACGGTCCTCGGCAACCTCGTCGGCGGTCTCACCTTCGTCGGGCTCGTGATCTACGTCACGCACGCGAAGACGGCGCCTGCCCGGAAGCTGCGCGAGAAGGTCCGGCCCACGGTCTCCGCCTGACCGCGGCGACGACCCCGGGTCCGGCCTCGCGCCGCGCCCGGGGTCGTCGTATGCCCGGCTCCGGAGAAGTCGACCGACCGGCGGCGGGGGCAGCGGAACGCACGGGAGGGGCTGCTCCTCCGGAGCCCGGCCCCCGCGGCATCCCGGGTCAGGCGTCGCGGAGGATCCGCGCGGTCACCCGGGTGCCGAAATGCAGGGCCTCGACCGGGACGTGCTCGTCAGCCGTGTGGAACTGCCCGAACACGTCGAAGTCCGCCGGCACGCGGAGCGGCACGAAGCCGTAGCCGCGGATGCCGAGCCGGGCGAGGTGCTTGTTGTCCGTGCTGGCCGGCAGCAGGTACGGCACGACGGTGCCGCCCGGGTCCTCCGCCGAGACGGCCTCCTGCAGGATGCCGACGAGCCGGGCGTCCACGGGCGACTCGATCGCCCGCACCTCGCGCCCCCACGCGATCTCGATGTCGGGACCGACGAGCTCGGCGAGCTGCGCCCGCAGGGCGTCGTCCTGCCCGGGCAGCACGCGGATGTCGAGTCGCGCCGAGGCCGACGAGGGGATGACGTTCGTCTTCCCACCCGCCTGCAGCACGGTCGGCGACGCGGTCGTGCGCGTCCCGGCATCCAGGAGGGATGCCGCGAACCCGAGGTCGTCGACATCGCCGCCCGCCCGGGCGTAGAGGTCGAGGAACCGCTCGAGCGTGGCCGTGCGGACGACCGGGAACCGGTGCGCGCCGACCGCCGCGACAGCCTGCGCGACGCGCACGACGGCGTTGTCGGCCGTGGGGAGCGATCCGTGCGCGGCGTGCCCGCGCGCGGTGAGCGTGGCCCAGGTCACGCCCTTCTCGGCGGTGGCGACGAGGTAGGCGCGGCGGTCGTCGGGCAGCGGCAGGGAGAAGCCGCCGACCTCGCTGAGGGCCTCGGTCGCCCCGGCGAACAGCTCGGGACGGTTCTCGACGATCCAGCGGGCGCCCCAGACGCCGCCGGCCTCCTCGTCGGCGAAGAACGCGAAGATCAGGTCGCGGCGGGGGACGACCCCTTCGCGCCGGAAGGCGCGCGCGATCGCGAGCAGCATCCCCGCGAAGTCCTTCATGTCCACCGCGCCGCGTCCGTAGAGCATGCCGTCGTGGATCTCGGCGCCGAACGGCGGGTACGACCAGTTCTCCGCCTCGACCGGCACGACGTCGAGGTGGGCATGGGCGACGAGGGCACCGGCATCCGGATCCGCCCCCGCCAGACGCGCGATCAGGCTCGCCCGCCCGGGGCGCGGTTCGACGAGGACCGTCTCGTAGCCGACCTCCTCGAGGCGCTCCTTCACGAAGAGCGCGGCGCGGGTCTCGCCGTCCCCGATCGTCGCGGCCTCGCCGGTGTTGACGCTGTCGATGCGGATGAGCCCGCGGATGAACTCCAGCGCCTCGGCCTCGAGCGGGGAGACGACGGATGCCATCAGTGCTGGTGCGGGCGGGCGTCGTCGGCGAGCTTGAACGCGAGGCGCCCGTGCGCGTAGCCGCCGCCCGCGCGGATCGCGGTGGCGACCCAGGCCGCCTCGGCCAGCTCCGCCTCGGTGGCGCCCGCCCTGACCGCGTTCTGCGAGTGCCCGTCGATGCAGTACACGCACTGGGTGGTGATGCCGACCGCGAGGGCGATGAGCTCGCGGTACTTCAACGGGATCGCGCGGCCTTCGGGGGCGAACACCGCCTGGTCGAACGCGGCGAACGCAGCGAGGATGTCGGGCGTCTCGGCCTTGTAGACCTTGGTGTAGGTCTTGTCGGCGGTGCGGTCGAAGTACTCGGTCACGTTCTCTCCAGAGGGGTGATGGATGCCTCCCCCCACGCTGTCACGCCCGATGTCGCTCGTCAGCGTGCCCCTGTCACACGCCGACACACGCCGGGGTGGCCTGCCGCCCCTGCTGTGCCCCTGCCCCTGCTGGCGTGTCCCACTTCGTGCAGGACAGGCCCTGCTTCGTCGCACATTGTGGGACATGCCGGCGGGGAACCTCTCAGCGCAGGACGCTCGCCCCCAGCTCGACGGGGCTGCCCTCGATGTTCCCGACGATGCCCCGGATGACGCCGGTCCCGTCCTCGTGCCGCAGGCCGTCGTACCAGGCCTGCGTCGCGGCCACGTCGAAGGCGTGCGTCTCGTGGGCGCGCTTGCGCGCCCGGAGCACCAGGTCGCCCGCCCGCTCGGCACGGATGCGCGCGTAGCGCGTCAGCGAGTCCTCGATGCCGAGGGTCGACGTCGCGAAGACGATGCCGAGCGCGAAGCTGTCCTCTAGCGCCGAGCACGCCCCCTGGCCGATGTCCGGCGCGGTGTTGTGGGCGGCGTCGCCGAGGATCGCCACGCGTCCGCGCACCCACGTGTCGAACGGGTCGATGTCCCAGATCTCGACGCGGTTCAGCGACTCGTCCGGGTCGATGCCGTCCAGCAGTGCGCGCACGCCCGGCGCACCCCACGATCCGAACGCGTCCTCCAGGGCCGCCATGCGGTCCTCGATCACGCCCGACGGTCCGGGCACGTCGACGAAGAAGTAGAAGCGGTCGCCCGCCACCGGCATCACCGCGCAGCGCTTGCCGTCGCCGACGTAGGTGGTCCACTGGTCGAGAGGGCCGATGCGCTCGTCCGCGGCGACGAGGCCGTTGAAGTTGACGTAGCCGGAGTAACGGCGTTCCGGACGGATGCCACCGGGCTCGGTGACGTAGTCGCGGACGATCGACCGGGCGCCGTCCGCGCCGATGAGCATGTCGGCCGTGTCCGTGGAGCCGTCGGCGAAGGTGGCGGTGACCGTGACGCCATCGTCGGCGAGACCGACCAGCTGTTTGCCGAGGCGGATGTTCGTCGGGCCGACGGCATCCATCATCACCTGCTGCAGGTCGGCGCGGACGACGGGGTAGGGGCGCTGACCGGTCTGCGCCGTGACCGGGGCGAGACTGAAGCGGCACAGTTCCTCGCCGGTGTGGCCGTCGTAGTAGGCCATGTCGTCCATGCGGCCGCCGAGGGCGGCGACCTGCGGGCCGAGACCGAGCCAGTTGAGCACCTTCACGCCGTTCGACCACAGCGACAGCGCCGCGCCGACGGGGCGGTTCTCGCGCATGCGGTCGTAGACGACGACCTCGTGGCCGAGCTTCTGCAGCGCGAGCGCCGCGGAGGTGCCGCCGACGCCGGCGCCGATGACGATGACCTTCATGGGCGTTCTCCTCAGCTGCCGCGGTAGGTCGAGTAGGCGAAGGGGCTCAGCAGCAGCGGCACGTGCAGGTGCGCCTCGCCCGAGACGGTGAACGCGATCGTCGCGACGGGATGGAACGACGCGACGCCCCGCTCCCGGAAGTAGGGGCCCGTGCCGAAGGTCAGCGCGTAGTCGCCGTCCTCGAGACGGTCGGGGCCGAGGGCCAGGCGGCCGTCGTCGTCGGTCGTCGCGGAGTCGATGGTCGGTCCGTCGAGGTGCGCGAGGGTGACCGCGACGCCGGACGCGGGCGTTCCCGTCGCGGCATCCAGGACGTGCGTGGTGAGGTGGGTCATTCCGCGGGCTCCGGTTCTGCCGTGGCGTCGTCGGCGAACGTGGTGCGCAGGCGCAGCAGCGCGATCTCCGCGAGCTGCCGTGTCGCCTCGATCGTCTCGGCGTCGGGGGTGTTGTGCAGCCGGCGCTCCAGCTCGGCGCGCATCTCACCGGGGGTGCGACCGGCGGCGCGGATGAGGAAGACCCGTCCGAACCGCTCCTCGTACGCGACGTTCCCGGCGGCGATCGCGGCGACGTCGTCGTCGGCGGCGGTGCTCATCGAGCCCTGTTCCCGACGGGATGCCGCCGCCTCGGCGCCGTCGCCGGCGACCTTCGCCCCGATGCGCGGATGGGCGTGCAGCGCAGCGGCGAGGTCGTCGGGGGACCAGGCCTCGGCGAGGGCGCCGGCGTAGGAGGCGAGAGCGTCGACGTCGGCGTACGGGCGGGCCGCGACGACGGCGTCGACCCACCCCGGGACGTCGGCCCAGACGCGCACGACGGCGACGGCTTCCGCGTCGTCGGCGACGTTGAAGTCGGAGAGGTGCATGCCGTCCACGCTAGGCCGCGTGCGTTACGGCGCTGTGGCGCGATGTGTCGGCGATGTTGCTGTGGGGAACATTCCGGGGGCTCGTCGCTGTGTCGAAGTGGCCCCGGGGCGCGCAAAGTGGCCCCGGGGCCACGCGCGGCCGCGCGTCGCCTGCGGCCGCGTCGCCTGCGGTCGTTGGCGGCATGCCGGACGCGGCGGGTCGCGCGTGCCGGAGTGGCCCCGGGGCGCGCAAAGTGGCCCCGGGGCCACCTGCGCCCGCGCGACGGTGCGGCTCAGGCGTGGACGATGAGCCAGTGCGCCACGGCATCCACGTCCCCGGCGTTGTGCAGCCGGTGGGGCACGGAGCAGGGGTAGCTGATGGCGTCGCCGGCGCGGAGGACGACGCGCTCGGCCTCGAAGTCGATGGTGAGCTCGCCGGCCACGACGGTGCCGACCTCGTACCCCTCGTGGTGGAACAGCCCGTCGGCCCCGTGCGCGGACGCCCCCGGCGGGTAGATCGACTCGAAATAGTCGACGCCGGGCGAAGTGCCGGGGGTGAGCCGGCGGAAGGACACCCCGCTGTCCAGGACGATGTCAGCCGACTGCCCGGCACGCTGCAGCGTGAAGCCGGACGGTCCCACCGGTTCGGACGGGCGACCGGATGCCGGATCGAAAGCCGCCACGAGGGGGACGCCGAGGGCGTCGGTGATGGCGATGAGCCGCGAGACGCTCGGCTGCAGGACCCCGCGCTCGATCTGCGAGACGGCGCTGGGGGAGATGTCCAGGGCAGCGGCGAGGGCGCGGGCCGAGATACCGCGCGCCTGCCGGAGCTCGCGGATCCGCGTCCCGACGCTCGCGGGGGCCTCGGTGGCGGGCGACGACATGCCCCGAGTCTAGGAGCGACCGCGGTGTGAAGGACCGACTTCACATGCTCGTTACACACACGAAACCGAGGGGGCGGCGTGAACCCATAACTTCACATCAGTGCACCACTCTGGCCGCGGACTCCACGTCGTGGCATCCATCGTCCTGAGAGGAAAGACATGACCACGACACCGCTCACCGGTCCCCACGATCTCGTGGAGGCGGCCGGACACCCCCACGGGGGCGGCAACATGAAGCCGCAGTACGACGACCGGCTCGCCAACGAGGACCTCGCCCCGCTGCGGAAGCAGAAGTGGTCGAGCTACAACATCTTCGCGTTCTGGATGAGCGACGTGCACTCCGTCGGCGGCTACGTCACGGCCGGCTCGCTGTTCGCGCTCGGCCTGCAGTCCTGGCAGGTGCTCGTGGCCCTCATCGCCGGCATCGTCATCGTCCAGGTCTTCGCGAACATGGTCGCCAAGCCGAGCCAGAAGACGGGCGTGCCCTACCCCGTCATCAACCGCGTGGTGTTCGGCATCCGCGGGGCGAACATCCCGGCGATCATCCGCGGGCTCATCGCGATCGCCTGGTACGGCGTGCAGACCTTCCTCGCGGCGGAGTCGCTGAACATCGTGTTCCTCAAGTTCGTCCCGGGCTCGGCCGCGCTGCTCGACGTCTCGTTCGCGGGGCTGTCGGCGCTGGGCTGGATCTCGTACGGCATCCTGTGGTTCGCGCAGTTCCTGCTGTTCTGGAACGGCATGGAGGTCATCCGCCGCTTCATCGACTGGGCCGGTCCCGCCGTGTACCTCGTCATGATCGTGCTCGCCGTCTACCTGGTCTCGCAGGCCGGCATCCAGAACATCTCCTTCACCCTGTCGACGACGCAGCTCGACTTCTGGGCCTCGATCCCGGTGATGTTCGCGGCGATCGCCCTCGTGGTGTCCTACTTCTCGGGGCCGATGCTGAACTTCGGCGACTTCGCCCGCTACGGCAAGAGCTTCGAGGCGGTCAAGAAGGGCAACTTCTGGGGCCTGCCGATCAACTTCCTCTTCTTCTCGCTGCTCACCGTCATCACGGCATCCGCGACGGTTCCGGTGTTCGGCGCGCTGATCACCGACCCGATCAAGACGGTCGAGCAGATCGACACGCCCTTCGCGATCCTCCTGGGCGGCCTGACCTTCGTCACCGCGACGGTCGGCATCAACATCGTCGCGAACTTCATCTCGCCGGCCTTCGACTTCTCCAACGTCGCCCCGAAAAAGATCTCGTGGCGCGCGGGCGGCATGATCGCCGCCGTCGGCTCGACCTTCCTCATGCCGTGGAACTGGTACTCCAACGCCGACGCCATCCACTACTCGCTCGGCGTCCTCGGCGCGCTGATCGGCCCCCTCTTCGGCATCCTGATCGCCGGTTACTACATCGCCGCCCGTCAGCGCGTGAAGGTGGATGCGATGTTCACGATGGATGCCAAGGGCCCCTACTGGTACCGGAACGGCTTCAACCCGAACGCCGTCAAGGCCGTCATCGCGGCCGGTGTGCCGACCGTGGCGATCGCGATCTTCCCGAAGCTCTTCGCCGACCTCGGCCTCTTCAATGTGTCCGCCGTCAGCGACTACAGCTGGTTCATCGGCTGCGGCCTCGGCTACGTCCTGTTCCTCCTCTTCGAGCGCATGGACCCGCGCATCCCCACCTTCGACGGCGAGACCGAGGGCATCTCGGACGGCACCGTCGACGGGGCCGCGGCCACCGCGGCCTCCGAGCCGGCGGCCATCTCCGGTGCGCTCCCGGTCGCGTCGACCTCGACCGCGGCGCCGTTCGGCTCCGCCGCGACGCCCCCGGCGACGGGCGCGCCCGCGTGAGGATCCTCCTGATCAACCCCAACACCTCCCGGGCGATGACCGCGAAGATCGCGGACGCCGCCCGGGGGGTGGCGGGACCCGACGTCGACATCGACGCCGTGTGTCCCCTGACGGGCGCCGACGCGATCGAGAGCCACACCGACGAGATCGCGGCCGCCGCCGCGGTGGTCGAGCTGATCGCGGCGGACCGCGACGGCGGGGCCCCGGCCGACGCGTACGTCATCGCCTGCTTCGGTGATCCGGGCCTGGATGCCGCTCGAGAGCTCGTCTCCGTCCCCGTGGTGGGGATCGCGGAGGCGGCGATGCACCTCGCGGCGGTCTCGGGCCGGCACTTCGGTGTCGTGACGACGCTGAGCCGCACGCTCGGGCGCGCGCACGACCTCGTCGCGCGGTACGGGATGGAGCGAGCCTGCGTGTCGCTGGCCGCGACCGGCATCCCGGTCCTGGACCTGGAGGACACCGGATCGGATGCCGTGACGACCATCGAGCGTGCGAGCGCCGAGGCCGTCGAGGGCGGGGCCGACGTCGTGGTCCTCGGCTGCGCCGGAATGGCCGACCTGTGCGCGGAGCTGACGCTCCGGGTCGGCGTGCCGGTCGTCGACGGGGTCGCGGCCGCGGTGGGGATGGCATCCGGGATGGTGCGCATGGGCCTCGGGACGAGCAAGCGCGACGAGTACGCGCTGCCGCCCCGCGTGCTCGCGGGTGGCCCCGCGGCCACCTCCGGCGCCCCGGGGCCACTTTCGGACGGCGCGACGCCGCCTGCCGTCACGGCCTCGACGTCGCCGGGTGGCCACACCTCTCCTCCCCAGGTGAAGAATGCGGCGGTTTTCGCATGAATGTTGATGACGGTTACATCTGCGAAACGCACGGCGCATAGCGTGGTCGGCATGAGCACACGAATCGCCGCCCGACGGGTCTTCGTCGACGGGGCCTTCTCTCCCGCGACGGTCGTCGTCGACGACGGCGTCATCACCGCGGTGACGCCCTTCGACCCCGCCGCCGACCGGGTGCTGGCCGTCGACGAGGCCCTGCTGCCCGGCCTGGTCGACTCGCACGTGCACCTCGACGAGCCCGGTCGCACCGAGTGGGAGGGATTCGCCACCGGCACCGCCGCCGCGGCGGCCGGGGGAGTGACGACGGTCGTCGACATGCCCCTCAACAGCTCGCCCGTCACCACGACGGTGGAGGCCCTGGATGCCAAGCGCGCCGCGGCCGTGGGCAAGCTCGCGGTCGACGTGGCCTACTGGGGCGGCGCCGTCCCGGAGAACCTCGGCTCCCTGCGGGCCCTCGCCGACGCCGGCGTGGTGGGCGTCAAGTGCTTCCTGTCCCCGAGCGGGATCGACGAGTTCGGTCACCTCGATGCCGAGCAGCTCGAGCGATGCCTCGCCGAGCTCGCGGAGTTCGACGGCCTGCTCATCGTCCACGCCGAGGACCCCGCCCACCTTCACGACGACGGCGCCCTCGGTCCGCGCTACCGGGACTTCGAGGCCAGCCGCCCGCCGATGAGCGAGCGGGCGGCGATCCGGCGGGTCATCGACGCCGCGCGCCGCACGGGCGCTCGAGCGCACATCGTGCACGTCTCCGACGGCGGAGCCCTCGACGACGTGCGTGCGGCGAAGGCGGAGGGCGTCCGGCTCACCGTCGAGACCTGCCCGCACTACCTGACCCTGGATGCCGCGGAGGTGCCGGACGGCGCGGGCGCCTTCAAGTGCTGCCCGCCCATCCGCGGCGCCGGCAATCGCGACCTCCTCTGGGCGGGCGTCGTCGACGGGACCATCGACGCGATCGTCAGCGACCACTCGCCGGCCACGGCCGAGCTGAAGGGCAACCCCGACTTCGGGCTCGCCTGGGGCGGCATCGCGGGAGTTCAGACGGGGCTCTCGTCGGTGCACACGGCCGCGCTGTCCCGCGGCATCCCACTGTCCACCCTCCTCCCGCTGCTGACCACCGGCCCGGCCCGCATCGCCGGACTCGACGGTCTGGGCGTCATCGCCCCCGGCGCGCCGGCGCACCTGGCCGTCTTCGCCCCCGAGGAGGAGTTCGTCGTGGATGCCGCCGCCCTCGAGTACCGCAACCCGGTCTCGCCGTGGCACGGACAGACGCTGACCGGCGTGGTCCGCGAGACCTGGCTGCGGGGGGAGCCCGTCTACCGTCGGGGAGACGCGGTGACGCGTCGTGCGGGACGGGAGCTGCTGAGCGCGGCCTCCGTGGTGGACGCGTGAGCGCCGCCGAGACCGCGGTGGCCGGGTCCACAGGAAACGCCGCCTCCCGCCCGGCGGCCGGACCGGTGCCGATCCTGCAGCCCGGGGTGGGCCCCATCCCCGGCGACCACTACGTGCGCGCCACCCCGGAGACCGTGCTGTGGGGCCGACTGCCCTGCGCCTCCGACGCGGCCGTCCTCGAGATCGCCTCCGGTGAGAGCGTCACCTTCGACACCGTCAGCCACGAGGGCATCCTCGACGACCAGGGCAAGGACCCGCGCGGGTTCTTCGCGGGGCACGGCGTCCCCGCGGACGAGGTCCTCGACGACGCGATCGAGATCGCGGCATCCGTCGCCCGCGACCCCTTCGCCGACGGTCCGCACGTGGTCGTGGGCCCCGTGCACGTGCGCGGTGCGCGACCGGGCGACCTGCTGCGTATCACCGTCGAGGCGCTGGTCCCGCGCGTGCCGTACGGCGTCATCTCGAACCGTCACGGCAAGGGCGCCCTGGTCGGTGAGCTGCCCCGCAGCGAGCACAACGTCAGCGTCTTCTCCGCGGTGGCCGTGCGCGACGGCGTGCTGCACGGGACGCTGCCCGTGGCCGCGGGCGCCGAACCGGTCGTGGCGTTCCCGCTCGCGCCGTTCCTCGGCACCATGGGCGTCGCCGTCGCCGGCGACGACCGGCCGCACTCCGTCCCGCCCGGGACGCACGGCGGCAACATCGACATCAACCTGCTCGTGGAGGGGACGACGCTGTTCCTGCCCGTCCAGGTCGAGGGGGCGCTCGCCTACGTCGGCGACCCGCACTTCGCGCAGGGCGACGGCGAGGTCGCGCTCACCGCGCTGGAGGCGTCGCTGCGGGCCACGTTGCGGTTCGACGTCATCCCCGCGGATGCCGCCCGCGCGGCATTCGGCGAGGTCACCGGACCGCTCGTCCGTACCCCTGAATACCTCGTGCCGACCGGCCTCGATCCCGATCTCGATGCCGCGATGCGTGCGTGCGTGCGGGCGTCGCTCGCCCTGATCGACGGCCGCTGGGGCATGGACGAGCACCTGGCCTACGCGTATCTCAGCGCCGCGACGGACTTCGACATCTCGCAGGTCGTCGACATCGTCTCGGGTGTCCACGCACGCATCCGCGAGTCCGACTTCGCGGGCGTCCCCGCCGTCGAACCCGAGCCGCTCCGCGAGGGGACGCCGACTGCTGCGCGCGAGGCCGCCGGAACGCCGGAGGTCTCCGGCCGAGAGGAGGCCTGATGACGCTCCGCAGCGAGGACTCCGCCGTCGCGGCGCCGGCAGCGCCCGTCGCTCCGTCCACCGGGCCGCACCCGTCCCTGCCCGACGACCTCAAGGCGGCGTTCGACGCGTACGAGCGCGCGATCATCGCGAACGACCTCGATGCGCTCGACGCGTCTTTCGCCCCGGGCACGGACACCCTGCGCGGCGACGCGGCGGGGCTGCTCGTCGGGCACGACGCCATCAGCGGCTTCCGCTCGCTGCGCGGGGGCGTGCCGCCGCGCGAGATCTCCGAGATCCACTACCGCCCGCTTTCCACCGCCGCCGTCGGGGGTCCCAGCAGCGACGGCGACGTCGCCCTGCTGGTGTCGGTCTCGCGCTTCGACGGCGGGGGTCGGGGCCTGCAGACGCAGGTGTGGCAGCGGATCGACGGGCACTGGCTCATCACGGCCGCGCACGTGACGCCCCGGACGCCCGCCCTGGACCGCACGATCTGGCGCAGTGTCGGCGACCCGTTCCTGCAGGGCGCGTGGGAGGGTCCGCTCGCCGGGCTCACCGTCGCGGTGAAGGACCTCTTCGCGATCGCGGGATTCCGCATCGGTGCGGGCAACCCCGCGTTCCTGGAGGAGGCGCGCCCCGAGAAGGCGACGGCGCCCGCGGTCGCCGATCTGCTGCGCGGCGGAGCCTCCCTCCGCGGCATCGCCCGCACCGACGAGTTCGCCTACTCGATCGCCGGCGACAACGTCCACTACGGCACCCCGCCCAATGGCGCGGTGGTCGGGGCGCTGCCCGGCGGCTCGTCCAGCGGACCCGCCTCGGCCGTCGCCGCCGGGCACGCCGACATCGGTCTCGCGACCGACACCGCCGGCTCCATCCGAGTCCCCGCCTCCTATCAGGGCCTCTGGGGACTGCGCACGACGCACGACCTCGTCCCGCGTCAGGGCATGCTGCCGCTGGCGCAGTCGTTCGACACGATCGGGTGGCTCGCCCGCGACGGCGAGACGCTGCAGCGCGTGGCCGACTGGTGCCTGAGCTACGACTCCTCGGCATCCACCGAGAACGTCCTCGGCGCCTCGCAGGACGACCTGCCGTGGCGCTTCCTCGTGCCGGACGAGATCCTCGCGTGCGCCGAGCCCGCGACCCGGGAGGCCTTCTCGCGCCTGCTGGCGGCGCTCTCCGCCTCGGACGACCCGCCGTCGTTCCGCGCCGTCCACACCGGCGACCTGGATGCCACCTTCGCTGCGTTCCGCACCGTGCAGGGAGCCGAGGCGTGGCGCAACAACGGCGACTGGGTGCGTGCCCACCCGGACGCCATGGGTGCCGCCGTCGCCGACCGCTTCCGCCTCGCATCCGGCATCACCGCCGCCGAGGAGTCCGCCGCGCGGGGCGAGCTGGAGTCCATCGCCGCGCACCTGACCGAGCTGGTCGACGGGGCCGTGATGATGTTCCCGACCGTTCCCGGTCCGGCACCGCAGCGCACCGCCGACATCGACGCCGTGCGGTCCGCGACGCTGCGCATGACGGCGCCCGCCGCCGTCGCGGGGCTGCCGTCCATCTCGGTGCCGCTGCTGACCCTGCCGACGGCCGCCGGGCCCGCACCCGTCGGCGTCTGCCTCGTCTCGCGCGCCGGCACCGACATCGCCCTCGTCCGCCTCGCCCGACGTGTCGCCGCACTCGTGGCATCCATCCGCTCTCGTCCCACGGAGATCTCGTGAACAGCACCATCCCCGGCCCGATCGACCCGCCCGCCCGCCTGCTCATGGGGCCGGGTCCGATCTCGGCCTACCCGAGCGTCCTGCGGGCGATGGGCGCGCCGCTCGTCGGCCAGTACGACCCGTTCATGACCTCGACGATGAACGAGACGCAGGAGCTCTACCGCCAGGTCTGGGGCACCCGGAACGAGGCCACGCTGCTCATCGACGGCACGAGCCGCGCGGGCATCGAGGCGGCGATCGTGTCGCTCGTGCGCCCCGGCGACCGCGTGCTCGTCCCCGTCTTCGGCCGGTTCGGCCACCTTCTGGCGGAGATCGCCGAGCGTGCGCTCGCCGAGGTGCACACGATCGAGGTGCCGTGGGGCCAGGTGTTCCCCGTCTCCGCCATCCGCGAGGCGATCGAGCGCGTGCAGCCGCACCTCGTCGCCTGCGTCCAGGGCGACACGTCCACCACGATGCTGCAGCCGCTCGACGAGATCGGCGAGATCTGCCGCGCGCACGGCGCCCTGTTCTACACGGACGCCACCGCCTCGCTCGGCGGCAACCCCTTCGAGATGGACGGATGGGGGCTGGATGCCGCGACCGCGGGCCTGCAGAAGTGCCTGGGCGGGCCGTCCGGTTCGGCGCCCATCAGCCTGTCGGAGCGCGCCGTCGAGGTCGCGCGCTCGCGCGCCCGTGTCGAGGCCGGGATCCGCGAAGAGGGGGACGCCGTGTCGTCCGACTTCATCCGGTCCAACTACTTCGACTTGGCGATGATCCTCGACTACTGGGGTCCGCGGCGCCTCAACCACCACACCGAGGCCACGACGATGCTGTACGGCGCACGCGAATGCGCCCGCGTCCTCCTGCTCGAGGGTCGGGATGCCGTCATCGACCGCCACCGCCTGCACGGCGACGCGATGCTCGCCGGGGTGCAGGGTCTGGGCCTCACCGTCTTCGGCGACGTCGCGCACAAGATGACCAACGTGGTCGCGGTCGAGATCCCCGAGGGCGTCGTCGGCGACGCCGTGCGGGCCGAGCTGCTGACCGACTTCGGCATCGAGATCGGCACCTCGTTCGGGCCCCTGCACGGCCGGGTCTGGCGCATCGGCACGATGGGATACAACGCCCGCACGGACGCCGTTCTCACCACGCTCGCCGCTCTGGAGGCGGTCCTCCGCCGGCACGGTGCGGCGGTCCCCGCGGGCGGCGGCGTCGAGGCGGCTCAGGACGTCTACGGAGCGGCCCTCTGATGGCGCTCGCCACGCGCCTGCAGGTGCCGCCCGAGCTCATCGCGGCGGCGGCCCGGCGCGTGATGGCCCGGTGCGAGGAGCTCGCGCGCGTCACGTCCACGCCCGGGAGCATCACGCGGGTCTACCTCTCGCCCGAGCACGCCCGCGTGAACCGGCTCGCGGCCGAATGGATGCGCGAGCTCGGGATGACGACGCGGCAGGACGCCGCGGGCAATCAGGTGGGACGCCTCGCGCCCCTCGGAATCCCCGACGCCCCGGCGCTCCTCCTCGGATCTCACCTCGACACGGTTCCGGATGCCGGCCGCTTCGACGGCATCATCGGGGTTCTCATGGCGCTCGAGGTCGTGCGGCTCGTCCGTCGACGGGACGACGACGGGGTGGCATCCAGTCCCTTCCCGTTCGCGCTCGAGGTCATCGCCTTCAGCGATGAGGAGGGCACGCGCTTCGGCAAGGCGCTGCTCGGCTCCTCCGCCGTCGCGGGGCAATGGGAGGCGTCGTGGTGGGATCTCGCCGACGAGGACGGCGTCACCCTGCGCGAGGCGTTCCGCGAGTTCGGTCTCGACCCGGGGCGTGTCGGCGAGGCCGCGCGGCGACCGGACGAGCTCGTCGCCTACCTGGAAGCCCACATCGAGCAGGGACCGGAGCTGCACCGCAGCGGCCAGGCGCTCGCCGCGGTGTCGTCGATCGCGTCGGCACGCCGGTTCCAGCTGATCGTCGAAGGGGAGGCGCGCCACGCCGGCGGCACCCCTTACGACATGCGCCGCGACGCCCTGCTGGGGGCGAGCGAGGCGGCACTCGCCGTCGAACGCATCTGCCGCGGCGAGCACCACATCGTCGGCACCGTCGGGCAGCTGGAGGCGTTCCCCGGAGCGGTCAACGTCGTGCCGGGGGAGGCGCACTTCTCCCTCGACCTGCGCGGCGAGTTCGACGACACCCGTGACCACACCTGGGACGAGATCGCCCGGGAGCTGGATGCCATCATGGGACGCCGCGGGCTGAGCTGGCAGGCGCGCGAGGTGCACAGCGCCCCCGCCGTGTTCTGCGCCCCGCTGCTGCAGGACGTCGTCCGCGCCGGCATCGGCGGGGAGGCCCCGACGCTCTTCAGCCGCGCCGGACACGACGCGATGTCCATCGGCGCGATCACCGACGTCGGCATGCTCTTCCTCCGCAACCCCGACGGCATCAGCCACCATCCCGACGAGGCCGTCTCCGGCGACGACGTCGCCGTCGGCATCCAGGCCCTCGCCGAGGCGGTGCTGCACCTCGCCGCCGAGCCTCGCTGACCGATGCGTCCACGCGTCGGCCGGTGGCCCCTCGCCTATCGCTGCGAGAGCGGGAGAATCGACGGATGACCGACGCCCCCGCCCTGCTCGAGCTCCTCGCCTTCGCCGCCGAACCCGGCGGCGGCAACCCGGCCGGCGTCGTCCTCGACGCGCGGACCCTCACCGTGGCCGACATGCAGCGCATCGCGGCCGACCTCGGACATCCCGAGACGGCCTTCGTCGGGGCCCGGGACGGACGGCGCGTCGACGTGCGCTACTTCTCTCCCGACGCCGAGGTCCCGTTCTGCGGGCACGCCACCATCGCGACCGCCGTCGCGCTCGCCGAGGCGGAGGGCCCCGGGGCGTTCCTCTTCGACACCGCGGCCGGAAGGGTGGAGGTGATCACCGCCCGCGCCGACGACGGGCACGTGACCGCCGGGTTCACCAGCGTGGAGCCCTACGTCATCGACCTCGAGGACGACGTGGCGGACCGCCTGCTGACGCTCCTCGGACTGACCCGGGACGACCTGGACGACCGGATGCCGCTCGCCCAGTCCTTCGCCGGCAACCTGCACCCCGTGGTCGCGATCGCCTCCCGCGTCGTCTTCGACTCTTTCGCCTTCGACCCGGCCGCCGTTCGCGCCCTGCTCGACGAACGCGGCTGGAAGGGCACGGTCATCGTCCTGCACGTCGACGCCGACATCGCCGACGGCGTCGTCATCGAGGCGCGCAATCTGTTCCCCGTCGCGGACATCACCGAGGACCCCGCCACGGGCTCCGCCGCGGCCTCGCTGGGCGCGTACCTCCGCGACCGCGTCGGCGTCCCGGCGCCGTTCGGCTTCACCGTGCGCCAGGGTCGGCACATCGGCCGGCCGAGCGTGCTGGAGGTCGAGGTCCCGGCATCCGGTGGCATCCATGTGCGGGGGACGGCGACGCCCCTCTGACCCCGCGCCGGCCCGGACCGGCATGTCCCACTTCGTGCGGGTGGGAGGGGTGTTCCCTGCACGAAGTGGGACACGCCCCCTCCCACCCCGTCCGGCACTTGTCGACAAGTGGGGCCCGAACCGTTCGCCTTGCGTAATGACACTGCAACACACCGAGGACAGGATGGGAGACATCCCCCTCGTCCCACCTGACTTGTTCACAAGGAGCCCCGTGACGACCGACCACACCGACGACCTCGCCCCGGCTGATCTGGCGTTCGTCCGCCAGAGCATCGCGGTCGCAGAACGCTCCCGCGACGAGGGCGCCCACCCGTTCGGCGCCATCGTGGTGACCGCGGCCGGCGAGGTCGTGAGCTCCGCCAGCAACAATTCGCTTCCCCCGGAGGGCGACCCCACGCAGCACGCCGAGATGCGCGCCGTCGCGGCCGCGTTCCGCGCGCTCGGACCGGACAACATGGCGGGGACCACCCTCTTCACCAGTGCCGAGCCGTGCGCCATGTGCGCGGGCGCGGTCTACTGGTGCGGCATCGATCGGGTCGTCTACGCCCTGTCCGAGGAGCGTCTGCTGGTGCTGACCGGAGACCACCCCGAGAACCCGACTTTCTCGCTGCCCTGTCGCGAGGTCTTCGCCCGCGGCCAGCGGACGATCGAGGTCGTCGGGCCTCTGCTCGAGGACGAGGCCGCCCGGGCGCACGAGGGCTTCTGGGTCTGAGGCGGTCGCGCCGCAGACGCTGCCCTGGTCACTGTCGGAGCGGTCCGAGTCGGACCCCGCGGCAGGCCGGAGTCCCCGGGCCGTCAGCCCCGCGGCGGCCGCGCCGCCCCGCCCCACGGTGGGCGGACCGTGCGCACGAAGGCGTAGGACACCAGCGTCGGGTCGTGATACTCCCGGCTGTGCAGCAGCCGCCGGCCGCTGGCACCGATGCCGATGACCTCCAGGGTCATGACGGGGGTGCCCACGGGGCGTTCGAAGAGGTCGGCCAGGGCGGGATCGAGCGCCAAGACCCCCGGTGTGGCGACCTCCCAGATGATCGGCTCGCCCCAGATGCGCGCGGCGACGGTGAAGACCGACTCCGCGGCATCCTCCGGCATCTCCCCCGCGAGCGGCACCACGTCGTCGGCGATCATCGCCACGGTGCCGTCGGCCCGCCAGCGCTTGCGGACGGCCAGGGCGGGGGTGCTCGGGGCGAGCTCCATCACGGCCGCGGAGTCGGCGCCGAGCTCCACCTGGCGGACCGCGAGGGTTTCCACCTCCGCCCGGTACCCCAGCCGGTCCAGCAGCTCGGCGTGGTCGAACTGCTCCTCCAGCCGCACGCTCAGACGCAGCGCGATCGGGTCGACGGTCGTGACCGACCCCTGACGCCGCCGGACGATCCCCGGGGCTTCCAGTGCGGCCATCGCGCGGCGCAGCTGCTGGCGGGTGCAGCCCAGCCGGGCGGTCAGATCGAGCTCGCCCGGGAGCGGTGCGCCGGATGCCGCGGCCTCACGCACATGACGGAGCAGACCGTGCTGCACCCGCAGGCTCTCGCCCTCGGCCCGAGGCGGGGGAAGGGGCGGGAATGCGGTCACAGCGGCCTCTCGGTCGTCGGCGGGGCGGCGCCCGTCACACGGTAGCGGGCGAAGGGGCGCCGCCGGCCAGCCGCCACACGCGGTCGCGCGAGAAGGGGAGCTCGTATCCCCGCCGCCCGAGCGCGCGGGACACGGCGTTGCCGATCGCCGCGCCGACCGGGTTGTACGGCGACTCGCTCATCGACTTCGCGCCGAACGGGCCGAGGCTGTCGTCGGTCTCGGCGAAGTACACCTCGGTGTCCGGCACGTCCGCGAACTGCGGCACCCGATACGTGCGGAACACCGGGTTCAGCACCACGCCGTCCTCCACGTACACCTCCTCGTACAGCGCGCCGCCGAGGGCCTGCGCGGCGCCGCCCTCGATCTGCCCGCGGCACTGCGCCGGGTTGATCACGACGCCGGCGTCGGCGGTCTGCACCGACTGCAGCACCTTCACCGTCCCGGTCTCCGGATCGACCGCGACCCGCACCGCGTGCACGTTGAACGCCAGCGAGCGGAAGTCGCCGAACTCGGCACCGTCGGCCGTGAGACCCGTGGCATCCACCTGATCCGCCGGGGCGGCCGCGATCACGCGCGCCCACGGGACGACCTCGTCGCCGACGCGGACCCCGGATGCCACGAGCGTGGCCCCCGCGGCATCCGCCCCGACGAGTTCCGCGGCGATGTCGATCATCCGACGGCGCAGCACGGTGCACGCGGCGTGCAGGGCCTTGCCGGCGACGGTGGTCCCGGCCGACGCGAACGCTCCCGTGTCGTGCCGGACGGCGTCGGTGTCGGCGGCCCACAGCTCCAGCCGGTCGGGCGCGGCATCGAGGACGGTCGCCGCGATCTGCCGGTGCACGGTGGAGGTGCCGTTGCCGAACTCCGCGGTGCCCACCCGCAGCAGGAAGGTCCCGTCGGGGCGGAGCGTCGCCGTCGTGTGCGCGATGTGCCCGCGCGGGGCCATCGTCGCGATCATCGCCGCGGCCATGCCCTCGCCGACCCGCCATCCCGCGGGGGCGTCGACGCCGTTGCCGCGCCGCAGCGCGTCCTGCGCCAGGTCGAGGCACTGGTCGAGCCCGTAGCTGCCCCAGACGAGGTCCTCCTCGTGCGACTCCTCGCCGACATCGGGGTGGAGCGAGTCGCCCTCGCGCACCGCGTTGAGGCGGCGGAGATCGAAGGGGTCGATGCCCAGCTCGATGGCGAGGGCGTCCATCGCCGACTCGACGGCGAAGACGACCTGCCCGAGACCGTACCCGCGGAACGCGCCCGACGGCGGGTTGTTCGTGTAGACGGCCTCGGCGTCGATCCACTTCGTCGGGACGCGGTACAGCGTCGTCGACTCCGCGCACGAGTGGAACAGCACGCCGATGGCGTGGTTGCCGTAGGCGCCGGTGTCGCTGAGCACGTCGAGCTTCATGGCGGTGAGGGTGCCGTCGGCGTCCGCCCCCAGGGTCGCCCGGACGCGCATCGGATGCCGCAGCGACGCGCGGACGAACTGGTCGGTGCGCGAGTACTCGTACGCGACCGGCCGGCCGAGGGCGAGCACCGCCAGGGCGGTGAGGTCCTCGGTGAAGAGCTCCTGCTTGCCGCCGAAGCCGCCGCCGACGCGGGGGGCGTAGACGCGGACGCGGTCGTGCGCGAGGTCGAAGATGTGCGCGAGCTCGTCGCGGACGAGGAACGGCACCTGCGTGGAGGATCGGACGACGAGCCGGCCGTCGTCGTCGAGCCAGCCGACCGCGCCGTGCGTCTCCAGGGCGGCGTGCGTGACGCGCGACGAGCGCCACTCGCCGGTCACCGTCGTGTGGCTGGCCGCGAGGGCCGCGTCGATGTCACCGCCGTGGCCGAGGTGGAATCCCGCGACGACGTTCCGGCCGGCATCCATCACCCGCTCCTCGGGCGTGCGGTCGGGATGCAGGAGGGGAGCGCCGGGCGTGCGGGCCTGGTCCGGATCGAACACGGCGGGCAGGACCTCGTATGCGACCGTGACGGCGCGGCATCCTGCGTCCGCCGCCTCCGCCGTGTCGGCGACGACCGCCGCGACGCGCTGCCCGACGTGCCGCACGACGTCGTCGAGCATGCGCGTGTCGTCGGGGTCGTCGGTGCGGTGCTCGTGGCGTCCGGTGGAGTAGCGGACGTCCGGGGCGTCCTCGTGCGTGAACACCGCGACGACGCCCGGGACGGCGAGGGCGGCGGCCGTGTCGATCGACACGATGCGCGCGTGCGGGTGCGGCGACGTGACGACGCGGAGCACCAGCGGGGGCCCGCCGGGCACTGGCTCGTCGAAGGTGTACGGCTCGCGTCCCTGCACGATCCGGCGGGCGGCCTCGGGCACGACGGAGCTGCCGACCTTTCCTCCCCCGGGGATGCCATGGCCGTGACTTGCCGCAGATGTACGCCCGGCGCCGGTCTCGGTGTGCGTTTGCGACAAGTCATCGCCGGGGGCCGCGGGGATGCCATTGCCGTGACTTGGCGCAGATGTACGCCCGGCGCCGGGTTCGGCGTGCGTTTGCGCCAAGCCATCGCCGGGGGCCGCGGGGATGCCATTGCCGTGACTTGGCGCAGATGTACGCCCGGCGCCGGGTTCGGCGTGGGTTTGCGCCAAGCCATCGCTGCAGCGCGCAGCCTCGGGAGCTGCGGGGGTCACGCAGGCAGAGCCGCCGGACGCGGCGCCGCCGGTCTCGCGCACCGGCCCGAGCACGGATGCCCGGATCGCCTCGCGGATGGGCCGGTACCCGGTGCAGCGGCAGAGGTTTCCCTTCATCCGGCGATCGAGGTCCGGCAGGTCGTCGGCGGAGAGCGTGGATGCCGTCACGCTCATGCCCGGCGTGCAGAATCCGCACTGGAAGCCGAAGCCCGTCGCAAGAGCCTCCTGCACCGGGTGGAGCTCGTCGCCGGGAGCGAGGCCCGCCGCCGTGGTGATCGACCGCCCGTCCAGCCGCATGGCCGGCACGATGCACGAGTGCGTCGGCTCGCCGTCGAGGAGGATCGAGCACGCGCCGCAGTCGCCGGCGTCGCAGCCCTTCTTCACCTCGACGTGGCCGGTCTCGCGCAGGAGCGTCCGCGCGCACTGACCCGGACGGGGATCCGTCTCGACGACGGCCCCGTTGACCTCGAACCTCACGCGGCGGCCTCCTTCGCGAACTGCGTGCGCAGCCGCTCGGCCAGAACGACGCTCACCCCGCGGCGCCAGTCGGCGCTGCCCAGCGGATCGGTGTAGAAATCGGTGGCCGAGGCCACGGCATCCCGTAGCTCTCCCGGTCCCGGCACACGCGCGAACCGCAGCACGCGCGGCCGGCGCACGGAGGCGGTCACGACGAACACGGCGGCACCGTCCGGGTCGACGCGGGCGGTGACGACGGCGCCGGAACGGCCCAGCTCGGCGAGCGCGATCTTGCGCAGGCCGACCCGCGACCGCAGCGCGTGCGCGGGGACGTCGAGCGCGCGCAGCACTTCCCCGTGTGCGAGCGAGGTTGCCTGGTTGTCGATCACCAGGTCGGCGACGGCGACCCGGCGCTCGCCCCCGTCCGGCGTCCACACCACCGCCGTAGCATCCAGGGTCGAGAGCAGGGAGATCATCGCGCCGGCCGCGAAGGCCTGGCAGACGTTGCCGCCGACGGTGGCGGTGTTCCAGATCTTGAAGGAGGCGAGCAGCGCATCGGCGGCGGGCCGGGCGAGGGCGAGAGACGTCCAGTCCGCCGGGGCCTCGCGCTCCACCCACGCGAGCAGACGCGCGATCGTGCAGGTCGCGCCGATGCGGAGGCCGGCGGCGGTGATCTCGATGTCGGGCCAGGCGAGGGTGGTCAGGTCGACGAAGCCGGTGGTCTCGGGCTGCGGCTCGCTCATGAGCCAGGTCCCGCCGGCGATGACGACCTCTCCCGGGCGCAGGGCGAGGTCGGCGCGGGTGCGGGCGGCGCGATACGACGTGACGGTGGTGATGTCCATGTCAGTCCGCCGCCGTCTCGTGGGCACGGCGCGCGACGTCGACGGGCGACCGCCGCATCGGCGTCAGCGGGTCGTCGACGAGCGCGACGGTCTCGACGACGTCGGGACCGAACGGGATGCCGGCCGTGATCATGTCCACCTCCGGGAAGCTGCAGCAGTGCCGAGCGTAGGCAGGCCGCGTTTCGGCGATGTTGCCGCCACGAACATTTCCTGCATCGTCGGCGACGCCGGTGGGTGGCGCACCCGGCGCGGGTCTCGCCCAACTCCTGAGTTCTGACGCGGAGCGCCGTGTCCGGCTCGGGGGTTGCCCGTCTTCCCGAGCCGAGGCGGGACCGCGCGCGTCCCCGCCATCCGCTTCTCCGGAGTTCGGCGCGGCGGCGGCAGCAGCGTCACCGCGGCGGCGCCACCGACCCCCGCTCGATGAGCTTCTGGTCCAGCACCCGCACCACGGGCGGACCCGCATCGCCCCGCACGCGACGCAGCAGCAGACGAGCGGCCTCCGCGCCGATCTCATGGATGGGCTGCGACATGACGGTGACACCGGGGGTCGACACCCACGTCCAGTCGGCGTCGTCGAAGGCGATCAGCGACAGATCGTTCGGGATGCCGAGCCCCAGCTCCCGCGCGACACGGAACACCTGCAATGCGATGAGGCTGTCGGATCCGATGACCGCCGTGATCCCGGAGCCGTCGGTCAGCAACCGCCGCGCGATGGTGTCGACACCGTCGCGGCGCGCGTTGAGATGGACGAACGACGCGGGATCGGCGACACCGGCTTCGGCGAGGGCGCTCACGAACCCGTCGACGCGCTCGGCGACCGACGACATCGTGAGCATCGCCCCGGCGCGGTAGACGTCGTCGTGCTCGAGCGTCGAGATCATCGCGATGCGCCGGTGGCCGGCATCCAGGAGCAATCTCGTCGCGGTGCGGGCTCCGCTGCGGTTCGCCGCGATCACGGCATCCACCTCGATGCCCTCGACCACCCGGTCGAACAGTACGACGGGGCGCCCGGCATCGAGGACGCTGCGGAGATTCGACGGGTCGGTGGACGACGCGGGGGCCAGCAGCAGACCGTCCACGCGCTTGGCGAGCTGGACGGCGATGGCCTGCGCCTCGACGCCCGGGTCCTCGTCGGAGTTGGAGAGGATGAAGTCCAGCCCGGCGGCGCTCGCGACGTCGGATGCGCCCCGGGTGGCCTGCGCGAAGAACGGGTTCTCGATGTCGCCGACGACGATGCCGAGGGTGTTCGACCGGCCGGTGCTCATCGTGCGGGCCAGAGCGTTGGGGCGGTAGCCGAGACGATCGGCGGCCGTCAGGACTCGGTCGCGCACGCTGTCGCTCACGGCGCCGTAATCGCCGAGAGCACGCGCCGCGGTCGCCTTCGCCACCCCGGCGGCCTCCGCGACGTCGGCGACCGTCACCTCCCGGCGGGAGGTACCCGTGTCGCTGTCGTGAGACATCGCTTCGCTTCCGGTGTCGTGAGTTGACGATTCCCGCCATCTTGGCGTACGTTGCGGGAAACCAATTGAGACCGGTCTCAGCCTACCGGATTGAGACCGGTCTCAGGTCGAGAAGCACCGCCGCTCCATCGCACCACCCGCATCACGACTGCACCTCGGGGCCGCCAGGCGTCGCACCACCCCGCACCGCCTTCCGGAACCGCGCACCACCACAGCACCGCCGCTCCACCCGCGACGCATCCGCGCCTCCCGCCCCGTCGCGTCAACCCGTGCACCACCTCCCCGCATCCGAGAGGACCCACCGTGATCATCCGCAAGAACCTGCGTCGCACCCTCGTCGGCGCCCTGGCCGCCGCTGCCGCCATCGCCCTCACCGCCTGCAGCGGCACCGCCGCTTCGTCGTCCGGCGAGGACAACCCGTACGGCCTCATCACGCCGGGACAGATCCGCGTCGCCAGCCTCGGCGACTCGAAGCCCTACACGTTCACCGACGAGAACGGTGAGTTCACCGGCTTCGACGTCGAGCTGTTCACGGACGTCGCGTCGCGCATCGGCATCGACGACGTCGTCTTCACCGGCCAGGACTTCTCGGGCCTGCTCGCGGCCGTGTCCAACGGTCAGTTCGACGTGGGCGTCGCCGCGATCGGCATCACGGCCGAGCGGGAGCAGACCGTCGACTTCTCCGACGGCTACCTCGCCGGCTACCTGACGGTCATGGCGAGCCCGTCCGCCGGCATCGACGACGTCGACGGCCTCGCCGGCAAGCGCCTCGGCGTCGTGCAGGGCACCCTGCAGGAGGCCTACGCCGTGAAGAACTTCACCGAGACCGAGCTCGTGCGCTTCCCCGACAACAACTCGGCGATCTCGGCGGTGAACAGCGGCTCCATCGACGCGCACTTCCTCGACTACGAGGCCGCCAAGGAGTACGCCGCCCAGTACGGCCTGGTGAACGCGATCGACATCCCCTCGTTCGACGCCCCCGCCGGCTTCGCCATCGCCAAGGACCACGAGGCGTTCAAGGACGCCCTGAACGAGGGTCTGCACGCTGCGATGGAGGACGGCACGTGGAAGGAGCTGTACCAGAAGTGGTTCCCGGGCTCGCCGATGCCGGAGCAGTACCTGCCCTCGTCGGAGCAGACCTCGAGCCCCTCGCCGTCGGCGAGCAACTGATCGGCCGCTTCGCGGCCATCTGAAAGGAGCCCCCGATGGACTGGCTCGACAACCTCGTCAAGACGTTCCTCGATTTCGAGGCGATGGCGCAGGTGCTTCCGCAGCTGCTGGGCACCGGCCTCGTCAACACCCTCGTCATCTCCGTCTGCGCCACGGTGATCGGGATCGTGCTGGGCATGGTCGTGGCCATCCTGGGCATCTCGCCCTCGCGGTGGCTGCGCACCCCGGCGCGCATCTACACCGACGTCTTCCGGGGGCTCCCCGCGATCCTCACGATCCTGCTGATCGGTCAGGGCTTCGCCCGGCTGAGCCAGCAGCTGTTCGGACCGTCGCCGTATCCGCTCGGCATCCTGGCCCTGTCGCTCATCGCCTCGGCGTACATCGGCGAGATCTTCCGCGCCGGGATCCAGAGTGTCGACCGCGGTCAGCTCGAGGCGTGCCGCGCCCTGGGGATGAGCTACGGCAAGGCCATGCGCCTGGTCGTGGTGCCCCAGGGTGTGCGGCGGGTGCTGCCCGCGCTCGTGAACCAGTTCATCGCGATCGTCAAGGACTCGTCGCTGGTGTATTTCCTGGGTCTGCTCGTGTCGGAGCGCGAGCTCTTCCGGGTGGGACAGGATGCCGCGGTTCTCACCGGCAACCTGTCGCCGCTCGTCGCGGCGGGCGTGCTCTACCTCGTCATCACGGTTCCGCTGACGCACCTCGTCAACTACTTCGACAACCGCTTCCGCACCGGCCGGCGCAAGCCGACCCCGCCCAAGAGCGGCCTCGATGAGGTCGAGGAGACCACCCCCGGCCCCGCCCTGACCTACGGAGCGAACACATGACGTACACCTCCCCGGTCCCCGTCACCGACGGGCACCTCTACGAAGGCTCGAGCCTCGAGCTCCGCGATCTCACGATGGCGTACGGCGACATCGACGTGCTGCGCGGGGTGAGCCTCGAGGTCAAGCCCGGCACCACCACCTGCATCATCGGCCCCTCGGGCTCGGGCAAGTCCACGCTGCTGCGTGGCGTGAACCGCCTCCACGAGCCCAAGTCGGGCGACGTGCTCCTGGCGGGCAAGAGCGTGCTGACGCAGAAGCCGGATGCCGTGCGCCGGCGCATCGGCCTGGTGTTCCAGCACTTCAACCTCTTCCCCGACCACACCGCGCTCGAGAACGTCGCACTCGCCTTACGCCACGTGAAGGGGCTGCCGGCATCCGAGTCGCGGCGGATCGCCGCCGAGCGTCTCGCCGAGGTGGGCCTGGCGGAGCGCAGTGATCACCGTCCGCGCGACCTGTCGGGCGGCCAGCAGCAGCGCGTCGCGATCGCGCGGGCCCTGGCCATGGAGCCCGAGGTCATGCTGTTCGACGAGGCGACGAGCGCCCTCGACCCCGAGCTGGTGAAGGGCGTGCTCACCCTCATGGCGGGCCTCGCGCAGCGCGGGATGACGATGCTCGTCGTCACGCACGAGATGGGCTTCGCACGGAAGGTGGCCGACCAGGTCGTCTTCATGGACGAGGGCCGCGTCGTCGAGGCGGGTGCCCCCGCCGACCTGTTCGAACGGCCGCAGAGCCCGCGCCTGCAGCGCTTCCTGTCGGAGGTGCTGTGATGACGGCGCACAACGACAGCGCCCCCCTCCGCACCGCGGTCATCGGGTTCGGCGTGTCGGGGCGGGTGTTCCACGCCCCCTTCCTCGACGCCGACCCCGACTACCGGCTCGACCTCATCGTCACCGCGAACCCCGAGCGTCGCGCCGAGGCCGAGTCCCGGCATCCGTCCGCCCGGGTGGTCTCCGACGTCGAGGCCGTGTGGGCCGCAGCCGACGAGCTCGACCTCGTCGTCATCGGCTCGCCCAGCGGCACGCACGCCCGGCTGGCGCAACGGGCATTGGATGCCGGCCTCGATGTCGTCGTCGACAAGCCCTTCGCCGTGACCGCCGAGGAGGGCCGTGCGCTCATCGCGCGTGCCGAACGTCTCGGGCGCACGATCACCGTGTTCCAGAACCGTCGATGGGACGGCGATTTCCGGACCCTGCGCGCCCTCGTCGACAGCGGGGAGCTCGGCGAGGTGCGGCGCTTCGAGTCGCGCTTCGAGTGGTGGAAGCCCGACCCGTCGTCCTCGTGGAAGACCGAGGCCGACGTGGCCGAGGGCGGCGGCATCCTGTACGACCTGGGGACGCACCTCATCGACCAGGCCGTGCAGCTGTTCGGTCCGGTCGACGACGTCGCCTCGGAGGTGCACCGTCGCCGGCAGGCCACCGCGGCCGACGACGACGTGTTCGTCGCCCTGCGGCACGCCTCGGGGACGACGTCGCACCTGTGGATGAGCGCCGTCGCTCCGCTCAGCGGCCCGCGGTTCCACGTGCTCGGCTCGCTCGCCGGCTGGACCAGCTGGGGCCTCGACCCGCAGGAACCCGCGCTGATCGCGGGCGCCCGCCCCGGCGATCCCGGCTTCGGCGAGGTTCCGGAGGAGCGTTGGGGCACTGTCGGCGCGGGCGACGACACGCGGACTCACCCCACCCTCGCGGGTGACTACGGCGCTTTCTACCGCGCTCTCGCCCCGGCCCTCCGCCGCCAGGGGCCGCTGCCCGTCGACCCGAACGATGCCGTCGCGGTGCTCGAGATCATCGAGCGCGTGCACGCCGCGGCATCCGTCACCGCCTGATCCTCCCCCGAGAGAAAGACATCCTCATGACCACTCCCACGCACGTCGCCGTCATCGGCGGGGGCATCCTCGGCGTCTCGACTGCGGCGCACCTCGTCCGCGCCGGCGCACGCGTCACCCTGCTCACCGAGGGCTCCTGGGCCAGCGGCGCCTCGGGACGCTCGATCGCCTGGCTCAACTCCTCCGGCGACCGCTCCGCCGCCTACCACTACCTGCGCATCGTGGGCATCGACCGCTACCGCTCATGGGGCGCGCACCACCCGGGCAGCGAGCGGTACCTGCGCTTCGACGGAGCCCTCAAGTGGGCGGGACCCGACGAGAGCTTCCGCGAGACGTTCGACTTCGAGCGCCGCAACGGCTACGACGCGGTCTGGGTCGAGCGCGCCGACATCGCCACGATCGCCCCCGATGTCGACCCCGACTCCGTGGCCGCCGAGGGCGCCATCTTCAACCCCGGCGAGGGATGGGTGAGCATGCCCGACCTCATCGCCGCGCTGGTGGCCGACGCCGTCGCTGCCGGTGCGATCGTTCACGAGAACGTCGGCCGCGCGCGCGTCGATGTGCAGGACGGTGTCGCGACCGGCGTCGTGCTCGCGGACGGCAGCCGTATCGAGGCCGACCACGTCGTGCTCGCCACCGGCCCCGCGGTCCCCGCCGACCTCGCCGCTCTCGGTGTGACGATTCCGGATGCCACCCCCGCGGCCTTCGTGCTCTTCACCGACCCGGTCGACGTGCCCGTGCAGACCGTGCTCAACACCCCGCGCGTCGCCGTGCGGCCCACGCCCGATGGGCGTCTCGTGCTGGATGCCGACTGGGCCGAGCAGTCGGTGCGGGTCGCCGACGACGGCTCGCTCACGGTGCCGGAAGAGTCGGTCGCGGGCCTGCTCGAGGAGGCCTCGCGCGTGCTCGCCGGTCACCCCACGCTGACGGCGTCCCGCGTCGGGGCCGGTCTCAAGCCGATTCCCGGGGACGGCGACCCGGCCGTGGGCGAGGTCCCCGGCATCCGGAACCTGTCCGCCCTCTTCACGCATTCGGGGGCGACGCTGGGGCTGATCCTCGGAGAGCTCGTCGCCGAGGAGATCGTCGCGGGCGCGCCGTCGCCGCTGCTCGACGACTTCCGGTTCGCGCGCTTCGTCGGAGAGACGGTCTCGGAGCCGGTGGCGACGGGGGCGTGGTCGCCGGTCGGCGAGGACTGAGTCGGAGCCGAGGGGCGCGGCCGAAGGGTCGCGCCCCTTCAGCATCCCCCCGCCGGCCGCCGCCAGAACAGGCGATGGCACCGGGACAGGGCGATCTGCGCCGCGTCCGCCTGTTCTCGCCGCATCGCCTGTTCTCGCCGCGGGGCGGTGCCCGCCCGCCGCCCCGCAGCGCCAACTGTCGCCGCGGGGCGGGCGCCACCGCCCGGCAAGACCCCGCAGACCCCGCAGCCCCGCCCGGGGCTCCCGCAAAACCCCCGCCCCACGCGTGGAACACCGCCGAAACACGCGATTGTTACCGTCATCAACATGTCGCTCCTGGTCCTCAACGCCCGTCTGATCACCGTCCCCGCGGGGACGGACGACCCCGGCTACATCGAACGCGGGTACATGCTCGTGCGGGACGGCCGCATCGCCGCGATCGGCGCCGGCGACCCCGACCCGGGCGTCACGGCCGACGAGATCCTCGACGTCGACGGCAAGTTCGTCGCTCCCGGATTCGTCTCCTCGCACAGCCACCTCTTCACCAGCGGCTCGCGCGGTCTGGGCGTCGACCAGACGCTCTACGGGTGGTGCACGTCGATGTTCAGCGTCCTGACCAACGGCTCGCCGGACCACATCTACTGGGCGACGCTGCACGGCTCGTTCGACTTCCTCGCCAACGGCGTCACGACCGCCTACAACTTCACCGATCCCCTCCTGCCGTGGGAGCCGATGGTCGAGGGCAAGCGCGCCGACGGCGGCGGCGTCCTGCGCGACCACGCCTGGCACACGCGCCAGAGCGACGGATGCCTCGACGCGGGCCTCCGCTTCGTCGACTCGATCGCCCTGGACGCCACCGTCGGCACGGACGAGGAGATCTTCGCCCGCTTCGAGGCCTCGCTCGACCACGTGCTCGCCATGGATCCGGACATCGCGCTGGGCGCCTCGATCATGGGCCAGGTGCAGTGGTCGACCCGACCGGATGCCGCGGAGATCGAGGTCGCGGTCATGGACCGGTTCGGCGTCACCAACCAGGCGCACTTCCTCGAGACGTTCGAGGCCATCGAGCACCAGCAGTCGAAGTTCCAGCTCTACAAGCGCGCGGGCGCGCTCCGCCCGGGCATGATGTTCGGCCACTTCATCCAGACGACGCCGGAGATCATCCAGGATGCCGCCGCCGCCGGCGCCAGCATGTCCTGGCAGCCCGCGTCGAACGGGCGTCTCGCGTCGGGCGTCGCACACGTCCCGGAGATGCTGGATGCCGGGATGAAGGTGGGCATGGGCCTCGACGATCAGGCGTGCACCGATGTCGCCGACCCGTGGCAGAACATGCGGACCGGCATGTTCATGCAGCGGGCCCGCACCCACGACCCGCTCTCGATGATGCCGGAGCGCGTGCTGCGCCTCCACACGCTCGGCGGGGCCGAGATCATGGGCGTCGACGACCGCGTCGGCAGCCTCGAGGTGGGCAAGTTCGCCGACTTCGTGGTCGTGGACCCCCGCAAGCCGGACGTCGGGCCGCTGTGGAACCCCGTCCGCAGCTACGTGCTGGCGTGCGGCCTGCGCAACCTGCAGCAGGTCTACGTGGGCGGGAAGCTCGTCAACGAGAACGGCGTCTCGACCAACCCGCTCGCCGAGGAGGCGTCGCGCGTCCTGCACGAGGAACTGCCGGCGCTGGTCGACCAGTACGGCATCATCCTCTGACCCGCGGCCTCGCGGCGGCCGGGTCCGACACGTCGGAGGCGCGGCCGGAATCGGACGTGGGCCGCAGATTCGGACGCCGCAGCCCATCCGGTCCGATTCCGCGGCCCCGCTCCGATTCCGCGGCCGGGTGCCCGGCCGCGCCGGAATCGGATGACGGCCGCAGATTCGGACGCCGCCGCCGATCCCGTCCGATTCCGCGGCCCCGCTCCGATTCCGCGCCCCCGCGACCGCCCTGACCCGCCCGCGACCACGACCCCCGGCTCACCCCGGCGCGGCCGGCGCGAGCCGGTACAGCAGCCGCGGACGACCGCGCGCGCCGTAGCGGTGCGCCAGGTCGATGACGCCCGCGGCGACGAGGTGCTCGAGGTAGCGCTGCGCCGTCGCGCGAGACACGCCGCTGGCCGCGGCGACGTCCTCGGCGGAGACGAAGGTCACGGGGTCCAGGGCCGCCTGCACGCGGTCGAGGGTCACGGCCGCGAGTCCCTTCGGCAGCGCCGGGGCCGCCCGCGGCGCGGGCACCCGCACCGTCCCGGTGTCGAGCAGCCGGTCGATGTCGCCCTGGCTCAGACGCCGCTCGCGGGCGGCATCCGTCCGTTCCCGGCGCTCCGCGCCATACGCCTCGAGACGCCGGTGCAGCACCTCCTCCGTGAACGGCTTGACCAGGTAGCCGACGACGTGGGCGGCCAGTGCCTGCCGCACGGTCACCTGGTCCTGGGACGAGCTGATGACGAGGACGTCCGGGCCGTCCGCGCCGAGCGTGCGGAGCCGATGCAGCACCTCGACACCGCTGATGTCGGGCAGCCGCATGTCCAGCAGGACGAGGTCGACGCCCGCCTGCGCCTGCGTCACGGCGGCCGTGCCGGTCCCGGCGGAGCCGACGACCGCGAAGCCCGGCGCCGCGGCGACGAACCGGCCGTGCAGGGCGCGCGCGGCGGCGTCGTCGTCGCAGATGAGCACCCGGATCATCCCCGCGCCTCCATGTCGAAGGCGAACCGCGCCCCGCCCCACGCCGAGCGGGAGACGAGGAGCTCGCCGCCGCGGTCGGTCACCGCGCGTCGGACGACGGCGAGTCCGATGCCCCGCCCCGTCCCGGTCCGGTCCGGCTTCGACGAGAAGCCGAGACCGAACGCCCGCTCCTGCTCCCGCGGGTCCAGGCCGGGGCCGTCGTCGTCGACGGCGCCGTGGAGGATGCCACCCACCTGCGCGAGCGAGCACCGCACCCTCGTGGCGCCGGCCTCGGCCGCGTTCCGGCAGAGGTTGCTGAGGATGAGCACGACCGTCTCGTCGATCGCGACGTCGGGGTCGATCTGCGTCTCCAGCCGGGCGCCGAGGGCCGCGACCTCGCTGCGCAGCGCCTCGATGCTCGCGCTCACGAGGGATGCGCCGAGCCGGCTGTCCGCGGTCGGACGCGGCTCGAGCCCCGGTATCGCCGCCGAGATGTAGGCGACGGCATCCTGCGTGTCGCCGTGCGAGACGAGACCGTGCAGGACGTGCAGGCGGGTGCCGAACTCATGGGCCTGCTCCCGCAGCGCGGCCATGGTGCGCGCGGTCTGCTCCTGCTCGGCGGCGAGGGCGTCGAGGCGGCGGAAGCGCCGCTCGATCAGCGCGGCCAGGACGGACGACGCGAGCGTGCCCGCCACGAGCGCGCCGAGGGCCCACGGCATCAGCTCGCCCAGGGCCTCGTCGCGCTCGGTGAGGATGCTCGACTGCAGGACGCCGACGGCGACCATGCCGACCACGTCCCCGCCGTCGCGGACGGGCACCTTCGCGCGCAGCGAGCTGCCCGAGGGGCCGGTCTCGACGCCGAAGAACGGCGTCCCCGCCAGGACGCTCGCGTTGGCGGTCTCCACCTGCCGTCCGCGCTGGTCCGCGGACGGGTGCGTGATGCGCACGCCCTCGTCATCGGTGATGACGACGTAGAAGACGCCGGTGGTCCGTTCGATGAGGTCGGTGAGCGGCTGCAACGCCGCCGTCGCGGGCGCCAGGTCGGCGGCATCCGCGAGGTCCGTCGCGCTCCCGGCGGGGGACATGGATGCCACGGTGCCGCGCACCTCGTCGAGCTCGGCGATGCTCGTGGCCACCTCCGAGACGCGCTGCGCGGTGTCGTCGTGGATCCGCCGCTCCTGCACCCCCGCGGCGATGACGGTGGTGAGGCCGACCGCGGCGAGGACGATGACGCTGGGAAGCACGACGAGTCCCCACCGCGCCGCGCGCGCGGCGGTCGAGCGGGCATCGCGCACGGCCGGGTCCTCTCTGACGCGAGTTATGAGCACAAAGCGGGCGGGGGGTGCGCCGCGGGCGTCCTCCTGGGAGCGTCATCACATTCTGCGAGACGACGACGTTCGCAAGGAGGAGTTGTGATGACGGAGCCTACGCCTTCATCTGTCCCAGACCACACGCCGACGGGTCCCCCCGCCCGGCGCCGGTGGATCGGCCGCGTCCTGGGCGGGGCCGTCGCCGTCTCGGCGATCGCGATCGCGTCCTACGGCTCGATCACCTCGGCATCCGCGGGGGACGACATCCACGCCTCGATGACGATCATCGCCCCGGCGGCCGCGGGCGGCGGCTGGGACGGCGTCGCCCGCGAGCTGCAGCAGGCGCAGAAGGCCAACGGCCTGGTGAACAACGTGCAGGTGGTCAACATGCCGGGCGCGGGCGGCACGATCGCCCTCGGCAACGTCTCGGTGCTCAACGGGCAGGCCAACAACCTGCTCGTCGGCGGGACCGGCCTGCTCGCGGCGACCGTGCAGTTCGACTCCGCGGCGACGCTCGACGACGTGACGCCCCTGGCCGTCATGGTCGAGGAGTACGACGTCATCGTCGTCCCCGCGAGCTCGCCGTTCCAGACGCTCGACGACCTCGTCGCGGCGTGGAAGGCCGACCCCCGCGCCCTGCCGTGGACCGGCGGCGGCTCGTTCGACCAGCTCGTCGTGGCCGAGCTGGCGCTCGCCGCCGGCATCCCTCCCGTCGAGATGACCTACATCTCGTCCGACGGCGGCGGCGAGGCGATCCAGGCCCTGCTGAACGGCACGGCGCAGGCCGCGGCGGGCGGGTACCCCGACAACATCGACCAGATCGAGTCCGGGCGTCTGCGCGCGCTGGCCCTGGTCGCGAGCGAGCCCCTCGACGGCATCGACATCCCCACGGCCGTCGAGCAGGGGTACGACATGGGCCTCACCAACTGGCGCATGCTCGCCGCTCCGAGCGGCCTCGACGACGAGCAGGTCGCCGGGCTGACGGACCTCGTCCTGGACTCGACGGCGACCCCGGAGTGGGCCGACGCCCGCGCCCGGTACCACTGGACCGAGCGCATCATCACCGGCGACGACCTCACGGAGTTCCTCGCCGAGGAGCGCACGCGCATCGAGCGCCTGTACGAGGAGATGGGCCTGTGATGCCGTCGAACAACCCCACGTCCGTGTCGGCGACTGTCGGCAACCGGCTGCGGCTCAGTCGCGGCGGGGGACTCGTCGGTCTCGTCAAGTCGCTGGCCATGCCGCTCGTGCTCGCGGCGTTCGCCACCTACCTCGTCGTCGGGATCGTCACGATGCGGGTGCCCCCGAACGCGGCCTTCCCCGGTCCGCAGTTCTTCCCCGGCATCATCGCGGCGGGCCTGTACGTCTTCGCGATCGTGCTCGGCATCGGCGCGGTGCGCGCCATCGGCGGGACCCCGGATGCCGCGGAGCCGGACGAACGGGCGGTCGGGGTGGACTGGCGGTCCTTCGCGTGGGTCGTGGGGTCGTTCCTCGCGTTCGCGTTCCTGCTCGGCATCCTGGGCTGGATCATCGCCGCGGCCCTGCTGTTCACGGGCATCGCCCGCGGTTTCGGGCAGCGCAACGTGCTGTTCGCCCTGTTCGTCGGCGTGACGATCAGCTCTCTCACCTACATCGCGTTCGACATGGGGCTCGGCTTGTCCTTGCCCTCCGGCATCCTGGGATGGGCCTTCTGACATGGACGTTCTCGTTCTCCTCGGCGAAGGATTCGCCGGCGCCCTCACCTGGCAGAACCTCATCTGGGTGCTCGTGGGATGCGTGCTCGGCACGGCGGTCGGCGTCATGCCCGGCCTCGGCTCGTCGATGGCGGTGGCCCTGCTGCTGCCGGTGACGTTCTCGCTCGACCCGACCGCGGCCTTCATCATGTTCTCGGGCGTGTACTTCGGCGGCCTGTTCGGCGACTCGATCACCGGCATCCTGCTGAACACCCCCGGGCAGGCGTCCGCCATCGCATCGACGTTCGAGGGTCACAAGATGGCGCGCAACGGACGGGCGGCGCAGGCTCTCGCCACCGCCGCGATCGGCGCCTTCATCGGCGGGATCATCGCGTCGATCCTCCTCGTGTTCTTCGCGCCCCTGCTCGCGGACCTGTCGAGCAGCTTCGGGCCGGCGGAGTTCTTCGCCCTCGCGGTGTTCGCCTTCGCCGCGACCTCGTCGGTGGTGACGGACAGCGCCGTGAAGGGCCTGGCCTCGCTGTTCCTCGGGCTCGGCATCACCGTGATCGGCGTCGACGGGGTCACCGGGGCGCCGCGGTTCACGATGGACTCCCCGAACCTCTTCGACGGCATCTCGCTCATCACCGTGACCGTCGGCATCCTCGCCCTCGGCGAGGTCATCTACGTCGCATGCCTCGAACGGCATGTGGCGAACAAGACCATGATCCGTCCGACGGGTCGGCCGTGGCTCTCACGCAAGGAGCTGAAGGAGGCGACGCCCGCCTGGCTGCGCGGAACGGCGATCGGTCTGCCGTTCGGCGTGATCCCGGCCGGCGGATCGGAGATCCCGACGTTCCTCGCTTACGGCCTCGAGAAGCGCCTGGACTCCCGCCGAAGGAAGCCGCGCTTCGGCACCGGCGCGATCCGGGGTCTGGCGGCGCCGGAGGCGGCGGGCAACTCGACCACGGGCATGGCGATGGGCTCGCTCCTCGCGCTCGGGCTGCCGGTGTCGGCGACCGCGGCGATCATGCTCGCGGCGTTCCGCCAGTACGGTCTGCAGCCGGGGCCGCTGCTGTTCGAGCGGGCGCCGGACCTCGTCTGGGCGCTCATCGCGAGCTTCTTCCTCGCGATGGTGGTGCTGCTGATCCTCAACCTCCCCTTCGCGATGGTGTGGGCGAAGCTGCTGCTCATCCCGCGTCCGTACCTGTACGCCTCGATCGCCCTGTTCTGCGGTCTCGGCATCTACGCCACGTCGGGGGCGACGTTCGACCTCGTCCTGCTGCTGGGCATCGGTCTGCTCGGCTTCCTGCTGCGCGCGAACGACTTCCCGCTGGCGCCGCTCATCATCGGGATGGTGCTGGGACCGCTGGCCGAGACGAGCCTCCGGGATGCCGCGATGAGCGCCAACGGCGACCTCACCACGCTCTTCCAGGGTCCGATCGTCCTGACGATCTACGCCGTGCTCCTCGTTGTGCTCGCCGTGGCCGTGCGCAACCGCGTGGTCGCACGCCGCGCGGCGGCCCGGACGCCCGAGCGCGAGAGCGTCGACGCGTCCTGACCCGTCGGCGGGCGGCGACCGGCCGTCCTGACCGGTCGGCGGGCGGCGACCGGCCGTCCTGGAATCGGATGACGGCCGCAGAGTCGGACGGGGAGACAGATCCCGTCCGACTCTGCGGCGTCGATCCGATTCTGCGGCCCCGACTCCGCGGCGCCGACTCCGTGGCCCCGATTCTGCGGCCCGATTCCGAGGCGCGGCTCAGGGGGTGCGGCCGGCGCGGCGGCCGGCGACCGCCGTCGACAGCCGGCCGACGAGGCCGAACACGCCCACTCCCGCCAGGCACGCCGCGAGGGCGGCGGCGAACAGCTCGGCGCTCCGCGGGTCGACGGACCCGAGGGCGAACATCTCGTGCGGCATGGGCAGCACGAAGCCCGCGCCCGCCGCGGAGAGCATGATCGAGACGGCGTACCAGGCGCCGACGAGGACGACGAGCACGGCCACCGCCGTCCCCAGCAGGACGGCGCGCGCACCGAAGTCCCGTCGCCCGCCTTCCGCGCGGGGGTGCGGCGGCTCGACGGGGGGAAGGGATGCCGCGGGCTCCGACAGCGGGGACACGACGACGTCGGCGGCGGTGATGCTCATGGGTGTCCTCCCGAGGAAGCGGCGACACCGGGTGGTGATGGACCCGACATCCGGTGCTTCTCCGATGCTAGGAACCACCTGTTTCCGGGGCGTTTCCCCCGCGTGACCCTCCGGTCGCCGTCACGGCGGGACCGGGCGGCCCCACCCGCGTCAGGCGTCGCCGTCGGGCGCGTCCCCTCCGTCGGCGTGCACGATGTCCTTCACGATGAGCAGCCGGTAGGTCGTGCCGTCGGGGGAGTGCCACCGGTGGGGCGTGCCCGAGCGGCAGTACACCGAGTCGCCGACGACGAGCGTCCGCTCCCCGAACGCCCCGAACGAGATGACGATCGATCCCTCGAGCACCGTGAGGAACTCGTCCTCGTCGTGGACGTAGTGGTCGCCGGGCTCGGCGTTGGACCCGGTGAACTCGAGCGGCTCGAAGCGGCGCGGGCCCGTGACGAGGACGCGGGCGGTCCCCTCGGCGTAGGGGCCGATGACGCCCTCGTCCGCGCCGACGAACGACGGCTCGGGGTCGTGGTCGGCGCGGGGCGGCTCCGAGCCGGCGATGAGCTGGACACGGCTGGTGCCCAGGGCGCGCGCCAATCGTTCCAGGCTGGCCATGCTCGGGCGGGCCAGGCCGCGCTCGAGCTGGCTGAGGAAGGGGTGCGACAGGGTGGCCGCCTCCGCCAGCTGCATCAGGGTGAGGCCGCGCGCCTTGCGGAGGCTCCGCAGATGCGCCCCGAGTCGCTCGTCGCTGGTGGGGGAGACGGGGGTCGCCGAGGCCATAGAGGTCATCGTGCCACCCTCCCGGACGGTCGCGCGACGAACGCCGCGGGGACGCGCACGACGACGACGCTCACGCGCTCCTCACCGCGCAGGAGCTTTCCGGCGCCGTGTCGTCCGCGACGAGATGCAGACGCGTCCCCGGCAGCTCGCGCAGGGGGCGGGCGCCGGCGGCGTTGCGGGATGCCACGATCTCCGCGATCACGGAGAGGGCGGTCTCCTCGGGGGTCGAGCCCCCCAGGTCGAGGCCGAGGGGGGAGTGGAGGCGGGAGAGCTCGGCATCCGTCACTCCGGCCCCACGGAGGAGCGCGGCGCGCCGGGCGACGGTGGCCCGCGCCCCCATCGCACCGACGAAGCCGACCGGCAGGCGCAGGGCCGTGCGCAGGGCGGGCACGTCGAGCCGCTCGTCATGGGTGAGGACGCAGACCGCCGTGCGCGCGTCGGGCGAAGGGAGGCCGGCGAGGTACTCGTGCGGCGCGGCGACCACCAGCTCCGTGGCGTCGGGGAAGCGCTCGCGCGTCACCAGCAGGGCCCAGTCGTCGCAGACGGTGATAGCGAAGCCGGCGGCGGCTCCGAGGCGGCACAGCGCGGCGGCGTGCTCACCGGCGCCGAGGATGACGAGTCGCGGGGGAGCGATGCGGTGGAGGTCCAACGGGTCCCCGTCGAGGTCGAGCCGCAGCGTCGCCTCGCGCCCGGCGCGCACGTCTTCGAGGGCCGGTCGCATCGTCTCGTCGAGGCGGTAGGCCACGACGTCGACGGCGCCGCCGCAGGCGAGACCGGCCGCGATCGGCGTGACGGCGCCGTCGTCGGTGAAGCCGAACCGGGCTCGTCGCATGCCGCCGGTGCGCAGGACGTCGAGCCCGAGCATCACGGCGTCGCTCTCGACGCACCCGCCCGAGATCGAGCCGAGCACGCGCGCATCGCGCGTCACGGCGAGGCTGGCCCCGACGCCGCGCGGTGCGCTGCGCACCACGCGGGTGACCGTGACGGCCGCGACGGGGACGCCCGCGTCGAGCAGCGGCACCAGGTCGGCGGCCAGTTCGAGCATGGACGCGACGGTAGTCGGGGCGTGTTTCGCGCACGCTACGCTGTCGTGACCATGCCCTCCGCGCCCGCTGGACCCGTCTTCGGTCTCGTGCTGGCCGCCGGTGCCGGGCGCCGATTCGGCGGCCCCAAGGCCCTCGCCCGGACTCCCGCCGGTACGCCGTGGCTGGCCCTCGCCGTCCGGGCACTGCGCGCCGGGGGATGCGCCGAGGTCGTCGTCGTCCTCGGCGCCGGTGCCGAGGAGGCGCGGGGCCTCGTGCCTGAGGGAGCGACCGCCGTCACGGCGAGCGGATGGGAGAGCGGGGTCGCGGCATCCCTCCGCACCGGCCTCACCGCGCTCGAGTCGTCGGGAGCCGTGGCGGCGGTCGTCGTCCCGGTGGACACCCCCGACCTGCCCGTCGCCGCCGTGGCCCGCATCGTGCGTCGCGCCGGCGCCGACGCCCTCGTCCAGGCGACGTACGCCGGGGCGCCGGGTCATCCCGTGCTCCTCGGCCGCGCCCACTGGTCGCCGCTCGCCGCGAGCGTGCGCGGCGACGTCGGCGCCCGGGCCTACCTGATCGCTCAGGGGGCGGAGTCCGTCGAGTGCAGCGACCTGTGGACGGGCGCCGACCGCGACACGCGTTGAGGCCTCGAGGTCGCAGATCACGGTCCGGCCACGGAGCGGGGCAATTTTGTCGTGCCTCTAGACAAAACCCCCCAGCGGGGATAATTTTTCGGAGCCGTCATAATCCGACGGTCCATAGAGCCGGGACATAGACGTACCCGATCCGACGCCCGGGAGGCGCGGGTATGACCTCGGGGGTCCCTGCCGTTCAGAGAGGAACGCAGATCACATGCTCAAGAAAATCCTGACCGGTGCGGCCATCGCCGCGCTCGCCGTCGGTCTGGGAGCGTGCAGCTCCACCCGTCCGGCGGACGGGGGCGCCGCCGCCGGCGGCAGCGGGGAGTGCAACGTCGGCATCGCGATGCCGACCCGCAGCCTGGAGCGCTGGATCAACGACGGCGAGCAGCTGCAGCAGAAGCTCAGCGACGCCGGCTGCACCGTCGACCTGCAGTACGCCGACAACAAGACCGACCAGCAGATCAGCCAGATCCAGAACCAGATCTCCGGCGGGGCGAAGATCCTCGTCATCGCGGCGATCGACGGCTCGACCCTGGGGCCGGTCCTCGAGGAGGCCAAGGCGCAGAACGCCACGGTCATCGCCTACGACCGCCTCATCAACGGCAGCGAGAACGTGGACTACTACGCCACCTTCGACAACTACAAGGTCGGCACGCTCCAGGGCCAGTACATCGAGGAGCAGCTCGGCCTGAAGGACGGCGCGGGCCCCTTCAACCTCGAGCCCTTCGCCGGCAGCCCCGACGACAACAACGCCAAGTTCTTCTTCGCCGGCGCCTGGGACGTCCTCCAGCCCTACGTCGAGAAGGGCCAGCTCGTGGTCCCCAGCGGCAAGTCGCCCGCGAACGACGACGCCTGGGCCTCCATCGGCATCCAGGGCTGGGCCTCCGACAAGGCGCAGGCCGAGATGGACAACCGCCTGTCGTCGTTCTACGGCGACGGCAAGAAGGTCAACGTCGTGCTGTCCCCGAACGACAGCCTGGCGATCGGCATCGAGGCCTCCCTCAAGTCGGCCGGCTACACCGCGGGCACCGACTACCCGATCATCACGGGCCAGGATGCCGACAAGGCCAACGTCAAGGCGATCCTCGAGGGCACGCAGGCGATGACCGTCTGGAAGGACACCCGCGCCCTCGGCGACCGCGTCTTCGAGATGATCCAGCAGATCAAGGACGGCGACGAGGTCGAGGTCAACGACACCGAGACCTACGACAACGGCGAGAAGGTCGTCCCGTCCTTCCTGCTGACGCCCGAGGTCGTCGTCAAGGACGACGTGCAGTCCAAGCTCATCGACTCGGGCTTCCTCAAGGCCTCCGACGTCGGACTCTGATCCGTTCCGCGGCGGGGCCCGCACGGTCGACGTCCACGTCCGCCGTCTGCGCGCCAAGCTCGGCGACCTCGAGCAGCT
>NZ_JBMRJR010000001.1:519247-527142 GCF_049384025.1 Microbacterium sp. HMH0099 | reverse complement strand
CCCCCCCCCCCCCCCCCCCCCCCCCCCCCCCCCCCCCCCCCTCGACCCTGCGCCCGGCGGGCGAGGGAGGAAAGACCATGACCGAACCGATCCTGCGCATGACGGGGATCTCCAAGTCGTTCAATGGGGTCCCGGCGCTGGCCGACGTGTCGATCGACGTGTACCGCGGCGAGGTCCACGCGGTGTGCGGTGAGAACGGCGCCGGCAAGTCGACGCTCATGAAGGTGCTCAGCGGCGTCTACCCCGCCGGCAGCTTCGAGGGGACGATCACCCTCGAGGGCGAGGAGATGGCCTTCCGCTCCATCAACGACAGCGAGGCCGCCGGCATCGTCATCATCCACCAGGAGCTGGCCCTCAGCCCGTACCTTTCCATCGCCGAGAACATCTTCCTCGGCAACGAGAAGTCCCGGCGCGGCGTCATCGACTGGAACGCGACGAACACCGCCGCGGCCGAGCTGCTCAAGCGCGTCGGCCTGCGCGAGAACCCGGCGACCAAGATCTACGAGCTGGGCGTGGGCAAGCAGCAGCTGGTCGAGATCGCGAAGGCGCTGGCCAAGGAGGTCAAGCTCCTCATCCTCGACGAGCCCACCGCCGCCCTCAACGACGACGACTCGGCGCACCTGCTCGACCTCATCGACCAGCTGCGCACCCAGGGCATCACCTGCATCATCATCAGCCACAAGCTGAAGGAGGTGCTCCGCATCTCCGACCGCATCACGATCATCCGCGACGGCCGCACGATCGAGACGATGCTCCGCTCCGACCCCGAGACGGACGAGGGCCGCATCATCCGCGCGATGGTCGGCCGCGACCTGAACAGCCTCTTCCCGCCGCGGGAGCCCGACATCGGCGACGAGCTGTTCCGGGTGGAGAACTGGACGGTGCACCACCCCGTCGACACCGAGCGCGTCGTCATCCAGAACGCGTCTTTCATGGTCCGCGCCGGCGAGATCGTCGGCTTCGCCGGGCTCATGGGCGCCGGCCGCACCGAGCTGGCGATGAGCATCTTCGGCCGCATGTACGGCACCGGCATCTCCGGGGAGGTCTACAAGAACGGCAGGCAGATCGACGTGCGGACGGTGGACGCCGCCATCAAGCACGGCATCGCCTACGCGACCGAGGACCGCAAGAGGTACGGGCTGAACCTCATCGGCGACATCCAGGTCAACGTCTCGGCATCCGCCCTGGCCCGTCTCGCCCGGCTCGGGGTCGTGGACCGCTACCGCGAGTACAAGGTCGCCGACTCGTACCGCTACAAGATGAACATCAAGGCGCCCAGCGTCGCCGCGATCACCGGACGTCTCTCCGGCGGGAACCAGCAGAAGGTCGTCCTGTCCAAGTGGATGTTCACCGGACCCGACGTGCTGATCCTCGACGAGCCCACCCGGGGCATCGACGTCGGGGCCAAGTACGAGATCTACGGGATCATCAACGAGCTCGCGGCCCAGGGCAAGGCCGTCATCGTCATCTCGTCGGAGCTGCCCGAGGTCATCGGCCTCTCCGACCGCATCTACACGATCTCCGAGGGACGCATCACGGCCGAGGTCGGCCGCGACGACGCCACGCAGGAGAACCTCATGCGGCACATGACCGCCGGAAGGAACTGACAGCAATGGCCACCGCATCCACCCAGACGGTCGAGGCACCGACGCAACCGGGTCCGCGACGTCGCGGCATCCTGGCGCGCATCAACTTCCGTCAGTTCGGCATCCTCGCCGCCCTCGTCATCATCATCGCGCTGTTCCAGGTGCTCACCGGCGGCCGTCTGCTGCTGCCCGGCAACGTCAACAACCTCATCCAGCAGAACGCGTACGTGCTGATCCTCGCCATCGGCATGGTGATGGTCATCATCGCGGGCCACATCGACCTGTCGGTGGGCTCCGTCGTCGCGATGGTCGGCGCGATCGCGGCGATCTCGATGAACCAGTGGGGCCTGCCGTGGTACCTGGCGGTGGTGCTCTCGCTGGTCGTCGGTGCGATCGTCGGCGCGTGGCAGGGCTTCTGGGTCGCGTTCGTCGGCATACCGGCCTTCATCGTGACCCTCGCCGGCATGCTGCTCTTCCGCGGACTCACCCTCGTGCTGCTGACCGGCGGCACGATCAGCGGCCTGCCCGACGGCTTCACGGCCATCGGTGCCGGCTGGCTGCCGCCCGCGCTCGGCTACCTCGGCAACTGGGACGCCCTGACGCTCGTGCTCGGCGCGATCGCCAGCGCCGCGCTCGTCGTCCAGCAGCTGCGTACCCGTGCCACGCTCCGCCGCCTCGACCTGCCGCGCGAGGTCGCCTGGTCGTTCTGGCTGAAGAACGCCGCCGCGGTCGTCGTGATCATGGCCGCCGCCTTCACGCTCGCGACCTACAACGGCACCCCCATCGTGCTCATCATCCTGGCCGTGCTCGTGCTCGCCTACACCTTCGTGCTCAATCGCACGACGTTCGGCCGGCACATCTACGCCATGGGCGGCAACCTCTTCGCCGCGATCATGAGCGGTGTGAAGACGAAGTGGGTGAACTTCTTCATCTTCGTGAACATGGGTGCGCTCGCCGGTCTCGCCGCCGTGGTCAGCACCGCGCGCGCCGGCAGCGCCGTCGCCGCCGCCGGGCAGAACTACGAGCTCGACGCCATCGCCGCGGTCTTCATCGGCGGCGCCGCGGTCCAGGGCGGCATCGGCACGGTCGTCGGAGCGGTGGTCGGCGGCCTCGTCATGGGCGTGCTGAACATGGGTCTGTCGATCCTGAGCGTGGATGCCGCCTGGCAGATGGCCATCAAGGGCATCGTCCTGCTGCTGGCGGTGGCGTTCGACATCTTCAACAAGCGCCGCAACGGCGGTGTCTGACCGGGATGGGGAGCGCGGCCGCGGGCCGCGCTCCCCATCCCTCCCCGCGTCGGTCACTGCGGGCCGCGGCCGCGCCGATCATCGGGTCGGCGGCGTTCGGCTTCCGGTGGGTGGGATGATGGGGGAGGTGCGCCCCTCATGACCCCTGCCGTGTTCGAGCCCGCGACGCCGCTCGCACCCCCGGCCGGTCGTACGACCAACGACCTGATCCGCCAGCAGAACCTCGCGTCCGTGCTGTCGTTGCTCCACTCCAAGGGAGCGCTCTCACGCGCGCAGCTGGGGGCTACGACCGGTCTCAACCGCTCGACGGTGACGGGGCTCGTGATGGAGCTGACCGAGCTGGGGCTCGTCCGCGAGGCGCCGGGCGGGGAACGCACCGGCAAGGTCGGGCGCCCCATCCTCGACATCGAGCCGGAGGATCACGTCGCGGCGCTGAGCGTCCGGGCGGAGCCGCACGCCGTGACCGTCGCCCTCGTCGGTCTCGGCGGCGTGGTGCACGCGCGTCTGCGCCATGACACCGCCAGCGCCCCCTCCCCGCGCCGCTTCGTGCAGATCGTCGCCTCGTCGGTCGAGGCCATGCGCGCCGACATCGACCGCCACTACCGCGTCGTCGGTGCCGGGCTGGCCGTCCCCGGCCTCGTCAACGCCAACGGCTCGGTGCTCGTGTCGCCGACGCTCGGCTGGAAGCGCGACCCCGTGTCTGCGCGCCTGTCCGACGAGCTCGGCATGCCCGTCGCCGCGGGCAACGACGCCAGCATCGGCGCACTCGCCGAGTCCCGCTTCGGCGTCGGGGTCGGCGTCGGCAACCTGCTCTATCTCGGCGGCGCGATGCACAGCATCGGCGGGGGTCTCATCATCGATGGCACCCTCCTCCGCGGGACGTCGGGCTACGCCGGCGAGCTCGGTCACACCGTGGTGGACCCGCGAGGGCGTGCCTGCGTCTGCGGACGCCGGGGATGCCTCGAGGCCGAGGTGAGCCTGGACATCCTCGAGCCCCTGCTCGGTCGGCGCAAGCTCGACGAGGACGAGCTGGACGTCGAGCTCGGCGTGGCCCGCGACCCCCGGGTCATGACCGAGGTCACCCGCCAGGTCGAGATGCTCTCGCTGGCTTTGACGAACTTCGTGAACGCCTTCGCCCCCGAGACCGTGGTGCTCTCCGGCTACCTCGGCGCGCTGCTGTCCGTCAGTCGCGAGCGTCTGGCCGACGCCGTCCGGGTGCACCCGCTCGGCGCGGAGGGGCGGGCGATCCGCCTCGAGCGCGCGCACCTGCGGTCGCGGCTGATGCTCGTCGGACCGGCGGAGCTGGCCTTCGCCGACCTGCTGTCCAACCCGGCCGGCTTCCGCGGCTGACCCCGGCCGGCCCGACTTTTTCCCGGCGTCGTCGTCGTCCGTCCTGCGGAGTCGGCGGCCGACACGCCGTTCCCGCCGCCCGTAGGACCGGCGTGCCGTCCCGAAGTCCGCACGACGGTTGTCAGGGCCGTTCCGATGGATGCCGGCCGTGGCATCCCTTCTTCTCCGTCCTGCGGAGTTGGCGGCCGACACGCCGTCGGGGACGTCTCGCCGCTCGGCGTGTCGTCCCGAAGTCCGCACGACGGTTGTCAGAACCGTTTCGATGGATGCGGGCCGTGGCATCCCTTCTTCTCCGTCCTGCGGAGTCGGAGGCCGACACGCCGTGAGGGCCGTCCTGCCGCGCGGCGTGTCGTCCCGAAGTCCGCGCGACGGTTCTCGAAGCGACCCGAATGGATGCCGCGGGCCCGACCGACTCCGGAGGACGGACCCGGAAGGACCCGGCGTCAGCCGCCGATCACCACGTTCAGCGGCTCCTCGCCGCGATGAAGTCGCTCGATCTGGCGCCGGACGAGCCGGGCGATGCGGGGACGCATGGCATCCGTCGCCCCTCCCACGTGCGGGGCGATGAGCACGCCGTCGAGGCTCCACAGCGGGTGATCGGCCGGGAGGGGCTCCGGGTCCGTGACGTCGAGGGCGGCGCGGATGCGGCCGCGGCGAACGTGGTCGACGAGCGCGTCCGTGTCGATGAGAGGGCCGCGGCCGACGTTCACGACCAGAGCGCCGTCGGGCAGGGCGGACAGCGCATGGTCGTCGATGACGTGGCGGGTCGCGTCGCCGCCGGGGAGCGAGGCGATGAGGATGTCGGTCTCGGCGAGCACCTCGTCGAGCTTGCCGAGGGGGAAGACCTCGACGTCGTCCTGCAGGCGCCCGTGCGAGGCGACCGCGCGCAGCTCGACCTCGAAGGGCTTCAGCCGGGCGGCGATCGCGCGGCCCACACCGCCGAAGCCGAGGAGGGTCACGCGGGCGTCGGCGAGGCCGGCAGCGCTGCCGCCGGTCCAATCGCTGCGGTCCTGCGCGCGCACGAAGTCCGGGATCCGACGCTGGGCTGCCAGGGCGAGCGTCACGGCGAGCTCCGAGGTGGCGGTCTCGTGCACGCTCGAGGCGTTCGCGAAGACCATGCCTTCGGGCAGTCGGCCCTCGATGTTGTCGTAGCCGATCGACTGGCCCTGCACGAAGCCCACCTCGACCGACGAGAGGCTCTCGATGACGTTGTCCATCGACATGTACGGCGGGACGACCATGTCGAAGCGCTCACGCGGAGCCGGGCTCTTCATGTCCCACACCACCACCTCGACGCCGTCGGGGAGGTCGCCGAGGTCGTCGGCGAGCTGCGCGGAGGGGACGGACACGACGAGGGGGGTGGAGGAGGTCACACGTCCACGCTAACTCGGCGCCCTGCGGACCCCGGCGGGGGTTGCGGCGGGAGTCGAGCGGGTCGGACGGAGGGGATGCCGCGAAGGGAGGGCCGTTTGAGGCGGTGGCATCCTCCGCTCCCGACATCTCCTCCCCTCACCCCCGGCAGAGGGACAGAGGCCTCGCCCGGGGCGTGACGGGATGCCGCGGAGGCGCGGCCGCGCCGGCTGCCGAGGGGTGGCGGGTGAACGGGCTGGTGAATTGAGCGACGCTTCGGTGCTTCCACGGGACGCTGTCCGGATAATGGCGCTCGGCGAATTACTGGTGAGGGTGCTGGGAAGGATCCTTCACATGGGTATTTACAAAACGCGGTTTAGGCTTCTGAGGAGGGCGAGGGTTGTCCTTCTGGCAGTGTCTCTGGCGGCGGGCTCGCTGCTGTTCACTGCCCCGGCCGCTTATGCAGGAGATTGCAGAGGGATATTCTGCGGTCGGATAACCAACGCAAATGACTCGCGTTACACCATTCTCATCGGCGCAGATTGGTATGCCAGCCAGGGTAGGCCTACTGGAAGCACCCGCAACTTGCGTCCTGGCGAGAGTTCAAGCGATTTCATCAGAGATGTGGACGGCTACCTTCTCGTCCGGGGGGTTTGCGCCTGATTCTACGGTTCAGGCGGAACTACACAAGCAAAAAATTACGTCACAGGCGACGGAAAATGGCACAAGATAAATGACACATTCAACTACACGCTGCACACCTACAAGTGTTGAGGCGAAATGATTCGCGAACGGGTCATGTGGATTGCGCTGCTGAGTTTGTCGGCGGGGGTGACGATGCTTGTCTGCCTCACCTTGCCGGCGATCGTGGCGGCGACCTTCACGGCGGGTGATATTCCGGCCGCCGTAGCTCCGCTATCGGCAATTCTCTGCGTCATCGCGCTGGTCGCGCATGCCACAGTCATCGCGGGCGTGGCACGGTCGCGAGGCTGACGGTCCCGCGCCGAGAGAGTGGACATCCGGATAGGACAACCGCTCATTGTCAGTGGTGCGCCGCTCGCTCCCACCAACCGCCCCGTCAGCGGACGGATCCATGTTGCAACCGCCGCCTGATTCATCCCAGCGGGAGATCCGTAGACGAGGTCTTTGCGAGCAGGTCTTCCCTGTCGGGTAGGAGCGGGCGGCGCTACGGCGCCCACGAGAGAAGGGAGACAGGATGCCGCGAAGTCGCGCCCCCTGTCCGCCGACGGGCGCGGGGATGAAGGAGGCGCGGCCGCGGCCCCGAGGAGGACCGCGGGACGACGTCAGGCCGCGGCGCCGACCACCGCGGCGACCGCCGAGGTGAAGAAGTTGAGGCCGTCCACGCCGGAGCGCATGGCCGCGGGGGTGGCGGGACCGAATCCCGGCTCGACGGCGTGCTCCGGGTGCGGCATGAGGCCGACGACGTTGCCGCGCTCGTTGGTGAGGCCGGCGATGTCGTCGAGCGACCCGTTCGGGTTCACGCCCAGATATCGGAACGTCACGAGGCCCTCGCCGTTCACGCGGGCCAGGGTCTCGGCATCCGCGATGTATCCGCCGTCGGCGTTCTTCAGGGGGATGACGATCTCGTCGCCCTCGGAGAAGTCGCTCGTCCAGGCGGTCGAGGCGTTCTCGACGCGCAGACGCTGGTCGCGGCGGATGAACTGCTGATGGGCGTTGCGGATCAGTCCGCCGGGCAGCAGGTGCGCCTCGACGAGCATCTGGAAGCCGTTGCAGATGCCGAGGACGGGCATGCCCTTGGCGGCGGCGTCCTTGACCTCGGCCATGATCGGCGCGAAGGCGGCGATGGCGCCGGCGCGCAGGTAGTCGCCGTAGCTGAAGCCGCCGGGCAGGACGAGCGCGTCCACGCCCTTCAGATCGTGCTCGCCGTGCCACAGGGCGACGGGCTCGCCGCCGGCGAGGCGGATCGCGCGCTGCGCGTCGCGGTCGTCGAGCGACCCCGGGAAGGTGATGACGCCGATACGGGCGGTCACTCCACGACCTCGATGTTCACGACGTCCTCGATGACCGAGTTCGACAGCATCTCGTCCGCGAGCTCGCGTGCGCGGGCCAGGGTGGCCTCGTCGACCTCGCCCGCGACGGTCAGCTCGAAGCGCTTGCCGATGCGGACGTCGGAGAAGCGGTCCTCGCCGAGACGCGACAGGGCGCCGGCGACGGCCTTCCCCTGCGGGTCCAGGAGCTCGGCCTTGGGCATGACGTCGACGACGATGGTGGGCATTGCAGCTCCAGGGTCGGGAGGGGTGTGGATGCCATTCTACGCAGCGCCCGCTCCCCGCGCTGCGCCGCCGCCCCCTGCCGTCCGCGGCAATGCGCCGGGGACAGG
>NZ_JBMRJR010000001.1:381590-519147 GCF_049384025.1 Microbacterium sp. HMH0099 | reverse complement strand
CGACGCGTCGGGCACAGGCCGATCCCGACGTTCCCCGCCTGTCCTCGCGGCAACGCCTGTCCTCGACGCGGGCACCGACCGTCCGCGGCGCAGCATCGAGGACAGGCGACGCGTCGGGCACAGGCCGATCCCGACGTTCCCCGCCTGTCCTCGCGGCAACGCCTGTCCTCGACGCGGGCACCGGCCGCGACTCCGACGACGGTCGCCCCCACGGCATCCCGTCTTGACGCCCGCGAGGTCATCCCCTACCTTCGAGCAGAGTCGTGAGAGCGCTCCCACGCCGCCCGCTGCCGCCCCGCCCGGGGCGCCGGCCGCCCGTCTCCACGGTCGCGCGTCGATGGCATCATGCAAGGGGCGGTCGAGGAACGACCCTCGCGCCCACGGAAGGAACACCATGCCCCAGTCCCGTTCGTTCCCCGACGGCTTCCTGTTCGGCGCCGCCACCGCCGCCTACCAGATCGAGGGAGCGGCCTTCGAGGACGGGCGTCGCGCGTCGATCTGGGACGCCTTCTCGCGGGTGCCCGACGCCGTCATCAACGGCGACAACGGCGATGTCGCCTGCGACCACTACCACCGCTACGCCGACGACGTGCAGCTGATGAAGCGCCTCGGGCTGCAGACCTACCGCTTCTCCACGTCGTGGTCGCGCGTGCGGCCGGACGGCGGGGCGCTCAACCCGAAGGGCGTCGACTTCTACAAGCGCCTCGTGGACGAGCTGCTCGCCGCGGACATCCTGCCGTGGCTCACTCTCTACCACTGGGACCTTCCGCAGGCTCTGCAGGACCGCGGCGGCTGGACCGTCCGCGAGACCTCGGAGCGCTTCACCGAGTACGCGCTCGACATGCACGACGCCCTCGGCGACCGCGTGAACGTGTGGACGACCCTCAACGAGCCGTGGTGCTCGTCCTTCCTCAGCTACACGGCGGGCGCCCACGCGCCGGGGCACTACTCGCAGGCCGAGGGCATGCTCGCCGCGCACCACCTGCTCCTCGGCCACGGACAGACCGTCCGCGAGCTGCGCTCCCGCGACGCGTCGCTGAACCTCGGCCTCACGCTGAACCTGACCGTCGCCGAGGCCGTCGACCCGGCGGACTCCGCGGACCTGGATGCCGCCCGTCGCATCGACGGGCAGTTCAACCGCTGGTTCCTCGACCCGCTGTTCCGCGGCGAGTACCCGGCCGACATCATCAAGGACTTCCGCGACACCGACGCCGAGGCCGTCGTGCGCTGGCAGGCCGCCGTGCAGCCGGGCGACCTGGACGTCATCTCGACCCCGATCGACACGCTGGGCGTCAACTACTACCACGGCGAGTTCGTCGGCGGCACGCCGCCCGAGGTCGACCCGCCCGCGGGCGACGCCCCCACGCCCCGCCCGATCGGCAAGCCCTTCCCGGCGCACGAGAACCTGTACTGGCACGACCGCGGGCTGCCGCGGACCAACATGGGCTGGGAGGTGCAGCCCGAGGGCCTCACCCGTCTGCTGGAGCGCGTCAGCGAGGAGTACTCGGCCGCCGCCGGCGTCGCCCTCTACGTCACCGAGAACGGTGCGTCCTACGACGACGAGCCCGTCGTGGACGAGGGCGAGACGCGGGTGCACGACGACGCGCGCGTCGAGTTCGTGCGGGCGCACCTCGCGGCGGTCCTGGATGCCGTCGAGAAGGGCGTCGACGTCCGGGGCTACTTCTACTGGTCGCTGATGGACAACTTCGAGTGGGCCTGGGGGTACGCCAAGCGCTTCGGCATCGTCTACGTCGACTACGAGACGCAGGAGCGCACGGTGAAGGACTCCGGCCGGGAGTACGCTCGCATCATCGCTGAGCGCGCGCTGGTGCCCGTACCCGCGCGGTAAGCCGTGCCCGAGGGAGGGCCCATGGAGGTCGCACCGGTGCGAGGTGCCGCGACCATCGAGGAGGTCGCGGCGCGGGCCGGGGTCTCGCGCTCCACCGTGTCGCGGGTGGTGAACGGCTCCACCGCGGTGTCGCCTGCGGCGCTCGAGGCCGTCCAGCGGGCGATCGCGGAGCTCGACTACGTGCCCAACCGGGCGGCGCGCTCGCTCGCGAGCCGGCAGACCCGCGCGATCGCGCTGGTCATCCCCGAGCAGACGGACCGCTTCTTCGGCGACCCGTTCTTCGCCGCGATCGTCGCGGGCATCAGCGAGGTGATCGGCGCGTCCGACTACGTCGTCAACATGCTGATCGCCAGCGACGACGCGGACGGCAAGGCCGTCCGCTACCTGCGGAGCGGGAGCGTCGACGGGGCGATCGTCGCGTCGCACCACACGAGCGACACGTTCATGGAGCGGGTCGCCGACGTGGTGCCGGTGGTCTACGGCGGGCGGCCCGGGCGACTGCGCCCGAGCGACTGGTTCGTCGACGTCGACAACGTCCACGGCGGGCGGACCGCGACGGAGTACCTCCTCGCCCGCGGCCACCGGCGGCTGGCCACCATCTGCGGGCCGTCCGACATGACGGCGTCGATCGACCGGCTCCAGGGCTTCCACGACGCCCTCGCGGCGGCGGGCCTCCGACCGGCAGCCGTCGAGGACGGCGACTTCACCGAGGAGGGCGGAGCGGATGCCATGCGGCGCATCCTCGCGGCGGGGGAGCCGCCCGAGGGGCTCTTCGTGGCGAGCGACCTCATGGCCCGCGGCGCCTACGCGGCGCTGCAGGAGCACGGCCTCGTCGCCGGCCGGGACATCGCGGTCATCGGCTTCGACGACTCGTCGGCCGCGACCTCGGTCACGCCCGCGCTCACCACGGTCCGGCAGCCCTCCCTCGCGCAGGGCCGCCACATGGCATCCGTCCTCCTGGACATCCTGGCCGGACGCCCCACCGCCCACCGCACGATCCTGCCGACCGAGATCGTCGAGCGCGCCTCCGCCTGACGCGCGCGCCGCCCCCTCACCAGGGCGAGCGCTGCCGCGAGGACAGGGGATGCCACGGGGACAGGCTCCGGCAGCGCCGATCGTCCTGTGCTCGGTGCGCAGCCTGTCCTCGTGACGACGGACTCAGTTCGTGTCCGCGCGCCGCGGCTGCTGGTACACGTCCGGGATGTCGTCGCCGTCGGCATCCACGTCCTCGGCGAGGGCGAGCTGCTTGTAGCGCCGGTTGCGCACGAGCAGCACGGTGGAGGCGAGGACGGATGCCAGGAGCGACGCGGCCATGATCGCGATCTTCGCGTCGTCGGTGTGGACGGAGCCCTCCGGGAAGCTGAGCTCGGCGATCAGCAGCGACACGGTGAAGCCGATCCCGGCGAGCAGTCCCACGCCCGCGAGGTCGATCCACTTCAGCGCCGGGTCCAGCCGCACCTTCGTCACGAGCGTGAGCAGACGCACCCCCAGCAGGATGCCGAGGGGCTTGCCGAGCACGAGGCCGGCGACGACGCCGATGGTGACGGGGTCCGTGATCGCACGGACGAGTCCCTCGCCGCCGCCGACGGAGACGCCCGCGGCGAAGAACGCGAACAGGGGTACGGCGATGCCCGCCGACAACGGGCGGAAGCGGTGCTCGAACTGCTCGGCGAGATCCATGCCGCGATGCACCGGCTGCCGGCGCGACGGGGCGACGGGGATGGTGAAGGCCAGCGCGACGCCCGCGATCGTGGCGTGGACGCCGGACGCGTGCAGGAACGCCCACGCCGCGAAGCCGATCGGCAGCAGCACGACCCACGCGGCCCCGCCGTTGCGCGCGAACCAGGCGCGACCGCGGTGGGCGATGACGCCGTAGAGCGCGATGATCGCGGCGGAGACCGCCAGCGGAAGCAGCGAGATGTCGCTCGTGTAGAAGATCGCGATGATGGCGATCGCGATGAGGTCGTCCACCACGGCGAGCGTCAGCAGGAAGATGCGGAGGGGGCCGGGCAGGTGCGAGCCGACGATGGCGAGGACCGCCACCGCGAACGCGATGTCGGTCGCGGTGGGGATCGCCCACCCCGCCAGGAGGCTCGGCTGGGTGTGCACGATCGCGACGTAGATGAGCGCCGGGACCGCGACGCCGGCGAAGGCGGCGGTGACCGGGACGATCGCCGTGTCGAGGCGGCGCAGGCTGCCCGAGACGATCTCGCGCTTGAGCTCGAGGCCGACCAGGAAGAAGAAGACGGCGAGCAGCCCGTCCGCCGCCCAGGCGCCCAGGCTGAGCTCCAGGTGCCACGGCTCGTAGCCGACCCGGATGTCCCGCAGCGCGAAGTAGACGTCCGAGGCCGGGGAGTTGGCCCAGACGATCGCGATGAGCGCGGCGACGACGAGCAGCATGCCGCCCACGGACTCCCGCCGGAGGAGCGTGGTGACGCGATGGACCTCGGCGTAGCCGGGCCAGTGCGGAGCGCGGGCGGTGTCGTGGCTCATGAAGCCTCCAGAGGGGTCGGTCGATGAGATGTCGACCAGACTTCCCGACGCACCGGCATCCATCCTACCGGCGGGGTCCCACGCCCTCGGACCCGGTGCCGTCGTGCGGACATCCGGCCGACACGCCGCCTGCTCCCCTGACTGGGGCGGCGTGTCGCTCGCCGAGTCCGCACGACGGCTCCCGACGCGCCCCCGCCCCCCGGGGCGGCGCGCCGGGAGGGGCGCCTCAGGCGGTCAGCACCCCCGTGGACTGTGCGACGACGAGGCGGTCGCCGTCCCAGCCCACCGGCAACGGGTCGGTGATCCCCCCGATGAAGCCGCCGGTCGGACCGACGTTGCGGAACGCGAGCAGCTGCCACGCTCCGGAGCGGTCGCGGATCAGGCGACCGACGTACAGGTCGTCGTCGGTGATCGGCTGCGCGGCGGAGATGTCGAACGGACCGAGCACGCTGTCGGCCGGTACGGCCCACACGGCGCCGCGCGGGTGACGGACGCGGACCGCCTCGGTCGCCTGCGCGGGCATGCACGAGAACAGCAGCACCGCGCGGCCGTCGACCTCCTCGACCTGGGTGACCTCGAGCTGACCGAAGCCCTCGTCCGAGGGTTCGCTGACGGGCGGGCGGAGCTCCCACCGCTCGAGGTCCGGCGACACCGCGTGCGCGACGACACCGCGGCCGTTGAGCGAGCCGTGCGTGGCGCGGGCGGTCACGTACATGTGCCAGCCGTCGCCGTCCGGGTCGGCGAAGACCCACGGGTCGCGGAACGCCTCGTCGTGCCACTGGGTGGAGTCGAGGCGCTCGTAGTGGATGCCGTCGGCCTGCAGCACCGGGTTGGCCGGGTTCTTGTGCCACGTGTAGAGGTCGTCACTGGTGGCGTAGCCGACGCGCTGCACGTTGCGGCCGTCGTCGCCCAGGCGCGAGCCGGTGTAGAAGAGGAACCAGGTGCCGTCCTGGCGGCGGACCGTCGAGCCGGTCCAGGTGGCCAGCGCGTCGAAGTCGTCGACCCCGCCGCGGACGAGGGCGTCGGCGACGCGCTCCCACGACACGAGATCGGTCGAGACGGCGTGCCCGATCGACGCGCGGTAGTGGCGGTCCTCCGGGTCGTGCAGGGCGCGCGAGGCGTAGAGGAAGAACAGGTGGTACTCGTCGCCGTCGTCGGCGAACCAGAAATCCCACACGTAGGAGTCGGCGAGGTCGAACACGTCAGGCACTCTCTTTCGGTGCAGCGCTGCGCTGCAGGTCTTGTCGGGTCGGGGGGTCCATGCCCTCGCGTCCGACCGTGATCGCTGCGGCGATCGCGGCGCGGTGGAGGAGGGGTGGCAGGGAGGCGTCGTCGAGGGCGCGGACGGCGGCGCGCATGTCCTCGACGTCGCCGGAAAGGTCCAGGATGCCGTCGAGCAGCGCTCCCATGAAGGTGTCGCCGGCGCCGACGGTGTCGACGACGCGGGTCGCGACGGCGGGGATCTCGACGTGCCCGTGCGCGGTCACGCCGAGGGAACCTTCTCCGCCGTCGGTGATGACGGCGAGCCCGGCGCCGCGGGCGACCCAGGAGCGTGCGACCTCGACGGCGGGGACGCCGGGGTACAGCCACTCCGCGTCCTCCGCGCTGGCCTTCACGACGTCGCTCAGCGCGACGATCGCCTCGACGCGCGCGCGGGCGTCCTCCACGCCGGCGGTCAGCGCCGGACGGATGTTCGGGTCGTAGCTCACGAGAGCGGTGGAACGGGCGCGCTCGGCGGCGGCGCGCACCTCGTCCGCCCCGGGAGCGAGCGTGGCCGCGACGGAGCCGGTGTGGAAGATCCGGGCGGCCGGGACCTCGACGGGCGTCGGCAGCACCCAGTCGATGTCGAAGTCGTAGGCGGCATCCCCGTTCCCGTCGATCACGGCGCGGGCGGTCGCCGTGCGGGCCGGTGCCCCCGCGGAGTGCAGGGAGACCCCGGATGCCGCCAGCCACTCCTCCAGGACGCGCCCGCGCTCGTCGGGCGCGACGCGGGCCACGAGAGCGGCGCGACGCCCGAGCCGGCCGAGGGCGACCGTGACGTTGGCAGGGCTCCCGCCGGGGCGCTCGGCCGCCCCGGCGGAAGTGGTGACGATGTCGATCAGCGCCTCGCCGAGGACGACGACATCGAGCTCGCTGCTCACCCCTTGACCCCGCTCGCGGCGATGCTGCTGACGAATGCGCGCTGGAAGACCAGGAACACGATCAGCACGGGGAGGGTGATGAGGGACGTGTAGGCCATGACCTCGCCCCAGGCGGTGTTGAGCTGGAAGAAGTACTGCATGCCGACCATGACGGGACGCAGCTCCTCCTTCTGGACGACCATCAGCGGCCAGAGGTACTGGTTCCACGCCGGCAGGAAGGTGAGGATCGCCACCGTCGCGAACGCCGGACCCGACAGGGGGACGATGATGCGGCGGTAGATGGTGAACCAGCTCGCCCCGTCGATGCGCGCCGCCTCGTCGAGGGAGGTGGGGATCGTCGAGAAGTACTGCGCGAACAGGAAGATCGAGAAGGCGTTCGCGATGAACGGCACGATCTGCACCTGGTAGGTGTTCAGCCAGCCGAAGTCGTACTTCAGCACGCCGCCCTCCATGACGAGGGTGGGCAGCTGGTTGACCCAGTAGACCATCGGGACGGCGATCGTCTCGAAGGGGACGATGAGCGTCGCGATGACGAGGGCGAGGACGACGACGCGTCCCTTCCACCGCAGGCGGGAGAGGGCGAAGCCGGCGAGCGAGTTCACGATCAGGCCGAGACCCACCGTCAGGACGGTGACGAGGATCGAGTTGAACAGGAACTGCCCCACCGGCACACGCTCGAAGACGCCGAAGTAGTTGTCCAGGCTGATGTCACCCGTCGGCAGGAACGCGGCGGGGGAGTCGATGTCCTGCAGGATCTGCGCGTCGGGCTTCAGGCTCGAGACGAACATGAAGACGAGCGGGAACAGGAAGAACACGGCCAGGACCGACATCGACACGTAGGTGAGGATGCGGCCCGTCCGGCCCTCGGCCGTGCGGGTGCGCGGACGGGCGGGCGCGGCCGAGCGCGGGGAGCGGTGCGGGCGCGTGGCGCGCGACGGGCGCTCGAGGATGCCGGTCATGTCAGTTCTTCTCTCGGGTGAGCCAGCGCTGGATGAGGGCGATGATCAGCACGGCGACGAAGAACAGGAGCGAGATGGCGGCGGCATAGCCGATCTCCTGCTGCTCGTAGCCCTTGCGCACCGCGTGGAACACGACCGTGGAGGTCGAGTTGAGCGGGCCGCCCTGCGTCATGACGTCGACCTGGACGAACAGCCCGAGGGCGGCGATGGTGATCGTCACCAGGACGAAGACCATGGTGGGGCGCAGGCCCGGCCAGGTGACGTTGGTGAACTGGCGCCAGCGGCTCGCCCCGTCCATCCGGGCGGCCTCGTAGAGCTCCTCGGGGATGGTCTGCAGCCCGGCGAGCCAGATGATCATGTGGAAGCCCACGGCCTGCCAGATCGACAGCACGATGATCGCGCCGAGGGCGGTGCTCGGATCGTTCAGCCAGTCCGCGCCCTGCAGGGCGCCGAGCGTGAGCGTGTCGATCATCGAGTTGATCAGGCCGTCGCTCTGGTACATGAAGCGCCAGAGGATCGACACGACGACGATCGAGGTCACGACGGGGACGAAGAACACCACGCGGAAGAACGTCGTGCCGCGCAGGCGCTGGTTGACGAGGATCGCCAGGAAGAGGCCGAGGCCGGCCTGCACCGGGACGACCACCAAGGCGAACAGGAAGGTGTTGAGCGCCGACTGCAGGAAGACCGGGTCGGCGGTGAAGGCCCGGAGGAAGTTGTCGAGGCCGACGAACCGCGGTGGGTTCGGGGAGATGAGGCGGGCGTTCGTGAACGACAGCGTGAACGCCAGCAGCACCGGGACGATGAGGAAGAGCAGGAGGAGGACGGCGGCGGGCGCCATCATCGCCAGGCCCGCCCACGTCTCGCGGCCGCGCGCGGAGCGGAAGCGGCTCAGGGATCGACGCGGCTGCTCCGCCGCGGCGACCGGAGGTGACACGGTCATCAGGTTCTTCTTTCGCGGGGTGCGGTGGGGACCCGGGCGGGTCCCCACCGCTGACGCGGCGTCAGTTCGCGCCGTAGCCGTCGTTGGACTCGATGTTGGTGTCGATCTCGGTGACCGCGGCATCCAGGGCCGACTGCACGTCGGCGCCGTTCATGATGTCCTTGGCCGCGGTCTCGAACGTGGTCGAGATCACCGCGTACGCGGGGGTCTCGGGACGCAGCACCGCGTACTCCTTCGAGAACTCCGCGAACGGACGCAGCGCGCCGTCGGTGGAGTTGAAGTACTTCGACGCCTCGGTCGCGGCCTCGGTGGCCGGGATGACGAGCTGCTCGTCGGCGAACTGGGTGATGTACTCGTCGTTGAAGCTGAACTCGAGGTACTCGCGGGCGCCGTCCGCGTCGTTGCACGAGGACGAGATGCCCCACTGCCAGGAGCCGCCGCCGATCTTGGGCCCGTTGCCGAGGTCCGGCGGCGGGAGGATCAGCAGGTCGTCGCCGACGGCGTCCACCGCGGCGAGACCGTTCCAGACGCCCGTGTAGCTGAGGGCGACCGTGCCGTCGACGAACTCCTGGTTGCCCACCGTGCCGCCGCTGTTCGCGTACCCGTCGGTGAACAGCTTCTGGAACCACTCGCCGAACTTCACGGCATCCGGTCCGTTCAGGGCGCCGTCCGCGGAGAGCATGGTGTCGCGGTCGATGAGGTCGCCGCCGAAGCTCTGCAGGAAGGGGGAGTAGGCGTAGGGCCACCACTCGCCCTTGTCCTCGGCGCCGATGTCGATCGGGGTCTCGTAGCCGGCGGCCTTCAGCGTGGCGAGGGCGGCGTCGAACTCCGCCTCGTCCCAGGGCTCTTCGATGGACGGGATGCGGATGCCGTTGGCATCCAGGACCGACTTGCGGGCGAAGATGCCGAGGGCGGCGTCCCAGTACCCGGCCGAGTAGATCTCGCCGTCGTAGGTGCCGACCGCGGTGGGGAGCAGCTTGTCGGTGATGTCGGTGGAGATGTTCAGCGGCTGCAGGTAGTCGGCCCACGCCCAGTTCGGCATGATCGGGCCGTCCAGGTCGAGCAGGCAGGGGAGGTCGCCGGAGGCGGCGGCCGCCACGATCGCGTCGTTGTACGCGCCCTGCGGGAACGACTCGGTCTTGACCATGTAGGTGTCCTGCGAGGCGTTGAAGTCGCTGATGATCTTCTCGTAGACGGCGAGCTCGGCGGGGTTGCCCGCGGAGTGCGTCCACATCGTCAGCACGGTCTTGCCGTCCTCGGTGGTGGCACCGCCCTGACCGGCCTGACCGCAGCCGGCCAGCACCAGCGCGGCAGCGACGCCCGTGGCGGCGAGCGGGATGAAGGACTTCTTCATCGTGTTCCTTTCGGTGTGCGGCGACATCGCTGTCGCCATCGTGAGGGGCCGCGTGGGCGGCGTCAGTCCGTGGTCCTGGAGTCCCGCGCGCTGCCGAGGAGCGCGGGAGGGCCGACGGAAGCCCGACGAACGATCGGGCAGTCCATGAGGTGGGGGGAGTCGGAGGACGCCTCGCGGAGGCCGAGGGCGACCTCCATGGCCCAGCGGCCCATGGCCGCGTGAGGGAGCGAGACGGTGGTGAGCGGCGGGTCCAGCTCCGCCGCGATGAGCTGCTGGTCGTCGTAACCGACCACCGACAGGTCCTCGGGGATCCGGATGCCGTGACGGTGCGCCCACATGACGACACCGGCCGCGATGCGGTCGTTGAAGGCGAAGACGCCAGTGGGGCGCTGGTCCTCGGGGAGGCTCATGAGCGCGGCGATCGCCGCCTGGCCTCCGGCCGCGGAGGTCTGGGCGAACACGCGCAGCGCGGGGTCGGGCGTGATGCCGGCCTCGACGAGGACGTCGCGGTAGCCCTCGAGGCGCAGCTGCGCGGCGATCGGACGGTCGTCGTCGCCGTCGTCGATGTACGCGATGCGCCGGTGGCCGGCGTCGACGAGCTCCTGCGCGGCCGCGCGACCGCCGGCGTAGTCGTCGGGGACGACGGCCGGGTAGCCGCCGTTCTCGGGACGGCAGTCCAGGAACACCGTTCCGGCGGGCAGGCCCGCGGGCGCGGGGATGACCCGGTGGTACATGGAGGCGTAGACCATGCCGTCGACGCGGTGGTTGACGAGCGTGGAGATGGCGTCCGACTCGATCTCGGGGTGCCCGTCGGTGTCGACCAGGATGACGAGGCGGCTGTTCTCGCGCGCGACCTCCTGGGCTCCGGCGAGCATGCGGCCGGCGAACGGGGTCGTGGCGATCCGGTCCGAGACGAGGCCGATCGTGCCGGTCACGCGGGTGCGGAGGCTGCGGGCGATCGGGTTGGGGGAGTAGCCGACCTCGTCGGCGACGCGGCGGACACGGTCCTTGGTCTCGCTCGAGATGCGGGACTCGGCGTCGTTCAGAACGAGGGAGACGGTTGCGGGGGACACTCCCGCTGCTCGCGCGACGTCCGCGATGCGTACTCGGACCATCCGTCTCACCCCTCATTGGATAATCGATTTACCTTGCTGATAAACCGATTTATCAGCGACCGAGATCAGTGTGAGGTCTGCCGTCCCCCGCTGTCAAGTAACGGTCGCGCAACGGTGCCCCGTGGCATCCCTCGGCGCCTCTCCGCCGCCGAAGCGCCTCGCGCCGTCGACGGCCCGCGGCCCGACACCGCCCGGCCCGGGCGCGCGGCGGGGCGGCGCGGACCGAGCGGGCGGGCCGGCGGGAGGGGGGATGCCGCTAGCGCGGGTCGCCGCCCAGGGGGCCGACCGCGGGGATGGGCCCACCGTCGTCGGCACCGGTCCGGCGGGCGCGGGCGATCGCGTTGCCGAGGTGGTAGATGACGAGGGCCGCGACGGAGCCGAGCACGATCGCGCCCAGCTGGAAGTCGCCCCACTGCATCGAGAACCCGGCGATCGCGAGCACGAGGGCGACGGCGCCGGTGTACTGGTTGACCGGGCGCGAGAAGTCGACGCGGTTGTCCACCCAGATCTTGATGCCGATGATCCCGATGAGGCCGTACAGCGCGGTGGTCACGCCGCCGAGCACCCCCGGCGGGATGGTGTTGAACACGGCGCCGACCTTGGGCGACAGGCTCAGCAGGATCGCGGTCAGACCGGCGATCCAGTAGACCGCCGTCGAGTACACGCGGGTCGCGGCCATCACGCCGATGTTCTCGCCGTACGTCGTGGTGCCCGATCCGCCGAACGCGCCCGCGAGGGTGGTGGCCGCGCCGTCCGCGATGAGCGCACGTCCGGTGGAGCGGTTCACCGTGGCATCCGTCATCGCCGCGACGCCGCGGACGTGACCGACGTTCTCGGCGACGAGCACGAGCACCACCGGAAGGAACATGGCGATGACCGACCAGGTGCGGGGAGAGGCGAAGTCCGGCACCGTGAAGGTCGGCAGCCCGAGCCACGGGGCCGCGCCGACGGCGGCGAAGTCGATGAGCTGCTCGCCGGTGGTGAGCTGCAGCAGCACGGTCGCGGCGTAGCCGACGATGACGCCGAGGAAGATCGAGATGCGCCCGAAAAAGCCGCGGAACAGCACGCTGAACAGGATGACGGCGACGAGGGTGATCGTGCCGGGCAGCGGCTGCTGCTGGAAGCTCTGCCACGCGACCGGTGCGAGGTTGAAGCCGATGAGCGCGACGATCGCCCCCGCGACGACGGGCGGCATCACGCGGTCGACCCACTGCAGGCCGACGAACTGCACGAGCACACCGATGGCCGCGAGCAGCACGCCCACGGCGACGATGCCGGCGAGCGCCGAGCCCATGCCGGCGGTCGCGGTGGCCGCGGTGACCGGGGCGATGAACGCGAACGACGATCCGAGGTAGCTGGGGAGGCGGTTCCGCGTCACCAGCAGGAAGAGCAGGGTGCCCACGCCCGAGAACAGCAGCGTCGTCGAGACCGGGAAGCCGGTGAGGACGGGGACGAGGAAGGTCGCGCCGAACATGGCGATGACGTGCTGCAGACCGATGGCGACGGTGGCGCCCCAGTTCAGCCGTTCGGACGGGCCGACGACGGCCCCGGGCTCGACGGTCCGGCCGTCGCCGTGCAGCTTCCACGAGAACATGGGGCTCCTTTTCAAGGGATGGATGCCGCCGAGATCACGTGATCCCGGCGAGAGCACACGCTCCGTCGCTCCCGACCGTGTGCTCTCGGCGAGATCGCGTGATCTCGACGGCGAGGGCGGGGCGGGGCGGCCGCGGGGCGGGCGGGGCGGGTCAGGTCAGGAGGTCGAGCAGGCGGGCGTACCGCTCGCGGGTCCGCTCCACGACGTCGTCCGGCAGCGCGGGCGGCGTCCCCTGCTTGTCCCAGTGGGCGGCGAGCCAGTCGCGGACGATCTGCTTGTCGAAGCTCGCCATGCGCTCGGCCGGGGTGGTCCCGGACCGCCAGGCCGCGGCATCCCAGTATCGGGACGAGTCGGAGGTCAGCACCTCGTCGGCCAGGGTGAGGACGCCGTCGGCGTCGAAGCCGAACTCGAACTTGGTGTCGGCGAGGATGAGGCCGCGCTCCTCCGCCGTGGCCGCGGCCCGGCGGTAGATCTCGAGCGACAGGTCGCGCAGCGCGGTCGCGGTCTCCGCGCCGACGAGCTCGACGGAGCGCTCGAACGTGATGTTCTCGTCGTGCTCGCCCATCGGGGCCTTGAACGCCGGGGTGTACAGCGGCTCGGGCAGGCGGTCGCCGTCGTTCAGGCCGTCGGGCAGCGGGATGCCGCAGACCGTGCCGTGCGCCTGGTACTCCGCCCAGCCGGAGCCGGTCAGGTAGCCGCGGACGACGCACTCGATCGGCTGCATGTCGAGCGAGCGGACGAGCATCGCGCGCCCCCGCACCTCCGCGGGGACCTCGACGCCGTCGACGAGATGGTTCGGGACGGGGCGTCCGCCGTCGGCTCCGGCGAGGCGGTCGAACCACCACATGCTCAGCCGGGTGAGGAGCTCGCCCTTCCCGGGGATGCCCGGGGCGAGGACGTGATCGAATGCGCTGACGCGGTCGCTGGCGACGACGAGGAGGTGCGCCGGGTCCGCGCCCTCCGCCGTGTCGGCCGGGACGAACAGGTCGCGCACCTTGCCGGAGTAGACGTGGCGCCATCCGGGGAGCTCGAGCGGGGGAGCGGGGGTCACCCAGACATTATGGCGTCCCGCCGGGGGTGTGCACGGATCCCGGATGCCGCCCGGGCGAGCGGATTGTGTCACATCGCGGTCCCGCGCGCCTGTCCCTCGGAGCCCGTCCGCCCCCTGGTTAGCGTGGAGGGATGAGCGAGAACTCGTCGCCCGCTGCCACGGCCATCGACCCGCACGCGGGCAGTCGGCACAAGACCATCCGGGGATGGGTGTTCTGGCCCGCAGCGGGGATCGCGCTGGCCTTCATCGCCTTTGCCATGATCTTCCCCGCCGCCGCCGAGGCGACGTTCAGCGCCGTGCAGACGACGATCGTGTCGACCTTCACCTGGTACTACGTCCTGATCGCCGCGTTCTTCGTCGTGTTCGCCCTCGTCATGGGCTTCAGCCGGTTCGGCTCGATCAAGCTCGGGCAGGACGACGACGAGCCGGAGTTCTCCACGATGTCGTGGTTCTCGCTGCTGTTCGCCGCGGGGATGGGCATCGGTCTCGTGTTCTACGGGGTGAGTGAACCGCTGAGCCACTTCCTCGAACCACGGCCGGGCGTCGAGGGGACGCCGGCGCAGGTGGCGCAGCAGGCGATGTCGCAGACGTTCCTGCACTGGGGAGTGCACGCCTGGTCCATCTACGTCGTCATCGGCCTCGCCCTGGCCTACGCGTTCCACCGCCGTCGCCGCCCGCGCACCATCCGCTGGGCGCTCGAGCCGATCCTCGGCGCCCGCCTCGTGCAGGGCGCATGGGGAAATGCCGTCGACGTGGCCGCCCTCGTCGGCACGCTGTTCGGCGTCGCGACGTCGCTCGGTCTCGGCGTCATCCAGATCAGCGCCGGCCTTGAGTTCCTGAACGTCGTCTCGCCGTCGGTGATCAGCCAGGCCGTCATCGTCGGCATCATCACCGGCTTCGTCCTGTTCTCGGTCCTCTCCGGCGTCGGCCGCGGGATGAAGTGGCTGTCCAACATCAACCTCGTCCTCGCGGGCGTGCTGATGCTGTACCTGCTCTTCACCGGGCCGACCGAGTTCCTGCTGCGCGACGTCGTGCAGTCCATCGGCAACTACATCCAGAACTTCATCGGGCTCTCCTTCACCACGAGCGCCTACTCCGGCGAGGACGGCGTCGCGTGGCAGGGGGCGTGGACGGCGTTCTACTGGGGCTGGTGGATCTCGTGGGCGCCCTTCGTGGGCATCTTCATCGCGCGCATCTCGCGCGGTCGCACCGTGCGCGAGTTCGTGACCGGCGTCATCCTGGTGCCCACCCTGGTCGGCATCCTGTGGTTCACCGTCCTCGGCGGCACCGCGATCTACGGCGAGCTGACCGGCACGGTTTCGCTCGTCGGCGCGGACGGCTCCGTCAACGTCTCGACGGCGCTCTTCCAGATGCTCGAGGGCGTTCCCGGCACCGTGCCCCTGTCGATCGGCTTCGTCATCCTCATCGGCATCTTCTTCGTCACCTCCGCCGACTCGGGCGCCCTCGTGATGGGAATGATCGCCACCGGCGGCGAGGAGGAGCCGAAGCGCTGGGTGCGCGTGTTCTTCACCCTGGCGACCTCGCTGATCGCCTTCGCGCTCCTGCTGGCGGGCGGACTGACGGCCCTGCAGACAGCGGCGATCAGCATCGCCCTGCCGTTCAGCCTCGTGCTGCTCGCGATCTGCTGGGCGACGGTGACGGCCTTCCGTCGGGAGCTGCGCGCGTACGACCGCGCCGAGCGCGCCCAGCTGCGCGACGCGATCGGCGCGCACTACGGCCTGGAGGTCGAGGAGCCCAACGAGCGCGGGATCTTCGGCTTCCACGCGCGCTGGCGGCGCCGTCGGGAGGTGGCGGCGACCCCGGACGCGGCAGGGGAGCGGACGGATGCCACCCCGGTGGCATCTACGCCCTCCGACTGACCCCTCTCCCCGGATCCGGCGTGTGCGGCCGGGCCCGTGGACTCGTGCGCGTGGGTGTATAGTCCATCTGGACTAGTCGACATGGACCATGAGGGGGATGGATGCCGGACGCCTCTCGTCTCACCCCGCTCGCGGTCATGATCCTCGCGACCCTGCGCGAGGGCGACATGCACACCTACGAGCTCATGCGCCTCCTGCGCGAACGCCGGGACGACCGGCTCGTCCCGCTGCAGAAGGGGACGATCTACCACACCGTGGCGCGCCTCGAACGGGACGGCCTGCTCGAGGAGGCCGGTGTGGACCGCGAGGGCAACCGCCCGGAGCGCACCACCTATCGTGTCCTCCCCGCGGGCCACCGGGCGGTCGAGGAGTGGGTGCGCGCCGAGCTGCCGCAGATCGAGCGGCCCAGCGAGTTCCGCGTCGCCCTGTCGGAGGCGCACAATCTCGAGCGCGACGAGGTCGTCGCCCTGCTCGACCAGCGCCGCGCGCTGCTCGTCGCCTCCGTCGACGAGCACCGTTCCGGTCTCGAGGGAGCCGCCGGACGCGGCGTCCCCGAACAGTTCCTCGTCGAGCTGCAGCGGCAGTCCGCCCTCCTCGACGCGGAGGTGGCGTGGCAGGACTCCCTGCGCGCCCGTCTCGCCGATCGGTCCCTCCCGTGGGGCCTCGCCGAGATCCCCGACCACATCCGTCAGAAGCATCGCGTCTCGAAGGAGACCACCCCATGACCGACTCCCGCGCCGCCTCGGCGGCATCCCCCTCCACCGGGTCCTTCCGGACCCCCGCGCGCAGCCCGTGGCCCGCCCTCTGGGCCCTCGTCATCGGGTTCTTCATGATCCTGGTCGACACCACGATCGTGTCCGTGGCCAACCCGGCCATCAAGGCGGCCCTCGACCCGGACACCGGCAACCTCGACAACGTCGTGTGGGTCACGAGCGCCTACCTGCTCACCTACGCGGTGCCGCTGCTCATCACCGGTCGTCTCGGCGACCGCTTCGGGCCGAAGAACATCTACCTCATCGGCCTGGCGCTGTTCACCCTCGCCTCCCTCGCCTGCGGCCTGTCGACGTCGCTGGAGATGCTCATCGTCGCCCGCGCCGTCCAGGGCTTCGGCGCCGCGCTCGTGACGCCCCAGACGATGGCCGTCATCACCCGCACGTTCCCGCCGCAGCGCCGAGGCGCCGCGATGGGCCTGTGGGGCGCGACCGCCGGCGTCGCGGTGCTCGTGGGTCCGCTCGCGGGCGGTCTGCTCGTCGACGGCCTGGGGTGGGAGTGGATCTTCTTCATCAACATCCCCGTCGGCATCATCGGCTTCATCGCCGCGCTCGTCCTCGTGCCCCAGCTGCCGCGCACGTCGCACCAGTTCGACATCCTCGGCGTCGTCCTCAGCGCCCTGGGCCTGTTCCTGATCGTGTTCGGCCTGCAGGAGGGTGAGCACTACTCCTGGGCGGCATGGATCTGGGTCATGGTCGTCGCCGGCATCGCGGTCATGGCGGTGTTCATCTGGACGCAGGCCCGCAGCAAGGATGAGCCGCTCGTCCCGCTCGCGCTGTTCCGCGACCGCAACTTCTCGGTCGCGAACCTCGCGATCGCCACGGTCGGCTTCACGGTCACGAGCATGGCCTTGCCGCAGATGTTCTACCTGCAGCTGGCCCGCGGGCTCACCCCCACGCAGTCCGCGCTGCTGCTGATCCCGCTCGCGATCCTCTCGGGCGCGCTCGCCCCGTTCGCGGGCAAGCTCCTCGACCGGACGGACCCGCGGTTCCTCCTCATCCCCGGTCTCCTCCTGGTCGGCGGGTCCCTCGGGCTCTACATCGCGCTGATCCTGAACGACGCGCCCATCTGGGCGTTCCTCATCCCGTCCGCGCTCATGGGCGTCGGCAACGCGGGCATGTGGGGACCGCTCGCGACCACCGCGACGCGCAACCTGCCCCCGCGGCAGGCCGGTGCCGGCGCGGGCATCTACAACACCACCCGGACCGTCGGCTCCGTCATCGGCTCGGCATCCATCGCCGCCTTCATGCAGGCCCGCCTCGAGGCCAACCTGCCCGGTGCCGGCGACGCCACGGAGAGCTTCGGCTCGGGCTCGCTGCCCCCGCAGATCGTCGAGGGCTTCTCGACCGCGATGGGCCAGGCGCTGGTCCTGCCGGCCGTGGTGATCGCCGTCGGCCTGCTTGCGGTGCTGTTCATGCGACGTCCGTCGATGATCCGCCCGCACGGCGCGCCCCGGGAGGCCGTCCCGGCCGCTCCCGTCACCGCGGGGGAGTAGCGACCAGAGCGAAGGGAGGGGGTGTGGCATCCCCTCCCTTCGTCGTCCGGGGGAGGGGATGCCGCGGGGGGCGCCCGGGTTGGGTCCTCCGCTGCCGACATCTCGTCCGTCCGCGGTCAGCGGCGCGTGTGGGGGGAGGGGATGCCGCGGGGGGAGGACGCTCGGTGCGGGTTGGGTCCTCCGCTGCCGGCATCTTCTCCGCCCGCGGTCGCGGTGCGTGGGGGAGGGGAGGACGCCCGGTCCAGGTTCTGTCCTCCGCTGCCGACATCTCCTCCGCCCGCCGTTATCGGCGCGTGTGGGGGAGGGGATGCCGTGGAGGGAGGACGCCCGGTGCGGGTTCGGTCCTCCGCTGCCGACATCTCCTCCGCCCGCCGTCACCGGGGCGTGTGGGGGAGGGGAGGGGATGCCGCGGGGGGAGGACGCCCGGTCGGGGTTGGGTCCTCCGCTGCCGACATCTCCTCCGCCCGCCTTCGCGGTGCGTGGGGGAGGGGATGCCGTGGAGGGAGGACGCCCGGTCGGGGTTGGGTCCTCCGCTGCCGACATCTCCTCCGCCCGCGGTCACCGGCGCGTGGGGGAGGGGAGGACGCCCGGTCCAGGTTCTGTCCTCCGCTGCCGACATCTCCTCCGCCCGCCGTTATCGGCGCGTGTGGGGGAGGGGAGGGGATGCCGCGGGGGGAGGACGCTCGGTGCGGGTTGGGTCCTCCGCTGCCGGCATCTCCTCCGCCCGCGGTCACCGGCGCGTGTGGGGAGGGGAAGGGATGCCGCGGGGGAAGGACGCTCGGTCCAGGTTGGGTCCTCCGCTGCCGGCATCTCCTCCGCCCGCCGTCACCGGTGCGTGTGGGGGAGGGGAGGGGATGCCGTGGAGGGAGGACGCTCGGTCGGGGTTGGGTCCTCCGCTGGCGGCATCTCCTCCGCCCGCCGACGCGGCGACCGCCGGGGCGGTCCGGGGTCAGTCCTCGACGACGCGGGCGGCGATGTCGGTGCGGTACTGGCCGCCCTCGAGGCCGATGCGCTCGATCCCCTCGTAGGCCGCCGTGCGCGCCTCGCGGAACGTGGTGCCGAGGGCGACGACGTTCAGCACGCGACCGCCGGTGGCGAGCAGGTCGTTCTCGCGACGGGCCGTCGCGGCGTGGGCGACGTGCACGCCGTCGACCTCTTCGGCCTCGTCGACGCCGGTGAGAACGCGGCCGGTCAGCGGCGCCTCCGGATAGCCCTCGCTCGCCAGGACCACCGTCACGGCGGTCGCCTCGGCGAACGCCGGTCGCGGGTGGGTGTCGAGGGTCCCGGATGCCGCCGCGAGGAGCAGCTCCGACAGCGGGTCGATCAGACGCGGCAGGACGACCTGGGTCTCCGGGTCGCCGAAGCGGGCGTTGAACTCGATGACCTTCACCCCCTGCTCGGTGAGGATGAGCCCGGCGTACAGGAGGCCGATGAAGGGGGTGCCCTCGGCATCCATCTGCCGGATGACCGGCTCGGCCACCTCGCGGGTGACCTGGTCGACGAACTCCTGCTCGCCGCCGAAGCGCTCCGTCAGCCACGGCAGCGGGGAGTACGCGCCCATGCCGCCCGTGTTCGGGCCCTCGTCGCCGTTGCGCAGGCGCTTGAAATCCTGGGCCGGGCTGAGAGGGAGAACGCGGTCGCCGTCACTGAGGAAGAAGAGCGAGACCTCCGGTCCGGAGAGGAACTCCTCGATGAGCACTCCTCCGCTGGGCAGGTACGTCTCCGCGTGGGCGAGGGCCGCGGCGCGGTCGGAGGTGACGATGACGCCCTTGCCGGCGGCCAGCCCGTCGGCCTTCACCACGTGCGGCGCGCCGAGCTCGTCGAGGGCCGCCTCGACTCCCGCGAGATCGTGGGCGCGCATCGCCCGGCCGGTGGGGACGCCGGCGGCATCCATGATCCGCTTCGCGTACGTCTTGGAGCCCTCGAGCTGGGCGGCGGCCTTACCGGGCCCGAACACCGGGATGCCGCGCTCGCGGACGGCGTCGGCGACACCGGCGACGAGCGGCGCCTCTGGGCCGATGACGACGAGGTCGATCGCCTGGTCCTTCGCGAACGCGGTGACCGCGGCGGGGTCGTTCGCGTCGAGGTCGACGAGGTGTGCGTCGCGGGCGATGCCGGCATTGCCGGGGGCCGCGTAGATCGCGTGCGAGGCCTCCTCGGAGCGCAGGGCGAGGATGATGGCGTGCTCGCGCGCGCCCGAACCGAGGACCAGGATTCTCACGCGGCCAGCCTATCGACCGGCGCCGTCCTTCCCGGCTCAGCGGGATGCCGCTGCCGCCACGCGGGTACCGTGGATGCCATGCCTCCTCGCCGCATCGAGACGGGTGACGGCCGCGCAGCGCTCGCCGCCGTCGCCGCCGGAGACGCCCCCCGCGCCGCCACCGCGACCGCCGTGCGCTACCTCCTGCAGCTCCTCGTCGAGAAGGCCCCCGGCAACTCCGTCGAGATGCGGGTGCCGCCGTTCGGTGCGGTCCAGGTGATCGAGGGGCCGCGGCACACCCGCGGGACCCCGCCGAACGTCGTCGAGACCGACGCCGCGACCTGGATCGCCGTCGCCACGGGGCAGGAGAACTGGATGGATGCCGCCGCCTCCGGCCGCATCACCGCCTCCGGCGTCCGCGCCGACCTGAGCCATCTCCTGCCGCTGCGTCCCTGACCCGCCCGCGCCGTCGGGCCGCTCGGTCGCTCGGTCGCTCCGCTCGGTCGGCCGCGCCGAGATCACACGTTCGGTTCGAGATCACACGTTCCCTACTCCCTGAGCGTGTGCTCTCGGCGAGATCGCGTGATCTCGCGCGCCCCCTCCGCCGCGCGCGAGACAACCTCACGGGCGAGAGAACCGCGACCCGCGGGAGCGGCGGCGGTGGGAGAATGGGTCCATGGCTGAGCAGCCCACCCCCGAACGCAAGCCGTACGTCCACGAGGAGATCGTGACGCTGCGCATGCGCCGTGCACCGAAGTACGGCGTGTTCCTCGCGGCGGGCGCCTTCGTCGGCATCCTCGTCGCGCTCATCCTGACCTTCGCCATCGACGGAGCGAACATCAGCCCGTACACGGACGTCGTCTACACGGAGCTGCAGGTGTTCGGCTTCACGGCGCTCATCTCCGTGGTCGTCTTCATGGTGCTCGGTGCGATCGCCGCCCTGATCTTCGACCGGGCGTCGAGCCGGCGGACCCGGGACGTCCCGGTCGACCACGAGCGCTACCGCTACTGAGGCGGCTCAGGCCAGCTCGGCGATGATCGGATGGATCGCCGAGTCGAAGGCGGCGACGTCCGCGCGGAGGCCGTCCGTGACCGCGACGGTCAGCGATCCGATCCACCACACGCCGCGCTGAGCCAGCGGCAGCACCTGCACGTTCAGCTCGAACGAGTGGGCGCGTCGCCCGACCCGGCGTTCGTGCTCGGCGATCGCGCTGGCGTACGCGCGATACGACACCCCCGGACGGGCGGACGCCTCCCGCGTGTACCGCGAGTTCGCGAGACGGGCGAAGTCGACGGCGTCGGCGGCGTGCGGCGCGATCGCCTCCCGCAGGGTCGCGGAACCGGCGGAGGGAAGAGCGACGAGCGTCTCGAAGCCGTCGATCAGCTCCAGCGGCACCGGCGACGGGTGGGCCTGCGGCTCGACCGTCATCGCCCAGTACTCGCGCCACTCCCGCTCGAGCCGCGCCTGCGCGTCCTCGGAACGCGAGGGGTGCGCGTTGATCGGCACACGGCGCAACATCGGGAGCTCGTCGGGTGATCGGATGCCGATGACCTGACGGAGGTAGAGCGCGAGCAGCACCGGTTGTGCCGCGTCCTCGCGGATCACCCACTCCGGCTGCCCGCCCTGCATGCGGCCCATCATAGGAGCGCCACCGGGTGCGGGCTCGACCCTTGCGGCATCCCCCTCCGAGTCGGTCCGCCACCGCAACCCGACTCCGGAGGGGATGTCGGGAGGGGAGGATGCCACCGGCCGATGTCGTCCTCCCGTCGCTGCATCTCCTCCCCCCGCCGCCCCGCACCTCTCCTCCCCACGCGCCGTTTGGCCCCTCTCGTCCCCCGATTGACACATTGAGGCCGCGGCGAGACCCCGATCTGCACCAGCGTGGAGCAATGCCCTCGCCACTCGAAAGCCGTGTCGCGTCGCTCTCCGAGTTCGTCCGCTCTGCCGGTGGGATCGTGCTCGCGAAAGACGCTCGTCGAGCGGGCTTCTCCGAGCGGACCGTGGCCGCGTCGGTCGCGACGAGCGTCGTGACGCGGGTTCGCCGGCGATGGCTCGCGCATCCGAACGTCGACCCTGCGCTGGTGGGCGCGGCACGGGCGGGAGTCGTCCTGACCTGTGTCACCGCGGCGGAACGTCTCGGACTCTGGGTGCTCGAGCCGGGCGGCATCCATGTCGCCGCTCCTGCGCATGCCGGTCGCATCAACCCGCCCGCGACGGCGCGCGTGCACCGCGCCGCACCCATCGTTCCGCGACCGCCGGGAGAGCTCGTCGACCCCATCGAGAACGTTCTGGCGCTGACCGCCGCGTGCCTGCCCTTCGAGCAGGCGCTCGCGGTGTGGGAGTCCGCTCTCAACAAGCGGTTGGTCACCGTGTACGCACTCGACCGGTTGCCGTTCCGCGGTCCGGCGCGCGAACTCATCGCCGTGGCGGACCCTCTCTCCGATTCCGGGCTGGAGACCTTCGTGCCCGTGCGCCTGCGCTGGCTCGGCGAGCGGATCGTGCCGCAGGCCGTCATCCTCGGGCGTCGCGTCGACTTCCTGATCGGGCAGCGGTTGGTCCTGCAGATCGACGGCGGGCATCACGTCGACGCCCAGCGCGAAGCCGACATTCGCCACGACGCCCAGCTCGTTCTGAACGGCTTCCATGTGATCCGGGTCGGCTACCACCAGGTCGTCCACGACTGGCCCTCGGTCCAGCACGACATCACCCGCGCCATCGCCCAGGGACTCCACCGCCAGCGCTGAATCCCCGCGTCTCCCTCGCGTCCCTTTCGTCCTTCTCCTTCTTGGGCGTCGCGGAGGGAGGGGATGTCGGGTGGGGAGGATGTCACCGGCCCAAGCCCTCCTCCCGTCGCTGCATCCCCTCCTCTCCCCGCCGGCGCGCGTCCTCCCCCGCGTCACCGGCTGGAGGGGATGTCGGGTGGGGAGGATGCCACCGGCCGAAGTTGTCCTCCCGTCGCTGCATCCCCTCCCTTCCCCCGCCGGCGCGCGTCGGACCGCGACGGCGCGCGTCCGCCCCGGCCGTCGCCGGCGGAGGGGTTGCCGGGAGGGGAGGATGCCACGGCCGATGTCGTCCTCCGGTCGCTGCATCTCCTCGTCTGCCCGCCGCCGTGGGTCCGTCGCCGGGCGGAGGGGTTGCCGGGAGGGGAGGATGCCACGGCCGATGTCGTCCTCCCATCGCTGCATCTCCTCCCCTGGCCGCCGCCGTGCGTCCGTCGCTGGAGGGGATGTCGGGAGGGGAGGATGCCGTGGGCCGATGTCGTCCTCCCGTTGCTGCATCTCCTCCCCAGCCTCACCCCCAGCCCCACCCCCACCCCCACCCCCGGCGGAACTCATCCGCCGCCGCGGGTAGTCTGTTCGCGTGGCCTCTGCTCCCCACGAAAACCCCTATTCCGCTGCCGGCGTCGACACTGCCGCCGGAGATCTCGCCGTCGAACTGATGAAGTCCGCGGTGCGCCGGACGCACGGCCCCGAGGTGCTCGGAGGCGTCGGCGGCTTCGCCGGCCTGTTCGACGCGTCGGCGCTGCGCGACTACGCGCGACCGCTGCTGGCGACGAGCACCGACGGCGTCGGCACCAAGGTCGCGATCGCGCAGGCGATCGACAAGCACGACACGATCGGCGAGGACCTCGTCGGCATGGTCGTCGACGACATCGTCGTGGTGGGCGCGCGACCGCTCTTCATGACGGACTACATCGCCTGCGGCAAGGTCGTCCCACAGCGCATCGCGGATATCGTCGCGGGCATCGCCCGGGGCTGCGCCGCGACGGGCACCGCGCTCGTCGGCGGCGAGACCGCCGAGCACCCCGGCCTCCTCGGCATCGACGACTACGACGTGGCGGGCGCCGCGACCGGTGTCGTCGAGGCGGACCGCATCCTCGGCGCCGAGCGGGTGAAGAGCGGCGACGTCGTCCTCGCGCTCGCGTCGAGCGGCCTCCACTCCAACGGATACTCGCTCGTGCGCCACATCATCACGCGTGCGGGCATCGCCTACGGCTCGGCGTCGGCCGAGCTCGGCGGCACGTGGGGGGAGGCGCTCCTCGAGCCCACGCGGCTTTACACCTCGCCCCTTCTGCGCCTCATCGACGACGGATCCGTGGGCGGTGGCATCCATGCCCTCAGCCACGTCACCGGCGGAGGCATCGCCGCGAACCTTGCGCGCGTGCTCCCGCAGGGCACGTGGGTCGACGTCGACCGGTCGACGTGGAGCCCGTCCCCGGTCTTCCGGGTGCTGGCCGACATCGGCGGTCTCGACCTCACCGCGACCGAGGGCACCTGGAACCTCGGCATCGGGTTCCTGGCCGTCGTCTCCCCGGAGAGCGCGGATGCCGCCATCGCGGCGCTCGAGGCCGACGGCATCAGCACCTGGCAGGTCGGGGTCGTCCGCGACGACGCACGCCCCGAGGGCGAGTACGAGCAGGGCGCGAAGGGCGTCGACGGCGGCGCGGTGCGCCTGGTCGGGACCTACGCGGATGCCGGTGCACCGGCGAACGGAGCGGAATAACACCCCATGTGCGGCATCGTCGGCATGGCCGGGCAGGGCCCGGTCAACCAGGAGATCTACGACGCGCTCCTCCTCCTCCAGCACCGGGGGCAGGACTCCACCGGAATCGCGACCGCCGAGTCCAGCGGCGTGTTCCACATCCACAAGGCGCGCGGCCAGGTGCGCGAGGCGTTCCGCACCCGCGACATGCGCGCACTGCTGGGCAGCATCGGCCTCGGTCACGTGCGGTACGCCACGAAGGGCACCGCGTCGAACGAGGAGGAGGCGCAGCCCTTCTACGTCAACGCGCCCTACGGCATCGTCCTCGTGCACAACGGCAACCTGACGAACACGCGCGAGCTGACGACGGAGCTCTTCCACAAGGACCGCCGTCACCTGAACACCAGCAGCGACACCGAGCTGCTCGTGAACATCCTCGGCTCCGAACTGCAGTCCGAGATCACCGGTCCCGACCTCGACCCGGCGCAGGTCTTCCGCGCCGTCGGCCGCGTGCACGAGCGCGTCGAGGGGTCCTACGCGTCGATCGCCCTGATCGCCGGGTACGGCCTCCTCGCGTTCCGCGACCCCTTCGGCATCCGTCCGCTCATCCTCGGCAAGCGACCCGCGACCGAGGTGCCGGGCGGCGAGCCGCGGGACGAGTGGATCGTGGCATCCGAGTCCCTCGTCCTCGAGAACGCCGGCTTCGAGGTCGTCCGCGACGTCGAGCCCGGCGAGGCGGTCTTCATCTCCCTCGACGGCACCCTCCACGCGGAGCAGTGCGCGCCGAGCACCACCCTCGCGCCGTGCTCGTTCGAGTACGTCTACCTCGCCCGTCCCGACTCGGTGATGAACGGCGTCTCGGTGTACGAGACCCGCCTGCGGATGGGGGAGCGCCTGGCCGACACGGTCGCCAAGTACACCCCGGTCGGCGCGATCGACGTCGTCATGCCCATCCCGGACTCCGCGCGCCCGGCGGCGATGCAGGTGGCGCGCAAGCTCGGGATCGAGTACCGCGAGGGCTTCTACAAGAACCGCTACGTCGGCCGGACGTTCATCATGCCCGGGCAGGCCGTGCGCAAGAAGAGCGTGCGTCAGAAGCTCAACGCCATGTCGACGGAGTTCCAGGGCAAGAACGTCCTCCTCGTCGACGACTCGATCGTCCGCGGGACCACCAGCCGCGAGATCATCCAGATGGCTCGGGATGCCGGTGCGAAGAGCGTCACCTTCGCCTCGGCCGCGCCGCCGGTGCGTTTCCCGCACGTCTACGGCATCAACATGCCGTCGCGTCACGAGCTCGTCGCCCACGACCGCACGATCCCCGAGATCGCCGCGGAGCTCGGGTGCGACTACCTCGTCTACCAGGAGGTCGACGACCTGAAGGCGGCGATCATGGAGGGGTCCGACCTCGTCGACCTCGACATGAGCTGCTTCGACGGGCGTTACGTGACGGGCACCGTGTCGGAGGAGTACCTGGCCTGGGTCGAGGGCAGCCAGGAGTCTTGACCCGCCGCAGCGCGGGTCTGGTCGCGCTCGCCGCGGCATCCATCGTCCTGCTGGGGCTGACGCTCCGGATCGCCGTCGCCTCGCTGTCGCCGCTGGTCGACGTGATCCGTCAGGACTTCGACCTGCCCGCGGCGATGATCGGACTGATCGGGATGGCGCCGCCCGTCGCGTTCGCGGTCGCGGGGGTCTTCACCCCGGCGATCGAACGCCGGCTCGGCCTCGAACGGCTCGTGACGATTGCGGCCGTCGTGGCGGCGGTCATGCTGACGGTGCGCGCGTCCGCCGGCGACGCGGTCTCGCTGCTCGCCGCGACGGCGGGCGTCTTCGCCGCGGTCGGCGTCGCGAACGTGCTCATCCCCGCGGTCGTGAAGAAGTACTTCCCCGACCGCATCGGACTGATGACGACCGTCTACTCGACGACGATGGCGGTCGCCACCTTCCTGCCCCCACTGGTCGCGGTGCCGCTCGCGTCCGCGATCGGCTGGCGCGGGTCCTTCGGCGTCTGGGCGGGAGTCGCGATCGCCGCAGTGCTGCCGTGGATCGCCTTGGCTGCCCGTGCTCGCGCGTCGCGCGCCGACCGCATCGAGGAGGCGCGGACGTCGGTGCTGTCCCGTGTGGTCCGCGTTCCGCAGACGTGGGCGCTGGTGCTGAGCTTCGGTGTGAACGCGTCGGTGGCCTACACGGCGTTCGCCTGGCTGCCCTCGATCCTCGTCGACATCGCCGGAATGGATGCCACGGCCGCGGGCGGTCTGCTCGCGCTCTTCTCGTTCATGGGGTTGCCGGTGTCGCTCGTCGTGCCGGTCCTGGTGGCGCGCGCGCGTCGGATCTGGCCGTTCTACGCGGTGGCCGTCGTCGGCGGACTGGCCGGGGTCGCCGGTCTGCTCGTGGCACCCGGGACGGCGACCGCCCTGTGGGTGGTGCTCCTCGGCATCCCGCCCCTGCTTTTCCCGCTGCTGCTGGTACTGTTCGGGTTGCGCACCCGGTCGCATGAGACGGCGGTGGCCCTCAGCGGGATCGTGCAGAGCGTCGGCTACGGCCTCGCCGCCCTGCTGCCGCTCGCCCTCGGCGTCACGCACGAGCTGACGGGCGGCTGGACGGTCGGTCTGATCCTGCTCAGCGGAGTGATCGCCGTGGCCGTCCCGGCCGGGGTCGTCGCGTCCCGCTCCGAGACGATCGAGGCCGCGTGGGAGCGACGGAACGGCCGACAGTGGTGAACGAGACCCCGTGTGTCAGCGCGCGCGGAGGCGAGCGTGCACAGGAAAACGCCGCCGGGGTGCTTCGAGGAAGCATCCGGGCGGCGTTGCACGGCGGGGGAGGAGGAGGTCAGGCCTTCTCGTCCTCGTACTCGTCTGAGTAGTCGTCGGCCCACTTGTCGACGTACGCGTCTTCACCCGACGCGGGTGCACCCAGTTCGCGCTCGAGAGCCGAGTAGTTCACCGAATAGGTGTCGTACTTCAGCTCACGGGCGATCTTGGTGTTCTTCGCCTTCTGACGGCCACGCCCCATGCGAGACCCCCTCACGATCGACGTCGAGGGCCGACTGCGGGCCCTGCGTATTGCGGTTCCGGAACGAGCCGGTAAGAGTAGCATCCAGGATATCACGGTGCCCCCGGGCGAAGACTGCCGGCCGAGGTCGAAGGAGTCCTGATGAGCGAAGAGGCGGGAAGCCGGGCGGTGATCGCGGCCGTCGTGCCGGGACAGTCCCCCCGACTGGTCCAGGAGGCGGCGCGCTACGCCGTCCTGTCGCGGGTGCCCTTGCTGGTGGTGCACGTCGACACCACTCGCTTCGTGTCGTTCGAGGACCCGGACGGCTATGTGCACTCGGCGACGGTCGACGTCGCCGGGGCGGCCGCACGCGCCGCCCTCGCCGACGTCGAAGCGGCATCGGCGCGGGCGCTGTCCGGCTCCGACGCCACGTGGAGCGTGCGGCAGCTCATCGGCGACCCGGCTTTGGCCATCATCGACCTCGCCGAGAAGGTCGACGCGTCGCTCCTCGTCGTCGGCACCCGCAAGCGGGGGCTCGGCGAGTCGATCCGCGAGTTCCTGACCGGCTCCGTCGCGGCCCGCCTCACCCATCGGCAGCACCGTCCCGTGCTCGTGGTGCCGCTGGGCGAGACGGTGCCGCCGGACGAGGAGCTCGTCTGGGAGTGACGCTCAGCGCCGGGTCGCCTCCGCGACCGGACGCTCAGCGTCGGGTCGCCTCGGCGACCGCGTCGGACGCCCGCGCGAGCGCGGTCTCGATGGCGTCGACGGCGGCCTCGGTGAGCTCGCCGCCGCGGGCGACGTGCGATCGCAGCTCGGAGCGGGTCCGCCCCCGGAACTCATTGATCGCCGCATCCGCCCGGTGCAGCTGCTCGCGGCTGCGGCCGCGGGCATCGTCCATAGGGGTCGAGGCCTGCTCGCGTTCCTCCCGGGAGGCGGCGGCGAGGTCCGCCCGCAGGCTGCGCATGGCGTCCTTGACGCTGCCGCGCACCTCCTGGGCGATCAGCCGCACACTGTCGGCGAGCCCGGCCTGGATGCCTTCGAGATCGCCCTCGCGGGAGCGCACCTCCTCGCGTCCGGCGTCGGTGATCGCGTAGACGGTCTTGCGGCCATCGACGGTCTTGGTGACGAGACCCTCTTCCTCGAGCTTGGCGAGCCGGGGATAGATCGTGCCCGCGGACGGGGAGTACGTGCCGCCGGTGCGGTCGGTGAGCGCCTGCATGAGGTCGTACCCGTGGCGGGGCGCCTCGTCGAGCAGGTTGAGGATGTACAGGCGGAGATCGCCGTGCGAGAAGACGGGGCTCATCACCACTCCTCCTCTCCGGCGAGCTCGTCGGGACGCAGGCCCGACACCCCGCGGCGTAGCACCGTGATGTCCGCCGAGACGGTGTTGGCGCGGACGTCGACGAAGCTGCCGGCCAGGGTCCCGGTCGAGCCGGTGAAGTTGGTCGGCCCGGAGCCGGACCGGACGTTCCCGTCGATCTGCACGCGTCCGCTCACGGAGCGGGCGACGTAGGTGGCGGGGAGCTCCCGGTCGAGACGGATCGTCGCGGTGCCGCTGACCGAGTTGAGGCTGATGGACTGGACGGGCCCGGTCGAGTCGACGAGCATCGCGCCCGAGACGGTGTCGATGGAGGCCTTGGTGACAGCGCCCGTGGCGGCCACGTCTCCCGAGACGCTGTTGGCACTGAGGGCGCCCTCGAGCTCGCGCACGTGCACGTCGCCGGAGACCGCGTTCAGGCCGACGTCCCCGACCAGCCCGTCGACGATGATGTCGCCGGAGACGGTGTTGAGCTTCGCGTCGGACCGCAGTCCCGCGACGAGGGCGCTCGCGCTGACCACGCCGAGCGTGAGGACCACGCTGCGGGGGACGGCGATGCTGATCTCGGCCTTGGGTCCGCCGGAGCCGAAGTTCCGGAACACCTCGAGGAAGTTGTCCCACCGCAGCTGCGGGTGGTCGATCTCGAGCTTGTCGCCGGTCATCTCGATGCGCAGGTCTTTGACCGTCACGTTGTGCACCTCGATGCGCGCGCCCGGGTCGTCGTGCGCGACGATGTCGACCTGTCCTCCGACGAGGCCGATCTTCATCTCGCGCACCGTCTCGAGGTCGATGACCCGCGTCTCGCCCGGTCGGACGATCCACTTCTCCAGACTCATGCCTTCATCTCCTTTCGCGATATATCGCGTTGTTGTCGAGTATCGCGATATATCGCGTCTCCGTCAAGAGATGCGGCGACAGCGACGGACAGCGGGGACGTGTCAACCCGGATGAGCGGCCCGGGCGACGGTCCTACGGTCGAGGCATCCATCGAGAGGAGACGACGATGCCCGACGGGAGAGGCTCGAACAGCCTGAAGGACCCCGACCTGTACGAGAAGCTGCGCGAGCAGGGCGACTCGAAGGAGAAGGCCGCGCGCATCTCGAACGCCGCCGCCGCACAGGGGCGGGACAAGGTCGGCGAACGCGGCGGGCACGCCGAGGACTACGAGGACCGCACCGTCGACGAGCTGAAGAAGCGCGCCAAGGAGCTCGGCATCACGGGGTACTCGGACAAGAAGAAGGCGGAGCTGATCGACATGCTCCGCAACCACTGACGGTGCCGCGACTCATCCGCGTCCGGCCGTACGAGGATCCGGGCTATCGCCGGGTGCGGTCGGGGACGGGATTCCGATTCGTCGACCACACCGGCGCCGCCGTGCCCGAGCGGGACGCGGAACGCGCCCGCGGGCTCGTCATCCCGCCGGCGTGGCGGGAGGTGTGGATCGCCCAGGACGAGCGGGCCCACATCCAGGCGGTCGGGACGGACGAGGCCGGACGCCGGCAGTACACGTACCACGCGGACTGGTCGAAGCGCCGGGACAAGGGCAAGTTCGCGCGCGCGCTGCAGCTGGCGGAGGCCATGCCGCGTGCGCGGGCCCGGGTCACGCAGTCGTTGCGCCGCTCGGAGGCCGACCGGGAACGGGTGCTCGCGGCCGCTTTCCGTCTGCTGGACCAGGTGGCGCCGCGCGTCGGCACGGCCCGCTACTTCGCGACGAACGGCAGTCGGGGCCTGACGACGCTGCAGCGGCGCGACGCGATCGTGGAGGGTGACCTGATCCGGCTCTCGTTCCCCGCCAAGAGCGGCAAGCGCGCCGAGCTGTCGCTCCACGACGCGGAGCTCGCGGCACTCATCTCCGAGCTGGCGGTGGGCCGTTCCCGCGCGGCGCTGCTGAGCTACAAGCGCGGCCGGCGGCGCGTCCCGCTCACGCCGGGCGACGTCAACGCCTACGTGCGGACGCTCACCGGGGGGCCGTTCAGCGCCAAGGACTTCCGTACGCTCCGCGGGACCATCCTCGCGGCGGAGGCCCTCGCCAGGTCGGGCACCACCGGCGGGAAGAACGAGCGGAAGAAGGCGGAGGTGGCCGCCGTGCGAGCGACCGCGGAGGCCCTCGGCAACACCCCGGCCGTCGCGCGCTCCAGCTACATCGACCCGCGCGTGTTCTCGCTCTACCGCCGCGGTCGCACGATGGACCTCGGCGGCTCGAAGGATGCCGCGATCCGTCGCCTCATCCTGGGGGAGTGACCCGCGGGTCCGTCCCGCGCCGTTGCCGTGACCTGTCGCAGATGCACGCGCGCGGGGGCTCATCGAGTACATCTGCGACACCTCAGGGCCAGCCGGACGCGCGCGTCCGCGTCTCAGGGGCGGACGACCTCCGGCAGCTCCCGCACCGGGACGAGGACGATGTCCTGCACCTTCCAGTCCAGGGCGACGCACGCCTCGCGCGCGAACTCGAGCGCCTCGAGCGGCACGGCGGCATCCCGGGGCACGACGAACGACTCGACGTGGAAGACGTGGCCCTCGTCGCGGACGCGGCTGCCGACGGCGTCGACCCAGTCCAGCTCTCCGAGGAACTGGTCGATGCGCTCGGCCAGCGGGTGCGGGTGGCGCCCGTCGAAGGTGGTCGCGCGCCGGTCCATCAGGTCGACGACGGCGGAGCGCAGGTTCCGCAGACCGTCGTGGACGATGCTGCCGGCGATGAACAGGGCGGCGGCGGCATCCATCCACCACAATCCGATGCCGATCCCGGCCACGCCGACGATGGATCCGATCGCCGTCATCCAGTCGGCCTTGTTCATGTCTGCATCGGCATACAGCACCTTGTCGTGCAGCTCGCGGGCGAGACCGATCTTCATCCGGCCGAGGATGACGGGCGGCACCGCCGTCACGGCCATCACCGCGATCATGAGCCAGCCGAGCCAGATCGACGCGCCGAAGAGGTTGACGGTGCCGATGGTCGGGTGTTCTGCGGTCAGGAGTCCGATCCCCGAGTCGACCACGAGGAAGCCGCCCATACCGGTCAGCGCGACCGCCGCGACGAGATGGCCCACGGCGACGGAACGATGGAAGCCGTAGGGATGCCGCGGAGTCGGGCGCCGTCGGCTGACCCGGACGGCCGCGAGGAATGCCAGCGGCGGAATGAACGACAGCAGGTCCTCCGCCCACGCAGCCTTCATCGCCTGCGAGTTGCCGAGGACGAGGAGCACGAGCGTCGCGGTCACGACGAGACAGCCGATCGTCACCCACTCGAGCCGGATCGCGCGGCGGAGGGCCTCGGCCTGCCGGTCGGGGAGGGTGGTGCTGCCGAAGGTCACCGGGCTCGTGGTCTCGGGGCTCATCGGGCCATCTCCTCGTCGAGGAACGTCTCGAGCCGCGAGAGGAACGCGTTCTCGCCGATCGGCACGAGCATGACGAGCTTCGCCGTACGGCCGTCGTCGAGCGTCGCCTCGGCGTAGGGCCGCGTCATACCGGCCTTGTTCGTCCAGGGCGTCTTGTCGGTGAGACCGCCGGCGACGACATCGAGATCGCCGTTCTCGAGCCCGCGCACCAGCGCCTCCTCTGCGCCGACCGTCCACTCGACCTCGGCGTCGAGGGAGTCGGCGAACGCCCGGATCGCCTCGACGTCCCTGCCCGTCGGCTCGCCGCCGTCGACCCGGACGAACGTGCCGTTGGGGGTGACGCCCGCGTGCAGCTATCCGCCGGTCACGCGGTCGAGGGTGCCGTCGGGGTCGCGGGGGATCTGCACGCCGCATCCCGTGAGACCCGCCGCGAGCATCAGGGCGGCTCCGGTCGCGATCCATCTGCGCCAGGACATGGGACCTCCTCGCTGTCGTCCTCGGATCCTGGACCGGGCGGCCCGCCCTCGTCGCGGGGGTTGCGCCGCCGCCCCCGTTCCCGCTGCCTGCCCCGCGTGCCGTGACTGGGCGCAGATGTACGCGCGGCGGGGCCTCGCGCGTACATCTGCGGCAAGTCAGCGCCCAGGGCGGGGCCTAGGCTGGCGCGATGACCACCTGGCGCGACGTCGGACTCGTCGCCCTCGGCGGGACGCTCGGCACCGCCGCCCGCGCCGGTCTGGGCCTCGTCGCCGGCGACCTCGGTCCGGCCCTCGTCCCGCTGATCAATGTCGCGGGAGCGTTCCTCATCGGCATCCTGTTCGGGATCGGATCCCGGATGCCGCCGACCCCACGCTCGCGCCGCACCCAGCTGTTCGTCGGCACCGGTGTGCTGGGCGGCTTCACGACCTACAGCGCCCTCGCCGTCGAGGCGGCAGACCCCGCCCTGCTGGGGTGGGGGATCGCGACGGTCGTGCTCGGCACGGGAGCAGCATGGGCGGGCCTCCTCCTCGGTCGTCGCGGCCGGAGTGCGGCATGACGCCGCTCGTCTTCGTCGCGGTCGCGGTCGCCGGGGGCGTCGGCGCGGCGCTGCGCTTCCTCGTCGACACGTCCGTGCGGCGGGTCGCGGGCGACCGCTTCCCGTGGGGCGTGCTCGCGGTCAACCTCTCCGGGGCTCTGGCGCTCGGCATCCTGACGTCCCTCGTCGCCGACGCGACATGGCGCAGCGTCCTCGGCACCGGCCTGCTCGGCGGTTACACGACGTTCTCGGCCGTCGCGGTGACGACGGTCCTCCTCGCCGAGGAGGGCCGCACCCGCGCGTCGGTCGTCTACGCCGCGGTGTCGTTCGTCGGCTCGGTCGCGTTCGCCGCGCTCGGACTGGCCCTCGGCCACGCGCTGACCGCCGGCTGACACGGCTCCCTCGCACATCGACGCGCATCTCGCCGTTCCGGCCGACAATCCTGCGAGAACGGCCGCCTTCTGCGAGGAACGTGCCGGCGACGCGGCCCGACTGTCTCGACGCGGGGCGCAACCCCGCCGTCCTGGCGGGCCGGCATGCGATACTCGCATTCGATACACCTTTGTATCGAAACGCCGCGTTGCGGCATCCGATCCGCCCCCGGAGGCCTCCGTCGTGTCCTACCTGGCTGTCCTGAGCCTGAGGAACCGCGCGCTCATCGCGCTCGTGACCATCGTCGCCGCCCTGTTCGGCGGTCTGGCGCTGACGAGCCTCAAGCAGGAGCTGATCCCGTCGATCGAGTTCCCGCAGCTCGCCGTCGTGACCACGTACCCCGGCGCGTCGCCGGACGTCGTCGAGGCGGATGTGTCGACCCCGATCGAGAGCGCGATCCAGGGCGTGGAGGGACTCGAGTCGACGACGGCCACCAGCACGACGAATGCGTCGATCGTGTCCGCGTCCTTCACGTACGGCACCGACCTCGCCACGGCGGAACAGAAGATCCTCGCGGCGATCGGGCGCATCGACGACGACCTGCCCGACTCGGCCGACACGACCGTCGCCTCCGCCAGCATCGACGACTTCCCCGTGATCCAGCTGGCGGTGACGGGGTTCGCGGATGCCGAGACGATCCAGTCCACGCTCGAGTCCTCGGTCATCCCCGAGCTGCAGGACGTCGACGGCGTCAACGCCGCCCAGGTCGTCGGCGGAGTTGGACAGCGCGTCACCATCACCCCCGACACTGCGGCGCTCGCCGAGCGCGGCTTCTCGCAGCAGGCCATCACCGACGCCCTCGACGCGAACGGCGTGCTCTTCCCGGGCGGTGAGCTGACCGAGGGCGACGAGACGCTCACCGTCCAGACCGGGGCCAAGCTCACGAGCGTCGAGGACGTCAGTGCTCTGCCGCTCGTCCCCACCGACGCGGAGCAGTTCGCCGCCGGAGCCACGACGATCGGCGACGTCGCTGCGGTCGTCCAGGAGCAGGACCCGGTCACGACCCTGTCGCGCGTCGACGGTCAGGATGCCCTGACCATCGCCGTCACCAAGCTGCCGGCCGCCAACACCGTCGACGTCTCGCGCGGCGTCCTGGCCGTGCTGCCCGACCTCGAGGACGCTCTCGGCGGGGCGCAGTTCACCGTCGTGTTCGACCAGGCGCCCTTCGTCCAGCAGTCGATCGAGGCGCTCGCGCAGGAGGGCCTGCTCGGCCTCGCCTTCGCCGTCGTCGTCATCCTCGTCTTCCTGATGTCGGTGCGGTCGACGCTCGTCACGGCGATCTCCATCCCGACCAGCGTGCTCGCGACCTTCATCGGCCTGCAGGCGTTCGGGTACTCGCTGAACATCCTCACGCTGGGCGCGCTCACCATCGCCATCGGCCGCGTCGTGGACGACTCCATCGTCGTCATCGAGAACATCAAGCGGCACTACGTCGGCGACGCGGAGAAGATCCCGACCATCATCCGCGCCGTCCGTGAGGTGGCCGCCGCCATCACGGCATCCACGATCACCTCCGTCGCGGTGTTCCTTCCGATCGCGTTCGTCGGCGACGTGACCGGGGAGCTGTTCCGCCCCTTCTCGCTCACGGTGACGCTGGCGATGACCGCCTCGCTCCTCGTGTCGCTGACGATCGTGCCCGTCCTGGCATCCTGGTTCCTCAAGCCCGGAAAGGTCGTCCGGGATGCCGCCGGCGAACCCGTCGACCCCGAGTCTCCCTCCGCGCCGCCCTCCCGGCTGCAGAAGGCGTACGTGCCGGTCCTCAGCTGGACGCTGAAGCACTCGTGGGCCACGCTGGGCGTCGCCCTTCTCGTGCTCGGCGGCACCGTGGCGACGTATCCGCTGCTCAAGACCGACTTCCTCGGCGACTCCGGCCAGAACACGTTCACCGTCACCCAGGAGATCGGGGCCGCCCCCAGCCTGGATGCCGAGAACGCCGCGGCGCAGCGCGTGGAGGACGTGCTGCTCGACATCCCGGGTGTCGAGACCGTGCAGACCTCCATCGGGTCGAGCGGTTCGGCCCTCCGCGACGCCTTCTCGGGCGGCGGGTCCGGGATCACGTACTCGATCACCACCGAGTCCGGCGCCGACCAGGTCGACCTGCGCGAGCGGGTGCGGACGGAGCTGTCCGCCCTCGACGGCGCGGGGGAGATCGAGGTCGCCGCGGCGGGCGGCGGCTTCGGCTCGAGCGACATCTCCGTGGACGTGACCGCTCCCGACGGGCAGGCGCTGCAGCAGGCGACCGACGCCGTCGTCGCCGCCCTCGACGGGCGCGAGGGCATCGGGCAGGTCACCAGCAGCCTGTCCGCGTCGCTGCCGTTCGTGTCCGTGCGGGTCGACCGCGACGCCGCCGCGGCGGCCGGACTGAGCGAGACCGCCGTCGGCGCCCTCGTCGCCAACACGGGACAGCCGCGCCAGGCCGGCACCGTCGAGCTCGACGGCCGCGGCGTCACCGTCTACATCGCCGCCGCCGACCGACCCGCGACCATCGACGAGCTCCGCGCGCTCGAGATCCCCACGGCCACCGGCCCCGTCCGCCTCGACCAGATCGCGACGGTCGAGACGAGCGAGACGCCGCCGTCGATCACGACGGCGCGGGGACTCCGCACCGCGAGCGTCACCGTCACCCCGACGTCCGACGACCTCGCCAGTTCGTCGGCCTCGGTTCGGGACGCTCTGGCGGGGGCGGCGCTGCCGGCCGGGGCGACCGCCGAGGTGGGCGGCGTCGTCGCCGACCAGCAGGACGCGTTCGGTCAACTGGGACTGGCGCTGCTGGCGGCCATCCTGATCGTCTACGTCGTGATGGTCGCGACCTTCAAGTCGCTCCGACAGCCGCTTCTGCTGCTCATCTCGGTGCCGTTCGCGGCGACCGGCGCGATCCTCCTGCTGCTGGCGACCGGTGTGCCGCTCGGCGTCGCGGGTCTCATCGGCGCGCTGATGCTCGTCGGCATCGTCGTGACCAACGCGATCGTCCTCATCGACCTGGTGAACCAGTACCGGACCCGCGGACTGAGCGTGCACGACGCGGTCATCGTCGGCGGGGCGCGGCGACTGCGCCCGATCCTCATGACGGCGCTGGCGGCGATCTTCGCGCTCGTCCCGATGGCCCTGGGCATCACCGGGCACGGCGGCTTCATCTCTCAGCCGCTGGCCGTGGTGGTCATCGGCGGTCTGGTGTCGTCCACCGTGCTGACGCTGCTCGTGCTGCCGACGCTGTACAACCTCGTCGAGGGAGCACGGGAACGGCGCGAGGCGCGGCGCTCCGGCGCTGCGGACGCGTCTGCTCCTGCGGGGGACGGCGACGGGGGTGCTCCGGCGCCGGACGCCGGCGCGGCGCCGAGCCGGCGGGCACTGCGACGCCGCTGACCGTCGCCCGCTTCCGGCCGTCGGGTGCGACCGTGCTGACCGTCGCCCACCCCCGCTCGTCGGGAGCGGTGACCCGCGGCGCGATCGCGCACTGAGTCGAGCGGGGTCCCGCGGAGAGCCGGCCGTCGCGGCTCGGCGACGTCGCGCCGCGGGTGGCGCCGCGCCGCGACCCGGGCCCGTCGCTTCCATCACGACCCGTCGCCCATCCGCGGGTGTCGGTCCGGTCCGCCGATCCCCGGGACGCGAGCACCGCGGTCCGCAGCGCAGACGAGGTGCGGAGACGCCGGCGCAGGACGACGTGCGTCCCACCGGACAGCGAGGACGGGATGCCGTCGACCCGGCGCGCGTCGGAGGTCGGCGCGGACGCCGGGGCCGTGGCATCCATGGTCCCGACCGCGGCGAGCTGGGCGGTGCGGAGGGCGAGGCAGTGGGTGAAGACGCCCGACCACGCGAACATGATCGCGAAAGCGATGACCTCGAACAGGGCGAGGTTGATGGTCTCGTCCACGAACAGCCACGCGCCGGCGAAGAGCAGCACGAAGGCGGACACCGTGGTCAGCAGGAGGCGCTTCGGCATGCGGTGCAGAAGGATCGGTGACGTGAGCAGCAGCGCGCTGAACCCGAGCACCATCATGGCGGCGACGTTGTCATGCAGGCTCTTGATGGTGTTGAGCGGGATGCAGCCGACCAGCGCGAGGTTCACCCCGACGGTCGTCAGGCAGATCTGCGCCATGGTGGCGGCGCCGCGGCGCGCGGCGGTCCGTCCGAGACGCACGAGGTCCCGGCGCACGCGCACCGCGAAGACGACGACGATCATGCCGCCCACCTTGAGGGTGTTGTTGAACAGCCCCCCGGAGAGGTCGTGGAACGTGCCGAGCTGACTGAAGTGCAGCTGCCACCACTGGGGGTCGCTCGTGGTGAGGATGGAGGCGAGGATGCCGCCGACGAGCACCACGAGCACCAGCCCCGCCACGTGCATCGTCGGGACCGCGCCGAGGCGCTGCGAGAAGCGGGACGCCGTGAGGCCTCCGAGGGGGCGGGCGGAGGAGACGGCGATGCTCATGTCGGGCACTTTCCATCAGGACGGTGCAGGCGTCCCCCGGCACCGCGAGACCCCGGCCTCCGTCGGCACTATCGGGTAGAGATCCGAGGATGTGGACCTCGATCTCCTCGGTGTGCGGCGCAAGCCGTCCCGTGATGGTAGCCTTCCGCCTCCCCTAAGGATAAAGGGCTTGAAGCGAAATCCTCCCAGGTCATAGGGGAAATCCCGTGTCCCCCATTTGGGGGACAAAAGCGCGTTCTGCGCGCGTGTCGGCGGGTGGACGGGGGCGAATCGAGGCGCGAGATCGCGTCAACCCGGTGCGGCGGGCGGCGGGCGGCGGCGGCCGCGGGCCGGCCGGTCAGGCGTCGCGCATCATCGTCGCGATGCGTTCGCAGGCCTCGTCGTCGTCGAAGGCGTCGCCGAGGGCGACGGTCCCGACACCCGCGGCGAGGAAGGCGGGAGCCGCATCCAGGACCATGCCGCCGGTCGCGACGAAACGCACGTCGGGAAACGGACCGCGCATCGCCCGGATCCAGTCGGCGCCCAGAACGGATGCCGGAAAGGCCTTCAGCCACCTCAGCCCCAGTCGCCGCGCGGTGAGGATCTCGCTCGGAGTCGCCACGCCGGGGAGGTGCGGGATGCCGCGCTCGAGAGCGGCGCGCACGATGTCGGCATCCAGTCCCGGAGACACGGTGTAGGCCGCACCGGCGGCGGAGACCTCCGCGAACTGGTCGACGTCCACGACCGTCCCGGCCCCCACATCGAGGCCCCGCTCGCGCCCGGCGGCGACGACGGCTCGCAGGGTCGGCAGGGCGTCCGTCGACTGCACGGGGATCTCGACGTTGCGGACGCCCGCATCCCAGGCCCTCTCGGCGCGCGCCACAGCGGCGGTGGCGGAGAGGTTGCGGAAGACGCCCATCAGCGGCTGACGGTCGAAGGCGATGTCGAAGTAGGCGGTCGTCATGGCTGGCTCCTCAGGACGGGATGAAGGCGAGTGGGTGATGGCCGGGCCGGACGTCCTCCGGACCGCCGATCGTCCAGCCGGCGCAGGCGTGCCCCCGGGCCAGGCGGGCGGATGCGTCTTCGCCGCGGAGGAGTCCGGCGAGGTAGCCGCCGGCGAAGGCGTCGCCCGCGCCCACGGGCTCGACCATCGCGGCGATCGGCGTCGGCACGGCGGTCCGCCGTCCTGTCGCGCGGTCGAGCTCGACAGCCTCGATCTCGCCGTCCTTGACGACGACCAGAGGGGGACGGTCCAGCACGGCGAACACGTCGTCGGCGGTGGTGGTGCCCCAGAGCGACTCGGCCTCGTCGCGGCCGACGAGGACGAGGTCGGCGCGCTGCGCCGTCGCGAGGAGGTGGTCGGCGGCGGTGTCCAGGTCGGCCCAGAGTCTCGGCCGGTGGTTGACGTCGAACGACACGCGGACGCCGCGGGCGTGGGCCGCGTCGATCAGCGCGTCGACCAGATCCGCCGCTCCGGACGAGATCGCCGGGGTGATTCCCGAGACGTGGACCCACCGGATGCCGTCGAGGGGGAGCCGCTCGAGATCGGAGGCGTCCATCGCCGATGCGGCGGAGCCGCTCCGGTAGTAGTGCATGACGCTCGTGCCGTCGGGTCGGGCCTCCTTGACGTACATCCCGGTGGGATGCGTCGGGTCGACGGTCACGCCGGAGACGTCGACACCGGCCCGGGAGAGCGTGGCCAGGACGAGTCGGCCGAACGGATCGTCCCCCACGCGCGACGTCCATGCGGCAGCGATCCCCTGGGCGGCGAGGTGCTGCGCCACGTTCGCCTCCGCGCCGCCGACGTGCACGGGTGGGGGAGTCGCGGACGAGAGGTCGCCGGCGACCGTGATCACCGCGAGCGCCTCGCCCAGACACAGCACCTCGGTCGCGCTCATGTGCGCGGGCCCGGATGTCCGAGCGCGTGACTGATCATCGACGCGGCGTGCTGGACGTCGACGGCGACGCTGTCGAGGCGACCCGGCGGCAGCTCGAACTCCAGCGCCGAGACGCTCGCTCCGCCGATGGCCCGGCCCGACGCGTCGTACACCGCCGCCCCGACGCAGCGCAGGCTGGGCTCGTTCTCGCCGTTGTCGAGCGCCCAGCCGCGCTGACGGGTGGTGAGAAGATCCTCGAGCAGTGCGCCGCGGGTCGTCAGCGAGTTCTCCGTCACCTTCTCCATCCCGGTGCGGTCGACGATCTCGGCGACGCGCACGTCCGGCAGGGTCGCAAGGTATGCCTTGCCGATCGAGGTCGAGTGCAACGGGACGATCCCGCCCACGCGGGACTTCATCCGGTACGAGCCCAGGCCGTCGAGCTTGTCGGCGTACATGACGCTGTCGCCCTTCACGATCCCGAAGTGCACGGTCATCCCGCTCGCGCGGCGCAGCTCCTCGAGGTACGGGCGGGCGGCGCGGCCGATCTCCCCGTCCTCCCGGAGGAGGCCGGCGATCGAGTGCAGGTGGCGACCGGGCAGGTAACGCTTGTCCTCGTCCTGCGAGACCCACCCCGCGCTGACGAGCTCGTTCAGCACCCGGTGAGCGGTGCTCGGCGACATCCCCGTGGCGCGGGCGAGCTCGGAGAGGCGGTCGGTGGTGAGCACGGCCTCGAGCATGTCCAGGCCCTTCGCGAGGGCGGAGCGCGGCGCAGCGGGATCGGTCATGGGGCGTCCTCACACGTCATCGGATGTCCGCCGTCACCACGGCGTCCATATCGTCGTACGCCGCATTCTCTCCCGCCGTCGCCCACACGAAGCTGTAGGGGCCGGTTCCCGCGCCGAAGTGGACGGACCAGCTCGGGGATGCCACGAGCTGCCGGTCGGCCAGGACGACGTGCCGCGTCTCGTCGGGCTCGCCCATGATGTGGAACACGCGGTCGGCCTCGGCGAGATCGAAGTAGAGGTAGCACTCCGTCCGGCGGTCGTGCGTGTGCGGGGGCATCGTGTTCCACGCGCTCCCGGAATGCACCGTGGTGAAGCCGAACGCGATGTTGGCGCTGCGCGTACGACCCTCGATGATGCACTGGTGGAGGGTGCGGTGGTTGGAGGCATCCGGAGTCCCGATCTCCACCACGTTCATCTGCTCGCGGGCGATCCGGGTGGTCGGAAGGTCGACGTGCGCCGCGGCCGTGAACACGTAGAACGCCGCCGGGTCGGCCGCGTCGTCCGAGACGAAGCGCACCTGTTCCGTGCCGCGCCCGAGGTAGAGCGCCTCGGTGTGGGCGAGGGGGTGGTCCGAGCCGTCCGCGACGACACGGCCGGGGCCGCCGACGTTGATCACCCCGGCCTCGCGGCGCTGCAGCAGCGTGCGCGCCCGCACCTGATCGGGAACGGGGAGGTCCAGCGGCTCGGCGAGCGGGCTGACGCCCAGCGCCAGGATGCGGTCGTGGTGCAGATAGACGCCGCGCACCTCGCCGGGCGCGAAGAGGTCGGCGACGAACGCGTCGCGCAGCTGCGACGTCGACATCGCCGCGACGGCGGACGGGCTGTGGGCGAAACGGGTCTCGACGGTCATCGGGCCTTCTCCTCGTGGTCGGTGGGGGCGGGGTGCGTCTCGCGCCAGGCGGCCAGGGCCTCCATCGCCAGACCCTGTCCCCAGGGCTGGGGACGGTCGTCGCGGATGACCGAGTAACCGAACGGGATGAGCTGGAGGATGGTGCCGGCGCTGACGCGGGTGAGCAGACCGTCGCGCACGTAGGCGAGCGCCCCCAGCACCGCGCGTTCTCCGGCACGGAAGAGTCCAGCCGACACCGGGTCGCCGGGACCCAGCGCGGTCGCCGTCCGCAGCAGCGCGGCCCCGAGGCCCGCGGCGGCGGAGGTCTCCAGGATGCCGCGGACCTCCGGCGGCGAGTCGAGCAGCACGTCCCAGACCCCGTGATCGGGCTGGCATGCCACGGCGGCCCGCAGCAGCGGCACCAGACGGGCGCGCACCCGCTCGTCGCCCGTCGTGCGCAGCAGGTCCGCGCCCGCGAGCGCGAACCACGCGTTGGCGCGGCCCCAGTGGCAGTCGATGCGCACCCCGGCGTTGGTGCCGTGGACGAGCAGCGCCGAGTCCGGATGCTGCAGCAGGTCGGCGTGCAGCAGCCACTGCGTCACGGCTTCGGCGATCAGGTCGGGTCGGTCCAGCGCGATGCCGGCGCGCAGCAGGAACTGCCCCGCCATGTACACCGTGTCGGCCCACACGCCGCCCGGCCAGTGCTCCAGGGCGCCCTCGGCGGTCCGCGTCGCCTCCGGCGCCGCCGCGTACCACTCCAGGCTCGCCGCGATCAGCGACGCGCTCGCCGCCGTCGGTGCTGCCCGGTGCAGATGGGCGAGCGCGGCGCCCGGGGCGAGGTTGTTCACGTGTTCGAGCGTCGGGGGCGCGTCGGCGTAGGCCGCGAAGAACCGCTCCACCCAGGCGGGGGTGCGTTCGCCCCGAGCCTCGGCCAGGCGGACGGCGGCGAGCAGGCACACGCCCTCGCCCCAGAACCACCGGGTCAGTCCGCTCTCGGCCGTCGCGCGCTGCACGTCGTCTTCGAGGCGCCGCTGCTCCGCCGAGAACCGGTCGGCCGTCAGCGGAGGGAGCGGCGCCGAGGCGGACTCGGCCGACGACAGGTCCTCACCGGCCATCGACGATCACCTCCTCGGTCGCGGCGACCGCCGCGGCGATGTCGAGACGCAGGGTCGCGCCGCCCCAGACCACGTCGGCGGCGTCGTCGCCGAAACGGAGCGTGACGGCGGGGTTGGACAGGTGCGGCTCGGGCGCGATGCGTCCGTCCTCGAACCCGGCGGGCGTCCCGTCGACGAGGAACGGGCCGTCCCAGCCGACCTCGACCTCCGCGCGGCCGGCCGGTTGCCAGCGCACTCCCGGGTTCTCGGGATCCGGATGCCACTCCACGGCGCTCTCGGCCAGCGCTCGGCACCACGCGGGGAACTCGCCGCCCGTGGCACGGCGTCCCACGACGGCGATCCAGGCGGATCCGCCACGTCGCGGCATCCATTCCTGGTCCGCCGTGTCGCCGGCGCGGACCGCGCGCACACCGCCGTCGGTCGCGATGGCGACGTACCCGTCGCCTCGGCGCCCGAACAGCCAGTCGCCGTCCCGGTGGATCTCGTCGAACTGCGCCGTCGGGAACCACAGGTGGGTCGCGGCCCGGGGATCCGTCGTGGTGAAGCGTTGCAGGTGGACCACGACGTCGGCGTGCTGATGCACGCGGCCGAGCACGCGGTGACCCGCCCAGCCGTTCGGGCGGGCGGCCGACCCGGTGTCGGCGTTGGCGGGGTGCGTGACGAAGACCTGGGTCTCGCGTCCGAGGGTCGCGCCCCACAGGTGCTCCTGGAGCCCCGGCAGGCCCGCGCGGTAGTCCTGGACGCTCGCCAGCATGACGTCGGGGGTGCGATGCACACGGAGGTCGGAGCGGTACGGGCGGGAGAGCAGGTCGCGCTCGAAGGCGAGCTCGCCGCGGTAGACCTGCCGCCCCTCCCACAGCTCCGGCTCGGTGCGCGCGAGCTCCCGGACCACCTCGGGGATGCGGTACTCCCGGGCGAGGGCGAGGGCGGTGACGGGCAGAACCGCGTCGTTCAGCGTCCCGACCCCCGCGATCAGGCGCAGGATCGGCGATGTCTCCTCGTACCGGCTGCTGCGCAACGTGTGCACGTACGACCGCCCGTGCGCGGCGCCGTGCACGCCGCGCCACGAGTTGCTCGCGAGGGTGACGAGCGTCTTGTCCAGCAGGGTCGTCGCCGCCGGGGTCAGCCGGTGGTCGGCGGCGAGCTCGATCAGCGCGGTCATCGCGTAGGCGTCGATGGCGAGGTAGGCGTTGGAGTCGAACTCGCTGTACCCGCCGCGGAGCTTGCGCTGCAGCCAGCCCGCGGCGCGGCGACGGGCCTCGTCCGCGTGGTCCCGCCCCCTGCGGCCGTCGACCGTGAACACGTCGTCGGGGAACGCCTCACCGGCCAGCGTCTCGGCGACGTGCCAGACGAACTGGTGGTTCTCGGTGAAGTAGCACATGGCATCCAGCCCGGGCTGCGTGATCCAGTACTTCATCGCCGTCAGCTCGCGCCGCACCTGTTCCCGCAGACCCTCGGCCCACTGGGCCTCGGGGATCCAATGCCAGGCGAACAGCAACGCGATGACCTCGAAGTCGGCGCAGTCGCCGCGGGTCACGATGCGGTGGCGGGCGGACGACAGGTCGTCGGCCGTGACCCGGGTCGACGGATCCAGCGCGAACCGCGCGAGGACCCCGGCCACCCCCGCCTCGCGCACGTCGTCGCCGTCAACTGCGACGTGGGTGAGCACGTCCGCACGCCACCGGGCGGGGTCGCCGGCGCTGCGCTCGACGCTGTCGGAGGGCAGCGGCGCGACGCGGAGGCGCACCGTCTGCGGGCATCGGTCGTCGTCGAGTCCGACCTCGACGATCGTCTCGCCGCTGGAGAGCATCGAGGCCCCGGCCGAGCGTTCCACGTCGGCGCCCTCGTCCTCCTCCTCGGCGGCGCCCGCGAGCGAGTACGTCACGCGTCCCCGCGGGTCGGCCTGCACGTGCTGCCAGGAGCCGTCGCCCACCCGCACGCGGAGGCGGACGTCGCGCGGCGCGACGAGGTCGGCGGTGTCGCCCATGCGCGCCCAGCTCGTCGAGCCGACGCGCGCGAGCACGCCCTCGGCGAGCGCCGCCGCGTGTTCATCGGCACCGGGCGAGGGGATGACGACGCGGACGGGGAGTCCCACCACGCGCAGCCGCGCGATGTGGCGCACCTCGCGGAACGCCACCTGCCACGTCGCGAGGTGGATCGCGGTGGTCCGTGAGTGCAGCCGCACGCGGACGCGGTGCACCTCGGGCTCCATGTACGACACCGTCCCGCCCGACAGGACGACCCCTCCGTCGACCCACAGCACGAACGGCCCCGTCGTGTGCAGCTCGAGGGTGCGCCACTCGGCCTGGTCGACCTCGAGCACCGTCGCCGCGAGGGACGCCCGGTACTCCGGGGTGAAGCAGAACGCGGACCAGTCGACGAGACCGTCCCAGCCGGTGCGGACGCGGCGCCAGGTGCCGTCGAACGTGCGGTCGAAGGCCGTCCATGAGAGGGGTCCGCCCTCCGTCACGTCCGGCAGGCGCTGGTCCGTGTCGATCGCGTGCGCGTCGAGCATCCGCTCCTTCAGCATCGCCACGTCGGGGCCCTGGGTCAGCACCCAGCGTCCGTCGGCGGCATCCGGGAGTCCGTCGGTGTATCGGCGCCCGCCGCCCCAGGGCTCGCCCGAGGCGTTCAGGAACCGGTCGAGGTCCGTGCACGGGAGGGCCCAGGCCGGGGAGACGAGCCAGTCGCGGACGGTCCCGTCCGCATCGGTCAGGTGGACGGTGCGCCCCGTGGGCGCGGTCGGGTCAGTCATGTGTTCTCCGGAGGCGTTACTTGATGCCGGTGTTCGCGATGCCGGTGGCGATCTGGCGCTGGAAGATCAGGAAGATCACCAGGACCGGGATCGTCGAGACCACGCCCATCGCGAGGATGAGGTTGAACGGCACGGTGAGCTCGGCGTTGAAGCGGGCGAGGGCCACGGGCAGGGTGTAGACCGACTCGCTCTGGGCGACGACGAGCGGCCAGAGGAAGTCGCTCCACCGCCACATCACCGAGAAGATGGCGACCACCGCCAAGGCCGGGGTGCACAGCGGCAGCACGATGCGCACGAACGTGCGGAACTCGCCCGAACCGTCCACGCGGGCCGCTTCGATGAGCTCGTCGGGGATCGACAGCATGTACTGGCGGAGCAGGAACACCCCGGTGGGCGTTGCCGCGGCCGGGATGATCATGCCCCACAGGGTGTTGACCAGACCGAGGGATGCCACGACCTGATACACCGGGATCAGGATGACCTGCAGCGGGATCATGATGGTGGCCAGGGTCAGCAGGAACAGCACGTTCTTCCCGCGGAAGTTGTACTTGGCCAGGGCGTAGGCCGCCATCGCGTTGATGACGACCGTCAGGACGGTCGCGGCGACCGTCACGATCACGCTGTTCGTCAGGTACTGAGCGAAGTTGAACCTGCTCAGTGCCTCCGTGTAGTTGTCGAGGCCCCAGGAGTCGGGGAGGAACGACGGCGGTCGGGCGGCGAGCTCGCTCTGCGACTTGAAGGACCCGAGGAACATCCACAGCAGGGGGATGAGGCACGCCAGCGCGCCGCCCACGAGGATGACGACGCGCAGCACGTCGGACACCTTCGGGCTCTTCGGGCTCAGCGACGTCCACGTCCGGGCGGGACGCTCGGCCGTGGTGAGTGTGCGGGTGGCGCTCATACGGCTTCCCTCTTACGGCTGATCAGCCAGTTGACGATGGTGAGCGTGAAGACCACGAGGAACAGCAGCACGCCCCCGGCGGTGGCGATGCCGTAGCGGATGGGCGACTGGAAGCCGTTCTCGTAGATGTACTGGACCATCAGGGTGGTGGCACCCACCGGCCCGCCGCCGGTGAGCGTGTAGATGAAGTCGAAGGACTGGAACCCGTGGATCGTGGCGAGGACCACGACCACGACGAGGCTCGGCTGCAGCATCGGAACGGTGATCGAGCGGAACTGCTGCCACCAGTTCGCGCCGTCCATGCGAGCCGCCTCGTACAGGCTCGGGTCGATCGACTGGAGGCCGGCGAGAAGGATCAGGAGGTAGAACCCCATCTGCATCCAGATCCCGACGAGGACGATGGCGACCATCGCGGCCGGGCCCTCGACGAGCCAGGGGACCGCGGGGATGCCGATCCAGCCGAGCGCGGTGTTGACCAGGCCGTTCTGTCGTTCCAGCATCCAGTTCCAGATCAGGCCGACGACGACGGGCGAGACCAGGACGGGGATGAAGAACACCGCGCGGAAGAAGGTCTTTCCGCGCTGCTGCGCATTCACCAGCACCGACATCGTGAGCGCGATGAGCGTGCCCAGCACGACGAACGCCAGGGCGTAGACGACCGTGTTGCGCGCCACGCCCCAGAACTCGTCATCGGAGAGGATGCGCGAGTAGTTGTCGAGGCCGACGGGCCGGAACGTCCGGCCGTTGTTGGACTCGTACAGCGACATGTTGAAGCCGTTGGCCGCCGGGTAGATCGTGAAGACGGCGAAGATCGCCATGTTCGGCAGCAGGAAGAGGTAGGGGGCGAGGCGCATGCCCCACCGGCCCCCCGACCACCGCGTCCGCGGCGGCCGGGAGGTCGTCATGGTGACGGTGGTCATCGGTCGAGTTCCGCCACGAGGTCGTCGATCTGCCCGTCGAGGGTCGTCAGAGCGGAACGCAGATCGGTCTGTCCGCTGACTACCAGGGAGACGGCTTCGACGAGGTCGGTCGCCGCCGCGGCGAAGGCCGGGTTGGCATTGGAGGCGAAGCCCGCCTCGGGGGTGATGAGCAGATCGGCCCGGAACGTGTCCATCGCCGTCTGGGTGACGGGGTCCGCGTAGGTCACGCCGGTCTCCGACAGGTCCTTGCGGGTGGAGAGGGCGCCCGCCGTGGCGACGAAGGTCTCCTGGTGCTCCGTGTCGTTCATGAAGCGCAGGAACTCGGCGGCGAGGGCGGGGTTCTCGGATTCGCGGAAGGCGGCCATGAACTTCCCGCCCGGGAAGCCCCCGCACTGCTCGGCGCAGGGGTTGGGCGCGACCGCCCAGGAGAACCCGGCGTTCTTGGCGAACTGGGCGACCTGCCAGTTGCCGGAGAGGTACACGGGGGCGTCTCCCGACAGGAAGATCTCGTTCGCGCCGGCGTAACGCGATCCCGAGCCGAGCCAGAAGTCGGCGGGCATGTCGTCGTCGGCCATCATGTCGACGAGCGGCTGCAGGGCCTCGACGGCCGTGTCGACGTCCAGGGCGTTGCCGTCGGGGCCGAGCAGATAGGTGCCGTACTCGCTGAGCACCGTCGACAGACGGTGCCCCGACTTGTCCATCGCGAAGGCGTAGGGCGTGCCGGTCGCCTCCTTGACCTTCGTCGCGGCGGCGATCATCTCGTCCCAGGTCCACTTCTCGGGAACGGGCACTCCTGCGCGCTCGAACAGATCGAGGTTCACGAAGGGGCCGTTCATCGTCAGATCGCTCGGAACCGCGAGCAGGGCGCCGTCGTCGCTGCGCACGGCCTCGAGCGGTCCGGGAAGGAACTGGTCCGCGTAGTCGTCGCCGAGGTAGGGGTCGAGCTCGAGCAGGTCGTCGCGGAAGTCGGTGAGGCTGGTGAGCCGGGCCACGTCGGGGGCGTTGCCGCCTGAGAGGCGGTTCAGCGTCGAGGTCACCATGTCGGCGTACGGCAGGATCTCGAGGTCCACGGTCACGTCGTACTGCTGCTCGAACTGGGCGACGAGGTCCCGCGTCGCCTGCTCGTCGGGGCCGTCCGTGAAGTACATGTACGTCAGGGTCTTCCCGGCGAAGTCCGCCGGGTCCATCGACTGCACCTCCTGCGGCGAGTCGTCCTCGATCGGGCCCGGCGCGCAGCCCGCGACGAGGGAGACGGCGAGACCGACCGCCAGTGCCGCGCCGATGCGCCTTCGCATGTGTGCCACGAGATCCTCCTTGATTCACGCTGCCGGGCTCATTCCCGGCGCCTGCTGACAACGAACCCCATTATGGATAGAGTTCTGCTGGATAGGAAACCTTTTCCGCTCAGCGGAATACAAAGGAGCAGGGATGACGATTTCCGAACTGTGGAGCACACACCCGGACGACGTGAGCGCGCTCGATTCGCGAAGGCTGCGGGAGCGCTTCGTCGTCTCCGACCTCTTCCGGACCGGCGAGGTCAGGTTCGCGTACACCCACGACGATCGGCTGCTCATCGCGGGGATCAGCCCGGCGGGTGAGGAGCTGGCCGTCACCGCTCCGGATGCGCTGCGGGCGTCGCACCTGCTCGAGCGGCGCGAAGCCGCACTGGTCGGGCTGTCGGGCGAGGTCGCCGTGCTCTCCTCCGCCGGGGAGTTCGTCGTCGGTCCGCACGACGTCCTCTATCTGCCCCGGGGGACGACCGGCATCCGACTCGGCGGGCGCGGCGAGGTGTACCTGGTCTCCGCGCCGGCGCACGGGTCGACGACGGCGGCGCTCGCTCGGCGGGACGAGGTCGAGGCGGTGCGCCTGGGCTCGGCGGAGGGCGCGAACGATCGGACGATCCGCAAGTACGTCCACGCCGACGGCATCCGGTCCGACCAGCTCGTGCTGGGCATCACCACCCTGGAACCCGGGTCGGTGTGGAACACCATGCCGGCGCACACGCATTCCCGGCGCACCGAGATCTACCTCTACGACGGCCTCGGCGATGCTCCGCTGGTCCACCTCATGGGTCGCCCGGACGACACCCGTCACCTCATCCTGCGGAACCGGGATGCCGTCGTGTCACCGCCGTGGTCGATTCACTCGGGCTCGGCGACAGCGGCGTACAGCTTCATCTGGGCCATGGCGGGGGAGAACGTCGACTACAGCGACGTCGAGGCGGTCGACGTGGGAGGACTGCGGTGAGCGGGGCGGCGGCATCCCTCCGTCCGTCATCCACCGCGCTGCCGCTCGCGGGAAGGCGGGCCGTCGTCACCGGCGCCGGAGGCGGGATCGGGCTCGCCTGCGCGCGGGCGCTCGCCGAGCGCGGTGCCGACCTGCTGCTGGTGGGGCGCGAATCGGTGCATCGCGGGGCGGACGAGCTGCGGGCGGAGGGGCATCGGGTCTCGACGGTCGCCTGCGACCTCTCCGATCTCGCGGCGACGTCGGCCGTCGGGGCGGAGCTCGCGGCGGGGGAGCCGATCGACATCCTGGTCAACAACGCGGGGATCATCCACCGGGAGCCCGCGGTCGATCACGCGCCGGACGCGTGGGGCCGCGTTCTCGACGTCGACCTCAACGCCGTCTGGCTGCTCACTCAGGCCGTCGGGCGGGGGATGGTCGACAGGCGCTACGGCCGGATCGTGACGATCGCGTCCCTTCTGTCGTTCCAAGGGGGGATCAACGTGGTGTCGTACGCCGCGAGCAAGCATGCCGTCGTCGGCATGACGAAGGCGCTCGCGAACGAGTGGGGCGCCGCGGGGGTCACCGTCAACGCGATCGCCCCCGGATACGTGCGCACGGACAACACCACCGCCCTGCGCGAGGACGCCTCCCGCGAGCGCGAGATCCGCGGTCGCATCCCCGCCGGCCGGTGGGCCGATGCCGCCGACATCGCCGGTCCGACCGCGTTCCTCTGCGGCCCGGATGCGGCCTACGTCAACGGCCACGTGCTGGTGGTCGATGGGGGGTGGCTCGCCCGCTGATCGAGGTCTCGGGGCGCGAGATCACGCGCTCCGGGCCGGCGCGAACGTGTGCTCTCGCGCCGCACGTGCGATCTCGACGAGAGACGTCTTCAGCCGCGGAACGTCACGCCCCACTGGGCCTCGAACACGTCGCCGGGCGCGAGGGTGCGCAGGTCGACGCCGGAGGCGAAGGCGTTGGCCGGCGCCGTCATCGGCTCGATCGCGACCGCGAGCGGGTGCTCCGGGAAGCGGTCCGTCGTGAACACCTGCGCCCAGCCGAACGAGCGGTCCTGCCACAGCTCGACAGCGCGCCCGTCCGGCGCCGTCAGGGTGTGGCGGGCGAAGCCGGTGGCATCCCGATCCAGACCTCGATACGCGTTGTCGAGCGAGACGTCGCCGAGCCGGCGACCACCGCGGAGATCGGCGTCGCCGTCGACCGGCACCTCGTCGACGGGGATGTTGCGGTCGTCCATCACGAGAGTGGTGGTGCCCGTCGAACGGACGGTGAGATCGGCGGTCGGGACGCCCCCGATCTGAAGGTACGGATGGATGCCGAGGGCGAACGGCGCCGTCCGGGCACCGACGTTCTCGACGCGATGCGCGACGCGGAGTCCTTCCGGCTGCAGCTCGTACGTGACGCGGGTGCGCAGGTGGAAGGGGTACCCGGTCTGCGGGACGACGTCGGCGCCGAGGGTGATGTACTCCTCGGTCGCCTCGACGGGCGTGTAGGCGCCGAAGCGCAGCAGGCCGTGACTGGCGTTGCCGAACTTCGGCTCGCTGATCGCCAGCTGCTGGTCGGTGCCGTCGAAGGTGTACCGGCCGTCGCGGATGCGGTTCGGCCACGGCACGAGGACCACGCCGCAGGCGGCGGGGGTGGGCGCGTCGTCCGGGTAGGGCGGAACGAGCTCGACGCCGTCGACGACGAGCGAGCGCAGCGCGGCGCCGACCTGGGTGACCTCGACGGAGGAGCGGGGTCCGCGCAGTCGGAAGCGCTGGCCGGTGGGATCGGCGGTCATGAGGTGGCCTTCCGTGTACGGGGCGGACGCTGCAGCCAGGGGCGCAGCAGGCGGGTGACCCACGGCAGGACGGCGTAGGTCATGATCGGGGTGAGCAGCAGGGTCGTCGCCAGGACGCGCAGCACCAGCGGGACCTCGGCGAAGCCGGGCACGAATCCGAGCAGGAACGAGGCCAGCAGGTTCGTCGGGAAGAAGCCGACCCAGATCGTCACGGCCTGCTTCCACCGCGGCGGCGCGACCGGAACGGGCTGCTGGATCGGAGAGGTGGCGGCATCCGTCCGTTCGAGGACCGAGCCGAAGGCCGCGTCGAACCAGCCCTCGATGCCGGTGCGGCGTTCCACGCGTTCCTCGCGGGCGAACGGCCGGCCCGATTCGAGCCACCAGCTGCGCTGAGACGACGTCTCCCACCCCTCCAGGGTGGCGAGGTCGGAGAAGCGGTACAGCATGTACCAGAGGTCGCTGTCCTCGCCCGCGCGCACCCATCCCGAGCCGAGGAAGCCCGGGAAAGCGGTCGCGAGGTCGGTGCCGGCCTGCATCCAGGAGGTCGCTTCGGCGGTGCGCGTCGGGTCGATGCGCCGCTCGATCGCCACCGTGATGGGGTGGGCGTCGGTGTCTGCCATGCGTCTATCTTCCGTCAGGCCCCGCGCCTCGCGGTGGGGGTGCCGGGGTGGGGGTGGGGCGTGTCCCACTTCGTGCAGCTTCGGGGCGGGGAACCTGCACATAGGGGGACATGGATGCCATTCCCAGGCGCGGGCTGTAACGTTGTGCGGTCGGCTCTGGACACCGCGCGTGAGGCGCGGATGGGTTTGTGAGTCCAAGGGGCCGATGGACAGGACGCGATCGCGGCCTCGACCATCTCTAGTGAATGGCCCCCGGCCGACGGATGTCCGGGTTTCGCACCGCTGCGCGCGGTGCCGCTGTCTCGCGCGAAACAGAACCCAGAAGGACATCGTCATGCCCAAGAACAAGAAGCCGGCCGGCGGCCGCGCCGCCAAGAACTTCGAGCCGCGCTACGGCGCGAAGACCTCGTTCCAGGACCGCAAGCGTCGCCCCGACGCCGAGGCCTCCGACAAGCCCGGCAGCAAGAGCCCCCACCACCGCGGCTACCGCCCCGCCGCCGAGGCCACGCCCGAGAAGCGCCGTTGGAGCGCGTCGGACCGTGCCGGTCGCGACGAGGCCCGCAGCATCCGCACGTCGGCTCGCGACGACCGCTTCGGCCGTCCGGATCGGGATGCCGCGGCCGGACGCCGCGACGACCGCCCCGCCCGTTCCTACGACGACCGTCCGGCTCGGTCCTTCGACCGCAACGAGCGCCCCGCGCGTTCGTTCGACCGTCCCGCGCGGTCCTTCGATCGCGATGAGCGTCCCCGTCGCGACGCCGGTGAGCGTCCGGCTCGGTCGTTCGATCGCAACGACCGCCCGGCGCGTTCGTTCGACGAGCGTCCCGCTCGGTCGTTCGACGACCGTCCGGCTCGTTCGTTCGATCGCAACGACCGTCCCGCTCGTTCGTTCGACCGGAACGAGCGTCCCGCGCGCTCGTTCGACCGCGATGAGCGTCCCCGTCGTGACGCCGCCGACCGCCCGGCTCGCTCGTTCGACCGGACCGACCGTCCGGCCCGTTCGTTCGACCGGACCGACCGTCCGGCTCGCTCGTTCGACCGGACCGACCGTCCGGCCCGTTCGTTCGACCGCAACGAGCGTCCCGCGCGCTCGTTCGACCGCGATGAGCGTCCCCGTCGGGACGCCGCCGACCGCCCGGCTCGCTCCTTCGACCGGACCGACCGCCCGGCTCGCTCGTTCGACCGGAACGACCGTCCGACCCGTTCGTTCGACCGGACCGACCGTCCGGCCCGTTCGTTCGACCGCGACGAGCGTCCCCGCCGCGACGCGGGTGACCGTCCCGCGCGTTCGTTCGACGACCGCCCGCGCCGGAACGACGGCCCGAGCCGCAGCGATTGGGCCCACGCGCCCGGAGGCTCCGCCCGACGCGATAGCGGCGGGTGGAGTGGGCGTGGGGAGAACGCCTCCCCGAAGCGTTCCGCCGAGCACGAGCAGCGCGTCGACGTCGTTCACGAGCGCCTGCAGGCCGAGGCCGTCGACGCCGCGACCGTGACCGGTGCCGGCTTCGCCGAGCTGGGTCTGGGCGACAACATCGTCCGCGCGCTCGCGGGCCTCGGTGCCGCGAACCCCTTCCCGATCCAGGCGGCGACCGTCGCGCCGATCCTCGAGGGCCGCGACGTCCTCGCCCGCGGCCGCACCGGCTCGGGCAAGACGATCGCCTTCGGCGCCCCGCTCGTCGAGAGCATCCTCCGCGCCCAGGCCGGCCAGCGTCGCGAGTTCGGTCGTTCTCCCAAGGCGCTGATCCTCGCCCCGACGCGCGAGCTCGCCCTGCAGATCGACCGCACCGTCCAGGTCATCGCGCGCAGCGTCGGACTGTTCACCACGCAGATCTACGGCGGTGTGCCGCAGGCCCGCCAGGTGGGTGCGCTGAAGAAGGGCGTCGACATCATCATCGGCACCCCCGGCCGCATCGAGGACCTGCTCAACCAGGGCAAGCTCGACCTTTCGGAGGTGCAGGTCGCCGTCCTCGACGAGGCGGACCACATGTGCGAGCTCGGCTTCCTCGAGCCCGTGCAGCGCATCCTCCGCGCGACCGCCAAGGGCAGCCAGAAGCTGCTGTTCTCGGCCACACTCGACCGTGAGGTCGCGGCCCTCGTCGACGAGTTCCTCGTCGAGCCCGCCGTCTACGAGGTCGCCGGGGAGGACCAGGACTCGAGCACCATCGAGCACCGCGTCCTCGTCATCGAGCACCGCGACAAGGCGCAGATCCTCGACTCGCTCGTCGACCGCGAGGGCAAGACGCTCGTCTTCGCCCGCACGCGTGCCTACGCCGAGATGCTCGCCGAGCAGTTCGACGACGCCGGCATCGCCGCGGTCGCCCTGCACGGCGACCTCAACCAGCAGAAGCGCACGCGCAACCTCGAGAAGCTCACCTCGGGCCGCGTGAACGTGCTCGTGGCCACGGATGTCGCCGCCCGTGGCATCCACGTCGACGACATCGACCTCGTGATCCAGGCCGACGCTCCCGACGAGTACAAGACGTACCTGCACCGTTCCGGCCGTACCGGTCGTGCGGGGCGCAGCGGCACCGTGGTCACCCTGATCACCCGCCAGCGTCGTCGCCGCATGACCGAGCTGCTCGATCGTGCCGAGATCGCGGCGCCGTTCGAGGAGACTCAGCTCGGCGACGACGTGCTCGAGGAGCTCTCGGGCCGTCAGCTGAGCGACGTCACCGCGTAAGCACCCCTGTCGAGACCCCCGTCGCTGCTGCGGCGGGGGTCTCGTGCGTTCAGAAGAGGGTGGGCTCGCTCGCCGGCACGACGCGGGGGCGGATGGATGCCGCCACCCCGGTCGTCCGCACCGGACCCAGGCCGCGACGGTCGGGCGTGGGCTGTTCGCGCGACGCGAGTCCGGGCTGCGGGCGGCCGCGCGGGTGGTCGTCCTCGTCCCAGCCGTCGAGGCGGTGCATCCGCAGAAGCGGGCGCATCCGCTTGCCGAGCCACGTGCGGTACGCCTTCGGCGCCTGCGTCGAGACGCCGGGGTACAGGCCGCGGTACGACGACACGAGGTGCGGGTGCTCGCGCTCGAGCCACTGCAGGAACCATTGCTTGGCGCCGGGACGCAGGTGCAGCGCCCCGTAGACCACGCGCGCGGCGCCGGCGGCGCGGATGCGGGCGAGGGCGTCGTCGAGCGCCGGGATCGAGTCGGTCAGGTGCGGCAGGATCGGCATGAGGAACACCGTCACCGGGAACCCGGCCGCGGCGGCGGCGCGCACGGTCTCGAGCCGGGCGTCGGCGCTGGGGGTGCCGGGCTCGATCGAGTGCTGCAGGGCGTCGTCGAAGACCGCGATCGACATCGCGAGCGAGACGCGCACCTGCTGCGCCGCGTCCGTCAGGAGCGGCAGATCGCGACGCAGCAGCGTGCCCTTGGTCAGGATCGAGAACGGGGTGCCGTTGTCGGTGAGCGCGCCGATGATCTGCGGCATGAGCTTGTAGCGGCCTTCGGCGCGCTGGTACGGGTCGGTGTTCGTGCCGAGCATGACGGGCTCGCGCGCCCACGAACCCCGGCGGAGCTCTCCCCGCAGCACCTCGGCCACGTTCACCTTCACGACGATCTGCGAGTCGAAGTCCGCCCCGTAGTCGAGGTCGAGGTACTCGTGCGTCTTCCGAGCGAAGCAGTAGGAACATGCATGCGTGCAGCCCCGGTAGGGGTTCACCGTCCAGTCGAACGGCATCGCCGAGACGCCGGGCACCCGGTTGAGCGCGCTCTTGGCGAGGACCTCGTGGAACGTCATGCCCGCGAACTCGGGGGTCGTGACCGAGCGGACGAGGCCGTCCATGCGCTCCATGCCGGGGAGCGCGGATGTGTCGTCCACGCCCAGCTGCTGTCCTTGCCATCTCATCGCTCCAGGGGAACATAAATTCGATTGTGCCGCAACCGTGCGGGCCGCTTTTTCGAAGGGTGGCCGGAGTCGCCGCCGCCCAGGGTCACCGGGGACAATGGAGGGGATGACGTCGCCCGATCCGCAGACCTCCCCCCGCCGCGCCGCGCGCGCGGAGGCCGAGCGTCGCGCCACCGCGGCGATCTCCCTCCCGCCGACGGCGGCGGCATCCCTCCCGTCCTCCCGATCGGCGTCGACCGCGGCACCGCCGAGCCCTGTCGCCGGGCCGCCGACCGCGTCACCGCGGGACGCGACCGCCGTCACACGACGCCAGTTGCGGGCGGCATCCCCGTCCGTCGTTCCCCGCCGCCACCGGCTGACCGTCGTGGTCGCCGTCGTCGCCGTCGTCGCCGCCGGGGGGATCGCGATCTGCGCCGCCTCCGCGAACGGGGGAGGGGATGCCGTCGACCTCGCCCTCGACCAGGCCCCTGCCGCCGTGATGAACACGGTGCCGAGCGAGGGGCTCCCCGTGCCGTCGGTCCAGGCCGTCCCGGCGACCGCCTCGCCGTGCGACGACCCGGCGTTCACCGACGCGCTCTCCGCGGGCGACGACGGGGGCGCCATCGCCGCGGCCGGGGGCGGGGAGTCCTTCCGCCGTGCCGTCGCCACCGGGCTGGCCCCGTGCGTGTCGCTGAGCGACCCGACCCGCGAGTGGGCCGTCGTGAACAAGCAGCGCCCGTACGACCCCATCGACTGGCGGCCGGGCGACCTCGTGGCGCCCGCCGGGATGCGCGCCCTCGAAGACACCGCCATGCGCACCGCAGCGGCCGAGGCGCTGACGGCCCTGGCGAGCGCCGCGCGGGACGCCGGCGCGGGGGAGATTGCCTATCTGAGCGCGTTCCGGTCGTACACGACCCAGCAGTCCACGTACGCCGCCCGCGTGTCGGTGGGCGGTGTGGCGCAGGCCGACCTGGAAAGCGCACGCCCCGGGTTCAGCGAGCACCAGTCGGGTCTCGCGGTCGACATCGTGCCGTGCAGCGGCTCGTGCGGCACTCTCGACGACGTGGCCGGGTCGCCGCAGGGCGCGTGGGTGCGCGACCACGCCTGGGAGTACGGGTACATCACGCGCTACGTCGAGGGGCGCACCGACGTCACCGGCTACGAGCCCGAGGCGTGGCATCTGCGGTACATCGGCCCGGAGCTCGCCGCCGCGTACCACGACGGCGGCTACACGACGCTCGAGGAGTTCTTCGGGCTGCCGGCGGCGCCGAGCTACTGACAATCGACCTCACCCGTCGGGCGAAGCGGGATCATCCGCTCGGCGGACCGGCTTCACCCTCTCAGCCGACGCGCGCGCACGCGCCTGATTGAGAGCCTCGAATCATGACGCTCTCCACCTTCCTCAACCGCTCCCGCCCCGGTGCCGCCGTCGCCGGGCTCGCCGCCATCTTCCTCACCACCGCGGGGTGCGCCCTCGTCAACGATGTCGCCTACGGCATGAAGCAGACCACCCACGCCAACCCGGTCGAGCTCGCGCAGGAGAGGGGCACGACCCTCGACTGGATGCCGTCCGACGCACGCAGCATCTCCCGGGTGGCATCCACGCGGGAGGACGGCGTGGAGTCGATCCTGTTCACCAGCGCCACCGCTCCGACGGGCTGCACCGAGACGGAACGCGTGAGCGCGCCGACCATGTCCATCGACGATGCGCCGGACGTCTACGACGTCGACGAGGTGTTCGTCTGCGGCCGGTGGGCGGTCGCCGCCGGCCCCGGCGACGCGTACGTCGCCTGGACCCCCGCCGCAGAGGCCTCCTGACGCGCTTCCACCGGCCGGTCCCTGGTGAGCGTGTCCCACTTTGTGCAGGTCGGAGGGCTGCCGGCTGCACATAGTGGGACATCCCCCAGGCCCGGCTGCACATAGTGGGACATGCCGCCGCGAGCAACGCGGCTCACCCCAGGGCGTCGGACCGGCAGGAGGCATCAGCCGGTGCCGGCGCTGCAGGTCTGCTGCGCCGCGCTCGACCCGGTGATGGACGTCGGCAGGGCGACCTTGCCGGTGCGGGGATCGACCTCGCCGGCCTCGACGACGGGCTCCTCCGCGGACGGGTCGTCGGTCGGCACCGGCGCTTCGCTCGGGTCGGCGCCCGGCACCGGGTCGGGTACGACCTCGACCACGCCCGCATCGGCGCCGACCTCGCCGGTGACCTCGATCGGCTGGTTCGCGGCGAGGGCGTCCCACAGCACCTGCGCGGCGTCCTCGTCGGGCTCGACCCGGTTCGCGTTGAAGCTGGCGGGGACGCTCGGGTACTGCACGAAGACGATGTCCTCGAACGGCACGTCCCGGACGGCGAGCGCGATCTGCACGAGCGTCATCGGGTTGGTCAGCGTCTCGGTGGGCGTCACGCTCCGCAGGCCCGTCGAGGCCAGACGGTAGAGCTTGCCCGCGTCCGTGAGCACCTCCTCGCTCACGAGGGTGCGAGCCAGGCGCGACATGTACTGCTGCTGGTTGCTGACGCGGGCGAGGTCGCTGCCGCCCACCCCGTACCGGGTGCGCAGGAACTGCAGCGCCTCGACGCCCTTGATGGTGCGCGGACCCGCGGGCCAGTCGATGACGGTGTTCCGGTCGACCATCGGGTTGGCGAGGCAGACCTCGACGCCGCCGATGGCGGAGGTGACGTCGATGACGCCGCCGAAGGTCACCATGGCGCCGAAGGGGATCTGCTGTCCGCTCATGTCCGACACGGCGGTCATGACGCACGACAGACCGCCGATCGAGTACAGCTCGTTGATCTGCGTGAACCCGCCGTCCCAGCGGCCGCCGTCGGTGCGCGCACACCCGGGGGCGGTGAACATGAGGTCGCGCGGGAAGGAGACGACGGTCACCCGGCGCGGTTCCTCGGAGATGTGGAGGAGGATCGTCACGTCGTTCAGCTGCGTGTCCGAGTCGGCGCCGTCGCAGCGGTCGCCCAGCAGCTCCTTCAGATCGTCCTCGCACTCGTCGATGCCGACGACGAGGAGATTGACGCCGCCCTCGATCTCGCCGATGTCGGGCGGCACCGCGATCGGGTTCTCGACCGCGACCGCCTCCCGGGTGAAGCTCGCGGTGAGGTCGTAGGCCGCGTACGCGACGGTCGACAGGGTCGCCACCACGACGACCACCACCCCGACCGCGACGAGCTTCATCAGCTGTGAGAACGGGTGCGGCGAGCGCAGGCGCGCATGCTGAGCCAGGGTGCGACGTCGCCGTGCCATGGCGCCTCCTCGGGTTTCGTCGCAGTCTAGGGCGGCGTGGGCGTGTGCCGAGAACGACGGGCCGTGCGTCAACCGGCCAGGCCGGCCAGCGCCAGGATCACCACCGAGATCACCCAGAAGGCGAGGACGAACACGACGTCCCGCCGGCGGACGGCGACGAGGTGCCGCTCGGTGCGGTCCCGGTGCGCGCCGAAGGCGCGCGCGTCCATCGCGAGCGCCACGCGCTCGCCGTGCCGGATGGCGCCCGCCAGGAGCGGCACGACGTAGCCGGCGGCGCGCAGCGGGCCGCGGGTGCCGCGGACGCGATGGGCCTGACGGATGACCCGCAGCTCCACGGCGAACCGCGGGACGAACCGGATGGCGGCGAGAGCCGCGTAGCCGATGCGGTACGGCACGCGCAGCTGCTGCACGAGTGCGCGGACGAGGTCGGCGCCGGTCGTGGTGAGTCCGCCGATGAAGGCCAGCGTCATGATGGCGGCGAGGCGGAGGCCGGTCGCGAGGCCGATGAGGAGAGCTCCGTCGGTGAGGGTCCCGTCCCCGATCCGGACGAGGGGGGTGGTGGCATCCAGGCCGTCCGTGTCGACCCAGATCGCGAAGCCGAGGGAGACGACGACGACCGCGGCGGGCACGACGACGAAGAGCATGGTCAGGGTGCGGCGGGTGAGCCGTGCACCGCAGAGCAGGACGACGAGGGCCGCGCCGAGGAAGAGCGACGGCGCGACGAGGTCGCGGACGAAGACGAGCGCGAGCATCGCGGGGAGCGGCGCGGCGAGCTTCGCCAGCGGGTTCAGCGTCTGGAGGGGCCGCGGGCGGGGCGGGGCGGCGAGGTCGGCGGTCACGCGTCGCCTCCGGGGAGGTCCCGCAGGCGCACGGTGCCGCGCAGCTCCGGATGCCGGGACATCCCGGTGAAGGCGTCCCGCAGCGGCGGGGGGCGCAGTCCTGCACGCGCGAGCACGGCGTCGTCCGCGAACACCGCGGCGGTCGGACCGTCTGCCGCGATCCGCCCGTCCGCGACGACGATCATGCGGTCCGCGTGCTCGGCCACCAGCTGCATGTCATGGGTGACGACGACGATGGTCGTCCCCTCGGCGCGCAGATCGTCGAGCAGACCGAGCAGCTCGTCCGCGCGGGCGCGGTCCTGCCCGAAGGTCGGCTCGTCGAGGATCAGCACCTGGGCCCCGCCGACGAGCGCGGTCCCGACGGACAGCCGACGCTTCTGCCCGCCCGACAGCAGGAAGGGGTGCGCGTCCGCGCGATCGGCGAGCCCGAAGCGGTCGAGCAGGGCGGACGTGCGCGCGCGGACCTCAGTGTCGGGCAGGCGCCGCCGCCGCAGACCGTAGGCGATCTCGTCGAAGACCGTGGTCGTGACGAACTGGTGCTCGGGGTTCTGGAAGACGAAGCCGACCCGTTCCGCCCGCGCCCGTGCCGACAGGCGCCGGATGTCGTCGCCAGCGATGCGCACCGCGCCCCGCGGCGGGCGCAGCACCCCCGCGACGGCCTGCACGAGCGTCGTCTTTCCGGCGCCGTTCGCCCCCACGATCGCGACGAACTCGCCGCGCCGCACGTCCAGGTCGACCCCGTGCAGCACCGGTGTGCGCCCGCGCGAGAGGGTGAGGCCGCGCACGGTCAGGATCGGAGGGAGGGATGCCGCCCCCTCCGGCCGCGAGGACACCTCGATCGACCGCCCCGCGACGGGTGCACTGCGCTCGAGCTCCTCCCGCAGCTCAGCCGGTGTGAGCGGCATCCGCGCGAAGTCGTACCCCGCGCGCCGGAGCCGCAGCGCTGCGAGGGCCGCCGTCGGCAGCCACACCCCCGAGGTGTGCAGCTCCTCGGCGCGGTCGCGCAGCACCTCGTCGACGGTCCCGTCCGCGACGACGCGACCGCGCGCGTCGAGGGCGACCACTCGGCGGATCAGGGGGAGGGCGGCATCCAGGTTGTGTTCGATGAGGAGGATGGCGCGATCCCCGTCGTCCGCGATGTCGCGCAGGGCGGCGTAGACGTCGTCGACGCCCTGCGGGTCGAGATTGGCCGTCGGCTCGTCGAGGACGAGGAGCGGCGACCCCATCGCGAGGGCGCACGCGACGGCGAGGCGCTGACGGCCGCCGCCGGAGAGCACGTCCGGGGTGTCGTGACGGCGCTCCCACAGGCCGACGCGGCGCAGCGCGACCTCGGCGCGGGAGAGGACGACCTCGACCGGGAGGCGGAGGTTCTCCGGGCCGAAGGCGACCTCGTCGAGCAGCGAGCCGGTGACGAGCTGGGCGTCGGGGTCTTGGAAGACCATGGCCAGCGTGGCGGCGAGCTGGGCGACGGGGGTGGTGGTGGCATCCCTTCCGCCCGTCCGGACGATGCCCGCGACGGTCCCGGGGACGGCGTGGGGGAGCAGGCCGTTGAGCGCGAGGGCCAGCGTGGACTTGCCCGAGCCGCTGGGGCCGAGGAGCAGGACGGTCTCGCCCGGGTGGACGTCGAACGAGACGCCGGCGGGCGTCGGCCGCTCGGACTCGAAATGGGTGATCGCGACGTCGCGGAGGTGCAGCAGCGCTCCGGCGTCCGCGGCGGCGGGCGTCTCGGAGGGATGCGGGAGCGCGGGCACGGGGATCCTGTCGATCGGTGAGCTCCCAGGCTACTTAGGCTGCCCTCACATGGATGCCGGGACCCTCGACGTCGAAGGAGCGGTCCGGTCCCGCGATGTCCGAGCGGTGCCGCTCAGCGCGAGGACGACAGCCCGCGGGCGACGCCCGCCCGCCGCAGACCCGCCCCGACGGACAGGCCGACCGCTGTCCAGGCGACCGGTCCGACGACCCCGATCACGAGGTACGCGATGCGGGCCACGGGGGTGAGACTCGCGATGTCGGCGGCGAACCACACCGCGACGGCCACGACCAGACCGATGATCACGGCGGAGACGAAGAAGCGGGCCGGAGCCCAGGACCGGTACCGCGTGAGGGCGGCGACGGCCTCCTGGATGCCGCCGAAGAGCAGCGCCGTCCCGAGGAAGCGGAAGGTCCACTGCGGGGCCGTGGCGCTCGCGACGAGCGCGGCGAGGACGTGGGTGATCAGGGCGACCCACGGGCGACGGACGACCTGCTGAGCGACGATGCCGGGCAGCACGTGCGAGCCGAGCACCAGGCCGTACGCCCACGGGGCGCCGGCGAGGACGACGAGCGTCAGCCAGCCGGCCGCGCCGCCGAGGAGTCCGGTGCCCACCCCGATCGCGGCGCAGACCAGCAGGACGCGCGTGGAGAGACCGGATGCCGAGGACACCCGCCCAGCGTATCGGCGGGCTCCGACAGGCGGTGTGCGCGGGGGTCTCGGGTCGAGTCGAGGAGAAGGGGCGTGGCCGCTCAGCCGCATGTGCGGGTGTCGGGCATGGCTCGCTCGCGGGCGACGCGCTTATGCGCCCGAGGTCACGCCGTCATCGCGGTTCGTGATCTGGTATTCGATCGTCACCCAGCCGGGGCCTGCGTGGCTCGCGACCTGTCTGATCACCGTGTGGCCGATGTCGGCGGGCGTCGGTCCGCGACCTTCACCGATGAGGCTGGGAACAACGCGGAGGCGCAACACGTCCACCAGCCCTTCGCGGAACAGGGCATCGGTGAGCTGCAGGCTTCCCCACACGATGAGGTCGCCTTCCACCTCCGAGCGAAGTCGCGCGACCGTCTCCGCGGGGTCGCCCTTCTCGATGATGGCCGGGGTGAGGTCGCCCCACGGAGCGGCGTCGAGAGTGTTGCTGATGACGTGTTTGGGGAGCGAGTTGATCCGTTCGGCGACCGGCTCGTCGGCGGGGTCGACGGTCGGCCAGTAGCTGGAGAACATCTCGTAGGTGCGTCGGCCGAGGACGATGCCGCCGACCCGGCTCAACATCTTCAGCTGTTCGGGGTCCGTATCGTCGATCGGCTCGACGTCCATGAATTCCATGCCGCCGTCCGAGTCCTGCACGAACCCGTCCGCGGTGATGAGCTGCTCCACGATGACCCGGCTCATGGGTCGACCATACGCAGGCTGACAGCTCGTCTCCAGACCCCCGGCGCGGTGCGAGACCGATCGGTTTCGCACCGACGGTGGCCCGCCTCGCGGATCAGCTCGGCGCCGAACGCCGGTGCGAAACGCGAGTCGATGCGCAACCGGGGCCGACCCTCAGGGATTGCCCGTGGCGACGTCCGACCGGGCTTTCGTATCCCGTCCAAGAAAAACGTTGGTGAGGAATTGGCTGTGAGTTATGTTTGTGCAACGCGCGCCGGAGACGCCGCGCACATCGCTCAACTCATCCCCCCGTTTGGAGCGCACTATGGGTCGTACCCTGCGTTCGGCCGCGGTCATCGCATTGGCCGGGCTGTTCACCGGTGCCGGATTGACATCCGCGCACGCCGTCGAGTCCGTCGGGGAGGTGTCATCCCCCACTCCCATCGAGTCGACCACGGGTCGCTACATCGTCGTCCTCGACGAGGCCCCCGCCGCGACGTACGACGGCGGTGAGGCAGGTCTCCGAGCCACGCAGCCGGAGGAGGGCGACCGCCTCGATCCGACGAGCGAGGAGGTGCGCGAGTACTCCGCCTTCCTCGAAGAGCGCCAGGAGGACGTCGCCGCCGAGGCGGGCGTCGAGTCGGACTACTCCTACACGCTGGCCGTCAACGGCTTCAGCGCCGCGATGGACCCGAACCAGGCCGCCAAGCTCGCCTCGACGAAGGGCGTCAGCCGGGTCGTGCCCGACGAGATCCGGCACCCGGTGGCAGTGCCCTCCACCGAGTTCCTCGGCCTCGAGGGACCCGGCGGCGTGTGGGAGCAGGTCGGCGGGATCGGCGCCGCGGGCGAAGGCGTCGTCGTCGGCGTCATCGACACCGGCATCGCCCCCGAGAACCCGTCGTTCGCGGGCGAGCCGCTCGGCACGACCCCGGGCGACGAGCCCTACCTCGACGGCAACGACGTCGTGTTCAACAAGGCGGACGGGACCGAGTTTCGGTCGCCCCGCGTGGAGGCCGGCGACGGCTGGTCGCTCGACGACTACTCCACGAAGCTCGTCGGCGCCCGCTACTTCGACCAGGGCGCGGCCGGCACCGGCTTCACCTTCGAGGGCGACTACCGTTCGCCCCGCGACGGCGACGCGCACGGCTCGCACACCGCGAGCACGGCCGCCGGCAACAACGGCGTCGACGCGTCCGTGGAGGGCATCGACTTCGGGCAGATCTCGGGCGTCGCACCCGCGGCCAAGGTCGCCGCGTACAAGGCGTGCTACTCCGGCCCGGATCCGCTCGTGACCACCGATGACATCTGCGCCCTGAGCGACCTGCTCGGCGCAATCAACGCCGCGGTCGAGGACAACGTCGACGTCATCAACTACTCCATCGGCGGCGGCGCGGCCACGACCACCCTCGCCCTCGAGGACGAGGCGTTCTTCAACGCCGCCGCGGCCGGCATCTTCGTCTCCGTCTCGGCCGGCAACTCCGGTCCCGGAGCCTCGACCGCCGACCACGCGTCGCCCTGGTACACCACCGTCGCCGCGTCGACGATCCCCACGTACGAGGGCACCGTCCAGCTCGGCGACGGCCAGAGCTTCGCGGGTGCGTCCGTCACCGTCCGCGAGCCCCTCACCGGTGAGCTCGTCTACGCGGGTGACATCCCCGCCGCGGGGGCGACGCCGGCGAACGCCGCGCTGTGCCTGCTCGACACGATCGACGCCGCGGCCGCCGCGGGCAAGATCGTCGTCTGCGACCGCGGTCAGAACGCCCGCGTCGAGAAGTCGCAGGCCGTGGACGAGGCGGGAGGCGTGGGCATGGTCCTCGTCAATGTCACCCCCGCCTCGGTCGACAACGACTTCCACAGCGTGCCGACCGTCCACATCGACGCGCGCTACCGCGACGCCCTGCTGACCTTCGTGCGCGAGGCATCCGACCCGACGGCGACCCTGGTCGGCGAGAACACCACGGGCGCGGAGACCCCGACCCCGCAGGTCGCCGGCTTCTCCAGCCGCGGACCGATGCTCGCCGACGGCAGCGACGTGCTCAAGCCGGACATCTCGGCACCGGGCGTGGCGATCCTCGCCGCCGCCGCGAACGCCGAGGGTGCGGCTCCCACCTGGGAGTTCCTCTCCGGCACGTCCATGTCGTCGCCGCACATCGCGGGTCTCGCCGCGCTCTACCTGGGCGAGCGGCCGACCGCGACGCCCGCCGAGGTGAAGTCCGCGATGATGACCACCGCGTACGACACGGTCGACGCGGACGGCAACGACGTCACCGACCCGTTCGCGCAGGGAGCCGGCCACGTCGACCCCACGCGCTTCTTCGAGCCGGGACTGCTGTACCTGAACGGCCCGAGCGACTGGGCCGCGTTCCTGCAGGGCAAGGGCCTGTACGACTTCGGCGTCGAGCCGATCGACGGCAGTGACCTCAACCTCGCGTCCATCTCCATCGGATCGCTCGCGAAGCCCCAGACCGTCACGCGGTCGGTGACCTCGACGCAGGCCGGGACCTTCACGGCATCCATCGACGTCCCCGGCGTGGATGCCACCGTGGAGCCGGCATCGCTGACGTTCGGCGCCGCGGGTGAGACGAAGACCTTCGAGGTCACCTTCACGCGCACGACGGCCCCGGCCGAGCAGTGGACCACCGGCTTCCTCACCTGGACCGGCGGAGACACGCAGGTGCGTTCGCCGATCGCCATCCAGTCCGTGACCGCCGAGGCCCCGGCCGAGGTGTCCGGCGAGGGTCTCTCCGGCACGACGAGCGTCGAGGTCCTGCCCGGGGTGAGCGGCGACCTGCCGCTGACCGTGTCCGGCCTGGCCGCCGTCGAGCTGCTCACCGACGCCGACAACCCCGTCGAGGGGCACTCGGGCGACGAGCAGTCGGGCGACGCGGACGGCTACGTCCGCTGGATCGTCGAGGTCCCCGAGGGCGCCACGCTCTCGCGCTTCGACCTCGACTCGTCCGACGACACCGGCAGCGACCTCGACCTGTTCGTGTCGCGCGTCGTGAGCGCCGACGACCTGCGGTACTACGAGCAGTGGACCTCGGCGTCCGGCTCGGCGGACGAGCGGGTCTCGCTGGCGAACCCGACGCCCGGGACGTATCTGATCGAGGCGAACATCTACTCGTTCACGAACCCGTTCACGTGGGACATGACCTACTCGAGCGTCACCCCCGGTGGGGAGGGCCAGCTGACCGCGACGCCGAACCCGCTGCCGGCCACGCAGGGCACTCCGGTGTCGTACGAGCTGTCGTGGCAGGGCCTCACGCCCGAGACGCGCTACCTCGGCGTGGTGCAGTACGGCGCCTCGAGCGTGCAGACGGTGCTGACGGTCGACTCGGGCCAGGCCCCGCCGACCATCGTGGAGGCGCCGACGGTCTCGGGCACGGCGAAGCTCGGTCGGACGCTCACCGCCACCCCCGGCACCTGGGACCCGGCCGACGTGACCGTCGCCTACCAGTGGCTGCGGAACGGGGAGCCGATCGCCGGAGCGACGTCGAAGACGTACCGCGTCCAGCGCGCGGACCTCGGGACGGTGCTCTCGGTCCGCGTCACCGCCACCGCCGAGGGCAACGCGCTCACCGGCACGGCCGACAGCGCGGGCACGCCCGTCGTCGTCGCCTCGCGGACGACCGTCTCGGTCACGCCCCGCTCGGGCTCGGCCGGCGACACGTTCGCCGTGACCGTGCAGGTGCGCCCGACGGGCGGCCCCGCGGCCACCGGCGACGTGACGGTCACGGTCGACGGCAAGCAGTACACGGCCACTCTGGAGAACGGCACGGCGACCATCACGACGGACCCGCAGACCCGCGGGACCAAGCGCGTGACGGCGACCTACCCGGGCTCCGAGACCATCGAGGACTCGGAGGGTCGCACGAGCTTCACCGTGCGCCGCTGATCCACCCGCCGACGCGGCGTCCGGGCTCCGGCTCGGGCGCCGCGTCCGCGTTCCACCGAAGCCCGCGGGTGGCATGGCGCCGCGTCCGCGTTCCACCGAGGCCCGCGGGTGCCGTGGCGCCGGCGTCCGCATTCCGCCGGGGCCCGCGGGTGGCATGGCGCCGGCGTCCGCGTTCCGCCGGGGTGCCCGAGGGTCCCGACGCGGAGTACCGCCCCCGGGCCCCGGGATCAGACGCGGCGGCGGCGCGGGGTGAGCCGGACGCCCGGCAGCGGGGGAGCGGGGATCCGCTCCGGACCGTGATCGACCACGGCGCCGAAGCGCGGGGCCTGCGCCTCCCACGCCTCGCGGGCGTCGACGATCTCGTCGTGCGAGCGCCCGACGAAGTTCCACCACATGACGATGTCGGCCTCGAAGGGCTCGCCTCCGAGCAGGAACACCCGGGCGTCCGCCGCGGCCGAGATCTCCACGTGGTCGCGTCGCGTGCCCAGGTAGACCAGGCGCGTGGCATCGACGGACACGGATGCCGCCCCGTCGGACGACGGCGGGGCGTCGCGCCGCGCGGCGTCGGCGTCGACCACGGGGACGCCGGTGTCCAACTCGACCTCGCCGACCATCCCGACGAGCGCGTACTCCCAGTCCGGGCGCAGCGGCACGCGCGTGCGGGTGCCGGCGGCCAGCCGCAGCTCCGCCCCGACGATCGGCGTGTGCACGGTCGCCGGGGAGACGACGTCGCCGAGCTCGCCCATGACGACGACGGCGTCCGCGCCGTGCCCCAGCGGAAGAACGGGCAAATCCTCGTGCCGCTCGAACGCGGGCGTGCCGTGACGGCGGTGCTCCGGCAGGGCGACCCACAGCTGCAGGGCGTCGAGGGCGACGGGCCCGTCTCCGAGCGAGTACTCCGAGTGCGCGATGCCGGCACCGCTCGTCATGAGGTTGAGCGCACCGGGGCGCACGATCACGTCGCTGCCGACGGCGTCGCGGTGCCGCACCTCGCCCACGATGGGCCAGGTGACGGTCTGCAGGCCGATGTGCGGGTGGGGTTCGACGCGCATGCGCGTCTCCTGCGGGCCGAAGCGGTCGAGGAAGCACCACGCGCCGACCATCGGCAGCGCCCGGTGCGGCAGCGTCCGGTGGACCTCCATGCCGCGCACGCCGCCGAGGGGGACTTCGCGCGCCTCCACCACGAGCGCGCGGGGGCCGTCGCAGTCCACCGGTCCTTCGGACGCGGGCGGAGCGACGTCGAGGCGGGTCATGACGACGCGCCGTCGGGCCAGTCGACCTTCAGACCGGGGACGTCGTGCCCCTTCAGCCAGCTCGCGACGAACGGGCAGCTGGGGACGATCGTGTCGCCGCGGCGGGCCAGGTCGGCGAGAGCCTCCCGGGCGAGCGCGGAACCGAGTCCGTGCCCCTCGAACGCGGGATCCACCTCGGTGTGCGGCAGCTCGACCCGGCCGTCGCCCGCCGGGCGGAACTTCAGGAACCCGCCGAGCTCGTCGCCCAGGTGCACCTCGTACTGCCGCGTCTCCTCGTTCCGGGTCACGGTCACGTCGTCGCTCATGTCGCCTCCAGGTCGTGCGTCTGCTGACAACGTACGAGGCGCCGGTCCTGTTCCGCCCTCCCTGGCGTCGGCGACGTCTTTTTGCAAGCAGGGGGAGGTGATGTGGCGGCGGGAGGATGCTTCACCCCTCAGAGGTCCTCCCTTCTCGGCATCCCCTCCCTTCCCTGCCGGGTGCGGGTTGTGGGCGGGGGAGGTGATGTGGCGGCGGGAGGGTCCCCTGCCTCGTGGAAGTCGTCCCTTCCCGGCATCCCCTCCCTTCCCTGCCGGGTGCGGGTTGTGGGCGGGGGGAGGTGATGTGGCGGCGGGAGGATCCCCTGCCTCGTGGACGTCCTCCGTTCTCGGCATCCCCTCCCTCCGCGACCCGGCCGGCCGGTGCCCACCGTTCGTCGCACGGATCGTGCCGCTCATCGCACCGTCTCCGTCGACGGCCGTGGGAGGCCGCGGCATCCCTCTAGCCTTCCGAAAGTCCGCAGAGCCGCGAACGAGGAGAGACATGAGCGCTTCCGTCGACGACGACATCGTCACCGACCCGAACCTTCCGCCGGTGGCGGTCCCGCCCGAGAGGACCGAGACCCGCTGGACCCCGGCGAAGATCGCGCTCTGGGTCGCGATCGCCCTGCTCGGCGGGCTGGGGTGGACGATGCTGGCCATCGTCCGCGGCGAGACCGTCAACGCGATCTGGTTCGTCTTCGCGGCGGTGTGCACGTACCTGATCGGGTACCGCTTCTACTCGAAGGTCATCGAGCGCTACATCGCCCGGCCCGACGACCGCCGGGCCACGCCCGCCGAGCGCAAGCAGGACGGCAAGGACTTCGTCCCCACCGACCGCCGCGTGCTGTACGGGCACCACTTCGCCGCCATCGCGGGCGCCGGTCCGCTGGTCGGACCCGTCCTGGCCGCGCAGATGGGATACCTGCCGGGCACGATCTGGATCATCGTCGGCGTCATCCTCGCCGGTGCCGTGCAGGACTACCTCGTCCTCTTCTTCTCCATGCGGCGCGGCGGCCGCACCATCGGTCAGATGGCCCGGGACGAGCTCGGCAAGGTCGGCGGCACCGCGGCGATCCTCGCGAGCCTGCTCATCATGCTCATCATCGTCGCGATCCTCGCGCTCGTCGTGGTCAACGCCCTCGGCGAGAGCCCCTGGGGCGTCTTCAGCGTCTCCATGACGATCCCCATCGCGATCTTCATGGGCCTCTACCTGCGGTACATCCGCCCGGGTCGCATCACCGAGATCTCGATCATCGGCTTCGTGCTGCTCATCGGCGCGATCATCGCGGGCGGCTGGGTGTCGTCGACGGCCTGGGGCTACGACCTGTTCCACCTCGACCGCACCGTCATCGCCTGGGGCATCATCGTCTACGGCTTCGTCGCCGCGGTCCTGCCGGTGTGGCTGCTGCTCGCGCCGCGCGACTACCTCTCGACGTTCATGAAGATCGGCGTCATCGTCATGCTCGCCGGGGCGATCGTCCTCGTCCGGCCCGAGATCAGCGTCCCCGCCTTCAGCGAGTTCGCCGGCGGCCAGCTCGGTCCCGTCTTCACCGGACCGATCTTCCCGTTCCTCTTCGTCACGATCGCCTGCGGAGCCCTCAGCGGGTTCCACGCGCTCATCGCGTCGGGGACGACGCCGAAGCTCGTCGAGAAGGAGCGCCAGACGCGCTTCATCGGCTACGGCGGCATGCTCATGGAGTCGTTCGTCGCCATCATGGCGCTCGTGGCGGCGCTGTCCATCGACCGCGGCATCTACTTCGCCATGAACTCGTCGCCGGCGGCCACGCTCGGCACCGTCGAGGGGGCGGTCGCGTTCGTGAACGGGTTGGGCCTGGCCGGGGTGAACCTCACGCCCGAGATGCTGACCTCGACCGCCGCGGCCGTCGGCGAGAGCTCGATCGTCTCCCGCACCGGCGGCGCACCGACCCTCGCCCTGGGGCTCGCCAACATCATGCAGGCGGCGCTCGGCGGTCAGGCGCTCATGGCGTTCTGGTACCACTTCGCGATCATGTTCGAGGCGCTGTTCATCCTCACCGCCGTCGACGCCGGCACGCGCGTCGCCCGGTTCATGCTGCAGGACTCGCTCGGCACGGTGATCCCCAAGTTCCGCGATCTGTCGTGGCGGCCCGGGGTGTGGGTCTGCACGGCGATCATGGTCGCGGGCTGGGGCTCCATCCTCATCCTCGGCGTGACCGACCCCCTCGGTGGGATCAACACCTTCTTCCCGCTGTTCGGCATCGCCAACCAGCTGCTCGCGGCCATCGCGCTTGCCGTGGTCCTGGCGATCGTCGCCAAGCGCGGCCGCGCGTACTTCCGCTGGCTGTGGATCGTCGCGCTGCCGCTGGCCTTCGCGGCGGTCGTGACGATCACGGCATCCATGTACAAGATCTTCTCGCCGGTCCCGGCGGTCGGATATTGGGCCAACCACTTCGCTTTCCGCAACGCGCTCGCCGAGGGGCTGACCGAGTTCGGCACGGCGCGGTCGGTGACGGCGATGGAGGCGGTCGTCCGGAACACGTTCGTCCAGGGCGTGCTGTCGGTCATCTTCGTGACCCTCGCGATCGTCGTGATCGCCATGGCGCTCGTCGTCACGGTGCGCGCCGTGCGCAACGGGGGCGGCGACAACCTGGAGGATCCCGCTGTGGCATCCCGTCGCTTCGCTCCCGCCGGCATGCGCGCCAGCGCCCCGGAGCGCGAGATCGAGAAGCAGTGGCAGGCCCTCCCCGCCGATCACCCCGACCGTCCCTCGACGGCGGCGCACCACTGAGGCGGGACGGATGACCGACCTGGATGCCACGGCCCCCGGCCCTCTCGCCCGCCTCGCGGCGGGTGCGGCGGCCGCGGGCCGGGGTCTCCGGTGGTACGTGACGACGCTCATGGGCGACCGCGCCTACGACGTCTACGTCGCCCACCACCGGGCGCACCACCCGGACGAGCCCCCGCTCACCGAGCGGCAGTTCTGGCGGCAGCGGACGGACGAGCAGGAGCGCAATCCCGGCGCGCGCTGCTGCTGACTAGGCTGCGACCATGCCCGACGCACCGCTCCTCGCGGCGGCCCTCGGTGTCGTCGTCGGCGCGCTCCTGACCGTCGCGCTCGTCGTCGCCCGCCGCTTCGCGCTCGCCTCGCGTGACCTCGGCAGCGACGCCGAGCGCGCGACGCACCGGACGCTGCACCTCGCGGCGGCGGCGGCTGCGGCGCTCCGCGGGGGGCGGGACGAGCCGGACCCGGCGCGCGCGGCCCGGCACCTGCGGGCGCTGCTGTCGGCCGACGCGGTGGCCATCGTCGACGCCGGCGCCGACCGGGTGTCGCTCGACGGGCCGGAGGAGCTGGCGTCGTCGGCACGCCGCATCGCCGCGCGGGTGCGCGAGTCGGGTCGACGGCAGGTGTTCTCGATGCCGGAGGGGGATGCCGTGGGGGCGCCGATCGTCGTGGACGGGCAGGTGTGGGGCGCGGTCGTCGCCTTCGCCGGCGCCGCCCGCGGACCGCTCGTGCGGGCGACGGGCGACGTCGCGCAGTGGTGCGCCGCGCAGCTGGAGCTGGCGGACCTCGACGCGTCGCGGGCCGCGCTGGCGGAGGCGGAGCTGCGCGCGCTCCGCGCCCAGATCAGCCCGCACTTCATCTACAACGCGCTCACGGCCATCGCGTCGTTCATCTCAACGGACCCGCCCCGCGCCCGCGACCTCGTGCTCGAGTTCGCCGACTTCACGCGCTACTCCTTCCGCCGCCAGGGCGAGTTCACGACCCTGGCCGAGGAGCTCCGGAGCGTGCACTCCTACCTCGAGCTCGAGCGCGCGCGCTTCGGCGACCGGCTGTCGGTGCGGCTGCGCATCGCACCGGAGACGCTGGCGACGGTGATCCCCTTCCTCTCGGTGCAGCCGCTGGTGGAGAACGCGGTGCGGCACGGACTGGAACCGGGCGAGCGCGGGGGCGTCCTGACCGTCACCTCGATCGACGACGGCACGCACACCGAGGTCGTGGTGGACGACGACGGCGTCGGCATGGACCCCGTCGAGCTGGCGGCGCTGCTCGACCTGGACGCCCCGTCGACGCACGTGGGTCTGCGCAACGTCGACACGCGTCTGCGGCAGCTGTACGGGCCGGGCGGCGGTCTCGTCGTCGAGACGAACGTCGGCGCGGGGACGTCCGTGCGGCTGCGCGTCCCGAAGTCGCAGCCGCGGCACGAGACGGCGCTCGGATGACCGCGGGCGCGGCGGCCGGGGCGCGCGGATGACCGCGGGTGCGGCGGCCGGGGCGCGAGGACACGGCGGAGGGTCGACGCCGGAGCGCGGGGGCGTGGACGTGCTCGTCGCCGACGACGAGGCGCCGGCGCTGGCGGAGCTCGTGTCGCTCCTCTCCGCCGATCCCCGGGTGGGCGTCGTCCACGCGGCGGGCAGCGGTGCGGAGGCGCTGCGGGTCCTCGAGCGCGGCGAGGTGGCCGTCGCCTTCCTCGACGTGCACATGCCCGGGCTCGGCGGGTTCGACCTGGCCCGCGCGCTGGCGGGGTTCCGTCGGCGCCCGGCCGTGGTGTTCGTCACCGCGGACGAGGCGGGCGCGGTCCGGGCCTTCGACCTCGAGGCGGTGGACTACGTCTTGAAGCCGGTGCGGGTGGAGCGTCTGCGCCGCGCGCTCGGACGGGCGATCGAGGCGGGCTCCGCGCCCGGGGCGACGGCCGCGGACGAGACCATCCCCGTGACGACGGGGACGGCCACGCGGCTGCTCCGCCGCAGCGACGTGCGGTGGGTGCAGGCGCAGGGGGACTACTCCCGCCTCTACACCGCGGCATCCGATCATCTGATCCGCACGCCGTTGTCGGAGCTGGCCGACCGCTGGGCGGACGCCGGTTTCGTCCGGGTGCACCGGTCGTATCTCGTGCACCGCGACGCCGTCGCCGAGGTGCGTCTGTCGGGAGCGACGCCGACCGTCGTCCTGCCCGAGATCGAGCTGCCCGTCAGCCGTCGCCTGGTCGCCGCGGTCCGCGATGCCTTCCTCCGCTGACCCCGCACCTTCCGCGTCGACCTGCCCCACCCCCGCGCTGACTTGCCGCAGATGTACGCCGCGGGGCGCTTCTTGCGTACATCTGCGCCAAGTCAGCGCCGGGGATACCGCGGCCTTGGGTGTGCGCTGAGTTGCCGCAGATGTACGCCGCGGGGCGCTTCTTGCGTACATCTGCGCCAAGTCAGCGCCGGGGGTACCGCACGGTAGCGCGGGGGAGGAGGTCAGCGCGGGGGGACGGGGGAGGGGATGCCGCGGGCCCGGTGCCGACGCACGGCGGCGCGGTTGGCGCAACGCACGGAGCAGTAGCGCTGGCGGCCGTTGCGGGTCACGTCCACGACCACCTTCGTGCACGGGTCCGCGGCGCAGCGCCCGAGCCGGTTCATGCCGCGCGTCACCAGATGGAGGGACGTGCCCACCGAGATGACGGCCGCGAGCACCTGGGGGAGCGCCTCGTCGCGGTCGCGGTAGTGCAGATGCCAGCCCTCCCCGTCGTGGTTGGTCAGCCGCGGGTAGGCCGTGACGGCCGCCATCTGCGCGTTCAGCAGCGCCGACCGGGCGTCGGGGTCGGGCTCGTCGACGACGCGGAGCCAGTCGTCGATGACCGCGCGGGTCCGTGCATGATCGTCGGGGAGCTCGGGGAACGTCATCGTCATGCCCTCGGCGAGCGTCCGCGCCTCGATGCCCGCGCGGTCCGCCGGCCAGTCGTTCGCGAGCGACGCGGCCAGCAGCACCGCGTACTCGCCGTAAGGGTTGAGATGCATAAGAGCATTACAACACGATGGGCTCATGACCGCGCCCGAGACCCTGTCGCATCCCGTCGTCGCCCCGGCATCCCGGCACGAGCACGCCTGGGTGACGTCGTCGTCGCACGCCACCAGCGAGGGCCGGATCCGCTACGTGAGGTGCGTCGACTGCGGCGCCCACCGGGTGGACCTCGAGCCCCGCGCCGTCGTCGTGCCCGAGGCTCTCACGCGACCGCTCGGCTGAACGCCGGGGCGCCCGGTGCCGGGGCGTCGACGGGGCGGCATCCGGATGCCACGATGGGATGCCATGAGCGAGGAGCGCCGTCCGATGCCGCGCGTGCGCGTGACGGCGTCCGACGCGCGGCGCGGCCCGCGGGCGGCGACCCGGGGCTTCGCACTCCCCGGGCAGACGCCCGACGACGCCGAGACCGTCTTCTCGCGCGGTCTCGTCCGGACGCAGCTCCGGCTCGCAGTCGGGTGCGTGGCCGCGTTCCTGGCCGTGGCCGCGACCCTCGCCGGGGTCGTGTTCGCGCTCCCCGTCCTGGGTGATCCTGTCGTCTTCGGCGTCCCCGCGTCGTGGCTGCTGCACGCCTACGGCTTCTACCCGCTGATCCTCGCCTTCGCGCTCGTGTACGTCCGCGCGGCCGCGCGCAACGAGCGTCGCTACCGGGCGCTCGCCGATCCCGAGGAGGGCGCGTGAACCCGGTGTTCGACCTCGCGGCCGTCGGGCTGCTCGTGGTCGTCACCGCGGTGCTGGGCTTCGCCGGGGTGCGCCTGTCGCGGACGACGAGCGACTTCTTCGTCGCGTCGCGCAGCGTCCGCAGCGTCTGGAACGCCTCCGCGATCAGCGGGGAGTACCTCTCCGCCGGAACCTTCCTCGGCCTCGCCGGCCTCGTCCTGCTGTCGGGTGCCGAGGGGTTCTGGTTCCCCATCGGCTACGCGGCCGGGTACCTGCTCGTGCTGCTCTTCGTCGCGGCGCCGCTCCGCCGCAGCGGGGCGTACACGATCCCGGACTTCGTCGAGGCGCGCCTGGAGTCCCGGGCGGCCCGCCGTGTGACCAGCGTCGTCGTGCTCGTGATCGGCTGGCTCTACATCGTGCCGCAGCTGCACGGCGCCGCCCTCGCGCTCGGCGTCGTCGCCCCGGTGCCGCCGTGGGTGGGCGCGGTGCTCGTCGCGGTGCTCGTGGCCGGGATCGTCGCGGCGGGAGGGATGCGGGCCATCACGGCGGTGCAGGCGTTCCAGTACTGGCTGAAGCTGACGGCGCTCCTCGTCCCCGCGGTGTTCCTGCTCGTGGCGCTCTCGGGCGGAGGTGCCGACGTGGACCCGGCCGCGGTGTTCCCCGCCGAACGCGGCCCCGCCGGGGCGGACGCCTACCTCACCGGCTCCCTCCTTCTCGCGCTCCTGCTCGGGACGATCGGTCTGCCGCACGTCCTCGTGCGCTTCTACACGAGCCCCGACGGCGCGTCCGCCCGTCGGACGACCGTCATCGTCATCGTGCTCGTCGGGGCGTTCTATGCGGTGTCCTCGACCATGGCGCTGATCGCCCGCGTCGTCGCGCCCGACCTCGCGGTGCCGGGACTCGCGGACACCGTCGTGCTGGCCCTGCCCTCGCGCGTCCTGCCCGGTGTCGTCGGCGAGCTCCTCACGGCGCTCATCGTGGCCGGCGCCTTCGCCGCGTTCCTCGCGACCTCCTCCGGGCTCGTCGTCTCGCTCGCCGGCGTCGTCAGCCAGGACGTCTTCGGCGGCAGCGTCCGCTCGTTCCGTCTCTCCGCCGTCCTGTGCACGGCGGTCCCCCTGGCGATGGCTCTGCTGACGCAGCCGGCCGGTCTCGTGTCGAGCGTCGGTCTCGTGTTCGTGTTCGCGGCGTCCACCCTGTCGCCCGTCCTCCTCCTGGGGGTGTGGTGGCGCCGGCTGACGGCCCGCGGGGCGGTGGCGGGGATGACCGTCGGTGCGGTCGCGTGCGGCGCCGCGCTGCTGGGCGCCCGGCTCGTCGCGGACGCCGGTCCCGTCGCCGTGCTGTTCGCTCAGCCGGCGGCCTGGACCATTCCGCTCACCACGGCGGTCGTCGTGGTCGTCTCGCTCGCCGACCGCGGTGGCATCCCGTTCCGCGCCGATCGGTACCTGGCGCGCCTGCACACGCCGGACACCCGGCCCGGCCGTGGGGTGCCGGACCGCGCGACGTGACGGGGGCGCCGGACCGCGCCACGTGACGGGGGTGCCGGACCGCGCGACGTGACGGCTCCCGGGGGAGGAGGCCGGACCGCGCGACGGCCTAGGGTGGGGGACGTGTCCACCCCGTCCCCGGCCGAGTCCGCGATCGGCGCCGCGCTGGGGCGGGTCGTGCGCGCCGCGCGCACCGAGCGCGGGCTGTCGATGCGCGCGCTCGCCGCGGCGGCCGAGATCAGCCAGCCGTTCCTGAGCCAGATCGAGAGCGGTCAGACGATGCCCTCCGTGGTCACGCTGTTCCGCCTCGCCAAGGGCCTCGGGATCTCCCCGTCCGAGCTGCTCCCCTCCGTGGCGGACCCCGAGCCGATCTACCTCACCCGCGGTGCCGATGCGGTGCGGGTGCGGGTCATGGAGTCGGACGAGCGTGCGACCAGTCGCGTCCTGTCCTCCGGCAGCGCGCGCGGAGCGAACGTGCAGGAGTACCACCTCGTCGGCCCCTACCTCGGGGACTGGTTCGAGTCCGACGGCGAGATCACGTCCTACGTCGTCGACGGCGCCGTCACCGCGACGATCGAGGGCCGCGGGGAGTGGGACCTCGGGCCGGGCGATGCGCTGTGGCATCCCGGAGCCTTACGCAACCGCTGGGAGATCCGCGGCGACGGGACGGCGACCGTGCTGCTCGTCTACGCGTCCGCGCGGACCGAAACATGATCGTCACGCGATAGCCACAGGTTATCGAAGTTAGCTCCATACGATCGGAGCGTGCCCCGCTCCACTCTGCTCGTCCCCGACCTCGTCGTGACGATGAACGACGCCCTCGACGTCCTCACGGATGCGGCGGTGCTCGTCACCGGTGACGCGATCGCCGCCGTCGGTCCCGCCGCCGAGCTCTCCGCCGCCGCCCCGGACGCCGCGCGGGTCGAGCTCCCCGGACGCCTCCTCATGCCGGGCCTGGTGAACTCCCACCACCACTCGGGCATGCTGCGCGGCACGGCCGAGCACCTGCCGGTGTGGGAGTGGCTGCGCCTGCACATCGACCCGATGCACCGCGTCCTCCGTCCCGAGGAGGCCGAGGCGGCCGCGTGGCTCTGCTACGCCGAGGGGCTGCTGTCGGGCACCACGACGGTGGTCGACATGTGGCGGTACATGGACGGCGCCGTCCGCGCCGCGACCGCGCTCGGCAACCGGGTCGTCACCGTCAACTACGTCGGCGCCCACCCCGACTTCGACTACTTCGACACCCTGGACGATAACGAGCGGATGCTGCGAGAGCACACCGGGGCGGCGAACGGACGCGTCATGCCCTGGGTGGGGCTGGAGCACCCGTTCTACGCCGACGCCGCCGGGCAGCGGCGTGCGATCGCCCTCGCCCGCGAGTACGACACCGGGCTCTACACCCACTGCAGCGAGTCCGAGCTCGAGGTGGCGGACTTCGCGGAACGGCACGGGGCGCGCCCCATGTTCGCCCTCGAGCAGCTCGGGTTCTTCGAGGCGCCGCGCGCCATGATCGCCCACGCCGTGTGGCTCGACCAGGCCGAGGTCGACCTCGTCGCCGCGCGGGGCGTCGGCGTCTCGCACAACCCCGTCTCGAACATGAAGCTCGCCAGCGGCATGGCGCCCGTCGCCGAGATGCTCGCGGCCGGGGTGAACGTCGGGCTCGGCACGGACGGCGAGAAGGAGAACAACAACCTCGACATGTTCGAGGAGATGAAGGTCGCGTCGCTGCTCGGCAAGCTCCGGACGATGGATGCCGCCGCGATGGACTCCTGGGACGTGCTGCGCATGGCGACGCGCGGCGGGGCGGCGGCGATCGGCCGGGGCGCGGAGCTCGGGGCCATCACGGTCGGGCGGAAGGCGGACCTCGTCGCAGTCCGCACCGACACCCCGCGCATGACCCCCCTTCTGCCGGCGGGCGGCTACGCCAACATCCACCACAACCTCGTCCACGCCGTCCGCGGCTCCGACGTCGACCTGACGATGGTCGACGGCGACATCGTCGTGCGGGACGGGCGACTCGTCCACGCGGACCTCGCCGAGATCATCGACCGCGTCCGGGCGCTCGTGCCGGATCTCTTCGCCCGTCGCTCGGCCTGGCTCGACGCGCAGGACGATCCCGCCGGACTGTTCCACGGGTGAGAGGACCCTCATGACCATGCAGCTCGCTCCGGCGCCGCTCGGCGCACGGGTCACGGCGTTCCTCGGCGACCACCCCGGGCGGCTCCTCATCGGGGGGCGCTGGACGGACGCGGCGGGCGGCGAGACCTTCGGGACGCTCGACCCCGCCACCGGGACGAAGACCGCCGACGTCGCCCGCGGCCGAGAGGCCGACGTCTCCGCCGCCGTCGCCGCCGCCCGCGCGGCGCTCGAGGGCGAATGGGGGCGGATGCGTCCCGCCGACCGCGGGGCGTTGCTGTGGCGGATCGCCGACCTCATGCAGGAGCACCTCGACGACCTCGCCGAGCTCGAGACCCTCGACCAGGGCAAGAACCTGCGCACCTCGCGATTCGGGGAGGTCCCCGCGGCCATCAACCAGTTCCGCTACTACGCGGGCTGGCCGACCAAGATCCTGGGCGAGACGATCCCGACCTCGCTCAGCCGGACGCCTCCCGGCAAGGAGGTCTTCGCCTACACGCGGCGGGAGCCGGTCGGGGTCGTGGCGGCCATCGTCCCGTGGAACTCGCCGCTGATCATGACCGCGATGAAGCTCGCGCCCGCGCTGGCAGCCGGCTGCACGGTCGTGCTGAAGCCGGCCGAGAACACCCCTCTCAGCGCTCTGTACCTGGCGCGGCTCCTGACGTCGGCCGGTCTCCCCGACGGCGTCGTCAACGTCGTCACGGGATATGGCGCCGAGGCCGGCCAGGCGCTCGCGGACTGCCCCGGCGTCGACAAGATCGCCTTCACCGGGTCGACCGCCGTCGGCAAGCGGCTCGTGGCCGCGGCATCCGGTCGACTCGCGCGCCTGACGCTCGAGCTCGGGGGGAAGTCGCCGGCGATCGTGCTGCCCGACGCCGACTTGGACGTCGCCGTCGAGGGGATCTCCCGCGGCATCTTCGACAACGGGGGTCAGGTGTGCGTCGCGAGCGCGCGCGTGTACGCGCACCGCGACGTGTACCGCGAGGTCGTCGACGGCATGGCGGCGTTCGGGGCCGGGCTCCGGCTCGGGCACGGCCTCGACGCCGCCGCGGACCTCGGCCCGCTCGTCAGCGAGACGCAGGCCGCCCGCGTCGCCGCCTACATCGACGAGGGGCGCGCCGAGGGTGCCGAGGTGGTCACCGGCGGCGAGCGCAGCGGCCCGGCGGGCACGTTCTACAGCCCGACCGTGGTCACGGGCGTCCGTCCCGACATGCGCCTCATGCGCGAGGAGATCTTCGGGCCGGTCGCCGTCGTGACGCCGTACGACGACGTCGACGAGGTCGTCGGCTGGGCGAACGACTCGCCCTACGGGCTGGCGGCGAGCGTCTGGACGCGGGGCCTGAGCGACGCGCACCGCACCGCCGCCCGCCTGCAGGCGGGGACGGTGTGGGTCAACTGCCATTCGTTCCTCGGCCCCGAGCTGCCCAAGGGCGGCCATAAGGAATCGGGCTGGGGATACGAGAACGGCCCGCAGGGCCTGGAGAACTACCTGGAGACCAAGACGGTGGTGATGGTGATCTGATGAGCGAGCGCACGCGCATCGCCCTGGGCGTCTTCGAGATGATGAACCCCAGCAACGGGATGCCGACCTGGACGGACCCTCGCGGCCGGGGCGACGATTGGGACCGGCTCGAGTACTGGGTCGACCTGGCACGGATGCTGGATGCCGCCGGCTTCGACTTCCTCTTCTTCGCCGACACCTACGGCTACGCGACCCTCGACGGGGCCATGCCGGAGGAGGTGGCCGCTCACGGCATCCAGTTCCCCGCGCTGGACCCCATGCTGGCGATCGCCGCGCTGGCCTGCGAGACCGAGACGCTCGGCTTCGTCGTGACCTCGCCCACGACCGTGGAGAAGCCGTACGGCACCGCCCGGCGGTTCGCGACGCTCGACCGTCTGACCGGCGGCCGTATCGGCTGGAACGTCGTGACCGGGAGCTCGCAGGCCACGACCGACGAGCTGTTCGGGATCACCGCCCAGCTCACGCACGACGAACGCTACGACGCAGCCGACGAGTTCCTGGACACGTGCCTGCGTCACTGGGAGCACAGCTGGGACGACGAGGCCGAGGTGCGCGATCGCGCGAGGGGCGTGTACGCGGACCCGGCGGGACTGCACCGCGTCGAGGTCGACGGCGCCTACCAGCGCTCACGCGGGGTGTTCGCCGTCCCGCCCACGCCGCAGCGCACTCCCATGCTGTTCCAGGCGGGCACGTCGGATCGTGGCCGCGCGTACGCCGCGCGCAACGCCGAGGCCGTCTTCATCCAGGGGCAGTCGATCGCATCCGCCGCGGCCCACGTGGCCGACATCCGCGCGCAGGCCGTCCGGCAGGGGCGACGGCCCGACGACGTCAAGGTCGTCACGGGCATGACCGTGACGGTCGCGCCGACCCGTGCCGAGGCTCTCGCGCTGCGGGCCGAGTACGAGGCCCTGCTGACGCGGGCCGACGCCGCGGTGATGTTCGCGGGCATCACGGGGCTGGACCTGACCGGCCTCGATCCCGACACCCGCGTCGCCGACCTGCGGACCGACCTGGGGCAGACGCTCGTCCAGCGCTACGCGCGCCAGAACCCCGACATGAGGGTCGGCGAGATCATCGACGCGTTCCGGACGAAGGCGATCCGCGGCTTCCAGGTCACGGGATCGCCCGAGGAGGTCGCCAACGAGATCGAGGCGATCGTCGACGGGTCCGGGATCGACGGCGTCATGCTCGAGCCCACGTTCGGCGGACCCGACGCCTACCGCGCGTTCATCGAGCTCGTGCTGCCGATCCTCGCCGCGCGGGGGAGGGTCTCCCGGCCGTCCGGCACGACCCTGCGCGAGCACCTCTCGGGGGCGGCCCGCCTGGCCCCCACCCACCGCGCACACACCCTGCGCACCGCAGAGCCGGTCCGCTGAGCCCCGGCGCAGCGGCACATCCCGTCTCGACGGGCGCGCGACCCCCGAGGTTCGCGAGCCCGGTCCCGGCGGGTGCACATCGAAAGGAGAGCACGGATGAGAACGGATGCCGTCGAGGCGGTGCTGCGCGGCCTGAAACGCGCGGGAGTGAGCGTGGCGACATACCTGCCCGACTCGCTGCTGAAGGAGCTCTACCCGGCCCTGGACGCGGATGCCGACATCCGCACGATCCCGGTCACCAACGAGGGAGAGGGGGCCGCGATCGCCGGAGGGGTGTTCCTCTCCGGCAAGCGCGCCGTGCTTGTGATGGAGAACTCCGGGCTGCGCGCCGCGACAGAGCACCTCGCGCGGATGGGCCTCGGTGCCGGCATCCCCGTCGTGATGATCATGAGCTACCGCGGCGAGATGGGCGAGAACAACTGGTGGGCCATCCCGCACGGCATCACGATGGAGCCTCTCCTGCAGGCGCTCCGCACCCCGTACACGATTGTGCGCACCGTCGAGGAGATCGAGACGGCCATCGTCCGCGCCTACGACACCGCCTACGCGTCGTACTATCACGCCGCCATCGTCCTCGGAGGAGACCTGGTCCGATGAGCTACTCCCGCTTCCACGCCATGCGCCTGCTGGGCGACCGTCTCACGGACGAGCTCGTCATCCTCTCCCTCGGCGGTGCCGTCGACGAGTGGTACAACGCCGCTCCGCACATGCGCGACGCGTCGCTCTTCCAGCAGCAGCTCGGCTGCGTCACCCCCGAGGCCTTCGGCCTGGCCGTCGGGCTCCCGCACCGTCGGATCGTCTCGCTCGACACCGACGGCGGACTGCTCTTCAACCTCGGCATCCTGGCCACCCTGGGCAACGAACGCCCCCACAACCTCTTCATCGTCGTGTGGGACAACGAGCAGTACCAGTCCATCGGCGGACCCCGCACGCACACCGCCGCGGGGCGCGTCGACCTGGCGGCGATCGCGCGCGGCGCCGGCGTCGCCAACGCCTTCACCGCCGAGACGCTGGAGGAGTTCGACCGGCACTGCGCGGCCGGACTGGCCGCCACGGAGCCCTACCTCGTCGTCGCCAAGACCGATGGCATCCTGGAGCCGGGGATCCGCCGCAAGCACTCCGACGGCCGCGAGGACAAGTACATCTTCGTCCGCCACGTCGAGGCGTCCGAGGGCATCACCATCATGGGACCCAGCGAGCACAACTGATGCCCGCGTCCCGGTTGCTGCGCGGGCCTTCTCGCCGGCCGGACGGCCGCGCGCCCCGCTACGACGTGATCGTCGTCGGGGCGGGGGCCGCCGGCTGCGTCCTCGCGGCGCGCCTGACGGAGGACCCGGACAGGCGGGTCCTCCTCGTCGAGGCCGGTCCCGACGGGCGGATGGATGCCGCGATCGACGACGCCGCGCACTGGGACGCCCTCCTCGGCGGAAGGTACGACTACGGCTACCGCTCAACGCCCGCGCGGGCCGTCCTCGGCCGGTCGCTCGCCATGCCGCGGGGCCGGGTGCTGGGAGGGTCGTCGTCGACGAACGCGATGCTCTGGTACCGCGGTCATCCCGACGACTACGACGCCTGGGCGGCGGCCGGGGCGACCGGCTGGTCGTACGGCGACCTGCTCCCGTTCTTCCGCCGCTCGGAGGCCCGCGCGGGCGGGGATCCCGTCCACCGCGGCACCGACGGTCCCATGCGCGTGGGACCGCTCGCCGCGGTGCACCCCATCGCGCACGCCCTCCTCGGCGCCGCGGTCGAGCGGGGTCTGCCCGCGCTGCAGGACGCGAACGCCGGCGTCACCGAGGGGGCCGTTCACGCCGACTACAACGCGGTCGTGGGGGACGACGGCGCATTCGAGCGGTGGTCCGTCGTGCGCGCCTATCTCGAGCCGGCGCTCGCCCGCCCGAACCTCGACGTCCTGGTCGGCAGCCGCGTGCACGGTGTCGTCCTCGACGGCCCGACCTCGGCGGGGAGCGTGGTCCGCGGCATCCGGCACGTCGTGGACGGAGCCGTCGTGACGACCCTCGCGGATCGGACGGTGCTCGCCGCCGGGGCCATCGACACCCCTCGCCTGCTGCAGCTGTCGGGCATCGGCGATCCCGCGCGACTGGCCGCCGTCGGCATCCGACCGCGCCACGACCTGCCCGGGGTCGGTGAGAACCTCCAGGATCACCCGCTCATCCTGGGGATGAACTTCCGCGCCCGCGACGACCTCGGCCCGGTGATCGGAAACGGCGGCGGCACGATGCTCAACTGGCGGAGCTCCCAGGCCCGCGGGCGTCCCGACCTGCACGCGGTGATCGCGCACGGATCCCGCGGCGACGAGAGGCTGCACGCGACGAACGACCTGTCCGGAGGGCGCGTCTTCGCCGTCGTGCCCGGTCTGTACCACTCGCGCAGCGTCGGGTGGGTGCGGGCGCGGTCGGCCGACCCGGACGCCGCGCCGGAGATCCAGCCGAACTACCTCGCCGACCCGGCCGACCTGGCGGCGATGGTCGACGCCGTCGACGCCGTACAGGACCTCGTCGCCACCCCCGCGTACGCCGATCTCGCGGAGGGGCCGATCACGCCCGCCGCCGGCCTGTCGCGCGCCGCGCAGGAGCGTTTCGTGCGCGAGAACGTCGGGACGTTCTTCCACTGCTCGGGCACGGCCCGCATCGGCACCGACGATCTCGCCGTCGTCGACCCGGGTCTGCGGGTGCGCGGCCTCGAGGGTCTCTGGGTCGCCGACGCGTCCGTCATGCCCGCCATCCCCACGAGCAACACGCAGGCCCCCACGGTGGCGATCGCCGAACGGGCGGCCGACCTGCTGCGCGCCGCGGGCGGGTGAGCCGCTCCCCGCTCGGTGGCCGGTCCGGCATGTCCCCCTTTGTGCAGGTTCTGAGTCCTGTTTTTTGCACGAAGTGGGACATGGATGCCATGACCCTCGCCGGGGTCAGGGGGCGAGCAGCGCGTCCAGGGCGAGGAAGGCGGCGCGGAACTCGGCCCGGAGGCGCTGCTTCTCGGCGTCGGAGCAGAACGCCATGTCGATCCCGGCGAGCGCGATGCGCTGAGCGGCCGCGGCGTCCAGGCCCAGCGCGGTGAGCCCTTCGCGGTACTCGCGTCCGAGGTCCGTCCGGAAGAAGAGCGCGTCGTCCGTCGAGACCGAGACCGGGAGTCCGGCGTCCACCATCCTCCGGATGCGATGGGTCTCGTCCAGCGTCCACCCCGAGCAGATCGTGGTCGACCACGGCGTCGTGGCGAAGCCGATGCCGCGCTGGCGGGCCAGGGCGAGGACGGCCGGGTCGTCGACGACGCGATAGCCGTGATCGATGCGGTCGCAGCCGAGCACCTCGATCGCGGCACGGACGTTCTCCGGGTCCGCCGACGGCGTCTCGCCGACGTGCGCCGTCCGGCGCAGCCCGTGGGCGCCGGCGAGCGCGTACGCCTCCACGAAGCGCAGCGGGTCCTCCGTGTTCTCGGGGGTCAGGTCGTCCTGTCCGATGCCGACCACCTCCGGCCGAGGGTGCGCGATCATCTCGCGGACGAGATCGACGGCGGCCTCTCCCGACTCGCGGCGGTTGATGGCCACGACCACGCGGAAGCCGACGCCGAAGTCCCGCTCGGCGCGCCGCAGCCCGGCGATCACGGCGTCGACGACCTCGGCGTACGACAGCGGCGACGATCGTCGGGCGAAGTACTGCGGGTTGACGTAGTACTCCCGGTAGCGCAGATTTCCCGCGCGCACCGCGTCCTCGACGCCTTCCCACGCCACGCGGGCGATGTCGTCGCCGGTGCGCAGGACCTCGTGGGCGATCCGCCACCCGTGCAGGAAGTCGACCAGGTCGGCGAAGTCGAACAGGTGCTCGGCGTCCTCCGTCCACAGTGCGACGCCGTCGCGGGCGGCGAGCTCCTGCAGGGTCGTCGCCCGCATTGTGGAGGTCAGGTGGCAGTGCAGCTCGGTCTTCGGGAGGAGCTGCAGGTAGTCGGCGAGCGAGATCACCGCGGTCCGCTCAGTCGGCGAGGGCGACGTCGTGGGACGCCGCGTAGGCGCGGACGGCGGCGATGTGCTCGTCCCGGCGGGCGTGGGGGAGCCAGGACGCGGTGAACGAGTTGATCGCGAGCCGGGCCAGGTCCGCGGCATCCAGGCCCGCCTTCTCGGCGAGGGCCACGTAGTTGTCCGCCACGTACGCGCCGAAGTAGGCCGGGTCGTCGGAGTTCACCATCACCCGGACGCCGTCGCGCAGCAGCCGGACGATCTCATCGGACTTCATCTGGCTGGTGACGAAGGAGTTGGACACCGGACAGGTCGTGAAGCCGAGCCCGCGCTCCTTGGCGAGGGCGATCAGCGCCGGGTCCTCGACGATGTTGGTCCCGTGGTCGATGCGGTCCACGCCGATGTCCTCGATGACGGCGCGGATGTTGTCGATCGACCCGATCTGGTCGATGTCGCAGTGCATCGTCAGCAGGAAGCCCTCGGACTTCGCCCGGGCGAAGACGTCGGCGAACTTGGCCGGCGGGTTGTCTCGCTCGTCCGAGTCCAGCCCGACGCCGATGATCCACTCCTTGTAGGGCAGCGCCGCCTCGAGCGTGGCCATGGCGTCCTCGGCCGGGAAGTCGCGGAGGAAGCAGAGGATGAGCTCGGCCGAGACGCCCAGCTCCGACGAGGCGCGGACCGCCGCGCGGTGGTACCCGGTGATGACGGCCTCGAACGGCACGCCCCGGCTGGTGTGGGCCTGCGGATCGAAGAACATCTCGACGTGGACCACGCCCTGCTCCCGCGCCTTCTGCAGGTACGCCCATGCGAGGTCGTGGAAGTCCTCCGCCGTCTGCAGCACCTGCATCGCCGGGTAGTACACCGCGAGGAAGCTCGTCAGGTCGGTGAAGTCATAGGTCGCCTTGACCTCCTCCACCGTCTTCTCCGCGAGCTCGATGCCGTTGCGAGCGGCGAGCGCGAACTTGAGCTCGGGCTCGAGTGTCCCCTCGAGGTGCAGGTGCAGCTCGGCCTTGGGCAGGCCGAAGGCGAAAGCGGTGATGTCGGTCATGGGGCTTCTTCCGGGCGAGGGCGGGTGCCACCACGCCGAGCGGGGTGGCAGAGCAGTGCGAGAGGCGCGTCAGGTGCGCGAGGCCATCCCCATGCGCGTCAGCACGACGGACTCGAGGATCTGGACGACGTTGTAGAACAGCAGCGCCGTGCCCGTGACGAGGACGACCGCCGTCCACACAGCGGAGAACTGCGCACCGGCGATGAAGCCGCCGACCGATCCGCCGATCCCGCCGCCGACCGCGAGCCACTCGGCCAGCAGGGCTCCCGTGATGGCGCCGGGCACCGAGATGCGGACCGCCGCGAAGAACTCCGGCAGGGAGTTCGGCAGGGCGACCTTGCGCAGACGCGTCCAGGCACCGCCGCCGTAGACGGTGACGAGGTCGTTCATCTGCGGCGAGGCGGCCTTGAGGCCGAACACGATGTTGACCAGCGCCGGGAAGAGCACGACGATGCCGCCGATGACGGCGACTGACGCGAAGTCGCGGCCGAAGATGAGGATGATCACGGGTGCCATCGCGACCAGCGGCACCGAGCGCAGCAACATCGCGAGCGGCATGAGGGCGTGCTCGACGCCCTTGCTGAGCTGGAACACGAGCGCGACGACGAGCGCGACGAATAGCCCCGCGCCGAAGCCGACGACGGAATGGCCGATGGTGGTCCCGAGCAGGCCGAAGAGCTGCGACCGGTTGGTCGCGGCGGCCGGCACGGTGAACAGGAAGTTCCACACGTCGAGCGGTCCCTTGCCGACGTACGGCGAGATGCCGAAGATCGTGAGGGCGCCCACCCAGAGGATCAGGACGGCCACGATCGTCAGGACGAAGGTGAGGAGGCTGCGGCCCAGCGCCCGCAGCGTCGCCCGTCGAGACTCGCGACGGATGTCGGCGGACAGGTCGGAACGCGGGGGCTCCACCGCCGTCGCGGAGCCGGCCGTCTTGTCCGGGAGCACACCGGTCATCAGTTCGTTCCCTTCGCCCAGGGCGCGACGGCCCGCGAGACCAGGCCCAGCAGGCCGTAGCCGGCCAGGGCGACGGCGCCGGACACGAGCGCGATGTCCCACACGCGCGGCGCGTTGAGCGCCTGCTGTGCGGCGATCATCGCGGGACCCACGCCGACGGAGATCTTGCCGAAGAACTCGCCGAGCACGGCGCCGAGGAAGGCGGCGGGCACGGCGACCTGCAGCGCGTTGAGGATCGCGGGCAGCGCGGCGATCAGACGGACCTTCCGCAGCTGGGTCAGCCGCGAGCCGCCGTAGACGGTGATGACGTCCAGGCTCGCCCGATCCGCCGCCTTCAGGCCCAGGAGGGCGCCGACGACGGTCGTGAAGAAGCAGCTGAGGGCGGCCAGGAAGATCGCCGTCGTCGACGGCTGGCCGGGCTGGGGGAGCGGCGCGATGACGATCAGAAGCAGACCCAGCGCGACGATCGGGATGCAGTACGTGATGATCGCGATCTGCATGACGACGCCCTCGAGGCGCGGCACGATGAGGACGAGCGCGGACAGCAGGAGGGCGAGGCCGTTGCCCCAGAGATAGCCGGTGCCGGCCTCGGCGAGCGTGACGCTGAAGTTGCGGACGTAGAAGTCCCACCCCGTCGCGCCGAACTCGAGGACGACCTGCAGCGGCGTCGGGATGGCCTGCACGCCGCCGGGACCGACGCTGGAGAACACCGTCGCGGCGAGGATCCACCACAGCAGGAGGATCGCGAGCCCGCCGATCAGGCCCGTGGCCCACGCCGGCAGGCGCACGTCCTCCCACTGGATGGTGCGGCTCTTGGCGGCGTCAGTGGTCATCGGCCGCGGCGCCTCCGACGCCGAAGAGCAGTTCGGAGGCCTGGTCGACGTAGGCGTGGAACTCGGGTGTCCGCATCATCTCGGGCGTCCGCGGGCGGGGGAGGTCGATGTGCATGACCTCCTTGATCCGTCCGGGACGGGGGCTCATGACCGCGACCTGGTCGGAGAGGAAGATGGCCTCCGAGATGCCGTGCGTGACCAGCAGGGTCGTCGCCGGCTTCTCCGTCCAGATGCGCAGGAGCTCCAGGTTGAGCTTCTGCCGCGTCATGTCGTCGAGGGCGCCGAACGGCTCGTCGAACAACAGGACGGACGGCTTCATGATGAGCGAGCGCGCGATCGACACGCGCTGACGCATGCCGCCGGACAGCTGGGCGGGCTTCGCCTTCTCGAAGCCCCTCAGCCCCACGAGGTCGATCATCTCGGCGACGTAGGCCTTGTCGACGGGAGTGCCGGCGACCTCGAACGGCAGCTGGATGTTCGACTGCACGCTGCGCCACGGCAGCAGCGCGGAGTCCTGGAACGCGATGCCCAGCTCGTTGCCGCGACGCAGCTCCTTCGGGCTCTTCCCGTCGACACGGGTCGTCCCGCTCGTCGGGTCCTCGAGTCCGGCCAGGATGCGCAGGATCGTGGACTTTCCGCATCCGGACGGGCCGAGCAGAGCGAGGAACGTGCCCTGGTCGGTGTGGAGGTTCGCGTCTTGCAGCGCCACGACGCTCTTGCGTCCCACGCTGAAGACCTTGTTCAGGTCGGTGATCTGGAGGCCGGTGCCCAGGGTGTTGCCCTGGGCACCGGTCTGGAGAGCCGTATCGGTCACGATGGCTTCTTCCCGCGGAGTGTCAGCCCGCGTAGTTCTTCAGGTCGGGGTTCTCCTCGTAGACCTCCTGCAGGAGGCTGAGGTCGAACAGCTGCGACGCCTCGAGCGTGATGCCGGCGTCGGCGAGGCTCTCCAGCGTCGCCTGCTGCAGGTCGTCGCTGATGGTGAACAGGCCGTTCTCCTCGGTCTCGTCGGAGACGACGAGCTCGTTCTGGGCGATGGCGCCGGCGAGCGAGTTCTCGGGGTTCAGGTCGAGGTCGGCACCGTACTCCTCGACGGCCAGGCGCGAGCCCTCCTCGGGGTCGTTCAGCGCGTCGGTCCAGCCCCGGATCTCCGCCGTCAGCAGCGCCTTGAGCTTCTCGCGGTCGTTGGCGATGGACTCGTCCGTCACGACGACGGCCTCGGCCATGAACGGCAGACCGTTGTCGGCGAAGGGCAGGTTGGTGGTCGCCAGGCCCTGCGCGGCGACGGTGACGGCCTCGTTCGTCAGGAACGCCATGAAGCCGTCGACCTCGCCGTTGACCAGCGGTGCCGGGTCGTACTGCACCGGCACGATCGTCATCTCGCTCGGGTCGATGTCGTTGGCGGCCAGGAACGCGTTGAACAGCGAGGTGTTCGAGTCCTGGATGCCGATGCGCTTGCCCTTGAGGTCGTCGACCGTCGCGATGTTGCCGCCGTCCTCGAGCGAGAGGATGGTGAACGGGTTGCGCTGGAAGGTCGTGCCGATGATCTTGATCGGCGCACCCTCGGACGCGATGGCCGCTCCGGTGGAGACGGCGTCGGTGAGAGCCGCGTCGGCGCTCCCCGAGAGCAGCTCGGCGACACCGGTCGACGGGCCGGGCACCAGGTTGACGCCCGAGAAGCCGGCGTCGGTGAAGTAGCCCTTGGTGTCGGCGAAGTACTCGCCCGCGAACTCCTCGTTGAGGATCCAGCTGAGCTGGAGGGTGAGCTCGCCGTAGCCGTCCGCCGACGACTCGGCGGAGTCGCCGGTCGAGGCGGCGCCGCCGCCGCAGGCGGTGAGGGTCAGAGCGGAGAGCGCGACCCCGGCGAGGGCCGCGACGACGCGCTGTGCGCGTCGGGAGGTGAGGAACGTCATCGCTGTGTCTCCAGAGAGCCGGTGGTGCTTCATCGGGTGGGGGGCGGCACCAGGAGATCGATGCGCGCTGGTTCGAAACATACGAGATGTTGATTACACGAACACTGGCTCGGGTGTTTCGCGGCCGTTACACCGTGTCGGGCACCGCTGTCGTGCACGGGGCGTCCCGCGACGACCTCTCCTCCCCAGGCCCGAGCTGTGCGCCCGGGGGACACGGGGCCGCATCCGTGTCGGCGGCCCGGGTTACCGTGGACAGGTGACATTCCCCGGCGCCGCACCCGAGCCGTACGCCGACGCGCCCCCCGAGCCGTACGGCGTCTACGACGACCCCTACGCGGGTGCCGACTGGGACCCCGACCTGTTCGCCCCGCCCGAGGACCCCGACGCGCCGCCTCCCCCGATGGATGCCACGACCTCCCCCTTCGCCCGCGCCGCGGTCGCGACCGGCACGGCGAAGACCTTGCCGTCGGCGCGTGACTTCACCGGGCGCGACCCGCGGGACGTCCTGCAGGAGGTCTACGGGTACGACGCCTTCCGCGGCGACCAGGCCGACATCGTCCAGCACGTCGTCGACGGCGGCGACGCGGTCGTGCTGATGCCCACCGGCGGCGGCAAGAGCGTCACCTACCAGGTGCCCGCCCTCGTCCGTCCCGGCACGGGGCTGGTCGTCAGCCCGCTCATCGCGCTCATGCACGATCAGGTCGACGCGCTCGTCGCGAACGGCGTCCGCGCCGCGTACCTGAACTCGACGCAGGCACCGGCCGAGCGTCAGGCGGTGGAGCAGGCGTTCCTGTCCGGCGACCTCGACCTGCTCTACGTCGCTCCCGAGCGTCTCAACGGCGCGCAGACCCTCGGCCTGCTCTCGCGCGGACGCCTGAGCGTCATCGCGATCGACGAGGCGCACTGCGTGTCGCAGTGGGGGCACGACTTCCGACCCGATTACCTCGCCCTGGGCGACCTCGCCGACCGCTTCCCCGACGTGCCCCGCATGGCCCTCACCGCCACGGCGACGCCGGCCACAGCGCAGGAGATCGTCGAGCGCCTGCGTCTGCGTGACGCCCGCGGCTTCGTCGCGAGCTTCGACCGCCCCAACATCCAGTACCGCATCGACGCCAAGGTCGACCCGCGGCGTCAGCTGGTGTCGTTCATCAGGTCGCAGCCCGAGGGCTCCGCGGGCATCGTCTACGCGCTCAGCCGCAAGAGCGTCGAGCAGACCGCCGCCTACCTCTGCGCCCAGGGGCTCGACGCCCTGCCCTACCACGCCGGGCTGGACGCCACCGTCCGCGCGGCCAACCAGTCGCGGTTCCTCCGCGACGACGGCGTGGTCATGGTCGCCACGATCGCGTTCGGTATGGGCATCGACAAGCCGGACGTCCGCTTCGTCGCCCACATCGACCTGCCCAAGTCCGTCGAGGGCTACTACCAGGAGACCGGCCGCGCCGGCCGCGACGGCGACCCGTCGACGGTGTGGATGGCCTACGGGCTCGGCGACGTGGTGCAGCAGCGCCGCATGATCGACCAGTCGCCCGGCGACCGCTCCTACAAGATGCGCCTCGGCCAGCACCTCGACGCCATGCTGGCCCTCTGCGAGACGGTGGGATGCCGCCGGCAGAACCTCCTCGCGTACTTCGGGCAGCCCTCCGAGCCGTGCGGCAACTGCGACACGTGCCTCACCCCGCCCGACACGTGGGACGGTCTCGTCGCCGCGCAGAAGCTGCTGTCGACGATCGTGCGCCTGCAGCGCGAGCGCAATCAGGCGTTCGGCGCGGGCCACCTCATCGACATCCTGCGCGGGGCGAAGACCGAGCGGATCTCGCAGCAGGGCCACGACCGTCTGACGACCTACGGACTCGGCGCCGACCTGTCGGACCAGGACTGGCGGAGCGTCATCCGTCAGCTCCTCGCCCGCGGCATCCTCGTCGCGCGCGGCGAGTACGGCACCCTCGCGCTGAGCGAGGCGTCCGGCGGGGTCCTGCGCGGCGAGACGCCCGTGCCGTTGCGCCGCGATGCGCTCGGCCGCACCGGCGGCGGCGGGGGCGCCGGCCGAGCGCGCAAGTCCAGTGCCGACGACGTCGCCCCGGGCGACCGCGACCTGTTCGAGGCGCTGCGTGCGTGGCGCGCGGAGCAGGCCCGCGAGCAGGGTGTTCCGGCGTACATCGTCTTCGGCGACGCGACCCTGCGGGCCATCGCCGCGGCGCGGCCGTCGGCGATGGGCGATCTCGACGGCATCACGGGCATCGGCGCGAAGAAGCGCGAGGCGTACGGCGACGGCATCCTGACGGTGGTCGGCCAGCACTGACCACGGCCGGCGCCGACTCAGCGGTCGGCGCCGACCCGTCGTGGCCGGTGGGCGATGTCGACAGCCCACAACGGCCCCGGATGACGTCCCCCGACCTCTTTGTGGGCAACGTGCACAATGTCCCCACCACGTTGTGGGAGTCCTACCGTGGTGGCATCCCTTTGCATCGTCGAGAGGTGTTCTCATGACCGACGCCGCCGTCCGTCCCACCACGCCCGCCACCAGCACGCGTACCCCCGTCGGGGGAGCGCCGACCGCCGCCCACTCCGCGGCCGAGGCGCACGAGTCCCGCATCGACGTGGACCGCGTCACCGACCTGCTGCTCGGCACGTGGGCCGACACGCGCCGCGAGGCGCGCGCCATGCTGAAGGACCCGGCGTTCTGGCGTGACGACCGCCTCGGCATGGACGACCACCGCGAGCGCACCCTCAGCCAGCTCCACCTGCTCGTGCAGAAGAAGGCGGTGCACCGGGCGTTTCCGAAGCGGTTCGGCGGCGAGGAGAACAACGGCGCGAACATCGCCGGGTTCGAGGAGCTCGTCGCGGCCGACCCCAGCCTGCAGATCAAGTCCGGCGTGCAGTGGGGGCTCTTCGGCTCCGCCGTCCTGCAGCTCGGCACCGCGGAGCACCACGACAAGTGGCTCCCGGGCATCATGAGCCTGGAGATCCCGGGCGCCTTCGCCATGACCGAGACCGGTCACGGCTCCGACGTCGCCGCGATCGGCACCACCGCCACCTACGACGCCGAGACCGAGGAGTTCGTCATCCACACCCCGTTCCGCGGGGCCTGGAAGGACTACCTCGGCAACGCCGCACTGCACGGGAAGGCGGCCACCGTCTTCGCGCAGCTCATCACCAACGGCGTGAACCACGGCGTGCACTGCTTCTACGTGCCGCTGCGCGACGACGAGGGGAAATTCCTCCCCGGGATCGGCGGCGAGGACGACGGCCTCAAGGGCGGCCTGAACGGCATCGACAACGGCCGGCTCCACTTCGACCACGTCCGCGTCCCCCGCACCAACCTGCTGAACCGCTACGGCGACGTCGCCGCGGACGGCACCTACTCGAGCGAGATCGCCAGCCCGGGCCGCCGTTTCTTCACGATGCTCGGCACGCTCGTGCAGGGTCGCGTCTCGCTCGACGGAGCCGCGGCCTGGGCCTCGGCCATCGGCCTCACGATCGCCGTCACCTACGGCAACCAGCGCCGCCAGTTCGACTCCGGCAGCGGTACGCCCGAGGTCACCCTCCTCGACTACGGCAAGCACCAGCGCCGGCTCCTGCCCCGCCTGGCCACGACGTACGCGGAGATCTTCGCGCACGACGAGTTCCTGCAGAAGTTCGACGGCGTCTTCAGCGGCGCGGCCGACACCGACGCGGACCGCGAGGACCTCGAGACCCTCGCGGCGGCGCTCAAGCCGCTGTCGACCTGGCACGCGCTCGACACCCTGCAGGAGGCCCGCGAGGCCTGCGGCGGTCAGGGCTTCCTGTTCGAGAACCGCCTGGTCGGCCTGCGCGCCGACCTCGACATCTTCGTGACCTTCGAGGGCGACAACAACGTGCTGCTGCAGCTGGTCGGCAAGCGCCTGCTCGCCGACTACGCCCGTCAGTTCAAGGGCAAGGATGCGAAGGCGCTCGCCGCGTTCGCCGTCGGTCAGACCGCGGGCAAGCTCTTCCACGGTGCCGGCATGCGCCAGCTGGGCCAGGCGGTCTCCGACTTCGGCTCGACCGCTCGTTCCGTCGAGCGCGGACTCCGCGCCGAGCAGCAGCACGAGCTCCTCGCCGGCCGCGTCCAGCAGATGATCGCCGACATCGCCGGTCGCCTCCGCCCCGCCGCCAAGCTGTCCCGCGAGGACGCCGCCGCGCTGTTCAACGAGAACCAGGCCGAGCTCATCGAGGCGGCCCGCGCGCACGGCGAGCTGCTGCAGTGGGAGGCCTTCACCGACGCCGTCAACCGCGTCACCGACCGCGACACCCTGCGGGTGCTGACGTGGGTCCGCGACCTCTTCGGCCTGCAGCTCATCGAGAAGCACCTCGCCTGGTACCTCATCCACGGACGCCTGTCGACGCAGCGCGCGGCGGCGGTCTCCAGCTACATCGACCGTCTCTGCACCCGGCTTCGCCCGCACGCGCAGGACCTCGTGGATGCCTTCGGCTACGGCCCCGAGCACATCCGTGCGTCGATCGCCTCCGGGGTCGAGGACGACCGGCAGAACGAGGCCGCCTCCTACTACGCGGAGCTGGCGGCATCCGGAACCGCCCCCGTCCCGGAGAAGAAGCCCGCGAAGTAAGCGCCCCTTCGCCGCGAGGACAGGCGGTGCCTCCGGAACAGGTCGATCCCCAGCGCATCGGCCTGTTCTCGGTGCACCGCCTGTTCCGTCGTCGGAGGAGAAGGGGGCCGTAGCCTGGGCGGATGAGCGACGTCCGCATCGGTTCCGACGGCACGGCCCGCTGCGCCTGGGCCGGCGACGACGCCGAGTACCAGCGCTACCACGACGAGGAGTGGGGCACGACGCTGCGCGGCGACCGCCCGCTGTTCGAGAAGATGAGCCTCGAGGGCTTCCAGGCCGGGCTCTCCTGGATCACCATCCTGCGGAAGCGCCCACGGTTCCGCGAGGTCTTCGGCGGCTTCGAGCCGGCGACGGTGGCCGCCTTCGGTCCCGACGACGTGGAGCGGATGCTCCAGGATGCCGGCATCATCCGCCACCGCGGAAAGATCGAGGCCGTGATCGCCAATGCCGCCATCGTCGCGGGCATGGCCGACGGGGAGCTCGACGCGCTGCTGTGGTCCTTCGCGCCCGCCGCGCACCGGTCGCCGGCGACCTTCGCCGAGGTGCCGGCCGTCACCCCCGAGTCCACGGCGATGAGCACGGAGCTGCGGCGCCGCGGCTTCCGCTTCGTCGGTCCGACCACCATGTACGCGCTGATGCAGTCCTCCGGGATGGTCGACGACCACGTCACCGGATGCTGGCGCGCCGCCGCCTGAGCCGCCGCGCGCGGGCCGGCTCACTCGGGCGGGGTCGCCTCCTGCGCCTCGAGCTGCCGCAGACGCTGCAGCTTCGCCCACGGCCAGAACCCGATCCAGGCGACGGAGGCGATCGAGGCCCCCATGATCATCGACGCGGCATCCATGTCCCGACGCTACGAGCGGGAGGATTCCCCTCGCCTCCCCCGGGGGAATGAATCCGGCGCCCACCCGTTAGACTGATCCACGGAGCTTTCGCTCCTCGCGTCGTCGAACGCACCGGCCCCCTCTGCGTGGGCCTTTGACCTTCACGGCGAACGGATGCGCCGCCCGGCGCCTTCGCCCTTGCAGCCGCAGCATCGCGGCATCCCGAACCGCCGCGTCCACGCGCGCGGCAGGAGACTTCATGACGTCCCAGACCTTCACCGACCTCGGCGTGCCCGCGCCCCTGGTCGACGTGCTCACCGCGCAGGGCAAGCCCGCGCCGTTCCCGATCCAGGCCGACACCCTTCCCGACACGCTCGCCGGGCGCGATGTGCTCGGCCGCGGCAAGACCGGCTCCGGCAAGACCCTCGCGTTCTCGCTCCCCCTCGTCGCGCGCCTCGCGGCGAAGACCGACCGTCGTCGCGGTCGTCGTCCCCGCGCCCTCGTGCTGGCCCCGACCCGCGAGCTGGCGAACCAGATCGACGCGGTCATCCAGCCGCTCGCCGACGCCTTCTCGCTGACGACCACGACCGTCTACGGCGGCGTCAACCAGAAGCGTCAGGTCGATGCGCTGAACGCCGGCGTCGACATCCTCGTCGCGTGCCCCGGCCGCCTGGAGGACCTCATCGGCCAGGGCTTCGCGAGCCTCGACGACGTCGAGATCACCGTGCTGGACGAGGCCGACCACATGGCGGACCTGGGCTTCCTGCCCGGCGTCACCCGCCTGCTGGCCCGCACGCCCGCCGACGGTCAGCGCCTGCTCTTCTCGGCGACGCTCGACAACGGTGTGGACAAGCTCGTCAAGCGCTTCCTGCGCAACGAGGTGCTCCACTCGGTCGACGAGGCGCACTCCCACGTCGCGGCGATGACGCACCACGTCTTCGTCCCCGTCGACGCGGATGCCAAGAAGCAGCTCGTCCAGACCCTGGCGTCGGGCACCGCCCGTCGCATCCTCTTCATGCGCACCAAGCACCAGGCGAAGAAGCTGGCCAAGTCGCTCACCGCCGCCGGCATCCCGTCCGTGGATCTGCACGGCAACCTGTCGCAGCCGCAGCGCGACCGCAACCTCGCCGCCTTCGGCGACGGCCGTGCCAAGGTGCTCGTCGCGACCGACGTGGCCGCCCGCGGCGTGCACGTCGACGGCGTCGAGCTGGTCGTCCACGTCGACCCGCCCGTCGAGCACAAGGCGTACCTGCACCGCTCCGGCCGCACCGCCCGCGCGGGCTCGGCCGGCGACGTGGTGACGATCATGCTGCCCGAGCAGCGCCGTGACACCCTCGACATCCTGCGCAAGGCCAAGATCTCGGCGACGCCGACCCCCGTGACCCCGACCTCGCCCGAGGTCGTCGCGCTCGTCGGCGAGGTCGCCCCCTACGTCAAGCCGGAGCCCGTCGTCGCCGTGCAGCAGGGCGGCGGCCGTTCGCAGGGCGCCAACGCCCAGCGCAAGCGCGCCGCCCGCGGCGAGGGCGCCTCGGACGCGTCCGCGCGCGGAACCGCGACCGAGGGCGGCGGCCGTCGCCGTCGCGGTGGTCGCGGCGGCGGTGCCGCGGGCGAGTCGGCCGGTCAGCGTCCCGCCGCCACGGCGGCCGGCGGTCGCAGTGGCCAGCGGTCGGGTGCCGGTCGCGGACAGGGCGCGGGTGGCGCGCAGCGCGCCGGCGCCGGCTCGACGCGGTCGCAGGGCTCGGGCCGCACGGCATCCGGGACCCCCACCACCGGGATGGTCGTCGGCGCCGCGCGGAGCGCGCGCACGAACCGTCGCGCCCAGGGCTGACCCTTCCTCTCCTCGATGCCCCGCACCCTCCGGTGCGGGGCATCGTCGTCTCCGGCCGCGGGGCCGTCGTGCGGAGACCAGGGCGACACGCCGGTTCCGCGACGTCCCGACGCGGCGTGTCGCCTGCCATCTCCGCACGACGGTCGCGGCCGCGGCTGGTCGGACGGTGCTCCGCCGGCCCGCGCGAGAGCCGGGCCGCGTCGCGAAACAGCCCTCGCGACCGCCGGGCCGCGTCGCGAAGCGGCCGGCCGCTGCGCGAACGGGCATCGCGGACGTCGGGGGTCTGGGCCACACTGGGGGCGGTCCACCCGAGGAGCCCCCATGGTCGATGAGAATTCCGCTGCCGACGCGCACGACGTCATCCGCGTCCGCGGCGCCCGCGAGAACAACCTGAAGGACGTCGACCTCGACGTGCCGAAACGGCGGCTGACGGTCTTCACGGGCGTCTCGGGCTCGGGCAAGTCGTCGCTCGTCTTCGGCACCATCGCCGCGGAGTCCCAGCGCCTCATCAACGAGACGTACCCGACGTTCGTGCAGCAGTTCATGGGCCAGCTGTCCCGGCCGGACGTGGATGCGCTCGAGAACCTCAGCGCGACCATCCGCGTCGACCAGGAGCGGATGGCTGCCAACGCCCGATCGACGGTCGGGACGGCCACCGACGTCCACGCGATGCTGCGGGTGCTCTTCAGCCGCATCGGCCAGCCGCACGTCGGCTCGTCCCAGGCGTTCTCGTTCAACGTCCCGTCCATCTCCGGCGCGGGCGCCGTCGTGATCAAGACCGGCGCGCGCAAGGGGCAGAAGGAGCGGCGGTCGTTCGAGATCACCGGTGGAATGTGCCCCGACTGCGAGGGGCTCGGCCAGGTCAGCGACATCGACCTCGACCAGCTGTTCGACAAGACGCTGTCGCTGAACGCCGGCGCGATCTCGGTGCCGGGGTACACCGCCGACGGGTGGATGGTGCGCGTCTTCAGCGAGTCCGGATTCTTCGACGGCGACAAGCCCATCCAGGACTTCACCGACCAGGAACGCCATGACTTCCTCTACAAGGAGCAGACGAAGGTGCGGATCGCCAGCACCAACATGACCTACGAGGGTCTCGTCCCCAAGATCACCAAGAGCATGCTGCAGAAGGACCGCGACGCCCTGCAGCCGCACGTCCGCGCGTTCGTCGACCGGGCGGTGACGTTCGTCGCGTGTCCCGCGTGCGGGGGCACCCGCCTGAACGAGGGCGCGCGCTCGTCGCGCATCGACGGCGTCAACATCGCCGACGCGGCCGCCATGCAGATCACCGACCTCGCGGCATGGGTGCGCACCGTCGATGACCCGTCCGTCGCCCCCCTCGTGCAGGGGCTGAGCCAGACCCTGGATGCCTTCGTCCACATCGGCCTCGGATACCTCTCCCTCGACCGGGCGAGCGGCACACTGTCGGGCGGCGAGGCTCAGCGGACCAAGATGATCCGCCACCTCGGATCGAGCCTCAGCGACATCACCTACGTCTTCGACGAGCCGACGGCGGGGCTGCACCCGCACGACATCCAGCGGATGAACGAGACGCTGGAGCAGCTGCGCGACAAGGGGAACACCGTCCTCGTCGTCGAGCACAAGCCCGAGGTGATCGACATCGCCGATCACGTCGTGGATCTCGGCCCGCGCGCGGGCCGAGACGGCGGCACCGTGCAGTACGAGGGCGACGTCGCGGGTCTCCGCGCGTCCGACACGCTCACGGGACGCTTCCTCGACCATCGGGCGCAGCTCAAGCCGGCGGTCCGCGCGGCCTCCGGCGCCATGCCCATCCGCGACGCGCGACAGCACAACCTGCGCGGGGTCGACGTCGATGTCCCGCGCGGGGTGCTCACCGTCGTCACGGGGGTCGCCGGCTCGGGCAAGTCGTCGCTCATCCACAGCAACCTCCCCGCGTTCGACGACGTCGTCGTGGTCGACCAGTCGGTCATCAAGGGGTCCCGGCGCAGCAGCCCGGCGACCTACACGGGCATCCTCGACGCGGTCCGCTCCGCCTTCGCCAAGGCGAACGGCGTCAAGCCGGCGCTGTTCAGCGCGAACTCTGAGGGCGCGTGCGTCGCCTGCAAGGGCCTCGGCGTCATCGTGACGGAGCTCGGCTTCCAGTCGACCGTCGAGACGGTGTGCGAGCTGTGCGGGGGGACGGGCTTCAACGACGACGTGCTGGAGTACACGCTGAACGGGAAGAACATCTCCGAGGTGCTGGCGATGTCGGTGGCCGAGGCGGCGGATTTCCTGACCACCGGTCCTGCCGTCGCGGTGCTCGGCCGCCTGAAGGACGTCGGCCTCGGGTACATCACGCTCGGCCAGTCGCTGAACACGCTGTCCGGCGGCGAGCGACAGCGGCTCAAGCTCGCGATCTCGATGGCCAAGAGCGGCGCGGTCTACGTCCTGGACGAGCCGACCACCGGGCTGCACCTGGCGGACGTGGACAACCTGCTCGGTCTGCTCGATCGCCTCGTCGACGCGGGCAACACGGTGGTCGTCATCGAGCACCACCAGGCGGTCATGGCGCACGCGGACTGGATCATCGACCTCGGCCCGGGTGCGGGGCACGACGGCGGCACCGTGGTGTTCGAGGGGACGCCCGCCGACCTCGTGGCCGGGCGCTCGACGCTGACGGGGGAGCACCTGGCCCGCTACGTCGGCGCCTGACCGCGGGCCCGGTGGACGGGCCGGCGGTCCGCGAACCGGCGCGACCCCGTCTCAGTGGGGGAGCGTCGCGTCGTGCAGGTGGCGGTCGCCGTGCGAGAGCACCTTCACCATCACCCCGCGCTGACGCAGCTCGGCGACGGCGCGCGTCTCGTCCTCACGGGTGAGCCCGAGCGCGTGCACGCTCGACACGACGAGCACGTCGCCGCGGGTGAGCGTGCCGAAGAAGCGGGCAAGTCGTGCGGCCCATCCCTCGAGCGTCTCGGGGGCGGGATGCCGGAACCCCTCGATCGGCACGCCGAACCGCGTCAGGTCGTCGCGCTGCTCCACGACGGACGGCATGCCGGGCCGCGAGACGACCAGGCCGACGAGACGGGAACCGGAGGGGCGCGCCCGCCAGAAGTCGCGGTCGCTGAGCAGCTCGGTGAAGCACTTCGGGCACTCGGCCGCCGCGTGGGGGAGAGGCACCGGACTGGTCCCGGCGTCGCCCGCGCGGGACGGCATCGTCGGGATCGATTCGCTCATGGAAACCTCCGCGTCCCATTCTGCCGCACGGTTCCTGAGCGCGCCCCCCTCGGGGACCCGTCCGGGCAGACCCGCACAGGAGATGGCGCGACGACAGGCCGATTCCCGCAGAAGAGGCCTGTACCCGACGCGTCGCCTGCCCCCGGCACCGCGGAACGGCCACCGCGGCAGACGAGGGGGAGGGATGCCAGGGGGTGGCATCCCTCCCCGTCCCTTCCTCAGTGGGCGGAGTAGCCGCCGTCGACGAGGTGGTAGCTGCCCGAGATGAACGACGCCGCGTCGCTCAGCAGGAACAGTGTCAGCGCCGCGACCTCCGCGTCGGTGCCGAGGCGTCCGGCGGCGTGCTCGTTCTCGAGGTGCGTGAGGGCCTCGGGCGAGAGGCTCGAGCGGACGAGCGGGGTGTCGATGAAGCCGGGGCCGACCGCGTTCGTGCGGACGCCCTTCGCGGTGTATTCGAGGGCCGCGACCTTGGTCAGCCCCACGAGCGCGTGCTTGCTGGCGACGTAGGCGGCGTTCTGCGCGATGCCGACGGATCCGAGGACGGACGCCATGTTGACCACAGCCCCGCCGCCGGCCTCGACGATTGCGGGGAGCTGGAAGCGCAGCCCGTAGAAGACGCCGTCGAGGTCGACGGAGCGCACGCGGTCCCAGGCGGCGATGTCGTAGTCGCCGATGTTCTGGGGGGCGGCACCGATGCCGGCGTTGTTGACGGCGAGGTGCAGGGCGCCGTACGTCTCCTGCGCGAAGCGGACGGCCGCCTCGGAGTCCTCCCACTTCGCCGTGTTCTGGGCGAAGGGCGCGGCGGTCCCGCCGGCGCTCGTAATCTGCTCGACCACCGCCGTGGCGGCCTCCAGGTTGATGTCCGTGACGACGACCGACGCCCCCTCCGCGGCGAGCTCCCGGGCGATCGCCGCGCCGATGCCGCTGCCGCCTCCGGTGACGAGGGCTGTCTTGTTGTCGAACCTGGCCATGTCGTTACTTCTCTCCCGCAGCCTCGTCCCCACGGCTCTCGCGGCGACATGCATGCGCGCGAATGGAACAACCGGTCGGCCGGCCCGGCTATTCCGTCAGATGCGGATCGAGAAGCCGCCGTCCGCCGACAGCAGCTGACCGCTCACCCACCGGCGCGGGCGGCGCCGGTCACGAGGGCCAGGGGCATGCCGTCAGGCTAGCGACGTCCTCGCTCAGCCCTCGTCGATGCGCAGCTCCAGGCTGAGCTGGTCGGCGTCCAGCTCGGCGAGGGCGTGCCGCAGCGCCGCCGTGCTGAACCGGCCGTCGCGGGAGAGGTCCTCGAGCCGCCGCCGCATCACCTCGATGAGGGCGAGCCGCAGCTCGAGGGCGCCGTGAAGAGACGCGGTCGCCTCCTCGTCCGGCGGACGTGTGAAGCGCTCGCCGACGCGGGCGAGCGCGGAGCTGTCGAACGGTTCGCCATCGCGGCGGCGCAGCTCCCCGCCGCGCACGGCGGCGACCGCGGCCTCGCGCAGCTCGGCATCCAGGCTCCGCTGCTCGTCGCGGGTCGGTCCCTCGCCGCCCTGTCCTTGCAGGCCGAGGACGCGCACGACCGTCGACAGGGTCAGGCCCTGGAACACGAGGCTGAAGAGGGCCACGAGGAAGGCCACGAAGATGAGGAGCGGGCGATCGGTCACGCTGTCGTCGCGCGGCAGCGTCTGCGCCGCGGCCAGGGTGACGACGCCGCGCATGCCGGCCCACACGATCACTGTGCCGTGCCGCCAGCCGAGCGGGGAGTCCCGGTAGTAATCCAGGTCGGCGAGCGTCCGCGTCACGCGACCGCGCATGCGACCGACGCGTCGTGCCGTGCGTTCGGGATCGGTCACGGGCCGCGACAGGCTGTCCGGGTCGGTGCGCAGGACCTCCTCGAAGCGGTCGACGCGGTCCCGCACCTGCTCGAGGCGTTCCCGTCCGCGGGCGAAGCGGCGACTGCGCCGGCTCTGCAGCCAGATCAGCCCCGAGACGTACAGCGCCCGCACGACGAGTGCGATGCCGAGCGCCGAGAGCGCGAGCCACGTGCCGTGCCAGAGACCCTCGTGCTCACGCAGGTTGTTGTCGACGATGTCCTGCAGCTCGAGGCCGAAGACGAGGAACACGCCGCCCTCGAGGAGGAGCTCGATCGTGCGCCAGTTCAGCTGGTCGCTCATCCGCTGCTCGGGCGTGAAGCGCCGCGCCGCGCCCTGGCCCGTGACGATGCCCGCGACCACCGCCGCGACCAGGCCCGAACCGCCGAGGTGTTCCGTGGGCAGGTAGGCGATGAACGGCACGGTGAAGCTGAGTGCGGTGTTGGCGGCGGGGTTCGGCACGCGCTCCCGCACCCGCAGGTTGACCCAGCCGACGACCGCGCCGAGCACGAGGGCGACCCCGACGCCCCAGGCGAAGGCGCCGATGCCCGCTCCGAAGGCGAACCCGGATGCCACGGCGGCGACGGCCGTCCGCAGCAGCACGAGCGCGGTGGCGTCGTTGAGAAGGCTCTCACCCTCGAGCAGGGTGACCACCCGCGGCGCGATCCCGAGGCGCTTCGCGATGGACGTCGCGACCGCGTCGGTGGGGCTGAGGATCGCGCCGAGCGCGATGCCCAGGGCGATGCCGAGCCCCGGGATCACGGCCCAGAAGAACAGGCCGAGCACGAGCGAGCTCAGCACGACGAGCAGGACCGACAGACCCGCGATGGGCAGGAAGTCCCGTCGGAACTCGATGGCGGGCAGCTGCACCGCCGCCGAGTACAGCAGCGGGGGCAGGACGCCCACCAGGATGACGTCCGGCTCGACGGCGATCGCCGGGACGAAGGGCAGCAGGCTGACGCCGAGACCGATGGCCAGCAGCACCAGGGGGCCGGCCACGTTGAAGCGGGGGGCGATGACGGTGACGAGGGCGACCACCACGACGCCGGCCACGACGACGATGAGCGGATCGATCACCCTCCGAGGCTAGTCCCGCCGCGGCGGCGGCCGCGGGGACGCTACCGTGAACCCATGACCCCCCAGCGAACCGAGCCCGTCGAGCGCGCCGAGACGGCCGCCGTCCGATGATGAGCGGACCCGCCCACCTCGACGGCATCCTGTATCCCCCGATCGAGCCGTACGAGACCGGGATGCTGCTCGTCGGCGACGGTCAGCGCGTGTACTGGGAGCAGAGCGGCAACCCCGACGGCAAGCCGGTGGTCTTCCTGCACGGCGGGCCCGGATCCGGATGCTCCGACTGGCACCGCCGGTTCTTCGACCCCGAGAAGTACCGGATCGTGCTCTTCGATCAGCGCGGCTGCGGCCGGTCGACGCCGCACGCGAGCGCGCCCGACGCCGATCTGCGCTTCAACACGACATGGCACCTCGTCGGCGACATCGAGATGCTCCGGCGCAACCTGGGGATCTCGCGGTGGATGGTCTTCGGCGGCTCCTGGGGGAGCGCCCTGGCCCTCGCCTACGCCGAGACGCACCGCGACGTGGTGAGCGAGCTCGTCCTGCGCGGGATCTTCACCCTCCGGCGTCACGAGCTGGAGTGGTTCTACGAGGGCGGGGCGGCGGCGCTGTTCCCCGATCTGTGGGAGGGATTCGTGGAGCCCATCCCGGTGCTCGAGCGCTCGCGTCTCATCGAGGCGTACCACCGCCGGCTCACCGATCCCGACCCGGCCGTGCATGTGCCCGCCGGTGTGGCCTGGACGACGTGGGAGGCCTCCACCCTCACGCTCCTGCCGGACCCGGCGCTCGTGTCGTCGATGGCGGACCCGGTGGCGGCGACGGCCTTCGCCCGCATCGAGAACCACTACTTCGTCAACGACGGCTGGTTCCGGCCGAACCAGCTGATCGAGGACGCGCCGGTGCTCAAGGACATCCCCGGCGTCATCGTCCAGGGCCGGTACGACGTCTGCACCCCGATGATGACGGCGTGGGACCTGCACCGCGCCTGGCCCGAGGCCGAGCTCGTCGTCGTCGACGACGCCTCGCACTCCGCCGGCGAGGTCGGCATCGCCCGCGCGCTGCGGGCGGCGACGGACCGCTTCGCCGACGCCTGAGCGGGGCCGTGGGCGGGCGGCGGGCTGCTACGCCTCCGCGCGCACGGCCTCGGCGACCGCCCGCATGCCGGCGAGGGTCTCGGCGAAGCTCGTCGACAGCGGGGACAGCCCGATGCGCAGCCCGGCGGGGTCGCGGTAGTCGGGGATGACGTCCTCGCGCCACAGCCGCGCGGTCACGGCGCGCATGGCGGGGTGCGAGAGCAGGATGTGCCCGCCGCGCTCCGCCTCCGCGCGCGGCGAGGCGACGCGCACGCCGAGCGGATCCAGGATGCCGTCGGCCACTCGGAGCGCGAAGCCCGTGAGCTGCAGCGACTTCTCCCGGATCGCCCCGATGCCGGTCCGCGCGATCAGGTCGAGGGTGTCCTGCATCGCGATCATGCCCAGCACCGGCGGGGTCCCCGAGAGGAAACGGCGCATGCCCTCCGCGGGGTGATACTCGGGACCCATCGCGAAGACGTCGGCGGCGCCCATCCAGCCCTGGACCGGCTGGACCAGCGTCGCCTGGTGCCGCGCGGCGACGTACGCGAAGGCGGGGGAGCCGGGACCGCCGTTGAGGTACTTGTACGTGCAGCCGACGGCCAGGTCCGCGCCCCAGGCGTCCAGAGTCACGGGGACCGAGCCGGCGGAGTGGCACAGGTCCCACAGCACCAGCGCGCCCGCGTCGTGCGCGACCGCGGTGAGGGTCGCGCCGTCCGCCAGGAAGCCGGAGCGGTAGGACACGTGGCTGAGGAGGACGACCGCGGTCCGCGGACCGACCGCGGCGCGAAGGAGGTCCGCGTCGACACCGCGGGTCGGATCGACGTCGACCCACACGACCCGGGCGCCCCGTTCGGCGGCGATCCCCTCGACGAGGTACCGGTCGGTCGGGAAGTCGTCGCGGCCCACGACGATCTCGACGCGGGCGGGATCGGCCGCGGTCTGGGCATCGAGGGCGGCGCGCAGGAGCTTGTACAGGAGCACGGTGGTGGAGTCGCCGATGACGGTCTGCCCGGCCGCCGCCCCGAGCGCCAGGGCGCCGATGCGGTCGCCGATGACGAACGGGAGGTCCATCCACGCCTCGTCCCAGCCCCGGATGAGGCGCCCGCCCCACTGGTCCGTCACGAAGGACGACAGGCGGTCCGCCGTCGCCCGGGGCGGCCGTCCGAGCGAGTTGCCGTCGAAGTACACCAACGGCGTCTCGCTGCCGACGAACGCGTCGCGCAGGGACCGGAGCGGGTCGGACTCGTCGAGGGCGATCGCCTCGGCATCCAGGTCCAGGGTGAGGTCAGTCGACACGGGTGAGCTCCTCGGCGGTGACGACGGTGCCGCGGCTGAGCCACGTCGCGATGTCGTCGGGGTCGGTGGGTGGGGGACCGGCGACGAAGGTCGCGACGCCGTCCGCGCGGTGCGCCGACGGCCACGGGTCGGTGAGGGATGCCAGCAGATCGTCGCCCCGCAGACCGGCCTCCTGCAGGGCGAGCAGCTCTCGACGATTCAGCCCCACGGGGAGCTCCCCGTTGCCGAGGTCGGTGCCGTAGAGGACCCGGCCGCCGTGGGCCGCGAAGGACCGCAGATTCCCGATCGCCGTCGCCCGCGCGTCGCCGCGCTGGATGTCGAGAGTCGAGATCCAGATCTGCCCCGCGTCCACGGCGCGACGCACCAGTCGCCGCGGGAGCGGCGCGTCAAAGGGGGTGTGGGCGAGGGCCGCGACGCCGGCGGCGAGGGCCCGCTCGACCTGTCCCGGTCCCTGGGCGTGCGCGACGACGGGCAGCCCGCGCCCGCCGGCCGCGGCCACCACCGACTCCAGGGCGTCGTCCGAGAGGACGGGACCGGCGTCCGCGTGCAGGGCGACCTTGATGACGCGCGCGCCGGCGTCGGCCTGTGCGTCGACGGCGGTGCGGGCTCCGCCCGGGACCCCGGGATGCCGCGAGGCGTCGGTGACCGTCCGGACGATCTCGGGCGGTGCCCAGGAGCGCCCCTCGGGATAGCCGCCGGGGACCGTGAGGAACGCGCCGGCGAACGTCGTGCGCGGGAGACCGGCGGAGCGCCGGGCGAGGGCGACGGGGTCGCCGCCCAGATCGAGGACCCCCGCGATGCCGCGCCGCGGCAGCCCCGACGCGTCGATCAGGTGCACGTGCACGTGATGATCGACCGCCGGGGGCAGCGCGGTGCCGCGCTCGGACGTCGACGTACGACGGACGGCCCAGGCGTCGGCGAGCATCGCGGGACCGCGATCAGATGAGGGAGAGCTCGCGCAGCTTCGACTCGACGTCGGCGTTCGACGGCTCGACGTGGTGCGAGGCGTCGGGGTAGACCACGACGGGGATGTTCGTGCGGCCCGAGATCTCCTTGGCCACGTCGGCGGCCGACGGGTCGGCCACGAGGTCGACGTATTCGTAGGCGACGCCGAGGTCGTCGAGCTGCTTCTTGGTACGGATGCAGTCGCGGCACCAGTCGGCGCCGAACATGCGGATCGATGCGTCAGAGGACATGCCTCCAGCGTACGCCGCACAGTCGAGCCCGGGCCTGGGCGTCGGCTCTGCGGCGACGGGCCGGGCGACGAGCGTCAGGCGGCGAGCTCGTCCTCGAGGGGCTCGACCACCGCGGCGATGCGCGCGGCGCGGCTCTTCTTGGGGGCGTAGACCACGAGGGCGTGGAAGACGAAGCGGACGACGAACGCCGCGACCAGCGTCAGGGCGGCGGCGAGGACGCTCGGCAGATGGGCGCGCTCGACGAGGATGCCGATGACGGGGATGCGCACGATCGCCTCGATGCCGTTGAAGGCGAACGACTTGGCGAAGCGGTGCCACATCTGGCCGGACTCCGCGCGCATGTCGGCGAACACCAGGTACTCGAGCAGCAGGAAGTTGCCGATGATCGTGATGACGCTCGCGACGACGGCGGCCCAGAGGTACTCCATGCCGAACTCGGTGAGAGCCCACATGATGGCCAGGTTCGCCAGCGCGCCGATGCCGCCGACGACGGCGAACGCCGACATGCGGCCGAAGCGCAGCATCGTCAGCTGGGTGAGGAAGCGCATCCCCTGGCTGAGGGACGCCTTCGACTCGCCGGCGAACCGGGGAGCGAAGGCGAAGGGCACCTCGGCGACGCGGAGCTGCTTGCGGGCGAGGATCTCCAGCAGGATCTTGAAGCCGCGGGGGCGCAGGCTCTCGAGGTCGAGCGCGCGGAGGTCGACGAGGAAGAATCCGGTCATGGGGTCGGAGCAGTTGTGCAGCTTCTTCGGGAACATCGCCTTGGTCAGCAGCGTCGACGCGCGTGAGACCGTGGTGCGCACGGCGTTCGCGAGACCGTCCGACGTGCCGCCGGCGATGTAGCGGGATGCCACGACCACATCGGCGTCGCCCATCTCGGCGCGCTCGAGGAGGTCGGCGATGATCTCCGGCGGGTGCTGCAGGTCGCCGTCCATGACGACGCAGCGGTCGGAGGCCGCGGCCCGGAAGCCCTCGACGACGGCGCCGCCCAGTCCGCCGACGGGGTCGTCGCGATGGATCAGGCGGACGGGGACGTCCGCCGTCGCGGCGACGGTGCGGATGATGTCGGGGGTGTCGTCGGTCGAGTCGTCGACGAAGACGATCTCGACGGCACGGCCTCGGAGCGCGGCGGTGGTGCGACGCACGAGCTCGGCGACGTTCGGACCTTCGTTGAAGGTGGGAACGATGACGGAAAGATCCATGGGTGCTCGCGTTCTCGGTGGTGCCGGACTTCCCAGCGTAGACGGGCCACCCCCTGCGTCTTCTGGGATTGTGGATGAGTTCTGTGAGAGATATCGGTCGTTCACCGGTCGGTTCCCAGGGAAACACCCCGTAGACCCCCGCCGTTCGGCGGGGGTTGGCCTCTCATCCGATGGCCGCGGCGAGCTCGTCGACGGTCATCCCGTAGTTCACCCGGACGACCGGGAGAGCGAGCTTGTCCGTCCCGATGCGGACGTACCCGGGCTCGATCGTGCGCCCGAGCGCGAAGCCCGCCGCCCGCACCGCCTCCTTCGTCCGGTCGTCGTAGTGGCCGAAGGGGTAGGCGACGACGTCCTTCGCGCCGAGGATCCGGGCGGACTCCTCGAGGTCGGCGACGATGGTGGCGACGTCGTCGTTGACGAGCCGGCCCTTGCCGTTCGGCCCTGCCCGGTGCATGTCGTGCGTGTGCGAGCGCTGCAGCACGAAGGCGTTCGGCGACGGCTCGGTGCGGGCGGACGTGATCACGAACGAGGTGGTCAACAGGTGGCGGCGGTCGACGACGGGCGCGGCGAGCTGCAGCCAGGTGGGATCGGCGTCGTCGTCGGTGATGACCACCGACCGCGCGGGCAGGAACAGGGCGCCGTCGATGAAGGCGTCCACCTCGTCCCACGTCGGCAGGTAGAACCCGGTCTGCTCGATGTGGGCCATCTGCGCGTCGAAGTCCCCGAGGAAGGCGTAGTTGAGTCGCAGCCAGCCGTCCTCGCCCTCCGGACGCGTCGTGAACTGGTGGTACATGAGGATCGGCAGCCGGGTCGCCGCGGCCCGGTTCTCCTCGGGCGTCGTCCACGCGGCGTGCAACGTCGCCCGGCGGTCCGTGCAGGCGACGAGGTCGGCGCCGTTGATGCGCGCGGACGTCGTGCCGGCCGCGGCGTCGACCGCGGTCGGGTACCAGCCGGCGAAGACGCGACCCGCGGCGCGGGGGATCGGCAGACCGCGGTAGAGGACGCCGCCGACCTGCAGCTGCGGGTCCAGTGCGACCCCGTCGCCTGCGAACTCGACCGCGCAGGCGTCCGGGTCCGTCGTCGTCGCGAGCAGCCGGTCGGCCGCCGACGCGGGGACGACGGGATCGGGGGACGACGTCGCGGGGCGGGCGACGGCCTCCTCCCGGGCGGGGGTCGATGCGAGGACGGAGGCCGCGGCGACCGAGACGACGACGGCCACGACCACGCCGAGCGCGACGAGGACCCGCTTCCGCCGGATCCGCCGGCGGGTGCGGCGGTCACGGCGCGTGGGAACAGGGCGGCTCATGCGAGTGCTCCTCCGGGTCGGGTGCCCGCACCGTAGACAGCCCGGCGTCGGACCGTCCGTCGCGGCGGCCCGCCTCCGCCCGGGGTGAGACCGGGCGTCCGCCGCGTGCGGCCGGAACGGATCTCCCGCCCCCGCCGACGACATCCGCCGCACATCCACCCCTCCCGGCGCGGGAGGATGGGGACATGATCCGCATCGGCATCGTCGGAACCAGCAGCATCTCGGAACGTCTGGCGGACGCGGTCCGGCAGGTCGACGGCGTCGCCGTCTCGCGTGTCGCCTCCCGCGACGCCGACCGTGCCCGCGCCTTCGCCGACACGATCGGTGCTCCCGGCACGGCCGTCGGCCTCGACGAGCTCCTCGCGGCGGACGACGTGGACGCCGTCTACCTCGCCAGCCCGAACAGCGTGCACGTCGACCAGGTGGAGCGGGCGCTGGACGCCTCGATCCCCGTGCTCGTGGAGAAGCCGGCGACGCTCACCGCCGCCGACTGGGACGCCCTCGTCGCGCGCGCACGGACCCGCGACGTCGTGCTGATCGAGGCGATGCGCACCGCCTACGACCCGGGGATCGCGCGGGTGCAGGCGCTGCTGCCGCGGCTCGGGCGGATCCGGCGCGTCTCGGTGCGGTATGAGAAGCGCTCGGCCCGGTACGACCTGGTCCTGGCGGGCGAGCAGACGAACATCTTCGACCCGGCGATGGGCGGCGGGGCGCTGCGCGACCTCGGCGTCTACCCGCTGCACGCGCTCGTCCTGCTCTTCGGGGAGCCCAACGGCATCCAGGGGGCCCGTGTCGGGATCGCCTCCGGGGCCGACGGACTGGGGAGCGCCCTCGCCCGGTACGACGGGTTCGTCGCCGACGTGGCCTGGTCGAAGATCACGGACACCGCACTCCCCAGCGAGATCCAGGGCGAGGAGGCCTCGCTCCGCACCGACGCGATCGACGCGCCGCGCCGTCTCGTGCTCACCCCGCACGGCGGGTCCGCCGAGGTGATCGAGGTGGAGGCGCCCGAGAACACGATGGTGGGCGAGGTCGAGCGGTTCCGCGACGCCGTCCGGGGCGCCGACGTCTCCGCGGATCAGGATCGGACCGCCGCGACCCTCCGACTCGTGGATGCCGTGGCCGCCGAGCCCGCGAACTGACGAATTCACCTGCTGTTTCACCCGGGCTGACACAACGGGACGGTGGTGCGCATGACGGGGGCGGTCGAGGTGTTCGTCGCGTTCCTGCGCCTCGGTCTCACCTCGTTCGGCGGACCGATCGCCCACCTCGGGTATTTCCGCGACGACCTCGTCGCGCGCCGGAGGTGGCTGGACGACCGGGAGTACGCCGATCTCGTCGCCCTCTGCCAGTTCCTGCCGGGGCCGGCCTCGAGCCAGGTGGGATTCGCGATCGGGCTGCGCCGGGCCGGACCTATCGGAGCGCTCGCGGCCTTCCTCGCCTTCACGCTGCCGTCGGCGGTGCTCCTGGTGGCGTTCGCCGCGGGCGCGGTGGCCCTCGGCGGTCCCTTGGGTCAGGGGGTGATCGACGGGTTGAAGATCATCGCGGTCGCGATCGTCGCGCACGCGGTGTGGGGCATGGCCCGCACCCTCACGCCCGACACGGCCCGCGCGGGGATCGCCGTCGTCGCGGCAGCCGTGGCGCTGCTCGCCCCGTCCGCGGTGGGGCAGATCGCCGCGATCGTGCTGGGTGTCGTCGCGGGTCTGGTGCTGTCGCGCGAGGCGGTTCCGGTGGACGCGCCGCCCCGGACGGGGTTCGGCGTGCCCCGAGGAGTGGGGCTCGGATGCCTCGCCCTCCTGGCCGCGGGACTGGTCGCCCTCCCGGTGCTCGCCGCAGTGACCGGCTCCGGCGCGCTCACCCTCGCTGACGCGTTCTTCCGGTCCGGGGCGCTCGTCTTCGGCGGCGGCCACGTGGTCCTGCCGCTGCTGCAGGCCGAGGTGGTGCAGACGGGATGGGTCTCGCCCGAGGCGTTCCTCGCGGGCTACGGCGCCGCGCAGGCCGTGCCCGGACCGCTGTTCACCTTCGCCGCCTATCTCGGCGCGGTCTCCGGCGTCGGCCCGGGCGGGATGCTCGGCGCCGCGGTGGCGCTCGCGGCGATCTTCCTGCCCGGCTTCCTCGTGCTGGTCGGGGTGCTGCCGTTCTGGGACGCGCTGCGCACCCGGCCCCGCGTGCGCGCGGCGATGCGCGGCGCGAACGCCGCCGTGGTCGGCATCCTGGGGGCCGCCCTCTACACGCCGGTGTTCACGACCGCGGTGACCGGCCCCGGCCCGTTCGTGCTGGTCCTGCTGGGGTTCGTGCTGCTGACGGCGTTCCGGGCGCCGGCCTGGGCGGTCGTGCTCGCGGGCGCCGCGGGGGGAGTCGTGCTGGCACTCGTGTGAGCGCGACGCCGTGGCGGGAGGAGATGTCGGGAGCGGAGGAGCGAATGCCCCGGGTCGGCCCTCCCGTGCCGACACCTCCTCCCGACACCGGCGACCCTCCCCGCCGGGACGCGTGCCAGGATGTGTGCACCGGTTTCGAAGGAGAGCACCGTGTTCCAGAGCCCCTATCCCGACATCGAGATCCCGGACGAGAGCGTCTACGACTACCTGTTCGGCTCGCTCGACGACGCCGACCTGGATCGCGTCGCCCTGATCGACCCCGCGACCTCGAACGAGACGACGTACCGCGGACTGAAGGCGCAGGTGGATGCCTTCGCCGGTGCGCTCGCCGCCCGCGGCGTGGAGGTGGGCACGGTCATCGCGCTGCTGTGTCCGAACGTCCCCGCCTTCGCCACCGTGTTCCACGGCGCCCTGCGGCTCGGAGCGGCGGTGACGACGGTGAACTCGCTCTACACGGCCAACGAGATCGAGAAGCAGCTGCGCGACGCCGAGGCGACGTGGCTCGTGACCGTGTCGCCGCTGCTCCCGCAGGCCGCCGCCGCGGCGCAGGCCGTCGGGATCGACGACGACCACGTGATCGTGCTGGACGGCGTCGACGGCCACCCCGACCTCCGCTCGCTGCTCGGCGAGGGGCGCACGCCGCCCGAGGTGCACATCGACCCCGCGACGCACGTCGCCGTGCTGCCCTACTCGTCGGGGACCACCGGCACCCCCAAGGGCGTGATGCTCTCGCACCGCAACCTCGTCGCGAACGTGGCGCAGTGCCGCGTCAGCATCAAGCTCGACCACACCGACCGCGTCCTCGCGGTCCTGCCGTTCTTCCACATCTACGGCATGACGGTGCTGCTGAACCTCGCCCTGCGGCAGCGCGCGAGCCTCGTCACGATGCCCCGGTTCGATCTGGTGGAGTTCCTCCGCGGCATCCAGGCCTTCCAGTGCACCTTCCTCTTCATCGCGCCGCCGATCGCGGTGGCGCTGGCGAAGCACCCGGTGGTCGACGACTTCGACATCTCCAGCGTGCACACGGTCTTCTCGGGGGCCGCCCCGCTGGACGGCGAGACGGCCGAGGCCGCGGGACGGCGCCTGAACGCCCGGATCTTCCAGGGCTACGGCATGAGCGAGCTCAGCCCGGTGTCGCACACGATCCCGCCGGAGCGTCCCGACATGCCCGTCAGCGCGGTCGGCGTGCTGGTGGCCAACTGCGAGGCGAAGCTCGTCGACCCCGAGACAGGTGCCGAGCTGGAGGAGCACGGCGACGACGGCCTGACGGCGCCGGGCGAGATCTGGGTGCGCGGCCCGAACGTCATGCTCGGATACCTCAACCGGCCGGACGCCACCGCGGAGACGCTCGATGACGACGGCTTCCTGCACACCGGCGACACCGCCGTGCACCACGTCGACGGGTATTTCACGATCGTCGACCGGCTGAAGGAGCTGATCAAGTACAAGGGCTACCAGATCGCCCCGGCCGAGCTCGAGGCCCTGCTGCTCTCGCACCCCCGGATCATGGATGCCGCCGTGATCGGCGTCCAGGACGAGGACAAGCAGGAGATCCCCAAGGCGTTCGTCGTGCGACAGCCCGGGTCCGAGCTGGACGAGGACGAGGTCATGGCGTTCGTCGCCGCGGGGGTCGCCCCGCACAAGAAGGTGCGGCGGGTGGAGTTCATCGACGCGGTGCCGAAGTCGGCGTCGGGCAAGATCCTCCGGAAGGACCTGCGGGCGCGCGAGAAGGTGTGAGTCGCGGGCCGCGTCGGCGGGCTCGGGGCTTCGCGGGTTCGCTGCACGAAATCCGCCCCGAATTCGGCCGCACCGCTGGGGATACGCGGGGCCGGGGAAAAGCAAAACCCCCGCCATGTAGAAGCTAGGCGAGGGTTTCTGGGATCACTGTAATGGTGATCCGTGTGGCTCCGACGGGCGTCGATCCCGTGACCTCACGATTTTCAGTCGTGCGCTCTACCAACTGAGCTACAGAGCCGAGCGGCATGTCTGCCGCTTCCTAGACGAAAGGCCTCCTCGAAAGAAGGCCCGTCGCTATGGAGCGACCCTGACGGGACTTGAACCCGCGACCTCCGCCGTGACAGGGCGGCACGCTAACCAACTGCGCTACAGGGCCATGCTTGTTTAATTTTCGGCCGGTGAGTGACCCCAACGGGATTCGAACCCGTGCTACCGCCGTGAAAGGGCGGCGTCCTAGGCCGCTAAACGATGGGGCCGGATCGAGATCAAAACCTTGCGGTTTCTCCCTCACTTGCCGACAGCCGAGCCTACTTCAAGATCTGCGGGATTGCGAATCCAGGGCGCGTCCTCTGCATCACGGGCGTGTCGAGGGGCAGGATGAGCGTCGATACGCCAACTCGCCCTGTTGTTCGTGGGACTCGTGTTGCTACTGTGTTCCGAGTTGCGATCCGGTGAGATGAGGTATTCCCGTGACGCTCGAGCGCCTCGATGATGCAGACGATTGCGGCTGCGCCCCCACCCCGCGGGAGCGGAAGCTCCTGTGGCCGTCCGTCGACCGTCGCACCGCGCTGACTTACGGCGCCATCGGTGCCGTCGCCTTCGGCGCCATCGCGACGACGTCGACGACGCTCATCCCCGCGGCGTTCGCGGCGGACTACCCGTCGTGGGCGGACGTCGAGGCCGCCCGTGCGAACGAGGCCGCGAAGGCCGGCGAGATCACGCGCATCCAAGGCCTCATCGCCGGGCTGCAGTCCGACGTCGAACGCACGCAGGCCGAGGTCATCGCGCGCTCCGACGAGTACTACGCCGCGCAGCAGGCCTACCTCGAGGCCGACTACCGGGCGCAGCAGCTGCAGAGCCAGGCCGACGCGGAGGCCGCGAAGGCCACGGACGCGGCGCAGAAGGCCGGCAAGGTCGCCGCCCAGCTCTACCGCTCCGGCGGTGACGACACCTCCCTCGAACTCTTCTTCTCCGACTCCGCCGCGACCGCCGACGACCTGCTCGCCCGACTCGGCACGATGGACAAGCTCCTCGAGCGCAACCAGTCGGTCTACGCCCAGGCCGTGACCGCACGCGACTCCGCGCGGCTGCTGAGCGACCAGGCCGTCGACGCGCGCACCGAGCGCGACCGGCTGAAGGCCCTCGCCGAGGAGAAGATGGTCGCTGCCCAGCAGGCCGCGGACGCCGCGCAGGCCGCTCTGGCCGCGCAGCAGGCGAACCAGGTGACCCTCGAGGCCCAGCTGGCCGCCTTGCAGGACACCACGGCCAAGACGGTCGCGGAGTACCAGGCCGGTGTCGAGGCCGAGCGCAAGGCCCGCGAGGAGCGCGAGCGCCGCGCGCGCGAAGAGGCCGAGGCCCGCGCCCGCGCCGAGCGCGAGGCGGCGGCCCGTGCGGCCGCGCAGGCGGCGGCCAGCCGTCCGGCCCCCAGCAACGGCGGCGGCGGTGGCGGCGGAAGCAGCTCCGGCGGCGGCGGCGGCGGGGGCAGCAGCTCCGGCGGCGGCGGTGGCAACGGCGGTGCCGTGGTCGGCTCCGGCTGGGCGCGCCCCTCGTCGGCGGGCACGACCTCCGGCTACGGCCCGCGGTCGAGCCAGTGCACCCCCAGCTACTGCGCCAGCTCGTGGCACCTCGGCCTCGACTTCGGCGCCGGCTGCTACTCGCCCATCTACGCCGCGGCCAACGGCCGGGTCACCTACGCCGGCTACAACGGCGGGTACGGCAACTACATCCGCATCCAGCACGACGACGGCACGTCCACCGGCTACGCGCACATCGTCGGCGGCGGCATCTACGTCTCCAGCGGCCAGCGGGTCAGCTCGGGCCAGCAGATCGCGGCGACCGGCCAGACCGGCAACTCGTTCGGATGCCACCTCCACTTCGAGGTCTACCCCGCCGGCGGCGGCACCACCGACCCCGCGGCGTTCCTGCGCAGCCGCGGCGTCTCCGTCTGACGCTCGTCCACGCGAAAGCCCCCGGTCCGCGGACCGGGGGCTTTCGTCGAGGGAAGAGAGGTCAGAGCGTGTTCGGCGCCTCGCCGGAGCCCTGCGTCTTGGTCTGCTCGTCGTGCTCCTCGAAACGGGTGAAGGCCTCGGAGACGAGACGCTCGGCCTCGGCGGCATCCGCCCAGTCGTCGACCTTGACCCACTTGTTGGGCTCCAGGTCCTTGTAGTGCTCGAAGAAGTGGGTGATCTCCTTCTTCGTCCACTCGTCGATGTCGTTCACGTCCTGGATGTGGTCCCAGCGGGGATCCTTCGCCAGCACGGCCACGACCTTGTCGTCGCCGCCGGCCTCGTCGCTCATCTTCAGGACGCCCACGGGGCGCACCTTGGCGAGCACGCCGGGGTGGATCTCGCGGTCGAGGAGGACGAGCACGTCGAGCGGGTCGCCGTCCTCGCCGAGGGTGTTCTCGAAGAAGCCGTAGTTCGCCGGGTAGCCGAACACCGTGTAGAGGATGCGGTCGAGGTAGACGCGGCCGGTGCCGTGGTCGACCTCGTACTTCACGCGGCTGCCGCGCGGGATCTCGATAACGGCGTCGTAGGCGCCCATACGTCTGCTCCTTCAATCAGGGATAACCGCCGCCCAGCCTAGCCGGGGCGTCCCGCCCTCCCCGCTACCGTGGAACGGTGGAGCGTCGCCCTGGACTGGACCCTGCCGTCGCCGAGGTCCGACGGGCGGTGCGCGCGGCGATCGCCGAGGCGGACGGCCCGCTCGTCGTGGCCCTGTCGGGCGGCCCCGACTCCCTGGCCCTCGCGGCCGCGACGGCGTTCGAGGCGTCTCGCCGTGGCATCCCGGTCGAGGCCGTCGTGATCGATCACGGTCTGCAGGAGGGCTCGGATGCCGTCGCCGCCCGGGCCGCCGAGACCGCGCGCGCCCTGGGGCTGACCGCGCGCGTGGTGAGGGTCGACGTCGGCCGCGGAGACGGGCCGGAGGCCGCCGCCCGGAACGCGCGCTACACGGGGCTCGCCCGCGCGGCGCGCGACGTCGGCGCCGAGGCGGTGCTGCTCGGGCACACGCTCGACGACCAGGCCGAGACGGTCCTGCTCGGTCTCGCCCGCGGATCGGGGGCGGCGAGCCTGGCGGGCATGGCCGCCGAGCGACGGGATGCCGCCGGGGTGCGGTGGCTGCGTCCCCTCCTGTCCGTGCGGCGTCGCACGACGGTCGCGGCCTGTGCGGCCGAAGGTCTGGACCCGTGGAGCGACCCGCACAACGCCGATCCGTCCTTCGCCCGGGTACGGGTGCGCGACCGCGTCCTGCCGGTGCTGGAGGACGAGCTCGGACCCGGGGTGGCCGAGGCCCTGGCCCGGACGGCGGAGCAGCTGCGGGAGGACGCCGAGGCGTTCCAGGACATGATCGACGAGACGATCGAGGACATCGTGGAGCACGCCGACGCCGGCATCTCGATCTCCGTCGCCGCCCTCGTCGCGAACCCCGCCGCGATCCGCAACCGCGTCATCCGGTTCGTCGTCGAGAGCGAGTTCGGCGTGGGGCTGACCCGTTCGCAGACGCTCGAGGTCGCGCGGCTGGCGACGGACTGGCGCGGACAGGGCCCGATCGACCTGCCCGGATGCCTCGCCCGCCGCATCGGCGCCCGGGTGGAGATCGTCGCGCGGTCGTCGTCCGTCGGCGGCGCGGGAGACGACGCTTAGACTCGGGGGATGCGCGCGGCCGACATCTCCGACGACATCAGCGAAGTCCTCCTCACCGAGGAGCAGATCCACACGAAGCTCGCCGAGCTCGCGGAGCAGGTCGTGAGCGACTACGCCGGCCGCGAGGTCGTCCTCGTGGGCGTGCTCAAGGGCGCCGTCATGGTCATGGCGGACTTCGCCCGCCACCTCCCGGTGCACGTCTCGATGGACTGGATGGCCGTGTCGTCCTACGGTGCGAGCACCCGGTCCAGCGGCGTCGTCCAGATCCGAAAGGACCTGGACACCGACATCACCGGCAAGCACGTCCTCATCGTCGAGGACATCATCGACTCCGGCCTGACCCTCAGCTGGCTGCTCGAGAACTTCGCGTCGCGCGGCGCGGCCTCCGTCGAGGTCCTCGCCCTCCTCCGCAAGCCCGACGCGATGAAGGTGCAGGTCGACTGCCGCTACGTCGGCTTCGACATCCCCAACGACTTCGTGATCGGCTACGGCCTCGACTACGCCGAGCGGTACCGCAACCTGCGGGACGTCGCCGTCCTCGCCCCGCACGTGTACTCCTGACCTCGGCAGGGGGGAGCGGCATCCATTCGTCTCGATGATTGCGGGATGCCGCGCCCTTCCGGCCCCGCCCGGCGGGAGGTCGCGTACGCCCATGACGAACGCACAGTCCCGGCATAGCCCGACCGCGTTACCCTGAATCCACCGCTTTCCCCGGGCGGTTCACGAAAGGGCTGGGCTCGCCCACACCATGGACTTCAAGAAGATCACGCGTAATCCGATCGTCTACGTGCTGCTGGTCGTGCTGCTCCTCGTCATCGGGTTCTCCCTCATCTCCAACCTGAGCGGGGCGCGTCAGATCTCCACGCAGGAGGGCCTGCAGCTGCTCCAGGGCGACACGGTCACCTCGGCGACGACGAACGACACGGATCAGCGCGTGGACCTCGTGCTCTCGCAGCCGTTCGAGGGCGCGAACGACGTGCAGTTCTACTACGGCACGGCCCGCGCCGACGAGGTCGTCAGCGCGATCAACGCCGCGGCGCCGTCCGACGGCTTCAACGACGTCGTGCCGCGTCCGAGCTGGTTCGACGGGTTCCTCTCGCTCATCCTCCCGCTCGTGCTGCTGGGCCTGCTGTTCTGGTTCCTGCTGTCCAGCGCGCAGGGGGGCGGCAGCAAGGTCATGCAGTTCGGCAAGTCGCGGGCCAAGCTCGTCACGAAGGAGACCCCGACGGTCACCTTCCAGGACGTCGCCGGGTCGGACGAGGCGATCGAGGAGCTCGACGAGATCAAGGAGTTCCTGAAGGACCCGAAGAAGTTCGAGGAGGTCGGCGCGCGCATCCCCAAGGGCGTGCTGCTGTACGGCCCTCCCGGGACCGGCAAGACCCTGCTCGCGCGCGCCGTCGCCGGCGAGGCCGGGGTGCCGTTCTACTCGATCTCGGGATCCGACTTCGTCGAGATGTTCGTGGGTGTCGGTGCGAGCCGCGTCCGCGACCTGTTCAACCAGGCCAAGGAGAGCTCCCCGGCCATCATCTTCATCGACGAGATCGACGCCGTCGGCCGCCACCGCGGCGCCGGCATGGGCGGCGGCCACGACGAGCGCGAGCAGACGCTGAACCAGATGCTCGTCGAGATGGACGGCTTCGACCCGAAGGTCAACGTCATCGTCATCGCGGCGACGAACCGTCCCGACATCCTCGACCCGGCTCTGCTGCGTCCGGGCCGTTTCGACCGCCAGATCGGCGTGGACGCGCCGGACCTCAAGGGTCGCCAGCGCATCCTCGAGGTGCACGGCCGCGGCAAGCCGCTGTCGGACTCCGTCGACCTCGAGGTCGTCGCCCGCAAGACGCCCGGCTTCACCGGTGCCGACCTGGCGAACGTCCTCAACGAGGCGGCCCTGCTCACGGCGCGCTCGAACGCACAGCTGATCGACAACCGCGCGCTGGACGAGGCCATCGACCGCGTGATCGCCGGACCGCAGCGTCGTACCCGGGTGATGCGCGAGAAGGAGAAGCTCATCACCGCGTACCACGAGGGCGGCCACGCCCTCGCCGCTGCGGCGATGAACCACACCGACCCCGTCACGAAGGTCACGATCCTCCCGCGCGGCAAGGCGCTCGGCTACACGATGGTGCTGCCGCTCGACGACAAGTACTCGGTCACCCGCAACGAGCTGCAGGACCAGCTCACCTACGCCATGGGCGGTCGCGTCGCCGAGGAGATCGTGTTCCACGACCCGACCACTGGTGCGTCGAACGACATCGAGAAGGCGACGAGCATCGCCCGCAAGATGGTCACCGAGTACGGCATGACCACCGATGTGGGTCCCGTGAAGCTCGGCTCCTCCTCGGGCGAGGTGTTCATGGGCCGCGACATGGGCCACGGGCGCGACTTCTCGGAGCGCATCGCCGAGCGGGTGGACGCGCAGGTGCGCGGCCTCATCGAGCAGGCGCACAACGAGGCGTACCAGGTCATCAACGACAACCGCGAGGTGCTCGACCGCCTGGCGCTCGCGCTGCTCGAGAAGGAGACGCTCGACCACCTCGAGCTCGCCGAGATCTTCACGGACGTCAAGCGTCTGCCCCCGCGCCCCCAGTGGCTGTCGTCGGGCGACCGTCCGGTGTCGTCGCTGCCCCCCGTGGACGTGCCGCGTCGCCAGGCCCCGGCCGGTGTCGCCGCGTCCGTCGAGGCCGAGCCGCAGACCTCGCCGCAGGGTCAGCGTCGTCCGAGCGGGCAGACGCGTCCGGCGACCGCCTAGGGCGCCGTGGCCGTCGACCGCACACGCGTCGCCGCCCTCGTCCGCGAGCTGCTCGAGGCGATCGGGGAGGACCCCGATCGCCCCGGGCTGCGTCAGACTCCCGATCGCGTCGCCGACTCGTGGACGGAGTTCTTCTCCGGTGTCGGCGAGGACGCGGGCGCGCCTCTCGCGCACACCATCTCGGTGAGCCGGGGTCCCGCTCCGGACACCCTCCCGTCCGGGGCCGTCATGGTGCGCGACATCTCCTTCCGCTCGATGTGCGAGCACCATCTGCTGCCCTTCCGCGGACACGCGCACGTGGCGTACCTGCCGGGGGAGGAGGTCGTCGGCCTCGGCGCGCTGCCGCGGGTGATCGACATCCTCGCCGCGCGGCCCCAGGTGCAGGAGCGTCTCGGCGAGCAGGTCGCCGACGCCATCGCGACCGCCTTGGACGCCCGCGGGGTGCTCGTCATCCTCGACGCGGTCCACGAGTGCGTCACGATGCGCGGAGGACGCCAGCCGGATGCCTCGACGGTGACGATCGCGGCGCGCGGCGTCTACACCGAGCCGGTCGCTCGCGCCGAGCTCGTGTCCCTGATCGGCGGGCGCGCGTGACCCTGATCATGGGCATCGTCAACGTGACGCCCGACTCCTTCAGCGACGGCGGCCGGTACCTCGACCCGGACGCGGCGATCGCCCACGCGCGTCGGCTGCGCGCGGAGGGCGCCGACCTGCTCGACGTGGGCGGCGAGTCGACGCGCCCCGGCGCCGAGCGGGTCGCCCCGCGGGTCGAGCAGGAGCGGGTGCTCCCCGTCGTGGAGGCCCTCGCGGCCGAGGGGGCGTATGTGAGCATCGACACGATGAACGCCTCGACCGCGACGGCCGCGGTGCGCGCGGGCGCGCGCCTCGTCAACGACGTGTCGGGCGGTCTCGCCGACCCCGACATGCTCGTCGCCGTCGCCGGGACCGACGCCGACATCGCCCTCGGGCACTGGCGCGGACCCTCGTCGGAGATGTACGCCCACGCGGAGTACGGCGACGTCGGCCGCGAGGTCGCCGCCGAGCTGTCGGCCCGTCTGCAGGCCGCCGCGGCCGCGGGCATCGCCCCGTCGCGGGTCGTCCTCGACCCGGGCATCGGGTTCGGCAAGCGCGGCGACCAGAACTGGGGCACGCTGCGGGCATTGCCGGCCCTCGGCGCCCTCGGCCCGCGACTGCTCGTGGGAACCAGCCGCAAGCGCTTCCTCGCGGATGTCCTGGACGCCGACGGCGACGAGCTCACGCTGCCGCGCCGCGACCTCGCGACCGCCGTCACGAGCGTCCTCGCGGCTCGCGCCGGGGTGTGGGCCGTCCGCGTGCACGACGTGCCGACCACTCGCGACGCGCTCGCCGTCGCCCGCGCCTGGGAGGGCTGATGGATTTCGCCGACGAGATCACGCTGACGGGGATCCGCGCCCGCGGGTACCACGGCGTCTATCCGGACGAGAGACGCGACGGACAGGAGTTCGTCGTCGACGCCACGCTCTTCCTGTCGTTGCAGCGCGCGGCCGAGACCGACGACGTGGCGGACACGGTGCACTACGGCGAGCTGGCCGAGCGGATCGCGGCGGTCGTGACGGGCGACCCGGTCGACCTCCTCGAGACCCTCGCCCAGCGGATTGCAGACGTCGTCCTCGCCGACGACCGGGTCCGTCTCACCGCGATCACGGTGCACAAGCCGCAGGCGCCGATCGCCGTCCCCTTCGGCGACGTGTCCGTGACCATCCGTCGGGGGCGCGCGTGAGCCTCGGCCTGGCGCACGGCGTCGGCGAGCCGCCGGCCGCGGAACCCGTGCCCGCCGTCATCGCCCTCGGCGCGAACCTCGGCGACCGCGCCGAGACCCTCGACGCCGCCGTCGGCGAGCTGCGCCGCCTGCCGCTCACCTCCGACGTGCGGGTGTCCGCCCCGCTGGAGACCGTCGCCGTCACGCTGCACGGCGAGGACGTCGACGCCCCCCGCTACCTCAACGCCGTCGCCCTCGTGCGGACGAGATTGAGCGCGGCATCCCTCCTCGACCACCTGCACGGCATCGAGGCGCGTCACGGACGCGTGCGCCGCGAGCGCTGGGGGGATCGCACGCTCGACCTGGACCTCATCACCTACGGCGATCTGCAGGTCACGACGGAGAAGCTCACCGTCCCCCATCCGAGGGCGCACGAGCGCGAGTTCGTGCTCGCCCCGTGGGCGGAGGTGGATCCGGATGCCACGATCCCGGGTCGCGGACGGGTCGCGGCGCTGTTGGCCCAGGTGCGCGGGGAGACGCGATGAGGCGCACGGGACCGAGCATCCTCGTCGCGGCCGCCATCGTGGGCGGTGCGGCCGGGTTCCTGCTCGACATGATGCTGACCTCGATGGGGCGGGCGACGTTCTCGCCCGCGGTGAGCCTGCCCATCCTGTTCGTGCTGCTCGGCGGCATCGTCGTGGCGCTCGCCGTTCCGGTGTTCCGCGGGAGCCGGGGACGGTCGACGCGGCGGGTGGACCCGTTCCGCGCGCTGCGCATCGCCGTGCTCGCCAAGGCGTCCTCGATCCTGGGCGCCGCGGCCACGGGCTTCGCCCTCGGTCTTCTCGCCTTCGTTCTCACCCGTCCCGTCACCCCGTCGCTAGGCTCGTTGGGATCGATCATCGCGACGGCCGTGTGCGGAGCACTGCTCGTCGTCGCGGGGCTCGTCGCCGAGCAGCTGTGCACCCTTCGGAAGGACGATGATGACGAACACCCCGGGTCCTCCGGAGAGCGCCCCGAGTCCCTTCCGCCCGTCCGGTGACGTGACGCCGGGGGAGGCGCCGGTGCGTGTCGTGTCTGCGGAGGAGTCTTCTGCCGGGGAGGCGCCGGAAGCGTCGTCGATGGTTCCGCCGTCGGGGGAGGCGCCCGTCGTGGTCGCGCCGTCCGGCGAGGTCGATGCGCTCGACGATCGCACGTTCTCCCGGATCCCGGAACCGCGCGGCGAGGGCCGACTGCCGCTCGGCGACGGCACCTGGCACCAGCTCGCACGCGCCTACGTCCTCGTCCAGGTGATCTCGCAGGGCGCCGTGCTCCTCCTGGTGCTCGCGGCGGCCATCGTCGTCCAGGTCGTCTTCGGCTTCTCGTGGCACTGGATCCCCGCGGGGGTCGTGCTGCTCGTCACCGCCTTCGGTCTCGCGATCACCCCGCGGCAAGCGCGGTCCTTCGGGTATCAGCTGCGCCGGGACGATCTGGTCTTCCGCCGCGGCATCCTGTGGCAGCGGGTGGTCGCCGTGCCCTACGGGCGCATGCAGCTCGTCGACATCACGCACGGCCCTCTCGACCGCGGGTTCGGGATCGCGCAGCTCAAGCTCGTGACCGCGGCCGCCTCGACCGGCGTCACGATCCCGGGCCTCACCCAGCGGGCGGCCGAGCAGCTGCGCGACACCCTGATAGAGGTCGCCGAGACCCGACGGACCGGACTGTGACCGACTCCCGTCCGCCCGAGCCGGGGTGGGCCGCGCCGGTGGGGCCGTCTCTGACTCCGCAACCGGACGCATCGGCCCCGGCGGGGCCGGTGGATGTGCCGACCCCGGTGTCGCGGGCGGACGTGCCGACCCCGGTGACACCGCAGCCGGACGGGCAGGACCGCGCACCGCAGCCGAACGGGCCCGAGCGCCCCGGCGTCCGATCGCCCCTCAGCGACGGGGAATGGCATCACCTCCACCCGCTCACCCCCCTGCTCCGCGGCGGGCTGTTCCTGCTCGTGATCATCGGAGTGTTCATCGCGAACGCACGGGAGCGGCTGCTCGAGCTCTTCGTCCCGGCGTTCTCGGAGGTCCCCCCGGGGGAGTACCCGCCGGACCCGGTCGACTTCATCCTCGGCAACAACCTGCTGCTCATCGCCGGGGGTGTCGTCCTGGCCGTTCTGATCGTCCTGCTGGTCGCGTTCCGACTGTCGTGGCGCTTCCACACCTTCCGCATCGGCGCCGACGACGTGGAGGTGCGGTCGGGTGTCCTGTTCCGCACGCACCGCCGTGCCCCGCTCGACCGCGTCCAGGGGGTCAACCTCACCCGGCCGATGATCGCGCGGCTACTGGGGATGGCGAAGCTCGAGGTCGTCGGCGCGGGGCTGGACGCGAACGTCAAGCTCGAGTACCTCGGCACGCGCGACGCCGACACGGTGCGCGGCGACATCCTGCGGCTGGCGTCGGGGCGACGGCTCGCGGCCGCGTCCACGCGGGGCGCATCGCCCGCCGCGGCCGGCCCGGGCTCCCTCGCGCAGCGCGCCGCGGGCGTCGTCGGCGACGGCGTCCAGGGCATCGTCGTCGGCGAGGACCTGTCCGACGCCGAGCCCGAGAGCGTCGTACGCATCCCGGTCGGTCGGCTGGCGGCATCCCGTCTGCTGGGCGGCTCCACCGTGCTCCTCCTCGTCTTCGTCGTCGTCACCGTGGTCGCGGCCTCCACGTCGACGTTGTGGGTCCTGTTCTCGGTCGTGCCGGCGTTCCTCGGCTTCGCGGCCTACTACGTGCGCTCGCTGGCGCGCGGCCTGCGGTACTCGATCGCGCCGACCCCCGACGGCGTCCGGGTCACCTTCGGACTGTTCACCACGGTGAGCGAGGTCGTGCCGCCCGGACGCATCCACGCCCTGGAGGTGCGTCAGCCGCTGCTCTGGCGGCCGTTCGGCTGGTGGGCCGTGTCCGTCAACCGCCTGTCCGGGCGCGGTGCCACGGACACGAGCACCGACCAGTTCGCGGCGGTGCTGCCGGTCGGGACGCGGGCGGACGTCGAGCGCGTGCTCGGCGTGCTGGCGCCCGGACTCCCACCCGAGGAATGGGCCGCGCTCTTCGAGGACGGTGTGCTCGGGCCCCGCCCGACGGATCCGTTCACGACGACGCCGGCTCGTGCCCGTCTCCTGCGCCTGTTCTCGTGGCGGCGCAACGGGTTCCTGCTCACCCATGACGCCCTGTTCCTGCGTCGCGGGTGGCTCTGGCGTTCGCTCTCCGTCTTCCCGCTCGCGCGTCTCCAGTCCGTCGGCGTCCGTCAGGGCCCCCTCGCCCGTGCGATGCGCACCGCGACGGTGACCGCCCACGTCATCCCGGGCTCGGTCCCCACGTCGGTGGGCGTGCTGGACCGAGATGACGCCGTGCGGCTCCTGGACGACACGTCTGCGAGTGCCGTCGCCGCGGCGGCGGGCGACCGCAGCCACCGGTGGGCCGGATGAGCCCGGGGCGGGACGGACGCCTCGGCGTCGGCATCATCGGCGCCGGCAAGGTGGGCCCCGTCGTCGGAGCGGCCCTGGCAGGAGCGGGCCATGCGCTCGTCGGCATCACGTCGGGCTCGGACGACGACCGGGTGGAGGCGGTCCTCCCCGGGTTGCCCGTGCTGACAGCGGAGGAGGTCGTGCGTCGGAGCGAGCTCGTCGTCGTGGCGGTGCCGCACGACCAGCTGCCGGGGCTCGTCGGCGGTCTCGCGGAGCTGGGTGCGTGGCAGCCGGGACAGCTGGTCCTGCACACCGATCCTGCGTACGGCACGGACGTGCTGACTCCCGCCCTGCGCTCGGGGGCCATCCCCCTGGCGATCCATCCTGCGATCACCTTCACGGGGACCTCGATCGACCTGCGGCAGCTCGCGCAGGGGTACGCGGCGGTGACGGCACCGGGCCCCGTCCTGCCGATCGCGCAGGCCCTCGCCGTCGAGCTGGGCTGCGAGCCCGTCGTGATCGCCGAAGCCGACCGCGTCGCGTACGCCGAGGCCATCGGCACGGCGACCGAGTTCTCGCGGTCCATCGTGCGGCAGGCGAGCGCGCTCCTGTCGGACGTCGGCGTCGACAATCCCGGCGGATACCTGTCGGCGCTCGTGCGCTCGAGCGTGGACCAGGCGCTCGCGGATGGCGCCGGTCGGCCGCGCGACGATCGCGACGCTACGATCGACCAATGATCCGCACCACCCGGGATCTGCGCACCCGACTCGGCGAGATCCGAGGCGCAGACCAGCTGGAACGAGGGCCGCGCGTCGCCCTGGTCTCGACACTCGGCGCCCTGCACGACGGTCACGTCGACCTGATCCGCGCGGCGCGCGACGCGGCCGACGTCGTCGTCGTCTCGACCTTCGTCAATCCGCTGCGCTTCCGGACAGCGGAGGAGACGGCGGCCTATCCGCGCTCGCCGCTGGGCGACGCCGAGATCCTGCGGGATCTGGAGGTCGACATCGTCTTCGCCCCCACGGCCGCGGAGTTCCTGCCCGCGGGCACGGGGAGCATGCGCGTCGCCGCCGGAGACGTCGGGCTCCGGTACGAGGGGCGCCTGCGTCCCTTCTACTTCGACGGCGTGCTCACCGTCGAGGCCAAGCTGTTCCACCTCGTGCGCCCGGACGTCGCCGTCTACGGGGAGCGCGACCTTCAGCGCGCCTTCCTCGTGCAGCGCATGGTGCGCGATCTCGACTTCGGCATCGACGTGATCACGGTCCCGACGGTGCGGACGGAGGACGGCCTGCCGGTCTCGAGCCGGGTCGCGCTCCTCGACGAGGCCGATCGTCGTGCCGCGTCGAAGCTTCCGCAGGCCCTCGAGGCGGCGGCATCCAATGCCGACCGTGGCGTGGACGCCTGCATCGCCGCCGCGCAGTCGGCGCTGATGGGCGAGCCGCGCATCCGTCTCGAGTACCTCTCGGTCGTCGACCCCGAGACGTTCCTCTCGGTGGACGAGGACCACACCGGCCGCGCCCTCACCCTGATCGCGGCGACCGTCGGCGGTCACCGGTTCATCGACAACGCGGAGATCGCCCTGCGCTGACCCGGGATCCGCCTCGCCCCGGCCGTCCGGCGGCGGTGGGGCGACGACGTCCGCGGCGCGGGGGCCGAGGGGCCGGGCGAATAGACTGGATGCCGACCCCGAGGAGCCTCCACGATGACCGACGCGCCCGCGAACGACGCCGCCGATTCCCCCGAAGACGACGTCTTCGAGCAGAAGGCGGTCCGCCTCGCCAAGCGCGAGCGCCTGCTCGCCGAGCGCGCCGACGCCGCGGGCGGTCCCTATCCGGTGACGGTCCCGGTGACGGACACCATCCCCGCCCTGCGCGAGCGCTACGGCGACCTCGAGGCCGGCGCGGAGACCGGGACGACCGCCGGGGTCGCCGGTCGCGTGGTGTTCAGCCGCAACACGGGCAAGCTGTGCTTCGCGTCCCTGCAGGCCGGTGACGGCAGTCGCATCCAGGCGATGGTGTCGCTCGCGAACGTGGGCGACGAGTCGCTGCAGCAGTGGAAGGACCTGGTCGATCTCGGCGACCACGTGTTCGTCTCGGGCGAGGTCATCTCCAGCCGCCGCGGCGAGCTGTCGATCATGGTGTCGGACTGGGCCATCGCCGCCAAGGCCGTGCTGCCCCTGCCCAACCTCTACACGGAGCTGAGCGAGGAGAGCCGCGTCCGCAGCCGCTTCCTCGACCTCATCGTGCGCGATCGCGCCCGCGAGACCGTCCTGGCCCGCGCCAAGGTGAACGCGAGCCTGCGTCGCACGTTCGCGGAGCGGGACTTCGTCGAGGTCGAGACGCCGATGCTGCAGGTTCAGCACGGCGGCGCCAGCGCGCGTCCCTTCGTCACCCACTCGAACGCGTTCGACGCCGAGCTCTTCCTGCGTATCGCCCCGGAGCTCTACCTGAAGCGCGCGGTGGTCGGCGGTATCGACCGCGTCTTCGAGATCAACCGCAACTTCCGCAACGAGGGTGCCGACTCCACGCACAGCCCCGAGTTCGCGATGCTCGAGGCGTACCAGTCGTACACCGACTACAACGGGATCGCCGACCTCACCCAGGCCCTCATCCAGGACGCCGCGGTCGCGGTCGCCGGTTCGACGACCGTCACCTGGGCGGACGGAACCGAGTACGACCTGGGCGGGGACTGGGACCGCATCTCGATGTACGACTCGCTGTCGGAGGCCTCGGGTCACGCCATCACCCCGCAGACGTCCCTGGACGAGCTGCGCGCCCTGGGTGCCGAGGCCGGCGTCGACGCCCCGCCGCAGGAGACCCTTGGCAAGTGGGTCGAGGAGCTGTGGGAGCACTTCGTCAAGGGCGGGCTGACGCGGCCGACCTTCGTCATGGACTTCCCCGTGGACACGAGCCCGCTGGTCCGCGAGCACCGGTCGATCCCCGGCGTCGTGGAGAAATGGGACCTGTACGTCCGCGGTTTCGAACTGGCGACGGGGTACTCGGAGCTCATCGACCCGGTCATCCAGCGCGAGCGCTTCACCGAGCAGGCCAAGCTCGCCGCCCGCGGCGACGTCGAGGCGATGCCGATCGACGAGGAGTTCCTGCGCGCGCTCGAGCACGGCATGCCGCCGACCGGGGGTATGGGGATGGGCATCGACCGGCTGCTCATGGCCATCACCGGCCTGGGCATCCGCGAGACCATCCTGTTCCCGCTGGTGAAGTAGCCGCCGCGACCGGCGGTTCGCGCCGGAACGCCCACTCGGGCAGTCGTTGACCCGCGACGAGGGCGAGGACGATGCCGGCGAGCCCGTGCTCGTCGTCGATCGCCCGGGCGTGAGCCGCATAGGTCCCCGCGTGCGTGGACCGGCCGAGGGCCCAGGACAGCCAGGCGGCGGCGGCCAGCGGCCCCGGTCGCAGCGCGGGCGGCGCGGCGGCCGCCACGTGTCGGCAGACGTCGAGGCCGCGGGTCAGGCGACGGACGTCCGGCACCTCGCCCTCGCCGAGGAGGGTCTCGGCCAGATCCTCGTCGATCGGATCACCGTCGAGGAAGGCGAGCTGCGCGTCCAGGGCGCGGTCGCCGGTGGGCAGGTCGGTGGCCCATTGGGTGAGGGCGACGTCGCGGAGGGCCGGGCGCTGCAGCGCCCACAGCATCCCGGCCAGGCGCGGGACGTCGTCCGGGTCGGGCTCCGCGTCCACCAGGTCCTCGAAGAGCACGCAGGGGTCGGACAGGTGCAGCGCGGCGGTGGCCGCGGAGGCGCTCAGGTGTCCGCCAGCCCGTTCTCCAGCTCCAGCCCGAGCCGCGCGAGATGCTCCGTGCGGAGGAGCCCCAGCTCCGGGAGCTCCGCCCGGACGAACTGGTCGGCGTCGAGCGGGTGATCAAGGCCTCCGACGGGGGCCGGCTCCGCGTGCGGTCGGGCACCCGCGTCATCGAGGTACGACGTCCACCCGTCGGGTCCGACGGCGAGCGCGTCGCGGAGCTCGAGCCCGCAGATGTCCGCGCGGGACAGGAGCGCGTCGATGAGGGTCGCGTGCGGACGCGGCGTCGTCCCGACCGGGTCGTCGGTGTAGACGACGAGGGCGAGCGCGTCGACGTGCGACACCTTGCACACGAGTCCGATGAGCGTGGACGCGATCCGGTCGAGGTCGTCGGTGTCGGCCTCGACGGGCAGATCGGCGCGCAGGGCGCCGAGGGTCCGGGAGCCGACGAACGGCACGAGGACGAGGCTGCGGACGGGGGTGCAGCCGAGCAGATGGGGGACGAGGGAGAGGAACTCCGCCGATGTGGCGGCACGGATGATGGTGGACATGCCAGCACCCTGCTCCGGCGGGGCCGTCGCCCGTCGGCCCGATCGGCTCGTCCGGGGACGGATCGGGAGATCCGCTGCGTGTGGAGGAGACTTCCCGTCCTTCGCTCAGGCGCCGCGGGTATCCTTGCGGGGTGGATAACTACTGGGTCGCAGTCCTCTGGGCGATCCTGCCCACCATCGTGGTGTCGCTGACGTTCTACCTGATCCTCCGCGGCGTCCTGCGCATGGACCGCACGGAGCGCAAGGCGTACGCGCGCGTCGAGGCGCAGGAGCGGGCGAAGCGCGGTCTGCCCCCGGTAGCACCGACCACCGAGACGTCAAGCCGCTAGCCCGCGTCGGGCTCCGTCGGACCCACTCACTACGCTGGGGGGACCGACCGCCCAGGAGGACCCGTGTTCGACGCCACCTTCGAAGCGAGTTGGCTCGTCATCACGCTCTTCGTGGTCGACCTGGTCGTGCGCATCGCCGCGATCATCATCGTTCCGCGCAACCGTCGGCCCACCGCCGCGATGGCCTGGCTGCTCGCGATCTACTTCATCCCGTTCGTCGGGGTGTTCCTCTTCCTGCTCATCGGCAACCCACGCCTCCCACGTGTGCGCCGGCGCAAGCAGACCGCGATCAACCACTACATCCACGACACCAGCGCCTCGCTCGACTTCGGGACGTTGCGCCCGCACGCCCCCGACTGGTTCCGGGCCCTCGTCCGGCTGAACCGCAACCTCGGGGCCATGCCGATCGCGGGCGACAACGCCGCCACGCTCATCGCGGACTACCAGGAGAGCCTGGATGCCATGGCGGACGCCATCCGCCAGGCGAAACGCTACGTGCACGTCGAGTTCTACATCCTGCAGACCGACGACTCGACCGACAACTTCTTCCGCGCGCTGGAGGAGGCCGCCGCCCGAGGCGTGGTCGTCCGCGTGCTGCTGGACCACTGGGCCAATCGCGGCAAGCCGTTCTACAAGCAGACCCTCCGCCGCCTCGACGCGATGGGGGCGCACTGGCACCTCCTCCTCCCCGTGCAGCCGCTGCGCGGGCGGTGGCAGCGCCCGGACCTCCGCAACCACCGCAAGCTCCTCGTGATCGACGGCGACGTCGCGTTCATGGGCTCCCAGAACGTCACGGACTCGTCCTACAACCTGCGCCGCAACATCCGCCGCGGTCTGCACTGGGTCGACATGATGGTGCGGGTCGAGGGGCCCGTGGTCGCGAGCATCAACGCGGTCTTCCTCAGCGACTGGTACAGCGAGACGGACGAGACGCTGAGCGACGAGATCGACCTGTTCAACGTGAGCTCGGGGCCGGGCGACCTCGACTGCCAGATCGTTCCGTCCGGTCCGGGCTTCGACTTCCAGAACAACCTCAAGCTGTTCCTCGGCCTGCTCTTCGCCGCCCGCGAGCGCATCATCATCGTCAGCCCCTACTTCGTCCCGGACGAGGCGCTGCTCCTGGCCATCACCACGGCGTGTCAGCGCGGCGTCCACGTCGAGCTCTTCGTCTCCGAAGAGGGCGACCAGGCGATGGTCTACCACGCCCAGCGCAGCTACTACGAAGCGTTGTTGAACGCGGGCGTCATCATCTGGATGTACCGCAAGCCGTTCATCCTCCACTCCAAGAGCCTCACGATCGACGACGAGGTCGCGGTCATCGGCTCCAGCAACATGGACATGCGCTCGTTCGGTCTCAACCTCGAGGTGTCGATGCTCGTGCGCGGCGAGGAGTTCGTCCGCGACATGCGCGCGGTCGAGGACATGTACCGCGGCCTCAGCCGTGAGCTCACCATCGAGGAGTGGCGCCGCCAGCCGCTGCGCTCCACGATCCTCGACAACCTCGCCCGGCTGACCTCCGCCCTCCAGTAAGGCGGCCGCTCGCCGGTGGCATCCAGGATTCTTCGCCAGGATGGAAGCCCGTCGTCCCCTGGAGGTCCCCCCATGTCCCGTCGATACACGCTCCTCGGTCTGCTCGGTGCCGGTCTGCTGGCCGCGGGTGCGCTGACCGGCTGCGCGTCCGGTGCCGCGACGTCCCCTGAGACTCTGGATGCCGCCTCCTCGGCGCCCGCGTCGGACACCACGGCCGGGTGGCTCGACGGGGGCCGCATGGTCGCGCTCGTCACGTACGGGAGCTCGTCCTGCGTGCCGACGGCGGCGGGCGAGCCCACCCTCGACGGACGAGTGCTCACGGTGACGCTGGCGGACAGCGCCGACACCGCGTGCACGCGCGACATGGCCCCGCGGGCGACCGCCGTCATGCTCCCCGCCGGCGTCGACCCGACGCAGGGGCTCGAGATCTCGGTCGAGGGCGCCGTGACCGGGCAGGCGATCCTCGCCGGACTGCCCGCCGCGCCCGAGACCGTGGCCGAGTTCGCCCCCAGCGCCGGGTGGGTCGACAGCACCCACGTCGCGGTCCTGACGTGGGGCAGCTCGAGCTGCCGTCCCGCGGTCGAGACCGTCGCCGCGGAGGGGGAGTCCATCGCCCTGACCTTCGCCGCGCCGCCGGCCGACCAGGTCTGCACCATGGACATCGCCCCGCGGGTCACCCTGGCCGAGGTGGGCGGCGTCGCCGGCTCCGGCGAGGTGAGCCTCACGCTGTCGGGCGGGAACGTCGCCGCCGACGGCCCCGTGCCGGTGCTCGGCGTCCGCTGACCCGCGTCGGGAGCCGGCGGAAGCGGCTCGCCGGGTCGCTCCCGAGGCGGTGGCCGGCTCGCGCATGGACGTCCGTATGCCCACGGCGAACACGGGGCCGTGGCATCCGGGCGCTGGTTACTCTCGATGTACGGCGCGCGGAGGCGTGCCTGTCAGCCCATTTTTGGAGGGACTGAGGATGTTCGAGAGATTCACCGATCGTGCCCGTCGTGTCGTGGTGCTCGCCCAAGAAGAGGCGAAGATGCTGAACCACAACTACATCGGCACCGAGCACATCCTCCTGGGCCTCATCCACGAGGGCGAGGGTGTAGCTGCCAAGGCGCTGGAGTCGCTCGGCATCTCGCTCGACGCCGTGCGCGAGCAGGTGCAGGACATCATCGGCCAGGGGCAGCAGCAGCCGACCGGCCACATCCCCTTCACGCCCCGTGCGAAGAAGGTCCTCGAGCTGTCGCTGCGCGAAGCGCTGCAGCTCGGTCACAACTACATCGGCACCGAGCACATCCTGCTCGGCCTCATCCGTGAGGGCGAGGGCGTCGCCGCCCAGGTGCTCGTCAAGCTCGGCGCCGACCTGAACAAGGTGCGCCAGCAGGTCATCCAGCTGCTCTCGGGCTACCAGGGCAAGGAGCCCGCGGGCGTCGCCTCCGGTGCCGGCGAGCAGACCTCGCAGGGTGCGCAGGGCGGGTCTGCCGTGCTCGACCAGTTCGGCCGCAACCTCACGCAGGCCGCGCGCGACAACAAGCTCGACCCCGTCATCGGGCGCGAGAAGGAGATCGAGCGCGTGATGCAGATCCTGTCGCGCCGCTCGAAGAACAACCCCGTCCTCATCGGCGAGCCCGGTGTCGGAAAGACGGCGGTCGTCGAAGGCCTCGCCCAGGCCATCGTCAAGGGCGATGTGCCCGAGACGCTCAAGGACAAGCAGGTCTACTCGCTCGACCTCGGCTCGCTCATCGCCGGTTCCCGCTACCGCGGCGACTTCGAGGAGCGCCTGAAGAAGGTCACCAAGGAGATCCGCACGCGCGGCGACATCATCGTCTTCATCGACGAGATCCACACCCTCGTGGGTGCGGGTGCCGCCGAGGGTGCGATCGACGCGGCATCCATCCTCAAGCCCCTCCTCGCGCGTGGCGAGCTCCAGACCATCGGCGCCACCACGCTGGACGAGTACCGCAAGCACTTCGAGAAGGACGCCGCGCTCGAGCGCCGCTTCCAGCCGATCCAGGTGGCCGAGCCGAGCCTGCCCCACGCGATCAACATCCTGAAGGGGCTGCGCGACCGTTACGAGGCGCACCACAAGGTGCAGATCACCGACGGCGCCATCGTGGCCGCGGCCAACCTCGCCGACCGCTACATCAGCGATCGCTTCCTGCCGGACAAGGCCATCGACCTGATCGACGAGGCCGGCGCCCGCCTGCGCCTGTCGATCCTGTCGAGCCCGCCGGAGCTGCGCGAGTTCGACGAGAAGATCGCCAAGGTCCGCGAGCAGAAGGAGCAGGCCTCCGAGGAGCAGGACTTCGAGAAGGCCGCGTCGCTCCGCGACGAGGAGAAGTCCCTGCTCGCCGAGCGTCTGCGCCTCGAGAAGCAGTGGCGCTCGGGTGACGTCGCGTCGCACGCGGTCGTGGACGAGGGCCTGATCGCCGAGGTGCTCGCCCAGGCGACCGGCATCCCGGTGTTCAAGCTCACCGAGGAGGAGTCCAGCCGCCTCATGTTCATGGAGAAGGCCCTGCACCAGCGGGTCATCGGCCAGGAAGAGGCGATCGCCGCCCTGTCGCGCACGATCCGTCGTCAGCGCGCGGGCCTGAAGGACCCCAAGCGCCCCTCGGGCTCGTTCATCTTCGCCGGTCCCACCGGTGTCGGAAAGACCGAGCTGGCCAAGGCTCTCGCCGAGTTCCTCTTCGACGACGAGGGTGCGCTGATCTCCCTCGACATGTCGGAGTTCGGTGAGAAGCACACCGTCTCGCGTCTGTTCGGTGCCCCTCCCGGGTTCGTCGGGTTCGAAGAGGGCGGCCAGCTCACCGAGAAGGTGCGCCGCAAGCCGTTCTCGGTCGTGCTCTTCGACGAGATCGAGAAGGCCCACCCCGACATCTTCAACTCGCTGCTGCAGATCCTCGAGGAAGGCCGCCTGACCGACGGTCAGGGTCGTGTCATCGACTTCAAGAACACCGTGATCATCATGACGACGAACCTCGGTTCGTCGGCGATCGCCGGTGGTCCGGTCGGCTTCCAGGTCGAGGGCAGCGCGCAGACCTCGTACGAGCGGATGAAGGGCAAGGTCGACGAGGAGCTCAAGCGTCACTTCAAGCCCGAGTTCCTCAACCGCGTCGACGACGTCATCGTCTTCCCGCAGCTGAACAAGGAGGAGCTCCGCCAGATCGTGGGCCTCTTCGTGAAGCGCCTCGCCGACCGCCTGCTCGACCGCGACATGACGGTGGAGCTCTCGGACGACGCGAAGGACAAGCTCATCGAGATCGGCTTCGACCCGACGCTCGGTGCTCGCCCCCTGCGTCGCGCCATGCAGCGCGAGGTGGAGGACCGTCTCAGCGAGAAGATCCTGCACGGCGAGCTCGAGTCGGGCGACCACGTCAAGGTCGGCGTCGAGAACGGCCAGTTCTCGTTCGAGACCAGCCCGCGCGGTGAGAAGGTCGCGATCGGTGTCGGCACCGCGGGGGAGATCACCGCGACGCCGGACATCGTCGCCGGCAACTGACCGCCGACGCCTGAGGGGCCCGGATGCTACGGCATCCGGGCCCTTCCGCGTCCCCGGCGTACGCTGGGACGATGACCGATCCCGCGCCGTTCGTCGTCCGACCCGCGACCACCGCGGACGTGCGACGCATCCACGCGCTGCTGGAGCCGTACGTGCAGAAGCGCATCCTGCTCGGCAAGGATCTCGCCGTGCTGTTCGGGTCGGTCCAGCAGTTCGTCGTGGCCGAGGTGGACGGCCAGATCATCGGATGCGGTGCCCTGCATGTGATGTGGGAGGACCTCGGCGAGATCCGGACGCTCATCGTCCACGATGAATGGCTGCACCATGGCATCGGTCGCGCCATCGTCGAGGTACTGGAGCAGCAGGCGCGAGATCTCGGCATCCATCGTCTGTTCTGCCTGACGTTCGAGGTCGAGTTCTTCACGCGCCGCGGCTTCGCGCCGATCGGCGAGCAGGTGGTCGACCCCGACGTCTACTCGCAGCTGCTGCGCAGTCCCGACGAGGGCGTCGCCGAGTTCCTGGACCTCGCGCACGTGAAGCCCAACACCCTGGGCAACACCCGCATGCTCAAGCACCTCTGAGCGCGCCGCGGAGGGCGTGCACAGGCGCGCCGCCTACCCTGGACGTATGACCGATGCCCCCCGCAGGCGGCACTCTCCGGCGGTCTACCGCCGGCGCCGCCTCGTCGCCGTGCTGCTCGCGCTCGCGGTGATCGGCCTCGTCGTCTGGCTCGTGGCCGCGCCGCCGTGGCGTGCCGCCCCGACCGCCGATGCGACGACGCCGGCCCCCGCCTCCTCGAGCACCCCCGGCGCCCCGTCGCCGTCCGCGTCCACTTCGGCACCCGTACCGTCCGAGACGCCCTCCGCCGCCGCCGACGCCGGGCCCGTCGAGTGCTCGCCCGCGGACATCCGCGTCGAGGCGCTGTCCGACCAGGCAGAGTACGCGCAGGGGCAGAACCCGCAGCTGTCCATCCGTCTCGCCAACACCGGGACCAGCGACTGCCGGATGAACGTCGGCACGAGCGCCCAGTCCTTCACCGTCACGAGCGGGTCCGACGTGTGGTGGCGGTCGACCGACTGCCAGACCGAGCCGAGCGACATGGAGGTCGTCCTGACCGCGGGGCAGGAGGTCACGAGTGCGGCGCCGCTGACGTGGGACCGGACGCGTTCCTCGGTCGACTCCTGCGACGGCGAGCGTCCGTTCGCGCCCGGTGGGGGAGCGACGTACCACCTGAGCGTCTCGATCGGCGGCATCCCGTCGGCCGGAACGGCGACGTTCATCCTGCAGTGAGGGTCCGTGTCCGCGCGATGCGGACGCTCCGCGAGTCCTCCGCGCCGTCGGACATGTCCAAGGAATCGGCTGTGACCGGGAGAATGTCCCCCGAAGAGAGGACAGACGGTTCGAGGGCGGGCACGTAGCCTGGAGATGTCCTCGAAGAAAGGTCGCAAGCGTCGTCCCCAGCGACGTGCCGGAGTGTTCCCCAAGCACAGAAGGCATGCGGCCTCGAGGATGTGGGCCCTCTCGAGATCCCCAGCCCCCAACTGGAGTTCTCGAGAGGGCCTTTGTCATGTCCGGGCGTGGGGCGGTGCGGGGTGGGCGACGTCGGGGCAGGCGACGGTGTGAGGACAGGCTGTCTCGCGGCCATTCCGCATGGTGCGGGCGCACTGCCTATCGCGGTGACCGCCGCGGTGCGGTCGCCGCGGGTGCGCCGGGCGGGTGCGCCGGGCGGGCGGGCCTGGAGCGCTTGGGTGCGCCGCCGGTCAGGCGTCGAGCGCGGCGATGACGTCGGTCGGCGAGGCCTGGATGGGGTGCGGCCCGGCGATGTCGATGAACACCGTCGTGATCTCGGCCTCGTGCGCACCGAGGAACGCGCGCAGCCACTGCGGGGACTGCAGGGCGACGTGCGGCGGAAGGGTCTCGGGCTTGTGCGCGGCGTCGCTGAAGAGCAGCAGGGCGACCTGGCCCGTGTTCGGGTCGCGGTAGGTCCACACCTCGCCGGTGTCGAGCGGGTTGTCCGGGTCGCCGGCCCGCATGAGCGGCACGACGGTCGGGCCGTGACGCAGCGCGAACGCGATCGCGGCCATGTCCTGCGTCTGGAGGGCGTCCGTGAGGGCGGTGTTCTTGAACTCCACGCTCGGTCCCTTGCGCTTCTTTCCGCCGGCCATCCTCCGAGCCTAGCCGGGTCGCCGCGGCCGCCCCGCGCGGAGCGTCCCGCTCGCGCGAGATGGCGCGATCTCGGCGAAGGGATGCCACGGCCCACGGCCGTCGGGAGGGCGCGAGCCGCGCGGCTCGGGCGGGGCGCGGGGGCGACTCGCGCCCACGATGGTCGCGTGACAGACTCGACGGCATGGAGTTCCTGATCGCCGGCGCCGTGTGCGCCGCCGGACTCGTGATCCCCGCGGTGCTCGGCTACACCTCGCCTCACCGCCGTCGTCGGACCGCCCCGCCCGGGCGCTGACCGTCGCCGAGCGGAGGAGACTCGCCGAGGTCGATTCATGCCTCGGGGGTCCTCCCTTCGCGACATCCCCTCCTTTCGCTGCCATCTCTTCGCCGGTAGAGCTCGCGGGCGCCGCGTCCCGCCGCGACGTCCACGGGGAGCGGAGGAGATGTGGGCGGCGGAGGGGGATGGATGCCGCAGGGGTCCTCCCTTCGCAACATCTCCTCCCGTCGCCGCCATCACTTCGCCGGCGCCGCCGGCGCCGCGTCCCGCCGCGACGTCTCGCGGGGAGCGGAGGAGATGCGGGCGGCGGAGGGGGATGGATGCCGCAGGGGTCCTCCCTTCGCGACATCTCCTCCCTTCGCTGCCATCTCTTCGCCG
>NZ_JBMRJR010000001.1:0-381490 GCF_049384025.1 Microbacterium sp. HMH0099 | reverse complement strand
CGCGGGGAGCGGAGGAGATGTGGGCGGCGGAGGGGGATGGATGCCGCAGGGGTCCTCCCTTCGCGACATCTCCTCCCTTCGCTGCCATCTCTTCGCCGCCACAGCTCGCCGGCGCCTCGCTCCCGCCGCGTCCCGCCGCGACGTCCGCGGGGAGCGGAGGAGATGTGGGCGGCGGAGGGGGATGGATGCCGCAGGGGTCCTCCCTTCGCGACATCTCCTCCCGTCGCCACCATCTCTTCGCCGGCACAGCCCCGCCGGCGCCGCCGCAGAGCGTGCTTCTACCGCGCCGTCGGGCGGCGGAGGAGGACGTGCGGCGGAGGGGTGGTCACACCCGAGGTCAGAACCCCGGCTGCTCCGCCTCGCGGGGCAGGCCGCGTGCCTGCAGCTCGTTCAGCGCGCGGGCGAGCTTCTTCGACGACGAGTCGAGGACGGTGTGGTACCCGAGGCGCGCCGCCTCGGACGCCCGCTGCGGGGCGTGGGTGACGTTGCGGATCTCGCCGGTCAGGGTCAGCTCGCCGATCGCGGCCAACCGCTTCGACACGACCCGTCCCTTGACGGCGTTGGCGACGGCGATGGCGATGGCGAGGTCCGCGGCCGGCTCGACCAGCCGCACCCCGCCGACGGTCGACACGTACACGTCCTTGTCGGCGAGCGAGACGCCCACCCGGCTCTCGAGCACGGCGAGCACCATGGCCACGCGTGATGCATCGACGCCGTTCACGATGCGCCGGGGGTTCGGGGCCGTCTGCTTGACGGCGAGAGCCTGCACCTCGACTGGCAGGGCGCGGCGGCCCTCCATGGCGATCGTGACGCATGTGCCCGGCTCGGGGTCGCCGTGTCCGAGGAACAGAGCACTCGGATCGGACACCTCGGCGATGCCGCTGCCGGTCATGTCGAAGCAGCCGACCTCGTCGGTGGGGCCGAAGCGGTTCTTGAGCGCGCGGACGAACCGCAGCGACGTCTGCCGGTCGCCCTCGAAGTGGCACACCACGTCGACGAGGTGCTCGAGGATCCGCGGACCGGCGATGGACCCGTCCTTGGTCACGTGCCCGACGATGATGACGGGCAGCCCGCGCTCCTTCGCGACACGGATGAGAGTGGATGCCACCTCCCGCACCTGACTCGGCTGGCCGGCGGCGCCGTCGCTCAGACCGGACGACACCGTCTGGACGGAGTCGACGATGAGCAGCTCCGGCTGGACCTCGTCGATGTGGCCGAGGATGGTGGCGAGGTCGGTCTCTGAGGCGAGGAACAGCTCGTCGTGCAACGCCCCCGTCCGTTCGGCGCGCAGCCGCACCTGCGCGGCGGACTCCTCGCCGCTCGCATATAGGACCCGACGGCCCGCCCGTGCACTCTGCGCCGCGACCTCCAGCAGCAGCGTCGACTTGCCGACGCCCGGCTCGCCGCTCAGGAGGATCGCCGCTCCCGGGACGACGCCGCCCCCGAGCACGCGGTCGAACTCGCCGACCCCGCTCGTGCGTCGGGGTGCGTCCTGCGTGTCGATCTCGGTGATGCGCCGCGCCGCCCCCGCCGCACCCGGTGCGACGGGCGTGACCGAGCGGGTGATGCCGGTCTGCTCCGCAGCCTCGACGACGGTGCCCCACTGCTGGCATTCGCCGCACCGGCCGACCCACTTGAGGGTCGTCCAGCCGCACTCGGTGCACCGGTAGGGAGCGGCGGTGACGGGACGACGGGATGCCATGCGCCCAGGCTACGCGGCCCCTCCGACATCGCCGGCGCGAGGTGGTGGCATCCCCTCTCCGGCCCCATCGAGAAACGCTCCCTGCCCCGAGAAACGCGGGGTGACGGCGTTTCTCGGTGCAGAGAGCGTTTCTCGGCCAGAAGCGGGGGCGGAACCTCAGCGCAGCGAGGACGCCACGGACGTCAGCGCCGCGGCGGAGCGGTGCAGGAGGGTGCGCTCGGCGTCGGAGAACGGCGTGCCGGCCAGCGGCACCGCGCCCGATGCGCTGACGATCGAGGGGACGGAGAGCGCCATCCCGTCGATGCCCTGGAAACCCTGGAGCACCGTGCTGACGGGCAGGATCGCGTGCTCGTCGCGGAGGACGGCCTCCACGATGCGCGCGCTCGACAGGCCGATGGCGTAGTTGGTCGCGCCCTTGCCCTGGATGACCTTGTACGCGGCGTCGCGGACGTCGATCGCGATGGCATCCAATTCGTCCTGGTCGAAGCGTCCGCCGCCGGGGAGGTCGAACTCCGTGATGGGGACCGAGCCGATCGTCGCCGTCGACCACAGCGGGAACTCCGTGTCGCCGTGCTCGCCGACGATCCACGCGTGCACGCTCGAGGTGGCGACGCCCGCGCGCTGCGCGAGCTTCCAGCGGAGGCGGGACGTGTCCAGCACCGTCCCGGACGCGAAGATGCGCGCGGCGGGCAGCCCTGTCGCCTCCTGCGCGAGCACGGTGAGCACATCGCAGGGGTTGGTGACGATGACGTAGATCGCGTGGGGGGCGACCTCGAGCAGCTGCGGCATCATGTCGCGCAGGATGGCGGCGTTGGTGGCGGCGAGCTCGGTGCGCGTCTCACCTGGGTTCTGCTTCGCGCCGGCCGTGATGACGACGACGTGGGAGCCCTCGGCGACGGCGACGTCGCTGCCTCCGACGATGTCGCTCGACCCGGTGAACTGCGTGCCGTGCGCGAGGTCGAGCACCTCGGCCTCGACCTTCTCCGTCGCGATGTCGTAGAGCGCGACGTGCCGGGCCGAGCCGCGGATGAGCGCCGCGTACGCGACGCTCGCCCCGACGCTGCCCGCGCCCACGACCGTCAGCTTCGAGTTCTCGATCACGCTCATGGCTCGATCCTGGCAGCGGGGGAGAACGGCATCCAGCGGGGTCGTTCGACGGTGGATGAACGGATGCCAGGGGTCACGGCTCGCGCCCGACGGGTCGCTCAACTCCTGAGTTCCGGTGTGCCGGGCTCCGGAATTTGCCGCGATTCCGGGGCCGTGCGGCGCAGGTTTCAGGTCGGACGCGCCGGTTCTCCGGAGTTCGGCGAGCCCCGGCCGGTACCCGCGGCGACGGCCGGCCGCGGGGGGACCGCCCGATTCGCGGCGGGCCGCGGGTTGTCGTAAGCTAGTCGGCGGTGACGTGTCCGAGCGGCCGAAGGTGCAACACTCGAAATGTTGTGTAGGTTCACCCCTACCGTGGGTTCAAATCCCACCGTCACCGCCACCACGAAGGCCCCGACTACCGCGGAATTACGCGGAGATCGGGGCCTTCGTTGTTAGGTCCCAACGTCCCGTGACAACAAAGTGACAACACCCGCCGCACGCCGGGCCTCATCGAGCGATGAGGCAACCCCGTCCAGATCGTCATCGAAGAGGTCGGCGTACGTGTCGAGCGTCATGCTCGCGGAGGCGTGGCCGAGCATCCGTTGCACGGCCTTGACGTTCGCACCCGAGCTGATCGCCAGCGACGCCGCCGTATGCCGTAAGTCATGCGGGGTGACGCGTGGGATATCCCCATCTGCCTCGACGGCACGGCGTACGGCCGCAGCGAACCACCCATCCCGACTGTTCGGCAGTCGCATGTGAAGCTGACCGTCGCCGAACAGCAGAGCATCCCGGCCCTTCCCCTCGCAGAGCTGCGCGATGGACAGGGCCAGGAACGCCGGGTATGGCACGGAGCGCGTCTCATGAGTTTTCGGGGTGCCGACGTGGATCACGGTCCCGACCATGACGGCGTTCTCCTCTACAGCGACGCGGCGTCTGAGCGTGTCGATGTGTCGGAGGCGCAGCGCGGTAGCTTCGCCCCATCGCAGCCCGGTGTACGCGAGGAATGTCACCAGCGTGGGGTGCGCGGACGCCGTCGCCAAGGCGTCCACCTGGCGGTGTGTGAGGTACGGCTTCGACTTCGCGACCTTCCGGGGGAGCGTGACGCCTCGGGCGACGTTACGGCTGATCCGCTTGTCCTTCACTGCGACATCGAGGATGGCGGCCAGCACCCCGTATGCGCGCAGCACGGTCGTCGCGGACCGGTCCCGGGTGAGTTCGGCCACCCATGTCTCGACCTCGGAGTACTTCAGGGACCCGAGGCGGCGCGCGCCCCATTTCGGCTCGACGTGGGTATGCCAGGCGCTTACGAGTGACCGGTACGACGAGGCTTTCATGACGTGTTCGCGGCCGGCGAGCCACGGCGTCGCGATTGTGGCGACGGTGGCCTGCGCGTCGGACGGGTTGACGTAGTCGCCCTTGGCCTTCGACACCTCGACTTCCGCGAGCCGGAGTTCCGCGTCCCGTTTGCGAGTGAAGCCGCGCTCGCTAGTTTGCGTGTTGTCAGGGCGTCTGTATGCGATGCGGTAGCGGCGTTCGCCCGCTGACGTCGAGTAGGCGTGGACGGATCCCATTAGATGTTCTCCCGGGCCGGGAAGTCGTCGGAGGCGGGGGCGATGCCAAGCTGTCGCGCGTCGACCCGATAGTGCCCGAGCCAGTCGTCCGCCGTGACGTCGATGAGTCCTGGCACGTCGTCAGCGATCTGTAGCGGTTCCTCGTGGCGGATCCAGGGGCCGATCGTGGCGCGGTCGACCTTTGGGAAGCCGGTCATCGCGACGACGGTGTGACCCTCAGGGAACGCTGGTGGTACGAGAAGGTCGACGGGTGTCACGCGTAGCACCCGAGCGAACGCCATGAGGTCGTCGACGTCGACGCGTCTCTGACCATTCTCGATGAGGGAAAGCGTTGCCTTCCCGATCGGCCGACCGTGGAACGCGAGCAAGCTTGCCACGTCTTCGAGACGCATCCGGCGGTGCTGGCGGATGCGCCGGATATTTGCGGCGACGGTCAGGCCGGTTGGGGGTTTCGAATCTGAAGGCACGTGGCTGACTGTACCGGACCACGTGCTATCGTTCGATCACGATTTAGAAAACCTAAACTCAAATCGATACAAGATGGAGCGAAGCAGCATGACGAAGTACCTCACGCCGGAACAGGTCTGCGAGATCATCCCCGGCATCACTAAGGCGGGGCTGGCGCAGCTCCGCTTCACCGGCACCGGCCCGAAGTTTCTGAAGCCCACGCCCAAGAAGGTGCTCTACCGCGAGGCCGACGTGATCGAGTGGCTGGAATCCAGCGAGCGCACCTCCACCGCGGCGGTGAGCGCATGAATGAGAGAAGCCGCCCGGTTGATGCCCGGACGGCCCACGCCGAGACGACGAAATCGCGACCCGCCAATCTTAACCGCCCCGCAGTCGACGCGAGCGATCGGACCGTGGCGCTCGTGGCCGGCGCGTTCGCGAGGTCGTGGGAGATGCTCGCGGCATGCCGTCGCGACGTCGCATTGATCGAGCAGCGCAAGAAGGAGGGCTGAGCGTGTGGCGCAGATCTCGTCACGCTGGTTGCTGCGAGGAGGGATCGGGCAGTACCAGCTCACCAACACTGAGGCGCTGGTCATGCTCGCGCTTCTCGATCACGTCGGCAAGGACGGCGTCGCCTGGAGAACGCAAACGGACCTCGCTCGCGACCTCCGCGTCTCCCGGCAGTGGGTCAATAAGGCACAGAGTCGGCTCCGTGCGCGGGGCATGCTCATCGAGCACGAGCCAGGTCGTCAGGGGCGTGCGACGCGATACCGGTTCGGAGACACGGCCAACCTCAAACTTGTCAACTCAGACGACATGTCAACCCCGCTCAACATGTCAACTTTGCGGGGCAAGTCGAACGTCATCGACATGTCAACTCACATTGCTGGAGGGAAGAAGATCTCCGGTCAATAGCCTGCCGCGGCTTTGCGCGCCCTCCCGGGCGCTCGCCGCTGCGCTTCGCTCCGCTGTGTTCGATCCAACTCTGAACGCTGATCGTCGCCGCTCGCGGTGACGGTTCCCCTGGGGGCGGAGGGGGAGATCCCTGAGGTCGACGTGACCCGCATCGTCACGTCGATCGTCTGCTCGCTATTGCGACCGCTCCCGCGGCCGCTGGCTGATGACGAGAGAGTTCGCGAGGACTCGACTTCCCTCGTCGGCCGTCTGAACAAGAACGATTCGCCTGTGGTCGCCAGAGAGGTGACCCCGGTACGCGCGAGCGCCGCTCGCAGAAGGAGAACACCATGGACCTGAACTACATCCCCGCCATCGACCATGCGCGCGCTGCGCAGCTCGCTGTCGCGGTCCTCGACGGCGACGACGCTATGGCCGCAGACGCCATTAACGCCGCCGGCAACGATGATCGGCAGGAGTCCGTCTCGAATCTGCTGCTCGTCGCGGCGAAGCAGCTTGTGGACGTTTTGTCGGCGACGATGGGGCGCGAGAAGGCTGGGATCTTCCTGCGCACCACGCTCGCGCAGCTTCGTGCAGCGGAGAACGAGCGGGGCGAGTCGTGAGCGCCGCCGACGAGCCGTCCGAGCCGACTTTGCCCGCCGGCATCACGATCGTCAGCCGTGGTCCTGCGCCTGACCCGTCGATCGCGGATGAGCGGGGGATCCTGCGCCGACGCCGACCCGTCTCGATCGGGGGTCTGCTGGCCCGTCAGGACGCGTTCGGCGTGTCAGGCCGGATCAGCGGAGCCGGGGGGGATCCTGACGCTTCAGATCAGCGCGTGACACCGGAGAGCGAGGGCGTTTCATGACGTCGCCGTTCGCCTCGCCGTGGCGACGGCCGGACCATGTCGCCGACGAGAGCGGCGCCATCAGTGCAGCCGACGAGGTCGCCTATCTCCAGCGCCTCGCCGCCGCGGAATGGATCCACCGCCACGAGGTAAACGTGACCGTCGACGCGCTGCTGAAGCGGATAGCCGAGGTTGGTTCCGACGTCGCGACGGCTGAAGCCCTGGCGCGGCGATTGCCGACACGCTGAGCGATATGCGCTTGACATTCCAATTTTGTTGAGCAACATGATCTCTAACGACTGAAATCGTGCTCGGATCGCATCACCGACCCACTGGTCGACCGATACCGAACAAAGGAATCTTGTGAACATCAAGGAACAGATCGCCGCTGAACTTCAGAAGGCGCAGGCAATCTTCGACACCGCTGAGAAGGCTGGCCGCGAGCTGACCGACGCCGAGGTCTCTGACGCCGACACGCACGTCAAGGCTGCAAAGGGCCTGCGGTCGCAGCTCGACGCCGCGGCCGGCTCGGATGCGGTGAAGGCCGCGCTCGAAGGCCTGAACGGTTCGCTCGGCTCGAAGGCGGGGAAGCCCGCCGGCCGCGGGTACAAGGCGCGTCGCTCGGCGTCCTGGGCGAAGGAAGCCGACGGCATCCTTCGGAACATTGCCGGCAGCCAGGGGCAGAAGGCGCTTGTCGCCGGTTCCATCGACGTTCCTGCCATCATCGGGGAGCCGGGCGAGATCCCCGCTCGCCCTCACTCGGTGCTTGATCTCATCCCGGGGCGCGACCGTCCCGCCGACGGAATCAGCGGCGCTGCGGTGCAGTACCTGCGTCAGACCGTCCGCCCGACCGGCGCCGCCGCCGTTGCGGACGGCGCTCTGAAGCCCACGGGCGTAGCAACCTTCACCGACATCGAGGATCGGCTTCGGACCATCGCGATCCTCTCGGAGCCGCTGCCTGTCCGCTACCTCACCGACTTCCGCTCGCTGGAGAACATCCTGCGCGTGCAGCTCGGTCAGGCCGTCATCACCGCCGTCGAGGATCTCGTGGTTGCCGGCGACGGCGTGGGTGAGAACTTCACCGGCATCCTCAACACCTCCGGCATCCAGACGCAGGCGCGCAGCAACACCGTGGCGGGACTCGACTTCCGCCTGGAGACGTCGCTGAAGGCGAAGACGAAGGTCGATGAGGTCGGCGGCACCCCCTCGACCGCGTACGTGCTCAACCCGATCGACTGGGAGGCGATCACCCTCGCCCGTCTCGCAAAGAACCCCGCGAACGAAGGTGAGGAGGGCGGCACGTACCTCCTCCATGATCTGCCCGTGGTTACCTCGACCGCGATCGCGATCGGCACCGGCCTCGTGGGCGACTTCACGACCCTCGAACTCGTCACCCGCGACACCGACCGCGTGGACGTCGACACCTCGGGTGACCTGTTTAACCGCAACCAGTTCCGTCTCCGCGTTGAGGGCCGCTACACGCTGAAGGTCGAACGCCCGAATGCCTTCGCACGGTTCGTTCTGACCGCACCGTGACACACCTCACGTCCGGGTGCTTGATATCCACCAGTCGGACGGGAATGCAGGCCTCTCTCCTTGGCCTGTGGATGCGGGAACGGGTTCCAGTCCCCTACCCGCCCAGAAGGGGCCGGCGCTTCTCCCGCCGGCCCCTTTCTGCACCCGGGGGCCATCTTCAGGACCGGCGCCGCCGCGGCTCGGGCACGGACTGCGGACTGCCTCGGCCGTGACGATCCGTCTGAACGTGGATCGGAGAAGCGAACGGGCGATTCACATCCGGCGCTCGGGCTGCCGGCCGGTGGCAGCTCCTGCGGTGCAACGGCGGCAGCGAGTGCGAGAAGGCTTTCGATGGCTCACGGCTACCGAGACTCGCGAACGCCGCGGGGATCAGCGCACAGCACCGGAGACACGAGCACCCGCGAAGGGATGAGGTGCAACCCGCAGATCCCGGATCGCGAGGAAGCGAAGAGGGACGAGGACGAGAGGCGCATCGGGCAGAGGAACACCATGAGCACGAAGACGACAGGCGACAAGAACCACGAGACGCACAGAGGTAGAGAGACGACGATGCGACGACAGACAGCACCCGACGCAGCGCGGCGCCACGGGGACACGTACAGGCCGCGAGAACGGCGCGTGACAGCGGAGCGAGAGCGTCCGCGCGGCACCGACGACACCACGAAGGGAAGGGGTGTCCGAATCCCTGGCACCCGCACACCGACACCAATCCACCGGCTTCTGTTTCCCCCACCTGGCTGTTCGCAAACTGGGCGTTGTCGACGTCGACAGTCATTCCGGGAGGTGTGTGATGGCTCGGAGTGAGGCTGAGCGCCGCGAATATCAGCGGAAGTGGGCGGCGGAGCGTCGTGCGGGGGTTCGTGCGGAGCGTGACGCGAGTCGACAGGCTGCGCGCGTCGATGCGGTGACGAATGCTCCTCGGACGGCGCGGGATGCCCTGGAGGCGTCGATTGCCGCGGCGCGGTGGCTGAAGGACTCGGACGGTGCGGCGGTGAATCTCGCACGGATCCTGGCCCGGGAGTTCGATTACGCCGATCACATGGCTGACGATGCCTTGGCGTTGCGCGTCGCCGGTCAGCTCACCGGCTTGCTCGATCGTCTGGGGCTGACGCCGGTTGTGCGCATGAAGTTCGAGTTGCGGTCGGCGCAGCTACAGACGCAGACAGTCGGCGACGTCATCGAGTCCGCGGCCGCACCCTTGCCCGCGAACGTGTCTGAGCTGCCGCAGCGTCCGGTGAAGAAGCCCTAGCAACACCTCGCCTGTGACGGCGGACGGGTCCCCGCAGGGCCGCGCCGAAAATTGGGGTAGAAACCCCCCATCAAACACGAGACTCGAACGGGGCATGTCGTAGCCCCCTGGTTTACTGTGAAACCAGAACCCAGGAGGTCATCATGGCACCCACGATCGAGATGTCTCGCAGAACGCTTTTGGAGCGTCGCGCAGCCGTTCTGCGTCGAATCGGGACGGATGAGGCGGGTTTCGCTGAGACCCGCGCGACACGCAGCCTGTCTAGCGATGAATGGGAAGCTAAAGAGGAACTCGAAGAAATCGGGTTCCTGCTGGGCGCCGACGACTGACGTTGTGACGACTGAGCTACGCCGCAGAGCTGCCGAATTTGCGCAGCAGATGCAAGAAACCATCACGGGCGTTCTGCCCGGTGAATTCCAGATGGTTTCCATATCTCACGGCGAGCGGTTCGTTATTCGCGCGGACGGTGACTCAGCGGCGACGCAACGTATCCCGCTGATGGTTGATGGCGACGCTCTCGCCTCGTTGTCGGTTCAGGTGCACCTCGGTTTGGACAGCTCGAAAAGCTATTTAAAAGCTTGGCTCGTCAAGCTGGCTGTGAATTCTACGCTCGACCGCACGCCACTTGTTCGTTACGAATTCGACGCGAAAGTGACAGCCAGCGCTCCCCTTGCCCACTGGCATGTTCACGCCGACCGCGGCGCCTTGTCTCACCTCTTGGGGCGGGCACACGCGGTGCGTCCGGACGCGGTGCGGAAACCGCATGAGTTGTCATCACTGCACTTTCCTGTCGGCGGTGAACGGTTTCGTCCCTGCGTCGAGGATGTCCTGGAATTCCTAGTGCGTGAATTCGGCGTCGATCACAAAGACGGCTGGTCCGATGCTATTCGGACCGGTCGCGAGCAGTGGCGGCGCATGCAGTTCCGCTCTACGGTTCGCGACTTGCAGGCGGAGGCTGCCGAGGTGCTGCGCAAACACGGGTGGAGGGTCGAGGCGCCGGCTGAACCTCTCCGATCGGAGGGCGCCGGGGTCCTCTTCCGCTGGTAGTTAGGCATTCTTCCCGTTCACTCCGGCAGCGTGTGATGATCGGGGCACCGCACGGAAGGCGGACCCAATGCCACGATTCCTCACGTACGCGCAGGCCGCAGCTCGCACGAACAGTCACGTCGAGACGATTAAGCGCTGGCGCCGGATGGGCCTGTCCTTCGCGATGGTCGACGGCCGGCGGGTGGTCCGTGAGGACGCGCTGCTGGCGTTCTGGCGTGAGCGGATGAAAGCCGACCCTGTGCATCAGGCGCGCACCGCCCGGGACCGGCGTCAGGATGCGTCGAGGGCTGTCATGCCATCTGTGCCGCTCCGAGCGGTGGGAGCCGCTCAGATCGGCCCTCAGCGTCGTGCAGCGCCCAGACCGGCAAGCGATGGTGACCCGTGGGGGAACGTCGCCCCGATGCGTGGTGCTGGGGAGTTCGCGGCCCTTCAGGACGCTCTCCGCGACGTGCAACCGTCGTGCCAGGGTGTTGACGCCTACACACGATCGCCCGTCAGAGGACGACGTCGCGACGATGCGGGCCATCTGCGCCTCGTGCCCTGTCCAGAAGCTGTGTCAGGCCTACGCGCTTGCAGCCAAGCCGCAAGCTGGGTCCTGGCCTCCGTTCGGGTAGGGGGGTAGCCCTACCCGGAGCGACGAACCTTCGGGTTTCACACCGAACCGTTCCCAGTTTGGGGTGTTACTTTGTTACTCACTGGCCGCGGTTACACCCCTTTCGCTCTCGGCTGGTCCCGCCGCGTGGCACTGATGCGGCATCGTTCGATCTGGAGAAATCGACATGGCTTCGGAAGCACTGGGTAGCGCATACGTTCTCTCAGAGGCTGGCGCATCGCAGCTGGCCGACATGACCGCGCGCGGAAGCGCGCCCGTTGCTTCGCCCGGTTTCTCGTCGCGCCTGCGCACTTCCACGACTGCTGACGAGCGCCTTTCCGCGCTCCAGCGTCTCGTGCGCTCGCATCACTCCAGCGATCGTTGAGTCAATCCGCGGCGGATGCGATCGACTACGACGTATTCGCGCTCGCTGACGTAAAGCAGCCGAAGTACGAGGACCTGGCGCAGCGCGTTGAGGAGCAGCTGCGGGACTTTCGCTGCGAGCGGTCTCCGCATCTCCAGGCCTTCGCCCGAGCCAAGGTCGGTAGGTGGGAAGCGCACGGGCACAGCCGGACGTATGTGATCATCACCGCGGTGCAGGACACGATCGACGTCGCTGGATTCTTCACTGTCGGGATGACCGCTCTGAACCTCGGGCAGGCAACTAGATCGGCGCGTAAACGGCTCTCCGGCGATATTCCGATCGAACAAACAGGTGCGTACAGCATCGCCGAGCTTGCCCGTTCCGATGACTACTCATCGGCTCAGCTTCCCGGAGCAACGATTCTGGACGAAGCGAAGCAAGTGATTCGCAGTGCTCGCTCATTCGTAGCGGGCCGCTTCGTCGTTGTGGATGCTCGTCAGACAGTCTTCGAGCGTCTGTACAAGCCCGCGGGGTTCGAGGTGATCGACGTCGCACGAGCACCCATGGACATGCAGGATGTGGAGTTCGTGACAGCGTGCGCGGTCGTGAAGGATTGGTAGGCGCTGGTCGCTGGGTTACTTGCGTGGTCTCGGTCGTGACAACATCCTGACAACAGTTCCCGGGAGATGAGCCTGATCACAGTGATCGAGACTGTGCCAGTTTGACTGTATTTCTGCGGTTTGGAGGATCTTCCTCTGTCAATTCGCGGTCGGCATGTGGGTTCAAATCCCACCGTCACCGCCACCGAAACCCCCGGGTCCTGCCTCAGGACCGCGGGGGTTTCGCTTTTCCTGCGGAGCTGAGGCGAGCGCGGCTTCGGGCCGCATCCGCGGTCGTGGAAACCGCGCCCCGAGAGGACATCGGCGCGGCCGCGCAACGGCTCCACACGGGGAACGCGTATGGGCACAATCTCCCTATGGATGCCTCGTCCCCCGACGCCGCGATCCCGCGCAGCGGCCCGCCCGCGCAGAAGCCGCCCTCGCGCAGCGGCCCGCCCGGAAAGGAACCGCCGTTCGCTCCGGAGACGGACGCGCCGACCCCCGCCGCCGACGCGCGCCGCGGGGTCGCGCTCACCGTCGGCGTGCTGGCGACCGTCGTCTTCGTGGTGCTGCGGCTCGTCGTCGCGCTGGGCGGGCATCAGCCGCTGGCCCCCGACCTGTGGTGGGACGAGGCCATGGCAGACCTCGCGAATCCGGTCCTCGTCATCGTCGCGTGGGTGCCGGCGGTGGCCGGCGGCACGATCGGGATGATCGTCGCGGGGGTCGTGCTGATCGCGGTGTTCGCCGTGCGGCGCCGGTACGGGGATGCCGTGAACGTGGCGGCATCCATCGTCCTCGTCGTGGCCATCGGGGCGCCGATGGCCGCCGTCATCGCCCGCCACCGGCCCGCCGGGTCGCTGGCCGAGACGATGGCGACGTCGTTCCCGTCGGGGCACACGGCCGTGGCGACGACCGTCGCGGTGACCCTCGCGCTCATCCTGCGGCGACGGTGGGTGTGGGTCCTCGCGACGGTGTGGGTGCTGCTGATGATGTGGAGCCGCACGTACCTGCACGCGCATTGGCTGTCGGACGTGGTCGCGGGTGCGCTTGAGGGCATCGTCGTCGCGACGCTGGTGTGGTCCGCGGTGGAGGTGTTCCGTGAGCGACGGGCCCTGCGCTCCGCCGGGCAGACGAGCGCGACGGCCGAAGTCAACGGTTCCCGTCACCTCCCGCCCGCCCCGCTAGCGTGACGCCATGAGCTCCGCCTCCGCCGCCGCCGACAAGGCCCAGGACTCCACCGCGTTCCGCGTCGCCGCCCGCATCGGTTACGTCGTCCTCGGCCTGATCCATCTCCTCATCGGCGTCGTCGCCGTCGCCGTGGCCACCGGAGGCGCCGGCGGCGGGGAGAACGCCGACCAGAGCGGCGCACTGCAGCGGGTGCACGACGCGCCCGCCGGCGCTCTGCTGCTGTGGGTCGTCGTTTTCGGACTCGCCGCGCTCGCCGTGTGGCAGATCGCCGAGGCGATCCTCGAACGGGACCCGGATGCCAAGAAGGCCTGGGGCCACCGCGCGAAGTTCATCGGCACGGCGGTGGCCTATCTCGTCATCGCCGGCACGGCCCTGAGCATCGCGCTGGGCGCGCGATCGGACTCCGCGGAGTCGACCCAGACGCTGAGCGCGCGGCTCCTCGCCGTCCCCGCGGGCGTCTTCCTCCTCGTCCTCGTCGGTCTCGCCGTCGCCGCGGTCGGTGTCGCATTCGTCATCCGCGGGATCACGCGGGCCTTTACGAAGCACCTCTCCCTCCCGAGCGGGGCGGCCGGACGCGGCATCCGCACCTTCGGGACCGTCGGCTACGTCGCCAAGGGCACCGCGGTCGGCGTCGCGGGCGTGCTCTTCGTCGTCGCCGCGCTGAAGAACGATCCCGAGGCGGCCGGCGGCCTCGACGCCGGACTGCGGTCGCTCGCCGCCCTGCCCTCCGGCCAGGTGGTGCTCTGGCTCGTCGGCGTCGGCCTCGTCGTCTACGGCCTCTTCTGCTTCGCCCGGGCGCGGTACGCGCGCATGTGAAGGGCCCGGGCGCGGTACGCGCATGTGAGGAAAAGGACGATGGATGCCACCCGGCGGCATCCCGCCCCCTCTCAACGACCGGCGAACTCCCTCGACGCCTCGGTCATGCGCCGCAGGCTGATCGCTGCGTCCCATCCGTCGAGCGTCTCGACCGTCGTGGCGACCTCCGACCGGCCGAGGCTGTCGATGTAGCGGTCGAGCGTGTCGGCGGCCTCGGCGAGCGGCCCGTCGGACCCGTCGAAAGGGGCCTCGATCAGCCGGCTCTGCGCGGCGATGGCATCGGCCAGCGCGGTGCGCGCGCCGCCGGGAAGACGCGCGTCCACGCCGGCGTCGGTCAGCAGGCGGGTCAACGCGACGGTCAGGGTCCGTGTCGCCTCCGCGGACGCGGCGAGGGTGTCGAGTCGGCGCCGGTGCAGGGCGCCCTGGTCCCGCACCCCGCGCCCGCGCGGGTTGTACCGACGGCTCTCGTCCGAGGCATCTACCTCCGCCCGGACGGAGTCGAGCGTCCGCGCGAGGTTCTGCGTGGCGGCGCCGGCGCGATGAGGATCGAACTGCCGGTGAGCCAGCGCGCGGGCCATCTCGTCGAGGTCCGACACGAGGTCGTCGCGCAGCTGCGTCAGCCGTCGGTCGGCGGTGCGGACACGCAAGGGCGGGAAGACGAGCAGGTTCACCGCGACGCCGACGAGCACGCCGAAGGCCATCGTGAAGAGATACGAGATCGAGTACCCGTCCGGATCCGCGCCGCCCAGCAGCAGCACGAACAGGGCGGCGATCGCGACCCAGTCGCGCCCCACTCCCAGCGCGCGCACGCCCGAGAGCAGCACCCCGAGCCCGATCACGACGGCGACGGCCGCACCGCGCGGCATCCCGGCGCCGACGAGGGCGAGCGAGCCGAGTCCCAGCCCGATCCCGACGGCGAGACCGAGGATCGCCTGCGCCCCGCTCATCGCCGAGCGGGCGACCGTGGGGTACATGCTGACCAGCACGCCCAGCGGGGCGTAATAGGAGTACTCGCTCGAGGCCAGCGGCACGAGCGGCGCGAGGTACCAGGCCAGAACGGCCGCCGCGGCCGTCTTGCCCGCGAGCAGCAGACGCTCGCCGGTGACGGCATCGGCCCACCAAGAACGGGGGTCCAGCAGGGGACGAGGGGTCACAGCGGTGCCCGGACGACGAGGAGCAGCACCATCCCATGCTCGATGAACGGCCCCCGTCCGGCGCGGGGGTTGCCGGGATCCCGGGCAGCCGATAGCCGCCCCCGGGCCGATCGCAACCCCTCTCGACCTCGCAGGTCCGCCGGGTAGGCCGGAACCTCGACCGCCACACGAGGAGCCCCCATGCCGATCCCCCTGCCGCGACGGGCGAGTGCGCTCGCCACGATGGCCGTCTCTCTGCTCGCTTTGTCCGCGTGCGCGGAGGAGCGGACCCCGGATGCCGCTGCCTCGCCGCCGTCGCCGAGCGCCCCTGCGGCCCCGCCGACTCCCGGCGCACCGCAGGCCGTGATGCCCGACGGTGCCCCCGAGGTCGTGGCATCCGGTCTCGTGACCCCCTGGTCGGTGGCGTTCGCCGACACGGCGATGCTGGTCAGCGAGCGCGACACGGGGCGGATCCTCGAGGTCGTCGACGGCGGACTGCGGACGGTGGGGGAGGTGCCGGACGTCGCGGCCCGGGGCGAGGGCGGGCTGCTCGGGATCGCGGTGGCGGACGGCGAGCTGTTCGCCTACGTCACCACGCCGGACGGCAACCGCGTGGTGGGATTCCCGCTCGACGGGGCGGCGGGCGCGTTCGCGCTGGGCGAGCCGCGGACGCTCGTCGACGGCATCCCGGCCTCGAACATCCACAACGGCGGGCGGCTGGCGTTCGGTCCGGACGGCATGCTCTATGCGACGACCGGAGACGCGTCCGACCCTGAGCTCGCCCAGGACCCGGACTCGCTCGCGGGCAAGATCCTGCGCATCGCACCGGACGGGTCGATCCCCGACGACAACCCGTTCGCGGGGTCGCCGGTCTGGAGCCTCGGTCACCGCAATCCGCAGGGCATCGGATGGGATGCCGCCGGCACGATGTTCGCGTCCGAGTTCGGGCAGGACACGTGGGACGAGCTCAACATCATCGAGCCCGGCGGGAACTACGGTTGGCCGACGGTCGAGGGCGTCGGCGGAGACCCCCGCTATGTCGACCCCGTCCAGCAGTGGGCACCGGCGGACGCGAGTCCGAGCGGTCTGACCGTCGTCGAGGGCACCGTGTTCGTGGCCAATCTGCGGGGGCAGCGGCTGCGCGGCATCCCGACGAGTGATCCGTCGACGTCGACCGAATACTTCGTCGAAGAGTTCGGACGCCTGCGGGACGCGGTGGTCGGCCCGGGCGGCGAGCTGTACGTCGTGACGAGCGACACGGACCGCGGGAACGGCGGTGTCGACGACATCCTGCGGGTGCCGCTGACCGCGGGGTGATCCGGCGCCGGCGACGCCTGCCGCGCCCCTGCCGCGGTGCTACGGCGTTTCGGGGCCGATAAACGCTCTCCGTGCCCGGAAACGCCGGGTGACAGCGTTTCCGAGTGCAGGAAGCGTGATCGGGACGGGGGGGGGTCAGCGGGGGGAGACGTAGGCGCGCCAGAGGAGGCGCGCATGCCGCGCCTTGGCTCGCTCGACGCCGTCCTCGTCGCGGCGGAGCGCGCTGAACCACTCCGCGAACCGGCTGCCGATCGCGCTGAGGACCATGCGCACGTCGGCATGGTCTGCGGGCGGGACGGCGGCCTCTTCGCTGGAGAGACGCCCGCGCGCGGGGAGGTCTCCGGCGAGGTGACGCGAGACGAGTCGCGCCACCCCCACGGCGTGCCCGTTGATGATGGAGTGGGCGGCCCCGCGGATCTCCCAGCGCGCGGCTGAGGGGGCGGCCGCCACGAGTCGGGAGTGGAAGCGCCGCGGCGACGGGCGGTCGAACTCGCCGCGGATGAGGAGCAGGCGCGCCGAACCGAGCCCGATCCGGTCGCTGATGCGGTAGCGCAGCATGTGCGGGAGCACTTCGAGGAAGTACAGCATCCCGCACAGGAGATACGCGGAGAGCGCCGTCATCGCCAGATGGAACGACTCGCGCGCGGTGGACTGGGCGAACCGCACGCCCTGCTCGAGCACCGTCTCGTGCTGCTCGTCCACAACGGGACTGACGAGCACGGCATGACGGAGGTCGTCGCGGCGCGCGAGCACCTCCGTGACGACCTGCGTCCCCATCGAGTGGCCGATGAGCACCGGGTCCTCCAGGCCATAACGGCCGATCACGGCCTCCACCTGATCGGCGAAGAACGCCGGGGTGGGGGCCTCACCCGGGTGCGGCATTCCGCCGAAGCCCGGGAGGTCGAGGGCGAACACCTCTCCCTCCTGGGCGAGCAGGGGAGCGAGGAACTCGAAGTAGGTCGCCGCGACACCGATGCCGGCGATGAGGACGAAGGGCCTCCCGTTCGTCCCGGTCGACATGCGGGTGACGCGGGTCCGAGCGCCGTCGTTCACTATCGTCTGGACATCGACGTCTGCGGGAGCGATCGCGGGGGGCATCGGTCCAGGATGCCGCATCGGCCTGGACGGGCGCCGATGCGCGCCCGGTCCCCGCGGCGCTGTCAAGACCGGGGGCGGTGTCGGAGGAGCGGCCTAGCCTCGACACCATGACCGATGCTCCGCGTGAAGAAGAAACCCTCGGCGCCGCTCGCGAGAGCGACAACCCCGCCGAGAAGGACCCGTCCGACTGGGTCACCGGCGACGAGCCGATGACCGCGCCCCAGCGCAGCTACCTCGATACCCTCGCCCGCCAGGCCGGCGAGGAGATCCCGGCGGATCTGACGAAGGCCGAGGCGTCCGAGCAGATCGAGCGCCTGCAGTCCGAGACCGGTCGTTCCTCCGTCTGACCCGCCATCGCCGCGTCGCGTGCTTCAAGGTGTGCGCGACGCGGCGTCCTCGGGAGCGAGCTCGTCGAGGTGCTGCTTCTCCGCCCGCGCGATCTCGTCGAGGAAGTCCGCGACCACCCGCCGATCTCCGGCCCCGAGCTTGGATGCCGCCAGAGCCACCGACGCGTGCCGCACGGCGAGCAGTCGACGCGCCGGCGATGCGGGATCGATCGTGGCGCGCACGACGATCGATCGACGGTCACCCGGGTACGGCTCTCGCTCGACCCACCCCGCGTCGGCCAGCCGGTCGATCAGCGCCGTTGTCGCGGCGGAGGAGATGCCCAGCATTTCCGTCAGAAGGCGAGGTGTGACGGGGTCGTCGTCCGGGGCGCGATCGATGAGGAACCGTAGCACCCGCGCGTCGTTCGGTCCGATGCCGAGGGAGTGGAGGGCGGTCCGTTCGATCGAGGCGCTTGAGTCGGTGAGTTCGCTCAGCGCCCTCACGACGTCGTCTGCGGTCGCTGTGTGTCTCATGTCACCTCCCGAGGGCGGGATTGTGTCTCGTCTCGCTAGTGTCTCTGCTGCCTACCAAGTGGAGAACTGTTCTTCTTAGCATGTTACCTGCCGTGAGCCGGGAGCGGCAGGGGCTCGGCGGCGATCGGCTGACATAGGATCTTCGACGTGGAAACCAGGCCCGAATCGTCGCGCTACTGGTACGGCGCCGCCGAAGAGGACCGCCGCCGTCGTGCCGTAGACGTCCTGCAAGCCTTCCGTGTGTACCGCGCGGCCGAGGTGGCGATGCGCCGTCGCACCCGCGAGTCCATGTCGATGGGTGAGAACGAGCTGCTCGTCCTCCGCTACCTCCTGCGGGCGACCGGAGAGAACCGTCTCGTGTCCCCGAGCGAGCTCACCCGCTACCTCGGGGTGTCGACCGCCTCGACCACGGCCATCATCGATCGCCTCGAGAAGACCGGTCACGTCACGCGTGTGCCGCACCCCACCGATCGCCGCAGCATCCACGTCGTGGCGACGGCGGCGAGCGACGCCGAGGTCCGCGCGACGCTGGGCGAGATGCACTCCCGCATGATGGCGGCCGTCGTCGACATGACGCCCGAGGAGAGCTCCGTCGTCATCGCCTGTCTCTCGCGTCTGCAGGACGCGGTCGACCAGGTCGATCCGCACCCCGTCCCGACGCCGGTCAAGGCCTCCGCCGACGCGTGACGGAGATCGCTCACGGGACTAAGAAACTCGGCAGCCTACTTTAATTCCGAGTATTAGGAACCGGGCGAAGTCCGTGAAAACATAGGCGCATGGACGACAACATCGTGGACGCGCGCTCCGACGTGTCCGCGTTCGACCCCGCGATCGTCGTGGTGGAGGGCGTCGAGGTGACCTCCTTCGAAGGTGTCCTCTCCCGGCTGCGGATCGACTACCCGGGCGAGGACCCGGCAAGGATCGAAGCCGTCGTTCTGCGCGAGTGGGAGGCGTTCACCGCCGGCAAGCCCACGGTCATCCCCGCAGCTGTCGAAGAGGGCGCGCGGGAGATCCTCGACCAGGACCTCCACCGCTAGTCAGCGAGGTCCCGGCTCGCCGCCGCGCTCGGGTTCGGGGACGATCATCAGACCCCCCGAGGAGTTGGCGGACGTCGCGAGCTCTTCGATCCACGCGCGGCTGAGCAGAGCCGGCTCCGCCTCGGTGAACGCGAACCTCAACGGGATGGACGGGTGCAGCCAGACCGTGCTGCGGCCCGGCTCCTGCCCCTCGCCGTGCGCCCACGACAGCGTGAAGCTCTCGCCGCGGCGGAGCTTGGTCGCGATGACGACTTTGACGTGCGCCAGGGCACGGTCCTCGATCTCGATCGGCGAGGCAGCGTCGCCGTAGTAGAGCGTTCCCACCCGAGCACGGTACTGCCGGGTCGGAGCGGCGGTCGCGGGGGTTGCGTCCGGAGGGCCGTCGTGGCATCCGGGATTCGAGGCGGACCAACCTCCATTAGGCTCATCGCATGGGACGTTTCATCTACGACACCGTCGCGAACGCCGTCGACATCGATGACCGTACGCTGGCGCACCTGCGCATCGTCGTGATGAACAAGCTGCGTCGGTCCGAGTCGTTCATGTTCGACGTCGAGGTGGGCGACGGCAGCGGTCGCCGCAGCTTCTGGATGCACCCGTCGGTGCCGATCCAGTTCCACTTCTACGGGAGCCGTCAGCCGCGCATCAACCGCGTCTGGGTCGAGGACCTCATGCTGGCGGCATCCGGTCCCAACGGTCTCGCGATCACGCCGGAACCGTCCGAGGACGCCCACGTCGAAGAGGGCTGATCTTCCGCCGCCCGCCGAGGAACGGCTGCCGGCTGCGCGGGATGTGTATGACAGGGGAGCTTGTCAAGGCGCGACTCGGTCGTGTCGTGCGTCTGTCATCGTGGACGAAACGCACGGAAGGAGTCGAGCCGTGACGAACCATGTCCCCCCGTTTCTCCCCGCGCCCGACGACGATGGGTGGAACGATCTCCCCGACGTCTTCGACGGCCTCATCGGGATCGACGTCATCGACGGCGAGCTCGTACCACGGGTGAGCTCGCGCCCCCACCGCTGAGCCGAACGACCGACGCGGTCTCTCAGCGGCCTCGTAGCCGGCGTTTGTAGCGTCGGGAGCATGACCGACCCGCTGGAGGAGCAGCAGATCACGGTGTCGGGCTCCGCCCTGCGTGCGATGCGCGACGAGTTCCAAAGGTTCTTGATGGAGTACCGTTTCGGGCTCGCCGAGGTCGAGACGAAGATCTCGATCCTTCGCGAGGAGTTCCAGGAGATGCACGCTTACAACCCGATCGAGCACGTGTCGAGCCGGGTCAAGTCGCCGGACAGCCTCGTCGACAAGGTCCGCCGCAAGGGCGTCGAGCCGGACTTCGCCTCCATCCGCGCCTCGATCACCGACATCGCCGGCATCCGGATCACCTGCAGCTTCGTCGCCGACGCGTACCGGCTCTTCGACCTGCTCACCCAGCAGGACGACATCAGCGTGCGGGACGTCAAGGACTACATCGCCACTCCCAAGGCCAACGGGTACAAGAGCCTGCACGTGATCGTGGAGGTGCCCGTCTTCCTCTCCACCGGGCGGGTGCACGTGCCCGTCGAGGTGCAGTTCCGGACGATCGCGATGGACTTCTGGGCGAGCCTGGAGCACAAGATCTACTACAAGTACGATCGCCTGGTCCCCGACGAGCTGCTCGCGCAGCTGAAGGACGCCGCCGACACCGCCGCGGAGCTCGACGCGCGCATGGAGCGACTGCACCGGGAGATCCGCGGCACCGGCATCGACGTCGTCGCGCTCTGACAGGGCGCAGGGCACATGTCCGCCGGGCCCCGAACGACCTGCCAGGACGGGTGTCCCGCCCGCACCGCCACAATGGAGGGATGAGCGACGACGACGCCCGCCTCGACGAGATCGCCGTCGCGCTGTACGCGGAACCGCCGGCGTCGTTCACCGCGTCGCGCAACGCCCGAGCGGCGGAGGTGTCCGGGTCCCTGGCGACGCGCGTCAAACGCTTGCGTAAGCCCACCGTCGCGGCCTGGGCCGTCAACCTGCTCGTGCGGGACGGCCAGCTGGGGGAGGCCGTCGAGCTCTCGGCCGCGCTGCACGAGGCGCAGGACGACCTGGATGCCGCGGAGCTGGCGCGTCTGGGGAAGCAGCGGCGCGCACTGGTCTCGGCTCTGGCCCGTCGCGCCGCCGAGCTCGCGGCGGAGGCCGGCACGACGCTCAGCCCGGCGATGACCGAGGCGGTGGAGCACACCGTCAACGCGGCCGTCGTGGACGCGGCGGCCGCCGCCGCGGTCCTGACCGGACGGCTCGTCACGACGATCGAGGCGGGGGACCTGGACGGCGACGCGCTCGGCGCGGCGGTCGCCGGCGGCGTCCCGGACGCCGTTCCCGCCGCGCCGGCGCGCGACGACCTCGCCGCCCGCCGCGCACGGAAGGCCGCCGAGCGAGCCGTCCGCGAGGCGGAGCGCGCGCAGGCCGAGGCCGACCGCACGGTGTCGTCGGCCGAGAGTCGTCTGACGACAGCGCGGGAGCACGCCGATCGGGTGCACGAGCGCGTGACCGCGTTGCGGGCCGAGCTCGCCAGGGTCGAGAAGGACGCGGCCGCGGCCGACGGCGAGGTGGAGCGCCGGAAGGCGGACCGGGCCGAGGCGCAGCGCAGCGCACGGGAGGCGGCGAAGACCCTGGAACGGGCCGTCGCCGCGCGGGACGAGGGAGACGACCGGTGACCGATGCGCTCGACGATCTGCTCGACGCGGCCCGCGCACGTCTGACAGACGCGCCGCGGGAGAGGATCGGGGAGCTGCAGGAGGGGCGACGGCTGCTGGGCTTCCCCCGCGCTCCCCGCATCGTGCCCACGACGACGGCCTGGCACCTCGGCGTCCTGCTGCTCACCGAGGACGCGGTGCTCGCCACCGGCGACATCGTCCGGTCCCGCGCCGAGGTCCGCCGGGGGTTCGCCGCCGAGTCGCAACGGCGCCGCGCCGAGCTCGCCGCGGCCGCCGCACGCGGGGGCGTCCCGGAGGGGGCGGTCGTGCACATCGGGTGGCATCCCGTCGACGCGGATGCGCTCGACGAGCGGTCGACCCCGGTCGCCCTGCGCGGCGGTGGCGTCGTCGTCCGCTGGAGCGCGGCCGGTGGGCTCATGCCGCTCGACCGTTACCTGGACGAACGGATCGACCTGCTGCAGCACCCGCCCGAACGCGCCTGAGGCGCGCCGATCGACCGGCTGCAGCATCCGGTCCAACGCACCTGGACGGCGCGACCGGTCGGCGCGCGATGCACGCGCATAGTCGCGGGGGGTGCGGGTGTCAACAGCGATGACGGGGGTCTTCCGCGGAAACAACGCTGGTCTATCGTGAGCGACGTGCAGCAGGTATGGCCAGGATCCAGTTATCCCCTCGGGGCCACTTACGACGGTAATGGGACGAACTTCGCCCTGTTCAGTGAAGGAGCGGAGAAGGTAGAGCTCTGCCTTTTCGACGAGGACGGAACGGAGACCTGCTACGAGCTGATCGACGTCGACGCCTTCGTCTGGCACGCCTACCTCCCCAACATCCTCCCCGGGCAGCGGTACGGGTACCGTGTGCACGGAGAGTACGACCCCGCGAACGGCAAGCGCTTCAACCCCGCGAAGCTCCTCCTCGACCCCTATGCGAAGGCCGTCGAGGGGCAGATCGACTGGGGCCAGCCGGTCTTCAGCTACGAGTTCGGCGACCCGGACTCGTTCAACGACGAGGACTCCGCGCCCCACATGATGAAGGGCGTCGTCGTCAACCCGTTCTTCGACTGGTCGGGCGACCGTCAGCCGAAGACGCCGTACGCGGAGACCTTCATCTACGAGGCCCACGTGAAGGGCCTCACCGAGCTGCACCCCGAGGTCCCCGAGGAGCTGCGCGGCACCTACGCCGGCATCGCTCACCCGGCCGTCATCGACCACCTGAAGAAGCTCGGCGTCAGCGCGATCGAGCTCATGCCGGTCCACCAGTTCGTCAACGACTCCACCCTCGAGGACAAGGGGCTGTCGAACTACTGGGGCTACAACACCATCGCCTTCTTCGCCCCGCAGAACACCTACTCCTCGACCGGCGACCACGGCCAGCAGGTGCAGGAGTTCAAGGCCATGGTCAAGGCGCTGCACGCGGCGGGCATCGAGGTCATCCTCGACGTGGTCTACAACCACACCGCCGAGGGCAACCACATGGGCCCCACCCTGTCGATGCGCGGCATCGACAACGAGGCGTACTACCGCCTCGAGGACGACGACAAGCGGTACTACACCGACTACACCGGCACCGGCAACAGCATGAACGTGGGCAACCCGCACACGCTGCAGCTGATCATGGACTCACTGCGGTACTGGGTGCTGGAGATGCACGTCGACGGCTTCCGCTTCGACCTCGCGTCGACGCTCGCCCGCGAGTTCTACGAGGTCGACCGCCTGGCGGCCTTCTTCGAGCTCGTGCAGCAGGACCCGATCGTCTCGCAGGTCAAGCTCATCGCGGAGCCGTGGGACGTCGGCCCCGGCGGCTACCAGGTCGGCAACTTCCCGCCCCAGTGGACCGAGTGGAACGGCAAGTACCGCGACACGGTCCGCGACTTCTGGCGGGGGGAGCCGCAGGCTCTCGCCGAGTTCGCCTCGCGCCTGACCGGCTCGGCGGACCTGTACGAGCACTCCGGCCGTGCGCCGGTGGCATCCATCAACTTCGTCACCGCCCACGACGGGTTCACGCTGCGCGACCTCGTGTCGTACAACGAGAAGCACAACGAGGCCAACGGCGAGGACAACAACGACGGCGAATCGCACAACCGCTCGAGCAACATGGGGGTCGAGGGGCCGACGGACGACCCCGAGGTGCTGAAGCGCCGGGCCCAGCAGCAGCGCAACTTCATCGCGACGCTGCTGCTCAGCCAGGGTGTCCCGATGCTCCTGCACGGCGACGAGCTGGGACGCACGCAGGGCGGCAACAACAACGGCTACGCGCAGGACAACGAGATCACGTGGGTGGACTGGTCCACCGTGGACACCCCGCTGATCGAGTTCACCGCGGCGCTCGCCCGTCTGCGCAAGCAGCACCCCACCTTCCGCCGCAGCCGGTTCTTCGACGGCCGCCCGGTGAAGATGGAGGAGGGGGCGCCGATCCCCGACGTGGTCTGGCTGCGTCCGGACGGCTCGGTCATGCAGCCCGAGGACTGGGACAGCGGCTTCGGTCGCGCGGTGGGGGTCTTCCTCAACGGTCAGGGCATCCGCGAGCGCGACCGTCGGGGCCAGTCGATCAGCGACGACCACTTCCTCGTTCTCTTCAACGCGGGTGACGAGCAGGTGGACTTCCAGCTCCCGGCCTTCGACTACGCCCCGAAGTGGGATGCCTACGTCGACACCGCGGGGGAGCGCGCCAACACCGAGCCTCTCGAGCCCGGCGAGACGCTGCCGCTGGAGCCGAAGTCGCTCATCGTGCTGCGCGAGCACCACGTGCCCGAGCCCGAGGTGGACCACTCGGTCGCCGCGTCGCTCACCGCGCAGGTCCTCGCCGCCGGCGCGGACGACCTGCCCGCGCAGGCCCCGAAGCCGGAGCTCTGACCGGTGCGCGCGCCGCTGTCGACGTACCGCCTGCAGATCCGCGAGTCGTTCACCCTCGACGATGCCGCCGAGGTCACGGGATATCTCCGTGACCTCGGGGTCTCGTGGGCGTACCTCTCGCCGATCCTCGAGGCCACGCCCGGGTCGGACCACGGCTACGACGTCGTCGACGTCAGCCGGGTGGACCCGGCCCGCGGGGGTGCCGCGGGTCTGGAGCGGTTCGCCGCGGCGGCGCGCGCGGACGGTCTCGGCATCCTCGTCGACATCGTCCCCAACCACATGGGCGTCTCCGAGCCCCGGACCAACGCCTGGTGGTGGGACGTCCTCCGGCTCGGCCGTGCCTCGGCCCACGCGGGGGCGTTCGACATCGACTGGGAGTTCGGCGACGGCAAGGTGCGCCTCCCCGTCCTCGGCGACCAGCTCGACGCGGTGATCGACGAGATCACCTACGACCCGACACCCGCGGACGACGCTCCCGACGGTCTCATCCGCTACTTCGACCACGCCTTCCCGGTCGCGCCGGGCACGGCTCCGGATGCCACGGCCTCCGCGCCCCGTGACGGCATCCGCGCCCTGCTGGCCGCGCAGAACTTCGAGCTGCGCTTCTGGCAGGACGAGGCGGCCGACCTGAACTACCGTCGCTTCTTCGCGGTCACCACGCTCGCGGGCGTCCGGGTCGAGCTGCCGGAGGTGTTCCAGGCGACCCACGCCGAGATCCTGCGCTGGGTGCGCGAGGGCCTCGCGGACGGTCTGCGCGTCGATCACCCGGACGGCCTCGTCGATCCGGGCGGGTACCTCGACCAGCTCGCGGTCGCCCTCGAGGAAGCAGGCGACGGCGACGTCGGCTACGTCCTCGGCGAGAAGATCCTCGAGCACGGCGAGGCGCTGCCCTCGTGGTGGAAGACCGCCGGGACCACGGGCTACGACGCTCTCGCCGAGATCGACCGGGTGCTGACCGACCCTGCGGGAGAGGCGGCGCTGGACGCTCTCGATGCGCGCCTGCGCGCCGACAGCGACCTGGAGCCGATCACCGGCTGGCACGACCTCATCCACGACACGAAACGCAAGATCGCCGACTCGATCCAGGTGTCGGAGATCCGCCGTCTCGTGCGCGGTCTCCCCGCGGAGCTCCGCCAGGAGTTCGACGCCGAGGCGCTGCAGGACGCGCTGGCCGAGATCCTCGCGTGCTTCCCCGTCTACCGCTCCTACCTGCCCGCCGGCCGCGCGCACCTCGACGCCGCGGCGGGCGAGGCGGAGGTCCGCCGTCCCGAGCTCGGCGATGTCATCGAGAAGCTCGTCCCGGTGCTCGCCGACACGAGCCTCGAGGTCGCCTGGCGCTTCCAGCAGACGACCGGGCCCGTGATGGCCAAGGGCGTCGAGGACACGGCGTTCTACCGTTACACACGGCTGGGCTCGCTCACCGAGGTGGGCGGCGATCCGGGGGAGTTCTCCCTCGACGTCGCGGGCTTCCACACCGCGCAGGCGCTGCGTCACGCGTCGTGGCCCAGCGCCATGACGACGCTGTCGACGCACGACACCAAGCGCGGCGAGGACACGCGTGCCCGCATCACCGTCCTCGCCGAGATCCCCGAGCGCTGGTCCGCCGTCCTGGGGGAGCTCCGCGGGATCGCCTCCACCGGCCACGGGCCGTTCGACGCGCTGCTGTGGCAGGCGATCGTCGGGGCGTGGCCGGCTACCGCGGACACCGCGGAGGGTCTGAAGGACTACCGCGAGCGCCTGCACGCCTACGCCGAGAAGGCGGCGCGCGAGGCGTCCGAGGTCACCGGATGGTGGGAGCAGGACGAGGCGTTCGAAGAGCGCATGCACGCCGTCGTCGACGCCGCGACCGGCCCCGCCGCCGAGCGCGTCCGCGCGTTCGTCGACGAGATCTCGCCCGCGGGGTGGTCGAACGGCCTGTCGGCCAAGCTGCTGCAGATCCTGGGCCCGGGCGTTCCCGACGTCTACCAGGGCTCGGAGCTGTGGGAGCAGTCGCTCGTCGATCCCGACAACCGTCGTGCGGTCGACTTCGCCGAGCGGCGCCGGCTCCTCGCCGCGATCGACGCCCCCGGAGCACCGGCTCCGGCCGTGGATGCCACGGGTGCGGCGAAGCTGCTCGTGACCTCGCGTGCGCTGCGCCTGCGTCGGGAGCACCCGCTCGGGATCTACCGTCCGCTGGAGGCCGCCGGAGTGGCGGCGGACCACGTCATCGCGTTCGATCGCGGCGGGGTGTTCGCCGTCGCGACGCGTCTGCCCCACGGTCTGAAAGCCTCGGGCGGCTGGCGCGACACGGTGGTGCTGCTGCCGGACACGCCCGTCATCGACGTGCTGACCGGTCGCTCGTTCGCGGGCGGCGCCGTGCCGCTGGCCGACCTGCTGGCGGTCTACCCCGTGTCCCTTCTGATCTTCTGATCGTCACGCGCGGGGCGGCCCACCCGGTCGCCCCGCATCCCCCCCGATCTCTCCCATACGAAGGGAACACCTCTGATGAGCATCGACGTCTGGGCACCCAAGGCAGAGCGCGTCCGGCTGCGCCGGCTCGACGACAGCGGCGACACGGTCGTCGAAGACGTGGAGATGACGGCCACCGCCGATGGGTGGTGGTCGACTCCCGTCGACCTCGCCGACGGCGAACGGTACGGCTTCGTCCTCGGTGACGGGGACGACCTGCGCCCCGACCCGCGGTCGCGGCGTCAGCCCGGGGGCGTGCACGAGGCCTCGGCCTGGTTCGACCCGTCGGTCTACAGCTGGAACGACGCCGCCTGGACGGGCCGTCAGCTGCCGGGCGGTCTCATCTACGAGCTGCACCTCGGGACCTTCACGCCGGAGGGGACCCTGGATGCCGCCATCGGGCGCCTCGACCACCTCGTCGACCTGGGGGTCACGCACGTCGAGCTGCTGCCGGTGAACGGCTTCAACGGGACGTGGAACTGGGGCTACGACGGGGTCCTCTGGTACACCGTGCACGAGGCGTACGGCGGGCCGGAGGCCTACCAGCGCTTCGTCGACGCCGCCCACGCGGCCGGTCTCGCGGTCATCCAGGACGTCGTCTACAACCACCTCGGACCGTCGGGCAACTATCTGCCGGAGTTCGGCGAGTACCTGCGCGAAGGCAGCCGCAACACGTGGGGCGATTCGGTCAACCTGGACGAGGACGCCGTGCGCGCCTTCATCCTCGAGAACGCGCTGATGTGGATGAGCGACTACCACGTCGACGGTCTCCGCCTGGATGCCGTGCACGCGCTGCTCGATGAGCGACCGGTGCACATCCTTCAGGAGATCGCCGAGCGGACCGACGCGCTGTCAGCGCACCGTGGCGTGCCGCTGACGACGATCGCCGAGTCGGACATGAACGATCCGAAGCTCATCCTGCCCCGCGAGGCCGGCGGCTATGGACTGACGGCGCAGTGGTCGGACGACTGGCACCACACGGCGCACGTCGCGCTGACGGGCGAGACCATCGGCTACTACGAGGACTTCGCCGACGCGGACGCGTTCCGCAAGGTGAGTGAGGGCGGCTTCTTCCACGACGGCACCTACTCGTCGTTCCGTGAGGAGAAGCACGGACACCCCATCCCGGATGCCGTGCCGAACTGGCGCCTCGTGACGTTCGCGCAGGACCACGACCAGATCGGCAACCGGGCCGCGGGCGACCGTCTCTCGCAGACCCTGGACTTCGACCGGCTCGCTGCCTCCGCCGTGCTGACGCTGACCGCGCCCGGCACGCCCATGCTCTTCATGGGCGAGGAGTGGGGGGCGAAGACGCCGTGGCAGTTCTTCACTTCGCACCCGGAGCCCGAGCTCGGCAAGGTGACGGCCGAGGGGCGCATCGCCGAGTTCGCGAAGATGGGCTGGGACGAGTCGACGGTCCCCGACCCGCAGGACCCGGCGACGTTCGAGCGCTCCAAGCTGGACTGGGACGAGCCGGACCAGGACGGGCATGCGACGCTGCTGGCGCTCTATCGCGAGCTGGCGAAGCTGCGGCGGACGCGTCCCGAGCTGACCGATCCCTCCCGCGACGGACTGTCGGCGCGGACGACGGAGGGCGACGGTGGGCGGGTCTACGAGCTGCGCCGTCAGGACTTGGTCGTCGTGGTCAACCTCTCCGAGGCCGCGGCGTCGGTGCCGGTGGCATCCGGGGTCCGCGTCCTGCTGGCGACCGCGGACGGCGTGACGCTCGAGGACGGGTCGGTCACCGTGCCGGCCGGGGCGAGCGCGATCGCCGCACCGCCGCTCTGACCTCGATACGACCGACGGCCTCCGCTCCACGGAGCGGGGGCCGTCGGTCGTGCATGCGGGATCAGTCTCCGCCGGGACGCAGGAGGCGGAGAGTCGAGACCGTGAGGGGCGGGAGCAGGACGACGACGGCGACGATGATCGCGACCACGCCGATGGGTCCGCTCTGCGGCTCGCCTGTGAACCGTTCGACCGCGAGCCACGACAGGCCCCACGCCAGGGCGATCGCGGGGGTCACGCGCCAGCCGCTCCGCCACGCGATGGCCAGACCCACGACCGCCACGACCAGGAGGACGGCGATGCCGATGGCATCCGCCCCCTGCTCCCACTCCGCGGGGACGACCGTGGTCAGCCACGCCGCGATGTTGGCGACGGTCGCGAGGGTCACCCAGCCGAGGTGGAGGCCCGTGACGCCGTCGATGAGGACGGAGTCGAGCACGCCGCCCCGCGGCTCGCGCGTGATCACCGCGATCCGGAAGGCGTAGCCCAGCGCCGCGAGGAGCAGGACGATGACGACGACGGTGAGGAACAGGGTCCCGAAGCGTGCTGCGACCAGCCACAGGCCGTTCAGCGCCATGGTCAGCGCGATCGGCCAGCCGAGGGCGCGCTGGCGAGGGTTCGCGCGCTGGCGCGGGAGCGCCTGCCAGACGGCGTAGGCGATGAGCCCGGCGTAGATGACCGACCAGATCGAGAACGCCGGACCGGCGGGGGCGAGGTAGGAGCCGTCCGTGTCGAGAGCGCCGCCCTGCTGATCCTGCACCGCGGTGCTGTTGAACGCCCCGGCCCCGACGACCGCCGCGACGAGCATGAACGACACCGCGGAGAGGACGACGATCTGCCGCGCGAGGTCCGCGCCCCGCGCCTTCCCTGTTGTACTCATGCGAGAACACTAGAAAAGCTAGCGAGTTTGGGGTGGAGGGCTTGACACGGCGGCATCCCGTCCGGGGGCGGCCCCGAGCCCAGCCGGGGAGGCGGCGGGGCCGCGCCCGCCTGAGGAGGCGGCGGGGCTGCGCCCGTCTGGGGAGGCGGCGGGGCCGCGCCCTGCCGACGTGGCTGCCGGTCCGCTCAGGCGAGGACGCGCGCGGCGAACGACCGGAGCAGGAGCGTCGGCTGCTCGATGGAGGCCGTCCGGACGAAGGCCGACACCTCGTCGAAGGCGTCGGCGTCGAAGTACCCCGCCTCGCGGTACACCGCCATCCGCGCGACGAACGCGTCGGTCGTCGGCTCGGGGTGGAACTGCGTCGCCCACAGCGCGTCGCCTGCGCGATACGCCTGCACGGGGCACAGGTCGTTCGAGGCGAGGAGGGTCGCGCCGGGCGGGACGGATGCCGAGGCCTCCTTGTGGGCGGTCAGGGCCTGGAACCGCGGCGTGAGCAGGCCGAAGAGGTCGTCGGTGCGCCCCTCCGGGGTCAGCTCGACGTCGGTCGGGCCGGTGTCTTCGGGGTGGTCCAGGGTGACGTCGCCGCCGAGGAGGCGCGTGACCACGCCGATGCCGAAGCAGGTGAACATCGCCGACGTCCGGCCGTCGATCGCCGCGGCGGCGAGACGCTCCAGGTCGCCCTCCAGGCGGAGTTGCGTCGGCGTCTTGTCCGGGTCCGTCACGTTGAAGGGGCTTCCGCCGACGACGACGCCGGAGAAGCGCTCGAGGTCGTCCGGAAGCGGCTCGCGCACGAGGTCGTGGTGGACGAGATCCTCGTCGGAGACGCCCAATCCGTCCCGGAAGGACGCCCACTCGGCGACGGCGGCGTCGCGCTGCGGGCGCGCGCAGACGTAGAGCAGACGACCGGACACCCCGGAATTCTATGCGCGGCCCGGCCGGCCCCCCCGGCGGTGGCGTCGGGCGGACAATGGAGATATGACCTCCGCCACGCTGCTCGTGACCGACGTCGAACACCTCGACGAGGTGATGACCGCGCTGCGGGCCGCCGCCGGCGAGCTCGGCTGCGACGCCGATGTGCGCACCCTCGCCGGGGACCCCGTCGATGTCGCCGAGGTGATGGCGGCGGCGGTGCGCGACCGGGAGCGCAAGCGGCTCCCCACCCCCGTCCGCGTCGACCTCACCGCGCGGACGGAGGAGGCGAGGGCCGACGCGGAGGCCGTCCTGCGGGCGGCGCGGGCGCAGGGTCTCCGTGGCGGCGCGACCGTCGACGAGGTGCGCCGCACGCACAAGCGCTGAGGCGGCCGCTACCGGGACGAGCGGGCGGTGCGGCCGCGGACGATCCCGACGAACGCCTCGACGTCCGGCGTCGTCCGCTCCCGCAGCCAGGCGAGGGCGACCGTCGAGGTCGGTCCGTCGCGCAGCACGCGGAACTCCACGTCGCGCCGCGGGTTCGCCCGGGCGATCGACATCGGGACGACGACGACCCCCACCCCCGCGGCCACCGTCGCGATGGCCTCGGCCGCGTCGGCCGGAGGCGCGAAGCGCGGCTCCGCGGCATCCGGGATCCTCAGTCCGAGCGTGTCGTCGAGGGGCGTGATGACGACCTCGCCCGCCAGGTCGGCCAGCTCCAGGTCCTCGCCCGCGGTCAGGTCGCTCTCGGCCGCCATCATGACCACCGGGAGCTCGTCGTAGAGCGGGATCAGGTGCAGGTCGTCGGGCGCTGCCACGGGCAGACGGACGAGGGCTGCATCGAGACCGTCGAGGGCCTCGCGCTGCTCGGCCACGGTGATCGCGCGCAGGTCGAGGGCGACGTGCGGCATCCGTTCCCGCCACAGGCCGATCCACTTGCCCGGCGTCGCGCCCGGAACCGCCCCGAGGACGAAGTCGCGCGGCTCCTCCGCCGGCGAGACCGCGGCCGGCTTCTTGGCGGGGGCGGGGCGTCGCGCCGGTGCCGGCTTGGACGTCCGCGGGGCGGCCGGACGTCCGCCGCGCGGGGCGCGTCCGCGGGAGCTCTTTCCGGAGGCCATGGATCCAGGGTATCCGGGGCTAGCGTGGGGGCATGCCCGGCATCCTCGCTCTGATCGTGGCGGCGCTCGCCGCCGTGCTGCACGTCCTCATCTTCGTGATGGAGAGCATCCGGTGGACGCGTCCGGCGGTGTGGCGGCGGTTCGGCGTGGCCAGCCAGGATGCCGCCGACATCACCCGTCCGATGGCGTACAACCAGGGGTTCTACAACCTGTTCCTCGCGGTGGGCGCGTTGCTCGGCGTCGTGCTCTGGGCCGTGAACGGCACCGGCGACGTCGCGGGCCGCACCCTGCTGCTGTTCTCGCTCGGTTCGATGCTCGCCGCGGCGCTGGTGCTGGTGACCTCGGGGAGGAAGTACGTGCGGCCGGCGGCCGTCCAGGGGACGCTGCCGCTGCTCGGGGTGGTTCTGGTGCTGCTGGCCTGAGGCATCCCTGCCCCTCTGCGTGCCGTGAGGTGGCGCGAATGTACGCCGGCGGGGGTGGTGAGCGTGCATTCGCGGCAAGTCAGCGCTCTCGAGCGGCATGTCGGCGCCAGAGCGTCGGGACGTGCAGCGAGCAAGGAAAAACCCGCACGCTCCGAGGAGACGTGCGGGTCGTGGATGATGACGCGTCAGGCGGCCAGGCGAAGACCCCGACGGTCGGTGGCGACGGCCTCGCCGTCGTTGATGATCTCGTCGTCGCCGATGAGCGAGCCGACCGCGATCCGCGCGTTGTGGCCGACCTGCGTGCGGACGCCGATGTGCGCGCCGGCCCCGATCACCGCGCCCGCGCAGATGTGCGCGTGCGGCTCGATGCGGGCCTCGGGTCCGATGACGGCATCCGACTCGATCCAGGCGCCGCGACCGACTCGAACACCCGCCGCGATCTGCACGCCGGGTTCGACGTACGCGCCGTTCTCGACCAGCGCGGACGGGTGGACCTTCGCGCCGTGCGCGACGAGTCCGCGACCATTGACGTGCTTGCGGTAGCGCAGCGTCTCGCCGTGGTCGTTCTCGATGTCGATGTAGTTCTTTCCCACGATCCCCTCCGGTCGGCCAACGGGTCGGGCCGACATATGTGACAACCGTCGAGGGACGGTTCTCATTCCCTCGCATGGTTGTTCGTCGCCCCTGCCGCTTCGGATTCCTCAGCCCGCGGGAGGGGGGATGCTCGCTGTTCGCCGTGTTTGTGTACGACCGTTCTCGCATGCGCGACCGATCGGAACTCATGGGTTGACAGCCTGGTCCGCGGGACTTCATCGCCGGCGCGCGCGGCGCATCACTCGGGCTGACAGCGCGGGCACCAGAAGACGTTGCGCTCGCTCGTGGCCGAGGCGCCGAGCGTCGTCGCGCGGATGGGCGTCCCACAGCGCCGGCAGGGAGCCCCCTCGCGGCCGTAGACCCAGAACCGCCGGCCCGGGCGGCTGTCGCCGGTGAAGGTGCGTTCCGGCCGTGGCAGGTTGGCCCGGATCATCCGCTCGCCGAGCGCGATGGTGGCCTGCACGTCGATCGCCGACGCGGGCGTGGTCGGGGCGACGCCGCGCACGAACAGCAGCTCGTTGGCGTATACGTTCCCGAACCCGGCGACGTTCCGCTGGTCGAGGAGGGCGACGTGCGCGGGGCGGTCGTCGGCCGAGACCCGGCGGACGGCCTCCGCCTCGTCCCAGTCGTCGGCGAGCAGGTCGGGGCCGAGATGGCCGATGACCCGGTCCTCCTCGCGCGTGGGCAGGACCTCCACCATGGCGAGGTCGAACCCGACGGCATCCGCCCCGCGGACCCCGACGATGGCCCGGGCCTTGAAGGCCGGGCGCCGCCACCGCTCGCCGGGCCGGTAGACGTCCCACCGGCCCTCCATCTTCAGGTGCGAGTGGAGGGTGTACTCGCCGATCCGGTGCAGCAGGTGCTTGCCGCGGGCGGCGACCTCGTGCACCTTCTCGCCGCGAAGGTCTGCCGTGGCACTGCCCGGCACGCGGATGTCGAAGCGGGTCACGGTGTGCCCGGTCAGGGCCGCGGTCAGCTTGGCGGCGGCGCGGTAGACGGTGTCGCCCTCAGGCACGGGCGGCCTCCCGCAGGGCGTCGCCGGCCGTGACACGACGGAGGGTGAGCCCCTTGGGCGACTCGACGAACCCGGCGGCGCGGAGGGCCCGGCCGACGGGGGTGCCGTACACGAACTCCCCGTTCACCTGCTCGACCGTCAGGGTGTCCAGCCGGCGGCGCTTGGCCGTCTCGGCGAGGTGCGCGGTCGCCGCGGTGAGGCGCGCCTCGTCGTCGGTGAACGCGAGGGCGGTGCGTCCGCCGCGTTCGAGGTAGAGGGTGAGCTCGCCGTCGACGAGGACGACGAGGCCGCCGGCCTTCCGCCCGGGTCGATGGGACACCCCCTCCAGCGAGGGCCATCCCAGCGCGGCCCCGTACGGGTTCGCAGGATCCGTGGCCGCGAGGGTCACCGCGCGGAGCGGCGGCGGGTCCGCGACGGCGGCGAACTCCCGCAGGCGGTCGACCGTCGTGGATGCCGCGAACTGCGCGGCGCCGAGCTTCTCGATCACATAGCCGCGGCGGCAGTGTCCGGCCTCCTCGAAGCCGGCGAGGATCCGGTAGACCTGCGCGAACCCGCCGGGGACGCCCTCGGACTGGACGGCGCCGCGCGTGACGACGCCGTACCGGTCGAGCAGCAGGCTGGCGGTGGCGGTCGCCCGAGCCGCGGCATCCGACTCCCGCTCCGGCAGGAGCGACCACCGTCCGCCGAGCGACGGGGGTCGGGGCGCCGAGACCGCGCGGGGCATCGTGGCGCCGCGGTACATACGGGCACGTGGCGCACGGCGCGCGGTGCGGTGGGCCTGTCCCCCGCCGCCCAGAAGCGTCCGGACCGGGGAGAACGTGTCGTTGGTGACCCGGCCCGCCCACGTCAGCGCCCAGAGCGCGTCGTTGACGGACTGCTCGTTCTCCGCCCCGGCGAGCTGCTTCAGCTGGGCGGCGAAGTAAGCTCCGCCTCCCGTGAGGGCGGCGAGGACGCGCGCCTCGAGCGAGTCGGGGGCGGGGTCGTCGGGATCGTCCGGATCCTGCAACGTGAACGGGGCGGCCTCCGCCGGGTGGAGGGCGATCCATCCGTCACGGCCGGGGAGCGTGCCGTGGCCGGACCAGACCACCTCGCCCGTCGCGGTGAGCTCGTCGAGCATGGCGGGCGTGTAGTCGGCGACGCGCGAGGGGAGCACGAGAGACTCCCAGGCGCTCGCGGGGATGGGGACGCCCGCGAGTTGCTCGATGACCGCGAGCACACCGTCGACGCCTTCCAACGGGCGGCCGAGGTGCTGCCAGACGGGGAGGAAGCGGGCGTAGGCGGCGGGGGAGACCGGCTCGACGCTGCCGCGGATCGCTGCGAGCGAGCGCATGCGCAGGCGCCGCAGCACCTCGGTGTCGCACCACTCCGTGTCGTCGCCGCGCGCGTCGCCGGTCCGACCGCCGTTCGCCGCCTCCGGCAGGAAGAACCCGCTCGACAGCCGGCCTTGCGACTCGAGGCGCTGCAGGGTCAGGCGCGCGACGGCCACGCCGACGCCGAGCCGCTCGGCCAGAGCCTCGGTCGTGAACGGCCCGTGCGTGCGGGCGTACCGGGCCACGAGGTCGCCCAGGGGGTCGGCGAGGGGTTCGAGGAAGGCGTTCGGGATGCCGACGGGCAGGGCCGCGCCGAGGGCGTCGCGCAGCCGGCCGGCGTCCTCGATGCCGGCCACGCGGGACACCCCGGCGATGGTGAGGGGGATGGCGCGGCGGTCCTCGATGAGGGTCTGCAGGTGCCGGGCGGCCTCGACGGCGGCATCCCCGTCGGTGTCCAGGCGCAGGGCGACCTCGCCGGCGTCCAGCGGGCCGAGCAGCCGCAGCAGGTCGGCCACGCCCTCGACACCGCGCACGCGACGCTCGGGGTCCAGTCGCTGCGCCTCGCGCTCGAACTGGGCGATGACGTCGGGGTCGAGCAGCTCCCGCATCTCGACCTTGCCCAGCAGCTCGCTGAGCAGCGCGGGATCGACCGACAGCGCGGCGGCGCGGCGCTCGGCCAGCGGCGAGTCACCCTCGTACATGAACGCGCCGACGTACCCGAAGAGCAGGTCGCGCGCGAACGGCGACGGTTGGCTCGTGGTGGTCTCCACCAGCCGAATCCGCCGATCGCCGATCGACCGCGCGACGCGCAGCAGCGCGGGCAGGTCGTAGACGTCCTGCAGGACCTCGCGCAGCGTCTCGAGGATGATCGGGAAGGCCGGATGCCGCCGGGCCACCTCGAGCAGCTGCGCCGAGCGCTGCCGCTGCTGCCAGAGCGGCGAGCGGCGGTTGGGGTTCAGGCGCGGGAGCAGGAGCGCCCGCGCGGCGCACTCGCGGAACCGCGAGGCGAACAGCGCCGAGCCGCCGACCTCGTCGGTGACGATCTGCTCGAGCTCGTCCGGCTCGAAGACGAAGAGGTCGGCGCCGGGCGGTTCGGCGGCGGCATCCGGGACCCGCGCGATGATGCCGTCGTCGCTGGCGACGGCGGCACCCTCGACGCCCAGTCGTTCCCGGATGCGGGCGTTGACCGCGAGCGCCCACGGCGAGTGGACCTGCATGCCGTAGGGGGAGTGCAGGATGATGCGCCAGTCCCCGACCTCGTCGCGGCTGCGCTCCACGGTGAGGGTCCGGTCGGTCGGGAGGCTGCCGGTGGCCTCGCGCTGCTCGGCGAGGTAGGCGAGCAGGTTGGTGATGGCGTTGTCGTCGAGACCCGACTCGCGCAGACGGTCCTCCGCCTTGGCGGGGTCGGCGGCGGCGATGTCGCGCGAGAACTTGCCAAGCGCCTCGCCCAGCTCGGCCGGGCGGCCGATGCCGTCGCCGTGCCAGAAGGGCAGCTTGCCGGGCTGCCCGAAGGCCGGGACGACGTTCACGCGGTCATGGGTGATCTCGACGATCCGCCAGCTGGTGGTTCCGAGCGTGAAGACGTCGTTGACGCGCGACTCGTAGACCATCTCCTCGTCGAGCTCGCCGACGCGGGCGTTCTGCGACTCGCCCGCCACGAAGACGCCGAAGAGGCCGCGGTCGGGGATCGTGCCGCCGCTGGTGACGGCCACCCGCTGGGCGCCCGGTCGTCCGGTGAGCGTGCCCGCGTCGCGGTCCCACACCAGGCGCGGGCGGAGCTCGGCGAACTCGTCCGACGGGTAGCGGCCCGACAAGAGGTCGAGGGTGGCCTCGTAGGCGGACCGGGGCAGGGAGCGGAACGGCGCGCTCCGCTTGACGGTCTCGAACCACTCCTCGACGTCGATCGAGCCGAGCGCGGAGGCCGCCACCGTCTGCTGCGCGAGGATGTCGAGCGGGTTCTGCGGGACCGAGATGGCCTCGATCCGCCCCGACAGCATGCGCTCCGTGACGACCGCGGTGTGCAGGACGTCGCTGCGGTGCTTCGGGAAGAGGGCGGCGCGGCTGACCTCGCCGACCTGGTGCCCGGCGCGTCCGACGCGCTGGAGTCCGGATGCCGCACTCGGCGGGGCCTCGACCTGGATGACCAGGTCGACCGAGCCCATGTCGATACCGAGCTCGAGGCTGCTCGTGGCGACGACGCACCGCAGCGTGCCCGACTTGAGCTCGTCCTCCACTTGGGCGCGCTGCTCCTTCGACACCGAGCCGTGGTGCGCCTTGGCCAGGATCGCGGGCACGCCGGCGGACGACCCGGCCTGGGCCATCATCCCCGCGGGCACGGTCGGCTCCGGCACGTCGATGCCCTGCCGCTCGGCGTAGATCTCGTTGAGCCGGCCGGTCAGGCGTTCGGCCAGGCGACGGGAGTTGGAGAACACGATGGTGGAGCGTCGCTCGAGGATGCGGTCGACGATCGCGTCCTCGACGTGCGGCCACACCGAGCCGGCCATCTCGGTGCTCTCGGGGCGTTCCGAGAACCACTCGCCGTCGACCGCCTCGTCGGGGGCGGGGGAGCCCGGCGGCGGAGGCGGGTTGAGCATGTCGTCGACCGGGACGACCACGGACAGGTCGAAGGCCTTCGTGGCCTTGGGCGCGACGATGTCGACCGGCTGCGCCCCACCGAGGAACCGGGCGACTTCGTCGATGGGTCGGACGGTCGCCGAGAGCCCGATGCGCTGCGCGGGCTGCTCCAGCAGGGCGTCGAGCCGCTCCAGGCTGACGGCGAGGTGCGCGCCGCGCTTGGTGGCGGCCACGGCGTGCACCTCGTCGATGATGACGGTGTGGACGCCCCGCAGCGTCTCCGCCGCCTGGCTCGTGAGCATCAGGTAGAGCGACTCGGGCGTCGTGATGAGGATGTCGGGCGGGTCGGTGACGAGCTTGCGGCGGTCGCTGGAGCTGGTGTCGCCCGAGCGGACGCCCACCGTGACCGCGGGCACGTCGATGCCGAGACGGCGGGCCGACTGGCCGATGCCCACGAGCGGCGAGCGGAGGTTGCGCTCCACGTCGACGCCGAGGGCCTTCAGCGGCGAGATGTAGAGGATGCGGGTCCGGGTGGAGGGGGCCGCGGGGGTGGAACGGCGGCCGCGGCGGGCGGGGGCGGCATCCGGTGTCTCGGGCGCCTTCTCGCGGAAGACGCGGTCGATGGCGAAGAGGAACGCGGACAGCGTCTTGCCCGACCCGGTCGGTGCGACGACGAGGGCGTTCCGCCCGGACGAGACGGCCTCCCAGGCGCCCTTCTGCGCGGTGGTGGGGCTTGCGAAGGCGCCACGGAACCAGTCCTGCGTCGCAGGACCGAAACGCTCCAGGACGTCCGCCATGATCCCATCCTGGCCCGCCCCTCCGACATCGGGCCGGGGTTGACGTTCGCCCGCCGCGGACGGGGTGCGCTAGCCGGCCGTGGCGGCGGTCAGGCGCGCGTCGAGGAAGGCGCGCACGTCGGCGAGCTCCTCCTCCGACACCGAGTGCGTGAGGCCCGCGTAGACGCGCCCACTGAGATCGCTGTGGGCGGGGAGCCACTGCGCGGTCATGTCGACGAGGGCCGGCGGGATGACGTCGTCGCGCGAGCCGCGCCCCCAGAACACGGGCGGGCGCCGCTCGGCGAGCACCGCGTCGCCGGGGAGGTCGCCGCCGGCGGCGTAGCCCGCGAGCACGACGACGAACGACACCGCGTCCGGGTCGGCGCGCAGGGTCTGCAGGGCCACGGCGCCGCCCTGCGAGAACCCCAGGAGGCCGACGGGGCGTTCGCCGACGGCATCTCGGATCCAGGTCAGCAGTGTCTCCGCCGCGCGCGTGACCGCGGCGGGATCGCGGCCGTTCAGACCCTCGATGGGGTACCAGGAGGCCCCGGGCGTGGGCCACGGCGGGGTGAGGGGGGCTCGGACGCTCGCGACGACGAAGTCGTCGGGGAGGTACGGGACGAGCCCGAAGAGGTCGCGCTCGTCGGCGGCGTAGCCGTGCAGGAGGATCAGGACGGGCCGGTCGTCGCGTTCCCCGGGCGGCGCCGACCATTGCACGACGGCGGAGTCGATCGGGGGGAGCGCGCTCATGCGGCCATTGTGGCAGCGACCCCCGACATCGGCGCGGCGCCGTCCGGGGCCGGGGGCGGGGATGCCGCCGGCGGAGGGCGCCCTGGCCTCCTGACGTCCTCCCTCCGCCACATCTCCTCCCCTCCCCGCGGGACGGACCGCCGCGTACATGCGGCATCCGGGGTCGTCCGTTGATATACAGGACGCATGGCCGTCCGCACCCCCGATCCCGATCCCGCCGACGACGGCGAGGAGCGCGACCCGCTCGCCGCGTCCTTCCCCGCGGGGGCGCGGAGCTCCAACAGCAACCCGGGGTGGCTCAGCGAGGTCGAGCTCGCCGAGGCCCGGCGGCGCCTGCCGATGCTCTACGTCGAGGCCCTGCCCGTCCGCACGGACGGCATGGGCATCGTGACGCAGGTCGGCATCCTCCTGCGGGCCACGCCGCTGGGCGAGATGACGCGGACGCTGGTCTCCGGCCGCGTGCGCTACGGCGAGACGGTCCGCGACGCCCTCTTCCGCCATGTCGAGAACGACCTCGGTCCGATGGCGTTCCCGCTGCTGCCTGCGCAGCCGACCCCGTTCACGGTCGCCGAGTACTTCCCGCTCCCCGGCGTGAGCGCCTTCCACGACGATCGCCAGCACGCGGTCTCGCTGGCGTACGTCGTCCCGGTCACCGGCACGTGCGAGCCGCGCCAGGATGCGCTCGAGGTCACCTGGCTGTCGCCTCAGGAGGCGGCATCCGACGCTCTGGCCGAAGAGATGGAGGGCGGCCGCGGCACCCTCATCCGCCTCGCGCTGGCGTCGGTGGGCGCGCTGCGCTGACGCGGACGGATGCCACGGGCACCCGCCCCGTCGTCGTTGCCGGTGTCGCGGGCCCTGCCTAGGGTCGAGGCATGACCAGTTCCGAGCCCGCCCCTCTTCCGCTCCCCGCCGACGCCGCCGGCTGGCGGACCTTCGTCACGGACCGGCCGGCCGAGCGTCGCGCCCGCGTGGCGGCGATCGATGAGCGCCTGTCCCGCGCGGACGACCTGTCGACGTCCGAGCGCCTGCAGCTGTGGAACGACGCCGACCTGGCGCTCGGCGAGGCGCTGGCGCCGTCGCATCTGGTGAGCGAGTCCCACCCGGACGCCGAGATCCGCGCGGCGGCCGAGGCGGAGGTCCGCGAGCTCGAGGCGCTGCAGGCCGGCCGCCTGCTCGACCGCGCGCTCTGGCGGGCCTTCGCGGACGCCGACCCCGCCGGGCTCGCCGCGGACGAGCTGCGGCTGCTCGAGAAGATCCGCCGCGACTTCCGGCGCGGCGGTGTGGACCTCGACGACGACGCGCGGGAGCGGGTCCGTCTCCTCACCGAGCGCGACACCGAGCTCTCGCAGGCCTTCTCGCGCAACATCCGGGAGGGACGCCGTGAGATCCGCGTCCCGGTCGACGGCCTGGACGGCCTCCCCGACGACTTCCGCGCCACGCACCCCGCCGACGAGGAGGGCATGGTGACGCTGACGACGGAGTACACCGACCTCATGCCGGTCCGGGAATACGCGCGCGACCGCCGGACGCGCATCGCGCTCGTGTCCGCCTACAACGACCTCGCCTGGCCCGAGAACGAGGCGGTCCTCGCCGAGCTGCTCGCGGTGCGGGAAGAGCTGTCCCGCCTGCTCGGCTTCACCGACTGGGCCGACTACGAGGCCGACACCCGCATGATCGGTTCCGGCGCGGCGATCCCCGCCTTCCTCGCACAGGTCGACGAGGCCTCGGCCGCGGCCGCGCAGGACGAGTACACGCGGGTCCTGCGACGTCTGCAGCAGGACGAGCCGGCGGCATCCGAGGTCGCGATCGCCGACTTCTGGTACCTGCTCGGCACGCTCAAGCGCGAGGAGTACGACGTCGACGCCCAGGAGGTCCGGTCGTACTTCCCGTTCCCGCGCGTGCTCGACGGCGTGCTCGGGGTCACGGGCCGGCTGCTGGAGATCGACTACGTGCCCGTCTCGGCGCCGTCCTGGCACGAAGACGTGCGGACCTACGACGTGGTCCGGGATGGACGACGGCTCGGCCGCATCCACCTCGATCTGCACCCCCGCGACGGCAAATACAACCACGCCGCCTGCTTCGGCCTGGTCCCGGGCGTCCGTGGCCGCACCCTGCCCGAGGCCGTGCTGCTGTGCAACTTCCCCCGGGGCCTGCTCGAGCACGATCAGGTGGTCACGTTCTTCCACGAGTTCGGGCACCTGGTGCACGACATCCTCGGCGGGCACCAGCGGTGGGCGCGGTTCACCGGCATCGAGACGGAGTGGGACTTCGTCGAGGCGCCGAGCCAGCTCCTCGAGGAGTGGGTATGGGATGCCGACGTGCTCGCGTCCTTCGCGGTCAACGCCGCGGGAGAGCCGATCCCGGCCGACCTCGTCGCCCGCATGCGCACCGCGGACGCGTTCGGGCGCGCCCTCGAGGTCCGACGCCAGCTCGGCCACGCCACGACCTCGTACCACCTGCACGTCGACCGTCCCGAGGACATCGCCGCCGCCACCGAGCGGTACTACCGCGGAACCAGCCCGGTCCAGCCCCTGCCCGGCTCGCATTCCTACGCCGGCTTCGGGCACCTCACCGGCTACGGTGCCTGCTACTACACGTACCAGTGGAGCCTGGTGATCGCGCGGGACCTGCTGACCGCTTTCGCCGGGGATCTGATGAACGCCGAGGTCGCCCGCCGCTACCGCACCGAGATCCTCGAGCAGGGCGGGTCCCGCGACGCGGTCGACCTCGTCGAGGCGTTCCTCGGCCGCCCGACTCGCTTCGAGGCCTACCGGGACTGGCTCGCCGGGTCCTGAGGCGACGGGGCCGCGGCCTCCCGGATCGGATGCCGCGGCCCCCTGCCGTGCGTCGGGCTCAGGCCGCGGTCTCGCGGGCCAGAGCGGCGACGAAGGCGTCGATGTCGTCCTCGGTCGTGTCGAACGAGCACATCCAGCGCACCTCGCGGCGCAGCTCGTCCCAGTCGTAGAAGCGGAAGCTCTCGCGCAGCCGGTCCGCGACGCCGGGCGGGAGGATGGCGAAGACGCCGTTGGCCTGCGTCGGCTGGGTGAACTCGACGCCCCGGATGGAGCCGTCGGCCAGGCCCGCCTCGACGCCCGCGCGCAGGCGCTGCGCCATCGCGTTGGAGTGGCGGGCGTTGCGGAGCCACAGGTCGTCCTCGAGGAGCGCGACCAGCTGCGCGGACACGAACCGCATCTTGCTCGAGAGCTGCATGTCGAGCTTCCGCAGGTAGGTGAGACCAGTGGATGCCGCCGGGTCCAGCACGACGATGGCCTCGCCGATCATCGCGCCGTTCTTCGTGCCGCCGAAGCTGAGGACGTCGACGCCCGCATCGCGGGTGAACGCCCGCAGCGGGACGTCGAGCGCGGCGGCCGCGTTGGAGATGCGGGCGCCGTCCATGTGCAGGCGCATGCCGTGCCCGTGCGCGTGGTCCGCCAGGGCGCGGATCTCCTCGACCGAATAGAGGGTGCCGAGCTCCGTCGACTGCGTGATGGAGACGACCAGCGGCTGGGCGCGGTGCTCGTCGCCCCAGCCCCACGCCTCGCGGTCGACGAGCTCGGGGGTGAGCTTGCCGTCGTCCGTCGGCACGGTGAGGAGCTTGATGCCGCCGACGCGCTCCGGCGCTCCACCCTCGTCGACGTTGATGTGCGCGGTCGACGCCGAGATGACCGCACCCCACCGGGGGAGCATCGACTGCAGGCCCACGACGTTCGCGCCGGTGCCGTTGAACACCGGGTAGGCCTCGACGCCGTCGCCGAGGAGGGAGACGAAGAGCTCCTGCAGGCGCGCGGTGTAGACGTCCTCGCCGTAGGCCACCTGGTGGCCTTCGTTGGCCGCCGCGATCGCCGCGAGGACGTCGGGATGGATGCCGGAGTAGTTGTCGGAGGCGAAGCCGCGCACCGCGGTGTCATGCAGGGAGGTCACGGTTCCAGCGTAGTCACGGCCGCGGACGTCGCCGCCGCGAGCCGGGGAGCGCCGGGGGCCTCGCCAATGTCGGAGCCCGGGTCTACCTTGGGCCCCATGACCGATCCGCAACACGCCGAGGCGCGCACGGCCCCCGCCGGCGGAGGGCGCACGTTCCTCGCGGTGCTCGTCAACACGGCGGCGGCGAACGTCACGACGAGCTTCCTCTGGTTCGCGCTGACCTTCTGGGTGTACCTGGAGACCCGGTCGGTCCTGGCGACGGGCATCGTCGGCGGCGCCTACATGCTGCTGCTCGCCGTCTTCGCGATGGTCTTCGGCTCCCTCGTCGACCGGCATCGTAAGCACCGGGTGATGGTCTTCTCGGGCCTGGTGACCCTCACGGCGTTCCTCCTGGCGGGAGCGCTGTGGCTGTCGTTCCCGGAGGCGGTCCTCCTCGACCTCGGGGCGCCGTGGTTCTGGCTCTTCGCGGGGATCATCCTGGCCGGCGCGGTCGTCGAGAACATGCGCAACATCGCCTTGTCCACCACCGTGACGCTGCTCGTCCCGGTGGAACGGCACGCCAACGCCAACGGGCTCGTCGGCACCGTGCAGGGACTCGCCTTCGTGGTCACGAGCGTCTTCAGCGGGCTGTCCGTCGGGTTTCTCGGCATGGGGTGGACGCTCGCCATCGCGATCGGCCTGACGGTGGCGGCCCTGATCCACCTGCTGACCCTGAGGGTCCCCGAGCCGAAGCCGGAGAAGCCCGCCGAGGGTGCCCGTCTGGTCGATCTCCGGGGAGCCGTCACGGCGGTCCGCGCCGCCCCGGGCCTGTTCGCCCTCATCGTCTTCTCGACCTTCAACAACCTCATCGGCGGCGTCTACATGGCGCTGATGGACCCGTACGGTCTCGAGATGTTCGACGTGCAGGTCTGGGGATTCGTCCTGGGGCTCACGGCGACCGGCTTCATCATCGGCGGCGGTCTCGTCGCGAAGTTCGGACTCGGCCGCAACCCGATCCGGACGATGCTGCTCATCGTCATCGCGATGGGCGTTCTGGGTGCCGTCTTCACCCTGCGGGAATGGTGGTGGCTCTACGTCGCGGGCATCTGGGTCTACATGGCCCTCATCCCGCCGGTCGAGGCCGCGGAGCAGACCGTCATCCAGAAGGTCGTCCCTTTCCAGACCCAGGGGCGCGTGTTCGGCTTCGCCGCGGCCTTCGAGTCGGCCGCCGCCCCGGTCACGTCGTTCCTCATCGCCCCGATCGCGCAGTTCCTGATCATCCCCTACATGGACGAGCCGACAGGGCGGGCGGCGTGGGGATGGCTGCTGGGCGAGGGCGAGACCCGCGGCATCGCGCTGGTGTTCGTCGTCGCGGGGCTCGTCATGGTGGTGGCCGCGTCCCTGGCGTTCTTCACGCGGTCGTACCGCATCCTGTCCCGGCAGTACACGACGTCGGAGGTGAACGCCGACCCCGGCGGCGAACCGCACGCGGCGACGGCGGCGAGCGGGTCCGCGGACGAGACGGTCGCGGCATCCGGTGTCCCGTCCGACGCCGAGGCGCCGGTCGACCCGGTCAGCGCCCGGGGCGGCGGCGACGGCCGCATCCGGAAGGGCCCGCAGGGCTGACGGTCGCCACGGCGGAGCCGCGCGTGCGGAGCGTCGAGACGACCGGGCGTCAGGAGCCGAGGCCGACGACCTCGCCGTTCACCGCGGCCGCGTCCGTCTCCCACAGCGACAGGAACGCGTGCGCGAGCTCGTCCTCGCGCCCCTCCAGGGTGGCGACGCGGAACACCACGGCCGCCGAGGTCACGGCGGTGTCCGCTTCTCGTGCGGCCTTGGCGTAGCCCTGGGCCACCGCACGCGTCCAGGCCTCGCTCGCGGCCTTCACCGCCGCGTAGTTCGCCCCGCCGGCCAGGGGCCGGGCGACGGCCGTGGACGAGACGATCGCCAGCCGTCCGGCCGAGGAGGCGCGCAGGTCGTCGTCGAAGGCGCGGGAGACGTTCCGCAGGGCGGTGAAGGACCGCAGCAGGAAGGCGAGGTCGTCATCGGTCTGTCCCGCCAGGCCGCCTCCGCCGCGCCACCCGCCGACGAGGTGGAGGACGCCGTCGACCGCCCCGTGCTCGGCGTGCAGCCGCCCCCGCAGCGCGGTCACCGCCGTCGGGTCGGTCAGGTCGCACACCTCTGACGCCGCGCCGGGCGCGGCGGCGGCGGCATCGGCGGCACGGCCCGCGTCCGAACCCACGACGACTACGCGCGCGTCGGCGGTGCGGAGGGCGCGGGCGCACGCGCGTCCGGCGGCGCTCGTCCCGCCGGCGAGCAGGACGAGGCGCCCGGCCACGGGGTGGGGCGCGGTCATCAGGGTCCTCCTCGGGACGGCGTGCGGGGTCGGGTCGTCGCCGACGCTCAGTCGGTCCCGCGGATCCCCTCGGTGGAGGCGATCACGGGACGCATCTTCTTCTCGAGCGCCTCGAAGAACATCGACAGCGGGAACTCGTCGTCCAGGACCGCGTCGGTGAAGCCCTTCGGGGCTCCGGCCAGGATCTCGTCCGACAGTCCGCGCGCCCAGACCGACGCGGGGTGGGGCGTCACGACCGCGCGCACGAGGTCGTAGGCGGCGAGCCAATGCGCGGTCTTCGGCCGGTCGATGGAGCGCCAGTACAGGTCGTCGATGGCGTCGGCGAGGGCGACCACCGCGGCCGGCACCTCGTCCCAGTCGAACGCGAGCGACGTGTCGGTCCAGTGCAGCACCCGGCGCTGGTGCAGCCAGGCGAAGAGCAGCTGGCCGCCGAGACCGTCGTAGTTGCGGACGCGCGAGCCGGTGATGGCGAAGCGGAAGATGCGGTCGAAGATCACGGCGTACTGAACCAGCCCGGCATGCTCGAGCATCGCGCGCTCGGCCTCGTCGAGGTCGTCGCGGGCCGAGAGTCGCGCCTGGAGGGACACGCACTCGCGGAAGGCCGTCAGGTCGCAGCGCAGCTCTTCCAGCGAGTAGAGGAAGAACGGCATCCGCTGCTTGATCATGAAGGGGTCGAAGGGCAGGTCCCCGCGCATGTGCGTGCGGTCGTGGATGATGTCCCACATCACGAAGGTCTGCTCGGTCAGCGCCTGGTCGTCGAGCATGCGCGCGGCGGCGTCCGGGAGGTCGAGCTTGGTGATCTCGGCCGCCGCCCGCGTGACGCGACGGTAGCGGGCGGCCTCCCGGTCCTGGAAGATCGCCCCCCAGGTGAAGGTCGGGACCTCGCGCATCGCCACCGTCTCGGGGAACAGCACGGCGGAGTTCGTGTCGTATCCGGGCGTGAAGTCGATCAGGCGCAGCGAGACGAACAGACGGTTGGAGTACTCGGTCTCGAGGCGCGCGATGAACTCGGGCCAGATTACCTCGACGAGGAGGGCCTCCACGTGCCGGTCGCGCGAGCCGTTCTGCGTGTACATCGGGAAGACGACGAGGTGGCGCATCCCGTCGACCCGGTGCTCCTGCGGCTGGAACGCCTGCAGCGAGTCGAGGAAGTCCGGGACGCCGAAGCCCCCGTCGCGCCAGCGGACGAAGTCGACGATGGATGCCGCGAGATAGCGGTCGTCGTGGGGGAAGAGCGGCGTGAGCGCGCTCACCGCGCGCACGATGTCGTCGACGAGGGCGACGGCGCGGGGGTGGTCCGCCGCGTCGGGGACGGATCCGTCCTGGGCCTGGATCTGCTGCAGCTGCGTGGCTGCGGTCTTGAGGGTGGTCCAGGCGGGCGTGTGCTCCGCCTCCGCCGCCGTGCGGCCGCTGACGAGATCGTCGAGGGGAAGAGCGGGCGTCGTGATCGTCATAGCAGCCTCCGGTCTGCGATCCTGTAGTCAAGCCGTAAGAATTACGGCCACACCGTGATGCTAACGGAAAACTTACGTAGACCGCGAGGTGGGGAGGGAGGCGACTGCTAGCCTCACCGCATGACTGACGTCCCCGGTCGCGTCCCTCGCCTCGACGACGCCGTCGACGCCGCGATCGTCCGCGAGATCTCGCTCGACGCGCGCGCGACGCTGGCGCACATCTCGGAACGCGTCGGGCTGTCCGTGTCGGCGACGCAGTCCCGCCTACGGCGCCTCGAGGCGCGGGGCGTGGTCCGCGGCTACCGGCCCGTCCTCGACGCCGAGGCGCTCGGGCGCCCGCTGGCGGCGTTCGTGGAGATCACGCCTCTCGACCCGGCGCAGCCCGACAACGCGCCCGAGCTCCTGGCCCACCTGTCCGCGATCGAGGCCTGCCACTCGATCGCCGGCGAGGCCGCTTACATGCTCTTCGTCCGCGTCGCGACCCCGCGCGACTTGGAGGACCTCATCCGCGACATCCGCGCCGCCGCGCAGGTGAACACCCGGACCACGGTCGTCCTGCAGACCTTCTTCGAGGCTCGTCCGATCGAGCCCGCCGACTTCCCGGCCTGACGGTGCGACCCGGTGGCATCCGTCCTCCGGTGACCGCGGATACATCGGTGGGCGGATGCCCGACGGAGACGGCCCGCGTAGCGTTGCGGTGATGTGGGAACTCCGTTCGCTCCGCCGGTATCAGGTGATCACCGACCTCAGTGTCGCCGGGGTGTTCGGCGCGCTCATGCTCGCCGTGGAGCTCTCGACGAGGGTCTGGCCCGTCGACGCCGTCTCGGCCGTCCTCCTCGTCATGGCCATGAGCGCTGCCCTCGCAGTGCGTCGCCTGCAGCCGGGCGTCGCGCTCACGCTGGCATGGGTCGGGGCCGTCCTGCAGATGGTGTTCGGCCGCCAGCCGTCGCCGACGGACGTCGCCATCTTCGCCGTCCTCTACACCGCCGCCGCCTACGGCACACGCCGCGTCTTCTGGGCGGGCTTCGCGTCCTCCCTGGTGGGTGCGGTGGTGATCGCGGTCTACCTGGTGGTCCTCGGTCGGGGCCAGGAGGAGCTCCTGCAGCCGAGCGTCCTCTTCTCGATCGTCGCGATCCTCCTGGCCGCGGCGTTCGCGCTCGTCCTCGCGTGGGTGACCGGTGCGCTCGCCCGGACAGCCATGCGCGCGGCGGCGACGAGCCGGGCGCAGCGCCTGGCCGAGGCCGAGACGATCGCCGAGCAGGAGCGCGTGCGCATCGCGCGCGACATGCACGACGTCGTCGCCCACTCCCTGGCGGTCGTGATCGCGCAGGCGGACGGCGCGCGCTACGCCGCCGCCGCCGACCCGCAGGCGGCGACGAGCGCATTGGCGACCATCTCCTCGACCGCGCGGGCGGCCCTGACGGACGTGCGTCAGCTGCTGACGCAGTTGCGGCACAGCCAAGCGGACGGTCCGCAGCCCACCCTCGCCGACCTCGAGACGTTGTACGCGCAGGTGCGTGCGGCGGGAGTCGCCCTCACCGTGGACATCGACCCGGCGCCGCCGGGGGAGCCTCCCGCAGCGATCCAGCTCGCCGTGTTCCGCATCCTGCAGGAGGCTCTGACCAACGCCCTGCGGCACGGGACGGATCGGCGGGTGGACGTCCATCTCGGATGGCTGCCCGACCGCGTCGAGCTCTCCGTCCGCAACGCCCGCGGCGAGACGGCCGCCGTCCCCTCGGCCCCCGGTGGGCACGGGCTCATCGGGATGCGCGAACGCGCGCAGCTCGTCGGCGGCACCTTCGCCGCGGAAGTCGACGGGCCGTGGTTCGTCGTCCGGGCCACGATGCCGATCGGCGCGCCCGCGTGACCCGCTCCCGCCGCATCCGGGAGAGTGGATGCCACCCCCTCCGCCCCCGCCGAAAGGACTGGTTCGCATGACCGAGCCCATTCGCGTCGTCCTCGTCGACGACCAGGCTCTCTTCCGCGCGGGGATCCGCATGGTGATCGACTCCCAGCCCGACCTCACCGTCGTCGGCGAGGCCGCTGACGGCCGGGAGGGGATCGAGGTCGTGCGGACGACGCGTCCGGACGTCGTCCTCATGGACGTGCGGATGCCGGTGATGGACGGACTGGCGGCCACGGCGGAAATCCTGCGCCAGCCGGAGCCGCCCCGTGTCGTGGTGCTGACGACGTTCGATCTCGACGAGGCGGCGGCGCGCGCGATCCAGCAGGGCGCGAGCGGGTTCCTCCTGAAGGACTCCGAGCCGGAGTCTCTGCTGTCCGCCGTCCGCACCGTGCACGCGGGGTCGGCGGTCATCGCCGCCTCGGCGACCCGCGAGCTGTTCGCCCACATCGCCGACGCCGGGACGGCGCGTCCGGTGCCGCCGACGTGGAACGACCTCACCGAGCGCGAACGCGAGATCTTCGCGCTCGCCGCGCAGGGTCTGAGCAACAGCGAGATCGCCGAGCGGGAGTTCCTGTCGGAGGCGACGGTGAAGACCCACATCAGCCGCGTGCTGACGAAGCTGTCGTTGCGGGACCGCGTCCAGCTCGTCGTGTTCGCGTACGAGCACGGCCTGGCCTGACATCCGCCGCCGGGAGGACGGGCGTACCTCCTCCGGCGGACGCGGCGCGACACCGACGGTCAATAGCGTCGGTCGTATGGATGCCGCTCCCCCCGTTCCCACCCGTTCACCCTCCCCGCTTCCGGCGGCGCCCCTCCCGCCGTCGCGTCGCCGCCGCTCGTGGGCGCGGCCGCGGGACACGGGCGCGAGTGTGCTCGTCTCGGCCCTCTCCAGCGCGTTCGGCGTCGTCCTCCTCGCGGCGACGGGCTTCATCGGGGACCTTCTGGCGTCGGCGGACTACCTGCAGGGGCGGGAAAGCGTCGTCGTGATCATCGCGATCCTGTCGTGGCTGCTCCTCGGTGTCGCGGTCTTCGTGGCGTCCATCGTGACCGCGACGACGTTCGCGGCCGTCGTCGCCGGGCGGGTCCGCGGCATCGCCCTCCTCCGGCTGCTCGGGGCGAGCGCGGGAGCGCAGCGCTCCGCCGTCGCCCGCGACGGGTTGTGGGCGGGGGCGTTCGGCGCTGTCCTCGGGTTCGTCCTCGGGATCGCGCTCTCCGGCGGCGGCATCGCCGCGGCCGTCGCCGTCCTCGACCTGACGGTGACGATGCCGTACGCCGGTCTGCTGAGCCCGGTCGTCCTCGTCCCGCCCGTGGCCGTCGCCCTCACGACGTGGGGCTCCGCCTGGGCCGGCTCGGCACGCGTCCTACGGGTGTCTCCATTGGAGGCGCTCGCCGCATCGGGCGACCGGTCCCGTTCCGAGATCACCCGTCGCACCTCGCGGAACGTCGTGGCGATCTGCTTGCTCGTCCTCGGGTTCGGCGTGCTCGCGCTCGGGGTTCTCGCGGGTCTGGTGACGCCGCTCGGCGTGGTCCCGGCGTTCGTGGGCGGCCTCGTCTCGTTCGTGGGGGTGGCGCTCGCGGCGCCCCTGTTCATGCCGCCGGTCCTGCGGCTGGTCGGGCGGGCGTTCGGGCGATCCGCCGTCGCCCGTCTGGCCGCGGAGAACGCGATGCGTCATCCGGAGCGGGCGAGCCGCATGACGATCGGCGTCGTCCTGGGCGTGACGCTGGTGACGATGTTCGCCGCGGGTCTCGCTTCCGCGCGGACGGTCCTCGTGACCTCCGCCGGCGAACCGGACCCGGAGTTCCTGCGCATCCTCGAGTCGTTCTCGTCCGTGATGATGCTGTTGACGGCGGTGTCGGCGCTGATCGCCGCCGTGGGGCTGGTCAACCTCCTGACGCTGGGGGTGGTCCAGCGTCGCCGCGAGTTCGGCCTGCTGCGGGCGCTCGGGCTGTCGACGCGGCAGATCCGCGCGGTCGTCCTGATCGAGGCCGCTCACCTGACCCTCACCGCTCTCGTCGTGGGACTCGTGCTGGGCATCGTCTACGGCTGGGCGGGAGCGCAGTCCGTGCTCGGATCGGTGGGGGTGCCGCCGTCCTACGAGTCGCCCACGTTCGTGCTCCCGGCGGTTCCCGTCGGCACCGTCCTCGTCGTGGTCGCGGTCACCGCCGTGCTGACGCTCGTATCGGCGGTGGTCCCGACGCGCCACGCCACGTCCGTGACCCCCGTCGAGGCGCTCGCCGACGCCTGAGCCCACGGCGGTTCAGAACGCACTGCCGGGCCACGCCCCCTCGGGCAGGACGAAGCAGGGAGAGTACGAAGTGACCTCCAGGCTGGTGGCGGCCTTGTTCTCGTCGACGAGGTAGTCCTCGCCGAACGCGCCGATGATCTGCAGCCGTGGAGATCCGTCATCGTGAGTGGATTCTCTGATCTCATACTGTCCGCGGCTGCGGAACTCCGCCGCGATCTGATCGAGCACGGTCCGGATGTCGACCGGGGCGCTGTAGGTGACACGGAAGTAGCCCGTCCATTTGTAGCTGCCCTTCTCGCGGCACGACCACAGATAACCCTTCTCGTTGTGCTCCGTTGCGCGGACGGCCTCCGGAGGCACGAACGCCGCGATCTCTCGCTCTGTCTTCTGCGTCTGCCGCTTGGCTTGCTCGAGCGTCAGGTCGGAGGTGACGGGTATCACCCGAGGGGAACCGCAGGCGGTCAGGAACAGCCAACCCAGGGCGGCAAGAGCCGCTGCGGAGGCGCGGAGCGCAAACCCCTGTCCGGCGCGGGGGAGGGCAGCGGCATTCCGCCGCCTCATACCGGGGCCGCTGCTGCCTCTCAATAGATGCCACCGGGCCATAGCCCCTGGGACAGGGCGAAGCAGGGGGAGAAGGAATTGATCTCGAGTCGTTGGCTGTCGTGACTCATGTGTACGAAATAGGACTCCCCGTCGGCGCCTCGAATGCTGGTGCGAGGTCGTCCGTCGTGGAACGGTCTGTCCTCGGCGACGTAGTCTGTCCGACCCAAAAAATGATTCCTGACGGCGTCCAGAAGTGCATCGATATCGACCGGCTGGAGGAGTGCGACCACGGTCCTGCCGGTCCAGGAATAATCGCCCTCCCGTCTACAGGAGAGAAGGGGACCCGTATTGTTTTGATCAATGTGCCCCTTCGCCTCAGCGGGCACGAGAGCGGCGATCTCCTGTTCCATCCCGAGTGTGCGTGTCTTGGCTTCTTCGAGTGTCCACCTACTCGTCGTGGGAACGGGAGCCCCGGGAACGCAACCGGATACGACGAGCCCGATCGTGAAGAGCGCTGCAAGCACCCCGAACCGCCGGGTCATTTGCGTACCTCGTCCTCGAGCTCGTCGAGGACCGGCCAGTTCTCCGGCTCGTCGCTCGCGATGAGGTTGTGGTTCTCCGAGACCCTAGAACGCACTGCCGGGCCACGCCCCCTCGGGCAGCGGAACGCACGGCGAATAGGACCAAATCTCGAGGGCGCTTCCGTCCGGCTTTTCGTGCACGAAGTAGACCTCGCCGGCGAGGCCGGAAATTTTCACCCGGGGCCGTCCGGCCACGGTCGGGTCATCTCGCACGCGATACCCGTCCCGGTCGGTGAAGAGGGTTTCCGCCTCAGCGAGGACCGATTCGATGTCCGCTGGCTCGCTGTAGGAAACGCGCAGAAATCCCATCCAGCTGTATCGCTCCGGCATGCTGCAGGAGAACAGATACCCGGTCTGGTTCTGCGTGATCTCCGCGACATTCTCCGGCGGGACGAGAGCAGCGATCTCCCGTTCCACTTGCATAGTTCTCTCCTTCGCCTGCTCCAGCGTCATGTCCGGCGTGGGGGGTGCGAGGTCCGCCGGAGTGCAGGCGACCAATGCGAATACGCAGGCGATGAGCGCCGGGGCTGCACGGTGGCGCGTGTCCATTCTCATCGCCTTATCGCCTCAATGAGTCCGTCGAGAACGTCCTCGTTCTCAGGGTCCTCGCTCGCGATGAGGTTGTGGTTCTCCAGCAGGTGGGTCGTGCCCTCGAAAGGCACCGGGTCCGGCGGCGGGTAGAGCCCCGTCTGGACGGGGACCGGCAGGTAGATCCTGAAGTCGCCCTCCCGGGTGAACACGTGCGACATGAACGCCGACTCGGTGCCGGGGATCTTCCCGTTCCAGATCAGCCCGGTCTGCTGACCCATGGTGAGCAGGTCGGTGTACGCCCAGTGGTGGTAGACGGTCCCCTCTCGCGGGTGCCATTGCGTCGGCATCCCGGCCCCCGCCAGGGAATGCACCTGATCGAACCGCGCGCCCGCCGTCTCGGCGGAGGTGAGCGCGGCCAGACCCCACGAATGTCCGATGGCGTCCTTCTGTGCGGCGGCGATGACGGGAGAGCTCGCGTCGATCTCGCGCTGAAACCGGGCGATATCGCATCCCTTCGCGAGGGCAGTCGGCTCGTCGGCGGCCTCCAGGATGCGCGTGTAGTCGACATCGCCATCGCCTTCTCCTGGGAAGACGCCCTCCTTCCACACGAAGGTGACGATGTCGCCCCCCGTCGCCAGCCGGCGGCCGACCTGCTGCACGGCGCCGATGTGGAAGTCCGGCATCCCGGTGAAGGTACCGGGGACGTACGTGACGACGTCCGTGGTCGCCTCGCTGAGAGTGCCCATCATCTCGATGATGCTGCGGTTCTCGGGCTCGAACAGGTACAACTGCACCTCTCCCGCCCTCGCCCTCTCGAGGTAGTCCCGCTCCCTCCGCAGGGCGTCGATATCGTCCTGCCAGTCGTCCGGACCGCGATGCGGCACCCGCCGGAGGTCGAGGGAGGCGTGACGGTCGATGCGGGCCTGGATCCGGGCGACCTCCGCGTCGATGTCCGCGATGCGTGCGGCCGCCTTCTCGCGGTTCGCACGCACGCGCGCCTCGACGGGCGCTCCGGGGAGCGAGCCGACGATCGTGGCGGCCCCGACGGTGAGGGCCGCCACAGCCTCCGGATCGGCGGCGGCGCGCGCCGCCCACCACGCCGCGATCCGCTCGGGGTCCACGTCTCGGGAGCCGAACAGCCGCACCCAGTCCGGATGTGCGGCGAGGAGCTCTCGCATCCCGTCCGGAGGGAGGGATGCCAAGGCGTCCAGGATGCTCTCGGCGACGTCATTCGTGAGGCGGGCGTGCTGTGCGACTGCCGTTAAAGGAGACGCCGGCCCGGCGTCGTGGGCACTGTCGAAGGTGAATGGCGGGTCCTCGATCCTGGACAGATCGGACCGGGCCTCGTCGACGGCGGTGTCGATGGACTGCTGAACCGCGACGCAGCCGGCGAGCAGCTCGATGTTGCGCTCTCGCTCGCCGGGGGTCCAGGGAAACTCCTCGATCTCGCCGCTGCGCCGAGCGGCCTGTCGAGCGAAATCGGCGACCTCCTCGCGAAGCAGTAACGCCGTCCCCTGCGCCGAGGCGAGGGTCTCGGCCAGGCGGTCGAGCACGTCGGCGACCGTTGTGAAGGTCAGGGTGACCTCCGCGACGGCTTCCGTCGCCGGGGTCATTTGGACGAGGAGGTCCGCAGCCTCCGGGGCGTCGTAGTCGCCGGTGAGCCCGGCCCACGTCGAGACCAGCTCGTCGTTCGCTTCGTCGGCCTCGGTCGCGCTGACCCGCAGCTTCGCGGCCTCAGCGCTCAGCACGAGGGGGTCGATGCGCACCTGCGGCACGTCCTCGGTGCCGACCACCCTCACCAGGCCCGCCCCGCCGCAGCCGCCGTCGACCCGGCCATCTCGTCGTCCGCGGAGACGTACGCCACGAGGACCCGCCCCGCCGCGGCCAGGACGTCGCTCGCCCTGGCCACCCCACCCCGGGCGGCGGTGATCCGCGACGAGGTCACGCGCGACAGCGCGGACGCCAGGTCGCGTTCGCCGGACACCGTGGCATCCAGCGCATCGACGTGACGACGTGCGGCCTGCATCGCCTGCCCGACCCTGTCTACGAGGACGGCGACCGCCCCCGTCGTCGCGACGAAACCCGCCACATCGATCCGATAGACGCCCCTCATGGCGCCCTACGGTAGGGAGGCCGCCCGCACCGTGTCACGGGAAGCGACGGCCATTTCACCCGGGCGAAGTTCAGCCGCCGGCGGTGGTCGCCCGCGGTTTCATCCCCCGTCCGCGCGCGGCGAGAGAGGGCTCATCCGCGCGCGAGCCGCACCTCGTGCAAGGTCGCGCCCCAGCGCGCGTCGTCCCGGGTGGCGCCGTCCGGCTCGAAGCCGTGCTTCGCGTAGAACGCCAGCGCCCGGGGGTTGTCGGCGAGGACCCAGAGCGTCGCCGGCCGGTCGTCGAGGGCGGCATCCATCAAGGCCTTCCCGGTCCCGGTGCCGTACTCGGCCTGCAGGACGTAGAGGGCCCACAGCTCCTCGTCGGCCGTCGAACGGTCGGGGTCCCGGCACGGTCCTGCCGAGGCGAAGCCGACCACGGACCGCCCGCGGACGGCGACCCACGTCTGACCGCCGGGCTGGCCGCCGGGCGGCACCTCGCCGCGGAGGCGGGCGGCCCAGCGGCGGCTCGAGGAGGTCCGGTCGAGCCGGGTCAGCAGCGAGTCGGGCACACGTCCCGTATACGCCTCGTGCCAGCTTTGGACGTGGACGCGCGCGATCCCGGGACCGTCGTCGGGGACGGCCGGGCGCACGCTGACGTCGTTCACTCCGGCGATTCGTCCGCGGGCTCGGGGTCGTAGGCCCAGGTCGGGGCGAGCGCGCGGATGCGGGCCGCCCGCCATTGCCAGGTGGCCCAGAGCATCGGCCAGAGCGCCGGTGCCGCCGCGCCGCCGATGGTCAAGCGCTCCCGCCACAGCGTCCTACGGGGCTCGCCGGGGGCTGCGGAGACGGCCATCTGGTGGTCCCAGACGTCCAAGGCGGCGAGGGGGCCGGTCAACGGCACGCCCCAGTCCCGGAACACGCGGACCCGGCCGTTGCCGTCCTCGGTCTCGCGGTCCGCCACCGAGATGAGCTGCCGCCCTACCGGGAGGACGCCGGCGACGCTCATCTGCACCGGCACGTCGTCGCCCGAGGAGAACGACGTCGGCATGTCCCCGAGCGCGTCCACGCTCATCAGCGGCCCGTAGAGCTCCGCGACGGCACGCGGCGAGTGGAGCGCGCGCCAGGCGGCATCCACGTCGCAGTCGACGACGAACTTCAGCAAGATCCGCATATCCGCATCCTGCCGAAGGCGTCGGAGAATCCCGGATGCCTTGACGCCCGGGCCCCGGGTGGGGGAGGGTCTCGCCGTGTTACGCGGGATGGCCGACGACACGGCGACGGAGGCCGCCGTCGTCATAGGCTCGGAGGATGTCCGCTGACCACCGCCCCCACGCGCAGGCCGACTACCAGGTACGACTCGACTGGGGACAGGACGGCCTCGACCGGCTCGCGCCGGCGCACGTCGTGGTCGTCGTCGACGTCCTCGGTCTGACCGGCGCCGCGCTCGCCGCCGCCGAGCGCGGGGAGACGCTCGCGACGGACGACGGTACATCCTCCGCCGTCGCGCTCGCCGCCGCCGAGCGCGGAGCGCACGTCGTCGTCGGCGGCGTCCGGAACGCGGCCGCCGTCGCAGACCACATCCTCGAGGTCCAGCGCGCCCGCGGGGAGCGGACGAGCATCGCCTTGCTCCCGGTCGGCTCGTCGGAGGCGACCGCCTCCCGCTTCGCCGTCGAGGACCTGCTCGGCGCCGGCGCCGTGATCGCGGCGCTGGGCGACCTCGGCATCGACCACGGATCGCCCGACGCGGCGGTGGCGGGCGAAGGGTTCCGGGCGCTGCGCGGCGCGACGAAGCACCTCCTCACAGCCAGCGGCACCGGCCGGGCCCTGGCGGACCAGGGCCGGCGGGACGAGGTGCTCGCGGCGGCCGCGCGGGACGCGGCATCCCTCGTCCCCGTCCTGCGGGACGGCGTCTTCGGCGTCTGAGCTCAGCGCGGGGTCGCGGCGGCCAGGCGCACGGCCGGCGGGATCTCGCGACGCACCCAGGTGAAGGCGTACGCCGGGTCGAAGCGCGGCGCGCACAGCGCGCACGACGTGGGTCGTGTCGCTCGACGATGCCGGTACGCCACATGCCCGTTGGGGCACGTGCCCACCCACGGGGCGAGCTCGGTCGCGGTCTCTCCTGCGTGGGTCGTGCCGCCGACGTACCCCAGGTCGGACGCCACCCGCTTCCACCGTGCCCCGTGCCCCGCCTGCGCGCCGGCCAGAGCGTGGGCCACCTCGTGCAGCAGGGTCTGGTGGTTCGTGTCGTCGTCGTACCGAGCGGCGAGGTACCGCGAGACGCTGATGCGCTTGCGGGTGTAGTCGCACAGGCCGGCGCGGCGCTTGGCGTTGTCGAAGCCGAACGTCCACGACGGATCGAGGTGGAGGCCGATCAGCGCCTCGGCCCACGTGCGCACGCGCTGCAGATCCGACATGTCAGGGAGGGTAGACGGGGGCTCCGACGTCAGCTGGCGACGACCTGGCGCGTGCGGCGACGATCGGCCGCATCGATGGCGAGGAGGATCGACTCGAGCTGCGCGTCGGTCGCCCCGGCGTTCTGCCGGAGGAACAGCGCGCGCTTGAAGTCCGCGCGCGCGCCGTCGTAGTCGCCCTCGTCGTAGTGGACCTTGCCCCGGTGCTGCAGCGCGAACGCGGCGATGCCGGCCCAGTTCTGCCCCTCCGCCTCCTCGGCGCACATCGTGAGCTCCTGCTCGGCGGCGGCGTAGGCGCCCCGGCACTGCTGGATGGTCGCGTGCAGGATTCGGGCGCGCAGGAGGTCACGGCGGGTGCCGGCCATGCGGGCGACGCGGACCGACTGCTCCGAGACGGTGAGGGCCTCGTCGAAGCGGTCGAGCACCTTCAGCAGCCAGACGCGCTCGAGCAGAGCGGGGAGGCTGCGCTGCGGGCCGATCTCCTCGAGACGCTCCGCACACTCGCGCGAGTCGGTGATCTCGCGCAGCGTGTCGGGGTCGTACCCGTGGATGTAGCTCACCGTCGTTCCTCTCGAATGGCCGATGCCCTCCAGTCTGCGTCGCGGTCGCGGCCGAGGCGACTCGCCACGCGGTCGTGCCGCCAACACGAGGGCGACGGATACCGGCGCGCGGGGGTCAGCGTTCGAAGATCGATGACGACGGCTTGGGCGAGGGCGTCGCGTCCGCGTCGGTGACGGGCCGCGCGCCGCGGACGAACTCGTCGATCTCGGGGCCCTGCGCGACCTTGGCGGGGTGCGGGCCGGCGGCCATGAGGCGGGGGAGCCACTCCACGGGCAGCGGCGCGGCCGACGCCGCGACCACGAGGTTCCCGAACCGTCGACCCTTGAGCACCTGCACCTCGGCCAGGACTACGACCTCGGGCAGCACCTCGCGCACCGTCGCGACCTGCCGGCGCGCGAAGGCGAGGCCCGGCCCGTCGGACACGTTCACGAGGAGCACGCCGTCGGGGGCGAGGAGGGATGCCGCCTCCCGGTAGAACTCCACCGTGGTCAGGTGCGCCGGGGTCTGCGCGCCCGAGTAGACGTCGCTGACGAGCAGGTCGACGGCGCCGACCAGGCCCGCCGGGAGTCGGGACAGCCCCGCACGCGCGTCGCCGATGCGCACGCGCACGGAGGCGCCGCGGGGGAGCGGGAGGTTCTCGCGGACGAGGTCCCAGAGCGCGGGCTCGAGCTCGAGGACCTGCTGACGCGAGCCGGGCCGCGTCGCCTCGACGTACCGGGGGAGGGTGAGGGCGCCGGCCCCGAGGTGCACCGCGGTGAGCGGCTGCCCCGGCATCCTGAGCCGGTCGATGACCGCACCCATCCGGGCGACGTACTCGAAGTGCAGGTGAGTCGGGTCGTCGAGGTCCACGTGCGACTGCGGGGTCCCGTCCACGACGAGCTCCCAGCCGGAGACGAATCCCGACGGCGCCAGCCGCGCGACCGCACCGTCGGACAGGCGCGCGGTCGGGGCGTCGTCCGGTTCCACACGCATTCTCGCCATGGCATCCACGCTAGGGCCTCGGGATGCCACGGCGTCGCCCTGCGCGCAGTGCTGCGTCCCACGGGTCCGGCGTGCGCGAAACGGTCAGAGCATCCCTCGTCGATCACGCAGGCTGCTGGAGCGTCGAAACACGATCGATACACGGGGGCAATGGGCAGGGCCCGTCCCGCCAGGTACGGTCGGGGGAACAGCAGATGGAGCGGCCACGACGTTGTGACACGCCGGCGAGCCCTCCCCCCTCCCCCAGGAAGGTGCACAGAAATGGCACGAACCCTCCGGCGTCGGCTCCTCGCGAGCGGCGCGGCGATCGCCATCGGCGCGATCGCGCTCTCGGGTTGTACGAGTCAGCGCGACGAGAACGGCGGCGGCGGTGACAGCGGCGGCGACGTCGACTCCACGTTCGTGTTCGGCGCCTCGGGCGACCCGTCGAGCCTGGACCCCGCGTTCGCCAGCGACGGCGAGTCGTTCCGCATCTCGCGTCAGATCTTCGAGGGCCTCGTGGGTGTCGAGCCCGGCACCGCCGACCCGGCGCCCGCGCTCGCCGAGAGCTGGGAGCAGTCCGAGGACGGGCTCTCCTACACCTTCGCCCTCAAGGAGGGCGTGACCTTCCACGACGGCAGCGAGTTCAACGCCGAGGCCGTCTGCTTCAACTTCGACCGGCAGAACAACTTCACCGGCATCGCGCAGTCCGAGAGCCTGTCCTACTACTGGGGCAAGATCATGCGCGGCTACGCCGACACCGGCACCTCCATCTACGGCGGCTGCGAGGCGTCCAGCCCGACCGAGGTGACCATCACGCTCACCGAGCCCTTCGCCGGCTTCATCCCCGCGCTGTCGCTCCCCGCGTTCGCCATCCAGAGCCCGACGGCCCTCGAGCAGTACGCGGCCGACGACGTGGGCGGCACCTCCGAGGCGCCGACCCTCAGCGAGTACGCCACCGCGCACCCGACCGGCACCGGTCCCTTCCGCTTCGACTCCTGGGAGCCCGGCGCCGAGGCCACGCTGTCGGCCTACGACGACTACTGGGGCGAGCAGGGTCAGGTGACCGAGATCATCTTCCGCGTGATCGGCGACACCACCGCCCGTCGTCAGGCGCTCGAGTCCGGCTCCATCGACGGCTACGACCTCGTCGCCCCCGCCGACCTCGGCGCCCTGGAGGACGCGGGCTACACCCTCGTCAACCGCGACCCGTTCAACATCCTCTACCTCGCGATGAACCAGGCCGACCCGGCGCTGGCCGACATCCGCGTGCGTCAGGCGATCGCCCACGCGATCGACAAGGAGCAGCTGATCAGCCAGGTCCTGCCCGAGGGCACGACCGTGGCATCCCAGTTCATGCCCGACAGCGTCATCGGCTTCAACCCCGACGTCACCGAGTACGAGTTCGACCAGGAGGGCGCCCGTGCGCTGCTGGCCGAGGCCGGCTTCACCGACGCCAACCCGCTGACCCTGACGTTCAACTACCCCGTGAACATCTCGCGGCCGTACATGCCGAACCCCGAGCAGATCTTCACGAACCTGCAGTCGCAGCTGTCGGCCGTGGGCATCGTGCTCAACCCGGTGTCGAACGAGTGGGGCGAGTACCTCGACCTCATCCAGGGCGGCAGCGACCACGGCATTCACCTGCTCGGCTGGACCGGCGACTACAACGACCCCGACAACTTCGTGGGCACGTTCTTCGGCGGCGCCTCGAACGAGTGGGGCTTCGACAACGCGGAGCTGTTCTCCGCGCTGACCTCGGCCCGCGGTCTCGCGACCGAGTCCGAGCAGGAGACCGCCTACCAGGCTGTGAACGAGCAGATCGCCCAGTTCCTGCCCGGCGTCCCGCTGGCCAACCCGACCCCGACGCTGGCGTTCGCCTCGCGCGTCGCGTCGTACCCGGCCAGCCCCGTGCAGGACGAGGTCTACAACCAGATCGAACTGACCGAGTGACCCGGATGCCGCGGGTCCGACGCCCTTCCGGCGCCGGGCCCGCGGTGTTCCGTGTCCACCCGCCCTCGACCTTGTGAGAATTCGTGCTCCGCACCATCGGCAGGCGCCTGCTCCTGCTCATCCCGACCCTGTTCGGTCTGTCCGTCCTCCTCTTCGCCTGGGTGCGCGCGCTCCCCGGCGGCCCTGCCGTCGCCCTCCTCGGTGAGCGGGCGACGCCCGAGGCGGTCGCCCGCATCAACGAGCTGTACGGCTTTAACGACCCGCTCTACATCCAGTACTTCACCTGGCTCGGGCGCCTGCTGCAGGGTGACTTCGGATCGTCCATCCAGACCGGCCGTCCCGTGCTCGAGGAGTTCGTCCGCCGGTTCCCGGCGACCCTCGAGCTGTCCATCGGCGCGCTGATCGTCGCCGTCGGCGTCGGCATCCCGCTCGGGTACTGGGCCGCGCGCCGGCACGGCAAGATCTGGGACCACACGGCCGTCGTGCTCAGCCTCATCGGCATCACGATCCCGGTGTTCTTCCTCGCGTTCATCCTGAAGTACGTCTTCGCGGTGCAGCTCGGGTGGCTCCCCTCCGACGGGCGGCAGAACCCGCGCATCGATGCGACGCACTACTCGAACCTGTACGTCCTCGACGGTCTGATGACCGGCGAGTTCGACGCCGCGTGGGATGCGGTGCTGCACCTGATCCTCCCCGCGATCGCCCTGGGCACCATCCCCCTCGCGATCATCGTGCGCATCACCCGCGCGTCGGTGCTGGAAGTCCAGAACGCGGACTACGTCCGCACGGGTCGCGCGAAGGGCATCGGCCGCTCGACGCTCCGCAACCGCTTCATCCTGCGGAACGCCATGCTCCCGGTCATCACGACGGTCGGTCTGCAGGCCGGCCTGCTCATCGCCGGCGCGGTGCTCACCGAGACGGTGTTCGCGTTCCCGGGCATCGGGCAATTCCTCGCGCGGGCCATCTTCACGCGCGACTTCCCCGTCCTGCAGGGGTTCATCATCTTCATCGCCATCGCCTACGCGCTGATCAACCTGTTGGTCGACCTGTCCTACAGCGTCATCGACCCGAGAGTGAGAGTCCAGTGAGCTCCGGCATCCTCCCTCCCGCCCCCAGCGGCGGTCCCGTCGACGACAACGCGGTGGTCGACTCGCAGCTTCTGGCCGCGCAGACGCGCGGCGGCTTCTGGCACGACGTGTTCCAGCGGCTGCGGCGCAGCCCGGTCGCCTGGATCGGCGCGGTCATCGTGCTGCTCTTCCTGCTCGTCGCCGCCCTCGCCCCGCTGCTGGCGCCGTATCCGGCCGAGTCGCTGCCGGGTCAGCGCTTCATCACGCCCACCGACATCCCCGGCCCGGGCGAGCTCGCCGAGTTCCCCCTCGGTCTGGACCGCTTCGGCGGCGACGTGCTGTCCAAGCTCATCTGGGGCGCGCAGGCGTCGCTGCTCATCGGCGTGGTCTCGACGGCGCTGGGACTGGCCGGGGGCATGTTCCTCGGACTGCTGGCCGGCATGTTCGGCGGCTGGGTCGACGCGATCGTCATGCGGTTCGTCGACATCCTGCTGTCGGTGCCGAACCTCCTGCTCGCGGTGTCGATCGCGGCGGTGCTCGGCCAGAGCCAGCTCGCCGTCATGATCGCGATCGGCGCGTCGCAGGTTCCGGTGTTCGCGCGCCTCCTGCGCGCGTCGATGCTGCAGCAGCGTGGGGCGGACTACGTGCTCTCCGCGCAGACGCTCGGTCTCAGCCGGCGGACGATCACCATGACCCACGTCCTGCCCAACAGCGTCGGTCCGGTCATCGTGCAGGGGACACTGACCCTCGCCACAGCCGTCATCGACGCCGCGGCTCTGTCGTTCCTGGGCCTCGGCGGCGGCCTGCCGCAGACGGCCGAGTGGGGGCGCATGCTGACGTACGCGCAGGCGGAGCTGGCGATCGCGCCGTGGCTGGCCTTCCTCCCGGGCATCTGCATCGCGGTGACCGCGCTGGGCTTCACCCTGCTCGGCGAGTCGCTGCGCGAGGCGATGGACCCCCGCACGCGCGCCCGCTGACCTCCGGACGGCACGGGCCCCGCGGACCCGTGCCGTCCAGCGCCGTGGTCCCCCGTCACGCCGGCCGGGACGGGGACGCCGCGCCCGTCACGCCAGCCGGGACAGGGGCGCCGCGAAGAACTCCCGCTCGAGCTCCATCGACCGGTGGTACGCCTGGGCCATCGCGGCCCGGTCGGCCGGAGCGACGGCGCGGGCCGCGGCATCCACGATCCGGGCGGCCTCGGCCGCCGACGCGGCGAAGCGCTCGTCGCCGTACGCGGTCAGCCAGTCGGCGTAGGGGTGGTCCGGGCCGAAAGTCCCCCGCCATCGCGCGCCGACGTCGGCGTACAGAACGAAGCAGGGCAGCACGGCGGCGACGAGCGCCGGGTAGGAGCCGCCCGCCGACACCGCGTGCAGATGGTCCGTGTACGCCACGGTGGCGGGGGCCGGGGAGAGACCGTCCGCCGTGACATGCGACTGATGCAGCGCGGCCTCCTCGACCAGGCACTGCACGGACGCCGTCGCCCAGAACCGCTGCTCCGCGGGCGTCGGGGCCAGCGCCGCTGCGCGGGAGAGCACGCGGGCGTAGTGGCGGAGATAGAGCAGGTCCTGCTCCAGGTACCACCCGAAGGCGGCGCGGTCGAGCCCGCCGGAGCCGAGGTCCCGCACGAACGCGCACGCGTCCACCTCGGCGCGGACCGCGGCGGCGTCGGCCCAGACCTCGGCGCTCCAGGGGCGGCCCGTGTCGAGGTGCGGACGCAGCTCATGCAGGTGGTCGATCGGCCCGTTCCCGCGGCCGACCTGCAGCGCCTCCGCGTTCTCGAGCGCCCCGGTCAGCCACTCTTTGGCGCGGACGAGCGCGTCCAGAAGACTCCGGCCGTCGCCGGCGAGGGTGGCCAGGGCCGACGACAGCGAACATCCGGTGCCGTGCGAGTGACGGGTGTCGACGCGCCGGCCGGGGACGAGATGGATGCCGTCGGCGTCCACGAGCGCGTCGGGGCTGTCGTCGCCGCCGAGATGCCCGCCTTTCAGCAGGACGGCGGTGCCGGTCTCGCGGTGGAGGGCCTGCGCCTGCAGGACGGCGGTGTCCCAGTCCGCCGCGACGGGCGCGCCGACGAGCACCGCGAGCTCGGGGAGGTTCGGCGTGACGAGGTCGGCCCGGTGGCAGAGACGCCGCACGGCGTCCTCGGCCTCCGCGTCGAGCAGGCGATCGCCGCTGGTCGCAACCATCACGGGGTCGAGGACGACGATCGGCGGGCGGACCTCGGCGAGCCACGCGTCGACGACCGCGACGACGGCCGGGGAGCCGAGCATGCCGATCTTCACGGCGTCGATCCCGACGTCGTCGCTGACGGCCCGCAGCTGCGCGGCCAGGAAGTCCGGCGGCGGGACGTGCACCTCGCGCACCCCCTGGGTGTTCTGCGCGACGAGCGCGGTCACCGCCGCCATCCCGTACCCGCCGAAGGCGGCGATCGACTTCAGGTCCGCCTGGACCCCCGCCCCGCCGGTGGGGTCGGTGCCGGCGATGCTGAGGACGCGGGGCGACGAGCCGCGGGGGGAGTGGCCGGACGGGTCGTCGGGGCGCCCGGGGCGGGCGATGTCCGCCGCGCTCACGACGACGCACCCGTCGGGGCGGCGAGGGGCGCGAGCCCGTCCGCGGCCGCGGCGCGGAGGCGCCGGACCACCGCTGTCGGGTCGTCGGCCCCGCTCACGAGCGACACGACGGCGACGCCGGCCGCCCCCGCCGCGCGCAGCGGGGCGACGTCGTCGACGCCGACGCCCCCGATGGCGACGCAGGCGAGGGGAGTGGATGCCGCCAGCGCGGCGAATCCGTCCACGCCCAGCGGTCGCGGGTGGTCGGGCTTGGTCGCGGTGGCGCGGATGACGCCCACGCCGAGATAGTCCACGGTGCCGGGCTCGAGGTCGCCCGCGGCCGCGAGGTGGGTTAGGGTGTTCGCCGTCCAGCCGACGAGGGCGTCGGGGCCGAGCAGGACCCGCGCGACGTCGACGGGGAGGTCGCTCTGTCCCAGGTGCACCCCGTCGACACGGGAGCCGTTCGCCCGCGCGGCGAGGACGACGTCGACCCGGTCGTCCACGACGAAGGTTGCGCGCCCGGCGACGACGTCCGCGAGACGGCGGGTCCGGGCGTAGAGCTCGGCGCCGCCGACGAGCTTGTCCCGCAGCTGGACCACGCTCACGCCGGCGGAGACCGCCGCGTCGACGATCTCGCAGACGCGAGGGAAGGGCAGGCGCTGGTCGGTGACGAGATGCAGGGACAGGTCCCGGTCGCCGCTCATCGCGCCGCCTCCGCGATGTCGACCCGATCGGCGAGGTCGGCCGGCTCCAGGCGGGCGAGCTCGTCGAGGAACGCGACGGCGAAGCTGCCCGGCCCGGACGCGGAGCGGGCCGCCCGCTCGGAGGCGACGGCCCACACGACGCTCGCGGCGACCGCCGCATCGAACGCCGGCGCGACGGCGAGCATCGCCGCCATGGCCGCTCCGAGTGCGCACCCGCCGCCGGTCACCCGGGTCAGCAGGGCGCTGCCGCCGGCGACGCGCGCCGTGCCCGTGGCATCCACGATCAGGTCCACCTCGCCCGAGACGGCGACGGTCCCGCCGGTCCGTTCGGCCAGCTCGCGGGCGGCGACGCGTGCGGCCTCGGGGCTGTCGGTGGTGTCGACGCCGCGGCCGCCCGCGCCCGCTCCGGCCAGGGCGAGGATCTCGGATGCGTTCCCGCGGATGACCGCCGGTCGCGCGGCGAGCAGCTCGTGGGCGAGCGCGGTGCGGACCGGCAGCGCGCCCACCGCCACCGGGTCGAGCACCCACGGGGTCCCGGCCGCGACCGCCTCCCGGGCGGCATCCCGCTGCTCCCCGGTCGGTGTGCCGAGGTTGACGAGGAGGCCGTCCGCGACCCGCGCGAACACCCCGGCCTCACCGGGGATGTCGCACATGGCGGGGGAGGCGCCGAGGGCGAGCAGCGCGTTGGCGGTGAAGTTGGTCACCACCGCGTTCGTGATGCATTGCACCAGAGGGCCCGAGGCGCGGAGCGCGGACAGGGCCTCGACGGGGGTGGACGGAGACGACGACGTGCGAACGACCATTCGCGACATCCCTTCGCTAGTACGAACTAGATCAGGTTCGACGGGTGTGTTCTCAGCCCCGTGGGGCACCCCGTGTCACTGCCGGTGACGGTAGCACAGGCGGGCGACGCGTCCCCGCGACGGGAACGCCGCGCGCGGGCGTCGGCGACGGTCAGCCGTTGATGCCGAGGAGGTCCAGCGGATGGGTCAGGCGCCACCACGGGGTCGGCGGCTCGATGTCGCCCGCCAGCTCGACCGCCACGGTGTCGCTGTCGAGCGGACCGACGACCGTCAGGGTCCCGACCGTCTCGCCGGAGAGACGGGCCTCGCCGAGCTCGACGTCCGTCGACGCGTCCCCGGCGGCGCCGTTCCACAGCACGAGCGAGGCGTCCGCGGTCGACACCACGTCGGCCTCCTCGCCCCAGAGGGTGGAGACGCGCCCTACGACCGTGCCCGCCGGCACCGACGTCTGCGGCTGCAGCTCCTGCTCCACCTGGTCGAACAGCGCCCGGCTCGCGGCGTTGCGGCTGTCGGGGCCGGGCTGCCCCAGGACGGCGGCGAACGCGCGCACGGTGGTGTCGCCGACGACGATGTCCTTCGCGCTCAGCAGGTTCCAGGCGTCGAGCGTGCCCGTCTTGACGCCGACGACGCCCGGGTCCGCCAGCAGCGGGTTGCCGTTGCGGACGAGTCCGGCGCCGGGGAGCTCGATCTGCTGCGTGCTCACGATGCCCGCGATCACGGGGTTGGCCAGGGCCTTCTCGGCCAGCGGCACGAGCGCGCCGGGGCTCGCGCGGTTCTCGGCCTCGATCCCCGTCGGGTCGACGATCGTGATGCCCTCGATGTTCTGCTCCAAGAGGTAGGCGCTCGCGGCGTCGGCGAAGTCCGCGTCGGTGGGCCAGATGTCAGATGCCATACGGTCGGCGTAGTTGTTGGCGGACCCGATCAGCATCCCCTCCAGCATCTGCAGCTGGGTCAGCGTGCCGTCGACCGGGACGTCGAGCGAGGACTCCCCGCGCGCCCGGTACTGCCAGTACGCGGCGCTGTCGGCGGCCGTGAACGCGTAGTCGCGGCCCTGCTCGCCGGGAGCGAGCGGCTGGCGGTCGAGCACCAGCAGCGCGGTGACCACCTTGGTGATGCTCGCGATCGAGGCGGCCTCGCCCGAGGAGGCGGGGACACCGGGGATGCCGCTGACCGACAGCGCCGCGGACCCCTCGGCGGGCCACGCGGGGGAGGCCTCGGGTGCGGCGTTCGTCTCGACCGCGACGGACTGCGCCGTGGGGGCGACGTTGGTCAACGGCCAGAGCAGCGTCACCGCCGCATACAGGCCGATGACGAGGAGGAGGAAGACCGTCGGGATGACGGCGGTCGGACGCAGGCCGCGGCGCCGGGGCCGGCGGGCGAGGAGGTCCTCCGGGCGGGCCACCTTCCAGCCGCCCTCGAGCTGCAGGACCGGTTCGGCCCGCGGGGCTCCGGCGGCGACGGGGTCCACCCACTGCAGGGCGGGGTAGCCGCCGGAGGATGCCGCGACGGGCGCGGGCGCCGGTGCGGCGGCGGGCACGGGCTCAGCGGCGGGCTCCGGCTCGAGCGCGGGCTCCGGTGCGGCGGGCGCCGGCTCCGGTGCGGCGGTGGGCGCGGGCTCGGCGGCGGGCGCGGACTCAGCGGGGGGCTCCGGCGTGACGGCCGGCCTGGGCTCGGCGGCGATCACCTCGGGCTCCGGCGCCGCGGGGGTGGCATCCCTCCCGTCCTGCGCGGACGGCGTCGAGACGGTCGCGATCACGCCGGTCGGCAGACCCGTCCGGCCCCGGAGTTCGCGCCGGGTGGTCGGGCTCTGCTCGTGCACCCGCCCACGCTACCCCGCCCCGCCTCCTATACTCATGAGCACAACCACGGGAGTCCGGTGAGCCGGGCTGAGAGGAAGCGAATCCACGCTTCGACCGTCGAACCTGATCCGGATCATGCCGGCGCAGGGAGGAGCCTTCATGCACACGTCCACGTCTGCCCCCGCGAGCCGCTCGGCCGTCGCCGCCCCGGACCGCTTCCGCTGGCGGGTCGTCGACATCGTCGTCGCCGCCGTCCTCGGCGTGGCCCTCGGCCTCGTCTTCTGGGGCTGGAACACCGTCGGGTACGCCTGGTTCACCGCCATGGACGGACTCACCCCGGGACTCGGCGGTATCGCCGTGGGCATCTGGCTCCTGGGCGGCGTCGTCGGCGGTCTCGTCATCCGCAAGCCCGGTGCGGCCCTGCTGGTCGAGCTGATCGCGGCCGTGGTGTCCGCCCTCATCGGCAACGTCTGGGGCATCAGCACGATCTTCTCGGGCCTGGCCCAGGGGCTCGGGGCCGAGCTCGTCTTCCTCGCGTTCCTGTACCTCCGCTTCACCCTGCCGGTCGCGATGCTCTCGGGCGTCGGTGCGGCCGTGGCGGCGTGGCTGCTCGAGTTCTTCGTCTACGGCAACATCGTCAAGACGGTCGAGTTCAACCTCATCTACCTCGCGACCCTCGTCGTGTCCGGCGCGCTGCTGGCCGGTCTCGTCGGCTGGCTGCTCGTGCGGGCGCTCGCCGCGACGGGGGCGCTCAGCCGCTTCGCCGCCGGGCGGGAACACCGCCGCGACGTCTGATGGCGGGCCCCGCGCGCGTCGACGTCGAGGGCTGGGGCTGGCGCTACGCGGGCCGGCGGCTGCCCGCGACGCGCGACGTCGACCTCGTCATCGAACCGGGTGAGCGCGTCCTCCTGCTGGGGGCGTCCGGTGCCGGCAAGTCCACGCTGCTCGCGGGGCTGGCGGGACTCCTCGGTGACAGCGACGAGGGGGAGGCGACCGGTCGGGTCCTCGTCGACGGCGCACCCCCGGAGGGGCAGCGCGGGCGGATCGGCCTCGTCCTGCAGGACCCGGAGTCCGGTGTGGTGCTGTCGCAGGTGGGGGACGACGTCGCCTTCGGATGCGAGAACCTCGGGGTGCCCACGGCCGAGATCCCGGCGCGGGTCGCGGAGGCCGTGGCATCCGTCGGTCTGGACGTGCCGCTGAACCGTCCGACGAAGGCCCTCTCCGGCGGGCAGAAGCAGCGCCTCGCCCTCGCCGGCGTGCTCGCGATGCGACCGGGGCTGCTGCTGCTGGACGAGCCGACCGCCAACCTCGACCCGGACGGCGTCGCCGAGGTGCGCGCCAGCGTCGAACGGGTCGTGTCGCGCGGAGAGACGACGCTCGTGCTCATCGAGCACCGCACGGAGGTGTGGGCGGACCTCGTCACGCGCGTCATCGTGCTCGCGCCCGGCGGCGGCCTCCTCGCGGACGGCGAGCCCGCCGAGGTGTTCGCCACCCACGGCGACGACCTCGCCGCGGCGGGGGTGTGGGTGCCCGGGCGTCCCGTGGACCTCCCGATCCTGCCGCCGCTTCCCGGGGGGAGGGATGCCGCCCTGTCGGCGTCGGCGCTCGCCATCGGGCGCGAGCGGCGCACGGTCGTGGCATCCGGTCTCGACCTCGCCGTCCCGGCCGGTGCGGGGACCGTGGTGACCGGCCCCAACGGCGCGGGCAAGTCGACCCTGGCGCTCACCCTCGCGGGACTCCTACCCGAGCTGGCGGGGGAGGTCGTGGCATCCGCGGACCTCGCCGCGCGCGGCATCCGCAGGCCCGCCCGCTGGCGGTCGACCGAGCTGCTGACCCGCATCGGCACGGTATTCCAGGAGCCCGAGCACCAGTTCCTGGCATCGACGCTGCGCGACGAGCTTGCCGTCGGGCCGAAGGCGCTGCGAATGTCGGCGCCGCAGATCGATGCCGTCGTCGACGAGCTGCTCGAGCGGCTCGACCTCGCCCCTCTCGGCCTGGCGAACCCGTTCACTCTCTCGGGCGGGCAGAAGCGGCGCCTGTCGGTGGCGACGGTGCTCGCCTCGTCGCCGGCGGTGATCGTCCTCGACGAGCCCACGTTCGGGCAGGATCGGCGCGGATGGCGCGAGATCGTCGCGCTGCTGCAGCGCGAGATCGCGCACGGTCGAACGGTCGTCGCCGTCACGCACGACGCCGACGTGGTGCGCCATGTCGGTCAGCATCGCGTCGCGATGGGGGCCGCGGCATGACCGCGACGCTCGCCCGCTCGGCCGCCGGGACATCGAACGGGGGCGGATGGCTCGCGGGGGTGAACCCCGTGACGAAGATCGTCGTCGCGCTCTTGCTGTCGGTGCCGCTGTTCGCCTCGATCGACGTCGTCAGCGCGGCGGTCGCGATCGTCCTCCAGCTGCTCGCGGTCCCCCTGACCGGGCTGTCGTACGCGACGGTGGCGAAGCGCCTGCTGCCGGTCGCCCTGTTCGCTCCGGTGGCCGGCCTGAGCATGCTGCTCTACGCCGATCCCGGCGGGCGCGTGTACTGGTCGTTCTGGTACGCCACGATCAGCGACGACTCCATCTCGCTGGCGGTGGCCGTGCTTCTACGCGTCTTCGCACTCGCCCTGCCCACCATCCTGCTGTTCGGGCGGACCGACCCGACGGAACTGGCCGACGCGCTCGCGCAGGTCGCGAAGCTGCCCAGCCGTTTCGTGCTCGGCGTGCTCGCGGGAGCGCGGACGGTCGGACTGTTCGTCGACGACTGGCGCAGCATGGCGCTCGCCCGCCGCGCCCGGGGGCTCGGCGACCGGGGCGCGGTGCGCCGGTTCTTCTCCATGGCGTTCGTCCTGCTGGTGTTCGCGGTGCGCCGGGGGACGCGGCTCGCGACGGCGATGGAGGCGCGCGGCTTCGGCGCCGACATCGAGCGCACGTGGGCGAGGCCCTCGCGGCTGCACCCGCGCGACGCCGTCGCGCTCGTCGGCGCGGTCGTGATCATCGCCGGGGCGCTGACCGCCGCGGTGGCGGCGGGGACGTTCCGCTTCATCTGGGCGTGAGCCGGTGGCCATGGGCGATGACGCGCCTGCCGCGGCGCGGAGCCAGGCGGGACGCGTCCGCGCGCGGAGCCGTCTAGAGGACGCGCTCGAAGCAGAGCGAGCGCGGCATCGTCTCGACGTACGGCTCGTAGACGGGGATGGGCGTGAACCCCGCGGCGGCGTACAGGACGAGCGACTCGGGCTGCATCCGTCCGCTCTGCAGGATCACCCGCTCAGCGCCCGCGTCGCGCGCGATGCCGACCACGGCGTCGGTCAGTGCCCGGCCCACGCCGCGGCGGCGGGCGGCCTCGACCACGACGAGGCGTTTGAGCTCCCAGTCGGCGTCGAGCCGGCGAAGCATGACGTGTCCCAGCGGGGTGCCGTCCGGCTCGACCGCGAGGAGCGTCGCGACGATCTGCTCGGGGTGCACGCGGAGGGCGTCGGCGCGCTTCTCGGCGAAGCCGGGCGGGTCGTCCCGGTCGGCGTCGCGGTAACGCCGGTCGAGATCGGAGTCCAGGATGCCGCGAAGCTCCACCGCACGGGGATCGTCGACATCCACCCGCTCGATCCGAAACCCCGCGTGGCCCACCCGTCGAGCGTAGCCGCGGGTCTCCCGCGCCAGTAAACGCCCCGGGCTGGTGGAAACGCCGTGGCGCGGCGTTTCCACCGCGCCGGAGCGTTTACTGACGAAGCAGAGAGCCGCCGGTGCCGCGGGTGCGACCCCGAGAGGTCGGCGACGCGACGCATCGCGGCGGGACTGGGTGCCGGGTAGGGTGGCACCGGGTTTCTGTTCGAAGGAGAACGCATGGACATCGCGGGAGCATCCGCCCTCGTCACCGGGGGCGCCTCGGGGCTGGGGCTCGCCACGGCGCGCCGCCTCGCCGAGGCCGGAGCGCACGTCGTCGTCGTCGACCTGCCGTCCTCCGCGGGGGCGGACGTGGCGGCCGAGCTCGGCGGGTCCTTCGCCGCGGCGGACGTCACCGATGCGGACCAGATCGCGGCCGCAGCCGCCCTCGCTGGAGAGGCCGGCCCGCTGCGCGTCGTCGTCAACTGCGCCGGCATCGCCCCGCCGGCCAAGGTGCTCGACCGCGACGGCACCGCCACCTCGCTCGCCGACTTCGAGCGGGTGGTCCGGGTGAACCTCGTCGGCACCTACAACGTCGTCGCGCAGACCGCCGCGGTCATGGCCCGCACCGAGCCGACCGTCGGCGGCGACCGCGGCGTCGTCGTGAACACCGCGAGCGTCGCCGCCTTCGACGGCCAGATCGGCCAGCCCGCCTACGCCGCCAGCAAGGGCGGCGTTCACGCGATGACGCTGCCGATCGCGCGCGAGCTCGCGCGTCACGGCATCCGCGTCGTCACGATCGCGCCCGGCATCATGGAGACGCCGATGCTCAAAGGCCTGCCGCAGGCGGCCCAGGACTCGCTGGGTCAGCAGGTGCCCTACCCCTCGCGGCTCGGCGCGCCCGACGAATACGCTCGGCTCGTGCTCTCCCTCGTCGACAACGGCTACCTCAACGGCGAGACCATCCGCCTCGACGGCGCGATCCGGATGGCTCCGCGATGAGCGACGGCATCCTGCTCTCCGTCGCCGACGGGCTCGCCCGCGTCACGTTCGACCGTCCCGCGTCGCTGAACGCGATGGACTTCCCGATGGCGCGCCGCTGGCGCGAGATCGCGCACGAGGTCACCTCCGACTCCTCGGTGGGCGCGGTGATCCTGGATGCCAACGGCCCCGCCTTCTGCGCCGGCGGCGATGTGGTCGCGATGGCCACGACCGGCTCGTCGGGGCGCGAGGTGACGGAGACGGCGGAGGCGATCCACGACGGCATCCGGACCTTCGTCGAGGCCCCGCTGCCGATGGTCGCGGCCGTCCAGGGTGCCGTCGCGGGTGGGGGCCTCGGTCTCATGCTCTCCGCCGACTACGTGGTCGCGAGCGAGAAGGCCCGGTTCGTCAGCCGCTACGCGAACATCGGCCTCACCCCGGACCTCGGGGTGTCGACGTTGCTGCCCGCGGCGATCGGCCAGCGCCGCGCGCTCCAGCTGCTGCTGCAGGACCGGATGATCGACCCCGCGGAGGCGCTCGAGTGGGGTCTGGTCGCGGAGGTCGTGGCATCCGGAGACCTCGAGACCCGCGTCGACGAGATCGCCCGCTTCTGGCTCGACGGCGCGACCGCCGCGTTCGGGCAGGCGACGAGGCTCGTGCGCCTCGGCGCCGGGCGCACGTTCGCCGACAACCTCGACGACGAGGCGGCCACGATCGGCGCCGCCTTCGACACCCCCGAGGCGAAGGCGCGCGTCGCGGCGTTCGCCGCCGCCTCTGCGAAAGGACGCTCGTGACGCTCTCCGGCAAGACCATCCTCATGTCGGGCGGAAGCCGCGGCATCGGCCTGGCGATCGCGCTGCGCGCGGCTCGCGACGGCGCGAACATCGCGATGCTCGCCAAGACCGACACCCCGCACCCGAAGCTCGAGGGGACGGTGCACACCGCGGCCGAGCAGATCCGGGCGGCCGGCGGTCAGGCGCTGCCGATCGTCGGCGACGTGCGCGACGAGGCGTCGATCACGGAGGCCGTGCTGCGGACGGTGGGGGAGTTCGGCGGCATCGACATCGTCGTGAACAACGCCAGCGTCATCGACCTGTCCGGGTCGCTCGAGCTCGCCGCGAAGAAGTACGACCTCATGCAGGACGTGAACGTCCGCGGGACGTTCCTGCTCTCGCGGGCGGCCGTCCCGCAGCTGCGCGAGGCCGCGAACCCGCACATCCTCTCGCTGTCACCGCCGCTGAACATCACCTCCAAGTGGCTGGGGGCGCACACCGGTTACAGCCTCGCCAAGTTCGGCATGACCATGGCGACGCTCGGTCTGGCGTCGGAGTTCGCGAGCGACGGGATCGCGGCGAACACCCTCTGGCCGCGGACGACGATCGCGACCGCCGCGGTGCAGAACGTCATCGGCGGCGACCGGCTCATGGCGGTGTCGCGGACGCCCGAGATCTACGCCGACGCCGCGTACGAGGTGCTGACGGCGCCGGCCCGCGAGCTGAGCGGGCAGACGCTGATCGTGGAGGACGTGCTCGCGCAGGCCGGGGTGACGGACTTCTCCGGTTACGCCGCGGTGCCCGGCACCCCCGACGCCGCGCTGTACCCCGACATCTTCCTCGACTGAGCCCGCGTCCGCGGTGGGGCCGCGAGCCGCTCGGCCCCTCGTTGCCGGCCGCTCGGCCGCTCGATTGCAGGAGCCGTGGGGCTGGCGTCACGCCCTGGGGCGGATGGGGCCGTGCGACGGACGCGCGTCCTGCAGACTCGCCGGCCGCGCCGGGGCAGACGCCCCGGCGCATTCCGGTGCGACTCGCCGGCCGCGCCGGGGCAGACGCCCCGGCGCTCTCCGGCGCGCCTCGCCGCCGGGGCGTCAGATCAGGCCGAGCTCGCGGAACGCGTTGTGCACGCCGTCGTCCAGGACGGCGGTCGTGACCCGGCCGGCGAGCTGCTGCAGCGCGGGCGCCGCGTTGCCCATCGCGACGGGAGTTCCGACGACCTCGAACATCTCGACGTCGTTCCAGCTGTCGCCGATGCCGATGGCATCCGTCCGGTCGATCCCCAGCACCTCCAGGACCTCGAGGATGGCGGAGCCCTTCGTGACGCCGGCCTGACCGATCTCGCCGTTCGAGCCGCCCGGGAGCGGGATGGACCCGGGGATCACGTGGAACCCCGACCCGAGCTCGGCCGCGGCGTGCGCCACGGTGTCGATGGACGGGCTGACGAACACGGCCTTCGCGACGGCGTCGCGGTCGACCTCCGCGACGGGACGCGGCTCGCGCCACAGCGGCTGCTCCGCCGGGAGTCCCTGCGCCTCGAGCTCGGCGGCGCGCTCGGCGTGCCGCGCGCGCCGGTACTCGCTCATCACCGGTCCCATGCCGGGGCTCGCGAACACGCCCCCGTGCGTTTGAAGGAAATAGTGGATGCCATGAGCGTCGAAGTACCGCTCGAGGAGCTCGACGTCGGCGCGGGGCATCGGGTGCGCGGCGAGGGTGTCGTCCTCGCGCGTCGCGTAGGCGCCGCCGTTGGTGATGGCCCCGTCGAACCCGATGGCGAGGACGTCCGGGTGGATGTCGCCTGCGGAGCGGCCCGTGCACAGCCAGACGAGGTGGCCGTTTTCCCGGGCCTGACGGATGGCAGTGACGGTGGACGGGGCGATCACGGAGCCGTGCTCGAGGATCGTGCCGTCGACGTCGAGGAAGGCGATGCGGGTCATGCGTTTCTCCGCGGAACGGCCCCGGGGCGCGAGGCTCCGGGGCCGATCCGATCAGTGGGGGATCAGCGGGTCAGGGACGCGCCGTTGGTCCGGATGACGTCGGCGTACCAGTGGAACGACTTCTTCCGGTAGCGATCGAGCGAACCGGTGCCGTCGTCGTCACGGTCGACGTAGATGAAACCGTATCGCTTGCTCAACTGCGCGGTGCTCGCGCTGACGATGTCGATGCAGCCCCACGAGGTGTAGCCGAGCACGTCGACGCCGTCCTCCAGGGCCTCGCCCACCTGCACGAGGTGGTCGTTGAGGTACTGGATGCGGTAGTCGTCGACGACCGTCTTCTCACCGTCGACCTCGACGAGCTGGTCGCGGGCGCCCAGACCGTTCTCGACGATGAACAGCGGCTTCTGCCACCGGTCCCAGAACTGGTTCAGCACGAGGCGCAGGCCCACCGGGTCGATCTGCCATCCCCACTCGCTCGCCTCGAGGGTGGGGTTCGGGACGCCGCCCATGATGTTGCCCTCGCCGCTGCCCCGCTTCTCGGGGTCGGCGGTCTCGGCGATGCTCATGTAATAGCTGAACGAGACGAAGTCGACGGTGTTCGTCAGGTCGTCGCGGTCCTCGTCGGTGATGTCCAGCTCGATGCCCTTCTCGCGCAGCGTGCGCAGGAAGTATCCGGGGTAGGCGCCGCGCGTGTGCACGTCGCCGTAGACCAGGTTGCCGTGGTCGGCGGTCATGACCGCGACCGCGTCATCGGGCGACGGGCTGAGCGGGTAGATCGGCATGGACAGCACCATGCAGCCGACCTTCGCCTCGGGGGCGACCTCCCGGGCGATCCGGGTAGCGCGGGCGGACGCCACGAGCTCGTGGTGCATCGCCTGGTAGAGCTGCTGCTCGGGCACGCCGCCCTCGGGGATCGGGATGCCTCCGCTCATGAACGGCGCGTGCAGCAGCGAGTTGATCTCGTTGAAGGTCAACCAGTACTTCACGCGCGATCCGAAGCGCTCGAACAGGGTGCGGGCGTAGCGCTCGTAGAACCCGATGAGCGCGCGGTTCGTCCACCCGCCGTACTGCTCGGCGAGGTGGAGCGGGGTCTCGTAGTGCGAGATGGTGACGAGCGGCTCGATGCCGTGCTTCTCGAGCTCGTCGAGGACGCGGTCGTAGAACGCCAGGCCGGCCTCGTTCGGCTCCGTCTCGTCGCCGTTCGGGAAGATGCGGCTCCACGCGATCGAGAACCGGTAGACCGAGAAGCCCATCTCCGCGAAGAGGGCGATGTCCTCGGCGTAGCGGTGGTAATGGTCGATGCCGACGAGCTTCAGGTTGTCGGGCGTGGGGCGCTCGCTGCGCGGACCGGAGATGCCGCGGGGCATCACGTCCTGCACCGAATAGCCCTTGCCGTCCTCGTCGTAGGCGCCCTCGATCTGGTTCGCCGCGGTCGCGCCGCCCCAGAGGAAGCCGTCGGGGAAGGGGGTGGTGGTCATGGTGCGTGCCTCCAGGGGTCAGCGGGCGGTGGACAGGGAGTCGACGGACACGGCGCGGAACAGCGCCTCGCCGTGCGAGAGGGGACCGGATGCCGCCTCGGCGATGCCCGGGTACAGGTCGCCGTTCGTGACGATGACCGGGGTGACGAGGTCGTAGCCGGCCTTCTCGATGGCATCCCCGTCGAACTCGAGGAGGAGGTCGCCGGCCTTGACCTCGGCGCCGGACTGCACCTTCAGGGTGAAGTGCTGACCGCCCAGGCGGACCGTGTCGAGACCGACGTGGATCAGCAGCTCCACGCCGTCGACGCCGCGCAGGCCGATCGCGTGTCCGGTGGGGAACGCCGCGACGACGGTCGCGTCGAAGGGGGCGTACACGGCGCCGGAGGTCGGGCGGATCGCGACGCCCTGCCCGAGCGATCCGTCGGCGAAGGCGGCATCCGGAACCTCGCTCAACGGCACGACGGTGCCGTCGATGGGGTTCAGGACGACGGTGTCGGTCGCCGCGACGGGCGCCGCGGGGGCGGCCGTGTCGACGGGGTCCTTGAAGCCGACGAGCACGGTGAGCAGGAACGGCACGAGCAGCGCGACGGCGAGACCGATCGCGAGCATCACCATGTTGCCGTTGCCGAGCAGCGCGGGAAGGGCCAGGCCCGAGGGGACGACGAACGCCACCGAGAACACCCCGCCCATGGCGATGAGGGCGCCGCCGAGCGCACCGCCGGCGATGCCGAAGGCGAAGGGGCGCTTGAGGGGGAGGTTGATGCCGTAGATCGCGGGCTCGGTGATGCCGGCGAGCAGTCCCGACAGGGTGGCCGGGGCGGCGAGCGAGCGGAGGTTCTTGTTACGGGTGCGCACGAGCACACCGGCGACGGCGGCTGCCTGGGCGAGCACCGCGGCGAAGATCGGGCCGATGAGGAGCATCTGACCGGTGGTCTGCAGCTCGAGCTGGAACAGCGGCACCAGGCCCCAGTGCAGGCCGAAGATGACGAAGACCTGCCACAGGCCACCCATGATGGCCCCGCCCAGCCACGGCACGGTCTGGAACACCCAGCCGATGCCCTCGGCGAGACCGCCGCCGATGAGGCTCGACAGGGGGCCGATCGCGAGGAACACGAGCGGAACGGCGATGGCCACCACGATCATCGGGGTGAGGAACCGCTTGACCGCCCCGGGGAGCACTTTCAGCAGGAAGCGCTCGGCGTAGCTCTGCAGCCAGACGATCACGATGATCGGGATGACGCTCGAGACGTAGCTGACCATCGTCACCGGGATGCCGAAGAAGGTGATGTCGGGCTGGCCGTTCAACGCGACGATCGAGGGGTACACGAGGGCGCCGGCGATGGCGAAGGAGGTGAACTCGGATGCCTTGAAGTAGCGCGCCGCAGTGATGGCGAGCGCCATCGGGAGGAAGTTGATCAGCGCGTCGGAGAGCGCGTTGAGGATTGTGTAGGTGGTGGTCGTGGCATCCAGCCAGCCGAAGGTGACGGCCGCGGCGACGAACGCCTTCAGCAGACCGGTGCCCGCCAGCGCCCAGAGGATGGGGGTGAAGATCGACGAGATCATCTTGATGAAGCGGTTGAAGAGGTTGCCCTTGGGGCCGCTGTCGCCGCCGTCCACGCCGCCGCCGCCCAGGGACGTCTGCGCCTGGATCGCCGCATAGACATCCGGGACGTCGTTGCCGATCACGACCTGGTACTGACCGCCCGCCTGCGCGGTGGTGATGACGCCGGGGGTGGCGCGGAGGGCGGCGGCATCCGCCTTGCCCTCGTCTTTCAGGACGAACCGGAGTCTGGTCGCGCAGTGCACCATCGAGGTGATGTTGCTCTCTCCGCCGACGCCGGTGAGTACCGCCGCTGCTGTCTTCGCGTGATCCGTCATCGGAATCCGCCTGCCTTTCGCCGCTTCGGTGCGGCCCTTTCGAATGTTCTGTGGCGACGGTTCCGGGGTGTTCCGGGCAATAAAAAAGACCCGAATCCGTTCATCGCTCGTCAGCGATGTGGATTCAGGTCTTGCCCGCTCGCGCGGTAACAATCCGGAAATCGTCGGCAGGCTGTGACGCCTGCGTCGGCGACTATAGCACCGGCGCGTCGGGGTCGCCAGTGGCGTCGGCCCGCCCCATGCTCGTCGCCAGTCGCTCGACGTGGACGATTAGGTACAGCACCTCCTCGTCGGTGAGCGCGGAGCCGGTCGCGGCCAGGACGTACGCCTTGACGGCCTCGGCGATGCCGAAGGAGCGCGGGTACCGGTGCTTGGCGAACTCGAAGAACGACGAGTCACCGCTCGTCAGCATCGTGCGGTCGACCAGGCGCTGCAGGAGGAACCGGACGTGCAGGATGAAGCGGGCGTAGTCCGGACTCGCGGTGTCGAGGGTCACGGCGAGGCCGGTCTCGACCGTCCGCGCGACGTGCTGCACGCGCCGGAACAGCAGCGCCGCCGTGCCGTTGGGCTCGTCGCGGGTGGCGTTCAGCAGGTGCATCGTCAGGAACACGCCCTCTTCGGGCGGGAGCTCCCGGTCCAGCGAGCGGGCGATCGACGCGGCCATGTGCTCGGCGACGCGCGACTCGTCGGGGTGGAGGATGCGCAGCTCCGGCATCGACGTGCCAGGGATCCGGATGCCTTGGTCCAGACGTTCGACGACGTAGTTGACGTGGTCGATCACGGCCAGCGGCAGACGACGGCCGAGGTCCCGGCCGAGCTCCCGCTCGGCCTCGTCGACCGCGCGCAGCACCGCCTGCACGAGCGCGTAGGGCGCGTCGGTGAGCAGCTTCTGCGCGTGCGCGGTGTCGGTGGACTGGTCGAGGACGAACGTCTTCTCGACCTTCGCCGGGTCGACACGGCCGTCGTGCTTCAGCTGGAAGCCGATCCCGCGCCCCATCAGCACCCGCTCGCGGCCGTCGGCGTCGATCGCCACGACGACGTTGTTGTTCAGCAGCTTCTGGACGCCGCCGGGCGGGAGGGAGACGTCACCGGCACCGGGCATGGGATGCAGTTTAGAGCGGCGGCCGCGACGACCTCGCGCTCCGGCGTCCCGTTCCGCGGGTGAAATCGGCGTGGGGGTCGCGGGGTGGGTGATGGGCGTTCAGCCCCGCCGACGGCGGAGAACACGCCAGACTTTCGGGAGCGGCGTGACCGATCGAGCCTCCCGCCGACGTCGGTCGAGATCGCCTTGTGCTTTGGCGGCGGTCAGCGCTGGGCGGCGACGTGCGCGACCGCTGCCATGCGGAGATCGATCGACTCGGACATCATCGCGATCTCGCTGGTCGTGATGCCCTTACCGCGCGCGCAGTCCTTCCAGTCCGTCATCGCCCCCACGACGGAGGCGATCCGGGCGCGTGCGGTGGTGGCATCCAGGTCGCATTCTTCCGCGAACGGGATGAGGGCCTCCGCCTCGTCAGGCGGGGCGTCGGCGCCCATGATCGTCGTCGAGCGAGGACGGTACGCGTCGGGCTGGGGGTTCACGTCGAAGGCGGGGCTGAGCGTCCACCCTGGCCCGGTGGACAACAGTCCGTGGTTGCGCAGGTGGTCATCGGTGTTGCCGAGCACGACGTTGGCGACGACGCGGTCGAACAGTTCTCGCAGGTCCCTCCTCGGCGACTGGGCGAGATCCCGGACGGCCAGGACGATGTCGGCGTAGTCGCGGTGGTCGCCGTCGCGTGCGCCCACAGCGGTCATCGCGCTGATGTATCCGATGCGGCCGTCTGCGGACCGGTCAAATCTTTCGAGCAGAAGAATGCTCCGGCTCCCCACCTTGGTCAGCCGTCGGCGAGGGGTGCGGATCGCGGCCGCTTCGAGGAGATCGAGGGCCGTCGCCTCCCAGGCCATCACATCCCATTGGTCGCTCTGGTGAGGGAACTTCGCGATGGCCAGGCCGCCTCCCTCGAGTCGGACGGACGCCTTCGGTCGAGCGCCGCCGAGGCCTGTGGTCCCCGTGTCGAGAAGCTGCTTGACCGCTCGCGCCGAGTCGTCTCCGGCGGAGACATCGTCGGCGGCGCGGAGGAGCTCCGGCAGCGAGACGACGGGGGGCACGTGGGCGGCATCCCCGAGGAACGAGGCGCTCCCGGGAAGGCGGAACCGGAGGGCGCCCTGGCGGGTGTCGTCGCTCACGCCGAGGAGGAAGTCGAGGTCGTCCAAGCGACGGGGGGCGCGGCCGGCCTCACGCGAGCGAAGGCGCTCAGCTTTCTCGATGAGGTTCCGTCCCCACCGATCGGGGGCGCTGTCGGCGAAGGCGGGGACGAGACCGTTCCCATGTTGACTGCCGGAGACCAGCGGGAGGCTCGGGTCGATGCTCATGCCGCCCTGGGCGATGTAGCCGGAGTCGTAGGCGAAGGTGGTCGAGACCTGGCCGCGGTTGCGGGTGAAGTACGCCTGCCCGACGAGACGAGGACCGCCGGGGGCGTCGAGGAAGACGTCGAGGGTCGTCATCGCGCCCGCTTCTTCGTGATCTCTCCGGCGCGGAGCCTGCCGACGTCGCTGGCGAGCGGATCGATGGCATCCACCGCCTGGCTCAGGATGCCGAGCGCCCTCAGGACCTGTGCCACGTTGCGGAAGCTGACGCCGGGGTCCCCCGTCTCGATCTTGCGCAAAGTGGCGCGCGTGATGTCGGCGCGTTCTGCAACCTGCTGAGCGGTCAAACCGAGAACCATTCGCCACCCACGCACGTGCGCACCGAAATCCGTCACCTCGCGGTCGATCCGGTATCCGGCCATGTCGCCTCCAATGGGCACAATGATAGCCATAAAAGCTCGATGTGAACACGATGGTGTTCATAGCTCGGCAGCCGTCCCCGTTCTGCGTGCCCAGCCGGGACGCAGGCGGCCCCCGGTATCCTGGAAACCATGACTGACCAGCCCCCCGTGCGCACCACCACGCCCCGGCAGGTGCGCCCCGCGGGGGCGCCGGCCGACACCGGCATCCGCGAGACGACGCCGAAGAGCACCGGCATCCGCGAGACCCGACCGAAGGCCGGACGCCAGGTCCGCCCTCAGACCGAGGGATGGCAGCAGCAGAAGGACGAGACCGGCCGCCCGCTGCTGCAGTTCGCCAGCCCCAAGCGCGGCAAGCCGCCCGTGCACCTCGCCGACCTCACCGCCGCCGAGCGCGTCGAGAAGGTCAAGGAGCTGGGCCTGCCCGGCTTCCGGGCGAAGCAGCTCGAGAAGCACTACTTCACGCACTACACGTCCGACCCGGCCGAGATGACCGACCTCCCGGCATCCACTCGGGAACAGCTCGTCGCGGGGATGCTGCCGCCCCTGCTCACCGAGGTGCGCCGGCTCGAGACCGACCGCGGCGACACGATCAAATTCCTGTGGAAGCTGCACGACGGCGCGCTCGTCGAGTCTGTGCTCATGCGCTACCCGGGCCGCATCACCCTGTGCGTGTCGAGCCAAGCCGGTTGCGGGATGAACTGCCCGTTCTGCGCGACCGGGCAGGCGGGCCTGACGCGCAACATGTCGTCCGCCGAGATCATCGAGCAGATCGTCCGCGCCAACGCCCTCATCGCCGCCGGCGGTCTCGGCGGCAAGAAGCGCGACGACCACTCGCTCGACCGCGTCTCGAACATCGTCTTCATGGGCATGGGCGAGCCGCTGGCCAACTACGCGCGGGTCATGCAGGCCGTGCGCGTGATGGTCGACAAGGACCACGGCCTCGGCATGAGCGCCCGCGGCATCACCGTCTCGACCGTCGGCCTCGTGCCCGCGATCACCAAGCTCGCCGCCGAGGACATCCCGGTCACCTTCGCCCTGTCGCTGCACGCCCCCGACGACCACCTGCGCGACGAGCTGATCCCGGTCAACTCCCGCTGGAAGGTCGACGAGGCCCTGGATGCCGCCCGCGCCTACTTCGACAAGACGGGGCGCCGCGTCTCGATCGAGTACGCGCTCATCAAGGACATGAACGACCACGCCTGGCGCGCCGACCTGCTGGCGGAGAAGCTCAACGCCCGTGGGCGCGGCTGGGTGCACGTCAACCCGATCCCGCTGAACCCGACTCCGGGCTCGATCTGGACGGCATCCGAGGTCCCCGTGCAGAACGAGTTCGTGCGCCGCCTCAACGACGCCGGCATTCCGACGACCCTGCGCGACACCCGCGGCAAGGAGATCGACGGGGCGTGCGGTCAGCTCGTCGCGACCGAGGAGGACGAGGTCGCCGCGGCGGCGACCCCCGTCGCCTGATCCCCCCCCACGGCGGGCCCCGTCGCCTGATCGACGCGGAGGAGGCCGACGGCCCTCAGCCGTTCCGGCCCCGCGCCGCGACGTGCCAGACATCGACGACCTGATCGCCGGCGGTGACGACCGCGTCGTCGACGAGGTTCATCGCCAGGCAGACGTGATTGGGCACGATGCGCAGGCGCGAGCCGAGAGCAGGCGGCCGGTCTCGCTCTGCCCAGCGGATGGTGGCGTGATGCTCGGAGAGGGCGACGATGCGCGCGTCGGGGGCGCCGAGGACGCGCCCGTAGCCGGTCGTCCAGGCGGGGCGGTCCGACCCGAGGATCTTGCTCCCGGCATCGGCGACGAGGAACGTCTCGCCGTCGCGTTCGTGCGCGCTGACGACGGTGGACAGGACGCTCACCGCGATGTCCTCCGGGGCGCAGCGGCCGAGCTCCCACTGCTGGGCGTCTCCGAACGCGTACACGCCGGGTCGAGCCTCGGTGACCGTGCCCGCGGCGGTCAACAGCGCGGTCGGCGTGGATCCGCCGCTGCGGACGGCCACCGGGATCCCCGCCGGCTCCAGCGCCGCCGCGGCCGCGGTGAGGGCGTCGCGTTCGTCGAGCGCGACCGTCGCCGCGGCGCCCGGTGCGTACGAGTGACCCGGGAACGTGAACACGCCGTCCACGATGAGGCCCGCCCGCCGGGCGGCGAGGGCGACCGTCGCCGCGTCTTCGGGGCGGACGCCCGAGCGGTGATGCCCGCTGTCGACCTCGATGCGGACTGCGACGCGGGCGGCATCCGGCCCGAGGAGAGCCGCGGTGTTCTCCGCGCTCTCCGCGGAGTCCACGCCGAGGGAGAGACGAGTGGATGCCAGGACCGCCCGCACGCGGTCTGCCGACCGGGGCGTCATCCACAGGGGGTAGGCGATGAACACGTCGTCGATGCCCGCGGCGGCGAACACCTCGGCCTCGCCGAGCGTCGCGACCGTGATCCCCACCGCCCCGAGCGCCACCTGCAGCCGCGCGATCTCGGGGATCTTGTGGGTCTTCGCGTGCGGGCGGAGGGTGATGCCCTTCCCCGCGAGCGCGGTCTGCATCCCGGAGAGGTTTCGCTGGAGGATGTCCCGGTCGATGAGCAGGCTCGGCGTCTCGAGGTCGGACACGGGGGAGTGCTGCACGATGTCGGCTCCGCTCGGTGGGGTGAGGCCTGCTCCGCAGACGTGGGGGGCGCTAGCCGAGGCTCGCTCGGGCGTCCTGAGTGAGCAGGTAGAGGGTCTTCGCCTGGCCGGGGAAGCGGGTGAACCCGAATCTCTCGTAGAACGGGATGACGTCCTCCCGCAGGGCGTGGACGAGGACGGCTCGGATGCCGATGGTCTCCGCCGCGTCGAGAGCCCGCATCGTCGCATGCTGGAGCAGGGAGGCACCCAGGCCCATGCCGTGGAAGGCACGGTCGACGGCGAGACGGCCGAGAAGGACGACCGGGACGCGTGAGGGCATCTTGGCCGTGAGAGGGGGCGGGCCGTCCTCGCGTTCCAGCGAGCTCGACGAGAGGCAGTAATACCCCGCGACTCGCTGGTCTTCACGGGTGACGCAGACGCTGGTGCGAGAGGCGCCCGCCTTCTCGTTGCTGCGCGCCCGGCCACGCAGCCAACTGTCCAGCGCTTCCTCACCGGAGTCGAACTCCGACAGCCGGTCACCCGCCGCGATCGGGCGGGGGGTGAGGAACTCAACCACGGTCGACGAAGACGGATGTGCGCCGGAACAGGTCCTGCAGTCCCTCGACCGATCGTGCGGGACGATCCATCACGGCGAGGAACGCGTCGAAGGCCTCGGCCTCGACGCGGAGCTGCCGGTCCTGCTGGATCACCTCTTCCGCCCGCTCGGTCAGGACGTCGGCTGAGAACGCGGTGACGGTGCGACCGGAGATCGCGGCGGCGGCTTCGATCGACTCCTTCTGCGCAGCGGTCACCCGCAGTTCGATACGCGCGTTCTTCCGGGGTGCGGCCATGGCTCCAGTGTACGGAAATATTCCGTACGTTCGCTCTGTGTGTCCGGCGGTCAGGACGCCGACGGCAGCGCGACCCTCCGCGTGTGCGCGCGCACGGACGGCAGGCGCCGGCCGGTCGTGAGCATCGTGCGGAGGCCGGTCAGGCGTCGGCGCACCGCCCACCGCGTGACGTTCGCGAGCGACTCCCGGACGATCGCCCCGCTCATCTTGCTCACCCCGCGCTCGCGCTCCACGAAGGTGATCGGCACCTCCGAGACGCGCAGGCCGCGCTGCAGCGCGCGCCACAGCAGGTCGAGCTGGAAGCAGTAACCCTGGGAGGCGACGTCGTCGACCCCGATCGCGTCGAGGGCGTCGGCACGGAAGACCCGGTAGCCCCCCGTCGCGTCGCGGACGTCCATCCCGAGGGCGAGACGCGCGTAGAGGTTGCCGCCGCGGCTGAGCAGCCGTCGATGCAGCGGCCAGTTCCGCACCCGTCCGCCGGGGATCCAGCGCGAACCGAGCACGACGTCGGCGGTCGGCGTCTCGGCCAGCAGGGCCGGGAGCGCCTCCGGCTGGTGGGAGCCGTCGGCATCCATCTCGACCAGGTAGGCGTAGCCGTGAGCGCGCCCCCAGGCGAAGCCGTCGAGGTACGCGCGGCCGAGACCGTCCTTGCCCGACCGGTGCAGGACGTGGACCGCCTCGTGCCGGAGCGCCAGCCGGTCGGCGAGCTCACCGGTCCCGTCGGGCGAGGCGTCGTCGACGACGAGGACGTCCGTGCCGCCGACGGCGAGGACGCGATCGACGATCGGGCCGAGGTTCTCGATCTCGTTGTAGGTGGGGATGATGGTGAGGACCGGGGTCATGTCTCTCCTGAGGCGTCGAAGGGCGGATGTCAGGTGGCGACGGCGGTCACGACGACGTTGTCGACGTAGTGGCCCGTCTCGGGATCCCAGGCGCCCGCGCACGTGACGATGCGCAGCTCCGGCGTCGGGACGGGGGCGTAGATGGATGCCGTGGGGAAGGTGTCCTTCTCGACGGTCTGGAGTCCCGTCACGACGAAGTCCGCTGTCGTGCCGTCGCTGCGCCGGACCGAGACGGTGTCGCCGGCGGTCAGCTTCGGCAGGTCGAAGAACACGGCGGGGCCCGTGGGGGAGTCGACGTGCGCGGCGATGACCGCCGGACCCACCTCCCCGGGGAGGACGCCGCCCTCGTACCAGCCGACGGCGTCGAAGTCGGTGGGCGCCTCGATCCAGCCGTCCGCCCCGCGGTCCAACCCGATGAGGTCGGACTCGACGCCGATGGCGGGGATCGAGAGGTGGACGGGTGTCGCCGTGGAGGCCGGGGCCGCCGCGACCGGGTCCTGGAAGCCCGAGGCGGCGCCCGTGCCGGAGGCGGCGCCCGTGCCGGAGGCGGCCCCCGCCGGCGCGGCGGAGGCGGACTCCTCGAGCGGGGGGCAGCCGGCGAGGACGTCGTCCGTCAGCATCGCCGTCGCCAGGGCGTTCCACGCGTCGCCGTAGTAGGTGGGCGTGGATGCCGAGGTCTCGGACATCCGCTGCAGGTCGGCCTCGGCGGCATCCCTGTCCCCGTCACCTGCGGAGGACGCCGCCCGGGCCGCGTACGCGATCGCGTGCTGGTCGCTCGTGACCGCGCCCGCGCCGGAGTCGAGCTCCGCGGGGAGGGTGTCGTCCGCGGGGAGCGCGGCGGCGATGCGTCCCGCCAGCGCCCGGTCCGCGGGCTCGCACGACTCGGCGAAGCGGATCGGGGTGCGCGTGGCGTCGTAGCCGTAGCCCGGCTCGCCCTGGCCGTCGGCGGCACCGGCGATCGCGACGGTCCCGTCGGCCGCCACCGTGGCCCAGTTCGTCGGCAGGGGGTTCGCGTCGAGCAGGGCCGAGGTCACGGCCCGGCTGCCCTCGGCCAGCTCCTCCCACCGCGGATCGTCCGACGCCTCGGACAGCACCGCGTAGGCGGCCGGTGAGGCGTAAGAGGGGTTGTAGGCGTGGGGCGACGACGTGGCCCACGGACCGGGCAGCAGGATCCGCCCGACAGCGGTCTCGGCCGTCATGTCGTCGAGCAGCGCCTCTCCGAGCGCGATGCCCTCGGTGCGCAGGTCGTCGCGGCCGAACGCGTCCCCGGCGAGCACGAGGGCGCGGGCGGCATCCAGGTCCGCGTCGGAGGCCGGCTGCTCGTCGACGACCGCGCCGTCCTCCCACCGCCACGCGAGCAGCAGGTCGTCGCGCTGCAGGTTCTCGGTGGTCCACGACCAGATGCGGTCGAACTGCTCCTCGTCGCCGGCCGCCAGGGCGAGGAGCAGGCCGTACGCCTGCCCCTCGCTGACGGTGTCGCCGCCCTGGTCGGTGCGGACGACCCGTCCGTCGTCCACGTAGGTCGACAGGAACGCGGATGCCGTCTCGACGGTGCGGTTGTGGCCCTCCGTGTCCGGCTCGGCCGGTCCGGCGCAGGCGGTCAGGGTGAGCGCGACGGCGACGGCGGCCGCGCCGGCGGAGAGGACGGTGCGGATGCCGGTCACGCGGTGCCCTTCGCCGCCCGACGACGGAGCGCCGACGCCGCGACGAGCAGGCCGCCGAGCACAGCCGCCGCGCCCCCGACGGCACCGGGGGCGACCTCGGACGACGCGGCCGTGCCGCCGCCGCCGGTGTGGATGCCGCCGACGGGCATGTCGGCGAGGGTGGCCGAGTCGGTGACGGCGCGCGCGGTCAGCGCCCCCGCGGCGTCGTCGAGCACGAAGAGGGTCGAGACCGATCCGGCGGGGAGGTCGACGGCGGAGGAGCCGCTCTCGTCGGCGCCGGTCAGCTCGAGGTCCCACGAACCGGCGGGCACGGCGGCGTAGTCGGTGGCCGTCCCGGTGGGGACGTCGCGCGCGATCGCGCGGCCCTCCGCGGTGTCCACGTCGACGGTCGGCTCGACCGTGGAGGCCTGAACCACGCGCACGCGCGCCTGTCCCTCGTCGGGGGCGGAGAGGTCGTCCTCGAAGACCGTCGTGCGCAGCTCGGCGTTGCGGCCGTAGGCGGCGACCGTGACCGGCTCGCCCTCCGCGACGTCGATCGACTGCTGCACGACGGGCTCGGCGTCGTCGGCGGCGTCGGAGGGGACCATCGACACGACGTACGTGCCCTCCGCGAGGGGGATGTAGTCGCTGACGGCGCCGTAGGCGACGTCGTCCAACTCGTACACGACAGCGCCGCCCGAGAGCGCCGTCATCTGCACGTCGACCGACTTGGTGTCCGGGGACAGGTGGGCCACGCGGGCCCATCCGCCGGGAGCCGCCGAGGCGGCCGATGCCGCGGGGGCGAGGGCGACGCCGAGGGCCAGCGGCATCACGGCCGCGGCCGTCAGCGCGAGGCCGCGCAGGGCGCGCCGGGGTGCGCGGGTCGAGGAGCGGGGGGTCTCGGTCATGCGGGTCATGAGGGATCCTTTCGTCGGGGGGAGGAGAGTCGTCCGGGGGGACGGGGTCACGAGGTCGGACGCGGCAGGAGGCCGGTCGGCTCGTCGGGGGAGAACGTGATCACCACGCCGGCATCGCCGCGTTCGACCGAGACGGGGCGGAGGCGGCCGGTCAGCGACTCGTAGAACCGCACCACCTCGTCCGCGCCCGCGGCGGTGCCGCGTGCGTCCTGACCGTCGAACGAGCTGACGACGAGCTGACGGTGCACGCCCGAGGGGTCGCCGTCGAGCTGGTCGATCGCGGCGACGTCGATGCGTCCGACCGCCGAGAGCTGACCCAGGGTCACCAGGATGCGGCCGTCGACGACGCCGGAGGTCAGCAGGTCCTGCTCGGCGCCGGGGAGTCCGATGCCGGGGTTCTGCAGCAGCTGCTGTCCGGCCACCGACCGGGCGGTGTAGAGCCCCTCGTCCGCGGCCTGGGCGAGCGCGGCCTGCTCCCGATCGATCAGACGAACGTCGACCTGCTGCGCCCCCTCGCCGAAGGAGGCCACGACCACGCTGTTCTCGATCGCCTGCCGGACCGTGGGGAACTCGGTCGGGAAGGTGCGCATCGAGTCCGTCGTGATGACGTAGTCGTAGTCCCGCCAGCCGTCGGGAGCGAGCTCCTGCACGTCGGGGTCGGTGTCGGCCTTGTAGTACCAGACGACGTCCTCGCGGGTGAAGCCCGCGTCGACCAGGTCCACCCACATGGCGTCGTCGACAAGCATGCGCGCGTCACCCGGGGCGTTCTGCGTCATCCACGCCTGCGCATCGCGCAGCGGCCGGTCGAGGTCGGCGAGGAGGAACCCGCGCAGCTGCGCGGCCCACAGCGGACCCGCGGCGACGAGCGCGACGAGCAGGCCGGACGCGACCGCGACCCCGCCGAACCGGCGCAGCGTCGCCCGCGACCGCAGCGACTCGACGGCGATCTGACCCATTCCGGCCACGACGATCGCGGCGAAGGGGAGCAGCATGATGACGTACGGCACCGGGAGGTAGCCGCCGCGGAACATGAACGCCGTCAGCGCGAGCAGGGCGATCGCCCAGGGCCGGAGGCGACGGACGAACAACGCGGCCACGGCCGCCGCGAGCGCGGTCACGATGAGCGCCGCGTCCAGCTGCCACCACAGGCCGACGGTCCGGGACATGAGGCTCTCGGGGTCGAACAGAGACCCGCTGCCCTCGCGGGACGCCAGCTGGAAGGCCAGCCCGTCCCACAGGCTCACGCGGCCGTCGGCCGGCATGACCTCGCCCTTGACCACGGCGAACGCGACGTAGGTGAGGCCGATGAGACCCAGCACCGCGGCCGCGACCGACAGCGTGTAGCGGCGGGTCGTCTTGTCGGCGCCGCGCCACAGGAACCAGGCGAGCAGCGGCAGCGCGAGGAGGTACGTCTCCTTCGTCAGCACGGCGATGCCGAAGGCGGCGGCGGCCCCGATGTAGCCGATGAGCTGCGCGCGCCGGCTCAAGGCCAGCAGTAGGGCGGCCAGCAGCCACGCCGTCGCGATGTTGTCGAGGTACACCTGACGGTGGAACTGCACCGCCAGCGGCGAGAGCAGGAAGATCGCGACCGCGACCGAGGCCGTCAGCCGGGCGAATCCGATGCGGCGTACCAGCACCCACAGCAGGATCGCGGCGGTCCCCGTGAAGACCAGCATGGCCTCGCGGGCGGCGATCACGGCGACGTCGTAGCGCTCCCACGCGTCGGTCAGGCCCGCGTAGGCGGCGATCTGGATCCACCCCAGCGGCGGGTGGTCGTACCAGTACGTGTAGTGGGTCAGCTCGCCGAGGTTGCCGATGCTCCAGGCCTGGGCGGTATAGGTGCCCTCGTCGTCGATCCTCTGCGGCGAGCCGCCGAGGTTGAGGGCGTTGACGAGGATGCCGACGAACAGCGGCGGCAGCAGCCAGGCCGCGTCGACGAGGCGGGTGCGCCACGTCGAGCGGCGTGCGGGCGCGTCGGCCGTTCCGCGGTCGCGGCGGGTGGGGACCGGCGCGGTGGGGCGCTCGAGGGTCGAGGTCATCGGGTCACCTCCGCGGTGGCGCCCACGAGCTCGCGGCTCGTGGTCGGTTCGGACGCGGCCTCACGGTGCGCGCCGGTGTGCTCGGTCTTCTCCCAGCTGCCGTCGCCGCGCAGCTGACGGACGACGGAGCGCACGGCCGCGGCCGCGAGGAAGATCTGGTACGGCACGAGTCCCAGCACGAGGCGCACGTAGTCGCGCACCCGCACCTTCTTGTCGTACACGCGGCCGAACTCGGTGAGCCCGGCAGCCTCGGCCACCAGCGTGATGACGGTGGGGACGAGGGGCAGGAAGGTGATCAGCGCGACCGGGGTCGGCACCTTGACCAGCAGGATGAACGCGACCGAGATCGGGATCAGCAGACCGGTGGCCGCCTGCAGGAACGGCATGTTCAGCAGGTAGCGGGCGTACATCCGCTGGCGGAGGGTCGGCAGCGCCTTCCACTCGCCCTTGCCGAGCACCTGCAGGAACCCCTGGTTCCAGCGGGTGCGCTGCTTGTATAGCGACTTCAGGGTGGGCGGGGTCTCCTCGCGCGTGACGTACTCGGGGTTGTAGGCGACGACGACCTTCGCGCCGTCGCTCGACAGGCGCACGCCCAGCTCGCAGTCCTCGGCGAGGCACTGGTCGTCCCAGCCGTGCGACCACTCCAGGCGCTCACGGGTGACGAAGACGGTGTTGCCGCCGAGGGGGATGAACTTGGACCGGGCGTGGAAGTGCAGGCGCGACCGGAACCAGAAGTAGTACTCGAGCACGTTGCGCAGCGACCACCAGCTGGTCTCGAAGTTCATCAGCTGCACGCCGCCCTGCACGACGTCGGCGCCCGTCTCCTGGAACTTGGAGTCGACGACGGTCAGCAGGCCGGGGTGCACCTCGTCCTCCGCATCGAACACGCCGACCACGTCGCCGGTGGCGATCTGCAGGGCGCGGTTGAGCGCCTTGGGCTTGTTCTTGGGGACGCTGTCGTCGACGACCACCTTGATGAGGTCGGGATGCCGCGCGGCGGCCTGCCGGACGACGAGCTCGGTCCCCGGGTCGTCGTGGCCGACGATGGCGATGATCTCGAAGTTGGGGTGGTCCTGCTGCGCGAGGCGGTCCAGGGTCTGCCCCATGACCTCCTCCTCGTGGCGACCGGGGACGAGGAGCGTGAAGCGGTGCCGTGCGGGGCGCGGAGACGAGCTGAACTGCGTGGCCCGCAGGTCGTCGGCGGAGCGCCACGCGTGCAGCATCCACCAGAGGGTCGTCGTCGCGACGACGGTCAGGAGCAGGGCGAGCACGATGATGCCGCTGTAGCCGAGCCATTCCCCGAGGGACCAGTCGGGCAGGAGGCTGCCCATGACCGAGGTCCCCGGCTGAGCGGGGACGGGAACGGTGGTGATGTCCTCGGGCCCGCCGCCGGGCGCGGGGGCGACGGGGGTGAGCAGCGGTTCGGGGGTCGCGGCGGTCGCGCGGACCATCGTGGGTGTGAGCAGGGACGACAAAAGACAACCTCCAGCGTCCACGTGGACGGTTCGAGGGCGGAGTGGGGGATGGGTGACGACCGCGGGCGAGGTCGTCGTACGCGGGTCATCCGGGGACCGTGGGGGGGATGGTTTGGATCGCCCAGGTGTTTGCCAGGGTTCTTCGACCTTCAAGTCGGCGCGGTTGACGCGTTCGCAGGGGTGAGGCATACTCCAACAGGTGAACACTTAGTTCACTAGATGAACCCCCCACCTCAATGGAGAGCACTATGGGCTTGGCTGTCTGGGCGCTGATCGCCTACATCGGCGTGATCGTCCTCTGGAGCGTCGTCGTCAAACGCGGCATCGGCGAGGCGATGGTCGTCGGCTTCCTCGTCGTCTGCGCCTTCGGCGGTGCGGACTTCCTCCGCCTGCTGGCGGTCGGACTGGAGGCGGCGTTCACGCAGGAGATCGTCTTCGCGGCCCTGGCGTTCACGTTCATCGGCTTCCTCCTGGCATCCACCGGAGTCATCGACCGCCAGGTCGACATCCTCAACTCGCTGCTGGGCCGCCTGCGCGGCGGGGCGGGCTACGTGGCGACGATCGGCTCCGCGCTGTTCGGCTCCGTCGCCCACTCCGGCTCCGCGAACGCCGCCACGATGGGATCGGTCGCCATCCCCTGGATGAAGCGGTCGAACTGGCCCCCGCACGTGGCGGCCACGGTCATCGCGGGCAACGCCGGCAACGGCACGGTCATCCCGCCCAGCGCCTCGTTCTTCATCCTGATCGGCACGGCCACCGTGGCGCCGTACGTCACCATCGACAAGCTCCTGATCGCCATGTTCGTGGCCGCCGCCTGGTGCGTGCTGTGGCGCCTCATCGTGATCTTCATCTTCGTGCGCCGCCACAAGATCGACCGGGTCGCCGCGGCCGACATCCTCCCCTTCGCCCGCTCGTTCCGTCAGGGATGGACGTCGCTGCTGGTCTTCCTCGGCATCGTCATCCCGGTCGCGGTCACGCTCGGACCCACCGGGGACGCGCTCACCCAGGCGCTCGGCGAGGACACGATGGATGCCGTCAGCGTCATCGTCTGGATCCCCGTGCTCCTCATGATCTTCGCCGTCCTCCTCGGCTGGCGCGGTCTGCCCCGCGGCGGCCGGGCGTGGTACGACTTCATCGCCAAGACGGCCCCGCGCTACCGCGACATCGGCGCCACGCTGGTGTTCGCCTTCGCGGGCGGCGCCGTCCTCACCGAGCTGGGCCTGGGCGATCAGCTCGCCGCGGTCCTGAACGGCCTCAACGCCTCGCCGGTGGTCATGTCGATCATCGTCGCGGTCCTCACCGTCCTCGTCGCAGGACCGCTGAGCTCCACCGCCACGATCGCGACGATCGGCGGCATCGGCTTCAGCGTTCTCATGGTGTCGGGGGTGGACCCGATCCTGGCGGCCTGCGTCGTCCTCGTCGCGGCGTCCACCGAGGGGGCCTCCCCTCCCGGCGCCTCGGCGATCTACATCGCCACCGGAATCGCCCAGGTCAACCCCGTGAAGACCTTCGTGCCGCTGATCGTCTGGTACGTCCTGCCGATCCTCGCGATCGCCGCCCTCATCGGTCCCGGCTGGCTGCCGGTGTCGTTCTAGCCCGCGTCCGTCATCGGAGAAGCACATGTCTGAAGAGAAGACTCCCGCCGAGAACCCGCACGGCCCCGTCCGCCGCCGCGCGATCGCGCTCATGACCCCCGTCTTCGTGGTCCTCCTGGCCACGATGCTCATCGTCGGCACGGTGCTGGTGGTGCTGCAGATCATCGGCCTGCTCCTGGCGAACGGCTCGTTCGTCGTCGGCGTCGCCGACGCGCTGAGCCCTTGGGCGTTCGGGATCGCCGGCGTGCTCGGCATCTGGACGCTGCTGCTGTCGTACGCCCACGGATGGAAGCCCGCCGACTGACCGTCGGCCGATTCGAACGAATGGATGCCACATGACCACCTCACCCACCCCGGTCGCCGCGGACGTCGTCGCCGGTCTCGCCGCCCTCCCCGTCGCCAACATCGGTGACTCCATGGACCGGCTCAACGTCGTCGACGCCGGGATCCACGCCGTCTGGCGCGGCGCCGCGGTCGCCGGCCCGGCCTTCACCGTGGAGGTGGCCGGCGGCGACAACGCCGGCATCCACGCCGCGATCTCGCAGGTGCCCGCCGGTGCCGTGCTCGTGGTCAACGGCCACGGCGTGACCGACCGCGCCCTCATCGGCGAGCTCATCGCCGAGCGGCTCCGCAAGGTCGGCTGCGCCGGGTTCGTCGTCGACGGCGCCGTCCGCGACGTCGGCGACCTGGAGGAGATGGGCTTCCCCGTCTTCGCCCGGTCGAGCAGCCCCGCCGGTCCGTACAAGAACGGCCCGTTCCGCGTGGGCGTGCCCATCGCGCTGGGCGGCGTGGTCGTGACGCCCGGTGACGTCGTCGTCGGCGACGGCGACGGCCTCGCGGTCGTGCCGGCGGCGGAGGCGGAGGCGGTCCTCGAGCGTGCACGGCGCAAGAACGCGGACGAGTCCGAGATCCGTCGCGGCATCCTGGCCTCCTGACCGATCCGACAGACTAGATGGATGAGTCCGGCTCGCGATGAGACGTCAGGTCAGCCCACGGTCCGCAGCGTCGAGCGCGCCCTCGAGGTGCTCGAGCTGCTGGAGCGCGCCGACCGCCCGCTGCGGCTCGTCGACCTCAGCCGCGGAACGGGTCTCTCGTCGGCGACGCTCCTCCGTCTGCTCGCCGTGCTCCAGCGCCGCGACCTCGTCGCCAGCGGAGCGGGCGAGTACCGGCTGGGCGTCGCGACCCTCGGCATGGCGCACGGGTACATCTCGTCCGATCCGCTCAGCAACCGCGCGCGGCCGCACCTGCAGCAGCTCGCCGACACGACCCGTCTCACCACCTCGCTGTACGTCCGCAGCGGCGACGAGCGCATCCTCGCGGTCCGCGTCGACGGGGAGCACCCGCTGCGCTACCAGCTGCCGCTCGGGCGCCGGCTCGCCCTGCACCTCGGGGCGGGCAAGCCGATCCTCGCGAACCTCCCCGTCGACGAGATCGCCCGCATCCTCCAGCTGCTGGGCGAGACGCAGCGGGCGGACGGCCGCACAGTGTCGGTGGAGGGGATGGATGCCGACCTCTCCGACATCCGTCGGAACGGCTTCCACGTCTCCGTCGCCGAGCGCGACACCGCCGTGGCATCCATCAGCGTCCCCGTCTTCGCGGGGACCGGGGAGGTCATCGCCTCCCTCTCCGCGTCCGGCCCCGTCGAGTCGACGGATCCGGCGCGACTGCCCGAGTGGGCACCCGAACTCCGACGGGCGGCAGCGGCCGTCGGCCGATAGCGCGAGCACCGACTCGCGCGTCTCGAAAGGAACAACATGCGCGTGATCGGAATCATCGGACTCGGCGAGGCGGGCTCGCTCTACGCCCGCGGGGCGGTCGAGGCCGGGTACGAGGTGCACGGCTACGACCCCGCCCCGACCCCGACGCCGGACGGGGTGGAGCGGGCGGCGACGCTCGACGCCCTGGCTGCGGCCGGCGACCTCGTCATCGTGCTCACCGGCGCGGCTCTGAGCCCCCGCATCGCGGCCGACGCCGCACCGCACCTGCGCCCCGGCGCGGTCTACGCCGACTTCACCACCGCCTCGCCCGAGGTCATGGTCGACGTCGCGGCCGTCGTGGAGGCGGCGGGCGCCCGTTTCGCCGACGTCGCGATCCTGGGTCCCGTGCCGACCAAGGGCGCGGCGACGGAGACGATCGTCAGCGGCGGAGCGGCGGCCGACGTGGCCGAGGTGCTGCGACGGTTCGGCTCGGACGTGGAGCTGATCGACGGGCCCGCCGGGGACGCCACGTCGCGCAAGCTCCTGCGCAGCGTCCTGATGAAGAGCCTCGCTGCGATCGTGATCGAGGCGCTCGAGGCCGGACGGGCCGCGGGCTGCGAGCCGTGGGTGCGGGCGCAGATCGCGGCGCAGCTGTCGGGCGACGCGGAGGCGAAGATGGACCGGTACGAGACGGGCAGCCGCAAGCACGCCGTCCGTCGCGCCCACGAGATGGAGTCGGTCGTCGACTACCTCGGCAGCCTCGGCGTGGCCGCCGAGATGTCCGACGCCGCGCGCGCGGTGCTCACCCGCCTGGGGGCCGAGCGGTCCTGACCCGCCGGGCGGGTGTCGGGCGAATTGACGTGAAGCGGGTGGCTGCGGCACGACAGACTGGGCCCATGAGCGAGAACGTCGTCGAGGTCCGGGACCTGCGCAAGACCTACCGCGGCGGCGTCGAGGCGCTGCGCGGGGTCGCGTTCGAGATCCGACGCGGCGAGACGTTCGCGCTCCTGGGACCGAACGGCGCCGGCAAGAGCACCGTGATCGAGATCCTCGAGGGGTACCGCGACCGCACGAGCGGGGAGGTGCGGGTGCTCGGCGTCGATCCGCACCGGGGCGGTCTGGACTGGAAGGCCCGGCTCGGCATCGTGCTGCAGAACACGGGCGAGGCGCCGACGGCGACCGTGCGCGAGCTGCTCGCGCACTTCGCCTCCTTCTACCCGCGCCCGCGGGACGTCGACGAGGTGATCGCGGCCGTCGGGCTCACCGAGAAGGCCAAGGTGTCGGTACGCAAGCTCTCCGGCGGTCAGCGTCGCCGCGTCGACGTGGCGCTCGGCATCGTCGGGCGTCCGGAGCTGCTGTTCCTCGACGAGCCCACGACCGGGTTCGACCCGGAGGTGCGCCGGCAGTTCTGGGACCTCATCCGCACGCTCCAAGCCGAGGGGACCTCCATCCTCCTCACGACGCACTACCTCGACGAGGCCGCCGAGCTGTCGGAACGCGCGGCCATCATCGTCGCGGGAGCCGTGGCATCCACCGGTCCCATCGACGAGCTCGGCGGGCCCGACGCCCGGGTGCCGCTCGTGCGCTGGCGCGAGGACGGTGTCGTCCAGGAGCGGCGGACGGACGACCCCGGGGCGCTCGTCGTCGCGCTGCACGCCCGGCTCGGCGAGCCGGACCGGCTGGAGGTGGTGCGCCCGAGCCTGGAGGACGTGTACCTGTCGTTCCTCGGCGCCGACGAGCGCCGCACCGCCGCGGCGTCGGGCGGCCTCGCGTGAACCGGGTGCTGCGGCTGGGTGCGGCGCGGGTCGCCTTCGAGATCCGCTCGTACTTCCGGCAGAGCGACTCGGTGTTCTTCACGTTCCTGTTCCCCGTGATGATCCTGCTCATCTTCGCGGTGGCCTTCGACGCGCAGACCTTCGGCCCGCCCGGGGACGAAGTGGATGCCGCCCGGTTCTACCTCCCCGCCATGCTCGCCGCCGGGGTGCTGCTGTCGGGGCTGCAGAACATGTCGATCGACATCGCGATGGAGCGCAGCGACGGCACGCTCAAGCGCCTCGGGGGCACGCCGCTGAGCCCCGTGTCGTACTTCATCGGCAAGCTCGGGCAGGTGCTGATCACCGGCCTGCTGCAGTCGGCGCTGCTCATCGCGGTCGCGGCGCTCGCCTTCGGCGTGCCGCTGCCGGACGACCCGGAACGGTGGCTGACCTTCGCGTGGGTGTTCCTGCTCGGAGTGACCACGTGCGCGATCCTCGGCATCGGACTCTCGGCCCTGCCGCGGACCGGTCGCAGCGCCACCGGCGTCGTCATCCCGATCGTGCTGCTGCTGCAGTTCATCTCGGGCGTCTACATCAACTTCTCGACGCTCCCAGAGTGGCTGCAGAACATCGCGAGCGTGTTCCCGCTGAAGTGGCTGGCGCAGGGTTTCCGGTCGGTGTTCCTGCCGGACTCCTTCTCCGCGGCCGAGCCGTCCGGGTCGTGGGACCACCCCCTCATCCTCCTCGTCACGGCCCTATGGCTCGTCGTCGGGCTCGCGGTGGTGCGCCTCACCTTCCGCTGGATCCGCAAGGACGCCTGACCCTCGGGGTCTGCCGATAAACGCTCGCTGCCCCGAGAAACGCCGCGTGCGGGCGTTTCTCGGGGCAGGCGGCGTTTATCGGTGTGGGAGAGGGATGCCACGGCCTCCGAGCCGGTGTTTCCCGGGCGTTAAGTTTTCATCACTCGCTGAAACTTCTGAACGTTTCGCATTGACCGTCTCGCGACACGGGTGTTCTCTGGGCGCAGTTCCACTTGCATCCCACCTTGGGCGCGGAACGTCGCCCTTTCCCGAGAGGCTCCTGATGAAGAGAAGAATCGCGCTCGCCGTGCTCGCCGCCGGCGCTCTCGCGCTCGCCGGCTGCTCCGGCGGTGACGGCGGGGACACCGCGTCCGCCGACGCATCCATCCGCGTGGCGGTCACCGACCCGCAGCAGCTCATCCCCGGGCGGCAGTCGATCGCCTACGACTTCAACATGGCGGTCTGGTCGCCGCTGGCCTTCCTGCAGTCCGACGGCACCCTGGAGTACGTCCAGGCGGAGTCGATCGAGTCCGACGACGCGCAGACGTGGACCGTCACCCTCCGCGACGGGTGGACCTTCCAGGACGGCACCCCCGTCACCGCGCAGAGCTACGTCGACTCCTGGAACGCCGTGGCCTACGGGCCCAACGCCTTCGAGAACTCGGGGCAGCTGGCATCCATCGTCGGGTACGCCGACCTGAACCCGGCCGAGGGAGATCCCACGACGGATGCCATGTCGGGTCTCGCCGTCGTGGACGACCTGACCTTCACGGTGGAGCTCGTCAGCCCCGACGGACAGTTCCCGCTCCAGGTGACGCAGGCGCAGACGGCGTTCTTCCCGATGCCGGAGTCGGCACTGTCGGACTTCGACGCCTACAACACGCACCCCGTCGGCAACGGCCCCTTCGAGATGACGGGCGACTACGTCGAGAACGAGCCGATCACGGTGTCGGCCTACGACGACTTCGCGGGGGAGGCCCCCACCGTCGACGAGATCACTTTCGTCCCCTACACCGACTCCGAGACCGCCTACACCGACGTGCTCGCCGGCAACCTCGACGTCGCGGGCGTGCCCGCCAGCCGCCTCATCCAGGCGGGCACCGACTTCGGCGACCGCCTGTACTCCTTCGAGGCGCCCGGCATCTCGTTCCTCGGCCTGCCGCTGTGGAACGAGCAGTACCAGGACGTCCGCGTGCGCCAGGCGCTGTCGATGGCGATCGACCGGCAGACCATCATCGACCGCATCTACGGCGGCACGTACACCCCGGCGACGGCGTGGACCCCGGCGATCGAGCCCGGGACGCCCGAGGGCATCTGCGGCGAGTACTGCGAGTACGACCCGGATGCCGCGAAGGCGCTGCTCGACGAGGCGGGAGGGTTCGACGGGCCCCTCGAGATCACCTACCCCGGCGGCGGCGGACTGGACCCGCTCTACGAGGCCATCGCGAACCAGCTGCGGCAGAACCTCGGCATCGACGCGACCGCGACGCCGACCGCGGACTGGGCGGAGTTCCTGCAGAAGCGCACGGACGCCTCGCTCACCGGGCCGTTCTTCTCCCGCTGGGGAGCGCTGTACCCCAGCCAGCAGGCCACGCTGCGCGTGTTCTTCATCGAGGGCGGCGGCTGCGCGAACTGCATCCCGTTCTACGACCCCGAGGTGAGCGCGGCCATGCAGACCGCCGACGCCGACCTCAGCGGGGACGGAGAGGCGTACGCCGCGGTCCAGGACATCATCCAGGAGGAGTTCCCGGCCGTGCCGCTGTTCTTCGAGACGTACTCCTACGTGACCTCGGAGCGCGTCGCCGAGCTCGTGAGCTCGCCGGTGGGCAACCCGACCTACCGCGCGATCCAGCTGCGCTGACCTCCCCGGCCGGCGCGCGAAGCCCCCGCCCGCGCGCCGGCCGCCGACCCCCGGGACACCCATGCACCCCCTTCTCTCCCCCTCGCCCGTCCTGACGGGCTTCCCCACGGTCGACGCCCTCGAGTCCGCGTTCCTCGCCCTCGCCGAGGGCGCACCGCATCTCGTGCGCCGTCGCCTCCTCGGCCGCTCCCGGCTCGGCGAGCCCATCCCCGTCTACGAGATCGGCGACGGGCCGGCGCACGCCGTCGTCGCCGGGGGCGTGCACCCCAACGAGCCCATCGGCTTCCACACCGCCCTCGCCCTCGCCCGGCGGCTCGTCGCCGACGACGCCCTCCGCGGCGAGCTGGGCATGACCTTCCACATCGTCCCGTGCATCGATCCGGACGGGACCCGCCTGAACGAGGGCTGGTTCGCCGCGCCCGGCGACCGCGGCGCGTACGGGCGGGCGTTCTACCGCCCCGCCCCGGACGAGCAGGTCGAGTGGAGCTTCCCGCTGTCGTACAAGCGGCTGCACTTCGACCGCGTGCTGCCCGAGACCCGGGCCCTCGCCGACCTCTTCGACACGGTCGAGCCGGCTCTGTTCGTCGGCCTGCACAACGCCGAGGTCGGCGGCGTGTACTTCTACGTGAACCGCGAGGACGACGCGCTCGTCCGCGAGCTGTCGTCGATCCCGGCACGCCACGGTCTGCCCCTCGACAACGGGGAGCCGGAGTCGCCCGACCTGGTGCGTCTCGGCGACGCCGTGTTCCGCTGCCCGACGGTCGCGGAGCGCTACGACTACGTCGAGTCGCTCGGGCTCGACCCGCTCGCGGAGGCGTCCGGGGGCGGCTCCGCCGACTACCTGCAGCGCTTCGGCACCCTCGTCATGGTCGCCGAGCTGCCCTATTGGACGCACGCCGACGTGGCGGACGACCGTCCGAGCGGCCTGCCGTACCGCCGTGTCGTCGCGGATCGCGCGCACCGGCTCCGCACCCTCGGCGAGACGCTGACGGGCGTGCTGTCCCGGGTGGATCCGCACCTGACGATCCCCAGCCCCTTCCTGCGCGGTGCACGCGCGTTCGCGCCGTTGATGGCGGTCCTCGCGGATGCCGAGGACGAGCGGGCGCGGCGTCTGACCGACGAGCGCGTCGCGACGCGTGCCGAGGTGTTCTCGAACGAGGACACCGTGCGGTCCTTCCGCCTCCGGTTCGGGGGGATGCTCCTGCGCGCGCTGGAGGCGGAGTGCGCGGCGGGAGTCGCGCACGACACGGTGCGCCGCGAGCGCGACGCCTTCCGGCGCGTCTACGACGACTGGGTGGCCGAGGCCGAACAGGTGCCGCTCGACACCCTCCCGCTCGCCGACCTGGTCGGCGTGCAGCTGGACGCCCTGCTGGCGGCGGCCCGGGCGGCGGTGACCGCGTGAGGTTCGCGCGCGCCGCCGGCGGGCGCCTGCTGGAGGTCGGCATCGTCTTCCTCGGCGTCACCTTCATCATCTACGCGATGGTCTACGCCCTCCCGGGCGACCCGATCGCGGCGCTCGGCGGGGACCGGCCGCTCCCGCCGACGGTCGTGGCCGAGCTGCGGCGGCAGTACCACCTCGACGATCCGCTCGTCCTGCAGTACCTGCGCTACCTCGGCGGACTGTTCACGGGAGATCTGGGGACCACCTTCGACGGCGTCGCGGTGGCCGACCGCATGGCCGCGCGCTGGCCGGTGACGATCACGCTCGCCGTCACGGCCTGGGTCATCGAGGTCGTGCTCGGTGTGCTCCTCGGTCTCGTCGCGGGCCTGCGCAAGGGCAGCTGGATCGACCGCGGCGTGCTGCTGACCACGATCCTCGCGACCTCGATCCCGATCTTCGTCGTCGCCGTCGGCGGGCAGCTGATCTTCGGCCTGCAGCTGAAGTGGCTCCCCATCGCCGGCACGACGGCGGGATGGCCGACGGCCTACCTCCTGCCCGCGGCCGTCATCGCGATCTTCGGCCTCGCCGCGATCGCGCGCCTCATGCGCGGCAGCGTCATCGACACGCTCCAGTCCGATTTCGTCCGGACCCTGCGTGCCAAGGGCGTCCCGCGTCGCACGATCGTCGGCACGCACGTCATGCGCAACTCCGTCGCCCCCGTCCTCACCTTCGTCGCCATCGACCTGGGCTACCTGCTCGGCGGCGCCGTCGTGGTCGAGGGCGTGTTCAACCTGCCGGGCATCGGGCAGCTGCTGTTCTCCGCGATCCGCACGCACGAGGGACCCACCGTGGTGGGGGTGGGCACGACGCTCATCCTCATCTTCCTGGCGCTCAGCCTGCTGGTCGACCTCGTCAACTCCGCCCTCGACCCGAGGATCCGCCATGTCTGAGATGATCGCCGCCACCGCAGCGGACCAGCCCACGCTCGTCGACCGCGGCCTCTGGTCCGTCCTGCGCCGCCGGGTGACGTTCTGGGCGCCCCTCGCCGTGCTCGCGGTGCTCGCGCTCGTCGCCGTCGCGCCCGGGCCGATCGCGATGCTCTCGGGCAGCGGGGACCCGCGCGCCTGCGACCTCGTCGACAGCGCCCTGCCGCCCGGGCCGGGACACCTGTTCGGGACCGACCTGCAGGGCTGCGACATCTACGCCAACGTCATCTTCGGTACCCGCACGTCGCTGTCCATCGGACTGCTGACGACGGCGCTCTGCCTCATCGTGGCGATCGTGCTCGGGACAATCGCCGGGTACGCCGGCGGCATCCTGGACACGATCATCTCCCGCCTCACCGACGTGTTCCTCGGGTTCCCGTTCATCCTGGGCGCGATCATCGTCCTGAACAGCCTCGGCCGGCCCGACCCCGTGCTGGTCTCGCTCGTGCTGGCCTTCTTCTCGTGGCCCACGATGGCCCGTCTGGTGCGCGGCGCGGTGCGGAGCGTCCGGGGCGCCGACTATGTGCGGGCGGCATCCGTCATCGGACTGTCGCACGTGCAGATCGTCCTCCGGCACGTGCTCCCCAACGCGATCGGGCCGGTGCTGGCGATCGCCGCCACCTTCGTCGGCGGCGTCATCGTCGCCGAGTCGACCCTCACCTTCCTCGGTGTGGGGCTGCGGGCGCCCACGATCTCCTGGGGCCTGCAGCTGGCGAACGCGCAGTCGTACGTCGGCACGGCGCCGCATATGCTCCTCTTTCCCGCCCTCTTCCTCAGCATCACCGTGCTCGCGCTCATCACCCTGGGCGACACCGTGCGCGACGCCCTCGACCCGAAAGGACGCTGACCGTGTCGACTCCTTCCTCCGCCCCCGCCGCGACCCTCGCCGATGCGACGGCCGCCGACGCGCCCGCCACCGCGCTCGCGGATGCGCCCACCGCCGCGCCCACCACGGCGCACCGCGATGCGGCCCCCAGCCAGTCGGACGCGGCGGACGGGACCGCCGCCCGCCGCGACGCGCTGCTCCGCGCCGGAGCCGCCTACGTCGCCCAGTGGATCGGGTTCCAGCACGAGCTGCGCGGGGTCCCCGGCATCCAGGTCGCCATCCGCCACCGCGGGGAGCTCCTCCTCGACGAGGCGTGGGGGGTCGCGGATGCCACGACGTCCGAGCCCCTCACCACGGGGCACCTCTTCCGCATCGCCTCGCACTCCAAGACGTTCACGGCCACCGCGGTCCTGCAGCTCGTCGAGCGCGGGACGCTGCGCCTGGACGACCCGGTGTCACGGTGGCTGCCCGAGCTGGCGGACGCCGAGGTGGGCCCGGTCACCGTGCGCGAGCTCCTCGGGCACCAGGGCGGGGTCATCCGAGACGGCGTCGTCGCCGACTTCTGGCAGCGCGGCCTGCCCTTCCCGGACGGTGCCGAGATCCTGCGCATGGCGGCCGAGGAGGGGCGCGTCTTCGCCCCGAACGAGCACTTCAAGTACTCCAACGTCGGATATTCGCTGCTCGGTCTCGTGATCGAGGCGGCGACGGGACGGACGTACGGGCAGTACGTGACCGACGAGATCGTCCGTCCGCTCGGTCTGGACGACCTGGGACCCGAATGGGATGCCGACCGGGCCGACGAGTACGCCTCCGGCCACACCGCGGCGCTGCAGGCGGGGGCGCCCCGGCGCGTCATCCCGCACGTCGACACGCGGGCGATGGCGGCGGCCACGGGATGGTTCGGCACGGCCCGCGACCTCTCCGCGTACTTCGCCGCGCACGCCCCCGGCGAGGAGACGCTGCTGTCCGAGGGGTCGCGGCGCCTGCTGCAGCGCCGGGAGTCGGACATCGAGTACGCGGGCGTGCTGCGGCACTACGGGCTCGGCTTCGACGTGCGCGACCTCGACGGGGCGAGCCTGATCGGACACAGCGGCGGCTATCCCGGGCACATCACGCGCACGTGGCTCGACCTGGACGACGACATCGTCGTCAGCGTCCTCACCAACGCCATCGACGGTCCGGCCGACGTGCTCGCGACCGGGGCCGTCGGCATCCTGCGCCTCGCTCTCGCCCAGCTCGACCGCGAGCCGGGCGCGGCGGACATCACCGGGCGGTTCGCGAGCATGTGGAGCGTCGCCGATCTCGTCGACCTCGGCGGCGCCCTCGCGGTGCTGCACCCGGCCGACCCCGACCCGGCCCGATCGGCCGAGGTGCTCGAGGTCGACGCCGACGGGACGCTGCGCATGCCCGCGCGGGCCAGCTTCGGCGCCAGCGGCGAGCCGATGGGCGTCGAGCGCGACGACGCGGGGGAGGTCGTCTCGATCCGGTTGAGCGGCATGTCCATGTGGCCGTACGACCGCTATCGCTACGCTCTGGCGACGGAGCAGCCGTCGGAGCTGCTGAAGGGGATGGCCTTGTGATCGACGACGGACACGCCGAGCCCACCGGTCCGCTGGACGAGGCCGTGAGCGCCTTCGTGGAGGACTTCGCGTACGCCTGGGGTGCGGCCGGGAACCCGCGCATGGAGGGCCGCGTCCTCGCCCTCCTCCTGATCGTCGACGAGCCGTACCTGTCGTCGGCTCGGATCGCCGATCTGCTGCAGGCCAGCGCCGGTGCGGTGTCGATGTCGACCCGCGCGCTCGTGAACCTCGGCTTCCTCAAGCGCCACGCCATCCCGGGCGACCGCAGCCACTACTTCCGCACCGAGGACGACGTGTGGGGCGGGTTCCTCGCGGGGGAGCGGGACTACGTCCGGCGCATCAACTCCACCCTCGAGTTCGGCCTCGACGTCCTCCCCGAGGACGCCTCCCGGCCGCGCACGCGACTCACGAACGCCCTGCGGTACATGACGTGGCTCGTCGGCCACCACCGCAAGATGCTCGCCGAATGGCAGGAGTACCGCGACAGCACGGCGGGCGCCGCCCCCGGGGGCGCCGCGGGCGAGACCCCCGTCGAGCCGGCACGCCGGGAGGTCGGCTCGTGAGCGCGCCCGTGCTGGAGGTCACCGGACTCGAGGTCGTCTTCGAGGTCGGGACCGAGAAGATCGTCGCCGTGTCGGGACTGGACCTCACGGTCGGGCACGGCGAGATCGTCGCGCTCGTCGGCGAGTCCGGGTCGGGCAAGAGCGTGAGCGCCCTGGCCCTCGTCGGACTCCTCCCCGAGCGCGCCCGCGTCCGCGGGACGGCCCTGTTCGACGGTGTGGACCTGCTCGCCCTCGACGAGGTCCGGCTCAACGCGATCCGCGGCTCCCGCATCGCCGTCGTGTTCCAGGACCCGATGAACGCCCTCGACCCGGTCTTCCCCATCGGGCACCAGATCGACGAGGTGCTGCGCGTGCACCGCCCGGAGATGGACCGCGCCGCTCGGCGCGCCCGCGTCATCGAGCTCCTCACGATGGTGGAGATCCCGGATGCCGCCGCGCGCGTGCGCTCGTATCCGCACCAGATGTCGGGGGGTCAGGCCCAGCGCGTCATGATCGCGATGGCCCTCGCCTGCGACCCGGAGCTGATCATCGCCGACGAGCCGACGACCGCGCTGGACGTGACCGTCCAGCGCGAGGTGCTGGACGTCATGCGACGGCTGCGCGAGCGGACCGGGACGGCGATGCTCCTCATCACGCACGACATGGGCGTGGTGGCCGACATGGCCGACAGTGTCGTGGTGCTGCGCCGCGGAGAGGTGCAGGAGCGCGCCGACGTGCAGCGCATCTTCGACGCGCCCGCGGCGCCGTACACGCGACAGCTCCTCTCGGCGGTCCCGCGCCTCGGCGCCTCCGAACGCGCCGTCGCCGCGGCCGAGGGCGAGCCGGTCCTCGACGTGCAGGGACTGACGGTCGTGTACGGCCGCGGGGCCCGCGCGCTCACCGCGGTCGACGACGTCGACCTGCGGATCCACCGCGGCCAGACGACGGCGCTGGTGGGGGAGTCCGGGTCGGGCAAGAGCACCATCGGCATGTGCGCGCTGGGCCTGGCGCCCATCACGGCGGGACGCGTGCTCATCGACGGCGTCGACCTCCGCGGGGCCCGCCGCGCCGAGGCGCTCGCGGTGAAGAGGTCGGTCGGAGTCGTGTTCCAGAACTCCACGGCGGCCCTGGACCCCCGGATGAGCATCGGGGCGTCGATCGCCGAGCCGCTCCGCGCCCACACCGACCTGTCCTCGCGGGACCGCGAGGCGCGCGTCGGCGCCCTCCTGTCGGACGTCGAGCTCCCGGCATCCTGGGCCCGCCGTTTCCCCCACGAGCTCTCGGGCGGTCAGCGGCAGCGCGTCGCGATCGCGCGGGCCATTGCTCTCGAGCCCCGTCTGCTCGTGGCCGACGAGCCCACCTCGGCGCTCGACGTGTCGGTGCAGGCGACGGTGCTCGAGCTCCTGCGGCGTCTCCAGGAGGAGCTGCGGTTCGCCTGCCTCTTCATCAGCCACGACCTGGCGGTGGTCGACCAGCTGAGCGATCGCGTCGTCGTGCTGCGGCGCGGCCGGATCGTCGAAGAGGGCCCCCGCCGCGAGGTGCTCGCGGCGCCGCGCGAGGAGTACACGCGGGCGCTCATCGCGGCCGTGCCCGTGCCCGATCCGCGGGAGCAGGCCCGGCGCCGGTCGGCGGCCTGAGCACCCGCCCGGTGCGCACGCGTGCGGCCCCGGTGTCGGCGGTCGCCGATAGCGTGGACTCATGGTCGGTTATCGCTACCTCGGAAACAGTGGATTCAAGATCTCGGAGATCACCCTCGGCAACTGGGTGACGCACGGCTCGCAGGTCGGCGACGACGCCGCCGTCAAGACGGTGCACGCGGCGCTCGACGCGGGCATCACCACCTTCGACACGGCGGACACGTACGCCAACACCGCCGCTGAGACGGTGCTCGGCAAAGCGCTCGAGGGTCAGCGCCGCGAGTCGCTCGAGATCTTCACGAAGGTGTACTTCCCGACCGGCCCCATGGGTCCGAACGACACCGGCCTGAGCCGCAAGCACATCATGGACTCCATCAACGGGTCGCTGAAGCGCCTCGGCACCGACTACGTCGACCTCTACCAGGCCCACCGCTTCGATTACGAGACCCCGCTCGAGGAGACGTTCCAGGCCTTCGCCGACCTCGTCCGCCAGGGCAAGGTCCTCTACATCGGCGTCTCGGAGTGGACCGCCGAGCAGCTGCGTGAAGGACACGAGCTCGCCAAAGACCTCGGCATCCAGCTCATCTCGAACCAGCCGCAGTACTCGATGCTGTGGCGCGTCATCGAGGGCAAGGTCGTCCCCACGAGCGAAGAGCTCGGGATCTCGCAGATCGTCTGGTCGCCGATGGCGCAGGGCGTGCTCAGCGGCAAGTACCTGCCCGGGCAGCCGGTTCCGGAGGGCTCGCGCGCGACCGACGAGAAGAGCGGCGCCAACTTCATCAAGCGCTTCCTCCGCGACGACGTCCTCGAGGCCGTGCAGAAGCTGAAGCCGATCGCCGAGGAGGCGGGCCTGTCGATGCCGCAGCTCGCGATCGCCTGGGTGCTGCAGAACCCGAACATCGCGGCCGCTCTCGTGGGCGCCTCGCGGCCGGAGCAGCTGGCGGACACGGTCAAGGCCTCGGGCGTGACGCTCGACGGCGACACCCTGGCCGCCATCGACGCGGCGCTGGGCGACGCGGTCTTCTCGGACGCCGAGAACACCTACGAGGTCTCTCCCAAGAAGCGCCTGGGCTGACCGCACGGACGAGCGGGTCGGGCGTGCGCGCCCGGCCCGCTTCTCCGTGCCCGGGCCCCGCGCTGGGCCCCGCCTCAGGCGCCGCTCAGGAGACGGCAGGGATCGCGTCGTACCCTGAGCGAATGTCCTTTTCCGCTCACCGGCCCGGCCGCTTCGGCTCCGACGGCCGCATCGAGTTCACAACGGACGAGGAACGCGCGCAGTACCTCGACGAATTCCTCGCCGCGCAGAACGCGGCGGAGCATCCCGCCGAGCCGCAGGATCACACCGCCGAGCCGTGGGGAGCCCCGCCGGCCGACGACGAGACCCTGCCCCTCGACCGCACGCCGGCGGAGACCGACCCCGCGTCCTCGCAGCCCGCGTCCGACCCGGTGGTCGAGGAGCAGCCGGCGTCCGACCCGGTGGTCGAGGAGCAGCGCGCGTCCGAACCGGTGGTCGAGGAGCGCCCCCGGGAGCTCGACGCGGTCGCGCTCGCCGTCCCCGCGCCGGAGGACCCCCGGCCCCCGCGTCTGCGCCGCGCCGACCCGCGGCGACCGAGTCTGTCGATGGTCCGCCGCATGGCCGTGCTCGGCGGTGCCGACAACGACGTCCTGGACGAGGTCCCGGAGGAGACGCCGCGATTCGTCCAGATGTTCTTCGTGCTGTTCGGCACGGCACTCGTCTCGGCCCTGTCGATGATGTTCGCGTTGCTCACCGGCGTGCGCGTGGCGATCTGGCTCGCCGTCCCCCTCGCCATCGTGTGGGGCCTCATCATCTTCAACCTCGACCGCTTCCTCACCTCGACCATGCGGTCGACGAAGAACATCGGACGGCTCCTCGGCCTCGCCGTCCCCCGCGTCATCATGGCGGCGCTCATCGGCATCGTCGTCGCGGAGCCGCTGGTGCTGCAGATCTTCCAGAACGACATCACCCGCGAGGTCAACTCCACGAACGTGACGCAGGCGCTCACCGACCAGGACGCGATCCTGAACGGTCCCGAGAAGCAGGCGCTCGACGCGGCCAGCGCCCAGGTCAGTGCGCTCGAGAACCAGGCGGCGACGGGCATCGTCGCCGGCACGTCGTCGACGTCCGCCGAGTCCGCCGCGGCCCAGCAGACCGTCGACCAGCTCACCCAGCAGCTCGCCGCCCAGCAGACCGTCATCGACCAGGCGCGCGCGGTGTACCAGTGCGAGCTCACGGGGCAGGGGGCCGGCACGGTGCCCGGCTGCACCGGCGTGGCCGGCGACGGCGCGAGCTCGGATGCCGCCCAGGCCCAGCTGCAGCAGGCGCAGTCGTCCTACGACGCGCTGTCGTCGCAGTTGCAGCAGGCCCAGCAGGCGCTCACTGCCGCCAACGCCGCGGGCACGGACGCCGCCGCCTCCTCGGCCGAGCAGAACAAGGCGCAGGCGGAGGACCAGCTGCCGGCGGCCCGCGCCCAGTACGAGGCGGCGCTCGCCGCCTACAACGAGCGCACGTCCTCGGTCGCCGGCGGCAATGCGCAGGCCATGGGCCTGCTGTCGCAGATCACCGCGCTGGAGAGGCTCGGAGAGCGCGAGCCCGTCCTGAAGTGGGCGCACTGGTTGATCGCCGCACTGTTCTTCATGATCGAGCTGCTGCCCGTGCTCGTCAAGGTGCTGACCGGCTTCGGCGGACCGTCGCTGTACGAGCGGGCGGAGACGATGCGCGGCCAGGTCGCCCTCGACCGCGTCACCGCACGGACGTTCCGCAAGCGGGCCGACATCATCACCGACGAGGCGACGCGGGTCCCGGCGGCGACGGCCTGATGGTCGCCTGGAGCGCGGGGCTCCTGCTGTACCGGCTGACGCCCGCCCCCGAGGTGCTCATCGCCCACATGGGCGGACCGTTCTGGGCGTCGAAGGACGCCGGCGCCTGGTCGGTCCCCAAGGGCGAGTTCGACCCGGAGACCGAGGGCGCACGCGACGCCGCCCGCCGCGAGTTCGCGGAGGAGCTCGGCGTCGAGCCGCCGGCGGGGGAGTGGGCCGAGCTCGGCACCTACCCCACCTCGTCCGGCAAGAAGGTGGTCGTCTTCGTCGCCGACGGCTCCGGGTTCACCGCCACCGACTTCGTCTACGGCGAGTTCGAGATGGAATGGCCGCCCCGCTCGGGGCGGACGGCCTCCTTCCCCGAGGTCGACAGGGCGGAATGGATGCCGCTGGACGTCGCCCGCGACCGCCTCGTGAAGGGTCAGCGGCCCGCTCTGGACGCGCTCGCCGCCGCCCTCGACCGCGCCTGACCCGGCGTGTCCCCCTTTGTGCAGGAACGGGGGGCCGAACCTGCACGAAGGGGGACATGCCGGTCAGGCCGAAGGCCGACGGCGCCGGGTCAGGCGGGCGTCACGGCCGCAGGAGGACCTTGCCGATGCGCGGCGACAGGCTCGTGGTGACCGCCTCGGCGATGTCGTCGAGGCCGAAGGTCGCCGCGACGGGCAGGGTCACGGTGCCGTCCCCGAGGTAGCGGGCGAGCTCGCCGAACAGGGCCGCGCGGGTGGTGGCATCCATCGTCTTGCTCACGACGCTGCCCCAGAACCCCTTCACGGTCGCCTGGCGGAAGATGATGTCGCCCGCGGAGAGCTCGAGCTTCCCGGCGCCCATCGAGCCGAAGATCACGAGCGTGCCGTTCTCGGAGAGCAGCGACAGCACGTCGTTGCTGGCCGAGCCGCCGACCGAGTCGACGCCCGCCACGATGCGCGCGCCGTCCGCGAGGGCGAGCGCCCGGTCGCGCCAGCCGTCGTCGTCGGTGGAGACGATGTTCTCGATCCCCTGCTCCGCGAGCTCGGCGACGGCGCTCGCGCGACGGACGAGACCGATGACGTGGATGCCACGGGCACGGGCGATCTGCGCGACCATGCGGCCGACCGCGCCGTTCGCGGTGTTCTGGACGATCCAGTCGCCGGGGGCGAGGTCGAGGGAGTGGAGGAGGCTGATGGCGCTGAAGGGCATGGCGACGAGCTGCGCGGCGACCTCGTCGGACAGGGCGTCCGCGACGGGGATGAGCGCCGCGGCCGGCGCGAGCACGTACTCGGCCCATACGCCGAAGGTCCCGCCGGTGGCGACGCGCTGTCCCACGGTCAGTCCCTCGACGCCGTCGCCGAGCGCGTCCACGACGCCGACCGCCTCGGTGCCGGCCCGCGCGGGGAGCTCGGGCTTGTAGCCGTAGGTGCCACGGACGGTCCACAGGTCGTGGTTGTGGATGGGGGACAGGGTGACGCGCACGCGCACCTCGCCCGGCCCGGGCTCGGGCGTGGCGACCTCCTCGACGGCCAGGACGTCGGCGGGCTCTCCGAACTCGTGGTGGATGATCGCGCGCATGGGTTCCTCCCGTGGTTATTTTGTAACGACCGGTCTAATATAGACCCCGACGACGAGGAGCGGCACCCATGGGCAGGACGGCGACCTTCGACCGAGGACAGGTGGTCGACGCGGCGCGCGACGTCTTCTGGCAGCGCGGCTACGCCGAGACGGGCGTCGTCGAGCTGGAGGAGGCCACGGGCCTGACCCGCTCGAGCCTGTACAACGCCTTCGGCAGCAAGAGGGGTCTCTTCGACGCGGTGCTCGCGGCCTACCTCGACGACGTCGTCCGCACGCGCCTGCGCCCGCTCGGCGGTGGCGACCCCGGGGCCCTCGAGGCCTACGTCGACGAGATGCGCGCGGCCATCGCGGCCGACACCCCGCGCGCGCGGGCGGGATGCCTCCTCCTCAACGCCGGGTGCGCGCCCCTCGCGTCCGACGACGCGGACCTGCGCCGCCTGGTGTCGGGCTACGCGGCCGAGATGCGCGCGGCGATCCGGGCCGCGGTGGCCGACCGCCGACCCGACCTGGACCCGGATGCCACGGACGCGCTGGCAGCGGTCTGCTCCTCGCTCGTCGTGGCCGGGCTGACGCTGGCCCGGGCCGACCGCGACGCCGCGGTCGCCACGCTGGGCTCCGTCGCGTCGACGCTGGAGGCGTGGGCGTAGCACCCCGCCGTGCCCTTGTATACGCAGAGCCCCCGATGACCGGCCGGATCGGCCATAATCGATAGCAATGTATACAGAGGCCGGATCATGAGGGCGGGTGACGGGGCGTACTCCCGACTGCTCGACGAGATCCAGACCGGCGTCCTCGCCCCGGGCGCCGTCCTCGCCGAGGTCGAGCAGGCGGCACGCCTCGGCGTGAGCCGCACGCCCCTCCGCGAGGCCCTGCGCCGACTCGCCTCCGACGGGCTCGTGACGCAGGCCTCGCCGCGGGTGACGGTCGTCGCCGGCATCGATGCGGACGACATCCGCGCCCTGTTCGAGCTGCGCCGGGCCCTGGAGTCCGAGGCATCCCGTCTCGCCGCCCACCGCGCCGACCGCCGGGCGTTCCGCGCCCTCGCCGCCGAGTTCGACGGCATCGACACCGACGACACCGACGGGTACTACGCGCTCATCGCCCGCTTCGACGCCGCCATCGACGCGGCGGTCGACAACAGCTACCTCTCCGCGTCACTGCGCAGCGTCCGCATGCACCTCGTGCGGGTGCGACGCATGGCGCGCTTCAACCCCCTGCGCCTCTCGGCCTCGGCGCGAGAGCATCGACTGATCGCGCACGCGATCGGCGACGGCGACCCCGAGCTCGCCGTCCACGCCACCCACGTGCACCTGCACAACGCCCTCACCACCATCCTCGAAGCCCTGACGGAGGACTCCTTATGACGATCACCCACCACGTGCGCGTGCACCGCAGCGACGAGAACCTCGCCCGCGAGGGACAGCTGGCGTGGGCGCTCGCCCGGGTCGCCGTGGACCCCGTCGCCGTGGACGACGACGTCGTCGACATGATCGTCAACCGCCTCATCGACAACGCGGCCGTCGCAGCCGCGTCGCTGTCGCGGCAGCCGGTCAGCGCGGCGCGCCAGCAGGCGCTCGATCACGCCGTGTCCATCGGCGGCGTGGGCGCGACCGTCTTCGGCTGCGCCCTCGAGCGCCGCTCGAGCCCCGAGTGGGCCGCCTGGGCCAACGGCGTCGCCGTGCGGGAGCTCGATTACCACGACACCTTCCTCGCGGCGGACTACTCGCACCCCGGCGACAACATCCCGCCCGTGCTGGCAGTCGCCCAGCACACGCGCCGCGACGGTGCCGCGGTGGTGCGCGCCCTCGCCACGGCGTACGAGATCCAGATCGACCTCGTCCGGGCCATCTCGCTCCACGCGCACAAGATCGACCACGTCGCCCACCTCGGCCCCGCGGCCGCCGCCGGCATCGGCACTCTGCTCGACCTCGACCAGGAGACCATCTACCAGGCCATCGGTCAGGCCCTCCACACCACGACCGCGACCCGCCAGTCGCGGAAGGGCGAGATCTCGACCTGGAAGGCCCACGCCCCCGCCTTCGCCGGGAAGATGGCGGTCGAGGCCGTCGACCGCGCGATGCGGGGCGAGACCAGTCCCTCCCCGATCTACGAGGGCGAGGACGGCGTCATCGCCTGGATGCTCGACGGTCCGGACGCCTCCTACGACGTGCCCCTCCCCGCCGAGGGCGAGTCGAAGCGCGGCATTCTCGACTCCTACACGAAGGAGCACTCGGCCGAGTATCAGGCGCAGGCCTGGATCGACCTGGCCCGCCGCCTCGGCACGGAGCGTCCCGAACTGCGCGACCCCGCCAACGTGGCATCCATCGTCCTGCACACCAGCCACCACACGCACTTCGTCATCGGCTCCGGCGCGAACGACCCGCAGAAGTACGACCCGACCGCCTCGCGCGAGACGCTGGACCACTCGATCCCGTACATCTTCGCGGTCGCGCTGCAGGACGGCGCGTGGCACCACGTCGACTCCTACACCCCCGAGCGCGCCGGCCGGGAGGACACCGTCGCGCTGTGGCACAAGATCACCACGGACGAGGACGCGGAGTGGACCCGCCGCTACCACTCCGAGGACCCGAACGAGAAGGCGTTCGGCGGACGCGTCGTCATCACCCTCGCCGACGGCTCCACAGTCGAGGACGAGATCGCCGTCGCCGACGCCCACCCCCTCGGGGCCCGGCCGTTCGCGCGCGAGGACTACATCCGCAAGTTCCGCACGCTCGCCGAGCCGGTGCTGCTGCCGGAGGAGATCGAGCGCTTCCTCGCGCTCGTGCAGCGCCTGCCCGAGCTGACCGCCGACGAGGTGCAGCACCTCTCCATCGTGGCCAAGCCCGGGGTGCTGGCCCTCGCCCCGGCCCCGAAGGGCCTGTTCTGATGCTGTACGCCCAGGCCACCGCGGCAGAGAAGCGTCGCGCGCTGCGCGAGAGGCTGGCATCCGGGGACCTCGTCCGGATGCCGGGGGCCTTCAATCCCCTCTCGGCCCGCCTGATCGAGCGCAAGGGCTTCGACGGCGTCTACATCTCGGGCGCCGTCATCTCGGCCGACCTGGGGCTGCCCGACATCGGGCTCACGACCCTCACCGAGGTCGCCGGACGCGGCGGGCAGATCGCCCGCATGACCGAGCTGCCCGCGATCATCGACGCCGACACCGGGTTCGGCGAACCGATGAACGTCGCCCGCACGATCCAGACGCTCGAGGACGCGGGGCTCGCCGGTGCCCACATCGAGGACCAGGTCAACCCGAAGCGCTGCGGTCACCTCGACGGCAAGAGCGTCGTGGACGCCGACACCGCGGTCAAGCGCATCCGGGCGGCCGTCGACGGTCGGCGCGATCCGAACTTCCTCGTCATGGCCCGCACCGACGTGCGGGCGGTGGAGGGACTGGATGCCGCGATCGACCGCGCGAAGGCCCTCGTCGATGCGGGCGCGGACGCGATCTTCCCCGAGGCGATGCGCGACCTGGGGGAGTTCGAGGCAATGCGCTCGGCTCTGGACGTGCCGATCCTGGCGAACATGACCGAGTTCGGGAAGTCGGAGCTGTTCTCCACCGCCCAGCTGCGCGACGCGGGCGTGAACCTGGTCATCTGGCCGGTGTCGCTGCTCCGCCTCGCGATGGGCGCGGCGGGACGGGGCCTGGACGCCTTGGCATCCGAGGGTCATCTGCGCGACCAGCTGGGGGACATGCAGCATCGCGCCGACCTGTACGACCTCATCGACTACGAGGGCTACACCCGCTTCGACGCCGACGTGTTCGACTTCACGGTCGAGCGCTAGCCGGCATCCGTGTCCTCTTATGTGCAGCGGGAGGGCAGGTTCTCCGCACATAGTGGGACACGGATGCCAGGACCGGCGGGCTGAGCCGGAGAACGACCGCAGACGACTCAAGGGAGAGACGATGACCGACATCAAGAAGGGCCTCGCCGGCGTCACGGTCGACGAGACCGCCGTCAGCAAGGTGAACCCCGAGACGAACAGCCTGCTGTACCGCGGCTACCCGGTGCAGCAGCTGGCCGCGACGCAGCCGTTCGAGGCCGTGGCGTACCTGCTGTGGAACGGCGAGCTGCCCAACGACGATGAGCTCGCCGCGCTCCGCGCCGTCGAGCGGCAGCACCGCGCGCTGACCGACGACGTCCGGGCGGCCATCGACCTCCTGCCCGTCACGGCCCACCCGATGGACGAGGTCCGCACCGCGGTGAGCGTCATCGGCGCGCGCGAGACCGCGGGCATCGAGAACGTGATGGATGCCGTGGGCACCCCGGCCGAGAACCTCGAACGCTCCATCCGCCTGTGGGCGCAGCTGCCCGCCGTGGTCGCGTACGGGCAGCGCCGCCGTCGCGGACAGGAGCTCGTCGCGCCGCGCGACGACCTCGACTACGCGGCGAACTTCCTGTGGATGACGTTCGGCGAGGAGGCTGCGCCGGTCGTCGTCGAGGCCTTCACCCAATCGATGACCCTGTACGCCGAGCACTCCTTCAACGCCTCGACCTTCACCGCGCGCGTGATCGCCTCGACCCTGAGCGACCTGTACTCCGCCGTCGTCGGCGCGATCGGCGCGTTGAAGGGTCCGCTGCACGGCGGGGCGAACGAGGCCGTGCTGCACGTGTTCACCGAGATCGGCTCGGCGGAGAACGTCGGGCCCTGGCTCGACGCCGCGCTCGCCGAGAAGCGCAAGATCATGGGCTTCGGCCACCGCGTCTACAAGCGGGGCGACTCGCGCGTGCCGACCATGAAGGCGGCCCTCGACACGCTCGTCGCGCACTACGACCGACCCGATGTCGCCGCCCTCTACGACGCGCTCGAGTCCGCGTTCGTCGGACGCAAGGGCATCTACCCGAACCTCGACTACCCGTCGGGTCCGGCGTATGCCCTCATGGGTTTCGACACCCTGACCTTCACCCCGCTGTTCGTCGCCGCCCGCGTGACCGGCTGGACCGCCCACATCCGCGAGCAGCAGGCCTCGAACGCGCTCATCCGACCGCTCTCGGCGTACGTCGGTCCCGACGAGCGGCATGTCGAGGGATACGTGCCGGATGCCGCCGACACCGAGATCCAGGACCGCCCCGAAGAGGCGGCGGGCTGATGTCCGCGCAGAAGATCGTCCTGGTCTCGGGCGCGCGCACGCCGATCGGCTCGTTCGGCGGCGCCCTGTCGGGCGTCGACGCCTTCGAGCTCGGGGCCGTCGCCGTCGAGGCCGCCCTGGCCCGCGCCGGTGTCGCGAAGGAGGACGTGGACGAGGTCGTCATGGGCTGCATCGCCCAGAACGGCCCCGACGCCTACAACGCCCGCCGCGTCGCGCTCGCCGCGGGGCTCCCCACGCGCGTGCCCGCGTTCACGGTCAACCGCCTCTGCGGCTCCGGGCTGCAGGCCATCTGGTCGGCTGCCCAGGAGCTGCGGTGGGGCGGTATCGACGTCGCCGTGGCCGGCGGCGACGAGAGCATGTCGCGCACCCCGTTCCTCGACTACGGCTCCCGCGGCAACGCGCGGCTCGGCGACCGGACCCTCCTCGACGGCACGCTCGCGATCCTGACCGACCCGTTCAGCGGCCGTCACATGGGCACGACCGCCGAGGTCGTGGCATCCCGGTACTCCGTCTCCCGCGAGGAGCAGGACGCCTTCGCCGTCGAGAGCCAGCGACGGGCATCGACGGATGCCGCCCGCGCGGCGTTCGCGGAGGAGATCGTCCCCGTCATGACCGGCGGGAAGCGCCCGGTCGAGGTGTCCGTCGACGAGCACCCACGGCCCGGGACGACCCTCGAGACGCTGGCCGGTCTGCGGCCGGCGTTCGAGAAGGACGGGTCGGTCACCGCGGGCAACTCCTCGGGCATCAACGACGGCGCCGCCGCCATGGTGCTCCTCCGGGAGGACGACGCGCGCGAGCGGGGTCTGACGGGCCTGGCGACGATCGAGGCGGTCACCACCGCGGGGGTCGACCCCGAGATCATGGGGTACGCCCCGGTCATCGCGCTGCAACGGCTGTGGGAGCGGACGGGACTGACGCCCGCCGACGTCGACGTGATCGAGCTGAACGAGGCGTTCGCGGCGCAGGCGGTGGCGGTGATCCGCGACGCGGGACTGGACCCGTCGAAGGTGAACCCCTACGGCGGTGCCATCGCCCTCGGCCACCCGGTCGGGGCGACGGGCGCGATCCTCACCGTGCGCGCGGCCCTCGACCTGCAGCGCCGCGACCTCGAGTACGCCGTCGTCACGATGTGCATCGGCGGCGGCCAGGCCCTCGCCGCGCTGCTGCGGCGATACTGACGGCCCGCCGCCGGCGTGAGGGTCTTTTTTGCACCGGGGCGGCTCGGGCGCGACGGGATCGTCCGGGAATACTGGGGCGTATGAGTGTCTTCCTTCTCGGCGGCGGTCGCGACATCGCCCGCTGCGGCGATCTGCTGAGGCCCTTCGTCCTCGAGGCGCGGGAGCGGGCCGGCGGCAGGACGCCCCGGATCGCCGTCCTGCTCGTCCGGGAGGCGGACGACGACTCTTCGGTCGCGCGCTTCTCGGCCGTGCTGGAGGCGGCGGGGGCGACGGCGGCCGAGCTGCGGGTCACGGCGATCGTCGAGGGCGACCGGTTCGCCCCGGACGTGCTCGATGCCGACGCGGTGTTCGTCGCAGGCGGGCTTACGCCGGCGTACCAGGAGGCGGTCCGGGGCATCCGGGATGCCGTGACCGACCGTGTGCGCGACGGGATCCCCTACGCGGGCTTCTCGGCCGGCTCGGTCATCGCGGCCGGCCCCGCGCTCGTCGGCGGCTTCAGGGTGGGCGGCGTCGAGGTCGCGTCGGAGGACGCCGGCGAGGAGCTCGACGAGGTCGAGGTGCGCCCCGGCCTCGGGCTGCTGGACTTCGCCGTCGACGTGCACGCCGCGCAGTGGGGGACGCTGTCGCGTCTCGTCGCCGCGGTCGACGCGGGTCTCGTCGCCGAAGGGGTCGCGATCGACGAGCACACTGCCCTGGTGATGTCGGCGCAGGCGGGCCCGGCCGTCCGCGGCAGCGGGCAGGTCTGGCGCGTCGAGTCCGCGGCATCCGGAGTCCGGGTCGAGGTCATCCGCGCCTGACCGGCGCACGTCTCCGGGAGGGATGTGCGGGGATGCCGCGCGTCGGCGAACGGGAACGGCCCCCACCCGAGAGGGGTGGGGGCCGTTCCGGTGCCGGGCGTCAGGCGGTGCGGCGGCGGCGCAGCCCGAAGGCGAGACCGCCCGCGATCACGAGCATGCCGCCCGCGAGGGCGATGCCCCAGGGCGTCTCCGCACCGGTCACCGCGAGGGCGCCGGGACGGACGACCTCGATGGCGACCGGGGGGAGCACCGTGCCGTCGGCGCGCGTGATGACCACCGTGTGGGCGCCGGTCGCGAGCGACGAGGGCACGTTCACCCGGAAGGTCACCACGCCCGACGCGTCGGCCGCGGGGATCCCCGTGATCACGGTCGGCGTGCTGTTCAGCGTCGCCGTCAGCTGCTCGCCGGCGTTCAGCCCCGTGACGCGGATCGTGAACGATCCGCCCTGCTCGACGCGCGTCGCGCTCGCGGTGACCGTCACCGAGGCGGGGGACGTGGTCGGCTGCGCGGTCGGCGCCGGGGTGCCCGGCGCTGGCGTGGTGCCGGGGTCCGGCGTGGTGCCCGGGTCCGGGGTCGTGCCCGGGTCCGGCGTGGTGCCGGGGTCCGGCGTGGTGCCCGGGTCCGGCGTGGTGCCGGGGTCGGGGGTCTCGGTGCCCTCGTCGACGGGTGTCTGGCCCACGAGGTAGGCCCGGCCCAGGGGCGACGGGGCGACGACCTTCTCCGCAGCGAAGTAGTCGACGGTCGCCTGCAGGTCGATCTGACCCGAGTCGGCCTTGCCCGTGCCCTGCGCGAAGGCGGTGAAGTTGTCACCGCCGGCCGCGAGGAACGAGTTCGTCACGACGCGGTACGAGGCCGCCGGGTCGATCTCGGTCCCGTTCAGCTGGATGGACACGATGCGCGAGCCCGCCGCCGCGTTCGGGTCGTATTCGAAGGTGAAGCCCTTCGAGACGCCGAGCGCGAGCACCGGACGGGACGCCCCGGCCGGCTGCCACTGCTGCTCGAGGACCGTCTTCAGCTGCGCGCCGGTCAGCGACAGCGTGACCAGGGTGTTGCCGAAGGGCTGCACGTTCGCGGCCTCGCGGTACGACACGGAGCCGTTGTCGGTGCCGAACAGCAGGTCGGCGCGCAGGCCGCCCGGGTTCATCATCGCGATCTGCGCGTCCTGCCCGTTGTACGCCGGGTTCTCGCTCGTGGCCCACAGGTAGACGTCGGCGACGGTGTTGCCGAGCGTCGAGTACGACCCGCGGTCCTCGCCGCCGGACGCGTTCTTCGCACGGGTGATGTCGGCCGTGATCCTGCCGACCTCGACCTGCCCCTTGACGTCGGCCGTCTTCTTGGCCTGCGCCACGATGGCGGCGGTGGCGGCCTGCGGGTACGCGATGTACTGCCCCACGGTGCCGTCGTACAGCGAGGTCACGCCGGGCGTGATCGAGACGAGCTCGCCCTGGTCGTCGAGGTCGATGTCGAGCGAGCCGAGGTTCGTGCCGTACTGGCCCGCCTGGATGACGGGGCGGTCGCCGATCGTGCACGCGTACTTCTGGTGCGTGTGCGCCGAGACGATCGCGTCGATGTCGCTCGAGGCGCCGCGGACGAGGTCGCCGTAGTCGCCGCTCTCGGTCGCGATGGCGGTGCAGTCGGTGCCCTCGGAGCCCTCGTGGGCGAGCAGCACGACGATGTCGGCGCCGGCCGCGCGGGCGTTCTTCGCCTCGCGGTTGGCGGCCTCGACCTGGTCCCCGAACTCGATGGTCGAGATCTGCGACGGGTCCACCATCCCGGCGGTCTGCTCGGTGACGGTGCCGACGAAGGCCACCTTTGTCCCGTCGACCTCCGCGATCGTGTACGGCTTGAGCGCCGGGGTCTTGGTGCCCTTCAGGTACACGTTCGCCCCGAGGGCGAAGTCGCTCTTCGCGCCGTCGTTCGCGCCGTAGCGCGGGATGACCCGCTCGGTGAGGTCGGCGAAGCCGCGGTCGAACTCGTGGTTGCCCACGGCGCTGGCGTCGAGGCCGGCGCTCTTCAGCGCGTCGATGGTCGGGTTGTCCTGGTCGATGAACGACTCGAACGCGCTCGCGCCGATGTTGTCGCCCGCCGACACGAACAGGGTGTTCGGGTTCTGCTGACGGTACTTCTCGACCGCGCCGGCCAGGACGGCCGCGCCGGCGACGCCCCCGGTCTCCTGGAGGAGGCGGCCGTGGAAGTCGTTGACGGTGAGCACGCGCAGGTCCGGCGTCTTCGGCTGCGTCGGGCGCACCTCGAAGACGGTGGTCGACCCGGAGACCTCGTTGCCCGTGACGAGCAGCGGCGTGCCCGTGGGCGAGCGCAGCGCCGAGACGAACGCGATGCCCTCGGGTCCGAGGTCGCCGGCGGCGGCGGTGGTGACATCGGCCGAGGCGTTGCGGTTGTTGACGTACGTGACGTAGGTCGCGTTCTTGGGGTCGGTGATGTCGTAGACCATCACGCCACCCGCGCGCTCCAGGCCGATGAAGGCGTAGGTGCGGCCGTCGACGACCCCGATGGCGACGTTCTCCGGCTCCGGACCCTTGTCGTCGGAGCGGTCGTCGACGGTGTTGTTGTCGTTGGAGACGTTGAACAGCTGCGGGGCGACCTCCTTCAGCTTCTTCTCGAACTGGCCGCCCGAGTCGAAGACGAGCTGGCCCTTGGTGTCCCAGATCGAGAACGACCGGCCGCCGTAGGCGTAGAGGTCGCTGTAGCAGCCGTCGGCGGTCTTGCCGAGGTCCGTGACGACCTTGAGGCGACCCAGCTCCGCGTCCGCGGTCTTCGTCGCGAGCGGCGAGGCGGCGCAGATCGCGCCCAGGCCGTTCTTGCCGAGGTCCTTCACTCGGGCCTCGTCGATGAACGTGCCCCACTCGCGCCCGTCGCCCTCGTTGGCGGTGACGAGGTAGGTGGACGCCTTACCGCCGACGGTCGCGGAGTACGCGGCGATGCCGTCGGGCATGTAGAGGCCCTTCAGGCCCGGGTAGGTGCGGATCTGGCTCGCGCCGTCGCGGTCGCTGGGGTCCAGCCCCGCGACGCCGTAGTCCTTGTACCCGAGCGGAAGGATGCCGGTGACGTCGGCCTTGGCCAGGTCGACGGTCGCGATGGCGTTCGCCTCCTGCAGGGCGACGTACGCGGTGGTGCCGTCGACGGTGATGTACTCCGGCTCCAGGTTGCGGCTGACGCGGTTGGCCGACAGCGGCGTGGTCCCCTGGTCGGGGGCGGCGACGTCCGGTCCGAACACGCGCACCTTCGGGTCGAGGGTCTTGGACCCGCCCTGCTCGAACGCGGTGAAGCGGGCCGTCTTGACCGCGCTCTGCGCGGGGGCGGCGAGGGCGGAGGTCAGCGCGACGACGCCGACCGAGCCCTCGGGGTCGACCGAGAAGTCGGCCGCCGGCTCGCCCTCGTTGGCGACGACGGCGTAGAGACCGTCCTTCGAGAACGTGACCATGTCGGGCAGCGCGCCGACGGTGACCTCGCCGAGCTTCGCGGCCGCGACGTCCGTCGCGTTGGCGTCGAAGAAGACGAGGTGGCCCGGGTCGGTCTTGACGGACGCCTCGAACGCGATGACGCCGAGGCCGTCGTCGCGGACGGCGACCGAGTTGGCGGTGCCGGCCGAGGCGATGTCGTACAGCTTCACCGGCTTCTTCGGGTCGCGGTTGTCGAGCACCGTGACGGTGCCCGCCTGCGCGTTGACCACGAACAGGCGGTCGCGGTACGGCTGGACAATCTCGGCCGCCGACTTCTTGTACACACCGGTGTCGTACGAGCCGAGCGGGGTCAGGCCGATCGCGGCGCCGGCGGCGCTGTCGCTGATCGGCTGGGGGACGATGGCGGCGGAGGCCGCCGTGGCGCTCGACAGGGCGAGCGCGCACACCGCCGCGGTCGTCGCGGTGAACGCGACGGCACGACGAAGGAAGGGCGAAGGCATGCGTGTCCTCGGAGGGGTCGGGTGGATCGACCGCCGTCAGGCGCGACGGTCGCGACGATCCTGTCGCGAGGCGGTGACCACGGGGTGAACGGCGGACGAACGCGCCGGTCGGAGGGAGGGGAGTGGCATCCATGTCCCTCCATACCCCTAGGAAATAGTAGGACGTCCAGGTAAACTCGACCGGGCGACGACGCCGTCGCTCCCCGAAGGAGAGCCGCATGGACACGACCCCTGCTCCCGCCCTCGCCGCCCTGTCCGCCGACGAACGCGCCGCCATCCTCGACGCCGTCCGCGACTTCGCCGCGACCGAGCTCGCCCCGCACGCCCTGGAGTGGGATGCCGCCCGGCACTTCCCCCGCGACGTGCTGCGCCGCGCCGGGGAGCTGGGACTCGGCGGCGTCACGGTCCGCGAGGACGTCGGCGGGACCGGCCTCGGCCGCACGGACGCCGTCGCGGTCTTCGAGGAGCTCGCCTACGGCGACCCGGCCATCGCCGCCTACGTCACGATCCACAACATGGTCGCGTGGATGGTCGACGCCTATGGGTCCGAGGCGCAGCGGGAGCGCTGGCTGCCGGGTCTCGTCGCCATGGACGACCTCGGCGCCTACTGCCTCACCGAGCCGGGTGCCGGGTCCGACGCCGCCGCCATCACCACGTCGGCCATCCGCCACGGCGACGAGTACGTCCTCACGGGGGTCAAGCAGTTCATCTCCGGCGCCGGCGAAGCATCCGTCTACGTCGTCATGGCGCGCACGGGCGAGCCGGGTACCCGCGGCATCAGCGCCTTCCTCGTCCCTGCCGGGTCGGCGGGACTGTCGTTCGGCCCGCACGAGAAGAAGATGGGCTGGAACGCGCAGCCGACGCGGCAGGTGATCCTCGACGAGGTGCGGGTCCCCGCGGAGAACCTGCTCGGCGGAGAGGGGCGCGGCTTCTCCCTCGCGATGACGGCGCTGAACGGCGGTCGTCTCAACATCGCCACGTGCTCCCTCGGCGGCGCGCGCTGGGCGCTCGAACGGTCGGTCGCCTACGTGCACGAGCGCTTCACGTTCGGCGAGGCGCTCGCCGAGAAGCAGTCCGTCGTCTTCGCCGTCGCCGACATGGCGACCGAGCTCGAGGCCGCGCGTCTGCTCGTCCGCGACGCCGCCGCCGCCCTCGACGCGCACGCCCCGGATGCCGCCACGCGGTGCGCCATGGCCAAGCGCTTCGCGACGGACGTCGGCTTCCGCGTCGCGAACGAGGCGCTGCAGCTGCACGGCGGCTACGGCTACCTGCAGGACTACGGCATCGAGAAGGTCGTCCGCGACCTGCGGGTGCACCAGATCCTCGAGGGCACGAACGAGATCATGCGGCTCATCGTCGGCCGCAGCGTGCTGGCCGCGTGACGGCGCCCCGGCGGACGGCCGCGGAACCCCCGCGCGTCGCATACGGGGATATGCGACCATGCGACAGCGGGACAGCCCGCGCCGACACGACGGGAGTGACATGACCGAGCAGCACACCGGTGACCGCAGCACCGCCTACGAGACCATCCGCACGGAGCAGCGCGGACGGGTCGGCTGGATCACCCTCGACCGGCCGGAGGCGCTGAACGCTCTCAACACCCGCTCGATGATCGAGGTCGTCGCCGCCGCCACTGCGTTCGACGATGCGCCCGACGTCGGCGCGATCGTCGTCACCGGGTCCGAGAAGGCCTTCGCCGCCGGTGCCGACATCAAAGAGATGGAGGCGAAGTCCGGTCTGGACATGACCCTCACCGATCATTTCGGCGCGTGGTCGCGCTTCGCCACCGTACGGACGCCCGTCATCGCGGCGGTCTCGGGCTACGCCCTCGGCGGCGGCTGCGAGCTCGCGCTCATGTGCGACGTCGTCCTCGCCTCGGACCGCGCGAAGTTCGGGCAGCCGGAGATCCAGCTGGGCGTCATCCCGGGGATGGGCGGCACGCAGCGCCTCGTCCGCGCGATCGGGTACTACAAGGCGGCCGAACTCGTCCTGACGGGGCGGATGATGGATGCCGCCGAGGCCGAGCGTGCAGGACTCGTCTCGCGCGTGGTGCCCGCGGCCGACCTGCTCGACGAGGCCGACCAGGTCGCCCGCACCATCGCCGAGAAGCCACTGCCCGCGCTCTACGCGGCCAAGGCCGCGCTCGACGTCGCCCTGGAGTCCACGCTGGCCGAGGGCCTCCGCTTCGAGCGGCAGGCGTTCTCGTCGCTGTTCGACACCGCCGACCAGAAGGAGGGGATGGCGGCGTTCCGCGAGAAGCGGTCGCCGTCGTTCACGCACCGATGAGCGGTACGGCGGGGGTGGACGGGCGATCCGGTCAGAGCGGGTCGGGGACCGGCATCGGGTCGGCGAAGTCGCCCGCTCCCTTGCGGAAGCGCGCGATGATCCGCACGAGGGCGACCGCGTCGTCGTCGCCCAGTCCGAGGTCGGCGAACACGCCGTTCAGCGCCGCCGTCGCTGCGTCCACCTGCCGCCGGCCCTCCGCGGTGAGCACGAGCAGAGCGGCGCGGCCGTCCGTCGGGTGCGGCTCGCGGGTGACGAGCGCGTCGCGGACGAGACGGTCGACGGTGTTCGTCACGCTCGTCGGGTGGACCTGGAGGCGGGCGATCGCGCTGGCCATCGGCATCCGTCCCTCCCGCGTGAAGGCGAGCAGACGCAGCATCTCGAACCGCGAGAACGACAGGTCGAACGGACGGAGGGCGCGGTCGATGGATGCCATCAGCAGCTGGTGCGCCCGGATGACCGAGGTCACGACGGTCATGCCGTCGGCCGCGTCGTCCCACCCGTGCGCGAGCCACTGGCGCTTCGCCTCGGCGATCGGGTCCACCGGCAGTCGTCGCGTCATCGGTCCTCCTCGTCCCTCACGGTACCGCGCGGGCGGCGGACGGCGATCGGCCGTGGCCGTCCGACGGCGGGGCCACGGGGGAGAGGCATCCATCCGAGGGAAGGGAACGCGTCGATGAGGATCGCGGTGCTCGTCAAGGAAGTGCCCGACACCTGGGGCGAGCGGCGGCTCGACCTCGAGACCGGGCTCGTGGACCGCGGGGCGTCCGCCCCCGTGCTCGACGAGATCGGTGAGCGGTCGGTCGAGGCGGCGCTCGCGTACGCCGACGCGCATCCGGGCACCGAGGTGGTCGTCGTGACCATGGCTCCCGAGAGCGCCGCCGCCACCGTCCGGAAGGCGCTCGCGATGGGGGCGACCTCCGCGGTGCACGTCGTCGACGAAGGCCTTCGCGGGGCCGACCTCGGGCTGACCGCCGAGGTGCTGGCCGCGGCGGTGCGCCGCGTCGACCCCGCCCTCGTCATCGCGGGGAACGTCTCGACCGACGGCGGAGGCGGCGTGCTGCCGGCGATGATCGCCGAACTGCTCGGGATGCCGCAGCTGACGGCGCTCGCGACCCTCGAGGTCGGCGATGACGAGGTGGCGGGCGACCGTCTCACCGATGCGGGGACCATGCGGGTACGGGCGCCGCTGCCGGCAGTGGTCTCGATCACGGAGGCCCTGCCGGAGGGGCGGTTCACGACCTTCAAGGGGATCATGGCCGCGAAGAAGAAGCCGTACGAGACCCTCACGGCCGCCGACCTCGGCATCGAGGTCGACGACCCCGCCGTCGCGCGCTACATCATGCTGTCCGTCGCCGAGCGCCCGCCGCGGGAGGCCGGGACGAAGATCGTCGACGAGGGCGACGCCGGGCGTCGCCTGGCCGACTACCTGATCGCGGCGGGGGTGGCGTGATGGGTCCCGTCGTCGTCCTGCTCGAGATCCTGCCGTCCGGGGCGCTCGCCGCGACCTCCGCCGGGCTGCTCGCCGCCGCCGAGCGTCTCGGCGAGCCCGTGGCGCTCCTCGCCGGACCCGCCGAGGTCCTCCCCGCCGCCGCGGAGGCGGCCGCCGGCCTCGGCGCCGTCCGCGTCCTCACGTCGGCGGTCGACCCGAGCCTGCTCACCGGCCCGGTGGTGGACGCGCTCGCCGCCGCCGTCGATCGGGTGCGGCCCGAGGCGGTGCTCGCCGCGAACGCGGTCGAGCCGCGCGACGCCGTGGCACGTCTCGCCGCGCGCCTGCGGCTCCCGCTCGCCACGGACGTGGTGGGGGTGTCGCGGGACGAGCTCGGCGTCGTCGCGCAGCACTCCGTCTTCGGCGGTGCGTTCACCGTCGACGGGGCGCCGACGTTCGGCACGCTCGTCGCGACGCTCCGACCCGGAGCCGTCACCGACCGGCTCGGGCCGCGACCGCTCGTGCAGGAGAGCCTGGGCGTCGCGGCATCCGGGGTCCCGTCCGCCCGGGTGGAGAGCTTCCGCGAGACGACGGCGCCGTCGTCGCGTCCGGAGCTGCGCGGGGCGGCGAAGGTGGTCGCCGGGGGCCGGGGCGTCGGATCGCGGGAGAGCTTCGCGCTCGTCGAGCAGCTGGCGGACGTGCTCGGGGCGGCCGTCGGCGCATCGCGGGCGGCGGTCGACGCCGGGTACGTTCCCGTCGCGCATCAGGTAGGGCAGACCGGGGTCTCGGTGTCGCCGCAGCTGTACATCGCGCTCGGCATCTCCGGAGCCATCCAGCACCGCGCGGGCATGCAGACCGCTAGCACCATCGTCGCCGTCGACAAAGACCCCGAGGCCCCGATCTTCGCCATCGCCGACTTCGGTATCGTCGGAGACCTGTTCACCGTCGTCCCCCAACTCATCAGCGCGCTCGAGGCCCATAAGAAGTAGATGGCGTCCACACCCCGCACCCCGCGTCGCGGGCTGCCGCGCGTCCCCGGTGGGGAGCCCTGGCCGCCCGCGGCATCCGACGCGCCGGGCCCGCAGGGGTCCGCCGAACCGGCCGTCGTGGAATCGGAGGACCGCGCCGGAATCGGACGCAAACCGGCCGCAGATCCGAATGCGGCGCCGGTCTCCGATTCCGCGGGCGTGGGGGCGGTGGCATCCGGAGTCCCCGGCGCTGAGCCGGTCTCCGATTCCGCGGGCGTGGGGGCGGTGGCATCCGGAGTCCCGGAAGCGGGGCGGAGGGATGCCGCGAGCCCGGGCGTGCGGCGAGGACTGCCGCGCGAGCCGGGGGGCGAGCCGTGGCCGCCGATCTCGCAGATCCGTCCCGATCTCGCAGATGCGCGGGGGGATGCGGCGCGCTCCGTGCCGTCGTCCGAGGATCGAGCCGCCGCGCCCCGTGCACCGCTGACCCTGCCGCGGACGGTGCGGCCGGGGGTGGCGGCATCCCTGCCTCACCCGCCGAAGCGCGAGCCGCGCACGATCGGGCCCTATACACCGGTGCAGTGGGCCGGCTCCCTCGCGGTGCTGGGGACGCTGGCGCTCGTGCTCGTCGCGCTCGTCGTCGTCATCGCGCGCGTGCTGCTCTCGCTGCCGTCGGGGCAGGCGTTCCTGGCCGCGTACCCGGGGGAGTACCCCCTGCCGGACGCCGCTCCGGTCGGCATCCCGGCGTGGCTGAACTGGTCGCACTTCCTCAACAGCTTCTTCCTGCTGCTGATCATCCGCACCGGCTGGCAGGTGCACCGGGAGAAGCGGCCCGCCGCCTTCTGGTCGCCGCGCGGCAACAAGCGTCGCCGCATCAGCCTGGCCCTGTGGTTCCACCAGTCGCTCGACATCCTCTGGATCGCCAACGGCGTCCTCTTCGTCGTGCTGCTGTTCGTCACCGGGCAGTGGATGCGCATCGTGCCGACGTCGTGGGACGTCTTCCCGAACGCGGTGTCGGCGGCGCTGCAGTACGCCGCTCTCGACTGGCCGACCGAGAACGGCTGGGTGAACTACAACAGTCTGCAGCAGCTGTCGTACTTCGCCATCACCTTCGTGGCGGCCCCGGTCGCCATCGTCACGGGGGTGCGCCTGTCGGGGGTGTGGCCGAGGGATGCCGAAAGGCTGAACCGGCTGTTCCCGGCCGAGTGGGCGCGCAAGCTGCACTACCCGACCATGCTGTTCTTCGTCGCGTTCATCGTGGTCCATGTGACCCTGGTCCTCGCCACGGGCGCCCTGCGGAACCTCGACCACATGTACGCGGCGCGCGGATCGGTGGACGCCGACGCGTTCGCGGGCGATCCGACCGGGCTGCTGATCTTCGCGGCATCCCTCCTCGTCATGGCCGCGGGATGGGTGGCGGCGCGCCCGTCCGTCCTGATCCCGATCGCGCGCCTGTTCGGCGACGTGAAGCAGCGCTGACCCGGGCGGTCAGCGCGGGGCGCGGGCGCGGAGGCCGGCGACGATCACGTCGACCCCGAAGGCGAAGTCCGCGGATGCCGTCGACGCGCGGCCGTCGTCCAGACGTGCGCCGGCGCTGTCGTACTGCATCCGCTGCTGCTCGTGCCAGGCGTGCCCGAGCACGAAGTGGAGGAGCGTCGTCGCCGCGCGGTCGGCGTCCGCGGCATCCACCCCGTCCTGTCGGACCGCCCGGGAGAGACGGTCGCGGGCGGTCGATCCGCCCAGGCCCAGCGCGAGGGTGCTCGAGACGACCTCCGCCCCGTCGCGATAGGCCAGGAGGGCGTCGCGCAACGCGGCGGCCTCGCGGGCGACGGAGCGGATCCCGGATGCTGCGGGGTCCGCACCGTCGTCCTCGGACGCCGACCCGCGACCCGCGGCACCGCCGTCGGCGTCCGACGCGCTGTCGGCGGGGTGGGTCGGCCGCCCCGGCGTCATCCGCGCGACGATCCGGTCGGACAGCTCGGCGAGCAGCGTCTGCTTGTTCGCGAAGTGCCAGTACAGGGCACTGGGCTGGACCTCGAGAGCGCCGGCGAGGCGGCGCATCGTCAGGTCGGGGAGTCCGTGGTCGTCGAGGAGGCGGAGAGCCGTCCGGGCGACGTCGTCGGCCGTGTATCCGCGGGATGCCATCCGGTGAGTATAGTGAACGCCGTTCAGTGAACGCCGTTCAGGAGGAGTCCTCATGCCCATTCGTCGTGCTCTCGACGCCACCGACCTCGCCCGCGTCGCGGTCTTCGCCGCGCTCATCGCCGTGCTCGGCCTGCCCGGCGGCTTCGTCGTCCTCAGCGGCGTCCCGGTGACGCTGCAGACGCTCGGGGTGATGCTCGCCGGAGCCATCCTCGGTCCGTGGCTCGGTGCGCTGTCGGTGTCGGTCCTCCTCGCGCTCGCCGCGGTCGGGCTCCCGGTCCTGTCGGGCGGCCGCGGCGGCTTCGGCGTCTTCCTCGGCCCGACCGCCGGGTACCTGCTCGGATGGATCGTGGGCGCCGTCGTCATCGGGCTCATCGTCCACGCGGGCGGTCGCCGGCCGGTGGTGTGGCGGACCGCCGTCGCGATGGTCGTCGGCGGGATCGGCGTCATCTACCTCTTCGGCATCCCGGTCCAGAGCCTGGTCATGCGCCTGCCCCTCGGGGAGACGGCCCTGTCGAGCCTCGGGTTCGTGCCCGGCGACCTGGCGAAGGCCGTGGTCGCGACGATCGTCGTCACGACGCTCGTGCGGGCCTACCCGCGCGGGTTCCGACGGGAGTGGCGCGAGCCTGTCGCGGCCGAGCGCGCCCCCGAGGCCGCCGCGGTATGACTCCGGCGCCGGCCACGGTGCGGTGCGACGGCCTCGCCGTCCGGCTGGGCGGGCACCTCGTCCTGGACGGCGTCGCCCTCGCACTCCCGCAGCGCACCATCGCGGTGATCGGCGAGAACGGGTCGGGCAAGTCGACCTTCGCCCGTGTGGTGGCCGGGCTCGTGCCGCGGACGGCGGGGACGCTCGAGGTGCTCGGCGTCGATCCGGACCGGGATGCCGCCGCCCTCCGCGACCGCACGGCGTTGGTGCTCAGCAATCCCGACGCGCAGATCCTCCTGCCGACGGTCGCGGAGGACGTCGCCTTCTCGCTGCGCCCGCAGCGCCTGCCGCGGTCCGAGCGGGACGCCCGGGTCGCCGCGACGCTGGACCGCTTCGGTCTCGGCGACCTCGCCGGACGTGCCGCGCACGACCTCTCCGGCGGGCAGAAGCAGCTGCTCGCGCTGTGCGGGGCGTTCGTCCGCGATCCCGCGCTCGTCGTCGCGGACGAGCCGACGGCGTATCTCGACGCCCGCAACGCCCGCCTCGTCGCCGATCACCTGCTGTCCGACGCCGGGCACCGCGTCGTCCTCGTCACGCACGACCTCGCCCTCGCGCGCCGCTGCGACGTGGCCGTGCTGTTCGCCGGGGGACGGGTCGCCGGCGTGGGGACGCCCGACGACGTCGTCGCCGCCTACGAACGGGTGCTGGCGTGTTGACGCTGCCCGCCGCCGCCCGGGCCGGATGGGCGGGGGTGCGGACGGTGCGCGCCGGCCATTCGGCGCGGGTGCGGCGGTGCTGAGCCTCTTCCGCCCCGGCGACGGCTGGCTGCACCGGATGCCCGCCGGCCGCAAGATCGCGCTCCTCGCCCCCGTGGCGATCGCCGTCGCGGCCCTGCCGTCGTCGTGGCTCGCGTGCGGGATCGGGCTGGTCACGGCGATCGTCGGGTACGCCACGGTCGGGTGGGGTGCCCGCGCCGGTCTGGCGGAGCTCGCCCGTCAGGTGTGGGGGCTGCGCTGGCTGCTCGCCTTCACGGCGGTGGTGCAGGCGGTCTTCGCCGGCGTCGAGCCCGCGGCGGCCACGACGGTCCGCATCGCCGTGTCCCTGGCCGTGGCCGCGCTCCTGCCGTTGACCACGCCCGCCGCCGCGGTGCTCGAGGCCCTCGAGCGGATCCTCGCCCCGCTGTCGTGGATGGGGATGGATGCCGCCCGCGCGGCGCTCCTTCTCAGCGTCGCGCTCACGACGATCCCGGTGCTCGCCCGCCTCGCGGCCGAGGTGCGCGAGGCCCAACGGGCGCGGGGCGTGCGGCCGGCGATCCACCGCGGCATGCTGCCCTTCCTCGTCCTGACGCTCCGGCATGCGGATCAGCTCGGCGAGGCGCTCGCGGCTCGCGGCGTCCGCTGATCCCCGCCGGCATGTCACACTTCGTGCAGGAACGCAGCCCCCACCTCGCACATTCTGGGACACGCCCTCCTGGCCCGAGGAACCAGCCGTTGGCCGAACCGGCATGTCCCACTTCGTGCAGGAAAACAGCCCCCACCTCGCACATTCTGGGACATGCCCCGCGAACGACGCCGGAAGAACCGCAGCCGTCAGTCCGCGGTCGCGCGCCCCGCGGCGAGCCCGGCGGCGTACGCCTCGTCCGCACCGAGGCGGAACATGTCGCGCTCGGCCGGACGCACGATGGACCGCGCGCCGGGCAGGTCGAGGTCCCCGACGAGGTCCCCGCGCCCGCGGACGACGGCCACGGGCAGGCGTGCGGCCTTGCCCTTCACGAGGTCGGCGGCCGCGGCGATCTCGTCGGCCACGCACGGCAGCGTCACGACGAGCGGCCGGCCCTCGGCATCCGTGGTCCCCCGCAGGTCCTCGAAGACGTGCACTCCGGCCGCCCCGATCGCGTGATCGGTCTGACCTTCGCGCCACGCGCGGCCCAGCGTGTCGGTCACGATGACGCCCACGCGGGCACCGGTCGCCTCCCGCAGGCCTTCGGCGAGGCGGCGGGCCGAGGCGTCCGGGTCCTCGGGCAGCAGCAGGACCGTCCCCTCGGGGGTGTTGCTCGCGTCGACGCCCGCGGCGGCCGAGACGATCCCGAGGCGGTTCTCGACGATGCGCGTCACGTGCCCGGACGGCGAGGGGCGGGATGCCACGAGCCGGACCGTCTCCCGGGTGATGGCGTCCTCGCGGTCGTCGGCCGCGAGCAGTCGCCCCTCGGCCTTTGAGACGATCTTGCTCGTCACGACGACGATGTCGCCGTCGTGGAACGGCTCGTCGGCGGCATCCAGGACGACCTTCGTCAGGTCCGTGCCCGGAGTGATCTCGCCGATGCCCGCGAGGGCCCACACCTGCAGCACGTCAGCGGACGAAGCGCACCTCGGTGAGCTCTTCACCGAGGAAGGGCTGCACCTGCGAGGAGCCGTCGAGCGTGAAGCCGTTGCGCGTGTAGAACCGGTGCGCGCGGGGGTTGTCCTCGGCGACCCACAGGTAGAGGCCCTCGCCCTCCTCGACCGCCGCGTCGAACAGGCGCTGGCCGATGCCGGTCCCGTGGAAGGCGTCGAGCAGGTAGATGAAGTACAGCTCGCGGGGGCGCGGGGCGTCCTCGTCACGGGCCGGGCCCGAGCCGACGAAGCCGACGATCTCGCCGTCGACGAGAGCGGCCTGCATGCGGTACTCCTCGCCCTGCGACGCCCAATGCGTCCAGAGCTCGGCCATGCGCCGGGGGGAGACCGCCTCGAGGGCGGCCGTGCTGATCAGGTGGTCGTAGGTCTCGTGCCAGCAGGTGGCGTGCACGCGGCCCAGGGCCTCGGCATCCACGTCGCGTACCGGACGGACGACGATGTCGGTTCGGGTCTCCGCTTCCATGGCACGACCCTACGCGCGCCGTCGACGCGGGTGAAATCGGATGCCGCGGACGCCCGGATGCGGTATGCGATGCGGGCCGCCCGGGTTCTGTCAGACGGACGTGTCAGCATGCCCCCATGCCGGACCGCCGTTCCCTCACCTCCGTCGAGGCCCGTATCGACGCCGTCGCGAACCGCCTGCTGGCCGGCGCCCCGGAGACGGGGGCCCGGGCGCGGCTGGTCGAGTTCGCGGTCTTCGTCCTGAAGCAGGCGTGGGCGTGCGTGTTCGGGGCGGCCTTCCTCGCCGTGCTGCTCGCGGCGAAGCTCTGGTACCCCGACGACGCCGTGCTCGCACGCAACGACGCGCTCACGATCGCGGCGGTGCTGATCCAGGTCGTCATGCTCGTCGGTCGCCTGGAGTCCCTGCGCGAGCTGCGCGTGATCGTCACGTTCCACGTCGTCGGCACGATCATGGAGCTGTTCAAGACGGACGTCGGCTCCTGGGTCTACGGGGCGGAGGGCGTGCTGCGGCTGGGCGGGGTGCCCCTGTACAGCGGCTTCATGTACGCCGCGGTCGGCAGCTACATGGTGCGCGTGTACCGCCTGTTCGACCTGCGCTTCACCCGGTACCCGCCGCTGTGGGCGACGGGGGTCGTCGCGGCGCTCATCTACGTCAACTTCTTCTCGCATCACTTCGTGTTCGACGCCCGCTGGGTGCTCCTGGCCGTCGTGGTGCTGCTGTGGGCGCGGACGACGATGCACTTCCGCTTCTTCCGGGGCACGTTCCGGATGCCGCTGCTCCTCGCATTCGCGGGGGTCGCGGTCGTCATCTGGCTGGCGGAGAACATCGGCACCTACGCCGGGGCCTGGCTCTACCCCTCCCAGGTGGGCGGATGGCATCCCGTGGACGCCTCGAAGCTCGTGTCGTGGTTCCTGCTGATGATCGTGTCGGTCGTCCTCGTGACGTGGGTGTACCCGCCGCGTCGGCCGGACGCCGTCGTCGGCGCGGCCCCGAACGCGGACTTGTCGGACAACGACAACGGAGAAAGGGCTTCTCCGTCGGATCGCTACACTCGCCCCTCGTGAACCTCCTCTGGCGCACCCTCCTCGTCCTCGCCCGCGCGCGCCGTCGACTCCGTCGCGAGGGCGCCCTCGACCCGAACACGATCGGCCGCATCCGCATCCGCGTGCTCCCGACCGACATCGACCTGCTGCGGCACCTCAACAACGGCCGGTACCTGTCGCTGTTCGACCTCGGGCGGTGGGACCTGCTGACCCGCACCGGGCTGCTCGACGCGATGTCGCGGAACGGGTGGTACGCGGTGGTGGCCGCCGAGACCATCACCTTCCGCCGGTCGCTCGAGCTGGGGCAGCGGTTCACGCTCGAGACGCGGCTGCTCGGCCACGACGATCGCGCGGTCTACCTCGGGCACCGCGCCGTCGTGGGCGGGGAGATCTACGCCAGCGCCGTCATCCGGGCGCGCATCCTCCGCCGCACCGGCGGGACCGTGCCGCACGACGAGCTGTTCGGCGCGGTCGGCCGCCCCGAAGGCCTGCCGGACATCGAGCCCTGGGTGCACGAGTGGGCGGCGGCATCCGCCCTTCCCTCGACGCGGCGCCCCGCCCCCAGCGACTGGCAGTGACCGGCGGGGAGGCTCAGCCGAGGCCGAAGCGGGCGTCGAGCCAGGCGACCTGCCGCAGGAAGTGGCGGTACCCGCCGCCTTCGTGGCCGTTATAGGGGTACACCTCGATCGCCGCGTCCTCCGACGCGACGTTGTGGAACGCCGCGAAGACCCCCGAGGGCAGGACGATGTCGTCCATGAGCCCGACGGAGAAGTACGCCGGCGCGGCGATGCGGCGGGCCAGCACGGCACCGTCGATGTACGAGAGGGTGCGAAGGACGGCGGCGGCGTCGTCGCGGTGGACCGACAGGTAGCGGGTAATCTCCGTGAACGGGGGCAGCGGCGTCCGCACGATCGCTTTCGGGAAGTCGCAGAGGAACGGCACATCCGGCAGCACCGCGGCCACCGCATCGCCGGACAGCGCCGCCGCGGCGAGGGCGAGCCCGCCGCCCTGGCTCACTCCGGTGACGGCGATGCGGGTGGCATCCACGCCCTCCATCGCCCGCACCTCGTCGACGAGACGGACGGCGTCGGTGATGAGGCGCCGATAGTAGTAGTCGCGGGGATCCCGGATGCCACGGGTCATCACCCCGGGGAAGGCGGCCGCGGACCCGTGCGGGTCGGGGGTGTCGCCGTGGCTCCATCCGCTGCCCTGGCCTCGGGTGTCCATCACGACCTGGACGTATCCCGCCGCGGCCCAGTTCACGCGCTCTCCGGGGAGTCCGCGGCCGCCGCCGTAGCCGATGAACTCGACGACGGCCGGGAGCGGCTCCGTGCCGTGCGGGCGGACGACCCACGCGCGGATCTCGTCTCCGCCGAAGCCGGTGAAGGTCACGTCGTGCACGGTGAGCGCGCGGACGGGCGCGGCGACCGGCGCGAGCGTCGGGGCCGTCGCGGCGGCACGTGCCTCGGCGAGGGTGTCGGCCCAGAACGCGTCGAGGTCGTCGGGCTCCGGCAGAGCGGGGCGGTACTCGTGCAGCTGCTCGAGCGGCAGGTCGGTGAGGACGTGAGCCATGGGGACTCCTCGGCAGGGGGCGGGACGAACCGACAGTACGACACGATGCGAGCCGCGGGTCCCGCACGCGCGACGACACCCCGGTCGCGTCAGTCGACCGGGGTGCCGTCTTCGGGGGGAGGGGCTCAGCTGGTGAGCAGACGCAGGCCGTAGGCCTGCAGGATCTCGTTGACGGGCTGGAAGTAGGTCGTGCCGCCGGAGCTGCAGTTGCCCGACCCGCCCGAGGTCACGCCCTGGGCCTGGTTGCCGGCGAGCAGCGAGCCGCCCGAGTCACCCGGCTCGGCGCAGACGTTGGTGCGGATGAGGCCGGAGACGGTGCCCTCCGCGTAGCGGACCGACGTGTTGTACGCCTGGATCTGGCCGCAGTGCCACCCGGTGGTGGAGCCGGAACGGCAGACGGTCGCACCGACCGCGGCCTGCGTCGAGCCGCGCACAGCGACGGTGCCGCCCGAGTAGTTCACGACCTGGCCCACGGGGGTGTGGTCCGCGGTGGTGGCCACCCAGGCGTAGTCGTTGCCGGGGAAGGACGAGCCGCGGAACGTGCCGTAGGTGGTGCCGGTGCCGACCTCGCCGCAGTGACCGGCGGTGATGAACCCGCCCTGGACCGAGAAGCCGACCGAGCATCGGCCGCCGTTCGACATGTTGTACGCGATGCCGCCGCGGATCGTGGCGAGGGTCTCGGGCGCCTCGACGCCCGTCTCCAGACGCACCGCGTCGGCGGGGACGCCGAGCGACGCGACGAAGTCGGTCGCCGACTGCTCGCCGCCGGCGACGACGTCGACCACCACGTCGTTGGTCTCCACGTCGATCCACCAGGAGGGGATGACGTCGGGGATGACGCTGGCCTCGATCTGCGCGGAGATCGCCTCGAGGTCGGCGAGGGAGTGGTCCACCTCGACCGGCACGGCGCCGGCCTCGACGGCGGCCGCGCTCGCCGCGTCGTCGGTGACCGCGGCGTAGACGGTCAGGCTCGACTCGTCGAGCCAGGTGCCGGCGTAGGCGTCGCCCGTGGATTCGATGACGTCCGTCTGCGTCTCGGTCGCGTCGGCCTGAAAACGCAACACGTCCTGCGCTCCGGCGGTGTCGGTCCCGAGGCTGTTCGCCATGGCGGCGAGGAGTCGGGCGTCGACGCCCTCGACGGCGGCGTCGGGGGCGGCGGTCTGGGCCAGCGCCGGAGCGGTGGCCGCGGTGGTGAGGAAGAGGCCGAAGGCGGCAGCGCCGACGACGGCTTTCGATATGCGGTTCACGTGGAGTGACCTTCCATCCAGTGGGGGATAAATGGTGGTGGGTACCCGGGAGACATGTAAGCACGCTCAGGCCCGATTGCGAAGGAACTCACAGTTTTGTTGATCTGGGTGTAACAAGACGCTCGTTCGCCGTCCACCGCACCGTGCAGGGTGCCCGCCGGCGCCGGACGGATCCCCAGCCGCCAGTTCTCGGCGCGCGCGGCGGGCCGCCGGGTCGCTCGGCACCTCGTGCCTAGGCTGTGCACCATGAGCACGAACGACGCGCGCGCCACCGGTTCGGCGCTCTCCTCCGACGTCTCCGACCGCGTCGCGGCGCGCATCGCGGGCCGGAACGACCCCCTGCCGGACGGTGACCGCCCGCGTCCGCCGGTCATCGGGCCGGAGGCGGTCCGCCTCCTCGCGACGGCCGCCGACGACGTGCTGCGTCCCGAGGGCGTCGGCGCCGCCGCGGCCGGCCTGCACCGGCTGGCGGCCGACCTGCCCGACGCCCTGCCCTGGTTCGTGCGGGGAGCCCTCCAGCTCGGCGGCGCCGTCGCGCCGGTCCTGCCGACCCCGGCGGTGCCCGTGGCGCGCCGGGCGGTCCGGGACCTCGTCGCCCGCCTCGTCCTCGACGCGCGGAGCGAGCGTCTCGGCGCCGACATCGCGGCCGTCCGCGCCGACAGCGGCCTCGACGTGCGTCTCGCCGGTCCCGCGGTGCTCGGCGACGCCGCCGCGCGCCGCCGCGTCGACGGCATCCGCGCCCTCCTCTCCCACGATGACGTGGACCGGATCTCCTTCACCCTGCGCGACGTCCTCGCCGGCCTGGGCGTGTGGGGCTTCGACGCGCACGTCGAGCGCGCGGCGGAGCGGATCCTCCCGATCCTCCTGGATGCCGCCGGCGCCGACGTCCGACCGACCCTCGTGGTCGAGGGTCGCGACGACCTCGACCTCGGTGTCGCCGTCCTGACGCGGGTGCTCGAGGAGCCGCGCCTGCAGGGCTTCGCGGCCGGCATCGCCCTCCCCGTCGCCGTTCCCGACGCCGCCGACGCCCTTCGCGAGCTGGCCGCGTGGGCGCGCGTGCGGGTCGCGGACGGCGGCGCGCCGCTCCACGTCCGGCTGGTGGACGGCGTGCCGACGACCGACGAGCTCGTCGACGCCGCGCGCTCGGGCTGGTCCGCGCCCTTCGCCATCGACCGCGACGACCTCGACGCGCTCGTCGTCGCGGCGGTGCGCACCGTGCTGGACGAGCGCGTCGCGTCCGGTCTGCGCGTGCAGGTGCAGACCGCCGACGGCGTGGTCGCCGAGCTCGCGCGCGCGCTCGCGGACGACGCCGGCACCGCCGTGGAGATCGTCGCCCCGCGCTCCTTCGTCCCGGCGGCCGGGGCCGACGTCGTCCTCGCCCCCGTCGTCCACCCCGACGACCTCGACGTCGTCGCCGCCGACATCGCCCGGGCCGCCGCGGAGGCGGCCGCCGCCGCCCCGACGTTTGGCCCCGGGTCGGCGGAGCCGGCTCCCTCGACCGACGGGACGGCGGGCGACGATGCGCCGGCGTCGGACGCCGCGGCATCCGGATCCCCCGACGACGACGGGCCGGTCTCGCTCATCGCCGAGCGCGTCGACCGCGCGCTCCGCCGGGCCGGCACCACCGTGCTGCCCCCGCGCTTCTCGCGCCGCGGGCGGGCGGGTGCGCCGTCCATCCTGCGCGACCGCGCGGACGACGAGGCCGTCGACGGCGGCCTCACCCAGGCGGTGCTCGGCATCGCCCGGGACGCCGCCGCGGAGGACACCTCGGCGCTCGGACCGGACGTGCAGCAGATGCTCTTCGGCGGGCAGGCCTTCGTCGACACCGCGGTGTTCTCGCTGCGCGAGACCGCTGATGCGGCCGAGGGGGCCGTCGGCTTCCGCAACGCCGCGCGCACCGACCCCACGATCCCCGCGGACCGCGCCTGGGCACGCGACGTGCTCGCGCGCTCCGAGGAGTCGACCGCCGGCGACGCGACGGCGGCGGCGGGCCGCGTCGACGACGCCGAGGGCCTGGATGCCGTGATCGACCGCGTGCGGACCGGTTCCGAGCCGTGGAGCGCGCTCGGTGCCGCCGACCGCGCCGTCGTCCTGCAGGCGGCCGCGCGCTCGCTCGAGGAGCGCCGCGGCGAGCTGCTGGAGGTGCTCGCGTCCGAGGCGGGCGTGCTCGTCGCCGAGGGCGACGCGGAGGTCAACGCGGCCGTCGACGCCGCCGCGTACTACGCCGTCACCGCCAAGGAGCTCGACCGCGTCCCGGGCGCCGTCTTCGTCCCCGACCGCGTGACGGTCGTCGCGCCGCGGTGGAACTCCGCCGTCGGACTGTGCGCGGCCGAGACCCTGGCCGCGCTGGCCACGGGCTCCGGCGTCGTGCTCACCCCCTCGCCCCGCGCGCGGCGCGCGGGGGCGGTGGTCGCCGAGGCGCTGTGGGCGGCGGGGGTCCCGCGGGACGTCCTCGCCTACGTCGACCTCAACGAGGAGGCATCCGGTCGTTCGCTCCTCGTGCACCCGGGCGTCGACCGCGTCCTGCTCGCGGGGGCGCGGGCCACGGCGGAGCGGTTCGTCGCCTGGCGACCCGAGCTGCCGCTGCAGGCGGTCACGGCGGGGCGGAACGTCGTCGTGGTCGCCCCGTCCGCCGACGTCGACGACGCCGTCGCGGCTCTCGTGGAGGGGGCGTTCGCGCGCGCCGGTCAGGCCCCGGGCGCCGCCTCGCTCGCGATCCTCGTCGGGTCGGCCGCGCGGTCGTCGCGCATCGCGGCGCAGCTCGCCGACGCCGTCTCGTCGCTGCGGGTCGGGCCCGCCTCGGACCCGCGCTCGGACATCGGGCCCCTCGTGGAGGAGCCGACCGGCGAGGTGCGTCGCGCCCTGACCGTGCTCGAGACCGGGGAGCGCTGGCTCGTTCAGCCGCGCGAGCTGGACCTCGGCCCGGACACCGCGGGACGGTTCTGGACCCCCGGCGTCCGCATCGGCGTGCACGCCGGATCGCACCTGACCCGCACCGCCGTGGCCGCACCGGTGCTCGGCGTCCTGCACGCGCCGTCGATGACCCGCGCGATCGAGCTGCAGAACCTGCTGGGGTCGGGTCTCGTCGCCGGGCTGCACACCCGCGACGCCGCCGACCTCGACCTGTGGCTCGACGGCGCGGAGGCCGCGACGCTCCGGGTCAACCGCTCCACGGTGGGCTTCGCCGCCCAGCGCGAGCCGCTCGGCGGCTGGGGCGAGGCGAACGTGGGCACGGGGACGATGGCGGGCGGGCCGAACCGCCTCGTCGCCCTCGGGTCGTGGCGGCCGTCGTCGGGTGGTCCGGCGTCGTCGACGCTGCACCTGCGCGGGCTGGACAGCCGCATCGCCGCGCTCATCGAGGCCGCGCAGCCGACGCTCGGCTACGAGGCGTTCGAGTGGCTGCGCCGCGGGGCGCTGTCGGACGCGGTCGCATGGGACCGTGAGTTCGGCCGCGTCAAGGACGTGTCGCGGCTCGGCGTCGAACGGAACCTGTGGCGTTACCGCCCGGTCGACGTCGCCGTGCGTGCGACCGGCGACGCGTCGTGGCAGGCCGTGCTGCGCGTGCTGGTGGCGGCGGTGCGGTCGGCGTCGACGTTCACCCTCAGCACCCCGGTCGGGCTCCCGGCCGAGGTACGGCACCTGCTCGGCGACGGTGGCGTCGCGGTCTCGGTCGAGAGCGACGCGCAGTGGTTGCAGCGGATGGCGTGGGGCGTCCCGGATGCCGCCGGCGACACCGCCGCGGACCCGCCGGCGGCCCCCGCCGTCCGGCCGTCGCGCGTGCGGCTCGTCGGCCCCGCGGAGTCGGTGCGCGCCCTCCGCGCGGCGCTCGTCGGGACGATCGCCGGCGACCCCGCGGTCACGGTGTACGCCGACGAGGTGACGACCGCGGGCCGGATTGAACTGCTGCCCTTCCTCCGGGAGCAGGCGATCTCGATCGCGGCGTTCCGTCACGGCCGCCCCGACCCGTGGAGCACCGCCGTCATCTGAGCCCGGGGCGTGGCATCCATCGCCCGCAGCGCAGCCCTTGTCGTCGTGGGTCGCGGTCCGGCCTCGCGCTGACTTGGCACATATGTACGCCGGACGCCGGGCTTCGCGTGCATATGCGACAAGTCAACGCCAGGTGGGGGGCGTGGCATCCATCGCCCTGAGGGGTTTCGAAAACGTTTCCGTGCGCGCGGGGGCTCGGGATACCGTCGACCCGACCCGGAGGAGCAACGATGACCGCCGCCCGACTGACCGTCGACCCCCGATCCGTGATCGGCCCCGTCCGCCGTCGCCTGTTCGGCGGCTTCGTCGAGCACCTCGGTCGGCACGTCTACGACGGCATCTACGAGCCCGGTCATCCCGCCGCCGACGAGCAGGGGTTCCGGACCGACGTGCTCGACCTCGTCCGCGAGCTGGGCGTGAGCACCATCCGGTACCCCGGCGGGAACTTCGTCTCCGGCTTCCGCTGGGAGGACAGCGTCGGCCCGCGCGAGCAGCGCCCCCGTCGCCTCGACCTCGCGTGGCACTCGACGGAGACGAACGAGATCGGCCTGCACGAGTTCGCCGACTGGCTCGACAAGGCCGGCAGCGACCTCATGCTCGCGGTCAACCTCGGCACGCGGGGCACCCTCGAGGCCATCGACCTGCTCGAGTACGCCAACGTCCCCGCCGGCTCCACGCTGGCGCAGCAGCGGATCGACAACGGCCGCACGGAGCCCTTCGACGTCCGCGTGTGGTGCCTCGGCAACGAGATGGACGGGCCGTGGCAGCTCGGGCATCGCTCGGCCGCGGACTACGGCGCGCTCGCCGCCCGCACGGCGAAGGGCATGCGCCAGCTGGACCCGTCGATCGAGCTCGTCGTGTGCGGCTCCTCGGGCGCGCAGATGCCGACGTTCGGCGAGTGGGAGCGGGTCGTCCTCGAGCACACCTACGACGACGTCGACATGATCTCCTGCCACGCCTACTACCAGGAGCACGACGGCGACACCGCGTCCTTCCTGGCCTCCGCCGTCGACACCGACCGGTTCATCGAAGCGGTGGTCGCGACGGCGGACCACGTCGGCGCGGCGAAGGGCAGCGCGAAGCGCATCGACATCTCGTTCGACGAGTGGAACGTCTGGTATATGGACCGCGTGGCATCCGAGAAGCCCACGGCGATCGACGACTGGCCGGTGGCGCCGCGGCTCCTCGAGGACATGTACTCGGCGGTGGATGCCGTCGTATTCGGCAGTCTCCTGATCTCGCTGCTCGCGCACGCCGATCGGGTGGCGAGCGCGTCGCTGGCGCAGCTCGTGAACGTCATCGCGCCGATCATGACCGAGCCGGGCGGACCGGCCTGGCGGCAGACGACCTTCTTCCCCTTCGCCCTCACCTCCCGCCTGGCGACGGGGGACGCGGTGCGCCTGCACATCGCGTCGCCGAGCGTCGAGACGGCGCGCTACGGGACCGTGCCGGCCGTGGCCGGGGTCGCGACCCACGACGCCGACGCGGGGACGTCCGCGGTGTTCCTCGTCAACCGCGGGATGGCGGAGCCGCTCGACGTCGAGATCGACGTCCGCGGCCTCGGCGACGTCGAGATCGTCGAGACCCACCTCCTGCACGACGACGACCCCGCCGCCCGCAACACGCTCGCCGACCCCGATCGGGTCCGGCCCCGTCCCCTCGACGCGCGTGTCGAGGGCGGCATCCTGCGCGTGACCCTCCCGCCCGTCGCGTGGGCGGCGCTGGCGCTGCGACGGCGCTGACCCGGAGCGCGACCGTCGGCGACGCGACGGGGCGTCCGCACGGCGGTCCGCTCGCGCCCGTCCGCGCGCGCGTGCGAGAATGGGCGCGGCGTGCCCGGACCGACCTTTCCCCGCACGGCGCCTCGGTGCCGACGGGTCGAAGGGCCACCGGGCCCGAGGACAGCGTCCGCCGCACCTTCTCTGAGGAGTGAAGATGTCCGCGAACCCCACCGCCGCCGCCAGCGAGGCCTCGACCGTCGAGCGCGTGCAGCAGCACCGCCGCTATCTGATGTGCCGTCCCGAGCACTTCACGGTGAGCTACAGCATCAACCCGTGGATGGAGCCGTCGCGCCCCACCGACACGAACCTGGCGCTGAAGCAGTGGCAGTCGCTGTACGACACGTACGTCGAGCTGCGGCACGAGATCGAGCTGATCGACCCGGTCGAGGGTCTGCCCGACATGGTCTACACCGCCAACGGCGGCTTCGTCATCGACGGCGTGGCGTACGGCCCGAAGTTCCGCTTCCGTGAGCGCGCCGCCGAGGCCCCGGCCTTCATCGACTGGTTCGCCGCGAACGGCTTCGAGGTCGCCGAGCCCGTCGAGGTGAACGAGGGCGAGGGCGACTTCCTCCTCGTCGGCGACACGATCCTGGCCGGCACGGGCTTCCGCTCCACCGGCGACAGCCACCGCGAGGTGGGCGAGGTCTTCTCGCGCGAGGTCGTGTCGCTGACCCTGACGGACCCCCGGTTCTACCACCTCGACACCGCCATCGCCGTCCTCGACCCGGTCGAGGGTCCCGGCGGCGTGGAGTCGGCGAACATCGCCTACCTCCCCACCGCGTTCGACGAGCGCAGCCAGGCCGTCCTGCGCGAGCGCTACCCCGAGGCCATCCGGGTCTCGGATGCCGACGGCTCGGTGTTCGGGCTCAACTCGGCGAGCGACGGCAAGAACGTCATCATCTCCCCGCGCGCGGTGGGCTTCGAGGCGCAGCTGCGCGAGCGCGGCTACACCCCGGTGATGGTCGACCTGTCCGAGCTGCTGCTCGGCGGCGGCGGCATCAAGTGCTGCACGCTCGAGCTGCGCGGCGGCTCGCGATGAGCACCGCCGTCGACGACATCGGCGCCCGACTGATCGCCGACGAGAGCGCGCACGTCGCACACAACTACCACCCGCTGCCGGTGGTCGTCTCGCGCGCCGAGGGCGTGTGGGTCACGGACGTCGAGGGAAAGCGGTACCTCGACCTGCTGTCGGCCTACTCCGCGCTGAACTTCGGCCACGGGCACCCCGCCCTCCTGGCCGCCGCGCGGGAGCAGCTGGATCGTCTGACGCTGACCAGTCGGGCTTACCACAACGACCGGCTCGGCCCCTTCGCCGCGGCGCTCGCGCAGCTGTGCGGCAAGGATCTCGTGCTGCCGATGAACACCGGCGCCGAGGCGGTCGAGACCGGGATCAAGGTCGCTCGCGCCTGGGGCTACCGGACCAAGGGCATCGCCCCGGACGCCGCGACCATCATCGTCGCGAACGGCAACTTCCACGGCCGGACCACCACGATCGTCGGCTTCAGCGACGACCCCGTGGCGCACGACGACTTCGGGCCGTACGCGCCGGGATTCGTGCACGTGCCCTACGGGGACGCGGATGCCATCGCCGCCGCGATCGACGAGAACACCGCCGCCGTGCTGCTCGAGCCCATCCAGGGCGAGGCCGGCGTCGTGGTCCCGCCGGACGGGTTCCTCCGCCGCGTGCGGGAGATCTGCACCGAGAACGACGTGCTGTTCATCGCCGACGAGATCCAGTCGGGCCTCGGCCGCGTCGGCGAGACGTTCGCCTGCGACCGCGAGGGCGTCGTCCCGGACGTGTACCTGCTCGGCAAGGCGCTCGGCGGCGGCATCCTGCCGCTGTCCGCGGTGGTCGCCGACGAGGACGTGCTGGGCGTCATCCGTCCCGGCGAGCACGGGTCGACGTTCGGCGGCAACCCGCTGGCGACGGCGGTGGGTCTGCGGGTCGTCGAGATGCTGGCATCCGGGGAGTTCCAGACCCGCGCGAAGGCGCTGGGGGAGCACCTCGAGGCCGATCTGCGGTCCCTCATCGGCACCGGCGTGACCGCCGTGCGCATCGCGGGCCTGTGGGCGGGCATCGACATCGACCCCGCGTACGGCACCGGTCGCCAGGTTGCCGAGAAGATGCTCGCGCGCGGCGTTCTCGTCAAGGACACGCACGGTCAGACGATCCGCATCGCCCCGCCGCTGACGATCCGGGCCACCGAGCTGGACTGGGCCGTCGAGCAGCTGCGGCACGTCCTCACGGCCTGAGCGGTCGGCCGCGCGAGGTCGCACGCTCCGGACTCCCCGGAGCGTGTGATCTCGCGGCGGGCGTGCGGTCTCGCCGCCGTCAGGCGACCGTCAGCGTGAGCTCGTCGTAGCCCGTCGCCCCGTCGGGGGCGGGGGCGGCGCGCTCCGCGGTCTGCGTCTGCCCGTCGGCCGAGATCGCGCGGCAGCGCACGGTGTGCGCGCCGCTGGTGGCATCCCACGGCAGGCTCCACTGCACCCACGTGTCGGCGGAGATGGCGGTGGCGAGCGTCGCCGGCTGCCAGGGCCCGTCGTCGATCTGCACCTCGACGCCCGAAACGCCGACGTGGGTCTGCCAGGCGACGCCGGCGATGACGGTCGTCCCGGCGGTGACACGCGCGCCCGCCTGCGGCACGTCGATGCGCGACGCGAGCTTGACCGGGCCGCGCTCGGACCAGCCCCGCGGGGTCCAGTACCCCTCGGCGCGGTCGAAGCGGGTGACCTCGAGCTCGCTGACCCACTTCGTCGCGGAGACGTACCCGTACAGCCCGGGCACGACCATCCGCACCGGGAAGCCGTGTTCGACCGGGAGCGGCTCGCCGTTCATGCCGATCGCGAGGAGCGCGTCGCGCTCGTCCGTGAGCGCCTCGAGGGGCGTGGATGCCGTGAACCCGTCGACCGAGCGCGACAGCACCATGTCGGCCTCGGCCGTCGGGCGCGCCCGGGCGAGGATGTCGCGCAGCGGCACCCCCAGCCACCGCGCGGTGCCGATGAGGGATCCGCCCACCTCGTTCGAGACGCAGACGAGGGTCGCGACGGTCTCCTTCTGCGGGAGCTCCACCAGGTCGTCCCAGCGCAGCACGACCTCCTGCTCGACGAGGCCGTGGATGCGCAGGGTCCAGGTGGCGGGATCGAGTTGCGGCACGACGAGCGCGGTGTCGATGCGGTAGAACGACGCCGACGGCGTGATGACGGGGGCGAGCCCGTCGATGCCGAGCTCGGCGGACGCCGGGACGGCGGTGGTCGTCGCGGGGGCGGGGAGCCGGACGGCGGCGCGCAGGGCGCTCGTCGCCCGGGCGCCCCCGCGCACCGCTGCGGATCCGGCGGCGGCCAGCGCGCCGGCCAGGACGGCGACGCCGGAGAGCGCGAGCACCCCGCGGCGGGTCAGGTCCGCGCCGGGGCGGGGCGCGGTTCCCGCCACGCCACCGTCGACGGGGGAGGCGGGACTGTCGGCAGTCGAGCCCTGTCGGAGGCGGCGGACGAGCAGCGCGGTGACGGCGGCGGCGGCGATCCCCGCGAGAAGGGAGGGTGCGAGGGACAGCGGCCCGGCATCGGCGCGCGTCGTCGCGACCACCGCGCCGATGACGCCGAGGGCGATGAGGACGACCCGGCCCCCTGGCGGACGTCGCCACTCGAGGGCCCCGGCGACACCGGCGACCGCCAGCAGCAGCACCGCTATGCCGACGAGCAGCGCCGCCTTGTCACCGGTGCCGAACAGGGCGATCGCCGTGTCCTTCGCCCATGCCGGGGCGATGTCGATCATGCCGCCGCCGATCACCGCGAAGGGGCTCGACGCGGGCGCGACGAGGGCGGACGCCAGCTCGCCGAGTCCGGCGCCGAGGACGGTGGCGCCGATGGCGGCGGCGACCGCGGGGACGGCGCGACGGCGGGAGGAGGGAGAGGCCACGAACGGAGCCTAGAAGAGCGTGCACTTCGGGCGCCGCGTCCGCCGGAACTCACAGCCAACCGGCATCCGTCCCGCCCCGCCCGCCGTCCCCCGCCATCCGGCCCCGTCGCGCCCGACGCCCGCGAGCTCACACGCTCCGCGCTCCGCGCCGGCCGCCCTCAGACCGGGAGCGCCGCGCCGGTCATACTCGCGGAGGTCTCCCACACCCTCGCCGCCTCGGCGGTGTCGCGGAGCGGACGGTAGAAGGGGTGCGGGGCCGGGGCGCCGCCGAGGTGCCCGAGGCCGGACGGGCCGTACAGGAGGTCCGTGCGCGGCTGCGCCGTGGTCGCCGCCAGCAGCGCGGGGAGGGCGGCGGTGCGGGGCGTGCCGAGCAGCACCCCTCGCGCGGACAGCCACCGGATCACCCGGACACTCGTCGTGTCGGAGCTGCGGCCGATCTCCGGACGCGCGGCCAGCAGGTTCGTCGGGGCGACGCCGGGATGCGACAGGACGCTCGTGATGCCCCAGCCCTCCGCGCGGCTGCGGCGGTCCAGCTCCCGTCCGAACAGGCCGAGCGCGATCTTCGACTGCGCGTACGCCCGCTGCGGACGGTACCGGTGCTCGCTGTTCAGGTCGTCCCAGTCGATCCGGCCGCGCTCCGCGGCGACGCTCACCTGCGTCACCACCCGCGCCGTGCCGGCGCGCAGCAGAGGCAGGAGCTCTCCGACCAGCGCGACGTGTCCGAGATGGTTCGTCCCCAGCTGCAGCTCGAATCCGTCCGCGGTCGTCTGCCGCGCGGGCGGGGTCATGACGCCGGCGTTGTTGACGAGCAGGTGCACGGGGGACCCCTCGGCCCGCAGCGTCTCGCCGAGGGCGCGGACGGATGCCACGGACGACAGGTCCAGGTCGTGGACGGAGACCCGGGCCTTCGGCACCCGGTCGCGGATGGCCGCGGCGACGCGCTCGCCCTTCGCGCGGGTCCGGACGGGGAGGAGGACCTCCGCGCCGGCGGCGGCGAGCCGCTCGGCGATCACGACGCCCATGCCGTCGCTGCCGCCGGTCACGACGGCGCGGCGGTCGGTCAGGTCGGGGATGTCGATGTCGATGTTCTCGCGGGCCATGAGGAGCTCCTGTCGGTACGGATGCCGGTGACGTCGTGTCCCGGCCAGCGTGACGTCTCCGCGTGGGCCGAGGCAGGGCCCGCCGATCCGAGGCTCGGCGATCCGGGTGCGGGCAGCTCCCGCGAAAGGGGGATCGACGCGTCCTGGCTGCGGCGGCGTCCGGCCGGGTAGACAGGAGGCGACACGAGGGGACATCCGTGATCGACAGGACTGCGCTGGCCGACTTCCTCCGCACGCGCCGCGAGGCGCTCCAGCCCGAGGACGTCGGGCTCTCGCGCGGGCCCCGCAGGCGCACCCGCGGACTGCGGCGAGAGGAGGTCGCGGCTCTCTCGCACATGTCGACGGACTACTACGCCCGCCTCGAGCGGGAGCGCGGCCCGCAGCCGTCCGAGCAGATGCTCGCCGCGATCGCCCTCGGGCTGCACCTCTCACGCGCCGAGCGCGATCACCTGTTCCGTCTGGCCGGGCATGTGCCGACCGAGCACGGGCCGGCCGGCGACCACGTCAGTCCCGGCATGCTGCGCATCCTCGACCGGCTCGAGGACACGCCCGCCGAGATCGTCACGGAGCTGGGCGAGACCCTGCGGCAGACCCGCCTCGGGGCGGCGCTCACCGGGGACGCGTCCGTGCGCACGGGTCCGGCGCGCAGCCTCGGGTACCGGTGGTTCACGGACCCGCGGACCCGGGCGCTCTACGACCCCGCCGATCATGCGTTCCTCGGCCGACTGTACGCCGCGGGTCTGCGGGAGATCGTCGGCCGGCGGGGACCCGACTCCCGGGCGGCCGCCCTCGCCGACGACCTGCTCGCCGTCAGTCCCGAGTTCCGGGAGCTCTGGTCCGCGCACGAGGTGGGGCTGCGGCCGGCCGAGACGAAGCGGTTCGTGCACCCGTCGGTCGGACCGCTGGACCTGCACTGCCAGGTGCTCACCGACCCCGGGTCGTCGCACTCGCTGCTGGTCTACACCGCCGTCCCCGGCTCGGAGAGCGCGGAGCGGCTCGGTCTGCTCGCCGTCGTCGGAGAGCTGGCCGGGTAACGCAACGCTGCGTTTCCGCGGCGGTCCTGTCAAGCCTTCGTGATGGGGCCGGCGCTGTCGAGAATCGGACTGTGCCCGATCCCGACTCTCCCCCCTCCCCGCTCCTGCTCGACGGCGACGGCGAGGGTGCCCGCGCGTCCGCTTCCGCGATCCGCGCCACCGTCGCCGCCCTCCCCGCCGACGGGGGCGACCTCGGGGCGACCATCGCCGCCGCGGTCGAGATCGGCGGCCGGCGCCCGCAGGGCGTGCTCGCCACGTGGGAGCTGCTCGCCGCCGTGGCGGCGCGCGATGTCGCCATGGCCCGGGTGCTGGAGCCGCACCTCGACGCCCTCGGCATCCTGGAGGAGGCCCGCGCGGCCGGCATCGACGTGGACCTGGATGCCGTCGGCTCGGGGCCCGCGTCGTCGTGGGCCGTCTTCGCGGCCGAGGGGCCGGGCGTCCGACTCGACGCCGCAGACACGGCGGAGGGCTGGGTGCTCACGGGGACGAAGCCGTGGTGCTCGCTCGCGGCCGAGCTGTCGCACGCGCTGGTGACCGCGTGGGTCGGCCCCGGCGAGCGGCGCCTCTTCGCGGTGTCCCTGCGCGGCCCGGGCGTCACCGCCCGGCCGGGGCCCTGGCACTCCCGCGGTCTCTCCGAGATCGTCAGCGCGCCGGTCGACTTCGAGGGCGTCCACGCCGTGCCGGTCGGCGAGGCGGGCTGGTATCTGCGCCGCCCCGGCTTCGCCCACGGCGGTGTGGGGGTCGCGGCGTGCTGGTGGGGCGGGGCCTTCCCGCTGCGGGCCGCTCTGCTCGCAGCGGCCGCGGCGGAACGCGCCGATCAGCTCGCGCTGATGCACCTCGGCCGCGCGGACACGGCGCTGTGGGCGGCGCGCGCAGCGCTGCGGGAGGCCGCCGACGTCTTCGACGGCGCGCACCGGACGGCGCGCGAGCGATCCGTCGCGGCGGACGACGACGCAGTTCTGCAGAAGCATGTCGCGGCGCGGGCGCGCACCGTGGTGGCCGGCGCCGTCGAGACGGTCCTCACCGCCGCGGCTCACGCCCTCGGCCCTTTGCCGCTGGTCGCGGACGAGGAGCACGCGCGCCGGGTCGCGGACCTGCAGATCTACATCCGACAGCATCATGCGGAGCGGGACCTCGCCCGCGTCGGCGCCGACGTCGTGACGGCGGGCGGCGCGTGGTGAGCTTCGACCACCGCGACCCGGGTACGCCCGAGACCGTGTGGGCGGAGGCGTTCGCCGCACGGGACATCCCCGCGGCCGACGAGGGGGTCGACCGTCTGGTGGTCGTCGCGGCGCACCCGGACGACGAGAGCCTCGGCGCCGCCGGGACCATCGCGCGCGCGGTGGCCCGCGGCATCCCGGTCGACGTCCTCGTCGTGACCGACGGGGAGGGTTCGCATCCCGAGTCGCCCAGCGTCACCCCCGCCAGCCTCGCGCTGTGGCGGCGAGACGAGCTGACCACCGCGATGGCTCGACTGGGGCTGCTCACCCCGCCGACGTTCCTGGGCCTGCCGGACGGCGGCACCGACGGACATCGGGATGCCATCGCGACCGCCCTCACCGCCGTGCTGGCGGCCGCGTCGGCCGACGAGCGCGTCCTCGTGGTGTCGCCGTGGCGAGGGGACGGGCACCGCGACCACCGCGTCGTCGGCGAGATCGCCGAAGAGGTCGGAGCCCGCGCGGGCGCGCGCGTCCGCGCCTACCCGATCTGGCTGTGGCACTGGGGGACGCCCGCCGACGTCCCGTGGGACCGGATGGAGGCCGTCGCCCTCGACGACGCCGCCCGTGCGGCGAAGGCCCGGGCGCTCGACGCCCACGTCAGCCAGACGCATCCCCTGTCCGCGGCCGCCGGCGACGAGGCCCTGCTGCACCCGGGGATGCAGGCGCACTTCGCGCGCGCCGTCGAGCTGCTCATCGCACCGGAACCCCCGCGGCCCGTCGTGGGGGAGGCGGAGGCGGACGCGCGCGTCACGTCCGGATCGATGGATGCCGCCTACTTCGATGGCATGTACGAAAGACACGACGACCCGTGGGGGTTCGACTCGCGCTGGTACGAGGAGCGCAAACGACGCATCGTCACGGCGACGCTGCCGCGTGAACGGTACGACGCCGCCTTCGAGGCCGGCTGCTCCACCGGCGCGCTGACCGTGGAGCTGGCCGCGCGCTGCGACCGTGTGCTGGCCGTCGACCTCGCCGAGGCGGCGGTGGACCGCGCCCGGGACCGTCTCGCGGGACGTGCGGGCGTCGAGATCCGGCGGGCCGCCCTTCCCGCCGAATGGCCCGACGGCGTATTCGACCTGATCGTGCTCTCCGAGGTCGCCTACTACTGGGGCGATGCGGACCTCGATCGCGCCCTCACGGCCTGCGTCGGGTCGCTTCGGCCGGGCGGTCACCTGGTCGCGTGCCACTGGCGGCATCCGGTCGCCGAGTATCCCCGCACGGGTGACGACGTGCACGCTGCGCTCGCCGCGCACCCCGGCCTCCGTCGCCTGGTGCGGCATGAGGAGGAGGACTTCGTTCTCGAGGTCTTCGGGGCGCCGGGCGCGGGATCGGTGGCGCGCGAGGGCGGGCTGCTCCCGTGAGCGGACGCCGGGAGGATCCCGCGCTGCCGGGCCGCGCCGTCGCGGTCGCGATCCCGGCGCACAACGAGGAGGTGCTGCTCGGCCGGTGCCTGGCGTCGGTGCGCCGCGCGCTCGACGCCGCCCACGCCCGTGAGCCGGGGCTGCGGTCGGCCCTGGTGGTCGTCCTGGACGCGTGCACCGACGCCTCGGAGGCTCAGGTCGGCGACGCCGACGTCGTGCGGATCGATGCGCGCTGCGTCGGCACCGCCCGACGCGCAGCCGTGGCGGCCGCCCTCGCCCGGCTCGCCGCCGACGACGCCGGCCCCGCCGCCGGGGGCGGCATGGACCCCGACCGGACGTGGATCGCCATGACCGACGCCGACACGGTCGTGCCCGAGGGATGGATCATCCATCAGCTCGACCTGATGGACGGGGGAGCCGACGCGGTTCTCGGCACCGTCCGCCCCGACTTCGCCGACCTCAGTGAGCGGCACGCGGCCTACTGGCGGGCGACGCATCACCGCGGCCGACCGCCCGGCAACGTCCACGGCGCGAACCTCGGCGTGCGGGCGCGCGCGTATCTCGACGCGGGAGGGGTGCCGCACCTCCCCGCGCACGAGGACGTCGCACTCGTGGAGGCGCTGCGGCGACGAGGCGCGGACATCCGGGCCAGCGACGAGCACGAGGTCGAGACGTCCGGGCGCTTCGTCGGCCGGACTCCCGGGGGCTATGCCGCGTTCCTCGCGCAGGTGCACCTCCGCCTCGACGCAGCGGCCCGGTAGGCGCCGGCTGCGGGCCCCTGCACCCCTGCCGCCGCGGGTCAACCGGTGGGGCGGGAAACGCGGGACGCGCAGACTGGCCATCCCCCGGAACGAAAGGCAATGCGATGAAAGCACTCACCTGGCAGGGCAAGCGGAACGTCAGCGTCGAGGAGGTCCCCGACCCCACGATCCTCGAACCCACCGACGCGATCGTGAAGATCACCTCGACCGCCATCTGCGGCTCCGACCTGCACCTGTACGAGCTCTTCGGCCCGTTCATCGACAAGGGGGACGTCCTCGGGCACGAGCCGATGGGGGTCGTCGTGGAGGTCGGCTCCGCGGTGGCGCAGCTGGCCGTCGGCGACCGGATCGTGGTGCCGTTCAACATCTCCTGCGGGCACTGCTTCATGTGCCGTCGCGGTCTGCAGTCCCAGTGCGAGACCACGCAGGTGCGCGAGTACGGCAGCGGCGCCGCCCTCTTCGGCTACACGAAGCTCTACGGTCAGGTTCCCGGCGGTCAGGCCGAGTACCTCCGCGTCCCGCTGGCCGACTACAACCACATCCGCGTCGGCGAGGACCTCCCCGACGACCGCTACCTCTTCCTCAGCGACATCGTCCCCACCGCCTGGCAGGGCGTGAAGTACGCCGGTGTGCCCGAGGGCGGCACCCTCGCCGTGATGGGACTCGGACCGGTCGGACAGTTCGCGGCGCGCATCGGCGTGCACCTCGGCTACCGCGTCCTCGCGATCGAGCCGGAGCCCGAGCGTCGCGCGATGGCCGAGCGCCACGGCGTCCTGACGTACGACCTGACCGACACGGTCGTCGACGAGCTGGTCGACCTCACCGAAGGGCGCGGCGCGGACGGCGTCGTGGATGCGGTCGGCATGGAGGCGCACGGCAACGGCGGCATCCGCCTCGCGCAGAACGCGGTGGGACTCCTGCCGGACGCGCTCGCGCAGAAGCTCATGGACAAGGCGGGCCTGGACCGCCTCGCCGCGGTGTACGCCTCGATCGACCTGGTCCGCCGCGGGGGCACCGTGTCGCTGAGCGGCGTCTACGCCGGCGAGGCCGACGTGCTCCCGATGAAGACGATGTTCGACAAGCAGATCGCGCTGCGCATGGGGCAGTGCAACGTCAAGCGCTGGGTCGACGACCTGCTCCCGCTCGTGGAGGACCCCGCCGACCCGCTCGGCGTCATGGATCTCGTGACCCACCACGCCCCGCTCGAGGACGCCCCCGGCCTGTACGAGACGTTCCAGAAGAAGGAGGACGGCTGCATCAAGGTCGTCCTGCGCCCGGGGGCCTGAGCCGGCACACCCACCGCCGGCGGGAGACGCGTCGCGTGGGGGGCCGATGTCTCGGCATCCCGTCGTCCCGTGTCTCCCCGCCGCGGCGGGCGCGGTGAAACGTCCCCGCAACACGGGCGTGGGTAGGCTCGCAGCATGGGTGACCTGTTCGACGGTTACGGCTCCGCGACGGCGCCGCGCAAGACCGCTTCCGGCATCCCGGCGTACGACGAGATGTTCGGCGACCCGGCCGCCGCCGGGGGCACGGCGCGGTCGCGCGAGGACTACCGGGAGCTCTATCAGACCCTCGCGCAGATGACGCAGGACGAGTTGCGCGGGCGCACCGAGTCGCTCGCCAGCTCCTATCTCGCGCAGGGCGTCACGTTCGACTTCGCCGGGGAGGAGCGGCCGTTCCCCCTCGACGCGGTGCCGCGCATCATCGCCTACGACGAGTGGTCGCGGATCGAGGCCGGGGTCAAGCAGCGCGTCCGGGCGCTGGAGGCGTTCCTCGACGACGCCTACGGCAACCAGCACTGCGTGCGCGACGGCATCCTGCCCGCCCGTCTCATCTCGTCGTCGCAGTACTTCTACCGTCAGGCCGCCGGCATCCGTCCCGCCAACGGCGTGCGCATCCAGGTGTCGGGCATCGACCTCATCCGCGACGAGCACGGCGAGATGCGCGTGCTCGAGGACAACGTGCGCGTGCCCTCGGGTGTGAGCTACGTCATCTCCAACCGCCGGGTCATGGCGCAGACTCTTCCCGAGCTGTTCGTGTCCATGCGGGTCCGCCCCGTCGGCGACTACCCGAACAAGCTGCTCGCCGCGCTGCGCGCCTCGGCCCCGCCCGGGATCGACGACCCCAACATCGTCGTGCTGACGCCCGGGGTCTACAACTCGGCGTACTTCGAGCACACGCTGCTCGCGCGCCTGATGGGCGTCGAGCTCGTCGAGGGCCGCGACCTGCTGTGCATCGGCGGCAAGGTGTTCATGCGCACCACCCGCGGGCCGCAGCGCGTCGACGTCATCTACCGCCGCGTGGACGACGACTTCCTCGACCCGCTGCAGTTCCGGGCCGACTCGATGCTGGGCGCGCCCGGCATCATGCTCGCCGCACGGCTCGGCAACGTGACCATCGCGAACGCGGTCGGCAACGGCGTCGCCGACGACAAGCTGCTGTACACCTACGTGCCCGACCTCATCCGGTACTACCTGGCCGAGGAGCCCATCCTCAAGAACGTCGACACCTGGCGCCTGGAGGACCCGGGCGCGCTCGAGGAGGTGCTGGACCGGCTCGACGAGCTCGTGGTGAAGCCCGTCGACGGGTCCGGCGGCAAGGGCCTGGTCGTGGGACCGGATGCCTCTCCGTCCGAGCTCGACGCCCTGCGCACGCGCCTGCTGGCCGATCCGCGCGGCTGGATCGCGCAGCCCGTCGTCATGCTCTCGACGATCCCCACGCTCGTGGAGGACGGGATGCGCCCGCGGCACGCGGACCTCCGCCCGTTCGCGGTGAACGACGGCGACGACATCTGGGTCCTCCCCGGCGGTCTCACCCGCGTCGCGCTCCCCGAGGGGCAGCTGGTCGTGAACTCCAGCCAGGGCGGCGGCTCGAAGGACACCTGGGTCGTCGGCGGCGCGGCGCCGTCGCACGTCGAGTACGGCCAGGGCAACGGGGTCTCCGGCCTCGTCGCCGACCAGGCCGCCGTGACCGAGTCGATCCCGATCATCTACGACGGCCAGCCCGCCCCGGCGACGGCGCCGCGCGACCACCGCCCGGACCGTGACCAGCAGGAGCAGCAGCAGCAGGACGCGTCCGTGCAGCACGGCCCGCAGGCCGAGCAGCAGCAGCAGACCCGGGAGGTGCCCGCGTGTTGAGCCGTATCGCCGAGAGCCTGTTCTGGATCGGCCGTTACATCGAGCGCAGCGACGGCACCGCCCGCATCCTCGACGTGCACCTCCAGCTGTTGCTCGAGGACCCGTGGATCGACGAGGACACCGCCTGCCGGTCGCTGCTCAGCGTGATGGGCTCGGGCGTCCCCGCGACCCTCGACACGGTCCGCCGCGACGACGTGCTGGCCCGTCTCGCCGTCGACCGGATGAATCCGTCGAGCATCGCGTACTCGCTGACCGCGGCCCGGGAGAACGCCCGCCGGGCCCGCGAGATCGTGTCCACCGAGCTGTGGGAGATCCTCAACACCACGAACTCCCGGATGCCGCGGCGTCTGCAGACCGACAAGGTGCACGAATTCTTCCAGTGGGTGCGCGAGCGCGCCGCCCTCGCCATCGGCACCGTGGACTCGTCGACGAACCGCGACGAGGCATGGCAGTTCTTCACCCTCGGCCGCAGCATCGAGCGCACCGACATGACGGCGCGGCTGCTCGCGACGCGGTCGCTCACGGACGTGTCCGGGCCGTCCTGGACGACCATCCTCCGCTCGTGCGGCGCCTACGAGGCCTACCTCCGCACCTACCGCGGCATGCCGAGCGCGCGGAACGCGGCGGAGTTCCTGCTGCTGGACCGCCTCTTCCCGCGGTCGATCATCTACTCGATCCAGCGGGCCGAGGAGTGCATGAGCGCGATCGATCCCCGCGCCGACCGCGTCGGACACTCGAACACGGTGCTGCGCGCGCTGGGGCAGATCCGCAACGACCTCGAGTACCGCCCGGTCAGCGACATCCTCGCCGAGCTGCCGGAGCACATGCAGCGCGTGCAGACGGTGACGCGGGAGGCATCCGAGGCCATCCGCTCCCGTTTCTTCCCGACGCAGGCGGAGCCGGCGTGGATCGGAGAGATCTCATGATGGATGCCAGCGGTCGAACCCCCGCGGGAGGCGAGCGATGAAGCGCCTGCGCATCGAGCACCAGACCGGCTTCGTCTACCAGGGCGACGCCACGGCCTCGTACAACGAGGCGCGGATGCTCCCGCACTCCACCGACAGCCAGTTCGTGTTGAGCTCGTCGCTCGACATCGAGCCGTCGACGTCGGTGAACCAGTACGTCGACTACTTCGGCACGCGGGTCGCGGCCTTCGACGTGATGACTCCGCACTCGTCGCTGACGATCACGGCACGGTCGCTCGTCGAGGTGCGTCCGCGCCCTATCGAGCACGCCGACATGACGTGGGAGGCGCTGGCCGCCGAGGCGTCCGGCTCGCTCGAGACGGTCGAGCAGCTGACGCAGACCCGCCGCACGATGCCGCATCCCGACGTCGTCGAGCTCGCCCGGTCCATCGCCGCGCAGCACGACCGGCCGGGCCCCGCGGCGCACGCCATCGCCGAGGCCGTCGGCGACGCCATCGAGTACATGCAGGGCGTGACCGGCGTCCACTCCACCGCGACCGACGCGTGGGAGGCCCGCAAGGGCGTCTGCCAGGACATCGCGCACGTCACGCTCGGGGCCCTGCGCGAGGTCGGCATCCCGGCCCGTTACGTCTCGGGCTACCTGCACCCGCGTCCGTCCGCCGAGGTGGGAGAGGCCGTCACCGGCGAGTCCCACGCCTGGGTGGAGTGGTTCGCGGGGGACTGGCAGGGGTTCGACCCGACGAACAACATCGAGATCGGCGACCGGCACGTGCTCGTGGGGCGCGGCCGCGACTACAACGACGTGCCGCCGCTGCGCGGGGTCTACGCGGGTCCCGGCAAGAGCCAGCTCAAGGTCAAGGTCACCATCACGCGCGAGACGTGACGCGCGGTCCCCTCCGCGTCCCGGACGGGGCCACGGCGCCGGCGACGCGTGCCTGCACCTCGCGGTGCAGGTCGACGAGGCTGTGCTGCTGGCCGAGCTCGTTCCGGCGCGCCCACTCGTCGAGGGTGATGCGCATCTCGACGCCGGTGAGGCCGGCGGCGGTGCGCACGTCGAGTTCGGAGGCGCCGATGCGTTCCGCGATCTCGGGGATGAAGCGGTCGGACGACGTGATCTCGCGGCGGATCGCCGCGCCGAGCAGCGCGGGCTCGTGGGCCAGGAGCCGTCGCACGCGCAGGTAGCGCTCGCGGGCGTCCGCGTCCGCGTCTAGCTGACCGAGCTCGCGTCGGAACACCGCGCGGAGCGCCGCCGTGAGGGCGGCGATGTCGTCGCCCTCCTCGCCGACGCCGGCCAGGGCCTCGACGAAGCGGGCGTCGTCGACGAAGACGGCCTGCTCCTTCGTGCCCGCGAGGCGGAAGAACGTCCGCGGCGAGACGCCTGCACGCGCGGCGATCTCATCGACGGTGGTCCCGCTGACGCCCTTCTCCTCGAACAGGTCGAGGGCGGCGGCGCAGATCTCCAGCGACGTCTCGCGGCGCCGGCGATCGCGCAGCCCGCCGAGGGGTGCCGGGTCGGTCTCCATGCGGCTAGAGTAGTCCATGTCTTATTGGCAGTGACTGTCAACTTGTCTTCGTCTGCTCAGATTGGTCCCCCATGGTCGCCACCGGAACGGTTCCCGCCGCCTCCTCGTCCTCCTCGCGCCCGGCCGCACGCCCGGGCGCGGTCATCGCCCTCCTCGTCGTCGCCGCGTTCGTCGTCATCCTCAACGAGACGATCATGGGCGTCGCCCTGCCCGAGCTCATGCGCGAGCTCGACATCACCGCCGCCACCGCGCAGTGGCTGACGACGGCCTTCCTCCTGACGATGGCCGTCGTCATCCCCGTGACCGGATTCCTCATCCAGCGGTTCCCGCTGCGCTCCCTGTTCTTCGCGGCGATGGGGCTGTTCACCCTCGGCACGGTCGTCGCCGCGGTCGCGCCCGGCTTCGGGGTGCTGCTCGTCGGTCGCGTGGTCCAGGCCTCCGGAACCGCCATCATGATCCCGCTGCTGTTCACGACGGTGCTGAACGTCGTCCCCGCGCACCGCCGCGGCCGCATGATGGGCCTGATCTCGATCGTCATCTCGGTCGCCCCGGCGGTCGGTCCGACCGTGTCCGGGCTGATCCTGTCGGTGTTCCCCTGGCGGGCGATGTTCATCGTCATGATCCCGATCGCCCTCGTCGCGATCGCGCTCGGCGCCCGTTGGGTGCGCAACCTCGCCGACACCGCCCGCGTCACCCTCGACGTCCTCTCGGTCGTCCTGTCCGCCATCGCGTTCGGCGGCATCATCTTCGGTCTGTCGAGCATCGGCGAGGCCGCCGGCGGCCACGCGGTCGTCCCCGTCTGGATCCCGCTGGTCCTCGGCGCGGTGGCGCTCGCGGCGTTCGTCGTGCGCCAGCTGCGTCTGGCCGGGAGCGACCGCGTCCTGCTCGACCTCGGCGTGTTCCGGCACTCGACGTTTTCGATCGCGGTCGTGCTCGTCGTGGTCGCCATGACCACGCTGTTCGGCGTGCTCATCCTGCTGCCGCTGTACCTGCAGAACGTCCTCGGCCTCGGCACCCTGCCGACCGGGCTCATGCTGCTGCCGGGCGGTCTGCTCATGGGCCTCATGGCGCCGATCGTCGGCAACCTCTTCGACCGTTTCGGCGCCCGGCCGCTGGTCCTGCCCGGCTCCATCGTCGCGAGCCTCGCGCTGTGGGGTTTCGCGACGCTGTCGGCCTCGACGCCCGTCGGGCTGGTCGTCGCGGTGCACTGCCTGCTGAGCCTCGGCCTGGCGTTCATGTTCACCCCGCTGATGACCTCGGCGCTGGGCTCGCTGCCGCGGCCGCTCTACCCCCACGGGTCGGCGATCGTCTCGACGGTGCAGCAGCTGGCCGGCGCCGCCGGCACGGCGGTGTTCGTCACGCTCATGACGGTCGGTTCGGCGTCGGCGCTGGCCGACGGGGGGACCTCGACGGTGGATGCCACGGCGAGCGGCATCCATTCGGCGTTCTTCACGGCCGCGTGCCTGTCCCTGGCCGTGATCGTCCTGGCCGCGTTCGTGCGGACGCCGACCCCCGCCTCCGCCCCGGCGCCCACCGCGCACTGACGGCACCGTCTCGGCAGGAGCGTGTGCTCTCGCGAGCCGGTAGCGTGGTCTGACCACATTCGACGTGCGGGGGTGTCCATGGTCCGGCGGCAGCTGCCCAAGGTCGGCGAGCTCCTCGAGCTCATGCAGTTCAAGAAGCCCGAGCTCGATCCGCGGACGCGACGGCTCGAGGCGGCCCTGACAGTCGCGGACCTCCGCACGATCGCCAAGCGGCGGACGCCGAAGGCGGCGTTCGACTACACCGACGGCGCCGCCGAGGGGGAGCTGTCGCTCGACCGCGCGCGGAGGGCGTTCGAGGACATCGAGTTCCACCCCGACATCCTCCGCCCGGCGGCCGAGGTCGACACCGCGTGCGAGATCCTCGGCGGCCCGTCCGCTCTGCCGTTCGGGATCGCCCCGACGGGGTTCACCCGTCTCATGCAGACCGAGGGTGAGAGCGCCGGGGCGTCCGCCGCGGCAGCGGCCGGCATCCCGTTCACCCTGTCGACCCTGGGCACGACGTCGATCGAGGGGGTGAAGGCGGCCAACCCCGTGGGGCGCAACTGGTTCCAGCTCTACGTCATGCGGCAGCGCGAGCTCTCGTTCGGTCTGGTGGAGCGGGCCGCGGCCGCCGGCTTCGACACGCTCATGTTCACCGTCGACACCCCGATCGCGGGGGCGCGCCTGCGCGACAAGCGCAACGGCTTCTCCATCCCCCCGCAGCTGACGGTCGCGACCATCGTCAACGCGATCCCGCGCCCGTGGTGGTGGTACGACTTCCTCACGACGCCGAAGCTCGAGTTCGCCTCGCTGACGACGACCGGCGGCACCGTCGGCGAGCTCCTGAACGCCGCGATGGATCCGACGATCAGCTACGACGACCTCGACGTCATCCGCGGGATGTGGCCCGGAAAGCTCGTGGTGAAGGGGGTGCAGAACGTTCAGGATGCCGCCCGCCTGATCGACCGCGGCGTCGACGGGATCGTCCTGTCGAACCACGGAGGTCGTCAGCTCGACCGTGCGCCGATCCCGTTCCGGCTGCTGCCGTCGGTCGTGCGCGAGGTCGGGAAGGACGCCACGATCATGGTCGACACGGGGATCATGAACGGCGCCGACATCGTGGCATCCATCGCCCTGGGGGCGAAGTTCACCCTCGTGGGGCGCGCGTACCTCTACGGCCTGATGGCCGGGGGACGGCAGGGCGTCGACCGCACGATCGCCATCCTGCGGAGCGAGATCGAGCGGACCATGACCCTGCTGGGGGTGTCGTCGCTCGACGAGCTCGAGCCGCGGCACGTCACGCAGTTGACGCGCCTCGTACCGGTCGCGCCGTAGGCGGCTCGCGCTCAGCGGCAGACGGGCCAGCCCAGGCCGAGGAACCCGCCGCCGATGCGCACCGAGCCGTTGGCGTCGGCGGTCCATCGCGATGACAGGTACGCACGGACGGTGACCGTCGATCGCTCGAACGGGAAGAAGAAGCGGTCCCGAGGGATGGAGGCCGCGCGTGCGTTCCCCGGGATGCCGCGGGCGACCTCGACCCCGTCGACGAGGATCGCGAACTCCGCCACCGCCGGGCCGTCCTGCCGCCAGACGATGATCGGTCCGCTCGAGTCGTCCACGCAGTCGACGACAGCGGGCGGGATCATCTGCCGGGCGACGACGGTCCCGGATGCCGCCGTCCCCGCGCTCCACGATGCCCAGGCCGGGGCGGGGGAGAGCAGGAGGGCGGGCACGACGGCGACCGCCGCGAGGCGGAGGTCTCTGCGCCTGGTCGGGCGGGGGTTGTCGTCGCCGGGCACGCCCGCCTCTCCCGGCCGGCCGGGGTCGTCGGGGGTGTCGGCGTCCTCACCGGCGTTCTCGTCGTCGTCGCGGCCGCGGCGGGTGCCGACGGCGAGGCACCCGAGGAGGACGACCGCCGTCACGGCGAGGGGGACGACGTTCCCCGTCCGCGCCCACACGGACGGCAGCCCGACCCACGGAACGCGGAGGACCCCCACGCCGGACACCGCCTCCGGCGAGACCGGGGTGCTGTCCGCCGCCGGATTGGCATCGCCGCGGGTGACGAGCATGCCGTCCGCCCGGACCGACTCGAGCCGGTGCAGGCGCAAGCGGTCCGGACGGTCGGGGTCGACGGCGAGGAGCACTCTCCCCGGTACGAGGTCCTCGGGGCCGACCGGCATCGCGACGACGACGTCCCCGACCTCGATGGCCGGGCTCATGGATGCCGACATGACGCTGGTCGGCATCCACCCGACGACCGCGGGCACGGCCGCCCAGAACACCAGACCGAGGGCGAAGGCGAGGACGGCGCGCGCGACCGCCACCGCCGCGAACGCCGTCCCCGCGGCGAAGCGGCGGGGCGGCACGGGTCAGCTGTTCTGCGCTTCCCAGACGAACGTCGTGCTCGCCGTGCCGCCCTGGACGCTGTTCGGCGCGTCGGCGTCGAGCTGCCAGGAGAAGCGGTACGTGCGGCTCTCCGGCGGCGCGCCGGCCGGGCTCCACGACGGTGCGCCGCCGGCGAACGAGGTGTGTGCGGAGGTGAACTGCGCGACGGTGCCGCGGAAGACGGCGTCGCCCTCGGGCTGGAAGCCGTCGCACGACCCCGACCCGCCGCCGGTGCCGACCTCGACCGCGAGCGCGAGGTGGTCGGGCAGGGCGTTGGAGCCCGTGGCATCCACGGCGTAGAGGCGGACGTCGGAGGCGAGCGAACCGGTCGAGGTGACGGTGATGCAGGTGGTGCCGCCGTCGCCGGGCTTGGCATTCGGGACGGTGAAGAGCGCCTGTCCGGCGTCGTCGTCGTCGAGCTGGACGGTCCCGGCCCGCCACGAGTTGCCGTCGTTCGACGTGGTGTCCGAGAACGCGGCGTACGAGCTGGATGACACGACGATGCCGGCCGCGACGAGGGCGGCGGGAACGGCGATCCAGGTGGCCAGGCGCGACGATCTCCGGCTGAATGTCGACATTGCAGATCTCCCCAAAAGATCGATGGATGCGAACACCGGAAGGCTAGGGAAAAGGCCTTGGCTCTCGTGCGACGCGCCGGACGGCTTGACAGGGTGGTCTGCGGGATGAGATCAGGGCCGGGTCGGGCCTGTCGCTCGGCGTGAGGCGGGCGCCGAGGCGGCGGCCGACCCGAGGGTCAGGGTCGAGAGCAGGCCCATCGTGAGGAAGGCGGCGGCCGTGAAGGCGGCGGCCCGGGTGCCGTCGCTGAAGGCCGCGCGGGCGGCGTCGGCGAGTTGCTCCGTCTGGGGCGACTGGTCGAGGCCGGCGATGGCCGCGCCCGCGCTGTCGACGACGAGGGACACGACCTCGTCGCGGCGGTCGGCGGGGACGCCGTCGTCCTGGAGAGTGGATGCCAGGGCCGCTCCCGTCGTGGAGAAGAGGACGGTTCCGAGGATGGCGACCCCGAGGGCGGCGCCGAGCTGCCGCGAGGTGGACTGCGTCCCCGATGCCTGTCCGCTCGCGGAGGCTGGGACATCGGCGAGGACGACTCCCGTCAGCTGGGCCGTGGCGAGTCCGACGCCGAGCCCGTAGACGAAGAGCGCCGGGACGAGGGGCCCCCAGGCGGCATCCGGCGAGATGAGCAGGGCGACGCCCGCGACGCCGACGATCTCGGCGACGAGCCCGCCGCGGACGAGATGGACGGGGGCGACGCGACCGGTCAGTGCTCCGGCGAGCCCGCTCGCGACGAACGAGCCGACGGCGAGGGCGAGAAGCAGCAGTCCCGTCTGGAGCGCGTCGAAGCCCAGGACGAACTGCAGCCAGAGCGGCAGCGCCAGGATGATGCCGAACTCGCCGAGGGAGACGACCGCGGCGGCGATGTTGCCGTTGCGGAACGAGGTGAGCGAGAAGAGACGGAACGCCAGGAGGGTGGAGCGCCCGGTCCGCTGCCGGTGCAGGCCCCAGGCGATGAACGCCGCGAGGGCGGTCGCGGCGACGGCGAACGCGACGGGGACGGGGGAGAGGGCGAAGGGCCAGGTGGCGTCGCCGAGGGTGGGGGCGGTGGCGGTGGTCCACCAGCCGTAGGTGCGGCCCTCGATGAGACCGAAGACGAGCGGGCCCATGGTGAGCATGGACAGGACGGCCCCGACGACGTCGATGCGCTCGCGCTCGTCGCTGCGCGACTCGGCGACGGTCAGAGCGACGCCGACGAGGATGAGCAGGCCGAGCGGGATGTTGATGCCGAACGCCCAGCGCCAGGAGAACGCGGTGGTGAGCCACCCGCCGAGGAGCGGGCCGAGGGCCGCCATGCCGCCGATCGTCGATCCCCAGACGGCGAAGGCGATCCCTCGTTCGCGTCCGCGGAAGGTCGCGTTGATGAGCGACAGGGTGGTCGGGAGGATCATCGCACCGCCGACGCCCTGCGCCAGCCGGGCGAGGATGAGCAGACCGCCGGTGGGGGCGAGCGCCGCGCCGACGGAGGCGAGGGCGAAGACGACGACACCGGTCTGCAGGAGCCGGCGACGGCCGAACCGGTCGGCGAGGCTTCCGAAGACCAGCAGCAGGGAGGCGAAGACGAGGGTGTACGCCTCCTGCACCCACTGCACCTCGGTGGAGGTGATGCCGAGGTCGTCGACGATCGGGGGGATCGCGACGTTCACGATGGTGCTGTCGACGATGATGAGCGACACCGCGATGCTGATGAAGACGAGCCCGGCCCATCGGGGGCTCGGAGTGATCTGCGCCATGTTGCTAGCTTATCTAGCTAGTTCGATGGTGGCGTCGGGTGCGGCTGGTCCCTCCGTCGCCCCGGTTATGCCGTCGGGCGCGGGTGGGCTCCGGTCGTGCGGGTGGTCCGGGGCGTGCGCTCGTTGGCCGGGAGGGGGATCGCGGTCGTGCCGGCGACCTCGTCGCTGAAGTCCTCGGGTTCGGGCGTGATCGTCGTGATGGGACGCGTCTCGTCGAGGGTCAGCAGGAAGCGGCGGGTCTCGTGGCGGTGCACGCGGCCGGAGGCGAGGGTCCACGCCACCCCGATGCCGCACGCGACGAGGGCCATGATGCCCGCGAGTCCGATGGCGACGCGGGGACCGAACTCGGCGGCGACCCAGCCGACGACGGGGGCGCCGACGGGCGTCCCGCCCAGGAGGATCGCCATGTACAGCGCGAGGACGCGGCCGCGCAGGGCGGGGTCCGTGCTGGTCTGGACGTAGCCGTTCGCCGTCGTGAGGGTCGTGACGACGCAGAAGCCCGTGAAGACGAGGGTGGCCGCGTACGCGCCGTAGCTCGGTGCCACGACCGACGCGAACGAGGCGAGGGCGAAGCCGCCGGCGCCGACGACGACGACCCGCATGCGGGCACGTTCGCGGCGGGCGGCGAGCAGGGCGCCGGCGAGGGAGCCGATCGCCACGAACGAGCTCAGAAGCCCGAAGCCGTCCGCGCCGCGACCGAACTCGAGGGCCATCGTCGAGGCAAAGATGGGGAAGTTCATCCCGAAGGCGCCGAGAAGGAACACCATCACGAAGATGACGACGAGGTCGGGACGGCGGGCGACGTAGCGGAACCCGTCCGCGAGGCGTGCCGGGCCCGTTCCGCGGCGATGGGGGATGAGCTCGTGCGTCCGCATCAGCACGAGCGCGACGATCATCGCGACGAAGGTGGACGCGTTGACGAGGAACACCCAGCCGGTGCCGAGCACGACGATCATGACGCCGGCCACGGCCGGGCCGATGAGGCGGGCGGTGTTGAAGGATGCGGCGTTCAAGGCGACGGCGTTGGACGCGTTCTCCCGGGCCACGAGATCGGAGACGAACGTCTGGCGGGCGGGATTGTCGAACGCGGTGATGACGCCGAGGGCGAAGGCGAACCCGTACATGAGCGGCAGGGTCATGACCCCGGTCACGACCAGGATGCCGAGGGCGACGGCCAGCAGGAGCAGCGCCGTCTGCGTGCACATGATGAGCTTGCGACGGTCGAAGCGGTCCGCCACCCACCCGGTGACGCCCACGAGAAGCAGGGGTGGGGCGAACTGCAGCGCCATCGTGACGCCCATCGCCGCGGCGTCGTTGTCGGTCAGCTCGGTGAGGACGACCCAGTTCTGCGCGGTCGCCTGCATCCAGGCGCCGATGTTGGACACCAGGGCGCCGATGAACCACACGCGGTAGTTGAAGACCGCGAAGGACCGGAACATGGCTGAGCTCACCTGTCCGCCACCTTTCTCATGATCTCCGCTGCGTCGGCGAGGGTCTGCCGTTCGCGTTCGTCCAGTTCTGCGAGTGCGTGCTCGAGCCACGCATCGCGTCGGCGCACGGTCTCGTCGACGACGGCGACGCCGTCCTCCGTGAGCCTGATCGTCACGCGTCGACGGTCCGCCGGGTCCGGCGTCCGGGACACGAAGCCGGCATCCTCGAGCAGCGACACCGTGCGATTCATCGACGGCGCGGTCACCCGCTCGCGGTCGGCGAGCTGACCGAGGGTGTGTTCGCCGTGCACCGTCAAAGCGGCGAGCACGGCGAACTGCCCATCGCTCATGGTGTCGACCGCGCGCTCTGCGCGCAGCCGACGGGCGAGACGGAAAGTGGCCATGCGCAGCTCGGAAGCGTGCGCACTCAGGTCACGGGTGGGGGATTCGTCGACGCTGTCATTCATTGTCTCGATCGTTAGCCTAGCTTATTAGTCTTGCTAATGGTTCAGGGTGGGCGCTTTCCGGCCGAGGCTCGCCGCTTTGCGGCGGATCGCGCGTCCCTAGAACGGTGGTGGACCCATGTCGTCCCCCGTTCCGCCCCCGTCCTCCTCGCGCTCGACCTCGTCCGCGCCGTCGGGCGGGAACCGCGGCGCGCGGGGATAGGGCAGCGGCCGGTCGGTGTATTCGTACCCGGCCGGGGAGGTCCAGCGCAGGACGCCGCCGGGCAGCTGCTCCACGCGCCAGGCGGTGAACTGCTTCATCGAATGGTGCCGCTGGCAGAGCGTCGCGAGGTTGGCGACGACCGTGGGTCCGCCACGCGCGTAGTCCTCGGTGTGGTCCACTTCGCAGGAGACAGCGGGGAGGGCGCACCCGGGCGCCCGGCACGTTCGATCGCGTGCACGGATGAAGCGATCGATCGCGGCGGTGCGGTGGTACGTGTCGGTATGCAGGACCGCTCCGGTCACGGGATGCGTGATCACACGATCCCATGGGGTGGACGTGGCCTGGGCGATGCGGCGGGCGAGATCGAGGTCGATCGGTCCGTGGCCGACGAGCTCTGCGGGGTCGAGGTTCTCACGGGCCGGGCGCAGCATGCTCAAGGCGGGGATGGTGATCTGGACACGCGCGCGGATGGCGCCGAGCGTTCCGGGTCCGTCGGCGGTCGCGGTGGGGTCGAGAGCGGGGGTGCCGCTGAGGAGCAGGTCGGTGAGCACGTCGGCGCGGATCTGGTCCGCCGTGCGTGTGTCGGCCGTCACGGCATCCTCGCCCGTCCTCTCCGTCGCGCTCGCGTCATCGACCGCCGGTCCGATGAAGTGGCCGTCGGCGCCCGCTGCGTTCGCCCCGTGGCCGTCGGCGCCCGCCGCGTTCGCCCCGTGGGGGTCGTCGCCGGCCGCTCCTGTCCTGCTCCCGTCGGTGCTCGCTCCGGGGGCGGAGGGAGCTCGGACGGCGTCCCGGCGTGCGTCCATGATCACGCGCGACATGCGCTGCAGGCGGTCCTCGACTGCGCGCGCCAGCGGGGTCGGCAGGGTCGCGATGAGCTGGGACATGCCATCGGCGCCGGGGATCACCCGCACCGTGCGGGTCTCGCGCGCGTCACGGTGTCGTTCGGTGACGGTTCGCGGGTGCGCCGCCTCGGCCGCCGCGAGGATGCGCGCCCGGGCCCGTGCGGGACTGCCCGTGCGCGCGATCGCCGCCGCCACGACGTCGAACGCAGGTCTCGCCCGGCCGGGCAGGTGCGCGCCGGCTTCCAGGATCTGACGAACGTGCGCTCGACTGATCGCTCCGGCTTCCCGGGCGGCCAAGGTGTCGGGGTAGTGGCGGACCAGGGTCGCCGCCTCGGTGATCTGCCGCTGCAGCGAGCGGTCCGACGCGTTCGTGGCCGCGGCGATCTCCCATGCGACGGACCGCAGTGCCATGTCCTGCGCCGCCACCGAGGGGCGCTGCTCCGCCGCCATCGCCTCGGCATACTCCCACGCCTCATGCAGGAGTCGCACACGCCCGGCCTCGGCTGCCGCGATCGCCGCGTCCAGGCGCTGGACGCCCCGGACGATCTCGGCCAGAGCGGCGGCTGCGGCGGCCCCGGGGCCAGCGGCGGACGGTGCGACATTCGAAAGCATGTCCCCACGCTAGGTGCGGGAAGAGCCTCTCGCCTCCCCGTCGACGTGCTTGGTGGAAAGGTCGTCAGGCTCCCCTCCTGGGGAGGAGGCGACGCGTCCTCACCATCCCTCCCCACCCCGAAAATCCCCCGATCGCCTGTGGAAAGCCGAGGCCGCTCGGTGCACCCCGCCTAGACTCGGCGCATGCCGGAATTCGTCGATGCCTTCGGGGTCACCATCGTCTACGACGTGTACGAGGTCGACCGCCCTCGCGGCGTCGTTCAGCTGCTGCACGGCGTCGGAGAGCACGCCGGTCGATACGCCGCGCTCATCGATGCCCTGACCGCGGCCGGGTACGTCGTCTACGCCGACGACCATCGAGGTCACGGCCGCACCGGCCTGCGTCAGTGGGGCGGCGATCACTCCAAGCTGGGCCGTCTGGGGCCCGGCGGTCACGATGCCGCCCGGGATGCCGTCTGGACCCTGACCCAGCGCATCCAGGAGGAGCATCACGATCTGCCGCTCATTCTGCTCGGTCATTCGTGGGGCTCGTTCCTGGCGCAGATGATCCTGGACCGGCATCCGGAGGCCTTCGATGCCGTGGTCCTGAGCGGGTCCGCGTTGCGGATGCCGGGCTCGCTGAACGCCGGGGATCTGAACGCGCCCTGGAAGAAGGACGCCGTGTCGGGGATGGAGTGGCTGTCGAGCGACGAGCAGGTGGGCGTGGACTTCGTGTCCGACCCTCTGACGACGGATGCGCCTCTCCTCAAGCTGTTCGGCCCGATCGAGGCGGCCCGGCTGTTCGGGCGGCCGAAGCGCGCCCTCGGTCGCGATGTGCCGGTGCTGCTCATGGTCGGGAGGGACGACACCGTCGGAGGTCCGCGGAGCGTCCGCCGGCTGGCGGACGCCTATCGGTCCCGGTCGGGGCTGACGGACGTCACGACGCTCGTCTATCCGGGCGCCCGTCACGAGATCTTCGCCGAGGTGCAGCAGGCCGAGGTCCGAGAGGATCTGCTGACCTGGCTGGATGCGCGCGTCCCCGCCCGCCCCTGACGCCTGCCTCGCGCCGACACCGTGCGTCCCGCGCGGACGACACGCGTCCCTCACCCCCCCCGGCCCCGCCGCACCCCCGGTCCTAAGAACACTCCTCGCACCAACCTCCTCCCGCCGCCCGAAACCCGCGGTCCCCGTGCGAACACGCTCGTACGGCGCACCACCCCTCCCGCTCGCAATAGCTGTCCAATGACTCATCGACTTTTGCTTGCCATTCCGCAAAAGCGCGAATAGTGTCGAGAACGCCAGGGCTCCTCGATGAAGAGAAAGGTCAGGCCTCGCACCCCGTCCGTGCTCCCCCCCTCACGGACGCTCTCTCGCCGGTGGCATCCACCGCCGTGCGGCACTGCCGCGCGCCTGCGCACTCACGTCCCTCGATGAAGAACGGATACCCCACGTGAACAGCTCGCACAACACCGTCCCCGACGTCGGCGCCTGGTTCATCGGCGCCCGCGGATCGCTGGCGACCACCGCGACGATCGGCATCCACGCCCTCAGCGCGGGCCTGGTGGAGCCGACAGGTCTCGTGACCGAGACGGACGCCGTCCGCGACGCCGCCTTCCCCCCGATCGCCGGGATCGTCGTCGGCGGTCACGACATCTCTGACACCCCGCTCGTCGAGAAGGCCTTCGCCCTCGCCGACGGCGGCATGTTCCCCGCCTCCCTGGTCGAGAAGGTCCGCAGCGCACTCGTCGCGACCGAGCAGAACATCCGCCGCGTCCCCAGCGGCCTGACGACCCAGCAGGAGGAGATCGATCTCCTCGCCGCGGACATCCGGGACTTCCGGGACCGCCACGGACTGCGCGAAGTGGTCGTCGTCGACGTCTCCTCCACGGAGCCCCTTCCGCCGTACCACCCGGGCTTCGAGTCCGACGAGGTGCTGACCGCCGCGCTCAGCACCCCGGGTGTCCGCATCCTCCCGCCGAGCTCGCGCGCCGCGGCGGCCGCCGTCGCCGCCGGTGTCGCCTACGCGGCCTTCACGCCGTCCGCGTCGCTGAACCTCCCGGCCCTCCGCGACCGCGCCGACCGCGCCGGCATCGCGTACGCCGGTCAGGACGGCAAGACGGGCGAGACCCTGCTCCGCACGGTGCTCGCGCCGATGTTCGCCGCCCGCGGCTTCTCGGTCCGCTCGTGGGCAGGGACGAACCTCCTCGGCGGCGGCGACGGCGCCACCCTCGCCGACCCGGAGGCGGTGCGCTCGAAGCTCGTCTCCAAGAACCGCGGATTGCACGCTCTCGTCGGAGACGACGTCGTCGCCCCGCTGCACATCGACAACGTGCCCGACCTCGGTGACGTCAAGACGGCGTGGGACCACGTCCACGCCGCCGGTTTCCTCGGCAGCCGCGTCACCCTCCAGACCACCTGGAGCGCGTACGACTCCGCCCTCGCGGCGCCGCTGGTGATCGACCTGGTCCGCGCCCTCGCCCTCGCCACGCGTGCCGGGCACGCCGGTGTCGTCGCCGACCTCGGCTGCTTCTTCAAGGACCCGTGGGGCAGCGACGTCCACGCCTTCGCCGAGCAGACCACGCGCTTCGTCGACTGGACGCTCCGCACCTCCGCCTCGCTCGCGCACGCGACCTCCGCATCGACCGGCCGCGCGGAGGACCTCGCGTCCCCCGTCCGCGCCCCCGAGCCGGTCACCGCCCCGTGACCCGCGTCGCGGACTACCTCGACCTCGTCCGCGCCCCCGCCTCGCTCACCGTCCTCGGCGACGCGCTCGTCGGCGCGGTGAGCGCAGCCGGCGGGTCCCGGGCGATGGATGCCACCCCGCCCCAGGCCCGTCCCGCGGCGCTCGCGCGCGGGTCCCGGCGCACCGCCACCCCGGCCCAGGCCCGCCCCGCGGTGCTCGCGCGCGGGTCCCGGCGCACCGCGACCCCGGCCCAGGCCCGCCCCGCGGCGCTCACGCGCGAGGCCCGAGGCACCGCCACCCCGGTCCGACCCGCCACCCCGGTCCGCACCGTCGCCCTCGCCGGGGCGAGCGTGTGCCTCTACAGCGCGGGTATGGCCCTGAACGACTACGCCGACGCCGACCTCGACGCGGTGGAACGCCCCGAACGGCCGATCCCGTCGGGCCGCATCAGCCGCGAGCGCGCCCTCGCCACGGGCGTGGTCCTGACCGCGGCCGGGGTGGGCGCGGCCTTCGCCGCGGGCCGGGCGTCGGGGCTCGTGTCCCTGGCGCTCGCCGCCTCGCTCTGGTCGTACGATCTCGTGTTCAAGGCGACGCCGGCGGGTCCGGCGGTCATGGCGCTGTGCCGCGGGCTCGACGTGCTGCTCGGCGCCGCCGGTCCGTCCTGGCGCGGGGCGATCCTGCCCGCGGCGGCCGTCGCGGTGCACACGGTCGCGGTCACCGCGGTCTCTCGGGGCGAGGTCAGCGGCACGACCGTGACCACCGGTCGCGCCGCCGTCGTCGCGAGCACGGCCGTCGCGGCATCCGGACTCCTCGGACGCGGCGACCGCGCCGCGGCCCTCCTCGGCGGCGCCCGCTATCTCGCCGCCGTCCTGCCGGGACAGCTCGCCGTGGCGCGCGATCCCGGTGCGAGTCAGGCGAGGGATGCCACCCGCGCCGGCATCCGCGCCGTCGTCCCGCTGCAGTCGGCCCTGACCGCACGGGCCGGGGCGCCCGTCGCCACGGCCTTCCTGCTCGCGGTCGAGACGGTCGGCCGGCTCCTGAGCCGCCGCCGCACGAGAGGGGACATCACATGACCGACGTTCCCTGGACGTGGGGGTACGGGACGAACGGCTTCGCCGACCACGCCCTTCCCGACGCGCTCGACGTGCTCCAGGCCACCGGCTACGGTGCCGTCGCCCTGACCCTCGGGCACCCGCATCTCGACCCGTTCGCGTCCGACTGGCGGGCGGAGGCGACCGCCCTCGCCGGCGATCTGCGCCGCCGCGGCCTCCGCGTGGTCGTCGAGACGGGCGCCCGCTACCTGCTCGACCCGTTCGTGAAGCACCGTCCGACCCTCGTCGACCGGGATGCGGAACGACGGATGGCGTTCCTCCGGCGAGCGATCGAGATCGCGGAGATCCTGGATGCCGACTGCGTCTCGCTCTGGAGCGGTGTCCTGCCCGACGATGTCGGCGCCGACGCCGCCCGGGTCCTGCTCGATGCGCGGCTCGCCGAGATCGTCGGGTTCGCCGCGTCGCACGGTGTCGTCCTGGCCCTCGAGCCCGAGCCCGGGATGCTCGTCGAGACGGTCGCCGACGCCGTCGCCGTGCGCGCGCGGCTAGGGCACCCGGCGAACCTCGGCCTCACCGTCGACCTCGGACACTGCGTGGTCGTCGAGCCGGAGGGGGTCGTCGGCGCCCTCCGCGCGGCCGGCCCGCTGCTGCGGAACGTCCAGGCCGACGACATGCGGCCGGACGCGCACGAGCACCTGCCGTTCGGGGAGGGCGAGCTGGATCTCACCGCCGCCCTCGCGACGCTCGGCGAGATCGGGTACCGCGGCGTCGTCGCCGTGGAGCTGCCGCGCCATTCGCACGCCGCTCCGGCTCTGGCGCGGCACAGTCTCGACGCCCTCCGGGCCGCATCTCTTCCAGCGACCGCGGCGGACACCGGCGCGGCGGCGTCGCCGACGGGAGGAGATGCGGCCGGGGGAGGACCGTCCCCCGCGGGATCGTCCTCCGCTCCCGGCATCCCCTCCGCTCCCGACACCGCGGCGACGTCGCCGACGGGAGGAGATGCGGCCGGGGGAGGACCGTCCCCCGCGGGATCGTCCTCCGTTCCCGGCATCCCCTCCGCTCCCGGCATCCCTTCCGTCCTCGACGCCCCGCACCCCTGGACGGTCGCGGCGGTCGAGACGGTCCGAACGGATGCCGCGCGCGCGGCGCGTCTGTTCGCCGAGGCCGGCCGCCAGGTCGGACGGGATCCGCTCGACGACGTCCCGTACGCCCCGACGGCCGACGACGCCGCCCGCGCCGCGCTAGTCGTCGCCCTGGCGGAGGAGGGCACGGACCCCGCGGTCGTCACCGCGCTGTACGACCGCGGCGACGACGCCGAGCGGCGCGGCGTGCTGCGCGGGCTGAACGCCTTGGCCGACGGCGATCTCGATCCCCGCTGGCGGGACGCCGGCCGCGCCCTCATGCTCGACGCGCTCCGGACGAACGACACCCGTCTCGTCGCCGTCGCGATGGGCGCCTTCTCGGCGCGGCACCTCGACGACCACGCGTGGCGGCACGGGGTGCTGAAGCTCGCCTTCCTCGGCATCCCGTTCTCCGTCGTCCACGACCTGACGGGCCGGGCCGACGACGAGCTCGCCGCGATGGCCGCACGCTTCGCCGAGGAGCGCCGCGCCGCCGGACGCTCCGTGCCGGAGGACCTCGCCCTCGTCCTCCCCGCCCTCAGCCAGACCTGACCTCGCCCCCCGAAATCCCTCCAACCGTGACTGGGCGCAGATGCACGCAGAACACCCCCCGCGCCGTACATCTCCGCCCAGTCAGCGCCGGGGGACCAGCCCCCCACACCCCAGCCGTGACTTGGCGCAGATGCACACAGAACACCCCCCGCGCCGTACATCTCCGCCCAGTCAGCGCCGACACCCACCCACCCATGAAAGGCCCGACGTGCGCATCTTCGACCCCCACATCCACATGACGGCGCGGACCACCGACGACTACGAGGCGATGTACGACGCGGGCGTGCGCGCTCTGGTCGAACCCGCCTTCTGGCTGGGTCAGCCCCGCACGAGCGTCGGGTCCTTCCTCGACTACTTCGACACCCTCATCGGGTGGGAGAGGTTCCGCGCCGCGCAGTTCGGCATCCGCCATCACTGCACGATTGCGCTCAACCCGAAGGAGGCGAACGACCCGCGTTGCCGGGAGGTCATGGCGGAGCTGCCGCGCTACCTCGCCAAGGACGGCGTCGTCGCGGTCGGCGAGACCGGGTACGACTCGATGACCCCCGAGGAGGACGAGGTCCTCGCGGAGCACCTCGCCCTCGGCATCGAGTTCGACCTGCCGGTCCTCGTCCACACCCCTCACCGCGACAAGGCGGTCGGCACGCGCCGGACCCTCGACGTCGTCCTGGAGTCGGGCATCCCGATGGAGCGGGTCCTCGTCGACCATCTCAACGAGACCTGCGTGGACGACGTGGCGGCGAGCGGGGCGTGGATGGGCTTCTCCATCTATCCCGACACGAAGATGGACGAGCAGCGCGTGGTCGCCATCATGCAGCGCATCGGTCTCGACCGCATCATCGTCAACTCGGCCGCCGACTGGGGACGCTCCGACCCGCTCAAGACGGCGAAGACCGGGCTGGCGATGCTCGACGCCGGCTTCACCGACGACGACGTCGACCGCATCCTGTGGCGCAACCCCGTGGCCTTCTACGGACAGAGCGGCCGCGTCGTCACCGACCCGATCCCCGGTTTCGCGCCCGCCCAGCAGGGCCCCGACACCTTCGCGGGCAACTCTGTGCTGCGCGGCACGGCCTCGCGCCAGGGGGCCTGAGTGGAGCTGTCGTACTGCACCAACGTCCACCCGGCCGAGGACGTCGCCGGCATCGTCCGTCAGCTCGACGAGCACGCCGGACCCGTGCGCATCGCCGCGGGACTCGACCGGCTCGGTGTCGGGCTGTGGCTCCCTGCCGACGCCGCAGCGGTGCTCGCGGACGACCCCGCCGCCCGGCGGCTGCTGGCCGACGCTCTCGAGCGCAACGGCCTCGAGCTGCGCACCGTCAACGCGTTCCCCTTCCGCGGCTTCCACGACGACGTCGTCAAGCTCGCGGTCTACCGTCCCGACTGGACGACCCCCGACCGCCTGCGGTACACCCTCGACGTCGCCCGCGCGCTCGCCGCGCTCCTGCCGCCCGGGGCCTCCGGGAGCATCTCGACCCTGCCGCTGGGGTGGCGGACCGGATGGGATGCCGCCGCCGACGCGGCCGCGGAGGACGCCCTGTCCCGCCTGGTCGCGGGCCTCCGCGACATCGAGCGCACGACCGGTCGCACGGTCCGCGTCGGGATCGAGCCGGAGCCCGGCTGCATCCTCGACGACGTCGCCGACGTGGTCGCCTGGCTGGGAGCGCGACCGCACCTGACCGCCGACGGCTTCCTCGGCCTCTGCGTGGACACGTGCCATCTCGCGGTGTCGTTCGCCGATCCCGCGGACGCCGTCGCCGCGGCCACGGCCGCCGGCGTCCGGGTGGTGAAGGTGCAGGCCTCCGTCGCGCTCGAGGTCCCCGACCCCGCGGACCCCCGGACGACGGAGGCGCTCGCCCCCTTCGCGGAGGAACGCTACGTGCATCAGGTGCGCGAAGCGCGTGGCATCCGTTCCGCCGACGACCTGCCGGAGGTCCTGGATGCCGCCGACCCCTGGCCCGTCGACGCCCCCTGGCGGGTGCACGTGCACATCCCGCTCCACGCCCGGCCGGCGCCGCCGCTGCGCGCGACGACCGAGGTGCTGCGCGCGGCCGTGGACGCGATGCTCGCCGCGCCCCACGGAGACGAGGCCCACCTCGACGTCGAGACGTACACCTGGTCCGTACTGCCGGCCGCCCTGCAGCCCCCGACGCTCGTCGACGGCATCGCGGCCGAGCTGCGGTGGGTGCGCGAGACGCTCCCGCACGCCCTCGCGCCGGACGTCCCCTCGCCGGCCGCGCCCGGGCCCGCGCCGGCCCGCCCCGACGTCGACGTCGCGCGAGCGGCATCCATCCCCCTCGAGAGGAGCCGTTGATGGCCCCCGTCCTGCTGCTCGACGTCGTCGGGCTCACGCCGCGCACCCTCGCGCACATGCCGCGCCTGCGCCGCCTCGCCGACGGCGGCCGGGCCGTCGGGCTCGACACGATCCTGCCCGCCGTCACGTGCAGCGTGCAGTCCACGATCCTCACCGGCACGATGCCGCGAGAACACGGGATCGTCGGCAACGGCTGGCACTTCCGCGACCTGGGCGACCCGCTGCTGTGGCGCCAGCACAACCGGCTCGTCGCGGGGGAGAAGGTGTGGGAGACCGCGCGCCGGCACCGCCCCGGTCTGACCGCGGCGAACCTCGGCTGGTGGTACGCCATGGGGGCCAGCACGGACATCACGGTCACCCCGCGTCCGATCTACCACGCGGACGGGCGCAAGAGCCCCGACGCGTACGTCCGTCCCCCCGCCCTGCACGACCGGCTGACCGGGGCGCTGGGGGAGTTCCCCCTGTTCCAGTACTGGGGGCCGACGGCATCCATCGAGAGCAGCGCGTGGTTGGCGGAGGCGACCCGGGGCGTGATCGGCGAGCGGTGGGGGGCTGCCCCCGACCTCACCATGGCCTACCTGCCGCACCTGGACTACGACCTGCAGCGCTTCGGACCGGACGCGCCCGAGGCGGACCGGGCCGCCCGGGAACTGGATGCCGCCCTCACCCCGCTCCTCGACGACGCGGAGGACCGCGGGTACACGGTCGTCGCGCTGTCGGAGTACGGCATCGAGAACGCGTCCCGCCCGGTCGACGTCAACCGCGCGCTGCGCCGGGAGGGGCTGCTGGAGGTCTACGTGCAGGACGGCCGCGAGCAGCTGGACCCCTGGACCTCGCGCGCCTTCGCCGTCGCCGACCACCAGGTCGCACACGTCTACGTCCCGGATGCCGCCGACATCGGCCGCGTCGCCGCGCTGCTGCGCGGGCTGGAGGGGGTCGACGAGGTGCTCGACCGCGAGGGGCAGGCCCGGTACGGACTGGACCACGAGCGCGCCGGGGAGCTCGTCGTCGTCGCCGAGCCCGGCGCGTGGTTCACCTACTACTTCTGGCTCGACGACGACCGCGCGCCGGAGTACGCCCGCGGTGTCGACATCCACCGCAAGCCCGGGTACGACCCGGCGGAGCTGTTCTTCGACCCGGCCGACCGGCTCGCGAAGGCGAAGGCCGGCGCCAACCTGGTGAAGAAGAAGGTCGGGCTGCGGTACGCGATGAGCACGGTCCCGCTGGACCCCGCCTGCGTGCGCGGCACTCACGGGCGCCTGCCGTCGTCCCGGGCCGACGCGCCGATGCTCCTCACCTCGGACGCGGCGCTGCTGCCCGACGGAGCGGAGTCGGTCGCCGCCACGGACGTCCGCGACCTCCTGCTGCGCGCGCTCGGCGCGGCGGGCTAGCGCGCCCATCGCCCCGGGCGTCCCGGGACGGGGACAGGCACCGCGCCGGAGACAGGCGGATCCGGCGCGGATCCGCCTGTCCCGGCCGCGCCGCCTGTTCCGGGCGCTCGCGGCCCGCACACGCGGGAGGGGCCGGACGCTCGCGCGCCCGGCCCCTCCTCATCGCTTCCCGCTGATCGCCCCCCGCGTCAGCGCTGGCTGAAGGCCGCGTCGAACGCGGCCCCCGACGGTTCGTACGACGACATGCGCTGCACGAACGCGAGAGCCTCGGGCGCCCCCACGAGGCGGTCCATCCCGGCGTCCTCCCACTCGACCGACAGCGGGCCGTCGTAGCCGATCGCGTTGAGCATGCGGAAGGCGTCCTCCCACGGCACGTCACCGTGGCCGGTGGAGATGAAGTCCCACCCGCGTCGCGGGTCCGCCCACGGCAGGTGCGACGAGAGACGGCCGTTGCGGCCGTTCGAGAGCCGCTTCTTGGTGTCCTTGCAGTGGACGTGGAAGATCTTGTCCTGGAAGTCCCACAGGAACGCGACCGGGTCGATGTCCTGCCACACCATGTGCGACGGGTCCCAGTTCAACCCGAACGCGTCGCGGTGGCCGATGGCCTCCAGGGCGAGCTTCGTCGTCCAGTAGTCGTAGGCGATCTCGGACGGGTGCACCTCGTGCGCGAAGCGCACGCCCACCTCGTCGAACACGTCGAGGATCGGGTTCCACCGGTCGGCGAAGTCGCGGTAGCCGGCCGCGACCATCTCCTCCGTGGCGGGCGGGAACATCGCGACGTACTTCCAGATGCTCGACCCGGTGAAGCCGGTCACCGTCTTCACGCCGAGCTTCGCGGCGAGCCGTGCGGTGTTCTTGAGCTCCTCCGCTGCGCGCCGGCGCACGCCCTCGGCATCCCCGTCGCCCCAGACGCGGTCCGAGACGATGTCGCGGTGCCGCTGGTCGATGGGGTCGTCGCAGACGACCTGCCCCTTGAGGTGGTTGGAGATCGTGAACACCTTCAGCCCGTTGCGCTCCAGCACGTCGAGCTTGCCCTGCACGTAGGCGTCGTCGTCCCAGCGCCAGGGGTCGAGGTGATCGCCCCAGCAGGCGATCTCGAGGCCGTCGTAGCCCCACTCGCCGGCGAGACGGGCCACCTCCTCGAACGGCAGGTCGGCCCACTGGCCGGTGAACAGGGTGATCGGTCGCGCCATCGCGGTGTCCTCTCTCGCGGGGTCAGGGGTCAGTCGACGTCGACCCAGACGCTGTCGGCGTCCGAGCTGCGGCTCACGGCATCCAGGACGCTCTGCACGTGCAGCCCGTCCGCGAACGACGGACGGGGGTCCTCGCCGGAGCCGACCGCCTCGACGAAGTCCTTCGCCTGGTGGGCGAAGCCGTGCTCGTAGCCGAGCATGTGCCCTGTCGGCCACCAGTTGCCGACGTAAGGGTGGCTCGGCTCGGTGACGTAGATGCGGCGGAAGCCCTGCTCGGACTCCGGCTCCGTGGCGTCGTACAGCTCGAGCTCGTTGAGGCGTTCCAGGTCGAAGGCGAGGGTTCCGCGCGAGCCCGAGATCTCGATGCGCAGCGCGTTCTTCCGTCCGGTGCGGAACCGGGATGCCTCGAAGGAGGCGAGCGCGCCGGAGTCGAGGCGACCGGTGAACAGGGCCAGGTCGTCGACGGTCACGGCGCCGCGCTCGGATCCGGCCGAGCCGGACAGGCCCGAGGACGCCGCGAGCACGGGGCGCTCCGAGACGATCGTCTCGAGGACGCCCGAGACCCGCGTGACGCGCTGCCCGGTGATGTACTCGGTCAGGTCGACGGCGTGGGCGCCGATGTCGCCGAGGGCGCCGGAGCCGGCGCGCTCCTTCTGCAGGCGCCACGTGAGGGGGGCCTCGGCGTCGCTCAGCCAGTCCTGCAGGTACTCGGCGCGCACCTGCCGGACCTCGCCGATCCGGCCCGAGGCGACGAGGTCGCGGGCGAAGGTCGTGGCCGGCACCCGACGGTACGTGAAGCCGACCATGCTCCGGATGCCGCGGGCGCGCGCGCTCTCGGCGGCGGCGGCCATCCGCCGGGCTTCGTCGACGGTGTTGGCGAGGGGCTTCTCGCAGAGGACGTGCTTGCCCGCCTCGAGCGCGGCGATGGCGATCTCGGCGTGGGTGTCGCCCGGCGTGACCACGTCGACGACGTCGATGTCGTCGCGCGCGACGACCTCGCGCCAGTCCGTGGCCGACTCCGTCCAGCCCCAGCACTCGGCGGCCTCGCTCGTGCGGGCGGCGTCGCGTCCGACGAGGACGCTCATCTGGGGGGCGAGGGGCAGCTCGAAGAACCGAGGGGCCACGCGCCATCCCTGGGAATGCGCGGCGCCCATGAATCCTGCGCCGACCATGGCGATGCGGAGTGGCTGGGTCACGGTGGTGGTGTCTTTCTGGTGGGGGGAGGGACGGCGGGGGGACGCCCGCGGAGTCGCGGACGCCCCCCGTGGCCGGTCAGGAGTTGAACGCGAGGTCGATGTAGGAGTCGACGTTGTCGGCGGTCACGACCGGGGCGTCGAGGACAATCCGGTTCGGGACGCTCGGGGTGATGAGGTCGCCGGCCGTCTTGCCCTGGGCGATCAGTCGGGCGAGGGCGATGCCGTCCGCCGCCTGGGTCGAGGGGTAGATGACCGTGGCCTGCAGCGGGGTGTCGCCGGCCTGGATGGCCTCCATGGCGTTGCGGCTGCCCGCGCCGCCGACCATGAAGAACTCGTCGCGGCCCGCGGCGGTGATGGCGGCGAGGACGCCGATGCCCTGGTCGTCGTCGTGGTTCCAGATGGCGTCGATCCGGGGGTTGGCCGACAGTAGCTGCGAGGTCGCGGACTCGCCGCCCTGGACGGTGAAGTCGGCCGCGACGCGGGGTCCGACCTCGAGGCCGCAGTCCGACAAAGCGTCGGCGAAGCCCGCGGAGCGGTCCTGCGTCAGCGGCAGCGAGTCGATGCCGGCGATCTCGGCGACGACGGCGTCGCTCTGGCCCTCGAGCTGCTCGCAGATGTAGGTGCCCGCGCTGACGCCCATGCCGTAGTTGTCGCCGAGCACGGTGGTGCGGGCGGCGAACGGGCTGGAGAACTCGCGGTCGACGTTGATGACGGGGATGCCGGCCTCCATCGCCTTGATGGCGACCTCGGTCAGGGCCGCGCCGTCGCTGGGCAGCAGGACGATGGCGTCGACGCCGTCGTTGATGAAGGTCTCGACGGCGGCGATCTGCGCGGTGACGTCGTTGGTGCCCTCGGCGACCTGCAGGTCGACGTCCGAGTAGCTCTCGGCGGCGGCGAGGGCGCCGGAGTTGATGGCGCCGAGCCAGCCGTGGTCGGCGGCGGGGCCCGAGAAGCCGATGGTCACGGTGTCGCCCTCGGCGGCGTTCTCCTCGGCGCTGGTGCCCTGGTCGACGACGTTCTCGCTGTCGCCGTCCGAGCCGGTGCAGCCGGCGAGCAGGCCGACGGCGGCGACCATGGCCGCGCCGGTCAGGATCAGACGAGAGCGCGAGGTCATTCGAGTGCGCATGTGTTTCCTCCTTGAAATGTGATGCAGCAGGGGTCAGCGAGGCCCCGGGTCATCCGTACGGGAGGGTCCACTCTGACCTCGGTCACGCTAGCAGAAGTGACGGTTCAGTGGTCAACTTTTGTTATCTCACGGTTATAAGTTCCGTATCCCTCCCGTATCCCCCTCACTCCGCGAAAGATCGCCGGGGGAGCGGCGCGGGCCGGACGGGGGCGGCATCCGGAGAAGAGGGGTCGCGCGACGGAGAAGTGGCGTGTTATGTTCGCCGGGTGATCAAAGTTGACCATGCATCGTCATTACTCGACGTCCGCGGCGTGACGAAGTCGTTCGGCGGCGTGCGCGCCCTGCGGGGCGTCGACCTCGAGGTGCGGCCCGGCGAAGTGCACTGCGTGCTCGGCCAGAACGGCGCGGGGAAGTCCACGCTGATCAAGACCCTGGCCGGGGTCCATCGTCCCGACGGCGGGCAGATCTCGTGGCTCGGGGAGGACGTCGAGATCGACAGCCCTCAGGCGGCCATCGAGCTCGGCATCGCCACCATGTACCAGGAGCTCGACGTCGTCGACGGCCTCAGCATCGCCGAGAACATTTTCCTCGGGCACGAGATCGCCAAGGGCGGCTTCACCCGACGGTCCGAGGCGGCTCGGCAGACCACCGAGCTGCTGCGGCGACTCGGCCACGCGAGCCTGTCCCCGCACACCGAGGTCGGCTCCCTGAGCGCCGCGAACAAGCAGATCGTCAGCATGGCGCGCGCGCTCTCGCACGACATCAAGCTGATCATCATGGACGAGCCCTCAGCCGTCCTCGACACCGAAGAGGTGAAGAACCTCTTCGCGGTCGTGCGCGAGCTGACCGGAGCCGGGATCGCCGTCGTCTACATCACGCACCGTCTCGAGGAGATCCGCGAGATCGGCGACCGCATCACCGTCCTCAAGGACGGACGCACGACCGCGGTCGGCCTGCCCGCCGCCGAGACGCCCACCGCCGAGCTCATCCGGCTCATGACCGGCCGGGAGGTCGCCAACGTCTTCCCGGAGCGCGCCCCCGTGGCATCCGATGCCCCCGTCGTCCTCGACGTCGAGGGACTGGAGCTGGACGGGGTGTTCTCGGACGTGTCGTTCTCCGTCCGCGCGGGCGAGGTCGTCGGACTCGCCGGTCTGGTGGGCTCCGGTCGGTCCGAGATCCTCGAGACCGTCTACGGCGCGCGCAAGGCGACCGCCGGACGCGTGCGGGTCCGTGACAAGGTCCTGCCCCGCGGGTCGGTGCGCGCCGCCGTCGGGGCCGGCATCGGCCTGTCGCCCGAGGAGCGCAAGAGCCAGGGACTCGTGCTCGACGAGCCCATCTTCGTCAACATCTCCCTGGCATCCATGAAGCGCTTCGCCAAGGGCGGCTTCCTCGACGACCGCGCCGCCCGGAAGATCGCCCGCGAGCAGATCGACGCCTTCGAGCTGCGCCCGGCCGATCCCGACCGTCCCGCCCGCACCCTGTCGGGCGGCAACCAGCAGAAGATCCTCCTCGCCCGCTGGCTCGTGCACGGCACCGACGTGCTGCTGCTGGACGAACCCACCCGCGGCGTCGACGTCGGCGCCCGCGCCGAGATCTACGCCCTCATCCGGGACCTGGCCGCGGCAGGCAACGCCGTCGTCGTTGTCTCCAGCGAGATCGAGGAGGTGCTCGGCCTCGCCGACGTCGTCCTCGTCGTCGCGGACGGCCGGATCCTCCGCACCCTCCCCTCCCACCAGATCGACGAGCACGGAGTGCTCGACCTCGTCATGAAAGGATCCGCCGCGTGAGCGAGCCGACCACCCCGACCCGTGCGCGGACCGTGCCCACCGAGACCGGCGTCACGCCGGCCCCGGAGGCCGTCCCCGCGTGGCGCCGCCTCCTCTCCGGCTCCGCCGGACGCAACCTCGGCCTCGTCGTCGCGCTGCTGCTGATCGTCGTGATCGGCGCCGTCACCGCGCAGGGGTCCTTCACCAGCCTCGACAACATGCTGGTCATCCTGCGCCAGGCCTCCATCATCGGCGTCATCGCCATCGGCATGACGTTCGTGATCATCGCCGGCGGCATCGATCTCTCGGTCGGCTCCGTCATGGGCCTGGCCTCCGTCGTCGCCACGCTCGCGGCGGTGCAGGACCTCGCCGACTCGCTGCACTGGAGCGTGATGATCGTCATCGCCCTCGCCGTGGGCGTCGGCGCCGGTCTCATCAACGGCATCGTCATCGCCTACGGGAACGTCGTCGCGTTCATGGCGACGCTGGCCATGCTCGTCGGCGCGCGCGGTCTCGCCGAGATCCTGGCCGAGCGCCGGACCCTCGTCGTCCAGGACCGCGGCTTCATCACCTTCATGAACGGCGACATCCTCGGCGTCGACATCCTCATCTGGATCTTCGCCATCGTCGCCGCGCTCGGCTGGGTGCTGCTGAACCGCACCACCTTCGGCCGTCGCACCGTCGCCGTCGGCGGCAACCGCGAGGCCGCACGCCTGGCCGGCATCAACGTGAAGCGCCACACGATGCTGCTCTATGCGCTCACCGGCCTGTGCTCGGGCATCGCCGCCGTCATGATCCTCGGTCGCACCACGGCCGGCACCTCGACCCACGGCACGCTCGTCGAGCTCGACGCGATCGCCGCGGTCGTCGTCGGCGGTACGCTGCTCATCGGCGGTCGCGGCACGGTCACGGGCACGGTCTTCGGTGTCCTGATCTTCGCGACGCTGTCGAACGTGTTCGTCCAGAACAATCTGTCGTCGTCGGTGCAGGCCGTCGCGAAGGGCGTCATCATCGTCGTCGCGGTCCTCCTGCAGCAGCGTTTCTCCCGCCCGCCGGGCCGCGGCTGACCCCGTCGACACCGACGGCGACTGCGTTTCACGGACAGTCGCCGTCGGTAGATGGATCGGATCCAGATCAACTAATGGTGTACTGAGGGCGTGAGAAGGATGACCACGGATTCTGCCGCGCCGGTGACCGGTGTCAGCCAGCTGTTCCAGCTGCTGCGCGACGGCGTACCGCGCACGCGGGCCGAGCTGGCCAAGTCGACCGGACTGGCCCGTTCGACGGTCGCGGTCCGGGTGGACGAGCTGATGCGCATGGGCCTCATCACCCCCGTGGCCGACGCCGTCTCGACGGGGGGACGGCCGCCGTCCCAGTTCGCGATCAACCCCGCGGCCAAGGTCGTCATGGCCGTGGACATCGGCGCCTCGCACGCGATCGTCGCCATGGCCGACCTCACCGGCAAGGTCCTCAGCGAGAAGACCGGCGCCCTCGACATCGCGCTCGGCCCCGAGCCGGTGCTGTCGTGGCTCGTCGAGGCGACGACCGAGCTGCTGGCGGCCTCGGGCCGCTCGGCATCCGACGTCGCCGCCATGGGCATCGGCGTCCCCGGACCCGTCGAGCACTCGACCGGGCAGCCGGTCAACCCGCCGATCATGCCCGGGTGGGACCGCTTCGACATCCCCGGCTGGATCAACCAGCACCTCGCCGTCCCTGTGCTCGTCGACAACGACGTGAACATCATGGCCCTGGGCGAGCGCAGCGTCGCCTGGCCGTCCGTCGACCACTTCATGTTCGTCAAGGTCGCCACCGGCATCGGCACCGGGATCATCTCCGGCGGCGAGCTCCAGCGCGGCGCGCAGGGCATCGCGGGCGACATCGGCCACGTGCAGGTCGCGCGCGGCGCGGACATCCCATGCCAGTGCGGGAACCGTGGATGCCTCGAGGCCCTGGCATCCGGACCCGCCATCGCCCGCGCGCTCCGACGCGACGGGATCGAGGCGCACACCGGCACGGACGTGGTCGACCTGGTCAAGCGCGGCAACATCGACGCGATCCAGGCGGTCCGTCAGGCCGGTCGCGACATCGGGGAGGTGCTGACGACCTGCGTGAGCCTGATGAACCCGTCGGTCATCGCGATCGGCGGATCGATGGCCCGCGTCGGCGAGCACCTCATCGCCGGCGTGCGCGAGGTCGTGTACACGCGGTCGACGCCGCTGGCGACGGAGTACCTCTCCATCGTGCAGTCGGTCGCCGCGGAGCGCGCGGGCGTCGTCGGGGCGAGCATGCTCGCGGTCGAGCACGCCCTGTCGCCGGAGTCGCTGAGCACGGGCTTCCTCCGCGTCTGACGCCGGCCCGCCATCCCGCTCATCCGCTGGGCCCGTCCGTGGCGCGGACCGGCGCATCGCTGCCTCACCCGCCCCCGCAGGTCGCACCGGCCCCACGGGTCCTGCAGACGCCCGGCGACGCGGTGGTCAGAACGGCGTCTCCTCCTGCTCGAGAGCGGCGTGCTCGCGGCTGCAGAAGCCGCGATGCCCCGCGGCGGTGGACCCGCGCAGCGTGACGGGGGTGCCGCAGTAGCGGCAGGGGCGGGGGCGGACCTCGCGGTGGGCGAGCGCGCGGACGAGGACGAACGGCAGCACGGGACCGTCCCTTCGGGTGGGATGCAGGGATGCCACCCGCCACGACACACGATCTCGTCACGGGTCGGCGCCCTCCGGCCGTCTTTTCACCCTCTCCCTCACCCACGGCACGCGAGCGAAGCCTGGTCAGGATGCCGTGACGTGCCCCATATGCACGCCCCGCCCCCGCCGCGGCGTACATGTGCGCCGAGTCACGGCACGGGGACGCCCGCCGCGCGGGGCGCGACGGGCGTCGGGTGGGTCACCCGCGGCGCAGAGTGTCCCTCTCGGCGCCGCGGGTGGTCTCAGGGCGACCGGGGTGCGGTCGTGGCGGCATCCGCGTCTCCGCCGGGGCCGGCGGCCGGCACTCCCTGGGCGGCGACGACGGCGGCAGCGGACTCGGACGGCGCGTCGTGACCCGCACCGGTGCCGTCCTCGCGTCCGGCGGTCGCGGCGGCCACCGCGGCGGCGATCTCCCGCTCGTGCGCGGCCTTCCGGCGGCGTCCGGCGACGATGCGCCACGCGACGAACCCGGCGATGAGGAGGAGGAGGGCGAGCGCCGTCCACGGCACGGCCGCGGTCGACGCGGAGCCGACGGTGACGAGCGGGTCGAAGGTCGACGCCTCGGTGCCTTCCAGCGTGCGGGAGACGACCTGCGAGGTCGCGGTCACGTCGGCGGCCAGCAGACCGAGGGGGAGGACCCCCGCCACCTCGACGGTGCGCTCCAGCGTGCTGCCGGGCAGCAGCTCGGGGGCGTCGTCCTCGGCCGTCACCGCGGCCCACCCGAACGGACCGCCCAGCGCGACGTCGACGTCGGGGTCCAGGCGCGAGTTCCCGGTGTTGTGGATCGTGTAGGTGACGGTCGCACTGCCCGCCTCGACCGGGTTGAGGGTGCCGTGGTAGTCCACGGCGACGTCGGTCACGGACAGCGCGGGAGCGAGGTCGCCCATCACGCGCAGGTGCACGCGGGACCCGAGACGTCGTTCGGTGACCGTGCCGTCGTCGCCGGTGACCAGCATGGATGCCACGACACCGGCCGCGTAGTCCCCGGGCGGGGTGTCCGCGGGGACGGCGAGGGAGAACGGCACCTCGGCGGTGGCACCGCTGTCGAGGGTGAGCTGCGGGGTGGCGATGTCGATCCAGCTGCCCAGCTCGGTGGACTCCTCGCCGCCGGCGAGGATGTCGAGCGCTCCGTCGGCGGTGAGGAAGCCGTCCGCGGCGTACACGGCGAGCGTGATCGGCTCGGCGCTGCGGTTGGTCACGGAGAGGGCGTCGCCGACGGTCCCGCCGGGGGCCAGGTCGTAGCCGTAGTTGGGGCGGTCGCGCCCCTGCGCGGTGTCCGCCGGGCGCACGCTCCAGGTCACGGTCGTGTCGGGGGCGGTGTCCGCCGCCACCGCCGCCAGCACCGAGGGTGCCGCCCGCAGCACCGAGGATGACGCCGCCGGCACCGCCGCCGCCGGCGCGGCCGCCGCGGCGGGTGCCGCCAGTGCGAGCACGACCGCCGCCGCCAGCACCCCCGCCCGGGCCCGAAGCCCCTTTCTCGCAGCGCTGACTTGTCGCACATGTACGTCGACACCGCCGCGCGGCGTACATCTGCGGCAACTCACGGCATCGGACGGGGCAGCGACCTCGACGAGCGCGGGCCCCGTGGCATCCATCGGGGCGGCAGGAGACGGGGTGAAGAGCGGGGAGGACGGGAGGGGGGAGAGGGGCGCCAGGGACATGGGCGGGGCTTTCTGCGAGAGGAAGAGGGGCCGGGGCCGTGGAGCAGGTCCACGGCCCCGGCGGGGGGATCAGCTGAGCGCGGTCAGCGTGATGGTCGCGGTGTAGGTGCCGCGGGGGGTCTCGAGCGGGAGCTTGAGATCCAGGTCGGCGCTCACGAGCGAGGAGCCCCGCTCGTGGCCGTCGTTGGCCTGGGCGAGGGTGCGCGCGACCGAGAGGCCCTGGCCGCTGTCGAAGCCCGAGGGCACCGGAGCGCCGGCGACGGCGCCGCCCTGGGTCTCGAGCACCTCGGGCGTCCATCCGAGGTACTTGCTCGACACCGCCTCGCCGCCGGCGAGGAAGTCGGACACCTGCGCGGTGAGCGACCAGCCGGGGTTGCCGGGACGGGTGTCCTGGATGCGGATCGGGACGATCGAACCGGCCGCGTGGTAGTGATCGAGCTTCTCCTCGGCCACCCCCAGGTCGACGAGATTCGAGGTGCCCTCGATGGACCAGGTGAGCTCGCCGGAGCCCTGGTCGGGCACGGTGACCGCGATCGACTGGTCGCCCGCGGGCGGGGCCGTGGGGGCCTCGCCGGTGAAGTCGCCGGTGGTCGAGCCGGCGCGGACGCCGGTCCCGAACGCCGCGGCCGGGGTGTTCCCGTCCAGCGCGAGAGCGCCGTACACGGTCGTGGCGGCGACACGCAGGTTGGCGTTGTTGCCCGAGAGCGTCAGGCCTCCGCCGATCGTGTTCGCGAAGGCATCCGCTCCGCCGTCGGCGGTCGCGCCGATGAGCACGTCCCGTCCGCTGCCGCTGACCGAGACGTCGCCCGCGACGATCGCGCCGGTGAGCGAGACGCCCCACGCCGAGCCGTCGATGGAGACGTCCTGGTCGACCGAGGTGCGCACGAGGTCGACGTACGTCGCCTGCTGCGTGGTGAGCGACCCCGCGATGGCGCTGTCGGTCACCTCGACGTCGATGCCGCCGGCCTCGACCGAGCCGCCGACCCGCAGGTCGGTGACGTAGAGGAACCCGACGGTCGTGTCGGCCGAGTACGCGCTGATGTCCCCGGCCACGCTCGTGCCGTCGAGGGAGACGCCGTACGCGTCGGTGGCGATGACGTCGCCGGTGACGGTGACCGACGTCGCGTCGAGCCAGCCGCCGGGCTCGACGATGATGTCGCCCTCGACGGTCGCGCCGCCGAGCACGCAGTCCACGCCGCCGGGGACGGTCAGGGTGCCCGAGACGGTCTGGCTGCCCAGGTCGCCGGTGCAGGAGAGGTCGGCCGCGTACGCGGGGACCGCGACGACGCTGCCCCCGATGACGAGGAGGCCGACGGTCGTGATCTTGGTGAGGTTCTTCATCTCTTCTTCCTCGTCCCTCAGGCGCGCAGGGACGCGATCTGGTCGTAGCTGCGGTCGGCGTTGGCCAGGGAGTTCAGCGGGTTGCCGCCGACGGCCGAGGTGGCGGCGTTGTCCTGCTCGAACATGCCGTAGCGCTGCCCGCGGTCGCGCAGCTGCGACAGGAAGGCGGTGTAGTCGATGTTCCCGGCGCCGAACTCGATGATGTCGTAGCCGTTGGCGCTCTCCGGGTTCAGCTTGCCGTCCTTGAGGTGGAGGATCGGGAAGCGCCGGGGGTCGCGCTTGATGTAGTCGATCGGCTCGAACCCGGGGTACAGGTGCTTGCCGACGTGGGCCCAGTAGACGTCCATCTCGAAGAACACCGACTCGCGGTCGAAGCCGTCCCAGAGCAGGTCGTAGACCCGCTCGTTGGTGTCCGACGTGAAGCCCCACTCCTGCGCGTGGTTGTGCGAGTAGAGCTTGATCCCGGATGCCTTGGCCTTGGCGCCCATCTGGTTCCAGGTCTCGATGGCCGAGACCCACTGGTCGCGGGGGATGGGTCCGCCGTAGCCCCCGGCGATGGGTCCGCCCTGGCCGAGGTGCGGCGTGCCCAGGATGTGCGCGATCTCGAGCTGCTGGTCGATGTTCGCCGGGGTCAGGTTGACGTGGGAGCCGGCGGCGCGCAGGCCGTTGTCGTCGAGCAGCTGGCGGATCTCCTGCGGGGTGATCGCGCCGACCTGGCCCTGCGTGTACCCGGCGAACTCGATCTCCGAGTAGCCGATGTTCGCCAGCTCCTCGAAGACGGCGCGGAAGCCGAGGGAGCTGACCTTGTCGCGGACGGTGAACAGCTGGATGCCGATGCGGTTGACCGGCACGAGGCGCTTGCCGGCGCTGACGCTGGGGGCCGCGGCGCGGGCGCCGAGTCCGGTGGCGGCGGTGGCCGCCGGAGCGGCGGCGGCGCCGATGCCGACGGCGACCGACGAAGCGGCCAGTGCCTTCAGCAGCGTCCGGCGGCTCATCGGCTTCGCCGAGACCGTCGGGTGCGCGTGGTCGTGGTGGTGACTCATGACTCTCCTTTGAGGTGTGTCCGCCCGGGGGACCCGGGTCGGCCGGGGGGCGGGGGCCGCGTCGAGACGCGACCCCCGCCGGGTGTTACCGCGCGACGGTCAGTCCGGCGATCGCGCTGCTCTTGGCCACGCCGGTCGAACCGGTGTAGGCCGCCTGCACCTGGTAGCTGCCGACGGTGCCGAGCTTCGGCAGCGTCACGCGGACGCTGCCGTCGGCGCCGAGGGTGCCGGTGAGGGTGGCGACGACCGCGTTGTTGCGGCGCACCGTCACGGTCGCGTCGCCCGTGGGCGCGATGCCCGTCGAGGAGGTGACCTTCACCGTCGCGGTCGCGGCCACGGCGGGCTTGACCGGGTTGGGCGTGACCTCGAGCGCGGTCGTCGACCGGGCCTGCGAGACGGTCAGGCGACCGATGCCGGCCGAGCCGATGAACGTCTCGTCCGCCCCGTACGTGGCGCGCAGCGTGTGCGTGCCCACGGGCAGGTCGGCCGGGAGGGCGAAGACGACGTTGCCGTCCGCGTTCAGGGCCGCCCGGCCCAGCTCGCGCTCGCCGGCGGTCAGCACGACCTCGCCGGAGGGGACGCCGCCGTCGCCGCGGACCGAGACGGTCACGTCACCGGGGGCGCCGTAGGTGGCACGCGGCGAGGCGAGCGTCACGAGCGTCCGGCTCTCGACCGTCGGCTCGTTCGGAGCGTCGAGGTCGATGGTGAACGTCGCCGATCCGAGCTCCGACACGTTGCCGCCGGTGTCGGTGGCGCGGTAGCGGATGTCGTACGTGCCGTTCTCGGAGAACGTCACGCCGTACTGCTCGCCGGCGGCCAGGTTCGACCAGGTCGCGCCGTTGTCGCGCGAGTACTGGACGCTGGCGAGGGTGCCGTTGTCGGCGGCCTGCACCGAGAAGCGGACCGGCTCGTTGTACACGCCGCCGACGCCCGTGGGGGCGGCGGGGGCGAGGGTGTGCGCCACGGTCGGAGCCGTGACGTCGCCGACGCCGTCGCCGACCATGGTCAGCGCGTCCAGGGCGAGCTCGTCGCCGGACGTGACGTACAGCGCACCGGTGCCCTCCGGGGCGTCGAAGGCGATCTCGACGTCCTGCCAGCCCTGGCCCGCCGGGATGGCGGCCGTGGCGAACGGCTCGGCGTCGGCCGCGCCCCAGCGCAGCTGCACCTCTCCGGCGCCGTTGGCGCGGATGACCGCACCGTCGATGCCGGCGAAGCTCACCGGGTCGAAGGCGAGGAAGTCGCCCGCGCCGAGACCGCGGACGGCGTTGCCGCCCGAGGCCGTGGCATCCGCGTAGTTCACGACGCCCTGGCGGCGGATCGCGTGCTCCGCCTGCTGCTCCTTCGGGTTGAGACGGAGGGTCGCCTCACCGGTCGCGGCGGGCAGGCCGTTCGCGCCCCGGTCCGTGTAGGTCACCACGACCGCGCCGTAGAGCAGGGCGCCGGGGCCGTGCTCGGGCGAGTTCGGGTCGGTGCGGAACACGCCGGTGCAGCCGGTGCCCGAGACCTCGGGGTGGGCGTGCTCGTCGTGGCCGAGGCCGTAGGTCCACGCCACGCGGGCGCAGTCGGTGGCGTCACCGTCCTCGGCGTCCGAGGTGGTCACCTGGAACGGGATGGCCTGACCCCAGTCGAAGAACGACCCGTTCTCGGGGAACGCGATCGTCACCTCGGGCGCCTGGTTGCCGACCGAGATGGTGCGGGTGGTCAGGCCGAAGCGGCCGGCCGGGTCCGACACCCGCAGGCGGGCGGTGTAGTTGCCGATCTCGGTGTAGGTGTGCGACGCGGTCGCACCGGTGGCGTCGAACGTCCCGTCGCCGTCGAAGTCCCACTGATAGGTGACTTCGTCGCCATCGGGGTCGACCGACGCGGTGGCGTCGAACTCCACGGTCAGCGGCGCGGTCGACGACGACGTCGGCGTGGCGGTGAAGCTCGCCTGGGGAGACTTGTTCCCGGCGACGTAGTCGATCCGGTACAGGCCGGCGTCGGGGTTCGCGCGGAAGAAGCCGTCGCCGTAGTCGAGCACGTACATCGAGCCGTCGGGGCCGATCTCCATGTCCATCGGGTTGTCGTGCGGCGGCTGGCCGTTGGCGGTGAGGGCGGCGTTGGGCAGGAAGTCCTCGATCGCGGTCACGTCGAAGGCATCCCAGTCCACCGTGAACGCGGCGATGTAGTCCTGCGAGAACTCGCCCATGAAGGCCTTGCCGTCCCAGTGGCGGGGGAGCTTGGTCTCCGACGGGTTGGCCTCGTCGTAGTGGTACACCGGACCGCCCATGGGGCCCTGGCCGTTGCCCGCGCCGAAGTTCACGAGCTCGTCCCAGGGCTGGTCGCCCGGGCTGTCGCCGTAGTACAGCGTGGCGGCCTTGGCGGGCGGCAGCTCGCTCAGACCGGTGTTCCAGCGGGACTCGTTGACGAGGTTCTCGGGGTCGAAGAACGCGCCGGGGGTCGCGGTGGCGAAGTCCCAGTCGTTGTAGGCGAAGTTGTCGGCGTGGACGTACGGCCAGCCGGCGTTGTGCGGCTCGTCGAGGCTGACGACGTTCCACTCCACGTAGCCCATGGGTCCGCGACCGGCGGTCTCGGCGACGGCCTTGGTCGCGTCGGGACCGTAGTCCGCCCAGGAGAGCGAGTTGGTGGCGGGGTCGACCTCGATGCGGAACGGGTTGCGCACGCCCATCACGAAGATCTCCGGGCGGGTCAGCTCGGTGCCCGGGGCGAACAGGTTGCCCTCGGGGATCGTGTACGAGCCGTCGTCCTCGACGTGCAGGCGCAGGATCTTGCCGCGCAGGTCGTTGGTGTTGCCGGCGCCGCGGCGCGCGTCGAAGCCCGGGTTGAAGCCGGGAGCGTCGTTGTTCGGCGCGAAGCCGTTGGCGCCCGGAGTGGATGCCGGGGTGTTGTCGCCCGTGGACAGGTACAGGTTGCCGTCGCCGTCGAAGTCGATGTCGGCGCCGACGTGGCAGCACTGCCCGCGCTGCACCTCGACGTCGAGGATGACCTGCTCGGACGCCGTGTCGAGGGAAGAGCCGTTCCACTGGAAGCGCGAGAGACGGTTCACGCCCTTCCACTGGTCCCAGTAGGACTCGTCGGCCCCGGCGGGGAGGGTGTTCGGCGCGTTCCCGGTGGGCACGTCGTTCTGCCCGTCCCCGTCGGCGTCGAGCGGCGAGTAGACGAGGTAGACCCAGTTGTTCTCCTCGAAGTCGGGGTCCAGCGCGACCGTCTGGAGGCCGTCTTCGGAGTTGAGGTACACCGGGAGGGTGTTGACGACCGTCGTGACGCCGGTGGAGGGGTCGGTCAGGCGCAGGTCGCCGTTGCGGGCGGTGTGCAGCACGCGCTCGTCCGGCAGGACGGCCAGGTCGATCGGCTCGCCGACGTCCTTCGTCAGCAGCACCCGCTCGTAGTTGGACCAGTCGAGGGCGCCTTCGCCGTCGCCGGGATCGGGGTCGGGGACGCCCGGGTCGGTGGGATCGCCGTGATCGCCGCCGGGGTCGGTCCCGTGGTCGTGGCCCTCGTGGGCGACGGCCGGCAATGAGGTGGCGCCGACGGCGGTCAGCCCGAGGGCGACAGCGGTGAAGACCGCCGTCAACCGGGACCGCACGGCGGGATGCCGAGAAGTAGAGTGCATCGTGAAACAGCTCCTGTGAATGCGTTCGAGTTGTTTTCACCGGGTCGTCACCAGCCGGTCTCAACGGCTGATCGTGGCGACCCGGGCCCTTCGCAGCGGCGGCGTCCGGCCGCGCGCCTGTTCTCCTCCGCTCTTCATCGAGTTCGGACGGATCGACGAGCAGCGCCTCGTACGGCGGCTGACGTGGACGACCCGGGGTGGGGGGACGAGTGCTCCGCGAGGGGATGAAGCGGGGCTGCTCTGGTGGTCATCCTGACCGAAGTTCGTCCATCGGTCAATCAAAAGTTGCGTAATGTGCGATCAGGAATCGAATACATGACGCGAGTCTTGTTATCCCTGATCGTCCAGGGTTAGCATCGGCCCACCCGGTGCCCCACGGCATCGCATTCCCCCACGATGTGCCGAGCGATGAGGCCGGCCAGCCCGAAGGAGGGCTCATGCTCCATGGAATGACCGGATGGCATCTGCTGATTGTGCTCGCGGTGATCCTGCTCCTGTTCGGCGCCGCGAAGCTGCCGGCGCTGGCCAAGAGCGTCGGACAGTCGGCGCGCGTCTTCAAGGGCGAGATGCAGGCGATGAAGGCCGACGACGGCGCCGAGGGAGTGGCATCCACCCCTCCGTCCCCCGCCGCGGCGACGGCTCTCCCCGAGCCCCCGCGCACCCCCTGACGCGATGATGCGCCGCATCCGGAGGTCCCCGGAGTGGCGCGAACGGCGCCTCTCGCTCGGGGGACACCTCGTCGAGCTCCGGCGGCGACTCACGATCGCGGCGCTCGCCGTGGTCGTCGGGACGGTGATCGCGTTCTTCTGCACCGACCCGTTGATCGCCGTGCTCACCGCGCCCATCCGCGCCGTCTCCGAAGCGCGCGAGAGCGACCTCGTCGCGCTCAACTTCGACTCCGTCACCGCCGCGTTCGACCTGCGGATGCGGATGTCGTTCGCCGTCGGCATCCTCCTGTCCGCGCCGGTCTGGCTGTGGCAGGTCTGGGCGTTCGTCATGCCGGGCCTCACCCGCCGCGAGGTGCGGCGGAGTCTCGCGTTCGTCGGCGCGGCCGTGCCGCTGTTCTTCGCCGGCTGCGCGGCGGGGCTCCTCCTGATGCCGCACATCATCGAGCTCATGGCGCGGTTCGTGCCGGCGCAGGGCGCCGCGCTCTACGGTGCCGCGGTCTACTACGACTTCGTCCTCAAGCTGCTGCTGGCGGTGGGGGTCGCGTTCGTGCTGCCGGTGTTCCTCGTGGCGCTGAACGTCGCCGGCGTGCTCAGCGGACGGACCATCCTCCGCGGCTGGCGCGTCGCGGTGCTCGTCGCGACCGTGTTCGCCGCGCTGGCCACCCCGGCGGCCGACGTGATGTCGATGCTGCTGCTGGCCGGCACGCTGACGCTGTTCTACCTGGGGGCAGCCGGGGTCGCGCTCCTGCTCGACCGGCGGCGCGCCCGCGCCCTGGCTCCGGCGCCGGCGCAGGCGGAGGTGGCGGCGTGACCTTCGGGCTGACGATCGAGAAGCTGCTGCTCATCGCCGTCCTCGCCGCGCTCATCATCGGTCCGGAGCGGCTGCCCGCGGCGGCCGAGGCGCTCGGACGGCTCACCCGCCGGGCGCGGGGATGGGGTCAGGCCGCGCAGGGGCGTCTCCGTGAGGAGCTCGGCCCGGAGGTCGCCGACGTCGACTGGCAACGTCTCGACCCCCGCCGGTACGACCCGCGGCGCATCGTGCGGGAGGCGCTGCGCGCCGAGCCGTCGGTCCGGCCCCCTGTCGTGCCGCCGGTCGTTCCTTCTGCCGAGCCGTCGACCCCGCCCTCTGCGGGACCGTCGGTCCGGGTCTCTGCTGGACCGTCCTGCGGAGATCCGGCCGACACGCCGGGTGATCGGGTCGTCGGGGGCGGCGTGTCGCCCGGTTCTCCGCACGACGGCGGGACCCCTCTCGGGTAGGTGAGGGATGGATGCCACGGCAACGGCATCCACCCCTCTCACCGTCCTGCGGAGGTGCGGCCGACACACCGGGTGACGACCCCGTCCGGCACGGCGTGTCGCCCGGTTCTCCGCACGACGGCGGGACCGCACGACGGCGGGACCGCACGACCGCGGACGAAAAGGCGGCGGACCGCACGACGGACGGACGGGAAGACGAACGGGCGGACGGCCCGAAAGCCGTCCGCCCGCCCCGCCGCCCGAGGGTCAGTCCTGCAGCAGGGTCAGGGTGATCGTCGCGGCGTAGGAGCCGGCGGCGACGTCGGCCGGGGTGCGCAGGAGCAGGTCCGCGGTGGCGGAGTAGGCGCCGCCCGCCGCATCGCTCGCGCTGTCGACGCTCGCCAGCAGCTCGGCCTCGACGAAGCCGCCGATGCCCGGGTCGACGGGGTCGCCGGGCGCGACGAGCTGGTCGCCGCCCTCGGGGTTGCCGGACACGATGTCGGGGTACCAGCCGAAGGACTCGGCCGCCAGGATGGGCGGCTGACCCGCGGTGCCCGCGAAGTCGGTGATGGACCCCATGACGTACCAGTACGACGACGGGTCGATGTTCTCGGGGAGGCGGGTGTCGGTCACGGTCACGGTCGGCAGCTTTCCGGTGAACGTGCGGTCGGTGCCGTCGCGTTCGGCCTCGGTGAGCGAGGTCGAGTCGTTCGCGACCGTGAGGGCGAGGACGCCGGGCTCCGCGTCGGGGGCGATCTCGACGCGGACGTCGACGGTGTCCTCCTCGGCGGCGACGGCAGCGCCGGCACCGACGACGGCGAGCGCGCAGACGCCGAGGCCGGCGGCGCCGAGACGGGCGAGGAGACTGCGGCGAAGGGTCGTGGACATGGGGAGCTCCGTTCTGCCACCGCCGGGGCGGTGCTGTCGCATGAGGCGACTCGTGGTGGGGAACGGCCGCCGGGGACGGCCGCTGAACGAGATGCCGGTCGTCGGCGGCGCACGTCGGCTGGAAGCCTCGTGACGGCGCTGTCACGGGTCGGTTCTGCGGGTTCGAGCCGACAGTAGCCCCGCATTACACAACGGTCAAGCAAAAGATGCACGCACGTCGAACATTCGAGCCAGTCGGTAAAAACGCCTGCAGCCGGGAAAAATCCTTTGACCGTACACCAATGCAGCGGAGCAGTGGACCCACAACCCTAATAGTGCTGCTGATTCTTAACGCCTATCTGCCAGGTTTTGTAGACGTGTTGGTAAAAGCCACCTACGATGACGACCGTCGAGGGCGACGGAGATCGTGCGTCGGCCGCGACGACGATCCGAAGGAGCAATGATGCCCATACCCGCTGCCTCGACCGGCACCCGCCGGCGCAGCACCCGTGTCGCGAGGACCCTCGCGGCCGGTCTCCTGGGCGGAGCGCTCGTGGCGACAGGAGCGATCCTGCCCGCCGGCGCCGCCGTCGACCCCGCCGTCAACACACCGGCGGATCTCCCCCAGCAAGAGCAGGGCGTGACCCTGCGCACCTACAGCACCCCGCCCCTCACCGAGCTGTGCACTCTCAAGTCGGGCCAGACCCCGAACGTCGACAAGCTGATGTCGACGATCGACTGGACGACCGACGAGCAGTTCGGCGCGGGCGACAACTTCATCACCCACGCGCTGGCGAACCTCACGGTCAGTCAGCCCGGCGAGTACGCCTTCCGCCTCACGAGCGACGACGGGTCCCGCCTGACGCTCGACGGCACGCAGATCATCGACAACGACGGACTGCACGGCCCGGAGGCCGTGGAGGGCACGGCGACGCTCGACGTCGGCGTCCACGACCTCTTCGTGGAGATGTTCGAGGCGACCAACGGCCAGCAGCTGACGGTCGAGTGGAAGACGCCGGGGAGCTCGAGCTTCACGGTCATCCCCGCGAACGTGCTCAGCACCGAGGCCGGCGTCGTCCGCGTGACGGCGCCCGGCACGAAGTACTGCGAGGGCAGCGCCGACTCCGCCGGCGACGGTCTCCGCCTGGATGCCGTCAACCCGAACTACACGCTGGTCGACCTGCGCCCCGCCGGCTTCACGCCCAAGGTCGCCGCTCTCGACTTCACCGACGCGGGCGACCTCGCGGTGCTCACCACGGGATCGGTCAACTCCGGCGGATGGGACACCAGCACGCCGGGCAAGGTCTTCCTGATGAAAAACGTCCAGGCGGCCGACGGTCCGGAGGACGTCACCGCGGTGGAGATCGCCAGCGGCCTGCAGAACCCCATGGGCATCGACGTCATCGGCGACAAGATCTACGTCTCGGAGCGCTACCAGCTCACCGAGCTCAGCGATCCCGACGGCGACGGCGTCTTCGACAGCAAGCGCAGGGTCGCCTCCTACCCCTCGGGCAACAACTTCCACGAGTTCGCGTTCGGGCTGATCCACGACGACGAGAACTTCTACGTCAACCTCTCCGTCGCCATCGACAACGGGGGAGCGACGACCAACCCGCAGCCGGCGGCCAACCGCGGCACGACGGTGAAGATCAACCGCGCCACCGGTGCGATCGAGTACGTCGCCGGTGGGCTGCGGACCCCGAACGGCATCGCCTTCGGTCCCGAGGACGAGCTGTTCGCCATGGACAACCAGGGCGCGTGGCTGCCGAGCTCCAAGCTCGTCCACGTCGAGCAGGGACGGTTCTTCAACCACTTCACGAACCCCGCCGGACCCTTCGACGACCAGCCGGTGACGCAGCCGGCCGTCTGGATCCCGCAGAACGAGATCGGCAACTCCCCGAGCACGCCGATCCTCCTCGAGAACGGTCCGTTCGCCGGTCAGATGATGTTCGGCGACGTCACCTACGGCGGCCTGCAGCGCGCCTTCCTCGAGAAGGTCGACGGCGAGTTCCAGGGCGCCGTGTTCCGTCACTCGGCGGGCTTCGAGGTCGGCGTCAACCGCGTCATCGAGGGCCCCGACAAGTCCCTCTACGTCGGCGGGACCGGCGAGGGCGGCAACTGGGGCGAGGCGGGCAAGCTGACGTACGGTCTGCAGAAGCTCGTGCCGAACCAGAACAACGCGTTCGACATCGTCTCGATGGAGGTCGTCGAGGGCGGCTTCGACGTCACCTACACGCAGCCGCTCTCGGACGAGACCGTCGCGAACATCGCGCAGGCCTACCGCGCGCAGCAGTGGCGCTACCTCCCCACGTCCACCTACGGCGGGCCCAAGCTCGACGAGGAGGTGCTCAGCGTGTCGGCGGCGACCGTCTCCGAGGACCGTCGGACGGTGCGGCTGACGCTGGACGGCCTCAAGCAGGGACGCGTGGTCCACCTGCGCTCGCCGCAGCCCTTCGCGTCCGCGACGGGCGAGAAGCTGTGGAGCACCGAGGCCTGGTACACGCTGAACAGCCTGCCCGGCTACGTCTCCCCGGCCGACCGCGGCTGGTACGAGGCCGAGGAGGCGCGTCTCACCGGCGGCGCCAAGGTCGACTGGGAGCACAGCGGCTACTCGGGCGCCGGTTTCGCCGGCGGCATGTGGTCGGTGGGCTCGGCCTTCGAGTTCACGGTGGACGTGGATGCCGCGGGCACCTACCCCGTGAACGTCCGCTACGCGAACGGTCCGAACCCGGCTCCGGGCGCGAAGGACGTCAACCTCTACGTCAACGGGCAGAAGATCGGCCCGTGGGAGTTCCCCTCCACGACGGACTGGAAGACGTGGCGCACCGTGACCCGCGACCTCGACCTGCAGGCGGGCAGCAACACCATCGCGCTGAAGTACGACACCGGCACGAAGGGCAACCTGAACGTCGACGTCCTCTCGCTCGGTGCGGCGGACATCTGCACCCCGGCGCAGATCGAGGAGGGGTACCGTCCGCTCTTCGATGGCACGCTGACGAGCCTCGACGGGTGGCGCATGGCCGGCCCCGGCGGCTTCGGACGTCAGGACGACTGCAGCATCCGCGGCGAGGGCGGGCTCGGCCTGCTCTGGCACCAGGGCGGCGAGCTCGAGGACTACAGCCTCAAGCTGGACTGGAAGCTCGTGGCCGACCACAACGGCGGCGTCTTCGTCGGGTTCCCCGACCCCAAGGGCGACCCGTGGGTGGCGGTCAACCAGGGCTACGAGATCCAGATCGACGCGACGGATGCCGACGACCGCACGACCGGGGCGATCTACACGTTCCAGGGCGCCGACCTGGATGCCGTGGAGGCCGCGCTCAACCCCGTCGGCTCGTGGAACGCCTACGAGATCGTCGTGCAGGGGCAGACCATCAAGGTCTTCCTCAACGGGACGCTGGTGAACGACTTCACCAGCACCGACCCGGCGCGCGACATCTCGCAGGGCTTCATCGGCGTGCAGAACCACGGCGGTGGAGAGGCGGTGTCCTACCGGAACATCCGGGTCATGGACATCGACGAGCCGGCGCCGCTCGCGCTGACGGCCTCCGCGGAGCTGCGCTGCCTCGCCAAGAAGGCGTCGCTGACGGTGCGCGCGACCAACACCGACACGGTGCCGGTCGACGTGACCCTCACCTCGGCGTGGGGCGAGCGGGTGATCGAGGATGTGCAGCCGGGCAAGTCCGTGTTCCACACCTTCACCACCCGTGCCGCGTCCGTCCCGGCCGGCGAGGCCACGGTGAGCGCGACCGCTGACGGTCGCACCGGCGAGGCCACGGTCGCGTACGCGGCCAAGAGCTGCGGCTGACCCCCCACGCGCCTCCGGTGGCGGGCTCCTCCGAGCCCGTCACCGGAGGCGCTCCTCCGTTCTCAGGAAGACCCCCGATGCTCGCTTCCCTCGGCCGCCGGATGAGCCGGCACCGCCTCCTCGTCCTCGTCGCCTGGGCGGTCCTCGTCGCGGGCGGCTCCGCCCTCGCGGGCGACGTATTCGACCGCGCCGTCTCCGTCGCCGACGCCCCCGCGGGCTCGGAGTCCCGCACGACCCAGGAACGCCTCGACGCCCTCGACCCCGAGGGCGAGATCGTCACCGCCGTCATCTCCGGCGAGGACTTCTTCGCCCCGGCGCTGCGCGAGAGCGCCACGGCCGTCATGGCCGAGGTGCGGGCGCTGCCCGGCGTGGCCGAGGTCACCGACGCCTACACCGCGGGCGGCGCGATCGGCGACGACGGCCGTTCGTCCCTCGTCGTCGTCGAACTCGCACAGGGCCTGGACGGCGACGAAGCACACGCCGTGGCATCCCGTGTCGCCGACGTCCTGCGGACGATCGACGCTCCCGAGGTGCTCGTCGGCGGCGAGCTGCTCGCGGAGGCGGCCTTCGTCGACCGCGCCACCACCGACGCGGCCGTCGGGGAGGGGATCGCCCTCCTCGGGGTGGTCGCCCTGCTCACCGTGGTCCTCGGCTCGATCCGCATCGCACTGCTGCCGGTCCTGGCGGCGCTCGCCGCGGTCGCGCCGACCCTCGCCGTCCTCGGGGGTCTCGCCCGCATCGCCGAGGTGAACGAGTTCGCCGTCAACGTCGTCACGATCCTCGGACTCGGCCTCGCCGTCGACTACTCCCTCCTCGTCGTCCTGCGGCTGCGCGAGGAGCGGGCCGCGACGCCGGAGGCACCCGTCGACGACCTCGTCGGCCGCGCGCTCGCCGGAGCGGGCCGGGCCGTCCTCGTGTCGGGGCTCGCCGTGGGGGTGGCGCTGCTGGGCCTGCTGATCCTGGGCGACCCGCTCCTGTCCGGGATGGCGCTCGGCGGGGCCGTCGTCGTCCTGTTCGCCACGTTCGCCGGCCTGACCCTGGTCCCGGCCGCCCTGTCCTTCCTGTGCCGCGCCCTCCCCGCACGGCACGCCCGCACCTGGGCCCGGCCGTGGCCCGGCCGTCCGGGGCGGTCCCGCGAGGGCCTCCTGGTCCGTTCGACCCGGCTCGCGCAGCGACGGCCGCTGCTCGTCACCGTGGGCGCCACGGCCGCCCTGCTCGCGCTCGCCGCACCGCTGGCATCCCTCTCCCTCGACTCCTCCGACATCCGGTCCCTGCCCGCCGCCGCCGAGGAGCGGCGCGCGTACGAGGCGGTCACGACCGGGTTCGCGGGTCTCGGCGTCGAGCCCGTCACGGTCCTCGTCGAGGGTTCGGTCCAGGATGCCGCCGTCACCGACCTCCTCGACCGCATCGCCGCGCGTCCCGAGGTCGCCGACGCGGACCTCGTCACGGGCCTGCCGGCGGACGTCACCGTCGTCGACTTCCGTCCCGTCGGAGACTCCGCGACGGGGGCGGAGGCCGTGCGCCTCGTCGAGGAGGTGCGGGGGATGGATGCCGCGGTCGCCGTACGGGTGACCGGGCCGGCGGCCTTCCTCGTCGACTCCCGCGACCACCTGCGCGAGCGCGCCCCGTGGGCGGCGATCGTCATCGCGGTCTCGGCCGTGGCCCTGCTGTTCGCCCTCACGCGCTCGCTGATCGTCCCGGTGAAGGCGCTCCTGCTGGCCGGTCTGACGGTGTCCGCGACGCTGGGGGTCCTCGTCGCGCTGTTCTCCTGGGGGTGGGGCGGGGCGCTGCTCGGGTTCACCCCGACCGGCGCGCTCGACCTCACCACCCCGCTGCTCATCGGCGTGCTGGCCTTCGGCCTGACGATGGACTACGAGGTGTTCCTGCTCGCGCGCATCACGGAGCGCTGGCGCGCCCGCGACCGCGCGGTCGACCCCCGCCGGGCCAACGCCGAGGCCGTGCGCCACGGGATCGCGCGGACCGGCCCGGTCGTGACCCTGGCCGCGGCCGCCATCTGCATCGTGTTCCTCGGCTTCGCGTTCGGGGAGCTCGTGGCCATGAAGGAGATCGGCGTGGGCATGGTCGTCGCGGTCGTCCTCGACGTGACCGTCGTCCGCGGCCTGCTGCTGCCCGCGGTCATGACCCTGCTCGGACGGGCGAACTGGTGGCCCGGCTCCCGGCCCGTTCGCCCGCTCCCCGCCGCGGCCCCGCCGCCGTCCTCTCCCGCGGCCCCCGCGATGCCGTCCTTCGGAGTTCGGGGCGACACGCCGCGGGCGGACCCGGCCGTACCGGCGTGTCGGCCGTGAACTCCGCACGACGGCACCCCGACCCCGCACGACGGCACCCCGACGGCACCCCGCCGACGCCCCGCGTAGGCTGAACGCATGCACGGCGAGTACAAGGTCCCTGGCGGGAAGCTGGTCGTCGTCGACCTCGAGGAACGCGACGGACGCATCTCCGGCTTCCATCTCGCGGGCGACTTCTTCCTCGAGCCCGACGACGCCCTCGACGACATCGACGCGGCCGTGAACGGACTCCCGATCGAGTCCGACGTCCCGACGATCGCCGCGGCCATCCGCGCCGCCCTGCCCGAGGGGGCGCAGCTGCTCGGCTTCACGCCCGAGGCCGTCGCCACGGCCATCCGACGCGCGCTCGTCACCGCCCCCGGCTGGGCGGACTTCGAGTGGGAGGTCGTCCACGACGGCCCCGTCTCGCCCCGCATGAACCTCGCCCTCGACGAGGTGCTCACGACCCGCGTCGGCGCCGGCCTGCGCAAGCCGACGCTGCGCCTGTGGGAGTGGGACGAGAGCGCCGTCGTCATCGGCTCGTTCCAGTCGCTGCGCAACGAGGTCGATCCGGCCGGGGCGCAGAAGCACGGCTTCGACGTCGTCCGCCGCATCTCCGGCGGCGGTGCGATGCTCATGGGCGCGAACTCGATCGTCACCTACTCGCTCTACGTCCCGGCATCCCTCGTCGCCGGAATGACGTTCGCCGACTCGTACGCGTTCCTCGACGACTGGGTGCTGCAGGCGCTCCGCTCGCTGGGCATCGACGCGGTCTACCAGCCGTTGAACGACATCGCCGGTCCGCACGGCAAGATCGGCGGTGCGGCGCAGAAGCGTCTCGCGAACGGCGGCGTGCTGCACCACGCGACGCTCAGCTACGACATGGACGGCCAGGTGCTCACCGAGGTGCTGCGCATCGGCCGCGAGAAGCTCAGCGACAAGGGCACCGTCTCGGCCGCCAAGCGCGTGGACCCGCTCCGCAGCCAGACCGGTCTGTCGCGCGAGGAGATCATCGAGCGCTTCATCCAGACGTTCACCACGCTGTACGGCGCGACCCCGGGCAACGTCACTCCGGACGAGTACGCCGAGGCCGAGGACCTCGTCGCGTCGAAGTTCGCCACCGACGCGTGGCTGCAGCGCGTCCCGTGAGCGCCGAGACGATCGACGGCATCCTCGACGAGGGCGCCGTCGAGATCCACCACGCCGACAACCTCGACGTCACGCGCACGTTCGCCGACGGCACGTTCACCCTCGTCTACCTCGACCCGCCCTTCAACACGGGGCGCACCCGTCAGAAGGCGGTCGAGTCCGCGAAGTGGACGCCTCCGGCGGACGAGACCCCGGATGCCGCTGCCCCCGAGCCCGTGGCATCCCCTCTCCTCCTCCCGGGCGAGGTCGACGAGGAGGCGCCCGCTCCCGTCGTGCAGCGGGGCTTCCACGGGCGGGAGTACTCGCGGCTGCGCGGGGACCTGCGTACGTACGACGACAAGTTCGACGACTACTGGGGCTTCCTGGAGCCGCGGCTCGTGGAGGCGTGGCGGCTGCTCGCCGACGACGGCACGCTGTACCTCCACCTGGACTACCGCGAGGTGCACTACGCGAAGGTCATGTGCGATGCGCTGTTCGGGCGCGAGCGCTTCTTGAACGAGCTGATCTGGGCGTACGACTACGGGGCGAAGTCGCGGCGGCGCTGGCCGACCAAGCACGAGACGATCCTCGTGTACGTGAAGAACCCCGACCGCTACTTCTTCGACACCGACGCGGTGGACCGCGAGCCGTACATGGCGCCGGGCCTCGTCACGCCCGAGAAGGCCGCCCGCGGCAAGCTCCCGACCGACGTGTGGTGGCACACGATCGTGCCGACCACCGGCCGCGAGAAGACGGGGTATCCGACGCAGAAGCCCGAGGGCGTGCTGCGCCGGATCGTGCAGGCCTCGAGCCGTCCGGGCGACCGGGTGCTCGACATGTTCGCCGGCAGCGGCACGTTCGGGGCGGTCGCGTCGCCGCTCGGCCGCCGCTCCGTGCTCATCGACGACAACGCCGACGCGGTGGCGGTCATGCGCAAGCGTCTTCCGCACGCGGACGTGCACGCCTGACGGCTCCCGCCGCGCGCCCGGTCAGTCGCCCGCGCGGAGGACGTGCTGGCGCAGGTCGTCGAGCGTCTGCTGCATGTGCCCGTCCATCGCCCGTCGCGCGGCGTCGGCGTCGCCGCTGCGGATGGCCTCGAGCACGCGCTCGTGCTCGGCGATGGCGTGCTCCTGGATGACCCGGACCCGCGACGTCTGCGCCCGCCGCTCCGAGAGCACCTCCGTCAGCGGCGCGAACATCACCCGCAGGAACGGGTTCCGGGATGCCGAGAGGATCCGGTCGTGGAAGGACAGGTCGGCCGCGACGAAGGCGTCGAGGTCGTCGGCCCGGTGCGCCTCCCTCATCGACGCGAGGTCGGCCTCGATGGCATCCACTTCGGTGTCCTGCGCCCGTTCGGCGGCCAGCGCGGCCGCACCGGTCTCGAAGATGCGACGCAGCTCGATGAGCTGCTCCGCCGCGGACGCGTCCGCGCCGGCGGAGGTGGCGGCGAGGACGGCGCTGAGCGAGGTCCACCGGGCGAGGGGCTGCACGAACGACCCGCGGCCGCTCTCGACGCGGACGACGCCGCGTGCCTGCAGAGTCTTGATGGCCTCGCGGACCGTGACGCGGCTGACGTCGAAGCGCTCGCCGAGCTCGGCCTCGCTGGGGAGAGCCTGCTCGGCGGTCAGCTGCTGAGCGATGATGTCGTCGAAGAGACCGTCGACGACCTCGTCGACGCGTGAACGTCGTGCCATGGCATCCCCTTTCCGGTCCAACCTAATCGCCGGGCCGGGGAAGACCGGGTCGGTCCGGGGCGCGTTCCTGCATTGGGGTGCGCTCACCCCGCCCGATGCACGAACACCGCCTCGGACCCACCGCGATGCGTCCCCGCCCCGGCGGAGCGGCAGACCTCAGCCGGCGAGGGCGAACACCGCCCAGGTCAGCAGGAACCCGGCGACACCGAGGATCGTCGTGAGCACGGTCCAGGTGCGCAGGCCGTCGGCGACGGTGAGCCCGAGGTAGCGCGTGACGATCCAGAAGCCGGCGTCGGTGACCATGGACAGGCCGAGCGAGCCGAACCCGACCGCCACCGCGACCGCGGCGATCTGCAGCGGGCTGTAGCCGGCCTCGGCGACGCCCGCCGACAGCAGGCTCGCGGTCGTCACGATCGCCACGGTCGCCGAGCCCTGGGCTCCGCGCAGCGCGAGCGTGATGAGGAACGCCGCCCCCAGGAGGGGCACGCCGAGGTTCTCGAGCGTGACCGACAGGGCGGTGCCGATGCCCGACGCCTGGAGGACGGCTCCGAAGACGCCGCCGCCGGCGACGACGAGGAGGATCGAGGCGATCGGGGGCATGGAGCTCTCGAACACCTCGTTGGTCCGGGCCAGGCCCCAGCGACGGCGGACCGGCAGCACGAAGAACGCCACCAGGACCGCGACGAGCAGGGCGAAGGCGGGCGTGCCGATGAACGTGGCGACTCCGCGCCCGGCCGAGTCGGCCGGCAGGCTCAGCGAGAGCACCGTGCCGACGAGGATCTGCACGATCGGCAGGGCGATGAGGCCGATGACGGTGCCGGCGCGCGGCGGGGCCATCACGGTGCCGTCCGGGCGACGGGACTCGATGACCGTGCTGGTCTGGCCGAACTCCGCCATCTGCGCCGCCACCCGCGGAGCCAGGGCGTAGTCGGTGCGGTTCATGATCCGCGCGACCCAGAAGCAGAGGAGTCCGAGCACGGCGCAGATCGGCAGCGAGATCGCCGTGACGAGACCCAGGTCGGCGCCGAAGACGCCGGCGCCCGCGACGATGCCGGGGTGCGGCGGGACGGCGACGTGCACGGCGAGCATGAGGCCGAACATGGGCAGGCCGAAGACGATCGGCTTGACGCCCGCGATCTTGCTGAAGGCGTAGAGGATCGGCACGAGCACGATCACGCCCACCTCGAAGAACACCGGGATGGCGACGACGAACGCGACGATCGTGAGCGCGACGGCCACCCGGCGAGGGCCGAGGCGGTCGGTGAAGCTCTCGGCGAGGTGCTGCACCCCACCGGACACCTCGATCAACCGACCGAGGATGGCGCCCAGCGCGATGATGATGAGCACCTTGCCCATGGTCGAGCCGACGCCGTTCGCGACGAGGGTGAAGACGTCGCCCGCGGGGATCTGCGCCGACAGCGCCACCGCGACGCTCGTGATGAGCAGCGCGACGAAGGCGTGGACCTTGAACAGGATGATGAGCACCAGCAGCAGGGCGATGCCGGCCGCGGCGATGGCGAGCAGCGCCCCGGTGCCGAACTCGACGGCGGGGGCGATGGGCGGGGTGTCCGCGGTGTGGATGAACACGTCGGGATCTCCTTCGATTCCGGGCAGAGGTGAGGGTCAGCCGCGACGGCGCTCGGGGGCCACGGCGCGGATGACGGAGGAGTCGTCGCGGGAGCCGAGGCCCTGCGAGCGACCGGTGAGGTACAGCTGCTCGGCCGCGGCCGCGACCGGGGTGGGCAGACCGACGCGGCGGGCGGCGTCACCGACGATCCCCATGTCCTTGACGAAAATGTCGAGCGCGCTCAGCACCTCGGCGCCCTCCTCGTCGTAGGCCTGCAGCATGCGCGGACCGCGGTTGCCGAGCATGAACGAGGCGGCGGCCCCGCCCATGAGGGCCTCGAGCGTCTTCTCGGGGTCGAGTCCGAGGGCGTCCGCGAGGGCCAGAGCCTCTCCGGCGGCGGCGATGTGGACGCCGCAGAGGAGCTGGTTGACGGTCTTCAGCGCCTGTCCGTCTCCGGCGTTGTCGCCGACGACGGTGAGAGTGGATGCCAGGAGCTCCAGCACCGGGGCGGCCTTCTCACGCGCGGCCGGGGTGGCGCCCACGACGATGAGCAGGTCGCCCTGCCCGGCGCGGACGGGGCCGCCCGAGAGGGGAGCGTCGACGAGGTCGATCCCGTCGGCGGCGAGACGCTCCGCGACGGGGCGGATCCCCGCGGTGCCGACGGTGCTGGTGAGGATGACGACGGAGCCGGGGCGGAGCGCCGTCGCGATGCCGGTGTCGCCGAAGAGCACGTCGTCCAGCTGGTACTGGTCGCGGACGGCGAGCAGGACCGCGTCCGCGTCCGCGACGGCCTCGCGCGCGGAGGGGAACGGCGTCACGCCCTGCTCCTCCGCGAGGCGCAGACGGGCCTCCGCGATGTCGAAGCCGTGGACGGTGAGTCCGGTCGCGAGACGCGTGGCCATGGGGAGGCCCATCGCCCCCAGCCCCAGGACGGTGACGGTGTAGGCGGCGGTCATGAGAAGCTCCTTCGCTCTTCCTAGCGACCACCGGGCAGTGGTCAGGCGTCAGCCATCATATGGGTTGCGAGCGAAAAATGTCACGCTTCGTCGGCGGCCGGACCTTGACAGGCGAAGCGCTCGTTGCCATGATTCCGGCAGGATGTTAGCGCAAACATGAGCGATCATCCCGAAGAAAACTGGCACACCCAGGCGGTCCCCCGGCCGTCTCGTCGTCTCGAGGAGGAGACGTCGCCCCGTGCTCGAACGTGCACTCCGATGCCTCGGCGTGCGCGCGCGAGATTCCCCCACTCCAGCCCTGACGGGCTCCGTGCTTGAGAGGCACACCATGTTCCGGACATCGACGTCCACCCGTCCGAAGCGGTACACGAGGACCCGGGCGCTGGGCGCGCTCGTCGTCGCGTTCGCAATCGGTTTCACCACCTTCGGCGCGACCGCGCCCGCCTCCGCGGCCGCCCCTGTCGGGACCGGCCCCAACCAGGAAATCCGCAACCAGCAGAACACGCTTTGTCTCGACGACTACGCCTTCAACACCGACCCGGGCGCCGAGGTTCGTCAGTGGACGTGTCTGGAGGGCGTGAACCAGCTGTGGGCCGTCACGGACCTCGGCAACGGGTACGCCGAGATCAAGAACAGGCACAGCAACCTCTGCCTCGACAACTTCAACTTCGCCACCGCGCCGGGATCTGAGGTGCGGCAGTGGACCTGTCTGCGCAACGAGGTGCAGCAGTGGGCGCTGACCGATGTCGGCGGCGGGTGGACCGAGATCCGCAACCGCTACAACAACCTGTGCCTGCAGAGCGAGGCCGCCCCGACCGACGGCACCCGGCTGACGCAGTCGACCTGCAACAACTCCGGTGTGCAGCGCTGGCGTCTGACCGACCCGAACGTGTCGAAGCTCACCTACTCGCTGGCGCGGTCGGCCAACCCGACCGAGGACGAGGCCGATGCCTACGCCCGGATCACCGACGCGATGGATCGCGCCGTCGCCCGCTACAACCGCCACAACAACACGCACCGCCATCTGACGGTCGAGTACGCGCCGTGGGTTCAGACTGCTGACGCGAGCATCAACGGCAACATCCGATTCGGCTCGAACCGCGGCTTCATGCAGGAGGGCACCGCGCTCCACGAGATCTCGCACACCGTCGGTGTCGGCACCGCGGGTCACTTCCAGGGCAAGTGCGACGCGCAGGACTGGCCGTCGGCCCTTCCGCTGCTGCGTTCCTGGGATGGCCCGGACGCACGCATCAACTGCGGCGGGTCCCACTTCTGGCCCTACGGCCTGAACTACTCGAACGAGTACAACGAGGTCAACTTCGAGCGGAACGTCCGTCTCGTCCAGGCCATGCACCACGACGGTCTCTGACCTTCTGGCAACAGCGCCGGCCCCGGCGGGTTCCTTCGCCCACGCGAAGGGATCCCGTCGGGGCCGGCGCCCTTCCCCCGACCACCCCGGGTGTCAAGCCCGCCGCGGGCGCGGGGGAGGGGCGTAGCGTCGCCGCGTTCACCCTCACCTGTTCGGAGGACTCCCATGAGCAAGACCTGGTTCATCACCGGCGCATCCAAGGGCTTCGGCCGCGAGTGGGCCGAGGCGGCGCTGGAGCGGGGCGACAACGTCGCCGGAACCGCACGCAACCTCGACGATGTGCAGGAGCTCGTCGACGCCTATCCCGACACCTTCCTCGCGCTGCAGCTCGACGTCACGGATCGCTCGGCCGACCGGGATGCCGTCCGTGAGGCCCACGAGAAGTTCGGGCGGCTGGATGTCGTCATCAACAACGCCGGCTTCGGCCACTTCGGCATGGTCGAGGAGCTCACTGAGGACGAGGTCCGCGCGCAGCTGGAGACGAACTTCTTCGGCGCCCTGTGGGTCACGCAGGCGGCTCTGCCCGTCATGCGGGAGCAGGGCTCGGGTCACGTCATCCAGGTCTCGAGCATCGGCGGCATCAGCGCGTTCCCCACGGTGGGCGCCTACCACGCGTCGAAGTGGGCCCTCGAGGGACTGTCCCAGTCGCTGTCGCAGGAGGTCGCCGGGTTCGGCATCCATGTGACCCTCATCGAGCCGGGCGGCTACTCCACCGACTGGTCCGGCCCGTCCGCCAGGCGCAGCGAGGAGATCGAGGCCTACGCCGACGTCCGCGAGCAGGCGTCGAAGCGTCCGTCGGCCGCCGACCCCGGCACGCCGGAAGCGACCCGCGCCGCGATTCTGAAGGTCGTGGATGCGGAGAACCCGCCGCTGCGCATCTTCTTCGGCAGGGCGCCCCTGGGCATAGCCGAGAAGGACTACGAATCCCGTCTGCAGACGTGGCGCGAATGGCAGCCGGTGTCCGAGGAGGCCCACGGCTCCTGACCCCGGGCGACGAAGGCCCCGCTTCTCGAAGGAGGCGGGGCCGTCGTCGTGTGCAGCGCTCAGCTCCGACCGCGCCGGTGCCGCAGCTGATAGCGCAGGGCGTCGGCGGACGAGAACCCCGCCTCCCGGGCGATCTGCGCGAGCGGGGGTCGCGGTTCCTCCTGCATCAGCAGAAGGGCGGCCCGGTAGCGGCGCCGTGCGAGGACCTCGCGGGGGCTCGCGCCGTGCGCCTGGAACGTGCGGGCGAGGTGCCGCGGGCTCACCCCCAGCCGCCTCGCGAGCGTCTGGATGGTGCAGTCCGGGTCGCTCGAGTCCGCGTCGATGTACGCGAGGGCCTTCTGGTAAAGCGTGGCGTCCGGGGCGATTAAGGCGTCCTGTCGTGCTCTTTCGGTCATGTCCGCGCGGAGGGCGGACACCAGCCCGATGATGCCCGCCTGCAAGGCGAAGTTCGTGGTGGGCGACGTGTCAGGTGGCGAGTTCAGGATGCCGTTCACCGCCGACGTCAGCGCGGCCCAGGGCACGCCGTCGTCCATTCGCCTGCTGAGCACCTGCGTGCGGATCGGATCGGGTGCGGCCACCCGGAATTCGACCTCGATGCGGGCGGAGGGGGCTGTGCAGTGCATCGCGGTGAGCTGCGTCGCGACGCAGATCAGCGCGGACCCTTGCGACAGCGTGATCTTCTCGCCGACCGTCGTGCGCAGGTGGGTCTCGCCTTCGACCTGCATCAGCGCGCAGACGGCCGGCTGGGGCAGGTCGGAGCTCGAACGGCGTTCGAAGGTCGAGGCCGTGTGCCAGACCCGCCGCAGGACCGTCGACAAGAGAGGCTCCTCGTCGATGAAGGCGTAGCCGTAGGTGAGGTCGCTGGTGGCCCGCCATCCGTGATCCGAGAACCACGCCTTCATCGCCGCGCCGTCGAGGCGCCGGGGGCGGCTGGCAGCGGTCGTCATCGGACTCCCAGAGGTCGGGCCGTCTCGAGCGAGCAGGCGTCACTCGATGGTTGCTGTGCTTCGTCGACCGCGACGGAACCCGCCGGGCGAAATCATCCGCGAGACGAAACGAATTCACCCCCTCGCGGGGCCCGTCTCTCTGGCCCCTCGGTGGTTCGGGTGAGGTGATACCGCAGGGCGTTCGCGGAGGGGAATCCGCTCGCGCGCGCGATGGACGACAGGGAGGCGTTCGGGTCGCCGGCGAGCAGGAGCTGCGCCGCGAGCGACCGGCGCGCGGTCAGCGCGGCTTTGGGGGAGGCGAAGGCGATGCGGAACGTGCGCGCCAGATGGCGTGGTGTCACCCCCAGTTCAGAGGCCAGAGACTGCACGGTCACGCCGTGCCATCCGGCGCGGGCGTCGAACAGGGCGAGCGCCCGGGCCAGCAGATTCTGCGCCTCGTCAGATGCCGGAGGGATGCCGCTCACCACGAGCTCGTTGACGATGGATGCCACCAGGCCCGCGATCGCGGACTGGAGGTGCAGATCGACCGCGGGCGACGTGCGGGGTGCGATGTTGAGGCGGGAGATGACCACGGCGCTCAGGGTGACGACGGCACGCGAGGCGTCGGCCGGGGCCGTGAGAACCATCGAGTCGGGGAGCTCGAACGTCGCGATCTCGGCGGGCAGCTCGACCTCGACCCGTGCGGACGACGTGTCCGCGGAGAGGGCGACGACGTTCTGCTGGGCGCAGACGAGGACGCCGCCCTCTTCGACGCGGTGATCCCGACCGTCGCGGGTACGGACGGTGGTTTCCCCCTCGGCTTGCATCATCACGAGGATGCTCGGCGCGGGGAGCACGCGGCGGACGGCGGCGAGCGGGGAGTGCGCGACCCGGCGGATGGTCGTCGAGAGGTGCACGGACTCATCGGCGAAACAGTACGGCGAGTCGCCTCGGAGGTGGACGTCCCATCCACGGTCGTCGAACCAACGGGCCGTCTCGGTGGCAGCGTGGGCGGCGCCGGGGGTCTGCTGCTGTGGCACGGAGCGCACCTCCCCTCTGCACACCTTCCCCGCGGTGGCTCTGCGAGGATGCGCGGCCCCGAGATCTGCCGGGAATGGCCTCTTGCTTCTTCACCCCGCTACGTAGCGAACTTCACCCGAAACGCCCTCCCAAGGGCTCGTGTCGCTTCGGTTCGCGTGCGCAGACCGCTACGGGGTGAACTCGGACAGGTATCCCGGACACAGCCTCGAATGAGCGACCTCGGAGCCGATGCAGATGAATCGGTCTCCGCAGAGTGTGTGCAGCCCACCGCGGCCTGACCGAGGGCCGTGCGAGGCCTGTCGATGCCGGCGTCCGGCCGCTCGACCTGATTCCCGAGGGAGAACCATGTCCGACATCACGAAGCCGGCCGGCGACCACGTCGCCGCCGCCGGCATGAAGCGACGAACGATTCTGGCCGGTGCGGCCTGGAGCGTCCCCGTCATCGCCGTCGCCACGTCCGCCCCCGCCTTCGCCGCGACCGAGACCTGTCCGAACCTCTCGCAGCCGTCGTCATGGACGGTCTCGAACAACGGTTACGTCGATGAGCAGGGATACTTCGACACCATCGACGGGCGAAAAGTATTCGTCTCGAATGGGAACAACACCAGCAACAGCAGTCAGCAGGCGGTTGCGCGTGTGTATCTCACGGCATCGATGCCTGTGGAGGCGGGAAAGACGTATACCTTCACATGGGATGCCTATGGCAACTACGGGAACTTCGACAAAGCCACCTCCCAGGTCCAGTATTCGCACCTGTCTGTCGATGGTTCTCAAATTTCCGACGACTACAGCACCCGCGCCGACTTCTACGGCAACAATCAGCTGAATATTCAGCAGCAATCTGATGACACGCGTCCCTGGAAGTCCTACTCGTCCGTGTACAAAGCTACAGAAACGAAGACGGTACAGGTCCAATGGGAGTTCATCTTGCCCTACCCCGACAAGCAGCAGACCTCATCGGACGACATCTATACGAGCCTCCCGGCGATCGCCTGCAGTTGACAAATCGGCCCGACCGAAACACGAGCTTCCAATTAAAGGAGAAAAATTGACGAATCTGGAATCCGTCCCGCTCGGCAACATGACCCCGGGGCGACGAGCGGTTCTTGTCGGTGCTGCGTGGAGTGTTCCTGTCATCGTTGCGGCGACGTCATCTCCTGCCCTCGCCGCTACCGGATCTGCCTGCCCCAACCTGTCGCAACCCTCGTCGTGGACCGTCTCCAACAACGGTCACGTGGACCAGGAGGGGTACTTCGACACGATTGACGGCCGTAAGGTCTTCGTCTCCAATGGCAACAACACCAGCAACGATAGTCAGCAGGAATTCGGTCGCGTGTATATCACTGCCTCTATGACTGTTGAGGCGGGGAAGACGTACACATTCGACTGGGATGCTTACGGCAATTACGGGAACTTCGATAAGAATACATCGCAGGTCCAGTACTCACGCCTTTACGTTGACGGATCTCAGATCTCGGATGACTACAGTACGCGCGCAGACTATTACGGCAATAACCAGCTGAACATACAGCAGAAATCCGGCGACACTCGCCCGTGGAAGTCCTACTCGTCGGTGTACAAGGCGACCGAGACGAAGACGGTACAGGTGCAGTGGGAGTTCGTCATGCCGTACAACGGCAAGAGCTCGACCGCGAGTGACGACATCTACACCAGCCTGCCTGCGATCGCGTGTAGCTGACTCGTTTGCGCCGGTGGGGGCCACGTGCGTCTCGGCCCTACCTCATTGACACGGAGACCCCGCGCTGCTTGGACGACGACGCGACATTTTGTCGGGTTCTGATCGGCCCCCTCCTGATGAGGGGGCCGATCGTCTGCAGGGTGGACCGACCGGTCATTCTCACGTCTCCCGAGGTGTTCGACGACCTCATCACCTGAGCGATCGCGGGGAAGGTCGGGAGGTTACCAGGTCCACGGCGACTACACGACGGCGACAAACTCCGGAAGGTGGAGGCGGGCAGCAATCGCGGCGAGGATACAAGTGACTGCGAGGCATACGTCGAGACGCCTGGGCGTCGTGAGGACCCGGGAGGTGCGGGATCGATCTCGCCTGTCGAACCCGCACCTCTCGGGACCCCACGTGCCTCAGCCCTCGGAGACCTCCGCGTCTGAGGGGCCTGCCTCCCGCAGAAGACCGCCGCGCTGCATGACGTCGATGGTGGACTGCAGCGACCGGGCGAAGGGCAGGCCCATCGGCGGGAGTCCGTGTTCAGCGACGACGGCGGCGGCGATCTCGCGCTGCGACGCGCCCCCGCGGCAGGCGCGCCAGATCGTCGGGGCGATGCCGGTCAAGCGGGTGACCGCGCCGGCATCCCCGGTCGTCCGCTGCAGCACGAGCGTGTCCGAGGCGTCCGAGACGGCGTCGACGAAGGAAGCGGTCACGATCGTCCCCGCCCGCGGGCGGGGCTCGAATTCGATCGACGGCGGCTCGACGGCCACCTCCGCTCCAGACCCCGCATGAGCGCCGTCCAGCAGCGCGGCGATGTGGGGTCGCAATTCGGTGTTGTCGCGATACTCCAGACGGAACACCGCAGCCCGTCGCACGTGCGCGGCGATCGTCGCGAGCGGTGAGGTCCCGCACACGAGGCCGCTCGACTGGCGCGCGAGCTCCTCGATCGCCGTCAGCGTGTCCACGGGTGTCGGACGCGGTGTTGCCGGCGCGCTTGACGACCGTCGGAGGATCACGATCACGGCGAGGCGGAGTTCCCCGGCGGGCAGGTCACCCAGACGAAGAGCGCGCGGCGGGATCTCGCAGCGCCAACGCTCACCGGCGACGACGATCGAGAGGGGCTTGCGGTAAGGGTGAACCCGTCCGTCGCTCTCGACGGTGACGTTCTCGTCCGACACGTACGCGAACGCGCGTGACAGGCGGCGGACGGCCGTGGTCTTGCCCGCGCCCGACGGGCCGACCAGCATGCACACCCGCCCCTGGGAGTCCGCGACTCCGCCGGCATGAACCATCCAGGCCTGACCCAGCCGGTGCGCGATGAGGCGGTGCGTCACGTCGTTGGAGAGGGCAGAGAGAGCCCGGTCGTGGCCGCCGTCGAGCCGCGGATCCGGCACCTCGACGACGAGGTCGGGTTGTTCGGCATCCTGGGCCCGTGCCCCTTCCCAGGCTCGGCTGACCACGTCGCGGAAGCCGGGAGTCATGTCCGCGGAGAATCGCAGGGCCACGGTGGCGCCGAGAGCATCGACCACCACATCGGGCGGGGACGAGCACAGCGGGATCTCGGACGTCGGTGTCGGGACCGCCATGACGTCGGTCATTCCTGCACCACCTCGGGCGTGCGCGACAGCGCCAGCACGCCGAGGAGTTGATCGAGCTCGTCCGAACCATTCGCGTACGGCAGCACGGGTCTGCCGTCGGTCCCGACGAGGACGGCGACGGGGCGCTCCGAGCCGATCTCAAGCGTGTGGGCGAGGAGCCCGGCGGGGTCGATCGCGCTGGGGGTGCGCGGACCGTCCGCCGAACGGGCGGGACCGTTCCAGTCGACCTCGTGGCCGGCGGCGTACACGATGCGTGCATCGAGGAGGGCGGACAGCTCGGCGTGATCGCGGTCCAGCAGATCCTGCGCGGCCTCGCACCGGCCGCACAACGGCTGGGAGAACAGCAGGAGCTGTGCTCGCCCCCTCAAAGCCGCCTGCACGACGTCGACCACCAGGCCGTCCTCCCGGATGAGCACCGGGCGCGGGTGCGCGGCGAGCGGAGAGGCATCCGTGCTCGGCCGGTGCGCCGCCGCCACGGTCATCCCCGCGACGACGGCGATGACGAGGGATGCCATGACCAGCGCGAACGTGCGGGCGGGGTTCTGCAACAGTGCACCCACCACCGACGGCGCCTGCTCGGCGGTTGCGAGGACCGCGGCGACGGTCATCGCTCCCGCGAGCGCGGTGAACAGCAGATTCCGGCGGGGGACGGCGGGAGAGAGCGGAGTGGAGGCGACGCGCCCGAGGCATCCGCAGTCCGCCGTCGAGCCCGCCCGGACCGCCCGTCTCGCGATGACCCAGAAGCCGAGCATCGACAGCGTGACCGCGCCGGCCGCGATGATGCGTGTCACGCCGTCGGACACCAGCAGGAGGAGACCCAGACCGATCTCGCCGACCGAGACGGCACCGACCATCAATCGGGGGACGGGGAGCGTCAGACGGAGCGAGCGCATCGTCGTCGCGGCCTCGCCCAGCGCCGCGAGCTTGCCCGCACCGCTGACGACGAGGAAGGGCGCCGCGACGGCGGCCAGGACGATGTAGGCGGCGCTCATTGTTCTCCCTGCGGCCCGGGTGGGACCGGACGAGATGGGCGGTGCTGACGGGCTCTGCCCTCAGCATGGAAGCGGAGCGGAAGCGGCCGCACTCTTTTCCGGTGGCGATCGCGCATTCTTCACCCGGTGTACCGCCCGCTCGGCGATTCTTCTCACCCGGTCCCCGCGGACAGCGGTCCACGGAAGCGCTTCTCCTCACGCTCCTACCCTCGGCGCAGCCCTGCTCCGTTCGCGCTTCGTTGTGAGACAAGATGCCCCGCCGCCTCATCGCCCCCCTGCTGCTCGCCGTGCTGCCGCTCCTCGCCGGCTGCGGGCTGCTGTCCGTCCCCGCGGCGACGGGCAGCGGACCCCTGCCCGCCGTCGCCCGAACGCCCACCGCCATCCCCACGGACGCGACCCTGCCGCCGGGGACACCGGTCGCGGCCGGACGCTGGTCGTGGATCGTCGGCCCCGTCCTCTGGGACCGGACCCCGTCGATCCTCGCCGCGAACCCCCACGCCCCGTCGGTCCCGGACGGGTACGGCTGGGCCGTGGTCCACCTCACCGCCACCAACGTCAGCACGGAGCGGGCGAGCCCGTCCATCTTCGACGCGACGCTGGCCGCGGCGGGGTGGACGGTGTCGAGTCATCAGATCGCCGAGACGCCGGTGCGGCTGCCGGACGCCTTCACGTCGAAGACCGTCGGCCCCGGGGAGAGCGTGACGGGCGACATCGGCTTCTGGGTTCCGCTGCACGCGCAGACCGATCGCTTCTGCTCGGTGACGCTGGACGTCCGTCCGCGGGTGACGGCGGAGTCCGAGGAGTTCGTCTTCGCCTGCTCCGTCGACCCGGGCTCCGCTGCGACGGACGCGCCGCCCCCGGCGACCTCGACGCCCACCCCCGCGACGACGCCCACCCGCACGACGAAGCCGACCGCGACCCCCCTCGCCTCCCCGACGGCGCCCCCGACACCGGTGCCGACCCCCGGCGCGACCGCGGGAGGGTGAGGCTCGGGGGAGCGGCATCCATTCTGGGGTGAAGCGTCTGGTGACCTCGGGGAGGCCGCCGGAAACGGCACCGCCGCCCCGGAAGACACGGGGCGGCGGTGCGCGTCGCGACGCGGGTCAGAAGTCCCGGTCGGCGTCGATGAGCCCCCAGGCGTGAGCCGCGCGGATCGCACTCGACCGGTCGGTCACACGCAGCTTGCGGTACAGGCTCTGCAGCTGCGTCTTGACCGTGTTCGGCGACACGACGAGCACCTGGGCGATGTCCGAGATCGTGGCGTTCGGCGTGAGCTGGTTCAGGACCACCTGCTCCCGGCGGGTGAGGTGCGGCACGCTCACCGCGGACTCGAACACCGACCGGCGCCGGGCGACCTCGCGCTGGGCGGGCTCGGACAGCATCGAGAACAGCGGCGTGCGATCCTCCGGTCCGACCACGCTCCACGGGCTCCAGAGGGCGTTGCGGGAGCTCAGCGCCTCCGCACGTCGGCTGGACTGGCGAGGAGAGCCGGGGCCGTTCAGTCGCACGTCGGCGATCAGGCTGACGACGAGGCACTCGAGGCTCGCGCGCGGCGTCGCGTCGGTCTGCATCCCCCACTTGATCGCCATGACGTAGGCGTCGTGGGCGCGGCCCGCGTAGAGCAGCGACAGGGCGATCGTGGGGGCGGTGATCGGCGACAGACCGAAGGGCCCCTCGAACAGGGCGATCGCCTTGCGGGCCTGACGGAGCGCGATCATGACCTTCGCCCGGGCCACCAGCACCAGGGTCGAGTGGTAGTGGGACGGCGGCGTGATCCGCGTCCGCTTGGACCACAGGCGCAGCGCGCCCAGGGCGTCCGCCGAGACACCCGCCTGCAGCAGCGCGATCGCGTTGAGCGCGGCCGCCATGGGCCAGAACTCGCGAGCCGTGAACGTCATCGATACGCGCGCGAGCGACTCGAGGGCGGCATCCGGCTCGCCCTTCTCGAGCTGCAGCCACGCCGCGGCGAAGCGCGTCGGCTCGCCCCACGGGGATTCCCGCCACTGGTCGCCGTCGGGTCCGGCGACGAAGGCCTCGGCGGTGTTCACGTCGCCCTCGAGGAGGGAGATGATCGCGGCGGCGCCGCGCGTGCGCAGCCGGGCCGGCCCTTCCGCGGAACGCAACGACAGTCCGAGGGCCATGCTCGCGTCGCGCAGCTTGCCCGTCGCGAGGTGCGTCATCGCCACCTGGTACCAGGCCTCGGCGAGGAACACCCCGTCGGGCGAGATGCGGCGGCGCAGGCCGTCCACCAGGAGGGTCACGGCCTCGGCGGCCAAGGCGAAGCGCCCCGACGCCCGCAGCAGGTGAATGCGCGACACCAGCGCCGCCGGATCGGTCTGCGCGGCGGTCTTCGTGTCGGGCAGCTTCGCCAGCGCCGCCACGGCGAGGCTCGGCGCGTCCTGCGACTGCGCGGCCTCCGGGTCGAGGGTCAGCAGGACCTCGGCGACGTCGGGCGCGGTCCCGCCGAAGAGACGGAGCGCGCTCACCAGCTCGGCGAACGCGTCGGCGTCGCGCAGCCAGATCTGCGGTCCGGCGGAGCGCAGGATGGACGCGAGTCCCGGCCAGTTCTTCGACTCCTGGGCCAGTCGCGCGGCCAGCAACGGCTCGCCCGCCGAGACGAGGTAGGCCGACAGCGCCAGTCGTGCGTCCTCGACCGCTTCCGGCCGGTCGCGGAGGACCTGCCGCAGCCACCGGTCGCGCACCGGCTCGGCGAGCACGAGCCGCGTCGCACTCGGCCAGACGAAGCCCTCCTCGCGCAGCGCGTCCATGAGGTCGGCGAGCGAGCCGGTGTCCGCGTCGATGCCGACCGCCTCGGCCACGTCGGGCGTGACGTACGGCGGGATCGCGAGCATGGTCAGGTCCTTGGCCGCCCACCCCGGGAGGCGGCGTTCCATGTCGGACGTGAACGCGTACGCCGCGTAGTCGGCGATCGCCTCGGCCTCCTCTTGCGTGCGCATCGACAGGTCCTCCAGGCGCAGGTGCGCGCCGGCGAGCTGGACCAGGGCGGGCCATCCGTGCGTGCGCTCGTAGAGGGTCTCGACGGCGTCATCGCTGAAATGGATGCCATTGCGTCGCAGGACCGAGGTCATCTCCTCGCGCGTCATCAGCATGCTCGCCGCGGGCAGGACGAACGAGTCGAACTCGAGCGCGATGAGCGGGCTCTCGAGGCCCGTGACGTGACGGGTCGCGACGACGATGCGGAGCGACGGGTCCTCGCGGAGGAGCCCGAGCAGGTCGTCCGAGGTGATTCCGAGGCCGTCGTCGCGGTGCGAATCGACGATCAGGACGTGCTCGGCCGGCCCGCCGCGGAACCCCTCCGCCACGCGGGCCAGGGACTGCGCGGTGGTGGCCGGGCCGTTGACGAACTGGACGCCGACCGTCGGGTCCTCTCCGAGCTCGAAGGCGAACTGCTGCAGGAGCGAGGTCTTGCCGACGCCCGCGGGACCGCGCAGCAGCACGATGTCGTGGGCCAGGGCCTCCCGCATCTGCGCGACCGTGTCGGTGCGCGGGGCCCAGAATCGGCTGAGGCGACGGGATCCACGAGGGCTGACGAGATGCGCGTCGAAATCGATGAGCATGGGACTCCTGACGGGTGAGCCGGGTCTCGGCCGCCCCGTGCGGCTGCGGAGCGACGTCGTCCCGAGCGGGTGAAACAGTCGGGTTGTATCGAGTCCGATATTTCGGCTGTCGGCTCCCGCTTCTCATCTTCGCGAGAGTGATATCACCCTGTTTCTCACCCTTCGGCCGCCGAGAAGGCGAAATTCCGGGTCACCCTGGTGAGAGCCGGGGGAGTGGCATCCCTCCCGTCTTCACCCCTGCGCAGGGTCAGCCGCGGAGCAGCACGCCGGACCGGACCAGGTCGTCCAGGCCCACCTGCAGAAGCTCATCCGCGGGTTCACCCGGAGGGGGAGAACCGTGCACCGAGGCGATCCGCTCGCCGATGGTGCGGAGGTCGGAGTCGGTCGCGCACTGCCGCCAGATCTCCGGAGCGATGCCGCTGATCACCGTCAGCTCGCCCTCGCCGTGGCCGACGTGGCGGAGGACGGCGAGGCGCGTGTCGTCGGACACAGCATCGACGAAGGGGGCGCGGCGATAGAGCCCGGGCGGCGGGCCGGGGAGTTCTGCATCGCGGGCCTCGTCCGCCGGCCATTCGTGCCGGACGCCCGGGCGGCGGGGTGCCGATGTGGAGAGCAGGTCCGTGATGATCCCGGTCAGGTCCGCGTCGTCCCGGTACTCGAGCCGGTACGGCGGGGCCGACGCCAGGCACGCGGCGATCGTCGCCAAGGGGCGGTGCATGCTGCTCAGACCGCTCGAATGCTCCGCGACGGCGATCAGCGCGTCGAGGGTGTCGAGCGGGACGGCTCGCGGCGTCGCCGGAGCATGACGCGAGCGGTCGAGGACGAGGACCGCGCTCAGCTGCAGCGGCGAGTCCGGCAGGGCCTGCAGCCCCAGCTCCTCGGGGGCGATCTGCCGCTTCCACCTCTCACCGTCGACCACGAGCGAGAGGGGCTTGCGGTAGGGCAGCACGCGTCCCCCGGGTTCGACGGCGACCGTCTCGTCGGACACGTAGCCGAAGCGTCGGGAGAGGCGGCGCGTCGCGGTCGTCTTGCCCGCCCCCGACGGACCGACGAGCATGCACACCCGGCCGTCGGGGTCGGCGACACCGCCGGCGTGCGTCATCCAGATCTCGCCCCGTCGCCGGTCGATGGCCCGACGGGTGACCGCGGCGGTCAGGTCGGAGAGCGCCTGCTCGGCGTGGGCGCCGGGCGGCGGCACGTGGACGTCGACGTCGGCGGCCGAGACGGTGTCGGGGAGCATCGCCCCCGTCCAGGCCCGGCGGACGGCGGACTCGAGCGACGAGTCGGCGCCGTCGGGGAAGTGCAGCGCGAGGCGGCGGCCGAGGGCGGCGATGTGGGCAATCTGCATGGCGAGCACCCTATGCAGATGCATGCGGGTGGCAGGCGGAGGGATGCCGCCGCCGCCCGCGAGCGGCAACGGGTGAGGTTTTGAGGGGGGACGGGTGAGGCGGAGAACGAAGCTCGGCCCGCCCCCGCGTGGCGTCCCGCGGAGCGGCCGGAGTTCCTGCTCCGCGCGGTGATAGGCAAAGAGGCTCAGGCCCCCGTGATCGCCCGGTGGTCGCGCTCGCCGCCCGGCGGGTGGTTCGGCGAAGGCTCTGCGTACTGTGCAGACGGCCGTCGCGCTCTGCGAGGCCGCAGAAGGGTGGAACAACGGGTGGACCTGCTGAAGATGGCGCGCATCCTGCGCGCGTATTGGGTGACGATCCTCGTCCTGGCCGTGCTGGGCGCCGCCGCCGGTTGGGGGTGGAGCGCGGTGCAGCCCCGCGTCTATACGGCGGATGCCACCGGGTACGTCTCGGCGGTGCAGTCGGAGGCATCCACCGGAGCCGCGCTCGCCGGAGACCAGCTCGCCAAGTCCAAGGTGCTCTCCTACATCGACATCGGACGCTGGCGGTCGGTCGCCGAGTCCGCAAAGGCGCAGCTCGGGCTGACCGACTCGGTCGACGAGCTCAGCCGACGCGTCAAGGTGACGAACCCGGCGCAGACGGCGACGCTGCGGGCGGAGGCGTCCGGCCCGACGCCGGAGGCGGCGCGCGACCTCGCGCAGGCGTGGCTGCGGGCCATGACGGAGGAGATCAACCGGCTCGAGGCCGACGACACGGGCGAGAGCGCCGTGCAGCTCATCGCGGGCGACTCGGCGCAGCTGCCGCAGAGCCCGTCGTCGCCGAAGGTGCGCATCGCCGTCGCCGCAGGCCTGATGGCCGGTCTGCTGAGCGGCGTCCTCTTCGCACTGATCCGTCGGACCTTCGACCGTCGGCTGCGCTCGAGCCGCGACGTCACCGAGAGCTGCGGCGCCTCCGTCATCGGGATGCTCCCGCTCGACAAGGAGCTCGTGGGGGAGCGCGCCGTGTTCTCGTTCGACGACGTCCGCGACGGGCGCGGGTCGTTCGCCCACAAGGAGGCCATGCGGGAGCTGCGCACCAACCTCCAGTACGTCGACGTGGACAATCCCGCCCGGGTGATCGTCGTCACCAGCCCGCTCCCCGGCGACGGCAAGTCGACCACGGCCGCCAACCTCGCGGTCAGCATCGCGGCGACCGGACAGGCCGTCATGCTCATCGACGCCGACCTGCGCCGACCCGTCGTCGGGGGGATCTTCGGCTTCTCCGACGACGTCGGCCTGTCGGAGGTCCTCGCGGGACGGACGCAGATCGAGGACGTCGCCCACAAGGTCGATGACGAGGGGAACTTCTTCGTGGTCGCCGCGGGGCGCACACCTCCCAACCCGAGCGAGATGGTCGGGTCTCAGCGCATGCGGACCCTGGTCCGGCGGATCAGCGAGGAGATGATCGTCATCATCGACTCCCCTCCGACGCTTGCCGTCGCCGATGCCGCCATCATCGCCAGCTGGGCCGACGGGGTGCTCCTCGTCGTGACGGCCGGCCGCACCACCGACGACATGCTCAAGCGCGCGGTGGAGAACATCGCGAAGACCAAGGGGCACCTTCTCGGCGTGGTCCTGAACCGCGTCCCGCGTCGCGGCGTCGACGCGGGATATTACGGCAAGTACACACGGTACTACGGCCACGATCACGATGCGCAGACGCGGTGGCAGCGACTCGTGCAGGCGCGGAAGCGCCGGGCGAGGAAGCCGGCCGCGCGCACCGAGTCGGGCGCGCCGACGGCGACGCCGTCGCGTGCGGCTCGTCGACGGACGTTCGAGGAGGGTCCGCGCATCGACACCGACAGCTCGGGTATCGAGGTCGGTCTGCAGGAGCTGCTGCGCCCCGCGCCGGCATCGGCGTCGACCGGGCCGGTCCGAGTGCTCAGCAGCCCGGGCACGGAGCACGGCAAGCGGTAGCGCCGAGCGGGTGCGCGGGGCGTTCCGAGTGCCCCCGGGTCAACGGCTGCCGCCCGGACCAGCCGCCGCGAACGTCTCGCGTGCCACGCGATACTCCTCATCGATGCGTGAGACGTGCAGGGCGAAATCGAGCTCGCGGGCCGTCGCGGCGGCACCGCGCGCCAACGTCCGGCGCAGGGCGGAGTCCTCCGCGATCCTCTGCAGCGCTGCGGCGAACGCCGCGGGTGTCGTGTCCGCGCTGACCACCCCGTTCTCCCCGTCTCTCACCAGGGAGCCGGCGGCGGCGTGCGTCGCCACCACCGGACGCCCCAGGAGCATGCTCTCAGCGATGACCAGCCCGAAGGTCTCGGGCCACAGCGAGGGGAAGACGAGCGCCGTGGCAGAGGCGATGAGGTCCGTCTTTTCGTGGCCGTCCACCCACCCCGCGTAGGTCACGGTCCGCCCCACCGCCGCTTGGACCCGTCCGCGTTCGGGCCCGTCGCCCGCGATGACGAGCTCCCCGTCGATGCCCGCGAGCTCCCAGGCCCGGAGAAGCAAGTGGATGCCCTTGACGCCTTCGAGCTTGCCGAGGAAGACGAAGCGAGGGCGGGAGCGCTGCCGCATGCGGCTGCGGCCGGCCGGGCGGGGCCATCCGTGGGGCACGACGTGGAGGAGGGTCTCGTCGACGGGAAGGCCCAGCTCGAGATGACGAGCGCGCGTGCGCTCGCTGGGGAAGACGATGACGTCTGCGCGCCGAGCGCACCGCCAGAGCAGGGCCGCCCGTCGGCGTTGCACCCATTCGAGCCGGTCCGGCCAACGCCCGTCCCGCACGGTCGTCGATCGGGTGTCGACGAGCCCGTAGTCGTGGGTGGTGTGAACGACCGCGCTGTGCCTGGACCGGAGCACACGGGCGCCGATGCCCTGGAAGCGGTGGACGTGGACGACGTCCGACGACCGCTGCACATGCCGGTAGGCAGCCGGCGTGGCAACCGCGCCGACCAGATCGAGGGCATGGAAGAGGAGGCGCTCGATCACGCGTGCACCGTGTCGATGGGCGGGATAGGGGCGCCAGACGGGGCGGACGTCCACCGTGACGCCGGCCGCAGCCGCGTCAGCGACCGTCTGCGCATCCGCGGCGCCGCACACGATGCGCACACTGTGCCCACGAGCTGCTTGGGCCGACGCCAGCGTCATCACATAGGCCTCGGCCCCGCCGAGCGGAGCGACGAGTGAGCTGTGCACGTGGGTCACCCGCACGATCGTCTCCTTCCCGCCGGACCGCACTGCGGCGCCGTGAGGACCGGGCTGCATGCACGGAGCCGCGGCTCCTCCGTCCCGGCGAGGGTAGGCGCGGATGAGCGTCACGACCGGGCGGGGCGACGACCCTGACGGTGCGAGACCCTCCAGATTCATGCGGCGCCTCATCCGCGTCACCGGCCGGCCTCACCCGTTCCGCTCGTCCGCGCGACGGCATCCCTCCCGCCCCCCATCAGACACGCTGGATCGCAGGGCGTCGGCCGACGGAAAGGAGAAGGTGTGAGGGTCGTGAGCGTGTCCCCGGTGGTGCCGAGCGAGGAGGTGGCGCACGCCGGGGGGCAGTACTACCTGCGACACCTGCGCGCCCTCCGCCGCGGTGGTGCTGAGGTCACCGTCGTGGCGCTCGACACCGCCGAGAACAGGGAGGCGCGATCCCGTCTTGAGGGAATCGCGGTCGTCCTGCTCCCCGCGCGCTCGCCCACGACGCGGGTGGGTCGGATCCGCGCGCGCTGGGCCCGCCGCCTTCATCCCGCGCGCCCCGTGGACTGGCATCCCCGGTCTCTCTCCGCCCCCTCGGTGGTGCGGCTGCTTCGCGAGGCCGACGTCGTGGAGTTCCAGTGGACCGAGACGGCCTGGATCGGCCGCGGGCTGCGCCGATGGACGGACGCACGCACCGTGGTCGTCGCGCACGACGTGCTGACGCAGTCCTACGAGAGGAATCGAGCCCTGGTCCGCCGGAGGGCATCCCCGCGCGGCGTTCTCGCCGCGTGGCGCGTCCGATCCGTCGGCCGCGACGAGGCGCGCATCTACCGCGCAGCGTCGGTCGTGCTGGTCTTCAGCTCCAAGGACGCGCGTCTCGTGGACCGGGTGACCGCGGGAGCGGCTGCCGTCGAGGTCGTCCGTCCTCCGCTCGCGATGACCGTGCGGGAACGGACGGCACCGTCGACCGCGGGCGACGTCCTCTTCGTCGGTGCGTTCGACCGGTCGGTCAACGCCGAGGCCGCGGTCTGGGCGATGACCGAGATCGCACCGCTGGTGCATCGGCGGCATCCCGATGCCCGCTTCGTCTTCGCGGGCGCGCATCCTCCGCCGTCCATGCTCGAACGCGAGGCCGAGACGATCCACGTCACGGGCCGGGTGCGCGATCTCGAGCCGTTCTACGAGTCGGCGGCCGTGGTGCTCGTGCCCCTGCGGTCGGGTGCCGGCGTCAAGTTCAAGACCGTCGAGGCGATGGTCCGCGGCATCCCCGTCGTCTCCACCTCCGTCGGCGTCGAGGGCATCGTCGACGACCACCGCATCCGTGCCTTCGCGGTGGCCGATGACGCCGCCGGTCTGGCGCATGCCGTCTGCCGTGCGCTCGACGACCCCGCCGCGGCCCGGCAGCGGGCACGCGCCGTCCAGGGCGAGGCCGCGGCCGAGTTCTCGCCCGAACGCTTCGAACGGCACCTTGCCGCGCTCTACCGAACACGATCAGGAGAAGACTGATGGATGCCTCTCGCCCCACCGTCCGACGGGCCCGCGTCGTGGGGGCGACGGTGACCTACGCGGACCGCTCCGCCTCGTGTCGCGCGACGGTCGAGGCCATGCTCGGGGAGGGGGTGGACCACGTGGTCGTCATCGACAACGGCTCGGCCCCGTCCTCGTCGTCCGCGCTGGAGACGCTCCGCGACGCTCACCCCGGCGTCATCACACTCTGTCGCCGTCCTCGGAACGACGGCTCCGCGCCGGCGTTCTCCGCCGCGCTGGCGGAAGCACGACGGGCCGGAGCGGACCTGGTCTGGCTCCTGGACGACGACAACCTCCCCGTCCCGGGCGCGCTGACGGCTCTGCGTCGCCGCGAGCAGGCGCTGCGCGACGCCGGGCGGAGCGTCTGCGCCGTCGCTCCCACGCGATCGGCGACCGCGGAGCCGGACGTCGTCGCGCGCGCCATCGCCGACGACAGCGCGCGCGAACCTGTTCGCGACGCCGTCGCCTTCGCCGGCGTCGACACCCGGGTGTTCGTGCGGCGGCTGCTCGAGCGGACGGGCCTGCGACGGCCGAGGCCCGCCCGCTCGTCGTCACTGCAGTCCGCTCCGTACGGCGGGCTGCTGATCGGGTCCGACGTCGTCCAGGCCATCGGTGCTCCCGACGAGTCGTTCGTCCTCTACGGGGACGATCTCGAGTACACGTCCCGCATCCCGGCGGCCGGCGGGCGCCTGGAGCTCGTGCCGGAAGCGGTCGTCGTCGACCCCCGGGGGGACAGATGGATGCCTCCCGGGTTCGAGGTCCTCGCCATGTTCCGGTCTCGCAACGACGCTCTGCTCTACTACTTCCTTCGCAACCGCGTCGTCCGCGAGCTGCGCTCCGGCCCCCGGTGGACGACCGCGCGCGTCGTGAACGCCGGGCTCTTCGTCGTGCTGTGCGGCGCATGTCTCGTCCTCACCCGGAGGGGCGACAAGGCGCGCGTGATCCTGCACGCCGTCCGCGACGGAGTGACCGGACGGCTGGGCCGACGCCGGGAGCTCTGACGTCGCCGCAGCCCTCATGTCGCGCGCGTCCCGCGAGCGGAGGCTGCGAGCACGTCGTCGACGACGTTCGAGACGGTCTCCGCAGACCGCTCCCACGAGAAGCGCCGCACGTTCTGCCGCCCCGCCTCGATCAGACGTCGACCGACGGCGGGAGAGGCGTCGACGGCTTCGATGGCCTCCGCGATCGAGGCGACGGACAACGGGTCGAAGTAGAGGGCGCTGTCGCCGAGGACCTCGGGGATCGAGGCTGCGCGTGCCGCGATCACGGGCGTGCCGCACGCCTGCGCCTCGAGCGGCGGGAGACCGAACCCCTCGTACAGCGACGGGAAGGCGAAGGCCGCCGCCCCACGGTAGAGCCGCCCGAGCTCGTCGTCGCCCACCCGTCCGAGCATGACCACCTCGTCGTCGTTGCCGAGCGACGCGCTACGAAAGGCGGGGGCTTGGCTTCCGACGATGAGGAGCCGTCGGATGCGATGCCGCGTCGCCCGTCGGAACGCCTCGACGAGACGCCGGAAGTTCTTGTGGGCGTTGGGCGACGACACCCCGAGCAGATACGGCTCGCGTTCCCGATGGAGTGGTCCATCTTCCGTGAACACCGGTGCGACCGCGTTGTTCACGACCTCGATCCGGGTCGGGTCGAGGTGGAAGTGCGCCGCCAGTTCGCCGCGGGAGAACTCGCTCACGGTGAGCACACGCTGCGCCCCTCGCAGAAGCGGAGGGATCATCGCGCGGTACTGCGTTCGGAACAGCCGCGAGAAGCTCTCCGGGTGGCGCACGTACGTGATGTCGTGATGGGTCGAGATGTGTCGTCCGTACGCCAGAGGTCCCGTGCTCCCCAGGTTCAACAGCAGCGGGCGCCCGCGGCGCCGCAGCGCAGCGGGAAGCTCGAACTGTTCCCAGGCCTGCCCGGACCGACGACCGACCACGGTGAGTGTCGCGGGGTCCACCGGAAGGGTGCCACCCGGGAGGGGCGGGCGGAGCACTTCGACCGGGCGCAGATGGGCGAGGTGCCGGGTGATCTCCAGGGCGAACCTCTGCACTCCGGTGAGCGGCTGAGTGAGGAACCGTCCGTTGATGACGAGATGAGGCGCCGACGAGCTCGGGGACGTGGGGCGAGAACGGGGCATGGTGTCTCCTCCGTGATGAGTGGAGTCCCAGGGTGGCGCGTCCGTCGGAGTTCTCGGAGGGGTCGCTCGACCTCAGCGCACGGGCGGCGCCTGACGAGCGGTGTGATGATTTCGCGGGTGAAACAGCATGTATACATGACTGAGGGGCTGGCGATCCCCCCCGTTGCCGACGGTCAGTGGGCGGAGTCGCCCGGGGACAGGACGGCCTTGAAGGTGCGGGCGAGGATCTGGATGTCGCCGACCAGCGACCAGTTCTCGACGTAGAAGAGGTCGAGGCGGATCGCGTCGTCCCACGACAGAGCGGAGCGGCCGCTCACCTGCCAGAGCCCGCTCATGCCGGGCCGGACGATCAGGCGACGGCGCGCGGCGTCGTCGTAGAAGGCCACCTCGGCCTCCCGCTGCGGACGCGGGCCGACCAGGCTCATCTGCCCGCAGAGCACGTTCCAGAGCTGCGGGAGCTCGTCCAGGGAGTACTTGCGCAGGATGCGGCCGACGGGTGTGATCCGGGGATCGTCGGCGACCTTGAACAGCGGCTGGTCGGCGCGGCCCTGAGCCTCCAGCAGCGCGCCGAGGCGGGCGTCGGCGCCGTCCACCATCGACCGGAACTTGACCATGTCGAACGGCACGCCGCCCTGGCCGATGCGACGCTGCCGGTAGAGGATCGGCCCGGGGCCGGAGAGGCGCACCAGCGCGGCGACGGTGGCGAGCACGGGCGAGAGCAGCAGCAGGATCACGCCTGCGCCGATGATGTCCATTCCCCGCTTCAGAAGGAACTGGCGATGCGAGTAGCGCGGTGTCTCGACGTGGACGAGCGGCAGACCCGCGACGGGTCGCGTGTGCATGCGAGGCCCGGCCACGTCCACGAGGTCGACCGCGACGACGAGATGCTGCCGGCCGGGCTCCAGGCTCCAGCCGATCCGGCGGATCTGGTGCGCGCCGAGAGCGGCACCTCCAGACACGAGGACGGTGTCGGCGTCGACCGTCGCCAGGGAGTCGCGCAGACGGCGGGTGTCGGTCTCTGACCACTCGCCGTCGCTGTCGCCGACATCGGTGACGTGGGTGCCGACGACGCGCAGACCCGAGCCGGGCTGCCGCTCGAGCTCCGAGATCGCGCGGGCGCACTCGTCGCGGTCGCCGACGAGGAGGACGCGGGCGGACATCCGCCCCCGGCGACGCTCCGCCCGCAGCCACCATCGGCAGAGGAGCCGGCCGCCGACCACGAGGGCCGTGCCCAGCGGCAGCGTCAGAAGGAAGTAGCCGCGCGAGAGCTCGGTGTCCGCCAGGTAGTTGGCGATGGCCACCAGCCCGAAGAGGTGCAGGGACGCACTGATGACCAGGCGGTATTCGATCGCGCCGTAGCCCACCACGCGCGGCGCGCGGGTGTTGAAGAGCGTCAGGGCCCCCACCCAGGCCAGCCCCAGCACGGCCGAGAAGAGCTCGTAGCTCAACGGCGACCCGGCGACCTCTGTTTGGTGCAGGCCGACCCACAGGCCCTGGATGCCGTACACCGCGATGAAGACCGCGACCACGTCCGCCACGAGCAGCAGCAGCGCGTATCGGCTCTGCCACGGACGGGTGCTCGTCCGTGCGGGCCGGATGGTCGTCGGGCGGGTCATCGTCGACAGGCTGTGGTCCATCGTGCTCCAAAGCGTCGTCTTGGGGCCGCGCTCGAGGGAGGAGACGGCAGGAGGGTGGCGGGTGACTCGGGAAGACTGCCGTGCCCGGCGCGGGTCGCCCGGACGGCGGCGATCGGCTCCGGGGCGGGTGAAGACCGGCTCAGCGGCACGTCTCGGACACCGAGACGGGCGTGTTCGCAATGCCGGGCGTCGTCCGGACCGAGCCGATCCCCGCGGCGGGGTCGTACGTCGAGGTGGCGGTGACCGTGGTGCTTCCGCCGGCCGGGACGGCGACGGTCACGCTGCGTCCGTCCCGCCCCCCGTCGACGCCGCTGCGATCCCAGGACGGCACGTCGCCCTGGGCGGGATCCGTGGCGAGGACGGTCTGCCCGCGCGGCGAGAAGAACAGGACGTCGAGCAGCATCGTGCTCGTGGGCAGCCCCATGGACCTGTTGCGGTGCCCCTCGGTGTACGGGGGAAGACCGTCGCGGGGCGCACTGTTGGTGAGCGCGATGCTCGTCTGGACGGTCCCCGCGGCCGCGTCGCAGGTGACGGTGACGGACGAGGCCAGGTAGTACTCGAGCTTGCTGTAGGACGCATCGTTGACGAAGACGCCCAGGTCGCGACCGTCGGCGGCGAACGTCCCGGCCAGGCCGGCGCGCTCGATCGTCTGCTCCTCCGGTTCCGAGCGCATCCAGGCCATCACGCGCTGCTCCTGGACCCCGCGGGAGAGCGCCTCGATCATGGGGATCGGTGCCCACTGGCCCTTGGACAGCACTGCGAAGATGCTCCGCACGACCCGCTGGAAGTAGGCGTCGGCTGCCGGCCCGTCCGCCCCGAAGCGCACATAGGCGTCGCGGAGGAGGACCGTGACGACGTTGTCCGAGCTGATGACCTCGCCGTCGTCGAGCGTGACCGGGCCGGTGACCTCGAGGATGTGCGAGAGGGCGACGGGGTCCAGTGAGACGACCCCGTCGACGGGGCTGCCGGTCACCTCGGTCCACATCGCATCGAACAGATGGGCGGTCAGGGGGAAGTCCGGGGTCCGCGTGTAGTTCTGCGGGAACTGCCACGTGTCGCGCTCGTAGAGGGCCCGCGTCTCCGCCGGGATCTCTAGGATGTCGCGTCCGACGAGACCGGCGGCGTAGAAGGTCGACGAGTCCGCCTGCTCGTCGAGCGACAGGCGGCCGTCGTCGACCCGCAGCAGCGTCATCGCGGCCGGGTTGCCGCCCGTGGCACGGACCTCGGCGTTGTTCTGGAAGAGGACCAGGTAGGAGCGCGGGCCGTCCGCGCCCGCCATGTCGAGCAGCGTCGGGAGCGACGCGCTGAGGTCGTCCAGCGTGGGACGCAGGTCGCCGATGAGCGTGGAGAACGAGGTCACCGCGTCCGCGATCTCGGGGACCACCGCCGTGGAGTCGACCCCGGTCATCATGTCGGCGGCCTCGTCGACGGCGTCGGAGATGACAGGGACGGCGTCCTGCGCGTGGCGCAGCGGCGTCAGATCGATCCCCGCCCCGTCGGCCGACAGGGATCCGGTGGACAGGTCGGTCATGAGGGTCACGCCGGCCGGAAGGGCCTTGTCGTCGATCACCGTCGCGGCGCCCGTCATGGTCTGCACGGCGTCGATGTTCGGCCCGACCGCGGGGAGATTCGCGGCCGCCTCCCACAGGGGGCCCTGGACGATGTCGTCGGCCGCCCGGATCTGGTCGGACACCTGTGCGGTCAGGGCGCGGACGGCGTCGGCGTCGCGGTCGCGTACGGCGGCGGCGATCCCGCCCGCGGCCTCTCTCGCCGCGGTCAGGTGGTCGCGCGCGGTGCGCGCCTCTCCCCAGAGAGTCCAGGCCGCGACACCCACGGCCCCCGCGGCGACGAGGAGCACGGTCGCCGAGCCGACGACGATCAGCCGTCGGCGGCGCCGCCGACGTCGTCGGTCGGCCCAGGTCGGGGCGGCGTGGCGACGGGTCGCGGGTTCGGAGGGGGAGGGGGCGGGAGCCGGCATCCGGGGAGCGTACGAGCGCTCTTCCGGGCGATCGCCGCCGCCGCGAGGCGGCGCGGGGCACCGCGCGGCAAGCGCCTGCCCGGATTCACCCGCAGCGTGGTCCGCCCGCCGGTCAGCAGGTCACCTGGGGTGGTGAGAACGGGGCGGAACGGCGTTCGTGCGAGCCGGGTGAACGCGGAAGCTCCACCGGGTGAGGTGCACGGCGAAACGCGGGGCCGGGGACCGCATCAGAGCCGCGCCCGGGCGGGGAGGCCGGCCGCACCCGGGTATTCCTCTCGTGAGTCCAGGGATCCGCCGACGCGCGAGCGTCATCCCTGCACCGGAGTGAGGAACCCCGCGTGAGCAGTACGTCCCCCCACGTCGTCATGGTGACCAACGCCGTCGCCCCGGACAAGCTCGGCGGGCTCGAGCGATACGTCCGCGAGCTGTCGGCGGCACTCGTCCGGGTCGGCACGACCGTCACCGTGGTCGCGAAGCGAACGGATGCCGCGCAGCCCCTGGTCGAGGACGGGGAAGACGGCGTCCGCATACGTCGCTACGTGCCGCCGTCCAAGTCCGACCCCCTCTTCGGCGTGCGCTACCCCCTCGCCGTGACGCGGGGAGTCGACCGCGCGATGCGCGCCGCGCTCGCCGACGCCGGTGCCCGGAGGGCCATCGTGCACGGGCATTTCCCCGTTCCGATGCTCGGTCTCACGACCCGGCGCGGGCCGTACGTGTACACGTGTCATGCGCCGGTCTACAAGGAGGTGCTGTCCGAGCGCCGCGGGTCGTACTTCCTCCCCGCTCCCGTGCAGAAGGCGGCCGTGGCGGGTCTTCGGGCCGCGGAGCGGCGCGTCATCCATCGCGCCCACACCCTCATCGCCTTGAGCGACTTCGTCCGGTCCGAGGTCGCGGAGCTGAGCCCGCTGGCCGCCGACCGCGTCGTCCGCATCCCCGGCGGTCTCGACACGGACTGGTTCTCCCCCGACGAAGCCGTCCGGGGCGGGTCGTCCAACGAAGTGGTCCTCTTCACGGCCCGGCGTCTGGTCGAGCGGACGGGTGTCGACCGTCTGGTCCGGGCGATGCCGCACGTGCTCGCGCGCGAGCCACGGGCCCGTCTCGTCGTGGCCGGCGCCGGACCGCTCCGCACAGAGCTCGAACGGGACATCGACCGCTGGGGACTGCGCGACCGCGTGCGGCTCCTCGGCCGCGTGTCGGAGGTCGAGCTGCGGGACTGGTACCGACGAGCCGACCTCGCGGTCACCCCGACCGCCGCACTGGAGGGCTTCGGACTGTCGACCGTCGAGGCTCTCGCCTGCGGGACGCCGGCCTTCGTGACCCCGGTGGGCGCGAATCCCGAGGTCGTGAGGGGGCTGTCGCCCCGCCTCATCGCCCGCGGGGCGGGGGCGGGTGAGATGGCCAGAGGCATCCTGGAGCTCCTGACCTCGGACGAGCTCCCCGCCATCCGCGCACGGGCGCGCGACTTCGTGCACCCGGCGCTCGGATGGTCGGCCGTCGTGGATTCGCACGCGGAGCTCTACGACCGGATGCCGGCGACCTCGTGAGCGACTCCGTCCGCGTCACGGTGCTCGTGCCGTCGATCAGCGCGTCCCGCCTCGAGCGGGCTCGCACCTGGCTGGCCGCGCTCACGGCGGAGGGGTTCGACGTTCGCGTCGTCGCCAACTCCGCGTCGGCCGCGGCCTGGGCCCCGCGGCTGTCCGCCACGGTCGTCGACACCGGGGCCAACCCCGGCTTCTCCCGCTCGATCGTCGCCGCGCTCGAAGGCGCGCCCGCGTGGGATTGGCTGATCCTCATGAACGACGACCTCGACCTGGCTCCCACGGCGCCGGCGGCGATCCGCCGGGTCCTGGCCGACCACAACGAGGCCGACGCGGCGATCGTGCACCTCGGCGACGAGCCGGCGCGGGCGCTGCCGACCGTCGGCGGCGTGTTCGCCTCCGTGTCGCTGCTCGACGCCCTGCGGCACCGTTTCGGACGGGCGGACCAGGCGGGGCGCGAGCGCCGCTCCGCCCGACGGGGCCGCGAGGGGGTGGCATCCACCTATCGCTCCTTCAGCGCGGTCGCGATCTCGCGCGCGTCCTGGCGACGCGTCGGTGGCCTCGATCGGCGGTTCGTGTTCTGCTACGAGGACGCGTTCTTCGTCCGCCGGCACCGGGCCCTGGGCGGTCGGGAGCCGGTCTGCGTGGACGTCGGGATCCGCCACGAGAAGTCCGCGAGCACGGGGCAGCACATCCGGACCGTCCTGCCCGCCATCGCGTTCTCCGCGTTCCGGTATCTCTGCGCCGTCGGGGTCTCGGAACGCCGAGCGTCGCGCGTGGTCGTCGCGGCCCTCCTCCTCCGCGTGCCGCTGGTCCCGTTCGCCTCCGCGCGGACCGGCGAGCACCTGCGCGGCATCGTCGCCGCGATCCGTTCCGTCTCCTCCCGCCGCGAGCCGGTGCTGCCCCGCTATGCCGACATCTGACGCCGCCCTCCCCGGACCCGCTGACGCTCGTGTCGCCTGGTGGGCCGTCGCCGACGGCTCCCTCGACGTGCGCGGATCCGACGCGTTCGACGGCGGCGCCGAGATCGTCGTCGTCCCGGTCGGGGCCGTCGAACCCGTCTCGCTCATCGGCCACGGCGCGGAGCTGTGGCGACGACTGGTCGGGAGCGGCCCGTGGGAGCCGAGCACCCTGGATGCCGCGGACGTCTCGCTCCTGGAGGAGATGCGCGTCGTGGGGCTAACCCATCTCGGCGGGCGGCCGCCGACCGTCGTGACGGACCTCTGCGTGCCGACGCTGTCGTCGCCGCTGCACGAGCTCGTCTACGGTGTGGTGGCCAACGTCGCCCGCGAGCGGGGGATCCGCTGCGTCTTCATCAAGGGGCCCACCCTGCACCTGCAAGGGCTGCGGGAGCGGGAGCATTCGGGCGACGTCGACGTGTGGTGCGAGCCGGACCGCTGGGACGACCTGGCGGAGGCCCTCGCCACGCGAGGGTGGCGGCGCGAGGCGGACCCGTGGCGCGGCACGAGCGTGAACCATTCGGCCACGATGAAGCCCCTCCTCTGGGGGTGTGAGATCGACGTCCACCGGCGCATGCCGGGCGCCGTCCACGACGACGAGCGGGCCTTCGCCGCGCTCTGGCGCCACTCCTCGGAGGTCTCCTTCGCGGGGGTGCGCGTGCGCGTCCCGACTCCGCCGATGCACGCCGTCGTGTCGGCGCTGCACGGCGTCCGGCCGGAGATCGGCCGCCTCGGACGGGACGCCGCGGCGTCCGAGAACGCCGTTCGGCTCCTGTCCCGGCCGGGAACACTGGCGTGCGCCAAGGACCTGGGCGCGGTCGTCGCTCTGCGGACCGAGCTGCTGGAGGTCGTGTCCCCGTCCGAGCTGCGGGGATACGACCAGGGCATCCCGCGCGACTGGGTCTGGCGGGGCCAGCCGGACCGTGTCCGCGCGTACTGGGTGGCCCTGCGCGAGCAGCGGCTGTGGCAGCGGCTCCGGCTGATGTTCCGGCTGCTGTGGCCGAACGCCGACGTCGCCGCGGAGTCCGCGCGTCGCGCGGGCGACCGCGCGGGCGGATCGGTGCGGGCGCGGCTGCGTCGCATCGTGCGCGGCGCACGCGGATGGCTGCGGACCTCCCTGCACCGATAGCGCACGGGTCTCGCGGCTGCGGCCCGTGGCATCCCGCGCTTCTTCTCAGAGGTGGCACGGCGCGCAGAGGTCGAGCCGTGCGCGTCGTCCGCCGTGCGCGATGGGCCTCAGCGGGCCCAGGGCCGCCAGCGCGGCGCCGCCGGGTCGCCGTCGAGGGCCGGCGGTGCGAGCGGAGACGGGGATGCCGCCCGCCGGCAGGCGTCGACGGCGAGGACGAGCAGCGGCACGAGGGAGACGGCGGAGGTCGGCCCGTACTTCAGGATCGGGAACGTCGTCTCGGTGAAGCTGATGACGAGGAAGCCGAGGACGAACGACATCGCCGCGATGCCGCGCGAGCGGCGGGTCTGGCGGGCCGCCCCCACGAACGCGAGCGTGACCACGACCGCCACCGCGGCGACGAGCACCACGCCGCCCTGGACGAGCAGCGTCAGAGCCTCGTTGTGCGCGTGGCTCGCGGCGCTCGAGAGGTAGCGGCGCAGCTCGGCGTAGTGGTCGGTGTACCAGGTCGCCCCGAGGCCGAAGAGCTCGTTCTCGTGCCACCTCTCGATGTTAAACATCCAGATGCCGCCGCGGTACGTGTACGCCGACGGGTCCGTCTCGCCGAAGGGGATGCGGAACAGCGCGACCACGGCGACCGCGAAACCAGCCGTGCACAGGACCCGCCACGGCGCGCGGGGGAGGAGCCAGCCGACCACCACGACAGCGAGGACGACCACGGCCCCCGACAGTGCCGTCCGCGACGAGGTCAGCACGAGGGCCGCCCCGATCGCACTGACGATCGCGAACTGAATCACCCACCGTTTCACCAGGAAGGCGAAAGGCAGCGACATCGCCAGGAACATTCCGAGGATGTTCGAGTGGGAGAAGATGCCCGCCAGCAGCGGCGCTCCCGTGATCGACTTCTCCACCTGCGCGAGGCCGGCCGACATGAACACGTTCTGCGGAGCGACGACCGTCCCCACCAGCGACACCACGGCGACGAGGCCGCCGAGATACCCCAGCACGACGAGGTCGGACAGGCGGATGCCGGTGGCCACGACGAGGAGCCCGACCACCGCGGGAACGAGGATCGAGACAACCAGACCCCTCTCGAAGAGGAACTGCGACACCAGGAGGACCGCCGACGGCAGCGTCACCACGGTCACCGCGAGGAGGCTGACGCGGGTGAACAGCAGAGCGACGCCGGCGATGGCGAGGGCCAGGAGCGGCACGCCGATGCCGACCAGCGAGTACGTCAGGGCGACCGGCGGCGCTGCGACCACCGCCTCGCCCTCCGTATAGAACGCGCGGTTGGTGGTGAGGGCCTCGGCGATCGGCCCGGCGGTCGAGTACAGCCACAGCAGCGCCACGAGCAGCCGGCGGGGAACGGGGCCCGGATTCAACCCCCGCGGCGCTGCGGGGGCGGGGGAGGCGACCGGCGCGGCCGTCATTACTGTGTGCACGCCCGACACAGTACAAATCCTGGGGAGACCGCATGACCGCCGCCGTGGAGTCGCGCTCGAGGCGACGGGGCGCGATCGCCCTGCTCGTCGCCCAGTGGGGGCGCTACGCGCTGCAGGTCGGCGGGATCGTCCTGCTCGCGCGCCTCGTCGCGCCCGACGAGTTCGGGCTCGTCGCCCTCGGCGCCGCACTCGCCGGTCTCGCCGCGGTGCTCGGCGACTTCGGTCTGAGTCTCGCGGCCCTCCGCGCGCCGACGCTCTCCCCGGCGCAGCGCGACAACCTCTTCTGGATCAACACCGTCGTCGGCCTGGTGGCCGCCGGGCTCGTCGTCGCGCTCGCCGCGCCCCTGGCAGCCCTCTACGGCGACGAGCGCCTCGTCGTCGTGATGGCGATGCTCGCGCCGGCCTTCGCGCTGCGGGCGGCGAGCGTGCAGTTCCGCGTCGAGCTCAACCGGACGCACCGGCTCGAACGCCTGGCGGTGTCGGAGTTCGCGGGTGACGCGCTCGGCCTGGTCGTCGCGGCCGCCCTCGCGCTCGCCGGGGCGGGGTACGTCGGCCTCGCGCTGCAGGGCACCGTCGCGGCGCTGCTCACCCTCGTCCTGGCCGGTGTGCTGAGCGGATGGCGGCCGGGCCGGCCACGCCGCGACGCCGAGATGCGGGGGCTGCTCTCGTTCGGCGGGAACACCTTCGCCACGCACGTGCTGAACTACGCCTCGGCGAACGTCGGCACGATCGTGATCGGCCAGCAGTTCGGCAACGGAGTAGTCGGATTCTTCGGTCGGGCGAATCAGCTGGTGAATCTTCCGATCGACCAGCTGGCGACGCCCCTCACCCGCATCGTCGTCCCCCGGCTCGTCGACGCCGTGGACGCCGACGACCTGCTGTCCCGTCTCCGTCGTTTCCAGACCGTGCTCTGCTACCCCGTGCTCGCCTACCTCAGCGTCTTCGTCGCGACAGCCGAGCCGGCGATCGTCACGGTGCTCGGAGGCGCCTGGAGGGATGCCGCCCCGTACGTGCCCGTCCTCGCGATCGGCGCGCTCTTCCAGACCCTCGGGTACGTCGGCTACTGGGGCTTCGTCTCGCGGGACAGGTCCGGGATGCTGCTGATCTCCGAGGCCGCGGGCCGCATCGCGATGATCGTGCTCGCCGTCGCCCTCGTGCCTCTCGGCCCGCTCTGGGTGGCGACGGCGCTGGCGGTGGGACACGTCCTCATCTGGCTCGTCGCCACCACCGTGTTCCTCCCGCGGGCGGGGCTGGACGGGTGGGCGCTCGCGGCTCCCGGCATCCGTCCCGTGGTCATCTTCGGCACGGCGGGCCTGGCCGGGTGGGGGGCGGCGTCGGTCTGGGCGGGAGCCGCCGACGACCTCACCCGACTGGTGATCGGGGTCGGCGCCTGGGCGGCCGCCGCCCTCATGATGAGCGCAGTCTGCGGCCGGGGCGATCTCCGGACGCTTCGCGAGTTCGTCCTCCGACGGTGACCCGCCCGCCCCTTCCCCGCCTCGAAGAGACCCCATGCACATCGTCAGCGTCACCCGTTCCGTGCCCCACCCCGGCATCACCCACGCCGGCGGCGAGTACTACCTGCGCCACGTCACCGCCCTGCGGTCCCTCGGCCACCGCGTGACGATCGTCGCGCCCCGCACCGCCGACAACGAGCGCGCCGCGGCCCTCGCCCCCGACGGCGTGCTGCTGTACGGCGACGGGGACCTCTCCGCGCTGACCCGCGCCGAGCGCCTGCTCCTGCGGATCGTTCCCGCCGTGGTGACGGTTCGGGAGCGGCGGGCGATCCTGGGCGACCCGGCGGTCCGCGGTCAGGTCGCCCTCGCGGATGCCGTGGAGTACCAGTGGACGCAGGCCGCGACCCTCGCCCGGTGTCTCTCCCGCCGGGGGTTCCGCACCGCGCGTCGCATCGTCGTGCTGCACGACGTCATGACGCAGCAGACGCGCCGACAGCTCGCGGACACCGCGGCATCCCTCGGCCTCCGCGCGCAGCGCCTCCTGAAGCACCTCGCGGTGCGCGCCGTCGAACGGCGGGCCGTCGCCGGCGCCGACGCCATCGTGGTCTTCAGCGAGAAGGATGCCGCTCAGGCCCGCGCTCTCCAGCGGCGGGGGAGCGACGTGGTGACGGTTGTCCGCCCTCCGCTTGCCGCCGGGATCGAGGAGCGGCCCCCGCGGGCGGGGGCGGCATCCACGTTCCGCGTCCTCATGGTCGGGTGGTTCCGTCGCAGCGACAACGCCGACGCGGCCCTCTGGCTCGCGCGGGAGGTGTGGCCCTGCGTCGTCGCCCGTCTGCCCCACGCCCGGCTCGTCCTGGCGGGCGGCGACCCGACCGAGGAGATGCGCGGCCTCGCCGCGCGGGACGAGACCGTCACGGTCACCGGCTACCTCGACAGCCTCGACGAGGAGTATCTCGCCGCGGATGCGGTCGCGATCCCGATGCGACAGGGGGCCGGCGTGAAGTTCAAGACGGTCGTCGCCATACTCCAGGGGTGCCCCGTCGTCTCGACGGCCGTCGGACTCGAGGGCATCACGGACGACCCGGCCCTCGTCTGGCGGCAGGCGGAGACGCCGGCGGCCTTCGCCCGAGGGCTCATCGACGCGGCGCTCTCGCCCGACGACGCGACGGCCGTGGCCGACCGCGCGCGGGACTGGGCGCGGCGCGAGTTCTCGGACGAGGCGTTCCGCGACGCGCTGACCCGCCTGTTCGCGGAGGAGGTTCACCCGCCCGCACCGGGGTGCCCCGTCGCGGAACCGTCGACGGAGGCGGTGTGAGAGTGAGCATCCCCGACCCGGCGACGACAGGACGACAGGTGAACCCGTATTCCCCCGAGAGCTTCGGTGTGGTCTCCCCCGTGAACGAGCCGGAGACGCTGCGGCGCTGCCTGGCGGCATCCCCCGACATCGCCGACGGCACGGTGCGCCTCCGGACGGTCCTGGACGCCCGCTCCGCGCCGACCGTCATCGCCGATGCCCTCACCAATATGGACGTGCCCTTCGTCGTCTACGCGCACCAGGACGTCTACCTGCCGACGGGGTTCTTCGACATCCTCGCCCGGCAGCTCGCCGAGCTCGAGGAGACCGATCCCGCTTGGGGAGTCGTCGGCGCCATCGGACGCGACGCGGCGCTGCAGGACAAGGGCGAGGTATGGAGCACCGACCGCGGGATGGTGGTGGGTCGCCCGATCGCCGGACCCGCGCCGATCGAGTGCCTCGACGAGTGCCTCCTCGTGCTGTCCCGCCGCGCGCTGCCGTTCGTCGACACCGCCCTGCCGCACTTCCACCTCTACGGCGTGGACATCGTCCAGAACGCCAAGCGCGCGGGGGCGACGTCGTACGCGCTGCCGATGCGCATCGTCCACCACGCGAAGCCGATCACGTCGCTGGGCGGCGGGTACGCCCTCGCCCACCGGTACATGCGACGCAAGTGGCGCGCACGTCTGCCCCTGACGACGCTCATCGCCCCGCTGGAGCGGGTGCCGTGGAAGCTGTGGAAGATGCGCCTGGGCGCCCGGGTGCGCAGTAACGTGCCGGCCCGGCACACGTACGGTCAGGCGACCGATCCGGTCGCCATCGCGCGCGAGCTCGGATACGAGTGACCCGGACTCCGCGTGCCCATCCGACGATGGGTGCCCGGCTGTCCGCTCCCGCTCGCCCGGGTCGTATTCCGGATGCCGCCGACGTCAGCGGCGGGGCCAGAGATCGACGGTCGGCGCCCAGACCCTCCCGAGGGCCGCGCGCTGCGCGTCGACGGTGTTGCCGTCCAGGTAGTGGTCCCACGCGGCGACCGTGCGCGCGCGCCAGGCGTCGACGTCGTCCGTCCGGACGGCACCGACCAGGTCGATCAGCCCGTCCTCGATCGTCAGCGGCGCCGGCAGGCAGGGGAGCGCGGCGATCCGCCGCGCCAGGATCGGGAGACCGGCGGCGTGGGCGTCCAGCAACGCGATCGGGAAGCCCTCCCACGCCGCCGTGTGCAGGTACACGTCCAGAGAGGCGAGGGCGGAGCCGACGTCCGGGCCGTCGAGCCAGCCGGTGATCTCGATCCCCGCGGCGGTGTCGTCGGGCGGACCGCCGATCCAGGTGGCATCCACCGTCCCGATCTCCTGGCGCAGGCGATCCACGGTCGCGGCGAAGTACGCGGGATCCTTCTGCGGGGACCAGCGGCCCATCATGCCCACGCGCAGCGGCCCGGGGCGGCGGTCGCCCGGCGAGGGGAGCGGGACGAGGGAGGCGACGTTCGGGATCACCGTGACGGTTCCGACGCGGCTGCCGAGCGCCCGTGCGGTGGCCGCCTCGCCGGGGCCGCAGGCGGCGAGGACGTCGGTCCGGCCGGCGAGGAGGCGCTCGACGCGTCGATAGGCGAGGCGGGCGGGGCGCGAGATGTCCGTGCGGGCGAACCCGAAGCAGTGCGGGGTGTAGACCAGCCGCGGTCCGCTGCGCGAGCGGACGAGACGGGCGAACGCGCCGGGGAAGCTGGAGTGGGCGTGGACGACGTCGGCGTCGGTGCGCCGCAGCAGACGGTGCAGCGCCGTCGCGGCGTGCGCGGGTGTGCGGACGTCCCAGTCGAGGAACGTGGCGGCAGCGCCGTCGTCGGCGCGCCAGACGGCCGCGGGCGCCCCGTCGACGAAGGGAGACGTTACGACGTGCTCGACGTCCGGCGGCGAATGCGCGATGTACGTGCGCACCGCGACGGGGACGCCGCCCGTGATGCGGTCCACGACGTGAAGGACGCGACGCGGCCGGGGGGACGTCATGCCGATGCAGCTGCCGTGCGGCGCGCCAGGCGGCGGTCGTGCAGGGTGGTCCAGACGGCCGACGCGGCGTAGAGCAGGCACAGCGGGAGCGCGACGAGTCCCATGCTCAGGAGATCGGAGGCGGGCGTCACCGCGGCCGAGAAGATGATGATGACGACGAGCGCCGCGCGCCACCCGCGGACGATGCTCCGCGCGGACAGCACTCCGACGGCGTTGAGGGCGATGATCGCCAGCGGTGAGACGAACGAGATCCCGACGGCGACGACGAGCTTGAGCAGGAAGTCGTAGTACTGGGTCGCGCTGAGCAGGGTGGTCGATCCCTCGGGCGCGAAGCCGGCGAGCATGACGACGATGTGCGGCATGATCCACCACCCGAACGCCGCCCCCGAGACGAACAGCGGCACGGCGGTGCCCACGAAGAGGACACCGGCCCGGCGTTCGCGCGGAGTCAGGCCGGGGACGAGGAACGCCCACAGCTGGTAGAGCCAGACCGGGGTCGCCAGCACGATCCCGGCCGTGAGCGCGATCTTGAACCGCAGGTCGAAAGCCTCGCCGACCCGCGTGAAGTTCAGGGCGGCGTGGTCGCCGAGGTCGAGTTCCGACAGCGGCGCGGCCGCCGCCTGGATGATCACGTCCGAGAGGAGGAAGCCCACGATCCCCGTCACCAGCACGGCGATCGCGGAGATCATCGCGCGGGTGCGGAACTCGCGCAGGTGCTCGCGGAGCGACATCGCTCCGTCGCTCGGCCGGCCGGCCGAGCCCAGGAAGCGACGCCGCGGCGCGAGGGTCACGCCGGCGATGAGCTGCCCGACTCGGGACGGTGGCCGCTCTCCGCGGGAGCGGTCGGCGCCGGGGCAGCGGTCGCCGGGGCGGCAGCGGGTGCCGGGGTGACGGCCGCGGGGGCGGCGGTCGTGGCCGCGGCATCCTCCGCCTGCTCCTGCTTGGCGGTGCGCGACTCCTTCTTGATGATGCGCACGGACTCTCCGACGCTCTTGGCCAGCGCCGGCAGCTTGGCCGCGCCGAAGAGGAGGAGGACGAGAACGAGGATGAGGATGAGATGCCATCCCGAGAATGCGTTGCCGAACATGCCCACGGGAAACCTCCGGTCGGTGGGGTGCGAAGGGTCCATGGTCGAGTACTCGCTCCCGGTTTCGCCCGTATCCACCGGGAACATCGCCCGGCCGACCCCGGAAATTCACCCGGTCTCGGAACGCGACCGCTCGCCGGCCTCGTGTACGCCGGCGGCTTGACTGTCGCGATGCCGCAGTCCACGGCGAAGGGGGAGTACATGCCGATCCGCAGCGGACCCACCACGCGCATCCTCGTCGTGTGCACGGCAAACGTCATCCGTTCGCCGTTCGTCGCGGCCTTGTTGCGCACGCGCCTGCACCCGACGCCCGCGGGCCCGGTCGTCGTCACGAGCGCGGGCGTCTCCGCGCGGTTCGGGACCTCGGTCGAGGCGCAACTGCTCGAGGTCGCCCGCGTCTACGGCCTCGACCTCTCCGCGCATCGGGCGGAGCGTCTCGTCGAACCGGCCCTCGAGGGGCAGACGGTCATCCTCTGCGCGGAGCGGCGTCACCGCCGCGCGGTCCTGCGGATGCGTCCCGACCTCGTCTCGACGGTGTTCACGGTGCGGGAGTTCGGGCGCCTCCTCGAGGCCGTCCGCGAAGCCCGACTCTCGCCGACGGACTGGCCCTCCCTCGTCGCGGCCGCCGCGTCGCTGCGGACGAAGGACCGACATGTTGCCGAGGGCGACGACGGCATCGTCGACCCGGTCTCGCGTCCGCCCTCGGTCTGGCAGGCGTTCGAGCGCCAGAGCGTGCAGGCGGTGTCCTCGATCCTGGCGTCCGGGAACGCGTTGCCGGGCCGGCTCGCGGACGGCGGTCCGGGCGGCGTCTCCGGAGGGACGGGCGCCGTCGTGAGCGGGCTCCGGCGAGCTCTGGCGGGGAGCGGAGCCGCGGGCGTCGACGCCCGGGGAACGGGACCGTCCCTGGTCGTGGCGAGCCGCGCCGAGCCGGGGGACGGCGCCACCGGGGCTCCGCCGCCGGTGACGCGGCGCGAATACCGTCGCACGATCACCGCGAACGGGAGGCGTCGCTGATGTTCGACATGGGATGGGACAAGCTGCTGCTGGTCGCGATGCTCGTGGGACTCGTGGCGGGTCCCGAGCGGCTCATGGGCTGGAGCCGCTCGGCGGTGCAGTTCCTCGGCCGCGCGCGGGAGGCCTATCGCGCCGGCAAGGCGCAGGTGGTGGGGGAGCTCGACCAGTTCGCGCCCGACTGGCGGTCGTACGACCCGCGCCGGATGGACCCTCGGCGCATCATCCGGGACGCGCTCGAGGGCGGCGAGCCGGCACCGCCCGTCGCCGCACAGCCGGCCGAAGCTTCGGCCGCACCGACGATCGGGGTCCGCTTGGATCCGCTCGGGGAGCGTCCGCCGGCCCGCGCGCGGACGGCGCAGCCGCCGGTCGCCGACGCGTCGACGGGGGAACAGGCCGAAAGGGGTGAACCGCCACGCCTGAACGGGTGAGGGCCGAGGTGAAAACCGCCCCCAACGGCCTGGTCCGCGCCGGCCGAGGCGACGCCCCCGACCCCGGGTCCGACCCGGTGGGGCGACCTCAGACGTCGCGGCGCGCGCCCTCCGACGGCGTGACCGTGAAGATGCTCGGACGGCGGAACCCGGCTGCCGCGAACGCGGTGAGGACGGCCTCGGTGGCCACCGGGACGAGCCCGCTGTCGAGAAGCGCGATGGCGGCGCCGCCGAACCCGCCGCCGGTCATCCGGGCGCCGAGCGCGCCGGAGGACAGTGCCGTCTCGACGGCGAGGTCGAGCTCGGGCACCGAGATCTCGAAGTCGTCGCGCATCGACACGTGCGACGCCGTGAGGAGGTCGCCGATCGCCCGGGGCCCGTCCGCGTCGAGGGCGTCGACGGTGTCGAGCACGCGCTGATTCTCGGTGACGATGTGCCGGACGCGCCGGAACGTCACGTCGTCGAGGATTTCCGCCGCACGGGGCAGGTCGTCGACGCCGAGGTCGCGCAGCGCGGCGACGTCGAAGGCGGCGGCCCCCTTCTCGCACGACGCCCGGCGCTCGCGGTACCCGCCCGAGGAATGCGCGTGCTCGACGAGCGTGTCGATCACCAGGATCTGCAGCCCCGCCTCGGCGAAGCCGAGGGCGACGGGCCGGGTCGCGAGCGTGCGGCAGTCGAGGAATGTGGCCGCGTCGCCGACGCCGAGCATGGATGCCATCTGGTCCATGATCCCCGTCGGTGCCCCGACCGCGTCGTTCTCGGCGATGCGGCCGACGCGGGCGAGGGCCACCTTGTCGAGCCCGGCGTCCCACAGGTCGTTCAGCGCCGACGCGACGGCGCCCTCGATCGCCGCGGAGGACGACAGCCCGGCGCCGACGGGGACCTCCGAGGCCACGGCGATGTCGAGGCCGCGAGGGGTGGCATCCGGAGCCTCGGCGCGCAGCGCCCACGCCACGCCGAGCGGATAGCCCGCCCAGTCCAGCCCGCCCGCGGCGATCCGCGCGTCGAGGTCGGCGAGCGACACGTCGACGCCGGTCGACGAGAAGGTCGACCGGACGCGGATCAGGTCGTCGTCGCGCAGGGACACCGCGGCGGCGGTCCGCTGCGCGATGGCGAAGGGGAGCACGAAGCCCTCGTTGTAGTCGGTGTGCTCTCCGATGAGGTTGGCCCGTCCGGGGGCGGACCACACCCCGGCCGGCGGGGCGTCGGTCAGGCTGGCGAGCAGGGCGCGGGCGTCGTCGACGGCGGTCATGCCGTCACCTCCGGAACGGTGTCGAGGGCGGCGCGCAGGCGCTCGGCCTGCGACTCGGGGGCGACGTCGCCGATCCAGGCGCCCATGGCGGCCTCGGATCCGGCGAGGTACTTCAGCTTGTCGGCGGCGCGACGGGGCGACGTGATCTGCAGGCTGAGGCGGACGGTGTCGCGGGCGCGGTCCACCGGGGCCTGATGCCACGCGGCGATGTACGGGGTCGGGGTCTCGTACAGCGCGTCGATGCCGCGGAGCAGCCGCAGGTAGAAGGGCGCGAGCTCGTCGCGTTCGGCATCCGTCGTCTCCGCCAGGTCCGCAACGTGGCGGTGGGGGAGGACGTGGACCTCGATCGGCCACCGGGCGGCGAAGGGGACGAAGGCCGTCCAGTGCTCGCCGCGCAGCACGACGCGCTCCCCGGCGCTCTCGACCTCGAGGATGCGCGCGAACAGGTCGTCGGACGTGCGCGAGAGCGTGTCGAGCAGACGGTGGGTGCGAGGGGTGACGTACGGGTAGGCGTAGATCTGGCCGTGGGGGTGGGGCAGTGTGACGCCGATCTCCTGGCCGCGGTTCTCGAACGGGAAGACCTGCCGGATGCCGGGGAGGGCCGAGAGCGCCGCGGTGCGATCGGCCCAGGCCTCGATGACGGTGCGGGCGCGGGTCCGGGTGAGGGAGCCGAACGACCCCTCGTGCGCCGGGCTGAAGCACACGACCTCGCAGCGTCCGACCGAGGTGCGGGTGCGGCCGAGGCCGAGGTGCTCGAGGTCGTCCGCGCTGCGCGGCGGGTCGTCGGCCGCGGGTGCGTCGGCGGTGGCGGCATCCAGGGCCGGTCCGAACGACGGCGATTTGTTCTCGAAGACGGCGACGTCGTAGAGCGAGGGGATCTCGGACGGGTTCGTCGGCGTCTGCGGCGACAGCGGATCGAGGTGCGCCGGCGGGAGGAAGGCGCGGTTCTGACGATTGGATGCCACGGTGATCCAGTCGCCGGTCAGCACGTCCTGCCGCATGGTCGCGGTCGCCGGGCGCGGGTCGAGGGTGCGGGCGTCGACGGCGCGCTCGGCGCCGAGCGCGGTGCCCGGGTCGTCGAAGTAGAGCAGCTCGCGGCCGTCGGCGAGGCGGGTCGAGCGCTTGACGACACCGTTGCCGAGGGTCACGGCGGGGAAGGTCTCCGTGTTCACGATAACACGCTACATCCCGCGCGTGCTATCGTCAACATGGAGGTGGTGGGATGCCGGTGTCGATGGCCGATGTGGCCCGGAGGGCGGGCGTCTCGGCGCAGACCGTCTCCCGCGTGGCGAACGGCAGCCCCCGCGTCGACCCGGGTACGCGCCTCCGAGTGGAGAAGGCCATGGGCGACCTCGGCTACCGCATGCACCGCGCCGCTCGTGCGCTGCGCACCGGCCAGACCTCCACGATCGGCCTCGTCGTCTCGACGCTCGCCTCCGTCGGCAACTCACGCATGCTGCAGGCGATCTCCGAGGCGGCCGCGGCCCGCGACTACGCCCTCGCCGTGGTGACCGTCGGGGAGAGAGGCATCCGCGACGCGTTCGCCCGCCTGCGCTCGCAGGGAGTGGACGGGGCCGTCGTGCTCAACGAGGCGACCGAGCTCGCCCGCGACGTCGACCCGCCCGCCGACCTCCACCTCGTGGTCGTCGACTCGCCGGCCGACGCGCGGTACTCCATCGTGCAGACGGACCATGCCGGCGGAGCGCGGGCGGCCGTCGCGCATCTGCTGTCCCTCGGTCACGACACCGTGCACCACCTCGCCGGACCGGTGGGGTCCTTCGCCGCGGCCGAGCGCGAGCGCGGATGGCGGGCGGCGCTGGCGGACGCCGGGGCGGCGATGCCCGATCCCGTGCGCGGCGATTGGACGTCGGCATCCGGATACGCCGCCGTCGACGACCTCGACCGGGCCACGGCGCTCTTCGTCGCGAACGACCAGATGGCGCTTGGCGTCCTGCGGGCCCTCACCGACGCCGGTCGACGCGTGCCCGAGGATGTCGCCGTCGTCGGCTTCGACGACATCGTGGATGCCGCTCAGTACCGACCGCCGCTCACGACGGTGCGCCAGGACTTCGACGAGCTGGGTGGCCGTGCCGTCGCCGCCCTCGTCGCGGCGATCGAGGGGGGTGCGCCCGTCGCCGAGTCGGTGCCGACGTCGCTCGTCGTGCGCGCGAGCAGCGGGAGCCGCTGACCGCCCGTCGACACGCGCGTCTCTCGCCGCGGCATCCCTTCTTCGCTCTCTCCGCGGCGGGATCTGTGATTCTGCGAGGGGCTCAGTCCTCGTGCCAGCCGCGGTCGAGGATGCGGAACCCGGCCTCGATCGTGGCTGCGGCGTCGTCGTGCTCGAACGCCAGGATCTGCAGCTGCAGGACCATCCGCGCGTAGACCCGGATCTCGGCGTCGGGTTCCGCGTGGCCGGTCGTCTCCGCGATGGCATCGGCGAGGGCGTCCTCGTGGCGGAGCCACATGCGGCCGGCGTACTCCCGCAGGGCGGGGGTCGAGTCGATGAGCTGCATGAAGAGGCGCCGGTGCTCGCCGTCCGGGTCGAAGGCGAGGCCGATGAGCTCGCGACGGTAGAGGTCGCGCAGCGCCTGCGACACCGTGGTCCCGGGTGCGCGATCGCGCACCGCGTCGACGAGCAGGTCGCGCTGGGCGTCGTCCTCGTCGAAGACCAGCGCCTCCTTCTGCGGGAAGTGGGCGAACACGGTGGTGGGGGAGACGTCGGCGGCATCCGCGACCTCCCGGATGCTCACCTCGTCGAACCCGCGCTCGAGGAAGAGCGCCGTCGCCGCGTCCGAGATCGCCTTCCGCGTCGCGGCCTTCTTGCGCTCCCGACGCCCGATCGTCTCGCTCATGTCGACCATCTTACTGGCACGATGTCGAAACTGTCTTGACACCGAAACTGGTATGACTACAGTTACGGCATGACTTCGCACACCATTCCTCCTCTCGCAGCAGTGAACGGGCGCCGCGCGTGGATCATGCTCGTCGTCATCACGACGCTCACGACGGCGGGCATGACCGTCGTCCTCCCGGTGCTGCCCTTCGTCGTCCTCCGCTACGTCTCGAACCCCGCCGACCTGGCCGTGTGGGTCGGCATCCTCGAGACGGTGAACGCCCTGTGCGCCTTCCTGATGGCGCCCTTCCTCGGACGTCTCTCGGACCGCTTCGGCCGTCGGCCGGTCATCATCGTGGCGGGCTTCGGCGCGGCCGTCGGGTTCGTCCTCTTCGGGCTCGGCGGCGCCCTCTGGGTGCTGCTCCTCGGTCGTGTCGTGCAGGGCGTGACGGCCGGAGACCTGCCCGCGCTCTTCGCCTACCTCGCCGACATCACCCCGCCCGAGAAGCGTGCGCGACGGTTCGGCGTCCTGGGCGCGACCGCGGGCATCGGCACGATGGTCGGTCCCGCCCTCGGCGGGACGCTCGCCGCGATCGACCTCGACCTGCCGGTCTTCGTGACGGCGGCTCTGGCGGCGACGGTGGCGGTCCTGAGCATCTTCCTCCTCCCCGAGAGCCTTGCGCCGGAGAAGCGCATCGCGTCCCTGGACCTCCGGCAGGTGCACCCCTTCGCCGTCTTCCGCGGCGTGCTGCGCCGCCCCGAGCTGCGCGCGCTCATGCTCGGACTCGTGCTCGTCGGCCTGCCCTTCGGCTTCTTCGTCAACAACTTCAGCGTCCTGGGACTGGATGCCATCGGCGCCACCCCGACGGCCATCGGCCTGCTCACCGCGTGCGTCGGCGTGATCGACATCGTCATCCAGGGCGCGCTGCTCGGTCTTCTACTGCCCCGGATCGGGGAGCGCGGGGTGGTGGTCAGCGGCATCGTCACGCAGGCCGTCGGCCTCGTCGCCCTGGCGGCTGTCGCCTCCGTTCTGGCGGAGCCGTGGCTCTTCGCCGTCGGGGCGTTGACGCTCGCCGCGGGTCAGGGGGCGGCCACCGCGACGATGGACGGGCTGCTGTCCACCGCCGTCGGAGACGACGAGCAGGGGTGGATCGCCGGGGCCGCGCAGTCGGTCAACGCCGCGGTCGGCGCCGTCGCCCCGCTGCTGGCGGGGCTGCTCTACGCCCACATCGCCCACGCGTCGCCGTACGTGCTGGGGGCGGTGCTCATGCTCGCCGCGGCCGTGGTCATCGGGCAGGCGCGCTTCGCGAGTCCGTCGCGGCCCGGAGCGTCGGCGGAATCGGATGACGGCCGCGGAGTCGGACGAGATGCTGAAGTGCGTCCGACTCTGCAGCCGTGATCCGATTCTGCGCACGGTGCGACCTGAAGTAAGACTCTTGTTATTTATTAACGTCTCAGATAATCACGGTGTGACACCCGCCGAGGCCCGCTGCCTACTCGGCCATCGATCACCTCACCAGGGCCGGATTCCTCAGGGAGATCACGGGACGCAAACGCGATCGTGTCTGGGTCGCATCGGAACTGCTGGCCGAGCTCGATGACCTCGACCGGCGCATCCAGGTCGCGATGACGGCCTGACGTCTTCGCCTCGGCCGGTGCGGCGCGCTCGCCGCCGGCTACGGCGACCGCAACCGCGTCACGCGCCACCACGCGAGATCGCGAGCCCGCGGCGAAGCCGCCGTCAGGCCTCGTCGCTCCAGGGCATCGGCCGCTCGGGGTCGCGGGAGGCGTCGTCGGGCACGGGCGAGAGCGCCTCGCCGCCCGCGCGAATGCAGAGCCACCGCAGCTCGCTGTCGCCGCCCGGGGTCGCGCGCCAGGTGCGCCAGACGTTCTGTCCGACCCGCACGACGCTGCCGGGACCGACGTCGACCACGTCGTCGTCGAGACCCATCTGTCCGCGCCCCTCCAGGAAGACGTACAGTTCCTCGACCCGGGTGTGCGTGTGCCAATAGCCGGCCTCTTCGCCGGGCAGGAGGGCGTTCGCCGTCATCCCGATGAACTGCATGGTCAGCTCCTGATCGACGACGCGCCGCCCATCGCGGGAGCGTGCCGGGGCGAAACCCCCGAAATGGTCGCGCCAGTCGCCCAGTCCGCCGATCTCGGTGATCTCGTAGTCGCTCATCGGTTCCCGCTTTCGGTCGTCGGAGTCGACGGCTGCCACTCGTCGCTCTCCCGCCCCCACACGGAGGGAGGGATCGACCGGATCCACGCAGCCATCGTCATGCCTCCATCCTGCTCCTCTCGAACGCGCCTGCGCAGGGGGGAGCGACGAGGACAGGGGATGCCACGAGAACAGGCCGATCCACGCGGAATCGACCTGTTCTCGGCGTACACGCCTGTTCTCGCGACGGCCTACTCCTCGCGCTGCCCCAGCGCGGGCTCGGGCACGAACCGGGCCGTCAGCGACAGCGCCTGCTCCAGCTCGAGCAGCACGAGCTCGTTCGCGCCGGCCTTCGTCGCCGGGGCGGGGACGTACAGCGTGCGCTGCGGCGCCTGCCGCCAGTACCGGCCGAGGAAGAAGCCGTTGACGAAGGCGAAACCCTTGGTCCACGCGTCGGTGTCGAGGAACAGGTCGCTCGGGGCGTCGAGGTCGAACGAGCCGCGCAGGAGGGCGCGACCGGCCGCGCCGTCGCCGGTGCCCGCGGCGGCCGCGAGGTCGATCGGGGTGGCGGTCCACCCGGTGAGCGGGCGGCCGTCGAGCGTCGCCGCGCCGTGCAGCCCCTTGTGCTCGCCGAGGCGGTCCGCATAGTTGACGCGGCCCTGGTCCTCCACCAGCACGGTCAGCCGGGCGCCGGCCGGGATGGCCAGCGCCCGCTCGTGGAGGGTGCGGGACAGCCGCCCGACGAAGGCGCCGTCGACATGGACCCACGCCATGTCGCGCACCTCGTCGAAAGCGAGCACCGCCCGGTCGCCGTCGAACGCGGGCAGGTCGACGTCGTAACGCACCAGCGCCCCGAGGTGACCCAGCTGCTCGAACGTCGCGGGGGCGTCGGCGGGGGCGGAGTCGTGGGCGGGCGGCATCCATTCGCCCTCGCCCGACAGAGCCACCTCGAACGCCGGGGCGTCGGGGCGGGAGGCGGGCGCCTCGTCGGGGACCGGCGCGTACTTCGCGATGACCTCGCGGAAGGCGTGGTACTTCGCGGTGGGGTGGCCGGACTCGTCCAGCGGGGCGTCGTAGTCGTAGGACGTGACGATCGGGTCGAAGCGTCCCTTGTCGTTCGCGCCGTTCGTCGTGCCGAAGTTCGTGCCGCCGTGCACCATGTAGATGTTGACGGAGGCGCCGGCCGCGAGCAGGACGTCGAGGTCGTGGGCGGATGCCGCCGGGTCGGTCGTGTGGTGGATGCTGCCCCACCAGTCGAACCAGCCGTCCCAGAACTCCGAGCACATCAGGGGACCGGTGGGCTGGTGCTCGCGGAGGGTCGCCAGACGCTCCTCAGATCGCGAGCCGAAGGAGCCGGTGAGGTGGAGCTCGGGCAGGCTGCCGGCCTCGAGCATCCACGGCATCGGCTGATCGACGGTGGTCAGCGGCACGGTGATGCCGGCGTCCTTCGTCACGCGCACGAGCTCGCGGAGGTAGTCCTTGTCGGAGCCGTAGGCGCCGTACTCGTTCTCGATCTGCACGAGCACGACGTTGCCGCCGCGGTCGATCTGCCGGGGCGCGACGATCTCGTACACGCGGCGGAGGTACTCCGACACGGCGGCGAGGAACTGCGGCTCCGACCGGCGGATGCCGATGCCCGGCGTCGAGGTGAGCCAGACCGGCAGCCCGCCGTTGTGCCATTCCGCGCAGATATAGGGGCCGGGGCGCACGATCGCGTGCAGGCCCTCGTCGGCGATGAGGTCGAGGAAGCGTCCGAGGTCGTTCCACCCGGTGGCATCCCAGTCGCCCCGGACCGGCTCGTGGGCGTTCCAGGCGACGTAGGTCTCGATGGTGTTCAGGCCCATCGCCTTCGCCTTGCGGATGCGGTCGCGCCAGTGCTCGGGGTGGATGCGGAAGTAGTGCAGCGTGCCGGAGATGACCTGGTACGGCCGTCCGTCGAGCAGGAAGTCGGTGTCGCCGATGGTGAAGGTGGTCACGGTGTCTTTCGGGTCGGGGGTTCCGCGCGGGGGCGTTCAGCGCAGGCGGGCGCGCAGGCGCACCCAGGCGAGCGGGGGGAGGGGGAAGCGGAGGATGCCGTCGGCGCCGACCTCGACGGAGAGCGCGACGGGCGCGACGCGCTCCGCGCCGGCCGCGTTCGTCGTGTGCCGGTCGCCGCCGTCGGGGATGGTGAGGACGACGGCCTCGACGTCGGTCACGGCGCCCAGGTCGAGCTCGACGTCGGTGGCGGCGTCGAGCTCGCGGTGAGCGAGGAGGACGGTCACGGCGTCGCCGTCCACGGTCGCGACGGCGTCGACCGCGTCCACGGCGCCGTGCCGGGCCGTGTCGATCGTCGCTCCGTCGACCCGGGGGTGGACGACGCGGCCCGTCGCCGCGGCCGCGGTGAGCGCGAACGGGTGGAAGGTGGTCTGCCGCCAGGCCGCGCCACCGCCCGGCTCCGTGCGGATGGGGGCGATGACGTTCACGAGCTGCGCCAGGTTCGCCATCGAGACCCGGTCGGACCGCCGGATGAGGGTGATGAGGAGGGACCCGACGACGACGGCGTCGGTGACGGTGTAGTCGTCCTCGATCAGGCGCGGTGCGATCGGCCAGTCACCGGTGAAGACCCGGGGCTTGTCCACCTCGTTCCAGCGGGTCTGGTTCCAGACGTTCCACTCGTCGACGCTGATGCCGATCGCACGGCCGTCCGGGCCGGTCGCCCCGACCTCGTCGATGATGTCGGCGACCTCGCCGATGTACCGGTCGAGGGCGACGCCGCTGGCGAGGAAGCTCGCCGCGTCGGACGGGTCCTCCTCGTAGTAGGCGTGCACGGAGATGTGGTCGACGAGGCCCGCGGTGTGCCGGAGCACGGTGCGCTCCCACTCTCCGAAGGTCGGCATCTCGTGGTTCGAGCTGCCCGCGGCCACCAGCTCGACCGACGGGTCGAGGAAGCGCATCATGCGCGCCGACTCGGCGGCGAGACGGCCGTACTCGTCGGCGGTCTTGTGGCCGATCTGCCACGGACCGTCCATCTCGTTGCCGAGGCACCACAGCCGGATCCCGAACGGCTCCTCGCGGCCGTTCGTGCGGCGGCGGTCGCTGAGCGCGGTGCCGGAGGGGTGGTTGGCGTACTCGAGCAGGTCGGCGGCCTCGGCCACGCCGCGCGTGCCGAGGTTGACCGCCTCCATGACCTCGAGGCCCGCGGCATCCGCCCAGTCGGCGAACTCGTGCAGGCCCACCTCGTTGGTCTCGGTGCTGTGCCAGGCGGCATCCAGGCGCACCGGACGCTCCGCGCTTGGCCCGACGCCGTCCTCCCAGCGGTAGCCGGAGACGAAGTTCCCGCCGGGGTAGCGCACGACGGTCGCCCCGAGCTCGCGGACGAGCTCCTGCACGTCGGCCCGGAAGCCCGCGCCGTCCGCCGTCGCGTGATCCGGCGAATGGATGCCGTCGTAGACGCAGCGGCCCATGTGCTCGACGAACGTGCCGAACAGGCGACGGGGGACCTCGGCGCCGAGGGCGGTGCGATCGACCGAGATGCGGGTGGGGGAGGTCATTCGTCTCTCCTGGGAGGGATGGGGCGCGCGCGCCTCGGGACGGCGGCGCGGATGGAGCGGGGGCGGGCCGCTCGCGAACGATGCGACCCGCCCCCGTGTCCGGACTTACTTGTTGACGCTGAAGCCCTGGTCGTTGCCGTACTGGACCAGCTGCTCCTGCCACGCCTCGAGACCGGCGTTCATGTCGCTGCCGTTCGCGTAGGCCTGACCCACGGTGTCGCTGTAGATGCTGTTGGCGTAGACCTGGAACGGCAGGTAGTTCCAGCCCTCGCGCACCTGGCTGGACGCCTCGGTGAGCACCTGGTTGATCTTCTGGCCGCCGAAGTACTCGTTCTCGGCGTCGACGAAGGCGGGGTCGCTCAGCTGCGCGGTGGTGGAGGGGAAGCCGCCGGACTCGGCGAAGATCTGCAGGCTCTCCTCGTCGTTGTTCAGCCACTTGAGGAAGCCGGCGGCCAGCGCCGGGTTCTGGCTCTGCTTGGTCACGGCCTGACCGCCGCCGCCGTTCTCCGCCGTCACCGGCTCGCCGTCGTACGTCGGGATGGGCGCGACGGCCCACTTGCCGGCGCCGTCGGCGACGGAGCTCTCGAGCACGCCCGGCATCCAGGCGCCGATCACGAGCGAGGCGATCGAACCGTCACCGAGGCCCTTGAACCACTCGTCCGACCAGCTGGGGGTGTCCGACAGCAGACCGCCCTCGATGAGGCGGTTCCAGTTGTCGGCGAACTTCTGCGAGCCCTCGTCCTGCAGGTCGATCGTGACGTCGGTGCCCGAGGCCTGGAAGGGCTGTCCGCCGGCCTGCCAGATCATGCTGGTGGTGAAGCCGGAGTCGCCGGTGTCGGCGGTGATGTACTTGGTGGGGTCGGCCGCGTGGAGCTTCTCGGCCGCGGCGACGTACTCGTCCCACGTGGTGGGCACGGCGATGCCGTACTGGTCGAAGACCTCCTTGTTGTAGAACAGGGCCATCGGGCCCGAGTCCTGGGGGAGGCCGTAGATCGCGCCGTCGAAGTCGACCGCGCCCCAGGTGCCGGGGCTGTAGTCGTCCTCGAGCTCGCCGAAGCCGTAGGGGGCGAGGTCGAGCAGCGAGTCCGAAAGGGCGAACTGGGGGAACGCGTAGTACTCGATCTGCACGACGTCGGGAGCGCCCGATCCCGCCTTGATGGCGTTCTGCAGCTTGGTGTACTCCTCGGTGTTCGTGCCGGCGTTGACCAGGTTCACGTTCACGTTGGGGTAGGCCTTCTCGAACGCGGCGACCTGCGCCTCGGCGGAGGGCGTCCACGACCAGTACGTGATCTCGCCGCCCTGCTCGAGAGCCGCCTCGATGTCCTCCGCGCTGCCGCCGTTGCCGCCTCCGGCGTTGCCGGAGGAGCAGGCGACGAGCGAGCCGGCCGCGAGCGCGGTGGCGGCGACGGCGAACGCGGCCCGCCGGACGGCGGTGCCCTTGCGCATGAATGTCATCGGGATTCCTTCACTTCGTTGTTTTGGAGTCCGGAGCAGGGCGCTCCGGTGCTGGTGGGGTGTGCGTCAGCGGCGACCGGCGCTTCGGGGCGCGGTCACTGCTTGACGCTTCCGGCGCTCAGACCCGACTGCCAGAAGCGCTGGAGTACGAGGAATGCGGCGACGATGGGGATGATCGACAGGAGGGCTCCCGTGATCACGAGGTTGTAGATCGGCTGGGCGCCGACGCCCGTGGCCTGGGCGTTCCACTGGTTGAGACCGACCGTCAGGGGGTACCAGGCCGGGTCGCTCAGCATGATGAGCGGCAGGAAGTAGTTGTTCCAGGTGGCCACGACGGCGAACAGCAGGACGGTCACGATGCCGGGCATGAGCAGCCGGATCGAGATGGTGAAGAAGGTGCGGAACTCGCCCGCCCCGTCCATGCGCGCGGCCTCGAGGAGCTCGGTGGGGATCGCGTCGGTCGCGTAGACCCAGATCAGGTAGAGGCCGAACGGGCTGATGAGGGAGGGGATGATGATCGCCCACGGGGTGTTGGTGAGGCCCAGCTGGCTGAAGAGCAGGAACGTGGGCACGGCGAGGGCGGTGCCGGGCACGGCGATCGCGCCCAGCACGACGGCGAAGACGGCCTTGCGTCCCTTGAAGTTGTACTTGGCGAGGCCGTAGCCGGCGAGGGTGGCCAGCAGCGTCGCCCCGCCCGCGCCGACGACGACGTAGAGCAGCGTGTTGCCGAGCCAGCGGACGAAGATCCCGTCGCGGTAGGTCAGCGTCTGGACGATGTTGTCGCCGAGCGCGAAGCTGTCGCCGAACCACAGCCCGAACGACGAGAACAGGTCGGGCTGCGTCTTCGTGGCGTTGATCACGAGCCAGAACAGCGGGACCAGCGTGTAGAGCAGGTACAGGCCCATCACGATGCTGAGGACGAGCGACTTGCGTCCCTGCGAGGGGGAGGTGCGGGCGAACGAGGGCCGGCCTCCGGTGCGGGGGGAGCGGCGACCGGTGGTGACGGCGACGGTGTCGGTGCGGGGTGCGGTCGCGGTGGTCATCGCGCCTCCTGACGTGAGCCGCGCAGCTGCACGACGTAGGCGATGACGGCGGTGATGACGCCCATGATGATCGCGATGGTGGCCGCGTAGTTGTACTGCTGTCCGGCGAAGGAGAGGTTGTAGGCGTACATGTTCGGCGTGAAGAACGTCGAGATCGTGTTCGGCGCGAGGGGCTTCAGGATGTTCGGCTCGTTGAACAGCTGGAAGCTGCCGATGATCGAGAAGATCGTGGCGATGACGATGGCGCCGCGTACCGCGGGGATCTTGATCGAGAAGATCGTGCGCCACGCGCCCGCACCGTCGATGGATGCCGCCTCGTAGAGGTCGCTCGGGATGGTCTTCAGCGACGAGTAGAAGATGAGCATGTTGTAGCCCACGAACTGCCACGTGACGATGTTGCCGATCGAGACCAGCATCCATTCGGGGACGAAGGGCTGGACGACGTCGGACCCGAGGAGGCTGTTCAGGTTGCCGGCGAGGCCGAACTGGTCGCCGTAGATGTAGCCCCACATGAGGACCGCGACGACCGCGGGCACCGCATAGGGCAGGAAGATCACCACGCGGTAGAAGCCGGCGGCGTGCAGGCGTGCGCTGTCGATCGCCAGGGCGGCGGCGAGGGCCAGGACGAGCATGATCGGGACCTGCACGACGAGGAAGATCCCGACGCGGCCGAAGCCCTCCCAGAACTTCGGGTCCGCGAAGGCGGTGAGGTAGTTGTCGAAGCCGACGAAGGCGTTGCCGCCGATGAGCTGGTCGCGGAACAGGCTCAGGTAGAGCGAGTAGGCGAGCGGCGCGAGGAACACGAGGGTGAAGACGATCGCGAAAGGAGCGACGAAGAGCCAGCCCCGCTCCTCGATGCGCCGGCGCCGTCGGCGCGGTGGGGTGCGCAGGGCGGGAGGGGGTGCCGCGGTGGTCGTCATCGTCCAGTGCCTCTTCAGTGATGCGCATTCCGTCCGGGTCGACGGAATGTTGACGTAAACATAACCCGGGACCGCTACCATGTCAACGTCAACATCCCTGGAGGTAGACGTGAGCGAGACGACGACGGTGTCGACCGCGGTGTCGACGCGCGGCAGGCGCCGCGACGCGTCCATGGCCGACGTGGCCGCGGCCGCCGGCGTGTCCGGACAGACGGTGTCGCGCGTCGCCAACGGCCGCACGAACGTCGACCCCGAGACCCGGCAGCGCGTGCTCGACGCCATGGAGACGCTCGGCTACCGGCCCAACAGCGCGGCCCGCGCGCTGCGCTCGGGGCGGTTCCGCAGCATCGGCGTCATCATGTTCTCGCTCGGCTCGTACGGCAACACGCGCACCCTCGACGCGCTGGCCTCGGTCGCCGCGGCATCCGGGTACTCCATCACCCTCATCACGGTCCGCTCGGCGACGCAGTCCGATGTGTCGGGCGCCTTCTCGCGGCTGCGCGAGCACGCGGTGGACGGCATCGCGATCCTCATCGAGACCCACCGCCTGGGCGAGAACGAGCTGTCGCTGCCGACGGGGCTGCCCGTGGTCGTCGTCGATTCCAGCGCCGACTACCCGTACGCGGTCGTCGACAACGACCAGGCCCAGGGCGCGCGCCTGGCCACCGAGCATCTGCTCGACCTCGGTCACGAAACGGTCTGGCACCTGTCCGGCCCGCCGGAGTCCTTTGCCGCCGAGCGCCGGCGCGACGCCTGGCGCGCGGCGCTGGAGGAACGCGGATGCCGTGTGCCCGAGGTGCAGATCGGCGACTGGACCGCGGAGTCCGGGCACCGCATCGGCACCGCGCTCGCCGCGGACCCGGCGGTGACGGCCGTCTTCGCGGCGAACGACCAGATGGCGCTCGGGGTGATCCGGGCCCTGCACGAGGCAGGTCGGGCCGTGCCCGGCGACGTGAGCGTCGTCGGCTTCGACGACATGCCGGAGGCATCCAACTTCTGGCCGCCGCTGACCACCGTGCGGCAGCGCTTCGAACGCGTGGGCGAGGAGGCGATGAGCGCCCTCATCGCCGACATCGAGGGCGGCGGAGGAGCGCACGAGCGCACCCTCGTGCCGACGTCGCTCGTGGTCCGGGCGAGCTCCGGGCCGCGCTGACCCCTCTTGTGCGCGCTCACATCCGCCGCGTAGGCTGTGCTCGACGTCGCATGTTGACGTCAACATCCCCCTGAGGCCGCATCGGAGCGGCCGGATCGGAATGACGATGAAGTCAGCTCGACTGTTGGCCATGACCTGTGCGGTGGCGCTCACCGCCGGTGCCGTCACGGCCGCGACCTTCGTGTCGCCCCCGGAAAGCAGCGCGGCGGCCACGCCGCCCGTGCGCATCGCCCCCAACCCCGCGACGGCGTCGGAGCCGTTCGAGGGATGGGGGACGAGCCTCGTCTGGTTCGCCAACGCGACCGGCGGCTATCCCGCCGACGTGCGGCAGCAGCTGTTCGACGCGGTGTTCGGCGAGGAGGGTCTCAACCTCAACATCGCCCGCTACAACATCGGCGGCGGCAACGCCACCGACGTCCCGCCCTACCTGCGTCCCGGCGGCGCGGTGCCGGGATTCTGGAACCCCGAGCTGCCCGCCACGGACGCCCAGGGCGCCATCACGTCGACCTACGCGGACCGCGAGCGGTACAAGGCGGCGTGGAACCCGGACGACCCGACCCATTACGACTTCACGGCGGACGAGGCGCAGCGCTGGTGGATCGACGCGCTGAAGGACAAGGTCACCCACTGGGAGGCCTTCAGTAACTCGCCGCCCTACTTCCTCACCCAGAGCGGCTTCGTCTCGGGCGGGATCAACAACGCCACGAGCGAGCAGCTGGCCACCGCCGACATGGAGAAGTTCGCGGGGTACCTGACCACCGTCGTCGACGAGCTCGAGAAGGAGCACGGCATCTCGTTCGACACGATCGATCCGTTCAACGAGCCCAACACGAACTACTGGTCGACGAACATCCCCGCCGGCCAGACCTGGCCCACGAGCGCGAGCCGCCAGGAGGGCGCGCACATCGGGCCGCAGCGGCAGGACGAGATGATCAAGGTGCTCGCCGCCCGCCTGGCCGACCCCGACACGCAGACCGACGCGGTCATCTCCGCGATGGACGAGACGAACCCCGGCCTCTTCGCGACGAACTGGAACACCTGGTCGCCCGAGGCGAAGAACGCCGTCGAGCAGCTCAACGTCCACACCTACGGCACGAGCGGCCGACCGGTGGTGCGCGACATCGCCAAGGCCGCGGACAAGCCGCTCTGGATGAGCGAGGTCGAGGGCAACTGGACCCCCGGGACGGGCTTCAACCCCGTCGACATCGGCAACGGGCTCGGCATGGCCGAGCACATCGTCGACGACCTGCGCGAGCTCGAGCCCGACGCGTGGGTGTTCTGGCAGCCCGTCGAGGACCTCTACAACATGGAGAAGGTCGAGAAGCTCAACTGGGGCAGCGTCTTCATCGACTTCGACTGCAACGCCGACGGGAACTCGGAGCGGCGGCTGCGCGACGGCGACGCCGACCCGAGCTGCAAGGTGCTCACGAACGAGAAGTTCAACACGGTCCGCAACTTCACCCACTACATCGAGCCGGGGGACCGCCTGGTCGCCAGCTCCGATGACCAGTCGACCGCGGCCATCGACGCCGACGGCACCGGCGCGACCGTCGTGCACGTGAACAGCGAGACGGCCGAGCACACCGTCGAGATCGACCTCAACGACTTCGGGACCGTGGCGCCCGGGGCCACCGTCACCCCCATCGTGACCACGCAGTCCACCCTCGCCGACCCGACCGCCAACGCTCTGCGGCAGGGGACGGCCGTGACCGTGAACCCGGCCACGAAGACGGCGCTGCTCACCGTGCCGGCCCGCTCCGTGACGACCTTCGTCATCGACGGGGTGTCCGGCGTGGCCGACCGCGCGGCCGCGTTCCGCGACGGCCAGGCGGTGCAGCTCACCGGCGTGCAGAGCGGACTCGTCCTGGACGGCGGCTCCTCGCTCGCCATCCGTCCGGCCGCCACCACCGCCGGCGCGGCCGCGACGCAGACGTGGACCGTGCGCACCCTCAGCGGCGCGGGCACCAACCGTCACCGTTTCACCCTCGAGAACGCGGCGGGGCAGTACCTCGCCGTGACGAACGGGGGCACGACCCTCGTCGACTCCGACCCGGCGGCCGCCGCGGCCGATCGGAACCTGCAGTGGATGGCATCCACCACCGACGGCACGGCGTTCTCGGTCCTGAGCGTCGGAGCGGAGCGGGTGCTGGACGTCAACGGCGCGAGCACGCAGCCCGACGCCCGCGTGGGGCTCTGGACCTCGAACGGCGGGGGCAACCAGTCGTGGCGCCTGTCGGGAACCGCCGTCCTCGGCGTCGAGCCGGTCACGGTGAGCACGCCGGTCGGGAAGGCGCCCAGCCTGCCCGCCGAGGTCACCGCGCGCTACGCCGGGGCGACCCTCCGCTCGGTCCCCGTCACCTGGCAGCTGGACGGCAAGGACTGGTCGAAGGCGGGCACCGTCACCGTCCGCGGAACCGGCACGGACGTCTTCGGCGCGACCGTCGAGGCGACCGCGACCGTCGAGATCGGCGCCTACACCGCGGCACGCCCCCTCTCGATGACCGTCGCGACGGGAACCTCCCTCGCGGCGGTGAAGGCGGCCGCCCCGGGCTCGGTGCAGGCCGAGGTGCGCGCCGACGGCGCCGGCTTCTGGACCGACGTGGTCTGGGCCTGGGGCGACGTGACCGACGCCGCATTCGCGAAGACGGGCACCGTCGTCGTGAACGGCACCGCGACCGGGCCGAGCGGCGAGCAGCTCCCGGCCCGGCTGACCGTCATCGTCACCGCGGCCGTCGAGCGCAACGTCGCTCCGCAGTCCCGTCCGTCCGCGACCTTCACGGAGAGCGGCTACCCGGTCGAGCGCACCATCAACGGCCAGACCGGTGACAAGGGCTGGTCGAACTGGCGCTCCAACGGCTCGAACGCCCAGGACACGCTGACGTACGCCCTGGCCGGCACCGAGACGCTGCAGCGCGTCTCCGTGCAGTTCTACCGCGACGGCCGTGCGAGCTGGGCCGACACCCTGCGCGTCGACCACCGCACGGCGGGCGGCACCTGGGTCCAGGGCGCGCTGCAGACGGTCCCGACGCCCGCGACGGGCGCGCCCAAGGTGGAGGTGGCGCTGAACGGCGCGACCGCCGACGAGGTGCGCGTCGTGCTGAACGCGAAGTCCGGGTCGTACATGGTCGTGTCCGAGGTCGAGATCCTCGCGTCGGCGCCGTCGCCGGCCGGCATCGCCGACCTCGCGCGGCTGACGGTCGGCCCGTCGGCGGTGGAGGGCTTCGACCCGGCGCGCACCGACTACGCCGTCACCTCGGCGGGCGACGTCTGGCCCGTCCTGAACGCGCAGGCGGTGGACCAGGACGCCGTCGTCCGGATCGTCCAGCCCGCCGATGCGGCCGGCGTCGGCACGGTGCGGGTGACCGCGCCCGACGGCACGGAGCGCACGTACACGGTGACCGTGACCCGCACCCCCGCGGCCACGGTGACCGGCACGGCCGCGACCCGCTGCGTCGCGGGCAAGGCGGTCGTCGTGACGACGGTGCAGAACACCGGCACGACCCGCGCCGACGTGAAGGTCGAGACCCGGTACGGCGTCAAGAGCCTCGGTGCGCTGGAGCCCGGCGCCCGCGTCTCCTCGTCGTTCACCACCCGGCAGGCGTCCGTCCCCGCGGGGACCGCGACGATCACCGCGACCGTCGGCGGCACGCCGTCGACGACCACGGTCGCGGTGCCGGCGGCGACCTGCCGCTGACGGAAGGACGGGAGGGGCGGCGACGTGGTCGCCGCCCCTCCCGGCATGTCCGGTGGCGGGTGCGGGACGCCGTGGCATCCCTCCGCTGCTCTTGCCCGGGGCGGTGTCGGCAGGCTCTGGACGCCATGGCATCCCTCGTCAAGGGTTCCGGAACGGGAGGGGCGATATCGCAGGATGGAACCCTGACCCCTCTTCGACCCCAGGAGAACCATGCACGTCAACGCCTACGCGGCGTCGTCCGCGACCTCCCCCCTCGAGCCCACGACCATCGAGCGCCGCGACGTCGGCCCGAAGGACGTCCTCATCGACATCGCCTACGCCGGCATCTGCCACTCCGACATCCACACCATCCGCGGTGAGTGGGGCGAGGTGCCCTACCCCCTGACCGTCGGCCACGAGATCGTCGGCACGGTCTCCGAGGTCGGCTCCGACGTCACGAAGCACAAGGTCGGCGACCGCGTCGGCGTCGGCTGCATGGTCAACTCGTGCCGCGAGTGCGAGAACTGCCAGGCCGGCGAGGAGCAGTACTGCCTCAAGGGCAACATCGGCACCTACGGCGCGAAGGACGTCGACGGCACGATCACCCAGGGCGGTTACAGCGAGAAGATCGTCGTCGACGAGGACTTCGTGCTGCGCGTGCCCGAGTCGATCCCCTACGAGAAGGCCGCGCCGCTGCTGTGCGCCGGCATCACGACCTACTCGCCCCTGCACCACTGGAACGCGGGTCCCGGCAAGAAGGTCGCGATCGTCGGCCTCGGCGGTCTCGGTCACATGGCCGTCAAGATCGCCCACGCCATGGGCGCCGAGGTCACGGTGCTCTCGCAGACGCTCAGCAAGAAGGACGACGGCCTGAAGATGGGCGCCGACCACTACTACGCGACCAAGGACGAGGAGACCTTCACGACGCTGAAGAACACCTTCGACCTCATCGTCAACACCGTGAGCGCGCCGCTGGACCTCAAGCAGTACCTGGGCCTGCTCGCCCGCAACGGCACCATGGTGAACGTCGGCGCCCCGCCGGAGCCGCTGCCCATCGAGGTGTTCACCCTCTTCGCGAACCGCCGCTCGTTCGCGGGCTCGGGCATCGGCGGCATCCAGGAGACCCAGGAGATGCTGGACTTCTGCGCCGAGCACGGGATCGCCCCGGAGACCGAGCTCATCTCGGCCGACCAGATCAACGAGGCGTACGAGCGCGTGCTGAAGAGCGACGTCCGCTACCGCTTCGTCATCGACACGGCCACGCTCGCGTCCTGACATCGGGATGCCACGGCCCCGACGTTCTGCGGAGCGTCGGGGCCGTGGCGTTCCCGTTTCGATCCGGGTAAACGCTCTCGCGCGGGGGAAACGCCGTGACGCGGCGTTTCCGGCGCGAGGAAGCGTTTGGTGGCGGGATGCCAGCCGTCGACGCCGCCGGAAACGCCGCAGCGGCGCCGCCCCGGAGGGCGACGCCGCTGCGGGCGGACAGGTCAGGCCTGGCCGAGAGCGGCGGAGACGACCGCGCGGGCCTCCTCCTGCACCGCCCGCAGGTGCTCCTCGCCGCGGAGGGACTCGCCGTACAGCTTGTAGACGTCCTCCGTGCCGGAGGGCCGTGCGGCGAACCACGCCGACTCGGTCTGCACCTTCAGCCCGCCGATCGCCGCGCCGTTGCCGGGGGCGTGCGAGAGCTTGGCGGTGATCGGCTCGCCGGCCAGCTCGGTCGCGGTCACGGCGTCCGGGGACAGCTTCGACAGCGCGGACTTCTGCGCCGGCGTCGCCGGGGCGTCCACGCGCTGGTAGGCCGACGACCCGAACTCGGCCTCGAGCTCGGCGTAGCGCTGCGAAGGCGTCGTGCCGGTGACCGCGAGGATCTCCGCCGCCAGCAGGCAGAGGAGGATGCCGTCCTTGTCGGTCGTCCAGACGGTGCCGTCCAGACGCAGGAACGACGCTCCCGCCGACTCCTCCCCGCCGAAGGCGACGGAGCCGTCGAGCAGACCCGGCACGAACCACTTGAAGCCCACCGGGACCTCGAGCAGCGTCTTGCCGAGCGACGCGGCGACGCGGTCGATGATCATCGACGACACCAGCGTCTTGCCGACGGCGGCGTCCGCGGGCCAGCCCGGGCGGTGCGAGAACAGGTAGTCGATTGCGACGGCGAGGTAGTGGTTGGGGTTCATCAGCCCCGCGTCGGGCGTCACGATGCCGTGGCGGTCGGCGTCGGCGTCGTTGCCCGTGAGGATGTCGTACTCGTCACGGCGCGCGACGAGCGAGGCCATCGCCGACGGCGAGGAGGGATCCATGCGGATCTTCTCGTCCCAGTCCAGCGTCATGAACTTCCAGGTCGGGTCGACGTCCGGGTTCACGACGGTGAGGTCCAGGCCGTACACCTCGGCGATGAGGGCCCAGTACTCCACCGACGCCCCGCCCATCGGGTCGGCGCCGATCCGGACGCCCGCGTTCCTGATGGCATCCACGTCGATGATGGATGCCAGATCGCGCACATACGCGTCGCGGAAGTCGTACTTTCCGAGCCCCTCGAGGTCGATGTCGGCGTGCGGGGTGCGCTGGACGCCGTCCAGTCCCGCCGTGATGAGCTCGTTCGCCCGGTCGGCGATCCAGCCGGTCGCGTCGGTGTCGGCGGGGCCCCCGTGCGGGGGGTTGTACTTGAAGCCGCCGTCGCGCGGCGGGTTGTGCGACGGGGTGACGACGATGCCGTCGGCCCGGCCGGGGTCGTCGACCGCGAGCCCGCGGTTGTAGGTGAGGATCGCGTGGCTGAGGGCCGGGGTGGGGACCCACGCGTCGCGGGAGTCCACGCGGACGTCCACGCCGTTGGCGACGAGCACCTCGATCGCGCTGCGCTCGGCGGGGAGCGACAGCCCGTGGGTGTCGCGGCCGAGGAACAGCGGCCCGGTGATGCCCTGCGCGGCGCGGTAGTCCACGATCGCCTGGGTCGTGGCGAGGATGTGGTCCTCGTTGAAACTGGTGCTCAGCGACGAGCCGCGATGACCGCTCGTGCCGAAGGCGACGCGCTGCTCGGGCACGGCGGCATCCGGCTTGCGGTCGTAGTAGGCGGCGATCAGGTCGTCGATGTCGATGAGATCGGATGCCTCGGCGGGCTGTCCTGCGCGACTGCTCATGCGTACAGTCTGCCCGTTCGCGCCCGTGCGCGAGGAGAAAAGCCGTCATGCGGTATCGACCGGACGGATTCGGTCGGCGCATGTGTTGTCGACGCTCCTCGTTACCGCTAACGTCGAAGACGAGACCGCTGTCCGTCGACGGATCGCAGAAGTGCATCGGTGCCCGTCTCACGGTCCGGCTGACGCCGGCCGATGCTCCTCCGCCCCGGCTCGACGGCAGCGGACCGCGCGTCTCGGCACGCCCTCCCCGCCCCGGCTCCCCGGCGGGCGACGGAGGCATCGGCCCCGCATCCGAGAGAAAGGTCTCGCCGATGAGATCACTGGCCCCCCGTCCCCCTGGAGCCGTCCGCTCCCGCCGCGCGCCGAAGGCGGTGGCCGCGTCGCTGACCGGCGTGCTCGTCGCCTCGACGCTCAGCCTCATCGCCCCGGCCGCGCACGCCGCCGAGGTGCCGGCCCCCACCGCCCACTACGACATGTCGCACTCCGGTGCAGCCCTGCTCGACGTCTCCGGGAACGGCCGCAACGCGGCGCTCACCGGCTTCACCGACGCGTCGTTCGCCGACGCGGCCGGCGACGCCGTGCTGCGGTTCAAGGCCGACGGTTACGCCGCCCTCCCCAAGGGCCTCATCACGGGCACCGACAACGACTTCACCGTCGAGTACACCGTCGCGTCGCAGACCTCCGCGAACCACTTCGGGTGGGTCATCGGCGACGGTGTCGGACCGTGGAACACGACGCAGCTCGGCAACCACATCTTCCTCAGCCCGCGCTCCGCCCAGGGCGGCTACAGCGACCAGGTGCTGGCGGCCATCCGCGTCAAGAACGGCAGCAGCAACGGCGAGACGCGCATGCCCGCGGGTGGCGGCCTCAACCCCGGCTTCACCACCCTGACCATGGTCGGCTCCGGCCAGACCCTGACGCTCTACCGCGACGGCAGCGTCATCTCGACCCTGACGCACAGCAACGCGCTGAGCTCGATCATCCCGTCGGGCAACGTGCTCGGCTACCTCGGCCGGTCGCTCTACCAGGGCGACGCCCTGCTGCGCGCCGACGTCAGCGACGTGAAGGTCTGGGACACCGCCCTCTCCGCCGAGCAGGTCGGCTCCAGCATGCCCACCGCCGCGCAGAAGTCCTCCACGACCGCCGCTCTTCTGCGCGGCGACGTCCTCGCCACGATGCTGCGCGCCAACACCTCGCTCGACAGCGTCTCGAGCAACCTGAACCTCGCCCCCTCGGTGAACGGCGTCGCCCTGACGTGGTCGTCCTCGAACCCCGCGGTGGTCTCGACCACGGGCGTGGTGTCGCGGAGCATCACGACGAACACCCCGGTCACGCTCACCGCGACGAGCTCGCTCGGGACGCTCACCTTCGACCTCACGGTCATCGCGCCGAACGTGGCCGCCGACCTGGATGCCATCGCCCTGGCATCCCGGACCACCGAGAACCTGCCGCTGGCCACCACCGGTGCCGTCAACGGCGCCGCCATCACGTGGACGTCGTCGAACCCGGCCCTCGTCAGCGGGACGAAGGCGGACTACGTCGCCCCGGCTGTCGGCGTGGCCGACCCCTTCCGCGGCGGCGGCCTGGTGTCGCGTCCCGCCTACGGGGCCGGTGACGCGAAGGTCACGCTGACGGCCACCGCCACGCTGAACGGGCAGACCGCGCAGAAGTCGTTCGACGTCACGGTCGCCGAGAAGGGCCGCTGGGCTCCGGATGCCGGCTACGCGGCGGCCTACTTCAAGTCCGACGGCGACGAGAAGATCTACCAGGCGGCGACGTCGGGCAACGACTTCTTCACGTTCTCCCCGGTCAACGGCGGCCAGCCCGTCATCACGTCGACCACCGACACGAAGGGCCTGCGCGACCCGTACATCCTCCGGTCGAAGGACGGCGACAAGTACTACATGGTCGCCACCGACCTCTGCATCAGCTGCGGAACGGGCTGGGGCCCGGCGCAGTCGAACGGCTCGCTCAAGATCGAGGTGTGGGAGTCCACCGACCTCGTGACGTGGGACCGGACCAACGGCGCCAACGAGGGCATCACGATCAACCAGCCGGAGGCAGGTATGACGTGGGCTCCCGAGGCGTACTGGGACGACGCGCTGCAGTCGTACGTCGTGCACTTCTCGTCGCGCCTGTACAAGGACGCGGCGCACACGAACACCGACAACCTGCACGCGCGGGTCTTCACGGTGCTCACGCGCGACTTCAAGACCTTCACCTACCCGCCCACCGAGTGGCAGAACACCGGCTTCGCGCGCATCGACTCCACGGTGCAGAAGATCGGCGACTACTACTACCGCTTCACCAAGAACGAGGAGGGCGGCGCCGCCGACGGCCTCGAGGCGGGCAAGGACATCTTCCTCGAGCGGTCCAAGGTGCTCACCGCGCCGACGACGCGCTCGGACTGGAACGCCGACCCCGAGAAGACGTGGCAGCTGACGGACACGTACATGACGCGCCTCGAGACCAACGAGGTCGGCGAGGGTCCGCAGATCATCAAGCTGAACGCCGGCGACCCCAACAACAACGCGGCGAACGACGGCTACGCCTTCCTGGTGGACAACTTCAGCGCCGGCGGCTACCGCGCGTTCGTGACCACGGGCCAGGCGATCGCCAGCAGCTCGCAGAGCGACCGGCTGTCCCGCCGGGCGGACTGGAACGTCCGGCCCATCGGGGGTCTGCCGGCCAGCCCGCGGCACGGCTCGTTCGTGAGCGTCGATCAGGGCGTGCTGACCGCGATGCGGACCTGGTCGTCCGTCGCCGCCGTGTCGTCGACCACGGCACTGACCGCCCAGGGGCGGACCGCGACGGCGACCGTGACGGCCGCCGACCGCGGCGACGTCGCGGGGACCGTGACCTTCTCGGGTGACGGCTGGACCCAGACGGTCGCGCTGAGCCAGCGCTCCGCCTCGGTCGAGGTGCCCGCGACGGTGCGCTCGGTCACGGCCCGGTACAACGGGTACACCGACAACCGGGTCACCGCCTCGACCTCGGAGGCGCGGTCGTTCGGCCTCGACGTCTCCGCGGTCGTGACGAACCGCTGCGTGGCGGGCAAGGTGAGCCAGGTGGTGACCGTGACCAACGCCGACGACGTCGCCGCGGACGTCACCCTCACCGGGGCGTACGGCAGCAAGAAGATCACCGTCGCGGCCGGCAAGACCGCCTCGACCACCTTCGCGAGCCGCGCGGCGTCGGTCCCGGCCGGGACGATGACGGTGGGCACGGCGGTGGCCGGCACCTCGTCCGACGCGTCGTCGTTCACGGTGGCGGTCCCGGCGGCGAGCTGTCGCTGATCGTTCCGACGACGGAGGGGCCCGCGCGATGCGCGGGCCCCTCTGCCGTCGCCGGGCGGCGTGTGCCGGAGGCGGTGACTTGCCGCGAATGTACGGCGGGGCGGGGGTGAGGTGTGCATTTGCGGCAAGTCAGCGCTGGGGGAGGGCGAGGGGGAGCGCGAGCGAAGGGCGGGGGCGGGGCGTGCGGAACGGCGAGAGCGCGGCGCTAGGCTGAGCCGGTGCCGCCCGAAGCCGAGTCCGCGCCCATCCGTCGTACCTACAGCTACCTCGGCCCCGCGGGGACCTTCACCGAGGCCGCACTGGCCCAGGTGCCCGAGGCGCGGGATCAGGTGTGGCATCCGGTCCGCAACGTCGGCGAGGCGCTCGCCGACGTGACCTCCGGACGGTCGGACGCGGCCATGATCGCCATCGAGAACTCCGTCGACGGAGGCGTGTCGACGACGCAGGACGCCCTGGCGACCGTGCCGGGTCTGCGCATCGTCGGCGAGTACCTCGTGCCGGTGAACTTCGTGCTCGTCGGTCGTCCCGGCGCGCGCATCGAGGACGTCTCGCTGATCTCCGCTCACCCCGTGGCCTACGGGCAGTGCCTCGGCTGGCTGCGCGACCACGTCCCCGCCCACGCCCATCTGCCGGCGAGCAGCAACGTCGCCAGCGCGCTGGGCGTGCTCGACTCGTCGAGCGGGGCGGATGCCGCCATCGCGGCGCCCGGGATCGTGACGCACCACGAGCTGGAGGTTCTGGCCGAGAACATCGGCGATAACCCGAACGCGGTCACGCGCTTCGTCCTCGTGAGCCGGACCGTGGCACCGGCGCCGCCGACCGGGGCCGACAAGACCTCGCTCATCGTCGAGCTGCCCGAGGACCACCCGGGTGCCCTGCTGGAACTGCTCGAGCAGTTCGCGACCCGCGGCATCAACCTGAGCCTCCTGGCATCCCGTCCCATCGGCGACGCGCTCGGCCGCTACCGCTTCGTCATCGACGCGGACGGGCACGTGCAGGACGAGCGAATGGCGGACGCCCTGATGGGCCTGCGGCGGTTCAGCCCGAAGGTCATCTTCCTCGGCTCGTACGCGCGCGCCGACCGGGCGATCAACCGCTATCCGCAGCGCTACTCCGACGACGTGTTCGTCGAGGCGCGCGACTGGCTGCGCGGCCTGCTGAGCGGCGAGCCCGAGGCCTGAGCGGGCTCCGTCCGCGAGACCCAGCCGGCCCGGGCGCCCCGCACTCAGGTCATGCGCCCCGCGTTCAGGCCGCGCGTCCCGCGCTCAGGCCGCGCGTCCCACGCTCAGGCCGGGCGCCCCGCGTTCAGGCCGCGACGGGCGCGGTCTGCGCGAGGAGCTCCAGCGTCTGCGCGCGCCCGTCCGCCGAGTCGGGGGCTTCCCCGGCGTAGGCGCCCGCGACGGGCGACACCATGATCTCGTCGACGCCGTGCTGCGCGGCGAAGGCGGCGAGCTCCGCCGAGACCTGCGAGCCCGTGCCGACGAACCACTTTTGACGCGTCGACGCCATGAGGGACTGCGCCATCGCGTCGAACGGGTCGGCCTGCGCCTCCTCCACGGTCTCGAGGGGGACGAGCGGACGGTTCGTCCGCAGGCGCGCCATCATGCGCAGCTGCGGCAGAGCGCGCTCCTCCGCCTCCTCGGCGGTCGGAGCGGCGACGACGTTCGCGGTCACGAAGGTGCGCGGACCGTCGCCCGACTCGTTGGGCCGGAACTGGTCCCGGTAGAGCCGGAGCGCGTGCTCGAGGCCCTCGCCGGCGAAGTGGTTGGCGAAGACGTAGGGCAGGCCGAAGCTCGCCGCGAGCTGCGCCGAGTAGTCGCTCGAGCCCAGCAGCCACACCTGAGGGACACCGGATGCCGCCGGGGTGGCCTTCACCTGGTACTCGCTGCCGGAGGTGAAGCGCACCGTGGCCCCGTCCGGGGAGGTGAGCGCCATGATGTCGGTCACGTGGTCCGGGAACCGCGAGACGTCACTGGTCGTGCCGGAACGGTTCAGCAGCTGCGTGATGACCGGGTCGCTCCCGGGGGCGCGACCGATGCCGAGGTCGATGCGGCCGGGGGCGATCGCCTCCAGGGCGGCGAACTGCTCCGCGATGATGAGGGGGGAGTGGTTGGGCAGCATCACGCCGCCGGAGCCGACGCGGATCCGCGACGTGCGGGCGGCGGCCGCCGCGATGAGCACGGGCGGAGCGGTGGAGGCCACCGCGGGCATGTTGTGGTGTTCGGCGAACCAGTAGCGGCGGTACCCGAGCCGGTCCGCACGCTGCACGAGGTCGAGCGCGGCGGTCACGGCCTGGGCGCTGGTCTGTCCGCTGCGCACCGGGACGAGGTCGAGAACGGAGAGGGAGGGGATCGCGTCGTTCACCCTGAGGGCAACCCGTCCCCCCGGGGGGATATTCCGCCGGGGGGCTCGGGGCAACCCCCCTCGTCTCCCGCGCAGCTCGCCCTACGTTCAGGCCATGGGTGAGCAGACGATGATCCGCACGCAGGTCGCCGTGAACGACGCCGCGTTCTATCTGGCGCAGGGGCAGTCCCACGAGGAGCTCATGAGGAAGATCGAGGAGGCCGTGAAGGCGGGCGGACGCTTCGTCACCTTCACCGTCGTCGGCAACCGGGAGGTGAGCGTCCTCTTCACGGTGTCGACGTCCGTCGCGCTGTCCGTCGAGACGGTGCAGTACGACGTCCGCGACAACGGTGAGCTCACGGAGCCGTTCGGCGGCTTCTTCGACGCGTGAGCCGTGGCATCCAGGTCTCAGGGTTCTTTCAGGTTGAATCCGTGACGAACGCGCTCCTCGCCGCGTCTCCTTAGTGACATCGCGGGGCACACCGTCCCGGAGACAACGGAAGGAAGCGCAATGGCTGAGAACACCACCGCCACGACCCCCACCACCACGTCGACCGACGGCGGCAAGACCGTCATCGTCGACGGCGTCGTCGCCAAGGTCGCGGGCATCGCCGCGGCCTCGGTCCCCGGCGTCCACGCCCTTGGTGGCGGTGCGGCCCGCGTGATCGGCAACATCCGTCAGGCCGTCGGCGCGAAGGACCACGCGCAGGGCGTGAGCGTCGAGGTGGGCGAGACCGAGGTCGCCGCCGACATCTCGATCCAGGTCGACTACCCCGAGCGTCTGCAGGACGTCGCCAGCGACGTGCGCTCCGCCGTCAGCCAGGCCATCACCGACCTCGTCGGCATGAAGGTCGCCGAGATCAACGTCACCGTCGTCGACGTCTACATCCCGGGCGATGACGATGACGAGGACGAGGACGCCGACAAGCGCGTCAACTGACCTCCGCAGAAAGGGCGCCGCTTCGCAGCGGCGCCCTTTCTCGTGTCCGGATGCCGCGGGTTCAGCCGGCCAGGACCTGCGCTCGGAAGTATTCGTCGGCGAGGCGCCGCACGGCCCCGGGCTCGCGCACCGGGGCGGCCTCCTCGAAGGCCGACGCGGCCTCCAGCTGCGCCGTGACGAAGCGGTCGAGCACGGCGGGCGGGCTGCCCGCGCCGAGCTCCCGTGTTCGCGCCTTGAGCGCGATGAGGTCGCGGGCCGCTCCGGCGACGGCCTCCTCGACCTCCGCCTCCATCAGGAGGGTCGGCAGGTCCATCGGCGGAAGGACAGCCTGCGGGTGCACCTCGAGCCACCGCAGCGCCGTCGCGGGCCGCAAGGCGTAGAAGAACTTCTTCAGCGTCGTCGCACCGGCCCGCTGCTGCCGGCTCACGTGGAGGTAGTGGCGCCCGACCGCGGTGCGGTCCACCGTCGCCTCCGCGAGGGCGAGCAGACCGTCGCGGAAGGCGGCGTCGCCGGTGTACACGATGGGGGAGCGCAGCCACTCGATGGCCGTCGCATTGCCGCGGACGATCAACCCCACGGTCTTGCGCAGGTCCCATCCGTTGACGTCGAACGTCTCGTCGAGCGGCGTCTCGATCACGTCGCGCTCCGGCCAGAGCGACAGGTACTGCTCCGCTCGGCGGACGAAGACGAAGCGGCAGTCGTAGTCGCTGTCCGGTGAGGGGAAACCCCACGCCCTGCTGCCGCTCTCGATCGCCCAGGGGATGCGCACACCGTGCTCCACCGCGACCGCGGCGAGACGCCGGTCGATTTCGGAGACCACCGCGGGATCGAGGGAGGGCGGGACGGCGCGCATCGCTCGACGATACCGTCGTCGATCCCGGATGCCGCGGGCTCAGTCGCCGTGACGGACGTGCGCGTAGGCGTCGAGGGCGCGCCGGCGCGTCTCCTTCAGGTCGACCATCGGCTGCGGCGGGTCGTCGCTGAGATACTCCGGCGCCCACTCGCGGACGTAGGCGTCGTGCTTGTCGAACTTCTCACGCTGGGTGTCCGGGTTGAACACGCGGAAGTACGGAGCGGCATCCGCCCCGGACCCCGCGACCCACTGCCAGTTGAACGGGTTGCTCGCGGCATCCGCGTCCACCAGGCAGTCCCAGAACCACTGCTCGCCATGCCGCCAGTCGATCAGCAGGTTCTTGATGAGGAAGGATGCCGTGACCATGCGCACGCGGTTGTGCATGACGCCGGTCCTCCACAGCTGACGCATCCCGGCGTCGACCACGGCCACGCCCGTCTCGCCCCGCTGCCAGGTCTCGAGATGCGCGCGGTTCAGCGGGGGCCAGGGGAAGGCGTCGAAGTTGCGCCTCCAGTTCACCGTCGCGATGTCGGGGGAGTGGTAGGTCACGTGCCAGGCGAACTCCCGCCAGACGAGCTCGGAGAGGAAGCCGCTGGCACTCTTCGCGTGCTCGCCCGAGCCCTTGTGCTCCAGCGTGTCGTGCCACACCTGGTACGGGCTGAGCTCGCCCCAGCGCAGACGCGGCGACAGGTTCGACGTCGAGCCCCCGGCGAACTCGTCGCGGTACTTCGCGTAGTCGCCGAGGTCCTCGTCGAGGAACTCCTCGAGCCGGGCCTTCGCGGCGGGCTCGCCCGGCTCCCACGTCTCGCGCAGGCCGCCGGCCCAGTCGGGCTTGGTCGGCAGCAGGTCCCAGGCGGTCAGGTCGTCGCCGTCGACACCCCCGTCGAAGCCGGGGACCTTGCGCGCCTCGGGCAGCGGCGGACGCGGCGCGGGGAGCTTCTGCACCGCGCGCGAGAACGGGCTGTAGACGCCGTACGGCTTGTCGGACTGCGTGCGGACCGTCCACGGCTCGTAGAGGAGGTTCGCGGCGAACGAGGCCACCGTCACCCCGTCGTCCCGGAGCCCTTCCTTGATGCCGGCGTCGATCTCGCGCTCGACCCCGCCGTACCGTCGGTTCCAGAACACCGCTCCCGCGCCGACGTCCTTCACGACCGCGGGCAGCACCTCGGACGCCCGCCCCCGCCGCAGCACGAGGGAGGAGCCGCGCTCCTCCAGGCGACCGGCGAGGGATGCCAAGGAGTGGTGCAGCCACCAGCGCGCAGCCCCGCCGATCTCGCGCACGCCGTCCGACTCCTCGTCCAGGACGTAGAGGCCGATGATCGGCTCGTCCCGGTCGAGGGCCGCGCGGAGCGCCGGATTGTCCGTCAGGCGGAGGTCGTCGCGGAACCACACGATCGAGGGCGTTGCCATCCCTCGACGCTATCCACCGCGGCATCCGTCCCTTCGGGGTTGACACCGCCGCGGCCGGCCCCGGGCGGGGGGAGAGCACACGTTCCGCGCGAGATCACACAGCGCAGGCGCGTGCGAGCGTGTGCTCTCGCACCGAACGTGTGATCTCGGCGAGCGAAGGGGCAGGCGGGGCGGCCGTCAGAGCGAGGAGGTGTCGTGGCCCTTCGGGAGCGCGACCGACAGCCCGCCGGAGATGATGCGGGTGTAGATGCGCGTCGCCTCGCCGAACTCGTCGCCGTCGAGCTCGATCGGCTGGGCCGGGGACGTCGCGAGCTCGATGCCGTCGCCGCGCAGGTAGCGGACCGAGGTGTCGCGACGACGCTCGAGCACGCGTCGGCCGGCGCGGAAGCGGCGCAGGACGGAGTTGTCCCACACGATGCTCCGCCAGACGCCCAGCCAGCCCAGCATGCCGCTCGGCTGGATCACGGCCACGTCGAGGCGGCCGTCGGCCACGGACGCGTCGGGGATCAGCGCCACGCCGCCCTGCAGCGCGCCGCAGTTCGCGAAGAGCACGCTCTGCACCTTCGCCGAGTGCAGGCGGTGGCCGTTGAGCTGGTACATCACGCGGAACGGCTTGGCCGAGACCAGCGACCGGGCCGCACCGTCGACGTAGGCGACCCAGCCCACCTGCTTCTTCAGGTCGGACCGCGTGTTCTGGATCATTGCGGCATCCAGGCCGATGCCGGCCATGACCGAGAAGCCGTGCTCCTCGACCTCGCCGTCCGCGCGGCGGATCCGGGCCAGCCCCGTGTCGATCGGGAGGATGTCGCCGTCGAACGTGGCGCGGATCATCGCGTCCGTGTCCGTCAACGGGAGGTTGAGGTTGCGGGCAAGAAGGTTCCCCGTGCCGCTCGGCACGATCGTGAGGGGCACGCCCGACGAGGTCAGCGCCTCGGCCACCGCACGCACCGTGCCGTCGCCGCCGGCCGCGAGGACGGCATCCACCTCCTCCTCCAAGGCGGCGCGCGCCGCGTCGTCGCCGAGGTCGTCGACGGTCGTCTCGTAGAAGAGAGGCTCGGCCCAGCCCGCCGCAGCGGCCAGCTCGGCCACACGTGCGCGCAGCTGCTCGGGCTCGACCTTGGTGGGGTTGTAGATGAGGGCGGCGCGCTTCTTCTCGGTGGGCTCCGCGTCCATCGGGGCCTCGTCGCCGTCGGACGAGACGCGCTTGGCCTCACCGGAGCTCTCGTCCGAGGTGTCGGGCTCGACGTCCTCCGGCTGGTGGATGACGTCGTCGGGCTCGGCCGCCTGCTTCGGATCCGGCGCCCCCTCGGAGGCGTCGTCACCGGCGCCGTCGCGCAGGGAGGATGCCTCGAAGTCCTCGCCCGACCCCTCCGCCGCGGCGGCGTCGTGGTGCGCCCCCGGGGAAGCGGGGGCGGTCGAAGCGTCTTCGTCGGGGGATGCCGCGTCGTCGCGCGAGTCGTCAGAACCGGCCATGGCTCCACCATAGGGCGGGCGCGCGGCGGGGCACGGGCGGTGTTGCGGGGGTTGACGCCATCCCTGCGGGGTCCCCACGGGCGAGCGGCGCGCCCGGACGGCGCGCCCGGACGCGGCGGGGAGTGCGTCCGCACCCGCCCCTAGGATGGACGCGTGATCGACCTGACTCTGCTGCGTGAAGATCCCGAGCTCGTGAAGCGCTCCCAGATCGCCCGTGGCGAGTCGTCCGAGTCGGTCGACGCCGCACTCGCCGCCGACCGCGACCGCCGGGCGGCCATCACCGCCTTCGAGGAGCTGCGGGCGGCGCAGAACGCCCACGGCAAGCGGGTCGCGCAGGCCCCGAAGGACGAGAAGGCTGCTCTCGTCGCCGAGGCCAAGCAGCTCAGCGAGCAGGTCAAGAACGCCCAGCACGCCGTCGCCGAGGCCGAGGCCGCGGCGGACGCCGCCCTCGCGAAGATCGAGAACATCGTCCTCGAGGGCGTTCCGGCCGGCGGTGAGGAGGCCTTCATCACGCTGCGCACGCACGGCGAGATCCCCGCTTTCGACTTCGAGCCGCTCGATCACCTCGCGCTCGGCGAGAAGCTGGGCGCGATCGACATGGAGCGCGGCACGAAGGTGTCGGGCAGCCGCTTCTACTTCCTCACCGGCATCGGCGCGCGCCTCGAGCTGGCGCTGATGACCCTCGCGCTCGACCGTGCGCTGCAGGCCGGATTCACCCCCATGATCCCCCCGACCCTCGTGCGTCCCGAGGTCATGCGCGGCACCGGCTTCCTCGGCCAGCACGCCGACGAGGTCTACCACCTCGACAAGGAGGACCTCTACCTCGTGGGGACCAGCGAGGTCCCGCTCGCCGGCTACCACATGGGCGAGATCCTCGACCTGGAGCGCGGCGCCAAGCGCTACGCCGGCTGGTCCACCTGCTACCGCAGCGAGGCCGGCTCGTACGGCAAGGACACCCGCGGCATCATCCGCGTGCACCAGTTCAACAAGCTGGAGATGTTCGTCTACGCCGATCCGACCGACGCCGAGGCCGAGCACGACCGTCTCGTCGAGATGCAGGAGCGGATGCTGCAGGACCTCGGCCTGTCGTACCGCGTCATCGACGTGGCGGCCGGCGACCTGGGCTCCAGCGCCGCGCGCAAGTTCGACATCGAGGCGTGGGTCCCGACGCAGGACGCGTACCGGGAGCTGACGAGCACCTCGAACTGCACCACGTACCAGGCGCGGCGCCTCGACGTCCGCCACCGTCCGGACGGCGGCAAGACTCAGCCGGTCGCGACGCTGAACGGCACCCTCGCCACGACGCGCTGGATCGTCGCGCTCCTCGAGACGCACCAGCGGGCCGACGGGTCGGTGACGGTCCCGGAGGTGCTGCGGCCGTACTTGGGCGGGCTCGAGGTCATGGAGCCGGTCGCGTGACCCGCGAGGCCGCCCTGCCCGAGACGGGCGACGTCGACGTCGCCCCGAAGCAAGAGGCGGCCGACGTCGTCGAGGATCTCGCCGACGCCTCCGTCGGGCGCATGCTCATCGCGCTCGACATCGACGGCACCGTGCTCCTCGAGGACGACACGCTGAGCCCCGGCATCGTCGAGGCCGTCGCGCACGCGCAGGACGCCGGTCACGAGGTGATGCTCGCCACCGGTCGCAGCTGGGACAGCACCCACCCGATCATGTCCCGCCTCGGCATCCGTCCCGAGTACGCCGTGTGCTCGAACGGCGCCATCGTCATGCGACGTGTCGGAGACGGGGATGCCGCGGGCTACGAGCGCGCGCACGTGGAGACGTTCGACCCGACCGAGGTCCTCACGCTGCTGGGCGAGCACCTGGGGGACGCGCACTTCCTCGTGGAGCTCCCCGACGGCAAGCGGCTCTTCACCGAGTACCTCGACGACTGGAACCTGCACGACGCCGACCGGGTGAGCTTCGCGGAGCTGTCCGCGCAGCCGGTCTGCCGTGTGGTCGTCGTCGCGCCGGAGCAGACCGACCAGGACTTCCTCCAGCTCGTCGAGCGGATCGGCCTCAGTCAGGTCTCGTACGCGATCGGGTGGACGGCCTGGCTCGACATCGCCCCGCAGGGCGTCGACAAATCGACCGCGCTCGAGCGGGTCCGCGCGTGGCTGGACGTCGCACCGGACCGCGTGCTGGTCATGGGCGACGGGCGCAACGACATCGAGATGATGCAGTGGGCCGTCCGCAACGGCGGCCGCGCGATCGCCATGCACCAGGGCCCGCCGGAGGTCCACGCCGCCGCCGGCGAGGTCGGACTGTCGGTCGGCGAGGGCGGCGTCGCGGCGGTGCTGCGCGCGCTCTGACCCCGGCGGGTTGCCCTCACCCGTGGGGGAGGTGCGCCCGTGTCGCGGCTGTGCCGCGTGGCACCCCTGTCCAGTAAACGCTCTCGTGCGGTGGACACGCCCTGACACGGCGTTTCCCCCGCGCGAGAGCGTTTACTGTCGGTGGATTAGCGGGGGCGGACGTCCGCCCAGAGGCCGCGCGTCGTAGACTTGAGCAGCTTGGCGTCGGGGCGGTCGAGCGCGGGGAGGCTGCGGTCGAGGGCGGCGCGGGAGGCGTCGCGGAGGTCGTCCGCGTGCCGCGGCGCCGTCTCCGCGAGCGAGGCGAGGCATTTCTGCAGCCGGATCTGCACCTCCACGTCGCGGGCGCCGTCGCGGGCGAGGGGACGGAACGCGTCCGCGAGCAGGTCGGACAGCTCCGGTGCCTCGACGAACACCCGGTCGTATCGGACGTCGACGGGCGCGGCGGCCTGCAGCGTGCGGGTGAACACGCGCTGCAGGGCGGCGATCACCTCGATGGCGGTGCCGGGGTCGTTCGTCGCCGGCGACAGGGCGCGGCTGCCGATCTCGGTGAGCGCGATGACGCCGAAGCGCGGGTCCTGCTCGAACGTCCGGTGCCTCTCGATGCGGAAGCAGCGACGGATCGTGGATGCCACGGTGTCATCGACCTTCCCCCGCACCGACGCGAGCGGGGTGCGGGCGTCGGCGATGCGGCCCGGGGTGGCGCGCACGTGGATCTCGAGGTCGTGCGCCGTCGCCAGTCGTTGCAGGCCGGCGACATCGACGTGAGTGACGTAGCCGACCTGCTCGGCGTGCGCGGACGCGGCGCCCGCGGGCAGCGGACGTGCGGGGCGGGCGCCCAGGGTGGGCATCCTCGCGTGGTCCTCGAGGGCGACGCCGGCCGCGGTCTCGACGCGGTCGATGACGTCGGCCATGCGTCCGAACGTCGACAGGTGGGAGATCCAGCGCAGCAGGGTGACGACGACGATGGCGATGACGATCAGCGTCCCGACAAACAGGATCGTGCGGCCCTGCTCGGTGTAATAGCCCGTCGACAGGGCGACGATGCCCACCATCGAGTACGTGAAGGCGCCGATGAAGGTCGAGACGGCGTTCTGCGACGTCGGGTCGGCGATGAGCAGCGGCGTCGACCGTGGGGTGGCGGTGGTCGTCGCGGACGAGAACGCGGTCACCATCGCGGTCACCGAGAACGTGCTGACGGTGAGCATGGCGGTCGCGATGATCTCGAGCAGAGAGCCGACGGAGTTCTGCCCGAGCTCGATGCTGACGTCGAACGGGATGAACGGGCCGACGAACCGGGCGGTCAGGGCGAGCGCGACGCCGATGAGGGTGAAGATCGCGGCACGCACCCACACCTGCCGCCCGAGACGGAGGAAGAAGGATGCCACGGACCCGCGCGTCGTCATCGCCATGCCGTCGACGTTAGCCAGGCCCCGCCGTCGACGTCGGGGGCTGGACGCGGTCGGTAGACTCGGGCTTTCGGGAGGGTTGTCCGAGCGGCCGATGGACCTGGTCTTGAAAACCAGTGGGCAGAGATGTCCCGTGGGTTCGAATCCCACACCCTCCGCAACGACGGAAGCGGCTCCCGCAGGGGGCCGCTTCCGTCGTTTTATCGGCTGAGCGGGATCCGAACGGAGTTGGGCCCACGCCGGCGGAGGCTCCGCGCGCCGCGTAGCGGGTGGGTCTGTCGGCGGGGGCGGCGGGCTGCTTAGATCGGGGCATGCACGGCGTCGACGACGAGCTCGCGAGCCTCCGTCGACGCGCCTACGCGCCGGACAGCGACATCTACTCCGACGCCGCCGCGCTCGCCCGCCTCGTCGAGCTGGAGGAGGCGCACGCCGTCGCCGAACGGGCCGAGCCGGTTCCGGACGAAGGGGTCGTGGCATCCGATCGTCCCGAGCCGTCGGTCGAGGCGCGCGCCGCTGACGATGAGCCCAGGGAGGCGATCGCACCCGTCGAGCGAGGAATCCGGATGCCGCGCGTCCGACGCTCGACGGTGATCATGCTGTCCGCCGCCGCGCTGGTCGTCGCTTGCCTGATCACCGCGCTCGTCGTCGTCCCGCGTGTGCAGTCCGATCCCCTGCAGGTGGGGGCGACCCAGGTGGCGCGGCTCGCGCCGGATCCGAGCTTCGTGGCGCCGACGTCGATGTCGCGGGGCGTGACGAGCGGGGTGACGGCGTACGAGGAGTTCGAGGGGTTCCGCGTCATCACGTACGCGTCGTTCGAGACCGGCCGCGCCGCCGGGCCCTGCATGGCCATCTGGCAGCCCGGTCTGCTCGAGGAGCTCCGTGACGGCGGCTACTCTTACAACGGGCACCTGCTGCTGCAGTCGTGCGGGGCGGGCCTGTTCCCGCCGGCCGTCACGATGCTGCTCGGCGAGGAGACGCCCGAGCGCAAGGCGATCGACCTGCCCGCCGGCACGGCCTTCCAGTTCGTCTACGACGCCGACGCGGACGAGGTCGTCGTCTTCGAGGGGTGAGCGCGCGGCGCGGGGAGGGGAGGGGATGAGGCCGGGGGAGGTGGCATCCACGTGATCCGGTCCTCCCTTCGCGACATCTCCTCCGCTTGACGACGCCGACGCGCGCGGGGAGGGGAGGGGCTGCGGCCGGGGGAGGTGGCATCCACGTGATCCGGTCCTCCCTTCGCGACATCTCCTCCGCTTGACGACGCCGACCCGCGCGACGCGCCGGTCTTCACGCAATACACAGCCGCTTCTCCCTAACATGGTTCCGACTCGCTGGCCGGGTCGCCCCGCCCGAGAGGACCCGAGTGAGCAAGAAGACGACCACGCGCGCGCGGCGCATCGTCGCGCGTCACGGACAGCTCTCGTCGCCCGGCCCCCTGCGGCAGCTCATGTCGGCGGTCGGCATCGCCCTCGCCGCGATCCTCGTGGCCGGCGCCGGTGTGGCCGCGTACGTCACTTACGACCTGTCGAGCAGCTTCACCGCCGACGCGGTCGACCTGAAGAACCAGCCCGCGGTGCCGCCGGACCTCGGCGAGCTCAAGGGCGGCGTGAACCTGCTGCTGGCGGGCACCGACGAGTGCGAGCCCGAGTTCGCGCAGTATTTCGGCGACCGCTGCAGCGGCCCCGACGCCGAGGGCAACCTCAACGACGTCAACATGCTCGTGCACATCTCGGACGCGCCCCGCCGGGTCACGGTCGTCTCGTTCCCCCGCGACCTCATGGTCCCCATCCCCGCGTGCACGGATGCCGAGGGCGTCGAGCACTCCGCGTCGCGCAAGGCGCAGATCAACAGCGCCTTCGAGGACGGCGGCCTCTCGTGCGTCGTCGAGACGATCTCGGACCTCAGCGGCCAGGACATCCCCTTCGCCGCGAAGGTGAGCTTCGGCGGCGTCATCAACATCACCGACGCGATCGGCGGCGTGGACGTCTGCATCGCCAACGGCATCAAGGACCGCTACACGGGCATCGACTGGCCGGCCGGGATGCGGACGGTCAAGGGTCTCGATGCCCTGCAGTTCCTGCGGACGCGCCACGGCGTCGGCGACGGCGGGGACCTCGGCCGCATCTCGAACCAGCAGCAGTACATGTCGCGCCTGGCGACGAAGCTGAAGAGCGAGGACGTCCTGTCGAACCCCGCGACGCTGTACAAGCTCGCGTCGACCGCCCTGCGCAACGTCGACCCGTCGACGTCGCTGACCAACCCGTTCACGCTCGTGCAGATCGCCGCGGCCGTGAAGGACGTGCCGTTCAGTGACATCGTGTTCGTCCAGTACCCCACGGCCGCCGACCCCGCCGATCCGAACCGCGTGGTGCCCGACGAGGACGCCGCCGAGACCCTCTGGGCCGCGCTCGACGCGAACCAGGCGATCACCCTCTCGGGCGAGCTGAGCGGCGGCGACGGCGTCGTCGCGGAGGACGGCGGACAGCCCGTCGAGACCCCGGCGCCCGCCCCGGTCGAGACCGACGCCCCCGCGCCCGCCCCGACGTCCGAGGCGTCCTCGACCCCCACGCCGAGCTCCACGGCGATCGTGCTGCCCTCGGAGATCGCCGGTCAGACGGCGGCCCAGTCGACCTGCTCGAACGGCAACGTGCGGCAGTGAGAGGGTGGCATCCGGATCCCGGTTTCGGATGCCTCCCGCGATCCGGTTAGTATGTACCGGTGTGCTCGCGCCGTGAGGCGTCGATCACCTGGAGACGTCGCATAGTCAGGCCTAGTGCACCACCCTGCTAAGGTGGAGTCCCCTCACGGGGACCGAGGGTTCAAATCCCTCCGTCTCCGCCACGAGAATCCCCGAGAGATCGGGGGTTTCGTCGTATCCGGGCGGCATCCGTGCGATGGCCCCGCGCGCCCGCCACGCGATTGTCCTCCGGTCGCCCCCCGCTGTGAAGCCCCTACGTGCCGCCGGTCGAACGCTCCGACCCTGGCCCCTCGTCGCACCAGCGGCGAGGAACCGGAGGAGCAGACATGGGAGTCAAGACAGCGGTCACCGCCGGAGCGGTCGGCGCCGCAGCGGGCCTGGCCGCCACAGCGCTGATACGCAAGAAGTCCGGGTCGGACTCCGTCGGCGACGGCCGCCATCCCGAGGGGTGGAAGGCCGTGACCATCCTCGGCGACGCGGACGACTTCACGTCGGGCGGGTACCCGGCGCCCCTGCAGCGCTTGGCGGATGAGCTCGAGATCCGGATCGCCCCGGCCCCCGGCGACAAGGGCTTCGAGGTCCACGCGCGCCGGCGGACGGATGCCTCGGGCAAGAGCGACGACGACGCCGACGCCGAGCTGCGCACGGCCCTCCGCGACGCCAAGCAGCTGTTCGAGACCGGGGAGATCCTCCTGGCCCGACCGCGGCCGCACGGCCACCGGCCCATGACCCTCCCGGGTCTCGCGGTCGACAAGGCCGAGGACAAGGCGAAGGGCGAGGGTGTGCTGTGAGGGCTCTGTGCTGGACCGGCGTCAACAAGCTCGAGGTCGAGAACGTCGACGACCCCGAGATCCTTAACGCGCAGGACATCATCGTCCGCGTCCGTCTCACGACCACGTGCGGCTCCGACCTGCACCTCCTCGGCGGGTACGTGCCCACGATGCGCGCCGGCGACGTGCTCGGCCACGAGTTCCTCGGCGAGGTCGTCGAGGTCGGCTCGGCCGTCGAGAAGCACCGCGTCGGCGACCGGGTCGTCGTGTGCTCGTTCATCAGCTGCGGCCGCTGCTGGTACTGCCGCAACGAGCTGTACTCCCTCTGCGACAACGGCAACCCCAACGCCGGCATCCCGGAGATGCTCTGGGGGCAGGCGCCGGGCGGCTGCTACGGCTACTCGCACGCGCTCGGCGGATGGGCGGGCAGTCACGCCGAGTACATCCGGGTGCCCTACGCCGACCAGGGCGCGTTCACCGTGCCGGAGGGGGTGAGCGACGAACGGGCGCTGTTCGCCTCGGACGCCGCGCCGACCGGATGGATGGGGGCCGACCTCGGCGGGGTGAAGCCCGGCGACACGGTCGCGGTGTGGGGCGCGGGCGGGGTCGGCCAGATGGCCGCGCGGGCGTCGCTGCTCCTCGGTGCGGAGCGGGTCATCGTCATCGACCGGTTCCCGGAGCGACTGGCGCAGGCCTCGGACGTCATCGGCGCGGAGACCATGAACTACGAGACGAGCGAGGTCCTGGCCGAGCTGCGCGAGGCGACGGGCGGGCGCGGCCCCGACGTGTGCATCGAGGCCGTCGGCATGGAGGCGCACTCCGACCGGCTCGACTTCGGGTACGACCAGCTGAAGCAGCAGCTCCGTCTGCAGACCGACCGGCCCACCGCGGTCCGCGAGGCCATCTTCGCCGCGCGCAAGGGCGGCAACGTGTTCGTGCTCGGCGTCTTCGGGGGAGTGGTCGACAAGTTCCCCCTCGGCCCCCTGATGAACAAGGGCCTGACGCTCCGCTCGGCGCAGCAGCACGGGCACCGGTACATCCCGATGCTGCTCGAACGGATGGCGCAGGGCGAGCTCGTCACCGAGCATCTGGCCACCCACGTCATGCCGCTCGACGAGGCTCCGGCCGGCTACGCGATGTTCAAGGAGAAGACCGACGGCTGCGTCCGCGCGGTCTTCCGTCCCTGAGCTCCGCCGTCGCGCGGAAGGAGGTCGCCCCGCACCCGTCACCTCATCGGCATCCCGATCAGACAACGCGTAACCGGAAGGAAAGAACATGAAAGCTGTCGTCTACGACGGACCCCGTTCGATCAGCGTCAAGGATGTGCCCGACGCCCGGATAGAGCGCCCCACCGACGTCCTCGTCCGCATCACCACGACCAACATCTGCGGGTCCGACCTGCACATGTACGAGGGGCGCACCGACTTCGAGACCGGCCGGTGGTTCGGTCACGAGAACCTGGGCCAGGTGATCGAGGTCGGCGACGGCGTCGACAAGGTCACGGTCGGCGACTGGGTGGTGATCCCCTTCAACGTCGCCTGCGGCCACTGCAAGAACTGCGAACGCGGTCTGACGAACTACTGTCTGACGGCGCAGCCGAACCCGTCCTGGGCGGGCGCCGCCTACGGCTTCGCCGACATGGGTCCCTGGGCCGGGGGCCAGGCCGAGCTGCTCCGGGTCCCGTGGGGGGACTTCAACTGCCTTCGCCTGGGCGAGGACGCCGAGAAGAAGCAGACGGACTACGTCATGCTGGCGGACATCTTCCCCACCGGCTACCACGCGACGGAGATGGCGAACGTGAAGCCGGGAGATCAGACCGTCATCTACGGCGCCGGCCCGGTCGGGGCGATGGCGGCGTACTCGGCCATCATCAAGGGCGCGAGCAAGGTGATGGTCGTGGACCGGCATCCCGACCGCCTGCGGCTGATCGAGGAGATCGGGGCGATCCCGATCGACGACTCGGCCGTGGACCCGGTCGAGGCGGTGATGGAGATGACGATGGGCCTCGGCGCTGACAACGGGTGCGAGTGCGTCGGCTACCAGGCGCACGACCCCGCGGGCGACGAGGACCCGAACCTGACCCTGAACCGCCTGGTGAAGTCCGTGCGCTTCACCGGCGAGATCGGCGTGGTGGGCGTGTTCGTCCCGCAGGACCCCGGCGGCCCGGACGAGCTCGCGAAGCAGGGCAAGGTCGCGTTCGACTTCGGCGAGTTCTGGTTCCGCGGGCAGAAGCTCGGCAGCGGCCAGTGCCCGGTGAAGAAGTACAACCGGCCCCTGCGCGACCTCATCGCCGCCGGCAAGGCGACGCCGTCGTGGATCGTCAGCCACGAGCTGGGCCTCGACGGCGCGGTCGACGCGTACGAGCACTTCGACAAGCGCGACGAGGGGTGGACGAAGGTCGTACTGCACCCGGAGTCCGCCGCGTCCTCGTAGAGAGGGGGAGGACGATCGGCCGGCGCGATGACCGCGTCGGCCGATCGTCGCGTTGATAACGTTATCGCTCGCTGTTGTTTTGATAATGTTATCGACGTGCGCACCGCCCTCACGAACCCGTTCAGTCCCGGCTCCGACACCGTCCCCGACGTGTGGGCCGGACGCACCGAGCACCTCGGCGACTGGCGCGACGTCGTCCGTCCCCGCCGCCTCGCGGGCCTGCCGGAACGCGGGCGGACCATCCTCGGCGAGCCGGGTCTCGGCAAGTCGGCGCTGGTGCGGCGCATCGCCGCCGAGGCGTCGCGCGCGGGCGACTGGGTGACGCCGCAGCTGCGCATCCCCGCCGGGTCGGACCCGCTCAAGCTGGTCGCGCGCGCGGTCCTCGATCTGGCCGGGCAGGCCGGACTGCCCGCCGCCCGGGAGAGTCGTATCGCGACGGCACTGGCCCGCGTGGAGGCGGTCGCGGTGTCGGGACTCTCGCTGACCCTGCGAGGCGCGGAGGGTGCCGAGCCCTTCTCCGCGCTCACCGACCTGCTGGTGGAGGTGGGGCGCGCCGCGCTCGAGGACGGACGGGTTGTCGCCCTCATCCACGTCGACGAGGTCCAGAACATCACCAACGACAAGGCGCTGTCGCAGCTGCTCATCGCACTGGGGGACGCCCTCACGTACGAGACGGAGGTGGCCGTCCCCGGCGGAGCGCGGGTGCGGCGGTCGCTGCCCCTCGCGGTCTACCTGACGGGGCTGCCGGACTTCGAGGACATGGCGGGCACGCGGAAAGGGGCCACCTTCGCGCGACGGTTCAAGACGTCGACGCTCTCCGCGATCGACGTCGACGCCCTGTCCGAGGCGCTGCAGGAGTTCGTGCTCCGCGGATGGGAGGTGGCGGGCGAGGACGGCCCCGGCCGGGTGTGGATGGAGCCGGAGGCGGCGGCGCTGATCGCCGAGGTGTGCCGCGGCGAGCCGTTCCTGTTCCAGCTGGCGGGGGAGCAGGCCTGGTACGCCGGTTCCTCCTCGACGGTCACCGAGGACGACGTCCGGCGCGGCTGGCGCAACGCGGAGCGCGAGGCGACGGCGCACGTCGAGCGCGTGCTGGAGAGGCTGCCGGGGCGCGAACGGCAGCTGCTGGAGGTGATGGCCGGTCTGCCCGCGGGCGACCGCTCGCTCACGCGCATCGCGGAGGGCATGGGCTTCACCCGCGTCTCCGAGGCCGGGCCGACGGCGCAGCGGCTCGACACCGTCCGCGGCATCATCGACCGCGGGCGGCCGTACACGTTCCGGCATCGCGCCGTCGAGGCGTACCTGACCTCCGACTGGCCGCGGCTCTGACGCCGCCGCCGGTCGACGGGGGTCGGAGCGTGCCGGGCGGTGTCGCCACGCGCAACCCCGTCGCTCGCGGCATCCCTCCCGCCCCTATCCTCGGAAGAGCCTCGCGGAGCATCCGCGGCGCACCCCGGGGGAGGAACACGCATGTCGGTCGGACTGCTCGCCGTCGTCGATGACATCCTGAGCGCTGCGCTCAAGGCCAGTGCCAAGACCGCGGGCGTCGTGATCGACGACGCCGCCGTCACCCCGCAGTACGTGCAGGGCATCACCCCCGCGCGCGAGCTGCCGGTCGTGTGGAAGATCGCGCTCGGCAGCATCATCAACAAGTACGTCGTCATCATCCCGATCGCGCTGCTGCTCAGCGCCTTCGCCCCCGGGGTCCTGCCGTACCTGCTCATCGTCGGCGGCGGATTCCTCTGCTTCGAGGGCGCGGAGAAGGTGCTCGAATGGTTCGGCGTGCACCACGGCGCCCACGACGACGACGGTCCCCGCGACGAGAAGAAGCTCGTGTTCGGCGCCGTGCGCACCGACCTCATCCTCAGCACGGAGATCATGCTGATCGCCCTGGCCAGCCTGGACCCGGACTTCGGGATCGGGATGACACTGGGCGCGCTCCTCGTCATCGGCCTGGCTATGACGGTCGTCGTCTACGGCGCGGTGGCCCTGCTCGTGAAGATCGACGACATCGGCCTGCGGCTGATGAAGAGCCACGCGCGCGGCGTCCGGCGCTTCGGTGCCCGCGTCGTGGCATCCATGCCCGCCGTGTTCCGCGTCATCAGCGTCGTCGGCACCGTCGCGATGCTGTGGGTCGGCGGCCACCTCGTGCTGCAGAACCTCGCCGAGACGCTCTGGGCGGGGCCGTGGGACCTCGTCCACCACGTCACGCACGCGATCGAGGCGGCCGGGCCCGTCGTCGAGTGGATCGTCGAGACCGCGCTGTCGGCCGTGTTCGGCCTCGCCCTCGGTCTGCTGATCGTGGTCGTGGTGACCGGCGTCACGCGTCTGGTGAAGCGGGACGCCCCGGTCGCGCACTGAGCGTCGGCGCAGGGCGGTCGCGCCCGGTCAGGCGTCGGCGCGGAGGGCCTCGCGTCCGGTCAGGCGTCGGCGCGGAGGGCCTCGCCTGCCGCCACCGCGCGGACGATGCCGTCGACGAGGGCGGGCCAGAACTCGGCGGTGAGGTAATGCCCCAGGTCGGGGTGCACCTGCAGCTCCGCCCGCGGGAGCGCCTCGGCCATGTCGACTGCGGAGCTCCAGTGCAGCACGTCGTCGTCGCGGCCGTGGAAGACGAACGCCGGCACCGTGACGCTGCGCAACGCCTCGAGGCGTTCCGGGGCGCGCAGCAGCGCCGCCCACTGCCGGGAAAAGCCCTCCGGGGCGTAGCCGCGGTCGAACGCCTCGCCCGCCGCCCAGGCGTTCCACTCGACGTCGAGCGGGTAGCGGTGCCCCGCCGTGGAGGCGGCGAACGCGGCCGCCCCGGCGACGACCTCCGCGCGGGAGAAGCGCTGCGGTGCGACCCGCAGCTCCGGGCGTTCGCCGTGCAGGATGTAGCGCGGGTCCCGGCCGGGGATCGTCGACAGCAGACCCAGGCTGCGCACCCGCGCGGGGTGGTCGATCGCCACCATCTGCGCCATCATCCCGCCCATCGAGTGGCCGACGAGGTGGGCGGACTCGAGACCGAGGGCGTCCAGGACGCGCACCACGTCGTCGCCCATGTCGCCGAGGCCGTACCCGCCGTCGATGTCGTCCTCGCCGCCGAAGCGCGCGGACAGTCCGACGTCGCGATTGTCCATGCGGATGACCCGGATGCCGCGTGCCACCAGCATCGCGACGAGGTCGACGTGCCAGCTGATCAGCTGCGCGCCGCCGCCCGAGAGCAGGACGACCGGCGGCGCGGACGGGTCGCCCGTGGACTCGTAGTGGATCGTGGGGGCGGAGGTGAGTGGCATCCAGGGTCCTTCGAGCTCGGGTGCGAGAGACGTTAGCGGGGTCCGGCGGTGGGCGGAATGGACGCTCACCCCATCGTTCGCGGGAGCGGCATGGGCGGGGACTCCGCGCCGCACAGGCGGGCGGACAGTGCGGCGGCGAGGGCGCGCGCGGCGTCGCGCAGGTCGTCCAGGCGGGGGCGGACGTCCTCGCTGGCGCCGACGATGCACGCCGCGGCGGCGACGAGTCCGGACGAATCCCGCACGGGCGCGGAGACCGAGGTGATGGCGAACTCGTCCGGCGACTCCATCACGAGCACGCCGTCCGCCCGTGCCTGGGCGGCGCGGCGGACGAACCGCTCGTACTCGAGGGCGCCGTGGCGGCGGGGGAAGAGCGCGGCCAGCTGCTCCGGGGCGAAATCGCCGGCGAGGGTCGGGCCGCCGTCGGACCCGACGAGCGGGTGGGGGCGTCCGAGCCACGGGGTCATGAGCAGTCCCTCGCCGAGCGGCTCGATGTGCTCCACGAGCGTGAAGCTGCGCATGCCGCGGAGGGTCGTCACGAAGACGCAGGTGCCGAGCCGGGCCGCCGTGTCGGGGACGACGGTCGCGCTCGCCTCCTCCAGCAGCGGGATCATCGCGGCGCGGTGCCAGCCGTGGACGCCCGCGTCGAGGTGCAGGGCGTCCGTCTCGGTGTCGCGGTGCACCATCCCCGTGCGCAGCAGGCCGTCGACGAGCCGCCGGACGCGGTCGGGACGGATGCCGCTCGCCGTCGCGAGCGCGGGGATCGTCGTCGCTCCCGCGGCCAGGCGCTCCAGGAGCCGCAGCGCGGCCTCGACCGTGCGCGGCGCGGGCGCGTGGATCGGTGCGGCGGGTGAGGGCGGCGCGGCCGGCGCGGGCCGTGCGGGCGGCGCGGCCGGGGCGGGCGCGTCGGGAGGCGTCGCCGCCGGGAGAGGATCGGCGGGCGGCGCGGCGAGCGTCTTCTCGAACGCCCGGCGGGCCTCGAGGAGCACGCGGCGGATGCGCGTCCGCGCGCGCACCGCCCGGTAGACGGGGAGGCACACGGCGAGGACGGCGACGCACCGTCCGTCCGGGGCGGACAGCGCCACCGCGATCTCGACCGCGCGGCCGGCCTGCGCCTCGACGACCTCCGCCTCGTCGCCCCGGGCGGCGCGCACGACGGCGCGACGGTCGTCCTCCACGAGGTCGCCGACGCCGGCCGGGACGTGCAGGGTCCATCCCGAGCCGACGCTCGCCACGACGCGGGCGCCGGTGCGCTCGGGGGCGGCGAGGAGGACGGTCTCGCTCGTGTCCTGGGCGATCCGATGCAGCTCGAAGTGCGTGACGGCGGCGAGCGGCGCGGCGGCGCGGCCGGATAGGGCGATCGCGCGCGGTCCGAGGCGGAAGGTGCCGTACCCGTCGCCGCGCGCGAGGGCGCCCGCGGCGACCAGGTCGGCGCACAGCCGGGACGCCGTGCTCGGGCCGGATCCGGCCGCGGCGGCGATCGACGCCAGCGTCAGGGGGGCGGTGGGGTACGGCCGCGCGGCGACGGCGCGCAGCGCGGCGACGGCCTGCTCGACGCGCGCACCCACGTGCCCTCCCACAAGTGCAATCCGACGGGGGGAGGATTGCACTTCTCGCCGACCGTAACACCTCCGACCTGCGCGATTCGAATAATGGCTTCCGTCCGCCGGCAACCCGCCCGGCCCGGGAAGAGGGACCCATGGAAGAGTTCGATGTCGCCGTCGTCGGCCTCGGCGCGCTGGGCAGCGCCGCCGCCTACCACCTCGCGCGTGTCGGCATCCGGACCGTCGCCTTCGAGCAGTTCGAGCTCGGGCACGTCCGCGGCGCCTCGCACGACACGTCCCGCATCGTCCGCACGTCGTACGGCTCGCCGGAGTACGTGCGGTTCGCGCAGGCCGCCTACCGCGAGTGGGCGGCGCTCGAGGCCGACACCGGCGAGCACCTGCTGACCGTGACCGGCGGCGTCGTGTTCATCCCCGACGCCGGCCCCTACGACGCGGACGACTTCGCGCGCAGCCTGACCGAGAACGGCGTGCCGTACGAGCTGCTCGCCCCCGACGAGGTGCGCGCCCGCTGGCCGCAGTTCGACGTTCCCGCCGGCGTGACGACGGTCTACACGCCGGACTCGGGGATCGCCCACGCCGCCCGCACCGTCGCCACGCTGCAGATGCACGCGCGGATGCGGGGCGCGGTGCTGCGGGACCGGACGCGCGTGGACGCCCTGGTCCCCGTCGACGGCGGGGTCGTCGTGGCGACCTCGGCCGGCGACGTGCGCGCTCTCCGTGTCGTCGTGGCCGCGGACGCCTGGACGTCCGCGCTGCTGGAGCCGCTCGGCATCCATATCCCCCTCGAGGTGATGCAGGAGCAGGTCAGCTATTTCGCCCCCGCCGCGCCCGCGGACTACGCCCCCGAGCGCTTCCCGGTGTGGATCTGGGAGGACGAGCAGAACTTCTACGGCTTCCCCACGTACGGCGAGCCGACGATCAAGGCGGCGCGCGACGTCTCCGAGAACCGCATGTCCCCGGACGAGCGCACCTTCGTCCCCTCGCCGGAGCGGGTGGCCGAGCTGTCGGCGTTCCTGTCCGCGCGGATTCCGGGCAGCGGCGCCCTCCTGCGCACCGTCACCTGCCAGTACGCGCTGACCCCCGGGCGCCGCTTCGTCCTCGGCGCCCTCCGCGAGCACCCCGACATCATCGTGGGCCTCGGGGCGGGGCACGCCTTCAAGTTCACCCCGGCCTTCGGGCTCGGTCTGGCCGAGCTCGCGATCGGCGAGGGCACCACGGACGACCTCACGGCGTTCGCGGTGGACGCGACCGCCGCCCCGGCGCTGCGAGCATCGTGACGAGCCGGCTGTCCGGCGCCGCGACCACGGACGGAGCACGCGGATGAGACACGCCCCCGACTACGCGATGGACGACCGGGATGCCGTGCGCGCCCTCGTCCGCGAGAACCCCTGGGCCACGCTGGTCAGTCATGTCCCGGGCCGGGGCCTCGTGGCATCCCACTATCCGGTCCTCGTCGAGGACGACGCCGACGGTCTCTCGCTCGTGAGCCACGTGGGCCGGCCGGATGAGGCGCTGCACGAGCTCGGACGGCACAAGGCGATGATCATCGTGTCCGGGCCGAGCGGGTACATCTCGCCGAGCTGGTACGACGTGTCGCCGGCCGTGCCGACGTGGAACTTCGTCGTCGCGCACCTGCACGGAACCCCCGAGATCCTCGGCGACGACGAGAACCTCGCGGTGCTCGATCGGCTGGTGACGCACTTCGAGGCGCCGCTGCCGAACCCCTTCCTGATGCACCGCAGCCTCGAGAACACCGCCTACGCCGAGCGGATCGTGCACGGCACGGTCGGCTTCCGGCTCCGCGTGACGCGGTTCGAGGCGAAGCAGAAGCTCAGCCAGGACAAGCCGGACGAGGTGGTCGACCGCGTGATCGCGGCGCTGCGCGCGCCCGGACCGTACGAGAACCCGGCGCTGGCCGACCGGATGGATGCCGTCCGTCGCGCCCCGGCCGACCCGGCGGCATCCCTCCCTCCGGCCCCGGCCGACCGGGCGGATGCCGGCGACGACAGAGAGGAACGACGATGACGGGATTCGTGGGCGTGGACGCCATGGTCCGATGGGTGGCGACGCACGGGGCCGAGCGGCTGATGACCGACATGGTCGCCTACCTCGAGGTGGACTACCGGCGCTGGCCGGCGTTCGACAAGGTCGAGCGGATGGCCAGCCACACGCCGTTCGGGGTGATCGAGCTCATGCCGATCAGCGACCCCGACACGTACGCGTTCAAGTACGTGAACGGGCACCCGTTCAACCCGGGGCGCGGGTACCAGACGGTGACCGCCTTCGGCGTGCTCGCCGACGTGCACAACGGCTATCCCGTGTTCCTGTCCGAGATGACGCTGCTGACCGCGCTGCGCACCGCCGCCACCTCCGCGATGGTCGCCCGGGCGCTCGCGCGGCCCGACTCCCGCGTGATGGCGATGATCGGCGCGGGCAGTCAGGCGGAGTTCCAGGCCCTCGCGTTCCGCGGCGTCCTCGGGATCGACCGGCTGCGCGTCTTCGACGTGGACCCGGCCGCGACGGCGAAGCTCGTCCGCAACCTCGTCCCCCTGGGCTTCGACGTCGTCGTGTGCGACTCCGCCGCCGAGGCCGCCCGCGGGGCCGACGTGGTGACCACGTGCACCGCGGACAAGATGGCCGCGACGGTGCTGGCGGACGCGCACGTGGCATCCGGGATGCACATCAACGCCATCGGCGGCGACTGCCCGGGCAAGACCGAGCTGGACCCCGCGATCCTGTCGCGCGGGCCGGTGTTCGTCGAGTACACGCCGCAGACCCGCATCGAGGGGGAGATCCAGCGGGTCGCGCCGGACTTCCCGGTGACGGAGTTCTGGGAGGTGCTCACGGGCCGTCTGCCCGGCCGTACGTCGTCCGACCAGGTGACGGTGTTCGACTCGGTCGGCTTCGCGCTCGAGGACTTCTCGGCGCTGCGATTCCTCCGCGACAGCGTCGCGGGCACCGATCTCGCCCAGGAGATCGACCTCGTGGCCGCCCCCGACGATCCGAAGGACCTCTTCGGGATGGTCGGCGCCCCGGTGCCCGTCGCATGAGCGGCCTCACGCTGCGCGGGGGACGGCCGTACGGCGGCGGCGCGCCCGTGGACGTCGTCATCCGCGACGGGTTCATCGCCGCGATCGCGCCGGCCGGCACGCAGGCCGCGGAGGGCGAGCTCGTCGACCTCGACGGGCGCTTCGTCGGCCCGGGACTGTGGGACGCGCACGTGCACTTCACGCAGTGGGTCATCACGAGCCGTCGCGTCGACGTCAGCGGGACTAACAGCCCGGAGGAGGCGGTGGATGCCGTGCGCCGGGCGATCGCCGCGGGGGCGCCGCGGACGGACGGCGTCGTCGTCGGGTACGGCTACCGCGACGGGCTGTGGTCCACGCCGACCTCGCTCCGCGCGCTCGACGAGGCGTTCCCGGACGACCCCGTCGTCCTCGTCAGCGGCGACCTGCACGCGGGGTGGATGAACACGCGCGGCGCCGAGCGGTTCGGCCTGCGGCCCGATGCGAGCGGCGTGGTGTCGGAGTCCGACTGGATCGGCTCCCTGCAGCGCTTCCAGAAGGCGGCATCCATTCCCCTGGAGGCATACACGGACGTGGCGGACGCCGCGGCCCGGCGGGGGATCGTCGGCATCGTCGACTACGAGAACGTGCCGAACTTCCGCGAGTGGCCCGAGCGGGTCGCCGCGGGCGTGCGCGCGCTGCGGGTCGACGCGTCGGTGTGGCCCGACCGGCTCGAGGAGGCCATCGCCGCGGGTCTGCGGACGGGCTCTCCGCTCGACCCGGACGGGCTCGTGACGATGGGGCGGCTCAAGGTCGTCGTGGACGGCTCGCTCAACACGCGCACGGCGTGGTGCTGGGACCCGTACCCGAGCGCCGACGGGCACGCCGAGCACGGCTGCGGCGTGCAGAGCGTCCCCGTCGACGAGCTGCGCCGACTGCTGATCCGCGCGAAGGAGGGCGGCATCCTTCCGGCCGTCCACGCGATCGGAGACCGCGCCAACACCGAGGTCATCGAGGTGTTCGAGGAGCTCGGGATGCCGGGGATCATCGAGCACGCGCAGCTCGTGCGCGACGAGGACTTCCGCCGCTTCGCGCCCGCCGGGCTCATCGCCAGCGTGCAGCCCGAGCACGCGATGGACGACCGGGACATCGCCGACCTGCACTGGGCGGGGCGCACCGCGCGCGCGTTCGCCTTCGGCTCCCTGCACCGCTCGGGCGCCGCGCTGCGGCTGGGCTCGGACGCGCCCGTCGCCCCGCTGGACCCGTGGCACGCCATCGCGGCGGCGACCGCGCGCAGTCGCGGGGACCGGGAGGCGTGGCATCCCGAGCAGCGGCTCCCGCTCGACGTCGCGCTGGCGGCGAGCAGTCGGGGGCGGCTGGCCGTGGGGGAGGCGGCGGACGTCGTCGTCCTGGACCGCGACCCGCACGCCTGCGACCGGGACGCCCTGCGCGGCATGCCGGTCGCGGCCACGCTGCTCGGCGGGCGGTTCACGCACCGCGCGCTGTGAGCCCCGCGGCCCCTTGGGCGGCAGTGAACGCTCTCGCGCGGGGGAAACGCCGTGGCACGGCGTTTCCACCCGCGCGGAGCGTTTACTGACGGCAGGTCAGACGTCGAGCACGAGGGTGGAGCCGGGCGCCGCGCGCGAGACGCACGTGTAGATCACGCGCGAGTCCTCGTCCGTCGTCAGCGAGTCGCGGTGCTCCACGGCGCCGTCCAGGACGGGCACGGCGCACGAGCCGCACACCCCGCGCAGGCACGACCCCTCCACGGGCACTCCGGCGCCCTGCAGCGTCTCCCGCAGCGACCGCTCGGCCGGCACCTCCACCGTCACGCCGGAGCGGGCGGCCGTGGCGGTGAACGCCGCGGTCGGCCCGAACGCGCGCCGGCGCGGCTCGAAACGCTCCAGATGGATGCCGGACCCTTCCGGCAGCGTCGGAGCGAGGGCGAGCAGCGCGTCGGTAAAGGCCGCGGGTCCGCACGCGTAGACGCCGGTGCCCGGGGCGATCCCGGCGAGGACGGCGGCGAGGTCGAGCCGTCCGTCCTCCCCGCTGACGTGCACTCGTGCCCGGTCGCCGAGGGCGGCGATCTCGTCGGCGAAGGCCACGTCCGCCCGCGTCCTCGCCGCGACGATCATGCGCCAGTCGCCCCCCGTGGATGCCAGGTGTCGCGCCATCGCCAGGATCGGGGTCACGCCGATCCCGGCCGCGAGGAGCAGGTGGGCCGGGGCGTCGCCGAGGGCGAAGAGGTTGCGGGGCGGCCGGACCCACACGGTGCTCCCCGTCCGGAGGAAGGTGTGGATGTAGTGCGAGCCGCCGCGGGAGAGCTGCTCGCGGCGGACGGCGATGCGGTACGACGTCGTGTCGGCGGGGTCGCCGCACAGCGAGTACTGCCGCTCGTGGCGGGTGATCAGCTGGAGGTCGACGTGGGCGCCGGGCTGCCACGCGGGCAGCGGCGAGCCGTCGGGATGCGCGAGGCGGATGCTGAGGATGTCGGGCGTCTCCCGCGTGATCTCGCGGACGACGAGGGGCAGGAGTCCGGTGCGGGTGCGCACTCAGTACAGCGCCCGGTACGCGCCGGACATCGCCTCGTCGATGACGTCGCCGACCTCCGGGTCCCACCCGGAGGTGCTCGCCCAGATCTGCCCGGACGTCGGCACCTGCGTCGCGAGGTCCTGCATCTCGGCATCCCACAGCCCGCCGCGCAGCAGCGCCCGCCCGCAGTGGAGATACACCTGCTCGATGCGGAGGACGATGGCCAGGTCGGGCACGGTGTGGTCCTGCTCGAGCGCGCGCAGCAGGGTCGGGTCGTCGGTGACGATCGCGGTGCCGTTGATGCGCAGCGTCTCGGTCATCCCGGGCACGAAGCACAGCAGCGCGGCGTGGCCGTTGTCGACGATGTTGCGCATCGAGTCGGCGATCTTGTTCCCGAGCCGGTCGGGGATCACGACGGTGCGGTCGTCGATCGCCCGCACGAAGCCGGGGTAGTCGCCGCGCGGCGAGCAGTCGCACGTGCCGTTGCGGTCCGCGGTGGCCAGCGTGGCGAAGGGGGAGTGGGCGAGGAAGCGCAGGCAGTTCTCGTCGAGGTGATCGGTGATCTTCTGCAGGGACGGCCCCTCGGGCTCGCCCAGCACGCCGCGGATCTCCTCGATCCCGAGCGCGCGGAAACCGGTGGAGAGCATGGCCTCCACGCTATCCCGGCCCTCCGGTCCGCGCTTCGTCGTCCCGGCACAGGATCACGGGTGCGATCTGTGCTCCGCGCACAGGTGCTCCTCGCGCGCGCAGCGACGAGGGGGCGCGGGATGCCGCCGGCTCAGCGTCCCGCGCCGAGGAGGCGGACGCGGCAGGCGAGCTCGACGGCGAACCGCGTGTCGGGGTCGTCGAGGTCGACGTCGAGCTGCTCCCGGACCCGGCGGATGCGGTAGCCCACCGCGTTCGGGTGCAGGTTCAGCTCGCGTCCGGCCTGCGCGAGCGAGTTGCGGTTGCCGAGGTACGACAACAGCGTCCGCACGGCCGTCGTCGAGCGCTCGGGGCCCAGCGCGTCGAGCGGATGCAGGATGTCGTCGAGCAGGTTGCGGCTCACCGGCGAGGCGTAGAAGTCCAGCAGCAGGCGGCGGAGGCCCGTCACGTCGGTCAGCTCGATGGCATCCAGTCGTCCCGCCGCGATCGCCGAGTCGGCCGCGACCCGGGCCTCGGCGGCGGACTGGCGGAGACCGGCCGCCCCCGTCTGCGGCGTGCCGAGGCCGACGGTGTAGGTCCAGTCGTCGCCGGCGATGCGCCGCGCCTGCGCCTGGATCTGCGTGACGACGTCGCGGAGGCGGCGCTGATGGTCGCCGGCGCCGTGGTCCTCGCTGCTGACGAGGATGACGTCGTCCTGCAGGAACGCGATGTGCCAGAGCTCCGGGCGGTCCTCGATGAGCTGCAGCGTGTGCAGTTCGAGCGCGGCCTCGACGAAGCGCGGGGCGCGCAGGCCCGGGTCGGAGCGGTGCTGCGGGCGGAGCCAGGCCACCGCGTGCGACAGCTGCAGCGGCAGGCCGAGGCGCGCGGCCGGGGCGACGAAGCCGTCCACGCGACCGGACTCGGCGAGGATCAGCTCGACGATGAGGTCCGCACGGGACTGGTTGGGTGCGAAGCGGTCCTGCAGCTGCCGCTGCATCGCCCGCGAGACCAGCGAGGCCACGACCGGCAGGGCGACGGTCGCGGCGGGGTCGCCGGTCTCGGCGACGAGCCGGCCGATCGGGACCTCGCCCACGAACACCGCGTCCGCATCGGTCCACGAGGTGGCGAGGTCCTCCTGCAGGCCCACGCGGATGCCGAGGGCGGTACCGGCCGCGTCGAGGATGGCCGCGACGGCGTCGCCCGCCCCGGCCGCGGCGGCCTCGGTCGCCTTCTCGACCGCGAAGGCCGCGCGGGTCATCGACTCCGCGGCCCCGCCGCTGATGACCCGGTCGATCGTGACCGCCAGGTCGGGGGCGCGCGCGGAGAGCGAGACGAGCACCGGCACCCCGCCGCGGAGAGCGAGGGCCGCGGCGGTCTCGGTCGGGGCGAACCCCGCGGGCATGACGATGCCGGCGAGTCCGCGCGCGCTGGCCTGCCGGACGGCGACGTCCACGAGATAGGGGGCGGGCGGCTCGTCGCCGGCCACGACGGCCAGCGTGCCCGCGGGCAGCGACGGCAGCTCGGCCAGGCTGGTCACGTCCACGCGCTCGATCGTCGTGCCGCCGGTGGGACCCGCGGCGAGCGCGACGCCGAGGCGCTCGGCCTGCGCGAGGAGGTCGGTGGTGGTGAGTTGTGCCACGCGCACAATGTACGCCGATTCCCTGTCGCGCGGGCACATTGTCGCTCGCTGACGGGGTGCTTAGGGTCGTGTCATGGCATCCCCGTCCCTCACCTCGTCGCCCTCGGCGCGCACGGCCGCGCACGTCACGGCGGACGACATCGCGGCCCTCGCCGCCGGCGCCGCCATCTTCGGCACGGGCGGCGGCGGGGCCGTCTACACGTCGCAGCAGATCACCGAGCGGGCGATCCGCGAGCACGGCCCGGTCCGGCTGCTGTCGCTGGACGACCTGGGTCCCGACGACGCCGTCATCATGATGAGCGGGATCGGCGCCCCGACGGTGGGCATCGAGATGCTCGCCTCGACGGACCAGGTCGAGACGCTGCTGCGCGAGGCCGAGCGCGTCGCCGGACGCCGGATCACCGCGATCATGCCCGCGGAGATCGGCGGCAGCAACGGCGTCTCGCCCGCCGGGTGGGCCGCCCGCCTGGGCGTCGCCCTGCTGGACGCCGACGGCATGGGCCGCGCGTTCCCCGAGGCGACCATGATCTCCACGAACGTCGCGGGGGTCCCGTGCGCGTTCGCCGTGCTGAGCGACGTCGTCGGCAACGTCGTCACGCTCCGCACGGTCGACCTCGGCTGGCTGGAGCGCCACGCTCGCGCGGTCACCGTCGCCGCCGGCGGCATCTGCCTCGGCGCCCACTACCTGCTCACCGCGGAGACCGCCCGCGGCGCGGTCATCCCGGGCACCGTCAGCACGGCCATCCGGGTCGGGCGGGCCCTCCTCGAGGCCTCGGACCCCGTCCCCGCCATCGCGGCCGAGCTCGACGCGGACGTCCTCATCTCGGGCAAGGTCGTCGACGTCTCCCGGCGCACCGAGGGCGGCTTCGTCCGCGGGTCGATCACGATCGCCGGGATCGGCGACGACCGCGGGCGCCTCCAGCGGGTCGAGCTGCGCAACGAGAACCTCGTCGTCCTCGAGGACGGGGAGGTCCTGGCGACCGTGCCCGACCTCATCACGGTCGTCGACCTCGAGACGGGGCACGCTATCTCGACCGAGATGCTCCGCTACGGCCAGCGCGTCTCGGTCCTGGCCTGGGCGTGCGACCCCCTGTGGCGCACCGAGCGCGGCCTCGAGCTCGCCGGCCCGCGCGCCTTCGGCTACGACCTGCCCTACGTCCCCTTCGAGCGGAAGGACGCGCGATGAGCGCCGTTCGCGACCTGTCCATCGGCGTCGACGTCGGCGGCACGAACACCGATGCGGTCGTCGTGGATGCCACCGGCTCCGTCATAGCGTGGACGAAGCAGCCCACGACGGAGGACGTCATCGGCGGCATCCGGGCCGGGATCGGCGCCGTCCTCGACCAGCTGGGCGAGGACCGCGACCGGGTGTCGCGCGTCATGCTCGGGACGACGCACGCGACCAACGCCATCGTGGCCCGGCGCGGGCTGGACCGGGTCGCACTCGTGCGCCTGGGCGCCCCGGCCGCGACCGAGTGGCCGCCGCTGACCGGCTGGCCTGCGGACCTGTCGGAGCGCGTCCTGGCCGGAGCGGCGATGCTGGGCGGCGGCCACATGGTCGACGGCACCCCCATCTCGCCGCTGGACCGCGACGGCATCCGGCGCTTCCTCGACGGACTCGGCGGCGCGTTCGACAGCGTCGCCGTGTGCGGCATCTTCAGCCCCTCCTCGCCCGAGCAGGAGCGCGAGGTCGAGCAGCTCGTCCACGATCACCTCGGCACCGCGACCCCCGTCTTCCTCAGTCAGGAGATCGGCCCGGACGGCCTGCTGGAGCGCGAGAACGCGACCGTGCTGAACGCGGCGCTGCGCGGGGTGGCATCCGATGTCACCCGCGCCCTCGTGGATGTCGTCGCCGAGAAGGGGCTCGATGTCGCCACCTTCTTCGCGCAGAACGACGGCACCCTCATGTCGCTCGACTACGCCGTGCGGTACCCCGTGCTCACCATCGGGTCGGGCCCCGCGAACTCCATCCGCGGGGCGGCCTTCCTGTCCGGTGCCGCGAACGCGATCGTCGTCGACGTCGGCGGCACGACGAGCGACCTCGGCGTCCTCGTCGACGGCTTCCCCCGCGAGTCCACGCTCCCGCGCGACATCGGCGGGGTGCGGACCAACTTCCGGATGCCGGACATCCTGAGCCTCGGGATCGGCGGCGGCACCGTCATCGACCCGCGCACCGGGGCGGTCGGCCCGCGGTCGGTCGGCTACCGCATCGCACAGGAGGCCCTCCTGTTCGGCGGGTCGACCCCGACGCTCACCGACGCCGCGGCCGCGGCCGGGTACGGCATCGCCGGTCGGTCCCTGCCCCCGCTCACCGCCGGTCGGCGCGACGCGCTCGCCGCGGGGCTCGCCCGGGCGCACGAGCGGATCGAGGAGGCGGTGGAGCGGCTCTCGCTCGGCCGCGTCGACCTGCCGCTCGTCGTCGTCGGCGGCGGGGCGATGCTCGTCCCCGACGACCTGCCGGGGGCCGGCCCCGTCCTGCGGCCGGACCGCGCGGAGGTGGCCAACGCCGTCGGCGCGGCCATCTCGCTCGCGGGCGGCCGCGCGGACCAGATCTCCGACGCCGAGGACCGCGACGCCGCGATCGCGGCCGCGTCCGAGGCGGCGATCGCCAAGGCCATCCAGGCGGGCGCGGACCCCCTCGCCGTCGAGATCGTCGACGTCCTCGAGACGTCGCTGTCGTACACCGCGCGTCCCACCATCAAGGTCTCCGTCAAGGCGGCGGGGCCCCTGAGTCACCTGGCAGCGCCCCTCCCGGCGCGGTGACACCCGCACCACACCCGAAGCACCACCCGCAGCACCGCACCACCGGCATCACCACGCTTCACCCGAGAAAAGGAGCAAGGCAATGAAACGCAGCAGCATCGTCCCGGCCGCGGCCGGGGCCACCCTCCTCGCGCTGACACTGGCGTCCTGCGCGGGATCCGACGGCGGCGGCGGCGACGCCTCCGGCGAGTACGTCTCCGGCGGCACCTTCGTCAAGGCGATCAGCGACGACCCGGGCGACCTCGACCCAATGAAGGCCGTGTCGCCCGACACCTTCGACGTCGTCACGATCGCCTACGAGTCGCTCATCTACGTCACCCCCGACGGGGAGTACGAGCCCTGGCTCGCCGAGAGCTGGACCGACGAGGGGACGTCGGCCACCTTCACGCTCAAGGACGGGATCACCTGCGCCGACGGCTCGGAGTTCACCGGCCAGACGGTCGCTGACAACCTCAACTACAACGCCGACCCCGCCAACGCGACCTTCTCGTACGGCACGGTCATCACCGAGGCGGTCTCCGCGACCGCCGAGGGGAACGTGGTCACCGTGACCAGCACGGTCAACGACCCGTTCCTCTCCACGAACCTCGGCTCGATCATGATGGTCTGCGACGCGGGCCTCGCCGACACCCCGTCGCTGTCGGACGCCACGAACGGCACCGGCATGTTCCAGCTCAGCGAGGCGCGCGCCGGCGACGCCTACGTCTTCACCAAGCGCGACGGGTACACGTGGGGCCCGTACGACGTCACGAGCGACACCGAGGGCCTGCCCGACACGATCGAGGCGCGCATCGTGTCGGATCAGAGCACGGTCACCAACCTGCTGCTGTCGGGCGAGCTGAACTCCGGCGTCGTCACCGGCCCGGACCAGGACCGCCTCGAAGGCGCCGGCCTGGAGTACGCGGGCGTGCGCAACCCCGTCGGCCAGATCCTCTTCAACGAGAAGGAGGGCCGCCCGTTCTCCGACCCGCTCGTGCGCGAGGCGCTGTCCATCGCGATCGACCGCGACGAGGTCGGCCCCGTCATCGCCGGCGCGACGGGCCTGCCGTCGTCCGGGCTCGTGATGAAGACGCCCCTGCTCTGCGTGCAGGACCCGCCCGGATGGACCCTCCCGGACACCGACGTCGACCGCGCCGCCGAGCTGCTGGACGAGGCCGGGTGGACCCTGAACTCCGACGGCATCCGCGAGAAGGACGGCCGGCCGCTCGAGGTGAAGTTCATCTACGACGCGCCCACCGCCTCGCACGCCCCGGCCGCCGAGCTGGTGAAGGAGACGTGGGACGAGCTCGGTGTCGTCACCGAGCTGTCGGCCAACGACGCCGCCGCCTGGTCGGACCAGCTCTACACGAGCTTCGACTGGGACACCGGCTGGGTGCAGATCGCGCCGGGCAGCCCCGTCGTGCTCGACCTGTTCTTCGGCGGGGCCACCCCCGACCAGGGCGGTCTGAACTTCATGTTCGTCGACAACCCCGAGTACAACGCCCTCGCCACCGAGGCCAAGACCGCCGCGCCCGACGAGGCGTGCGGGCTGTGGCAGCAGGCCGAGCGGGAGCTCATCGACCGCTTCGACACGTTCCCGGTGATCGACAACATCCTGCCGAACTACCAGTCCGGCGCCGTGTTCGAGCAGCCGAACTTCCTCAACCCCACCTCGATCCGGATGCTGGGCTGACATGACCGCGACCCCTCCGCCCGCCACCGCCGACCTGGCCGGTGCTCCGACCGCAGCCCTCGCGGTGCGGGCGGAGGGGCGCGGCCGCGGCCCGTCCCTGTCGCCCCGGACCGCGTTCCTCCTCCGCCGGCTCGGGCGCCTGCTCGTCTCGCTGGCCGTGGTGGTCGTGGCATCCTTCTTCCTCATCCACCTCGTCCCGGGCGACCCGGTGCGGGCGGCGCTCGGCATCCAGGCCTCGCCCGAGCTCGTCGCCGCGACACGGGCCGAGCTGGGGCTGGACCAGCCCCTGCCCGTCCAGTTCTTCGACTACATCGCCGGCCTGCTGCGCGGCGACTTCGGCGACTCGATCCGCACCGGCCGCCCCGTGTCCGAGACGATCGCGCAGCGCTTCCCGGCCACGGTGACGCTCGGCGTCGTCAGCTTCCTCGTCGCCCTCCTCGCCGCGGTCCCGCTCGGCATCGGCGCCGCCGTCGCGCTCCAGCGCCCCGGACGCCGCGTCGCGGACGCCGCGATCTCCGGCATCCTCGGCATGCTCATCGCCGTGCCCGGCTTCCTGCTCGCGGTGGGGCTCATCGCCCTCTTCGCCGTGCAGCTGCAGTGGCTGCCCGCGGCGGGGTGGGGGGACCCGAGGGATGCCGTCCTCCCCGTGCTCGCCTTGGCGCTCGGCCCCATGGCCTATCTGGCCCGCATCGTGCAAGTCGAGATGTCGGGGGTCCTCGGGGCCACCTACATGACGACCGCCCGCGCGAAGCGCCTGCCCGGGCGCCTCATCTACCTGCGGCACGCGCTGCCCAACATCATCACGGCCTCGCTGACCGTCAGCGGCCTGCTGCTCAGCGGCATGGTCGCCGGCACCGTGCTCATCGAGACGGTGTTCGCCATCCCCGGGATGGGCGGGGTGATGGTGCCGGCCGTCGGCGCCAAGGACTACCCCATCGTCCAGGGGCTCGTCGTCGTCTACGCGCTCATCATCCTCGGCGTGAACCTCATCGTCGACCTCATCCTCGTGACCGTCGACCCGCGGTCCTCGATCACGGAGGGCTGAGCCATGACCCTGCGCTCCCGTCTGCTCTCGCCCGCCGGCATCGCCGCGCTCGCCGGCACCGCGCTGTTCCTCTTCGTCGCCCTGCTCGGACCGGTGCTCTTCGTCGGCGCGGCCGAGACGTCGAACGTCCCCGAGCGGCTGCTCGCCCCCAGCGCAGCGCACCCGTTCGGCACCGACGACCTCGGTCGCGACATCTTCGCCCGCGTCCTCGTCGCCGCCCGCGTCTCGCTGCTGCTGACCCTCGGGGCAACGCTCGTCTCCACCGTCGGCGGCATCGCGTACGGTCTCGTCGCGGTCATCCTGCCCCGGCACGTCCGGCGTCTCGCGACCGGCCTGCTCGACATCCTCCTCGCCTTCCCGTGGCTGCTCATGGTGCTGTTCTTCACCGTCATCTGGGGCGCCAGCGCGATGAGCGCCATGTTCGCGATCGGGATCTCCGGCATCCCCTTCATGGCCCGTCTCGTCTACAACCTCGCCTCCTCCGTGTCCGGCCGCGACTACGTCCGCGCCGCCCGCGTCGTGGGCGTCGGGCCGTTCGGCATCCTGGTCCGGCACATCCTGCCGAACATCGCCAACCCGCTCTTCGTCAACGCCGCCGCCACCGCGAGCGTGACCCTGCTGTCGTTCGCCGGGCTCTCGTTCCTCGGCCTCGGCGTGCAGGCGCCCGGATACGACTGGGGCCGGCTGCTGCAGGACGGCATCACCCGCATCTACGTCAACCCGCTCGCGGCCATCGGCCCCGGGATCGCCGTCGTCCTCGCCGGCCTGGTCTTCACCTTCGTCAGCGAGGCGCTCGCCGGCGGCGGGAACGGACTCCGGGCCGTGGGACGCCGGGCCGTGGGCGCCGTCGCCCCCCTCCGGCCCGCGGCGTCCCCGGCGCACCGCGCCCCGATCGCCGCGGACGCGCCGATCGCGGAGGTCGCCGACCTGCGCGTCGCGTTCGGCACCGCGGACGGCGGCGAGGTCGAGCGCGTCCGCGGCGTCAGCGTGCGCATCGCCCCCGGCGAGGTCGTGGGCATCGTGGGCGAGTCGGGGTCCGGCAAGTCGCTCACCGCGATGGCGCTCGCCGGGCTGCTCGGCGCCGACGCCCGCATCACGACGACGGCGCACACCTTCCACGGCATCGACATGACGCGGCCCCTCACGGCCGCCGACCGCTCCGTCCTGGGCGTCGAGCTCGGGATGGTCTTCCAGGACCCGCTGACCTCGCTCAACCCCGCCCTCACGATCGGCCGGCAATTGACCGAGGTGCCCGAGGTGCACCTGCGCCTGTCGCGGTCGGAGGCGCGCGAGCACGCCGCCTTGGCCCTGGAATCCGTGGGCATCCCGGACGCGCGTCGCCGGCTGTCGCAGTACCCGCACCAGTTCAGCGGCGGCATGCGCCAGCGCGCCATGATCGGGCAGGCGCTCACCGGCCGCCCGCAGCTGATCATCGCGGACGAGCCGACCACCGCCCTGGACGTGACCGTGCAGCGTCAGGTGATGGGGGTCCTGCGCACCGCTCAGCGCGAGACGGGCGCGGCAATCGTCTTCATCTCGCACGACATCGCGCTCGTGTCCGCGTTCTGCGACCGCGTCCTCGTGATGAAGGACGGGGTCGTCGTGGAGGAGCTCGACGCCCAGCGCATCCGCGAGGACGCGACGCACCCGTACTCGCGGGCGCTCGTGGCGTGCCTGCCCGACATGACGTCCGACCGCACCCGGCCGCTTCCGGTCATCCCGCCGGAGCTGGCCGCGTCCGCGCTCGCCGAGGAGGTGGGGGTGTGAACGCCCTCGAGATCGACCGCCTGTCCGTCCGCTACGGGCGGACCACCGTCGTCGACGACGTCTCGCTCGCGGTGCCGGCGGGACGGACCCTCGGCCTGGTCGGCGAGTCCGGCTCCGGCAAGAGCACCATCGCGGCCGCCGCGGTGGGTCTCGTCCCGCTCGCCGGCGGCGAGATCCGCGTCGGCGGGATCCCCGCCTCGGGGCGCGGCGCGGCGGCGCGCGGGGCCCGCCGGAGCCTGCAGCTGGTGTTCCAGGACCCGTTCTCGGCGCTGGACCCGCGGATGAGCATCGGCGACTCCATCGCGGAGGCGCTGCGGGCCACCGGCCGGTCCTGGTCGCGGGACGCCCGCGTCGCACGGGTGCGGGAGCTGCTCGACCTCGTCCACCTCGATCCCGACCGGGCGGGGGAGCTGCCGGCGGCGTTCTCCGGCGGCCAGCGGCAGCGCATCACGATCGCCCGGGCGCTGGCGGGGGAGCCGTCCGTCCTCATCGCCGACGAGGTCACCAGCGCGCTCGACGTGTCGGTGCAGGGCGCGGTCCTCAACCTGCTGCGGGAGCTGCAGGAGCGGCTGGGCCTGTCGATGCTCTTCATCTCGCACAACCTCGCCGTCGTCCGCTACGTCAGCGACGAGATCGCGGTGATGCGTCACGGCCGCATCGTCGAGTCCGGACCGACGGAGCAGCTGCTCGACGCCCCCGCGGCGCAGTACACGCGGGACCTCCTCGACGCCGTGCCCGTCCTCGGCGTCCGGATGGCGGACGGATGAGCCGCCGGGACGGGCGCGGGAGGGATGCCGTGAACGACACGACCGTCGCGGTCCTCATGGCCGCGGTGTGCGGCGCCGCCGTCGTGGCCGGCGCGGTCGAACGGACGTGAGTACGGCCGCGTCCCCGCCGCCCGGTGACGCGTCGCCCGCGGACGGGGACGACACCGCCGCGCTCCGCCGGCCCGACGACACCGCCGCGCTCCGCCGGCCCGACGACACCGCCGCGCTCCGCCGACGCGCGGGGGAGCTGGCGGCGCTCTTCGCCAGCGCCCGTGAGCTGGCCGCCGTCCGCGACGCCGACGCCGTGCTGGAGCGGCTGGTCGAACGCGCGCAGGAGCTCCTCGCCGCCGACGTGGCGTACTTGTCGGAGTTCGACGACGGCGACGGCACGCTGCGGGTGCGTCAGACCCGCGGGGTCGTCTCCGGGGCGCTCCGCGACCTCGTCGTTCCCCGTGGGCGCGGTCTCGTCAGCGCCATCGCCGAGTCCCGTCTGCCCCGCGCGGTGCGCCGCTACGACAGCGTCGCGGCGGACCGGCACACGTCCGGCATCGACGCCGCGGTGGCCGCCGAGGGGATCGTGTCGATGCTCGGCGTGCCCCTGCTCTCGGAGGTCCGCGTGCTGGGCGTGCTGTTCGTGGCCATGCGCCGCGAGCGCACCTTCACCCCCGACGACATCGCGCTCCTCGCGGCGCTGGCCGACCACGCGTCGGTCGTGCTGCAGACCGCCGCGGCCCTCGCCGACGCCGAGCTCCAGGCGGAGCGCGCCCGCGCCGCGGCGGCCGCGCTGACCGCGCACGTCGCCGCCCGCGACCGGGCCAATCGCGTCCACCGCGAGCTCGTGGACGCCGTCCTGGCCGGGGGCGGTCTGGCCCCGGTGGCGCGGACGCTCGCGGCGGGGCTCGAGGCCCCCGTCGTCATCGTCGACGCCGACGGCGCCGTCCGTGCGAGCGAGGGCGACCGGCCGCCCGACACCGCCGCCCCCGCCGTCCGGGCGGCCGTCGTGCGGAGCCGGACCGACGGACGGGCGGTGCGCACCCCGGATGCCGCCCTCGTCACCGCCGTCGCGGCCGGTGCGCGCTCGTTCGGCGCCATCGTCGTGGGGGCGTCCGCACGCGAGCTCGACGACGTGGACCTGCGCACGATCGAGCGTGCCGGTCAGGTGACGGCCCTGCTGGCGCTGTCGGAGGAGGCGGTGGCCGCCGCGGATCATCGCCGGCGGGCGGACCTGCTCGTCGAGCTCGTGACCGCGGCCCCGGCGCGGCGCGCCGATGTCGCGGACGCCCTGCGGAGGTCCGGTGTCGACCTCGGCCGTCTGCGCGCGGCCACCGCGTTCGACGTCGATCGCCTCGGACGGGCGGAGGCCGCGCGCGTGATCGCCCGCGAGCTGGGGGAGGGGGCGCTGGTCGCCGAGCTCGACGGCCTCGTGCTCGCCCTCCACGACGCGCCGTCGGACGCGGCCGTGCGCCGTCGTGTCCGCGCCGCCCTCGACGTCCCGGTGCTGGCCGTGACCACCGGCGGCGCCGACCGCGACCCCGTCCGGGCGACCGCGGACGTCCGTGCGGCCGCGGGCCTGGCCCGCGCGCTGGACCTGACCGACACGCTCGTGCCCGCCGACGACCTGGCGCCCTACGCGGCCACGCTGACGTCGGACCGGCGCGCCCTCTCCGCGTTCCTCGACGGAGCCCTCGGCGCGGTCCGCCGCCACGACGCGGAGCGCGGCAGCGACCTGCTGACGACGCTGCGCGCGTTCGTGCGGAACGGCGCCAGCCCCACGCGCACGGCCCGAGCGCTCACCTTCCACACCAACACGATCCTGCAGCGGCTCGAGAAGCTGGACCGTCTGCTGGAGGACGGCTGGCGGGAGGACGAGCGCTTCTTCCGGCTGTCCACGGCGGTGCGCCTCGACGAGCTGCGGGACCGGCTCGCGGGACAGCGCGATGGGTGACCGGCACATCGCCGGCGGCATCCGGTGTGCTCTGCGTCCGTGTCCGTCCGCCCGCGCCCTTTCTAGCCTCGAATCGGGGCCGCGACGCGCGCGGCGCCCCGCTCGAGGAGGAGCCCCCGTGTCGACCACCAGCCGCCTGCCCGGACTCCGCGACCACGCCCCCCGGGATCGGCGCCGCCTCGTCGCCGACGCCGCGGGAGTGGACCCCGACGACCTCGCCGCGCTCGACCCCCAGGACGGTCTCACCGTCGCCCGGGCCGACCACATGGTCGAGAACGTCATCGGCATGATCGGCGTACCCGTCGGGGCGGCCACCAACTTCACCGTCGACGGCGTGGACCGCATCGTGCCCATGGCGACCGAGGAGCCGTCCGTCGTCGCCGCGGCCTCCAACGCGGCGCGCATCGCCCGCACGACGGGGGGATTCTCGACCTCGTCCACCGGCGACGTGATGATCGCGCAGATCCAGATCCTGGATGCCGTCGACCCCGAGGGGACGCGCCTGCGTCTCCTCGAGGCGCGCGACGAACTGCTCGCCCTCGCCGACGCCCAGGACCCGGTGCTCGTCTCGTTCGGCGGCGGGGCGCGGGACGTCTCCGTCCGCACGCTCCCCACGCGGACCGGCACCCAGGTCGTCCTGCACCTGCACGTCGACGTCCGGGATGCCATGGGCGCCAACGCGGTCAACACCATGGCGGAGGCGATCGCCCCGCGCGTCGCCGAGATCGCCCGGGCCCGCACGCTGCTGCGGATCCTCACGAACAAGGCCGACCTGCGCCTGACCCGCGCGCGGGCGGTCTTCCCCGCCGATCTCCTCGGCGGCGCGCAGGTCGCCGCCGACATCGAGGCGGCCAGCGCCTTCGCCGAGGCGGACCCGTACCGCGCGGCGACCCACAACAAGGGCATCATGAACGGCATCACCGCCGTCGTGCTCGCCACCGGCAACGACACGCGCGCCGTCGAGGCCGGCTGCCACTCCCACGCCGCCCGCTCCGGGCTCTATCGTGCGCTCTCCCGATTCGAGAGGGATGCCGCCGGCGACATCGTCGGCACCATCGAGGTGCCCCTCGCGGTCGGTCTCGTCGGCGGCGCGACACGTGCGCACCCGGCCGCGCAGGCCGCGGTCCGCCTGCTCGGCGTGACCACCGCGCGGGAGCTCGCCGCGACGATCGCCGCCGTCGGCCTCGCCCAGAACCTCGCGGCGTGCCGGGCGCTCGCCGCCGAGGGCATCCAGCGAGGGCACATGACCCTGCACGCCCGCACGATCGCGGCCAGCGCGGGCGCCGCCGTCGACGAGATCGGCGAGGTCGCGGCGCGCATCGTCGCGGACGGCCGCATCCGCGTGGAGCACGCCCGCGACGTGCTCGCCGAGGTCCGCGCCGCCCGGGTGCCGCGATGAGCGCTCCCGCGCCGCGGTCCCGCCCCGTGGTCGTCCCGAGGGAAGGGATGCCGGCCGAGGTCACCGTCTTCGAGGTCGGTCCGCGCGACGGCCTCCAGGCCGAGACCGACGTCGTCCCCACGGCCGTCAAGGCGCAGCTGTGCGCCCGGCTCTACGCCGCCGGGGTCCGCGCGCTGGAGGTCACGAGCTTCGTGCCCCCGTCGTGGGTGCCGCAGCTGGCGGACGCGTCGAGCGTGGCGGCATCCCTCGCTCCCCCTCCCGGCGCTCGCGCCGTCGCCCTCGTGCCCAACCGCCGCGGACTCGACGACGCGGTCGGCGCGGGGTTCCGCGAGGTGTCGGTGGTCGTCACCGCGACCGAGTCGTTCGCCCGGGCCAACCTCAACACCGACCGGGACGGGGCGATCGAGCGCGCCCGTGCGGTGGCCACGGAGGCCGTCGCGGCGGGGCTGGCCGTGCGCGGCTACGTCTCCATGGCCTTCGGTGACCCGTGGGAGGGCGACGTCGACATCGCCGCGGTCCGCGCGGCCGCCGCGGCGCTGCACGACGCGGGATGCCGAACGGTGGCCCTCGGCGACACCATCGGCGTCGCGACCGCCGGGCACGTGGATGCCGTCATCGACGCGGTCGCCGCCGCCGGCGTGCCCCGCACGGCGCTCGCCCTGCACCTGCACGACACATACGGCCAGGCCCTCGCGAACGTGCTCGCCGGACTCCGCGCCGGGGTGACGGAGTTCGACGCGTCCGTCGGCGGGCTCGGCCGCTGCCCCTACGCCCCGGGCGCCACCGGCAACCTCGCGACCGAGGATCTCGTGTGGATGCTCGAGGGCCTCGGCATCCGCACCGGTCTCGACGTCGTCGCCCTCGCCCGCACGAGCGCGTGGCTCGCGGAGAGGCGCGGCCGGCCCCACGCCTCCCGCGTCGCTGCCGCCCTCACCCGCCCCGGCGCCGCGAGGGAAAGCCGTGACTTGTCGCAAATGCACGCCGCGGGGGCTCCTGCGCGTACATCTGCGCCAAGTCAGCGCTCCGAGGATGCTTTATTGGAAGGCGATGACGTGTCGCAGATGTACGCCGCGGGGGCTCCTGCGCGTACATCTGCGCCAAGTCAGCGCTCCGAGGATGCCCCAGTGGAAGGCGATGACGTGTCGCAAATGCACGCCGCGGGGGCTACTGCGCGTACATCTGCGCCAAGTCAGCGCTCCGAGGATGCCTCATTGGAAGACTGCGACAAGTCAGCGCTCCGACGGGGCTTCGCCCGCAACCCCGACGAAGGAGACTTCCGCATGAGCACGCCCCTCGGACCGACCACCGGAGCGCTCGCCGGGGTGCTCGTGCTCGACCTGTCCCGCGTGCTCGCCGGACCGTACGCCGCGCAGATGCTGGCGGACCTGGGCGCGACGGTGATCAAGGTCGAGAACCCGCGCGACCCGGACGTCTCGCGCGGCTTCCCGCCGTACCTCACCGACGGCGACGACGAGTTCAGCGCCTATTACGCGCAGTACAACCGCGGCAAGCTCGGCGTGGGCCTCGACCTCACCGCCCCCGGCGGGACCGCGACCCTGATCGATCTCGTGCGCCGCGCCGATGTGCTGGTCGAGAACTTCCGCCCCGGGACCATGGACAAGCTCGGCGTCGGCTTCGACGTGCTGCGCGCGGTCAATCCGCGTCTGGTCTACGTCGCCGTGTCGGGTTACGGCCAGACCGGGTCGCGCAGCCGCCGCCCGGCCTTCGACAACACCGCGCAGGCCGCGGGCGGCATGTGGTCGATGAACGGCTACCCCGGCCAGGAGCCGGTGCGCGTCGGCGTGACCATCGGCGACCTGTCCGCCACGCTGTTCGCCGTGGTCGGCGCCCTCGCCGCCCTCCGCCACGCCGAGCGGACGGGGGAGGGGCAGCTCGTCGACGTCGCGCAGGTCGACAGCGTCCTGGCCCTCACCGAGACGGCCGTCGTCGACTACACGGTGCGCGGGGTCGAGGCGACGCCCTCGGGCAACGAGCATGCCTGGGTGCGCCCGTACGAGCTGTTCGACTGCGCCGACGGACAGGTGTTCTTCGGCGCGTACACCGACAAGCTGTGGCGGGCCAGCTGCGCGCTCTTCGGCACGCCCGAGGTCGCGGACGACCCCGAGATCGACACGATGCGCAAGCGCTTCGAGCCCGACGTCTACGCCCGCCGCGTGAAGCCGGTCGTCGCGGGCTGGCTCGCCGGGCGGACCAAGGCCGAGCTCGAGGCGATGGCCGGCGACGTCATCCCCCTCACGGCGATCAAGACGATCGGCGAGGTCGTCGACGACCCGGGCACCGCCGAGCGCGACATGATCGTCGACGTCGACTACGGCCCCCTCGGCATCCTGCGCATGTTCGGTCAGCCCATCAAGCTCAGCGCCACCCCGGCGGCCCCCGGCCGCGTCGCCAACCGGCTGGGCGAGCACTCCACGGCGGTCCTCACCGGCATCGCGGGGTACGACGACGAGCGCATCGCAGAGCTCCGGGAATCGGGCGCGGTCGTATGAGCACGACCCGGACGGAGACCCTGGATGCCGCCCGCCCCGAGGCCTACCGCGGCACCTTCGCCCCGCGTGACGCGGTCCTGGCCGACGGCGACCCGCTGCCGCCCGGGTGGGAGGCGGTGTTCTTTCCCTTCGCCGCGCCCCTGAACGACCTCCGGCCCGACGGCACGCCCGCCCGCGACGGCATCCTCCCCGAGACCGACCTGCCCCGTCGCATGTACGCCGGCGAGGACACCGTCTTTGCGGCCGCGCTCCACGTCGGCGACCGGGTGACGCAGACGGCGCGGGCCGGCCGCATCCAGGAGAAGACCGGGGCGAGCGGTCGCCTGGTCTTCGCCGACATCGAGCGCGAGTTCGTCGTCGACGGGGAGGTGCGGGTGCGGTCGGTGTGGCACGACGTCTTCCTGGAGCAGGCCGCCGGTCCCGGCCGGCCGCCGCGCACCGACCCGCTCGCGGCGGCGGAGGCCGCCTGGGTGGAGGAGGTCCATCTCGACGCGCGTCAGCTCTTCCGCTTCTCGGCGCTGACGTTCAACACCCACCTCGTGCACTACGACCGGCGGTGGGCGCAGGAGGTCGAGGGACTCGACGACCTGCTCGTGCACGGCCCGCTGCTGCGGCTGCTGATGGTCGACGCCGCGCGGCGGCGGACCCCCGACCGACGCGTGCGTGCGCTGCGCGTGCGGATGACGGCACCCGCGTTCGTCGACACGACCCTGCGGCTGTGCGGCGACGCCGACGCGACGCGGGTCGTCGCCCTCGGTCCGGGCGACGTGGTGCTCGCGACGGCGGAGATCGACGCCGCGCCCGCCGTCAGTCCAGGCGGGAGTGCTCGCTGAGGCGGTGCCAGGTGCGGTTGTGGTAGACCAGCGCGTCGCCCGGTGCGCCCGGCTCCAGGTCGCGTTCGACGTCGACCTGCAGGGCCTGGGCGGCGATGACCGTCGAGCCGCCGGCATCCATCCGGCTGACGATCCGGCAGCGCAGCCACGCCCGCACCCCGTGGTAGACCGGCTCGCCCGTGGGCAGGCGGGACCAGGCGTCGGCGTCGGCGAAACGGTCGATGCCGCTCGTCGCGCCGGCGCGGGCGAGGGAGATGTCCTCGGCGTCGAGCAGGTGCACGACGATCGTGTCGGCGGCGATGATCGTGGGCGTCGCCGACGAGATCGCGGAGACCGAGAAGATGAGCAGCGGCGGATCGGCGCTCACCGACGACACCGATGAGGCGGTCAGCGCGACCGGCCCGTTCTCGCCGAAGGCGGTGATGACGGCGACACCGCCGGGGTGCCCGCGGAACGCGCGCTTGAAGTCGTCCGCGGACACCGTGGTGCCGATGGCCGGAGTGCTCTCGTCGTGCGCGTGCGGTAGCGAGGTCATGTCTACGACGGTACGCGCTGTCGGCGGTCGCGGCTCCCCGGGACGAAACACTCCGACACGCGCGGGTCCCCCCTGGCGATAAACGCTCCGTGCACCGAGAAACGCGCGCACCCGGCGTTTCTCGGTGCAGCGAGCGTTTATCGGCGGGAGGGAACGCATGCAGAGAACGAGGAACGGACCCGGGATGCCATGGCATCCCGGGTCCGTCCGAGACCGACGACGGCTCAGCTGAGCAGCGGCACCGCTCCGACGAGCACGCCGACGGCGAGCATCACCAGCGACACGATCGTCGCGCGCCACAGCACCTTCTTGTGGTGGTCGCCGAGGTTCACCCCGGCCAGCGACACGAGCAGCAGGATCGCGGGGACGAGCGGGCTCTGCAGGTGCACGGGCTGTCCGGTGATCGACGCGCGGGCCATCTCGACCGGCTCGATGCCGTAGGCGGTGGCGCTCTCGGCGAGGACCGGGAGGATGCCGAAGTAGAACGCGTCGTTCGACATGAAGAACGTGAAGGGGATCGACAGCACACCGGTGATGACGGCGAGGAACGGGCCGAGCGACGACGGGATCACCTGCGTGATCCACTCCGCCATGGCCGTGACCATGCCGGTGCCGTTCAGGACGCCGACGAGCACGCCGGCGGCGAGCACCATCGAGACCACGCCGACGATGCTCGGCGCGTGCGCCACGATCTCGTCGGCCTGCGACCGGAGCTTCGGGAAGTTCACGATGAGGGCGACCGACGCGCCGACCATGAAGACGAAGGCGAGCGGGAAGAGGTCCATCACGAGCAGGACCATCACGGCGAGGGTCAGCGCGAGGTTGAACCAGATGAGCTTCGGGCGGAGCGTCGCGCGGTTCGGGTCGAGCATCGTGTCGGCCATCGCGGTGTCGGACGCCTCCACCAGCTCCGGGGCGGCGACGGCGCCGCGGCCGCCGCGGACGGTGACGATGTTGCCCGTGCGCAGCGAGGCGAGGGCGCCCGGCTTGTGCTCGGCGCCGCGGAAGATCCTCGGGGCGCCGAGGCGTCCGAAGCCGCCGGGGCCGTCGAGCTTCGAGGTGTCGACCGAGCCGGCCAGGCGACGGCGCTCGGACAGGCCGAGGAACCAGGCGAACGCCAGCGCGACGACCAGGCCCGCGCCCAGCGAGGGCAGCATCGGGACGAACACGTCGGTGGGCTGCAGGCCCAGGGCGGTGGCGGCGCGGACGGTCGGACCGCCCCACGGGACGATGTTCAGCGTGCCGTTCATCAGACCCGCGACGCACGTCAGAACGACCGGGCTCATCCCGAGGCGCAGGTAGATGGGCAGCATCGCGGACGTGGTGATGATGAACGTCGTCGACCCGTCGCCGTCCAGCGAGACCGCGCCGGCGAGGATCGCGGTGCCGAGCACCACCTTGGCGGGGTCGTCGCCGAGCAGGCGGGTGATGACGCGGATGAGCGGGTCGAACAGGCCGACGTCGATCATGATGCCGAAGTACATGATCGCGAACATCAGCAGCGCGGCGGTGGGCGCCATGTTGCCGATCGCGTCGATGACCATGTCGCCGATGCCGAACCCGGCGCCGGCGATCAGCCCGAAGATCGTGGGCACCACGATGAGCGCGACCATGGGGGTCAGGCGCCGCGTCATGATCAGGGCCATGAACGACAGGATCATGAGGAATCCCAGGGCGACGAGCACGCCGTCGGCGGGCGTATAGGCCACCGGGTACTCGACGGCCTCGGCCGAGAGGATGAGGGGGGTCATCGCGACTCCTTCGTCGTGGACGGGCGCGAGCGTCGCGCATCGATCTCCGGATGCTAGGGATGCCGCTCCCTCTCTCGCGCGCTTGCTCGCATTGCTCCGCGTTATGCGCGTACCGTGTGTTCTGCGCATTTCGCGCAGCGCCGGCGACGGCCGCGACCCGCCGACCGGAGGAGGTGCCCCGTGCGATTCGCCACGCGGATGCTCGTCGTGCAGGTGGCCACGCAGATCGTCGTCGTCGCGGTCTGCGCCGCCGTCTTCAGCTGGCTCGGGGTCCAGCAGCTTCGCGCCGAGGCGGACTCGTCCGCGCTGAACATCGCCCGCTCGGTCGCCGACTCGCCCCAGGTGCGCGCGCTCGTCGCCGACTTCTCCGCCGACCCGGGCACACCCGACCCGGCGGACCTGCGCGACGGCGTCCTGCAGGAATACGCCGCCGACGTCACCGACCGCACCGCGGGACTCTTCGTCGTCATCACCGACGACCACGGCATCCGTCTCGCCCACCCCGATCCGAACCGCCTCGGGCAGGTGGTGAGCACGAGCTTCGCGGACGCGCTCGCCGGACGCGAGGTCGTGACCTGGGAGACGGGGACGCTCGGCGAGTCCGCGCGGGCGAAGGTGCCGGTCTACCCGCCCGACGGCGACGTGCCCGTCGGCGAGGTGAGCGTCGGGTTCGAGCGGGCGAGCGTGTTCGACGACCTGCCCGCGCTCCTCGGCGGCATCGCCGTCGCGGTCCTCGCCGCCGTCGGCATCGGCGCCGTCGTCGCCCTCCTCATGCGCCGGCGCCTCGAACGGCTCACCCTCGGCGTGCAGCCCGAGGAGCTCGTCGCGCTCGTGCAGACCCAGACCGCCGTGCTCGAGAGCGCCGACGAGGGCGTGGTGGCCATCGACGACGCCGGCGTCGTCCGCGTGTGGACCGCCCCGGCGGAGCGGCTGCTCGGTCGCGCCGACGCCGTCGGTCGGCCCGTCGACGAGCTCGGCCTCCCCGCCGCCGTCGCCGCGGCCCTCCGCGAGGACGGCGCCGAGTCCGGGCTCCCCGTCGGCGAGCGCGTCGTGTTCATCGACGTCCGCCCGGTGCGCCGCGGCGGACGCCGGCTCGGCCGCGTCGCCGTCGTCCGCGACCGGACCGACGTCGCCGCCCTGTCCGGGCGGCTGGACAGCGTCCGCGCCCTCGGCGACGCCCTCCGCGTGCAGCGCCACGAGAACGCCAACCGGGTGCATGCGGCGGTCGGACTCCTGGATGCCGGACGCACCGACGAGGCGCGGGCCTTCCTGGCCGAGCTGGTCGATCGCGGCTCCGTCGACTGGGCCGTCCCCGGGATCGACCTCGTCGGCGACGCCATGCTGCAGTCCTTCCTCGGGGCGAAGGCGCTGTCCGCGCGTGAGCGCGGCGTCGCGCTGCGGGTCGCGGACGACACCTGGCTCCGCGGGACCGTCGACGACGTGGAGGACGTCGTCGCCGTGCTCGGCAACCTCATCGACAACGCCGTGACCGCGGCGGCATCCGGTCCCTCCCCGCGCGAGGTCGAGGTCGCCGTGCTCGGCGACGCCGACGCGGTCGTGCTCAGCGTCGCGGACACCGGCGGCGGGATCGCCGACGTCGACGCGGCCTTCGCCCGGCGGGCGGACCGGGACGACGACGGGGACGCCGTCCACGGCCGCGGGATCGGCCTTTCGCTCTCGCGCGAGTTCGCCCGGCGGCGCGGCGGCGACGTCTGGATCGCCGACCCGGGCGGCGACGGCCACGGCGCCGTCGTCGCCGCCCGCCTGCCCGGTGTGCTCACCCGACCGTCCGAGGAGGACGCATGACCGACATCCGCGTCCTCGTCGTCGACGACGACTACCGCGTCGCCGGACTGCACCGCGACGCCGTGGCATCCCGTCCCGGATTCACCGCTCTCGACCCGGCCCGCACGGTGGGGGAGGCGCGCGCGGCGCTCGCCGCCCACGCGCCCGACCTGCTGCTCGCCGACCTGTACCTCCCCGACGGGGACGGGATCGAGCTGGTGCGGTCGGCGGGGATCGACGCGTTCGTCCTGTCGGCGGCGACGGATGCCGCGACCGTCCGGCGGGCGTTCGGGGCCGGGGCCCTGGCGTATCTGGTGAAGCCGTTCGACACGCGCGTGCTGGCCGAGCGGCTGGAGCGCTACGCCCGGTACCGCAACCTCCTGTCGTCGACACGGCCGCTCACGCAGGACGACATCGACCGCGCCGCGGCGATGCTCCGCGGCGAGCGGGACGGCGCGTCGATCGCCCGGTCCGCGACCGAGCAGTCCGTGCTCGCGGCGCTCGGCGACGACGAGGCGTCGGCGTCGGAGGTGGCGGAGCGCATCGGAGTCTCGCGCGCCACCGCGCAGCGGCACCTGACAGCGCTCGCGGAGCGGGGCGTCATCCGGGTCGGGCTGCGGTACGGGACGACCGGTCGGCCGGAGCACCGGTTCCGCGCCGGCTGAGCCGGCATGTCCCCCTTTGTGCAGGTTGTGCCGGCCGGAGTCGCACAAATTGGGACACGCCTGCTGGGCGGGGGCGGCTGAGCCGGCGGAGTGGGGTGGGCATGTCCCACTTTGTGCAGGTTGTGCCGGCCGGAGTCGCACAAATTGGGACACGCCTGGGGGCGGTGCCGGCTGCGGCGGAAGCGCGGGTGGCGCGGACGAGTCGGCGCCGCGGGGCGGGGAGGGGACGGGATGCCGGGGCGGTGGCATCCACGTGGGAACGCTCCCAGAAATCCGACTGGTGAGACTGCACTGTTAGCCCTAACATACTCGGAGAACCATTCGCCGGGCCGCCCTCCCGGTGAGCGCGAGCACGTCGCGCACGGTCCGGATTCTGCAGTGACGCAGAAAGGAACGATGATGTCCCGACTTCGTAAGGCGGTCGCCCTCAGCGCGACCGCCGCCGTGATCGCCAGCGGGCTGGCGGTGATCGCCCCGACAGCCGCCTCCGCGGCATCCGCCCTCGACTCCGCCACGGTGCTCGACCTGCCCTTCGACGACGCCCTGACCGACGTCGGGCCGAACAAGATCGCCACCTCGATGCTGCGCGGCCAGGCCGCCTATGTCGCCGGCATCGACGGGCGCGCCCTGAGCCTGACCGGCGACGACGCGGTGAGCCTCGGCACGAGCGCCGCCCTCCAGCCGCAGAACCTGACGCTGTCGTTCTGGTTCAAGCCGGACGGCGCGATGGGGACCGGGGAGCAGGTCTTCACCTGGAACAAGGGTGCCTACAACACCGCCGGGTGGTACCTCACCGCCGAGAACGCGAACACGCCGCTGGCGCTGTCGATCGGCCCCGCGAACCAGCAGCCCTACAAGGTGACGGTCAACGGCCCCCGCGACGCGTTCTTCCCCGCGGGGGAGTGGACGCACGTGGTCGTGACGTACGACCAGGCCTCCAAGGCGGTCACCTTCTTCCGCAACGGCGAGAAGCAGGTGTCGTCCGTCGCCTTCCCGGCCGAGGGATCGGCGACCGGCGTCATCACCTCCGAGACGACGACCACCAAGTCGATCGGCTTCAACGGCCCGCAGTACAACGGCGCCTACGTGCGCGGGGCCCTCGACGACTACACGCTGTACGACGCCGTCGCCACGACGGAGGACGTCGTCGCCCTCACCCAGGCCAACAACCCCGCCTTCGATCCCGCCGACGTCGCCGGCCGCGCGCTCGAGCAGGTCACGGTGCCCGCCAGCGCGTCGACGAGCTTCGGGCTGCCGACCACGGGATCCAACGGCAGCACCTTCACGTGGACCTCCTCGAACCCGGCGGTCATCTCGATCGACGGCGGTCAGGCCACCGTCACCCGGCCGAAGGACGCCGCCGCCACCGTCACGCTGACGGCGACCGCCCGCTACGCGGGCAGCACCCCGCGCACCAAGACCTTCCCGGTGGAGGTCGCCCCGCAGGGTGTGGCGACCTCGATCTACGTCGATGACACCGACCTCAACGAGGTCCTGGTCACCGACCCCTACCTGCAGAACAGCAACGCCAAGATGGTGGACTGGCTGCTCACGCTCGACCCGAAGCGCTTCCTCTACTCGTTCGACCAGCTGGCCGGCATCCCCACGACCGCGCAGCCGTACGGCGGATGGGAGCGCACCACGGGGGCGCGCTTCCAGGGCCACTTCTTCGGTCACTTCATGTCGGCGCTGTCGCAGGCGTACTCCACCGAGACCGACGCGGGCCGCAAGGCGCAGCTGCTGCAGAAGCTCACGACGGCGGTCGACGGCCTCGCCGCCGCGCAGGCGGCCTACGCGCAGCGCGACGCCGCGAACGCCGGCTACGTCGCGCCGTTCCCGGTGTCGTACCTGCCGCACGGCAGCGACGGCCTCATCGTGCCGTTCTACAACCTGCACAAGGTGCTCGCCGGTCTCATCGACGCCCACCAGTACGCCCCGAAGGACGTCGCGGACAAGGCGCTGTCGGTCGCGAGCGGCTTCGGCTCCTGGCTCAACGTCTGGGGCTCGCGTCAGGCGAACCCCAGCGCCCTGCTCAGCACCGAGTACGGCGGCATGAACGAGGCGCTGTACGAGCTGTACGCCATCACGGAGAACGACCAGCACAAGAAGGCCGCCGAGCTCTTCGACGAGGTGCAGCTGTTCCGTCAGCTCGCCGCGAACCAGGACGTCCTCGCCGGCAAGCACGCCAACACCACGATCCCGAAGCTGGTCGGCGCCCTCAAGCGCTACACGGTGTTCACCGACAACCCGGCGCTGTACGCACGTCTGACGGATGCCGAGAAGTCCGACCTCGACATGTACCGTCGCGCCGCGGAGAACTTCTGGCAGATGGTGGTCAACGACCACTCCTACATCGGCGGCGGCAACAGCTACTCGGAGCACTTCCAGCAGCCGGGCACGCTGCACGAGTTCGCCACGAACGGCATCACCAACGGCTACGGCGAGCAGTCCACGGTCGAGGGATGCAACGAGTACAACATGCTCAAGCTCACGCACGGCCTGTTCCGCGTGAACCCCGACGTGAAGTACGCGGACTGGTACGAGAACACCTACATCAACACGATCCTCGCGTCGCAGAACCCGGAGACGGGCATGATGACGTACTTCCAGCCGCAGACGGCCGGGTACGCGAAGGTGTTCGGGCGTCCCGTGGACGAGTTCTGGTGCGACCACGGAACGGCGACCGAGAGCTTCACCAAGCTCGGCGACTCGATCTACTTCCGCAAGAGCTCCTCGGTCTACGTCAACATGTTCCGGTCGACGGTCTTCTCGTCCGAGCCGCACAACATGAAGCTCACCCAGACCGCGGACATCCCCAACACCGACACGGCCACCTTCGTCGTCGAGGCGCTGGACGGCGGGACGCTGGCGGAGGGCACCACCCTGCGCCTGCGCGTGCCGTCGTGGTCGCCGAACCCGACGCTGACCGTCAACGGCCAGACGCGTGACGTCGCGGCGGCCACCGACAAGGGCTACGTGGTCGTGCCCGTCGCGGCCGGCGACCGGATCTCGTACACCCTGCCCGCCAAGGTGCAGGTCGAGGCCGGCACCGAGAACCCCAACTGGGTGGCCTTCCGCTACGGCCCGGTCGTCCTGTCCGCGGAGCTGAACCGCACCAACGTCGAGGCCACCAGCCCCGCCGGGATCCTCGTGCGCATGAGCACCGCCGACAAGTCCGTCACCAACAGCGTGCGCGTCGCTGACGTGGAGGCCTTCAAGAAGGACATCGAGAAGAACCTCGTCCGCCGCCCGAACGGCGCGGACAACAACGGCCGCACGGTGATGAAGTTCGGTCTCCAGAACGTGGATGCCGCCTCCGCGGCGCTGACGTTCGAGCCGTACTACAGCATGTACAACGCCCGGTACGCGCTGTACATGAACCTCATCCAGCCCGACTCGGCCGAGGCGCAGGCCCTCATCAAGACGGAGAAGGAGAAGCTGCGCATCGACGAGATGACGGTGGACGCCCTCACGTCGTTCGACAACAACAACAGCGAGGCGGGCAAGAACTACAAGTTCAACCTCTCCTCCGTCGGCGCGCACCTCGGCCAGCAGTACCGCGACGGCCAGCGCTCGGCCGAGGCGTTCTTCCAGTACGACATGGCCGTCGACCCGTCGGCGCCGAAGAACTATCTGGGCGTCCGCTACTTCGGCGGTGACGACGGTCGCACGTTCGACGTCTACATCAACGACGTCAAGCTGAAGAGCGAGCGGATCACCAACGCCAACGGGGCGAACTCGTTCTACGTCCAGTACGACGAGATCCCCGCGTCGGCGCTGGCCGACATCGCGGCGAAGGACAGGTACAAGCGCGACCAGGCCGGGAACTACGTCCTCGACGAGGCCGGGAACAAGATCCCGATCATCACGGTGCGCTTCCAGGGCACGGGCGCGAGCTTCGTCGGCGGGGTCTTCGGCGTCTACACGACCACGACCACCTCGTTCGCGACGGACGCCGACCTCAACGCGCTGACGTTCGACGGCGGCACGCTCAGCCCGACGCTGGCCGACGGCACGTACGACTACACCGTGACGGTGCCGCGCGACGCCACCACGGCGACGTTCGACGCTGACCCGGCCACCCCCAGCGGCCTGGTCTACCTCGGCGACATCCTCATCGACGACACCCAGAAGCGGACGGTCCCGCTGGCCGCCGACGGGGCGACGACGGTGACGCTGCGGTCGGTCGCGCAGGACCACACGACGTCGAAGACGTACCGGGTCCAGATCGTGCGGGCCACGGCCCCGGCCCTCAAGGTCGAGGCGACCGCGTCCACGCGGTGCGTGTCGGGCCGCGTGGTGCTGACGGTCACCGTGAAGAACCCCAGCACGGTGCCGGTGTCGCTGCGCATCTCGACGCCGCACGGCGAGAAGACCGTCACCGGTCTCGCCGCCGGGAAGTCGACCAGCCAGGCGTTCACCACCCGTCAGGTGCGGATCGGGGCCGGCCAGGCCACGGTCACCGCGACCGGCACCGTCGACGGGAAGGACGTGACCGCCACCCAGACCGCGGCGTACACCGCCCGCAGCTGCGGCTGATCCCCACCCGGGTGGGTGACGCGCGATGCTCACCCACCCGGGCCAGCCGCACCGACGCCCCGAGGCCCGCCCCCAACGGCCTCGGGGCGTTCTTCGTGCGCGCGGGCGGGGCGGGGCCGGCCCGGGCCGCGGGCCGGGTCCGCAGGGCCGGCGCGAGCGGCGAGATCACGTGATCTCCTCGAGCTCGTGCGTTCTCGCGCCCCCGGACGTGTGCCCTCGCCGAGATCGCGTGATCTCCACGGCGGGCGGGCGGGGGCAGCGTGCGGCGAGGGGGGGTCAGGCGCACCAGTCGGGGCGGGTGCCGGGCACCTCGGCCACGACCTCGCCCGTCGACAGGTCGACCACCGCGGACGTGCGGCCGAGCCACTCCGCGCGCGTCGGATAGCCGTCGATGACGGCGTCGTCGGCGACCGTGCCGACGGCCGCGTGCCGACCGCTCGGCGACACGCAGACCTCCTCTATCCGGGCGTCGGCGTCGGCGTCGAACACGCGCCGGACGACGCCGCCCGCGCGACGGTCGACCGTGTCGGCGGTCCAGGCGATCGACGTCTCGGGCGACAGCAGCAGCGACCCCGCGGCGAGGTCGTCCGACGCGTCGGTGCCGGCCGGCGTCGTCGTCGCCGTGGTGAGGTCCAGCACGGTCGTGCCCTCCGGCGTCTCGACGACGAGCGAGGTGGTCCCCGGCAGCACGCCGCGCAGCGTCCCGACCTCGCCGAGCAGGCGCGGGGCCGCGACCCCGGTGGCATCCACCAGGCTCATGGTGCCCGTCGGGGCCTGCGCGACGAGGTACGTGCTGCCCGGCACGAAGAACCACGCGTCGGCTTGGAGCGGGATGCCGTCGACGCCGAGGACCGCCTGCGCGGCGGCGTCGGGGTCGGCGGGGTCGATCGTGAAGAGGGTGCTGAGGTGCTGCTGTCCGTCCGTGCCGGAGCCGGTGAAGACGAACCCGACGCGCCCCGCGTCGGCGGAGCTGCGCAGCAGGCCGAGGGTGCCGTCGCCGGGGAGCGCGAGCGGGGTCGTCGAGAGGCCGTCGCCGCCGTGGACGAGCGAGGCGCGTCCGGTGTCGTCGAGGACGGCGGCGACCACGCCGGCGCCGTCGTCGGTGTACTCCTGGATCCGCGGCGCCGCGAGGACGGTGGTCTCCTGGCCGCTCGACAGGTCGTGGCGCACGATGCGGTCGTCTCCGCCGTCGCGGGCGAACGCGCCGCCGCGGACGAGGGAGGTCACGGACAGCGACGGGGTCGTGAAGGCGAGCTCGGCGGCATCCACCGCTCCCGTCGTGCGGCTGCGCAGGGCCGGGACGATGAGGCGGTAGTCGCGGGCGAAGTCGACCGTCCCGGGGAAGGTGACGCGCAGGGAGGAGCCGGACACGTCGACGTCGATCGGCACCTCCGGTTCCACGCGCACCCCGTCGGCGCTGCGTCCGTCGAGGGGCTGGTCGGCGCGCAGGACGAGGGTCACGCCGGAGCGCTCCACGAGCAGGTCGGTGTCGCCGTCGATCCCGCGCACGCGGGGTCCGCGCTCGAGGGCCGCGGCGCCGAGCGCGACGCTGACCGCCGTCAGGCAGGACACGACGGCGACGCCGGCGAGGGTGAACCGCCGGCGGGCGGAGGGGGCGCGCCGCTCAGGAGAGGTAGGGGTCATCGGGCTCCTCCACGACCTCGACGGCGTCCGGATGCAACAGGGTCGCCCCTGCGACGTCGGCGAAGGTCCCCGTGACGCGCACCCACGATCCGGAGGCCAGACCGTCCGGCAGGTCCGCGGCGACGACGGGCACGGCGAACAGCTGCGCGTCCACCGTGCAGCAGGTGACGGCGTAGCGTCCCAGACGCGCCGACCCGTCGTCGCCGACGAGGACGAAGGCGGTGATGTCGGCCTGCTGTCCGACGAGGTCGTCGGCCGTGGCGCCGCCGCCGAGGATGGTGGCCCAGTCCCGCACCGAGAACCCGGTGGGGTCGCTGCCGAGGAGCGCGGGGCGGGGCACGTCGCCGCTGCCGTCGGCCGCGGTCGCCGTCGTGAGGGCGCGCTCCGCGCTGAGGGTGGCGGGCGGGACGACCAGGAGGGCCACGGTCGCGGCGACGACGAGGGCGGCGAGGCCCGTCGCCGAGACCCGTCCGCGGACGGTGCGCCACAGGTGGGAGGGATGCCGCTCCGCCCGGCCACCGTGAGCGTCGGCGCCGTGGTCGTGCTGGTGGTCGTTCTGGTGCTCGTGCGTGTGGTCGTGGTCGTGCCCGTCCTCGGTCCCGCCGCGACCGCCCGCCGCCGCGTACCAGACCGACGCGAGGAACAGCCCGGCGCCGAGCACGCTGAGGACGACGGTGAAGAGCACGTACCGCGGGTGGATGTAGAGGGTGAGGTCGCCGGTGACGGCCAGCGCGAGCGTCGCGATCAGGCCGACCGCGCACAGCGCGAGTCCGGCCCAGCGGGAGAGGAGGTCAGACAAGGGCGTTCACCGCCAGTCCGAGGGTGAGCGCGCCCAGGGCGACGACGAGGGTGACGCCCGCCAGCGCGCGGACCCGGAACGTCGTCGACAGCATCACGAGCATCTTCACGTCGATCATCGGCCCGAATACGAGGAACGCGACCAGGGCGCCCGGCGAGAACGACGACGCCAGCGACAGCGCGAAGAACGCGTCCACGTTGGAGCAGATGGCGATGACGAACGCGAGGAGCAGGAGGGCCAGGATGCCGTAGACCGGATGCCCGCCGATCGACGTGAGCGTGTCGCGCGAGACGGCCACCTGGATGAGGCCCGCCACGGCGGCGCCGAGGAACAGCGCCGGCAGCATGGCCGAGACCTCGCTGCGGAACAGGCCCGCGGCCCGACGGAGGGTCGGGGCCGAGGTCGCCGAGGACGCGCTCGCGCACGCCGCGGCCCAGACCGGGGTGAGCAGGCGGTCCGGGTCGGGGTGCAGGCTGACGAGCCAGCCCACGAGGTTGGCCAGGACGAAGCCGCCGACGAGGCGGGACACCAGGATGCCGTCGTTCCAGCCGAACGCCTGGTACGTGGTGATGAGGGTGACGGGGTTGAGGATGGGGGCGGCGAGCAGGAACGTCGCCGCGTCGGCGACCGAGAACCCGCGCACCATGAGTCCGCGGGCGAGGGGCACGTTGCCGCACTCGCACACGGGCAGCACGACGCCGAGGAGCGACAGGACCGCGCGCCGCGCGAAGCCGGCGCGGGGGACGACGGCATCCATCACCCGGGTCGGCACCCAGAGCTGCACCGCGATCGAGACCATGACGCCGAGGAAGACGAACGGCAGCGACTCGACGATGACGCTCGCCGCGAGCGTGACACCGTCCGACAGGGCGCTCGGCAGCGGGGAGTCCGCGTCGATGGAGACGGCCCGCACGAGGACGGCGGCGGTGAGCACCGCCCCCACCGTCAGGAGGATCCGTCGCGCGCGCGGCGTCGCACCGGCGCGCGGGGGCGCCGGGGTCGGGCGGGTCATCGTGGTGGGCATCGTCGCTCTCCTCGCCGGGGGAGCTCGTCGCGGCCCGGGGTCTCGCGGCGGCGCTCCCGCGTCGCGATGGAGTTATGTTACCGATAACGCTCGACCCCGGCAACGCGCCCGACGGTCTCTCCGCCCGCGGCTCGGCCGGTCGGGGGAGCGGGGGTGGGTGTGTCCCACTTCGTGCAGGTTTCGCCGGCCGCAGTCGCACATTTCGGGACACGCCTGCGGGACCACCGGCGATCCCGGCCATGCGGGGCGCGATTCGTGCACCGGGGCGGTCGATGGTCGCCCCGTGCACGGCTCGCGCCCCGTACGCCGGCCGGGATGCCTCAGGCCTCGAGCACCAGCCATCCCCGCGGCGGCAGCGCGGCGCGGCCGTCCGCCACCGCCCCCTCGCCCGCGACGACGGTGACCCCGTCCGCGACCGGCAGAGAGGCGGGGGCGTCGTCGATGTTGAGCGCGACGACGACGGCGTCGTCGCCGACGGCGGTCCGCAGGGACAGGGCCGTGTTCGTCACCTCCACGACGTCCGTGTGTGCGCGCCACAGCCACGGCTTGCGGCGACGCAGGGCGATGAGCGCGCGATGCGCGTCGAGGATGCGCAGCGCGGACGGGTCCAGCTCGTCGTCGCGCGGCGGGGCGGCGGGGAACTCCGGCCGCACCGCGTCGTCGCCGCCGACCCGCTCTTCCTTCACGCCCGTCCAGCCCAGCTCGTCGCCGCCGTACACGGACGGGGTGCCCGCGACGGTGAACAGCACCGCGAGCGCGTGCGGCACCAGGTCCGGGCCGATCGCCGAGGCGATACGGGTCACGTCGTGGTTGCCGACGAAGGTCTGCGGCACGAACGTGGCCAGCAGCTGGTCGTTGCGCTCGACCGCGTGGCTGAGCTCGAAGAAGTTGCGGTCGGCGATGCCGTGCCAGATCCCCTGCCACAGCTCGTACTGGGTGAGCGCGTCGATCGTCGACGTGCGCACGATGTCCGCGGCCTCGCCGTGGATCACCTCGCCGAGGAACCACGCGTCGGGGAACCGCTCGCGCACCCGGGGCAGCACCTGCGCCCAGAAGTCCGCGGGCACCGCGTAGGCGGCATCCAATCGCCATCCGTCGACGCCCCGTTCGAGCCAGTGGCACATCACGTCGACGACGAGGTCGACGACCGCGGGGGAGGAGTGGTCGAGCGCGACGAGCGCGTCGTGGCCCTCGAACACATCGGCCTCGACGCGGCCGTCGACCCGCCGGGCGCGGAAGAGCCCCGGGTCGTCGCCGCCGTCCGCGAACGCCCGGAACGCCGGGTGGCCGCGTCCGACGTGATTGAACACCCCGTCGAGCAGGACCCGGATGCCGCGCGCGTGCGCCCCGTCGACGAGACGGCGCAGATCGTCCTCGTCGCCCAGGCGGGGGTCGATGCGGAAGTGGTCGACCGTGTCGTAGCCGTGCGTCTCGGCGGCGAACACGGGGCCGAGCAGGAGGCCGTTCAGGCCCAGGCCGATCACGTGGTCCAGCCACGGCTCGAGGCGGTCCAGCCGGTGCTCGGGAGCGGCATCCGGGTCCACGTCGTCGCGGATCGGCGCCCCCACGAACCCCAACGGGTACACGTGCCACCACATGACGTGCTCGGGCCAAGCGGGCATCGGGTCTCCTTCGTCTCGGGCTCTCGACGCTATCGAGCGGCCCCGACATGGCCGCGGGGGGTTGCGGCCCGCCGGCGCCGAGCCCGTCTGCCGTTGGCCCCTCGCCGTGACTTGGCGCAGATGTACGCCGCGGGCTGTCGGCAGTGTGCATTTGCGGCAAGTCAACGCCACAACGCAGGGCTGCGTCGGTCCCGCGGCCCCGCCGGGTCGAGCGGAGTCAGGCCACCCGCGCCCAGCCGTCGCCGCGGCGCTCGATCGCCCCGGCGGCGGCGAACGCGTCGAGCCACCCGCCCATCGGCCACTCGCCCCACCGCCGGTGGAACGCGGCGCCGTTGCGGAGGATGTCGTCGAGGTGCCGCCACGGCGGCGAGGACACCGGATGCCACTGGTGGTACGCGTGGGCCCCGCCCACCCAGCGCAGCTCGATGCCGGCGGCGCGGGCGGTCCAGGCCAGGTCGGTGTCCTCGGCCCCGTAGCCCTCGTAGCCGTCGTGGAAGCCGCCGAGGCGGCGCCAGGTCGCGGGGGTGACCGCGAACGACAGCGACCAGAACAAGGCGTACTCGTCGGGGGTCGCCACGCGGACCTCGCCGTCCGCGGGCAGGGGACGGGCGCGGTGCGGGCGGGTGTGGCCGGGCAGCTCGGCGGCCGTGGACGGCCGCTGCACGCTCGTCAGGTACGTCACCGGGCCCGACAGCAGCGCGTCGGGCGCCGCGGCGGCCGCGGCCCGGTAGCGCGGCAGCAGGTCGGCCCCGGGAAGGCAGTCGACGTCGAGGAACACGAGGAGGTCGGCGCCCGCGGCGAGGGCGGCCGCGGCCGCGCGGTTGCGCCCCTCGCCGACCCGGAGCCCGTGGGGGCCGGGCGGGACGTGGAGCGTGAGGGCGGCGGCATCCAGGGTCTCATCTGGCAGGGTCTCGTCCGGTAGGGTCTCGTCGAGCCAGACCTCCACGCGCAGCGCCTCGGGCGCCACCTCGGCGAGGACGCGCCGCTGACGTTCGAGGTGCTCGCGGCGCGCGGCGGAGGCGACGGTCAGGACGGCGGTCGTGCTCACGGCAGCATCGCCTCGACGGCCTCGGCGAAGCGGCGCGCCGCCCCCGCGACCTGCCAGCGGGACCAGTCCGGGGCGTCCCCGGCGGCGCCCTCGACGTGCGCGACGAGCTCGTCGGCCGACACGTCCGCGGGGGCCACGCGCGCCAGACCCGCGCTTCGCAGGGCGTCGGCGGTCCGCTGCTGCTCGTCGAAGGGGCGCTCCTGCGCGATGACGACCGCCCGGGCGCCCGCGGCGGCGAGGTCGGCCACGCTGTTCTGCCCGGCCGCGCTCACCACGACCGTGCGCGAGGACAGCAGCGGCCACGGATCGTCGACCCGGGACGCGGCGTCGTGCCCGATGGCATCCACCGTCCAGCCCCGGGCGGACAGCGCGGCGGCGGCGGTCGCGCGCACCTCGGGCTCCAGGGTCCGGCCCAGGAAGAGCACCGACCGGCCGGGGAGGGGGAGGGATGCCGCCCGCCCGTCGTACCGCGAGATGCCGCCGGTCCACACGACGCGGTCGCCGCGGTCGGCCAGGGCTGCGGACGGCACGATGCCGTGCGCCCAGGGGGCCAGGATGCGGTCGGCCAGGTCGTATGCGAGGGCGTGCGGGGCGTCGGTGCGGTCGCCGGGCTGGGTCACCACGACCGTGCGCAGGCCCAGCAGCCGGGCGAACACGGCGACCTCGGCGCTGACGTCCGCGACGAGGACGCGCAGGTCGCGGGCGACGGCCGCGTCGGCGATCCGGGCGAGCCGGGCGCGATGGCCGGGGTGACCGTGCGGCGCCCAGTGCAGGTGGCCGCGCGCGGTGGGATCGGCCTCGCGGGGGTCGCAGAGCGACCCGTCGGGCTGCACGACGACGTCCGCGTCCGGAGGCAGCTGCGTCCACGGCACGGACCCGTCGAGACCGGCCGGCCGCGGCAGGGACGAGAACGCCGCGACGGGGACGCGCAGGTGCGGCTGCACCGCGAGGAAGCGCGAGAGGTGTCCGTACCCGTGGTGGTGGACGTACCAGCCGATCACCAGGACACCGCGGGCGCGCGGCGCACGGGCACCGGCTGCGTGGCGGTGTGCGCGAGCACCCGCTCCACCTCGCGGTACCGGCCGGCCAGGGAGTGCGCGCGCACGGCGGCGCGGCGCGTCCACACGCGGGTCAGCGGCTCGCGCTGCGCCTGCCGGGCGAGGTCGGCGGCTGCGGCGGCCAGTCCCCCGACGTCGCCGGGGGTCACCACGGCCGCGGCCGGGGCGCCGGCGAGCACCTCGGAGACGCCGCCGATGTCGAAGGCGGCCACGGGCGTGCCGGTGGCCAGGGCCTCCGCGATGACGAGGCCGAACGGCTCCTCCCACATGGGCGTCACGAGCGCGACGGCCGACTCGCCGACCAGGCGGCACAGATCCGGCTGGCGGAGGGCCCCCACGTAGCGCGCGCGCTCGTCCAGCAACGGCCGCACCATGTGCTCGTAGTAGTCGACGTCGCCGATGCGCCCGGCCACGACGATCTCGGCCCCGGCCAGCCGGGCGGCCTCGATCGCCAGGTGCGGCGCCTTCTCGGGGACGATGCGCCCGGACCACACCCAGCGGGTACCCCCGGGACCGCGCGTCCAGCGGTCCGTGTCGATCCCGTTCGGGAAGACGAACGCGTCCACGCCCTCGGCCGACCAGGCCTGCGCGGTCGCCTGGCTGACGGCGACGAACCGGTGCGCGTGGTCGATCACCCGTGCGGCCGCGTCCAGCATCGGCTCGAGCGGCGGGGTGTGGAGCGTCGTCACGACGGGGATGCCGGCCTCGCGGCTCCACAGGATCGGCTCGCCGTGGAGGCTGTGGTTGTCGACCACGTCGAAGAGGTGGCGGTCCGCCTGCAGCCGCAGGAGCGCCGCCTCCATGGCGCTGCTCAGCCGGTCGCCGTACCCGGGCGGGTACATCGTGTCGGAGGCGTCGGCCCGCCGGTCCCAGGTCGGCACGGGCAGCCGGAACTCCGGCACGTCGCCGAGGAAGTCGGAGCCGTCCGCCGCCACCAGCGTCACCTCGTGCCCGCGCGCCCGCAGCCAGCGGACGCGGTCCCACACGACCGCCTCCAGCCCGCCCGCGTGCGGCTGGCGGAGGGGGTATCGCGAGGGGGCGACGACGAGGACGCGGAGGCGCCGCGAGCCGCGGATCATGCGGCGTCCTTCGCGGCCAGCGCCCGGCGGTACAGGGCGACGTGCGCGTCGCGGACGGCGTCGAGCTCCTCGCGGCGCTCGTCGCGGCGCCGGGCCACCTCGGCGGCGCGCCGCGGCGATCCGGGCGTCGACCACGCGGGGGCGATCGCGTCGATGATCGCGCGTTCCAGCGACAGCGGGTCGCCGACGGCGAAGGCGTGGTAGTCCTCGGGGTGCTGCGCGGCCATGTGGCCCACGCGCGTCCCGACGACCGGCACGGCGAGGTCGTAGCAGAGCTCGGCCCAGCCGGACTGCGTCCCGTGCCGGTAGGGCAGCAGGCACGCGTCGAGGTCGGCGAGCCAGGCGGAGAGCTCGGCGTCGCCCAGGCGCGGCCCCCGTTCGACGGCGACCCCCTCCGTGTCGGCGACGAGGAGCTCGATGGATGCCGCCGCGTCGGCGTCGCGCACCTTCTCGTTCATTCGGACGACCCCCTCCACATGGGCTCCCTGCGCGCGCAGGTCGGCGATGGCCCGCACCAGCGTCGCGGTGGTGCCGACGCCGTCGATGTTGGGACGCAGGTCGCGGAGGTGGACGCCGATCCGGGTCACGCGTCGCGCGGTTCCGGTCGGGGCCTCCTCGGCGAGCAGCGTGGGGTGGGGGAGCACCGTGGTCGCACGGTGGAAGACGCGTCGCACCTCGGCGTCGACCGTCGGGGTGAGGGAGATGAGCTCGTCGGCCGCGCCGATCACGACGTCGAGGGCCGCGCGGTGGGCCTCCTGCGTCTCCAGCTGCGGGTTCTCGAGGTCGTGCACCGTGTAGACGAGGGGCAGGCCGAGCCGTCTCATCGTCGCGACCGCAGCCGACAGCTCCTCGGGGGAGTACGACTCGAGACCGAAGTGCAGGTGCACGAGGTCGATCCCGGCCGCGTGCGCCTCGAGCCACGAGGGGAGCAGCACCTGCGGCGGCCACCACTGGCCCGGCTCGGCCCCGGGCGGCGGGGGATCGGCCAGCAGCGCGACACGCGCAGGGTCGGTCACCGCCCGGACGTACGGGTGTGCTGCGGGGACCGCGGCGACCCGGACAGGCGGGATGAGTGGTGCGTCGATCTCTTCTCCTCCTCGTCATGCTGGCTCCGGCGGTGCGCTACCGCATCGCCGAGGCGTTCGCAATGCAACGGGGCGGTTGGGAGCGCGGAACGGCCGACGGCTACGTTCACATCATGGGTGGCGAGAGGACCGTGCCGGGAAGCCTTGCGGATCACGGCGAGGCGGTGATAGCGAGACGCCGGCATTATGCGGTCTTCTACGGCGACGAGGCGCCTCCTGCGGGATATGGCCTGGTCGTCGGCAATTGCCAGGCGGAGTCGCTGCGTCTGGTCGTGTCGTCCGATGCCCTCCCCGGCGTCCGCGTCCCCGCCGTCCACGAGCTGACCCCCGAGGACGCCGTTCACCTGCACCGCCTGCTCGCGGGCGCGTCCTGGCTCGTCGCGCAGCCCATCCGCGACGACTACCACGGCCTGCCGCTCGGCACCGCGCAGCTGCGCGCGGCCCTGCCGTCGCACGCCCGGTCGCTCACCGTGCCGATCGTCCGCTTCGGGGGCCTCTACCCGTTCCAGGCGGCCATCCGCGTGCCGGGCGTCGACGAGGACCCGCCCCTCGTGGCCTACCACGACGTGCGCGTCCTGGCCGAGGCCGCCGGCCTGCCCGTCGCCCGGGAGCTGTCCCGCGACAGCGTCCGGGAGGTCGCGGCCGCGTCCGTCGCGGAACTGCGCCGCCGCGAGGCGCTCGGCATCGACATCGTGGCATCCGACCTGCTGTCTCCGGTCGTGGTGGACCTCGCCCGCACCGTCAACCACCCGGGGAACGCGATCTGGATGCCGCTGGGCGACCGCGTGGTCGCCGCGCTCGGGGCGCCGGGTACGGCCGTCGACCCCGGGCGGCCCATCCTCGCGGGGGTGCGGGCGCCCCTGGAGCCCTGGGTGCTCGACGCGTGGGACCTCGACGACGCCCCGCGACCGGACTGGATCGTCGCGGGGGAGGAGCTGTCGGTCGAGGCCGTCCGGTCGGCGCACCTCGAGTGGTACGCCGCGCACCCCGCGTTCGTCGCCGCCGCGATGGAGCGTCTCGCCCCGCTGATCGCCCGATGGAGGGCGTCGTGAGCGGCACCGCCGAGTCGGGTTCGTCCGTCCTCCCCGAGCTCGCGCCCCCGGTCCTCCTGGCGCATCCCGGCCCCCACGGCGTCGCCGTGTACGCCCGGGAGATCGCGGCCGAGGTGGTGGGCCTCGATCCGCGGGCCCGCGTGATCGCGCCGGACGGGCTCGCGTCGCTGCCGCCCGGCACGCCCGTGCACGCCCACGTCACCGACCGGCTGTGGGGCACCTCGCCCGAGGAGGCCGCGGCGGTCATCGAGGCCCTGGCGCGGCGGCATCCCCTCTCCGTCACTCTGCACGACGTGCCGCAGGAGTCCGACGGCGAACGCAACCGGCCGCGCCGCCGGGCGTTCTACCGGTCCGTCGTCCGGGCCGCCCATGGCGTGGCCGTCAACAGCGCGCACGAGCGGGCGCTGCTCGCCGAGGAGGACGTGTGGGACGGGCTGGTCGCGGTCGTCCCCCTCCCCGTGGATGCCACCCCGTCCCTGCCCGCGCCGCCGCCCGACGGGTCGGTGGGCGTGCTCGGCTACTTCTACCCCGGCAAGGGGCACGACGAGGCGCTCGCCGCGGCGGTCGCCGCGGGCGTGCCGCGCGTGAGCGTGCTCGGACGCGCGTCGGACGGTCACGCGGGCGACCTGGAGGCGTTCGTCCGCCGTGCCGCGGCGGCCGGCGTGGACGTCGAGGTGACCGGGTGGCTCGACGATGCGGCGATGGCCGCGCGGGCCCGCGCCGTCGCCGTGCCCGTGATCGCCCACCGTCACGTCTCGGCGTCCGGCTCGTTGGCGTCGTGGATCGGGTGGGGCCGCGCGCCGCTGGCCGTCCGGAACCGCTACGTGGACGAGATGGCGGAGCTGCGACCGGGGACTCTCCGGCCCGTCGAGCCCGACGCCCTCGCGTCGGAGGTGCGGGGCGCCGTCGCCGAGCCGGGACGCACGTGGCACGGCATCCATCCGCTCCCGCACGGGCGCGCGGACGCCGCGGGCGCGTACCTCCGCTGGTGGGCGGAAGGTCTCGCGTGAACCGGTCGGACGACGGCGCGGGGTGGGTTCCCGGGCACCCGTGGGTCCCCGGGAACCGCTGGGACCTCGTCGCCGGGGTCGAGCCGGTCCCGCCGCGGGTGAGCGTCATCGTGACGCACTACGACCAGCCGGAGGAGCTCGCCCGCACCCTCGCAGCCCTGCGGCGACAGGACCACCCGCGGGATCTGCTCGAGATCGTCGTCGCGGACGACGGCTCCCCGATCGCCCCCGTCGTGCCCGACGACGTGCTCCTCGTGCGGCAGGAGGACCGGGGGTTCCGGGCCGCCGCCGCGCGGAACCTCGGTGCGGCCGCCGCGACGGGGGATGTGCTGTGCTTCCTCGACGCGGACACCGCGCCCGAGCCCGGATACGTGCGCGCCCTGAGCCGCCTGCCCGCGCTCCTGCCCGAGGCCGTGACGGTCGGTCGCCGCCGTCACGCCGATCTCGGCGGGGTCGCGCCGGACGCGCCGCTCGCGGAGGTGGGACCGGCCCGGGAACTGCCGGAGCCGGACTGGCTGCGCGACGCCTACGCCCGCAGCGGCGACCTGCTGCACGCCGACGACCGCTCCTACCGCTTCGTCATCAGCGCCGTGCTCGCCTGCTCCCGGCCGCTGTTCGACGAGGTCGGCGGCTTCGACGAGGGCTTCACCTCCTACGGCGGCGAGGACTGGGAGTGGGCGCACCGGGCGTGGCAGGCCGGCGCGGTGCTCGCGCACGTGCCGGCGGCGGTCGCCTGGCACGACGGACCGGACTGGGCCGGGCGTTCGAGCGAGGACCGGGCCTGCGAGGGCAATCGGCAGACGCTCCGCCTGGCCGACGCGATCCCCGTCGACGGCTCGCGCGGGCGCGGGGTGATGCCCGCCGTGCCCGATCTCGTCGTGCACCTGACGGGGATGCCGTCGCCGGCGGCGGCGTTCCTGTGCGTCGATGCCGTGCTCGCGGCCTTCCCCCGGGCGACGGTGGTGGTGGACGCCGACCCGTCGCCGCCTCTCGCCGCGGACCCGCGGGTGCTCGTCGCCGCGGACCCGCGGCTGCGCCGGGCCGCCGACGGCCTCCCCGACGCGCGCGTCGTCCTGCGGCTGGACCGGGCCGTCGCGATCGACGGGGCGGACGAGCTGGCGGCGCGACTGTCCGCGCTGGGGCAGGGGTCCGAGGGCGGATTCGAGCTGCGGGCCGCGGACGGCGCGCCGGTCGGTGCCGCGACCTCGCGCCGCGCGCGGCGCCGTGCGACCCGGTGGGGGACCGACGCGGGGTTCACGACCGGGACGCTCACGGCATCCGGTGTCCACGTGCTGCGGAAGGAGCCGCACCTGGAGGCCTGGGTCGGCGGCTGGGGCGGCGTCGACCGCTGGATCTGACGTCCGCGGCCCCTCGGTCGCCGCGGGGTTCTCCGGTCAATAAACGCCCTCCGCCGGTGGACACGACGTGGCACGGCGTTTCCGCCACGAGGGAGCGTTTACTGGCGGGAGCGCCCGAAGGCCGGGACGCAGGGCCGCGGCGACGGGCCTGCGAGAATCGAGGGATGACCGCCACCCTCGTCGCACAGGGCCTCGCCGGGGGCTACGGACACCGCACGCTCTTCGAGGGGGTCGACCTCACCGTCGCGCCGGGCGACGTCGTCGGCGTCGTCGGGGCCAACGGGGCCGGTAAGTCGACGCTCCTGCGCCTGCTCGCGGGCGTCGACGACCCGCAGGCCGGCACCGTCTCCCTCGCGCCGGCCGACGCCTTCGTCGGGTGGCTCCCGCAGGAGCACGAGCGCGTCCCCGGCGAGACCGTCGCCGCGTACATCGCCCGTCGCACCGGATGCGCCGCGGCGACGCAGGAGATGGATGCCACGGCCGCAGCCCTCGGCGACCCCTCGGTGCCCGGGGCCGACGACGCCTACGCCACGGCGTTGGAGCGCTGGCTCGCCAGCGGCGCCGCCGACCTGGACGAGCGCATGCCGATCGTCCTCGCCGACCTCGGCCTCTCCGTCGGCGCCGACGCCCTGATGACGGGACTGTCCGGCGGTCAGGCCGCCCGCGTCGGCCTCGCCGCGCTGCTGCTGTCGCGCTTCGACATCGCCCTGCTCGACGAGCCGACCAACGACCTCGATCTGGACGGACTCGAGCGCCTCGAAACGTTCGTCCGCGGCCTGCGCGGAGGCGTCGTCCTCGTCAGCCACGACCGGGAGTTCCTGGCCCGAGCGGTGACCCGCGTCCTCGAGCTCGACCTCGCCCAGAACACCCACCGCGTCTACGGCGGCGGCTACGACGCGTATCTGGAGGAGCGGGCGACGGTCCGCCGGCACGCCCGCGAGAAGTACGACGAGTTCGCCGAGAAGAAGGCCGACCTCGTCGCCCGCGCCCGGACGCAGCGGGAGTGGTCGAGCCAGGGCGTCCGCAACGCGATGAAGAAGGCGCCCGACAACGACAAGATCCGGCGCAAGGCGTCGATGGAGTCGAGCGAGAAGCAGGCGCAGAAGGTCCGGCAGATGGAGAGTCGCATCGCGCGCTTGGAGGAGGTCGAGGAGCCGCGCAAGGAATGGCAGCTGGAGTTCACGATCGGGACGGCGCCGCGGTCCAGCTCGGTCGTCTCGACGTTGTCGGGCGCGGTGTTCCGCCAGGGCGGCTTCACCCTCGGTCCCGTGTCGCTGCAGGTGAACGCCGGCGAGCGGATCGGCATCACGGGCCCCAACGGGGCCGGCAAGACGACGCTCCTCCGCGGCATCCTGGGTCGCCAGACGCCCGACGAGGGCACGGCGAGCCTGGGCTCGAGCGTGGCGATCGGCGAGATCGACCAGGCGCGGTCGCTGCTCGTGGGCGAGCGACCCCTCGCCGAGACGTTCGAGGGGCTGGTGCCCGAGATGACCTCCGCCGACGTGCGGACGCTGCTGGCGAAGTTTGGGCTGAAGGCCGACCACGTGACGCGTCCGGTCGACGGTCTGTCGCCGGGGGAGCGCACGCGCGCCGGGCTCGCGCTGCTGCAGGCCCGCGGTGTCAACGTGCTCGTGCTCGACGAGCCGACGAACCACCTCGACCTCCCGGCGATCGAGCAGCTCGAGCAGGCGCTGGAGTCCTACACCGGGACCCTGCTTCTCGTCACCCACGACCGCCGCATGCTCGCGGCGGTGCAGACCGACCGCCACTGGCGCGTCGAGTCCGGAACCGTCTCCGAGGTCTGACCCGCGCGGGGCCGCACGCGGAGATGAGCCCCGCGCGGGGGTGAGCCCCGAGGGGCCGCGTGGCTGACAGGCGAGGTCAGCGCCCCTGACGCTTCTTGTACGGCTTGGGCTGCCCCTTCACGATGGGCGCGCGGCCCGTGCCCTTCGACGCCTTCGCCTTCCCACCCTGGACCTTCGGCGCGGCGACGGCCTGCGGCGGGGCGTCGGCGATGCGCGCGTGCGCCTCCTCGAGCAGCAGCTCGCCCGCGGGGGTGAGCCGCGTCGGCGGCGTCCGCGTCACCAGCGGCTGCCCCACCTCCTCCTCGAGCTTGTCGATCGTCGTGTAGAGCGAGGCGAGAGGGATGCCGAGGCTCGCGGCCGCGCGCGGGAAGTGCAGCTCCTCGGCGAGGGCGGAGAACCGGACCAGGTGCGCGAGCTTCATGGCATCCATTCTCCCGTGCCTCGTCGCGGACCGCGTCCGCCCGCCCGCAGGTCCTCGCCGAGATCACGTGGTCCCGGTGGCGGGAGGGCGGGCCGGGCGGGCGGGGGCGGTCAGGCGGCGGCGAGGAAGCGGTCCGCCGTGCGGAGGGACAGCGCCATGATCGTCAGCGCGGGATTCGCGGCGATCGCCGACGGGAAGACCGAGTTGTCGCAGATCCACAGGTTCGGGATCTCGTGCGAGCGGCCGTCGGCATCCACCACGCCGTCGGAGGGGTCCACCGACATCCGGGCCGTGCCGATCGTGTGCGCCGAGCGGGCCAGGACCATCGTCTCGCGCGCCCCCGCCGCCTCCATCACCCGCAGCATGAACGCCGTCGCGTGACGGTCGATCGCCTTCTCGTTCTCGCCCGCCGTGAACGTGACCCTGGCGCGCGGGATGCCGTACTCGTCGACCTCGTCGACCAGCTCCAGCCGGTTGTCGTCCGACGGCAGGCACTCCGCGTTGATGCCGATGCCCGCCATGAACCGCGCCTGGTCCAGGCGCTGCATCAGCTCCGGCCCCCACAGGCCGCCGCCGCGCACGAGCGTCGTCGCGAAGGTCAACGGCATCACGCCGAGGCTCTGCACGAGGTACCCGCCGGCGAAGTCCGCGTCGGCGGGACGCATCATGTCCTCGGTGATGAGCGACGAGGGGTACCCGCGGTGACCGCGCACCGGCTCGTCGAACCGGCCCCACACCTGGGTCGCGCCGTGGGCGAGGAAGTTCCGCCCCACCTGACCGTTGTCGTTCGCGATCCCCGTGTGCAGCAGCAGACGCGGCGTCTCCACGCCGCCCGCCGCCAGGACGAGCGCGCGGGTGCGCTGGCGCTTGTCGACACCGTCCTGCCGGTACACGACCGCGGCGACGTGCCCGCGCGCGTCCCGCTCGATGCCGTGCACCATCGCGTTCGCGCGGATCTCGGCGCCGGCATCGACCGCCACGGGCAGGTACGTGTTGGCGGTGGAGGCCTTGGCATCCGTCCGGCATCCCTGGTGGCACTCGCCGCAGTTGATGCAGGCGCCGCGCTCGCCGTAGTGGTCCTGCAGGCGGGCGCGGGTCAGGACGGCGGCGGGGGCGTCGGCGTACCGGATGCCGAGCTCCTCGCACCCGCGGGCGACGAGGTTCGCCGGGGCGTTGCGGGCCGCTGCGGGGTACGCGTACCGGCGGTCGGGATCCCACGGGTAGGGGGTCTGTCCCGAGACGCCGATGTCGCCCTCGACCCGCTCGACGTACGACAGCAGCTCGTCCGGGTCGATCGGCCAGTCGCGGCCGACCCCGGACTCGGTGCGGAGGGCGAGGTCGCGACGGTCCGGGCGCGGCGTGAACGCGCCCCAGTGCAGGGTGGAGCCGCCGACGCCGCGGCCGCTGTTGTTCGGGCCGAAGGCGGTGGCGTCGTCGCCGCCGGAGAGACGGTCCGACATCCAGTTGATCTCGACGGACTCCGGCTCGTCGGGGGTGAAGTCGTCGGTCGTGAAGTGGCGACCCGCCTCCAGCGCGACGACGGACAGTCCGCGCTTCGCGAACTCAGCGGTGAGGGGGGCGCCGCCGGCGCCGGTGCCGATGACGACGACGTCCACGACGTCGTCGAGCGGGTACGTGCGCATCCGGTCGAGATTCATGCCGAGACCGCCTCTCCGGTGGTGTGCTGCTGTTCGTCGACGGTGCCGCCGACGCCCGCCGGCTCCCAGTCCTCGCGGCGGCCGATCGTCAGCTGGACGAAGCCGCGCAGCGGCCGCGTCCCGCCGGTGGCGAAGCCGTCGTAGCCCGTGCGGGCCATGCTGGCGGGGTGCGCCAGCCACTGCCGCACGAGATCGACGCGGGCGTCCTCGAGCCACGCGGCCAGCTGCTGGTGGTCGAGGGGGCCGGTGGCATCCCCCTCTCCCTCCATCGCACGCCGCAGGAGGTCGGCGCGGGCGGCAGGGTCGGTCGGCCAGAGCGGCGCGAGGGTGTCGAGACCCGCGCGGTAGGCCTCGACGTCGGGGGGCAGCGTCGCGTTGCGCCAGCCGTCGCCCTCCCCGCGGGCGAGCTGCGCGTCGACGCGCCCGGCGAGGTCGATCGAGGGGCCGTCCTGGGGCACGGCGAGGTCGGCGATCTCCCGGAGCAGCGTCAGCTGCGCGACGTCCAGCACCTGCGGGGCGTACCCCCGGTCGTCGGGAACGGCGCGGCGGCCGAGGGTGCCGCGCACGCGGTCGTCGACGCGGTCGCCGGCGATGAGCTGCGCCCAGTCGTCCGGGACGACGGGGCCGACGAGGACCTCGTCCTCCACGAAGCGGGCGATGGCGGTGGATGCCTCGGGGGCGCGCTCCAGCGGGATGAGGTGCCCCGTCTCGGCGAGGGGGTGGAACCGCGCGCGGGGGTACACATCGGCGAGCAGGCCCGGCTGAGCGTGGGCGCCGAGATCGGCGTCGTCCGTCCCCGCGAGCACCAGGACGGGGAGGTCGAGACGGCCGACCTCGTCGATGGCATCCACGCGGCTCCCGGTCTCGAGCCAGGCGCGCCACGCCGCCGGGGACGTGCGTCGCAGGTCGGCCAGCGCGAGCGCGTGGGCGTCGGGATCGAGCGGACGCGCGGTGTTCTGGTCGAGGAAGGTCTGCGCGTCGTCGTCGGACAGCCCGCCCTCGGCGACCCACGAGAGCATGAGCGCGCGGCGCTCCTCGTCCATCGGCTCGGGGCGGGGCGGCGACGGGGCCATCAGTACCATCCCGCTCAGCCCGAACAGACCGGCCTCGCCCCGCATCGTGCGCGCGGCCACGAGCGCGGCGATCTTGCCGCCCATGCTGTGGCCGCCGAGCATCCAACGGCCGCCGCGGTGCGCCGCGAGGACGCCGATCACGTGCTCGAGAGTCGCCTCGATGGAGGTGTCCGCGGCGTCCGCGGCCGACCCGAAGCCCGGGAGGTCGATGCCCTCGACGTGGACGCGGCCGGCGAGCTCCGTGCGGAGGCGTGCGAAGGAGTCGGCGCTCGCGCCGAGCGCGTGCAGCAGGTAGAGGGTGACGGGCGCCCCGCCGGGGCCGTCGTTCGTGATGGGCATATCCTCACGCTCGCTCACCGGATCGAGCGGAATGGGCCGCTTGCAATCCGGGCCGTTTTGCGCAAGTGCCGGTGACGGCGGGAGTGGATGCCGCGGGCCGCTCGCCGGACTCCTCGATTCCGGCCGCGGTGGGTGCTGCCCCGGGGGCGGCGGGCGCTCGCCGAACTCCGGAGTTCCGGCCGCGGTGGGTGCTGCCCCGGGGGCGGCGGGGCGCTCGTCGAACTCCGGAGTTCCGGCCGCGGTGGGGCGTGCCCGGGGCGGCGGGCGGCTCGCCGAACTCCGGAGTTCCGGCCGCGGTGGGTGCTGCCCGGGGCGGCGGGGCGCTCGTCGAACTCCGGAGTCCCGGCCGCGGTGGGGCGTGCCCGGGGCGGTGGGGCGCCCGCCGAACTCCGGAGATCCGCCGCCGGGGACGCGGGATTGCCGCGGGAATTCGGGCGCGACGCGCCCGGGCACCGCGGAACTCAGGAGTTCGGCGAGTGAAGGATCCCGGGCCGGGGGCCGGGCGTCAGGAGTTCGGCGAGTAAGCGGCCCCCGGGCCCGGCGGGCCGCCCGCCGCTCAACTCAGGAGTTCGGCGAGGCAGGGACCCCCGCCGCCGCCCCTGGATCTCAGCAGACCGGCGAGCGAGGCGTCGCGCTCACGGCGTGACCATGCCGCCGTTCACGTTCAGCGTCTCGCCCGATACGTAGCTCGACTCCGCGGAGGCGAGGAACACGAAGGCGGGCGCGATCTCGGCGGGCTGGCCGGCGCGCTGGTAGGTGCTCTCGTCGTCGAACGCCTTCATCTGCTCGTCCGACACGCCCTGGCTGACCTGCAGCGCCGACCAGGTGGGCCCGGGGGCGACGACGTTGACCCGGATGCCACGGGGTGCCAGCTGCTGAGCGAGTCCCTTCGACAGGTTGTTGATCGCCGCCTTCGTCGCGGCGTAGTCCAGGCGGTCGGGCGCCGGCTTGTACGCCTCGAGGGACGCGGTGTTGATGATGGTGCCGCCCTCGGGCAGGTGCGCGAGCGCCGCCTTCGTGATCCAGAACGGCGCGAAGACGTTCGTGCGGAACGTCAGCTCGAACTGCTCGTCGGAGAGGTCGTCGACCTTCTCGACCATGACCTGCTTGCCGGCGTTGTTCACGAGGATGTCGAGGCCGCCCAGCTCCTCGACCGCGCGGGCGACGAGGTCGCGGCAGGCCGCCGGCTCGGAGATGTCCGCGGCGATGGACACGCCGGTGCGACCGGCGGCGCGCACGTGCTGGAGGACGTGGTCGGCGTCGCGCTGCTCGTCCGGCAGGTGCACGATGGCGACGTCGGCGCCCTCGCGGGCGAACGCGATGGCGACGGCGCCGCCGATCCCGGAATCGCCGCCGGTGATGAGGGCCTTGCGGCCGACGAGGCGGCCGAGCCCGCGGTACGTCTCCTCGCCGAGGTCGGGCACGGGCGTCATGTCGGCCTGCACGCCCGGCTCCGGCTGGTGCTGGACGGGCGGCTCGACGCGGTCGTAGCGGGTGACGGGGTTGTCGAAGGTGTACTGGTCGCGTTCGCTGCTCATCCTTCGACGCTAGGGAGCCGGTGGCATCCGTCGCCCGCCCTTGACGAATCCGGATGCCGCGGTGACCGACGGCCATTCACGACCCGGCGACTCCGCGACACGACGCCCCCGGCGGAGCGAAGCACGCGCACGCGGCCGCGGGCAAGCCGCCCGTCCCTGACACCTCACCCGGGTAGACACGGAAGGGACCAGCCGCCACCGCTCCCGAGAAGAGGGCTCCGATGACGACCACCCCGCCCCGCCCGCACCGCGCCGCCGTCCGGACGGGGACGGCGTCATGAGGCTCACCGACACGAGCGACCTGTGGTGGAAGACCGCGGTCTTCTACAACCTCGACGTCAAGACGTACCTGGATGCCGATGACGACGGCGTCGGCGACCTCCGGGGCCTCGCCCAGCGGCTGGACCACCTCGCCGAGCTCGGCGTCACGTGCGTGTGGCTCGCGCCGTTCTACCCGTCGCCGCAGCGCGACAACGGCTACGACATCGAGGACTATTACGGCGTCGACCCGCGCTACGGCTCGCTCGGCGACATGGTCGAGGTGCTGCGCACGGCGCACGACCGCGGCATGCGCGTGATCGTCGACCTCGTCGTGAACCACACGTCCGATCAGCATCCGTGGTTCCAGGACGCGCGGACGAGCCGCGACAGCCGCTACCGCCACTTCTACCAGTGGCGCGACGATGTGCCCGAGGACGCCCCCGCGAGCATGTTCCCCGACGTCGAGGACGGCGTCTGGTTCTTCGACGAGACGGCCGGGCAGTACTACAAGCACTCCTTCTACCGGCATCAGCCCGACCTGGCGACCGACCACCCCGAGGTGCGGGAGGAGATCGCCAAGGCGATCGGCTTCTGGCTCGAGCTCGGCATCGACGGGTTCCGCGTGGATGCCGTCCCGCATCTCATCGACGGCGACGACGGGCCCGAGCACGAGTTCCTCCGCACCCTGCGGGGGTACGTCTCGCGGCGCAGCGGGCACGCCATGATGCTCGGCGAGGTCAACCTCCCCTATGACGAGCAGATGCTCTTCTTCGGCGGTGCGGACGGCGACGAGCTGACCATGCAGTTCGACTTCGTCGCCAACCAGCGGCTCTACCTCGCGCTCGCCCGGCAGGACGCCGCCCCGCTGCGCGACGCGCTCGCCTCGCGCCCGGCGCTGGCGATCGGCAACCAGTGGGGGAACTTCGTCCGCAACCACGACGAGCTGACCCTCGATCAGCTCAGCCCGGGGGAGCGGGACGAGGTGTTCGCGGCGTTCGCGCCGAACGAGGGCCAGCGCATCCACGGCCGCGGGATCACCCGCCGGCTGCCCTCGATGCTGGAGGGCGACCCGCGCCGGGTGCGCATGGTCTACAGCCTGATCTTCTCGCTGCCCGGGGCGCCGGTGCTCTACTACGGCGAGGAGATCGGCATGGGGGAGAACCCCCGGATCGAGGGCAGTCGCGCGGCGGTGCGCACCCCGATGCAGTGGACCGGCGCCGACGACGCCGGCTTCTCACGGGCCGCCGCCGACGACCTCGTGGCGCAGGTCGTGCCCGGCGGTTTCGGTCCGCAGCACGTCAACGTCGCGCAGCAGCGCCACGACCCCGAGTCGATGCTGCGGTTCGTCCAGAACCTCGTCCGGCATTACCGCGCGTCGCCGGAGATCGGGTGGGGTCAGCTCGCCATCCTGGACCAGCCGCATTCCTGCGTGCTCGCGCACGCGGTCACGAGCGAGCTCGGCATGTTCGTCGCGGCGCACAACTTCGCCCCCGACGGGCGCACGTTCCGCCTGGAGATCGAGGGGATGGATGCCACCGGTTGGAGCGTCGTCGACCTCCTCTCCGACGGCGCCGGCACCGAGGAGATCACGGACGGCGGCATCGACGTCGCCCTCGACGGCTACGGCCACCGCTGGTGGCGCGTCATCCGGCCGGGGGAGCGCCGCATCGCCTGAGGCGCGTGCCGCGGCGCCGTGCCCGGTCCGGCGGCGCCGTTAGAGACCGAGGGTCCGCCGCAGGTAGTCGTTGCGGAAGACCCCGCGCGGGTCGGCCTCGCGAGCCGCGGCGAGGAAGTCCTCGACGTGCGGGAGCGTCGACCGGATCCGCTCCCCGGGCATCGTGAAGGCCTTGCCCCAGTGCGGTCGCGCGTCGAAGGGGGCGAGCGCCTCCTCGATCGCGGGCAGCACCGACAGGACGCCGTCGGTGTCGTTCCGCCAGGTGAAGTGGATCGCCATCACGTCGCGCCGGTAGGCCGGGCTCAGCCACAGCTCGTCCGCGGCGACGGTGCGCAGCTCGGTGACCAGCAGGTGGGGGTCGATGGTGGATGCCAGATCGCGGACGGCCGCCAGCGCTTCGCGGGCGGAGGCGAGCGGGACGAAGTACTCGCTCTGGATCTCGTCCCCGTCGCTGGGCAGGGCGTCGGCGCGGAAGTGCGGCAGACGCGTGTGCCACGGTCCCGCCGTGCCCCGCGGCGTCGTGTTGTCGACGGTGCGGATGCGACCCAGGTGAATGTCGTCGCCGACGGGACGCCCGCCGAGCGCCTCGACCCACGACAGGTCGCCGTCGTCGCTCTTGGCCCACACGAGGTCGTGCGCCGGCTCGCCCCAGGTGGTGAAGACGCTGACGCTGCGCGCCCCGCCGAACACCCGCTCGACGTCGCCGACGATGTCGTCCCACGCGACCCCGGTGAACGCCTCCTGGGTCACCGCGTAGGTGGGCTCGGTCCGCAGCTCGACAGCGGTGACGACGCCCAGCGCGCCCAGGCTCAGCGCGGCGGCCGGAAACAGCGGCTCACCCGCCTCGAATCGACGTATGCCGCCGGCGGCATCCATGATCTCCACCGCCCGCAGGGCGCTCGAGAGGTTGCCGTTGCGCAGGCCGGAGCCGTGCGTGCCCGTCGCGGTCGCGCCGACGACGGAGATGTGCGGCAGCGAGCCGAGGTTGTGCAGCGCGCGCCCCTCGGCCTCGAGGACCGGAGCCAGCTCGGCGAAGGTGACCAGCCCCTCGACGCGCACACGGTCGCCGTCGATCTCGATCCGGACGGGCAGGCGCTCGAGCGAGACGAGAGCGGTGTCGGCGTCCGCGATGTCGTTGAACGTGTGACGGGTCGCCTGCACGCGCAGGGACGGCGTGGATGCCACCACCGCGGCGAGCTCGTCGAGGTCGCTCGGCAGCAGCACCTTCTCGGCCGCGTACCGGTGATTGCCCGACCAGGTCGCGCCCGGCTCTCGTGTCTGGATCATCTTCGGTCTCCTCCGTGCATCCTTGCCGACTCCCCATCCTGCCCCGCCGCGGGGCGGCGGAGGTGATGTCGGGAGCGGAGGACGAGGGATGCCGCTCGGCTCCTCCCGTCGCCGCATCCCCTCCCTCCGCCGTGGTGACCGCGCGTCGGGCAGCGGAGGTGATGTCGGGAGCGGAGGACCCTGGATGCCTCTGGCATCCTCCCGTCGCCGCATCCCCTCCCTCCGCCGTGGTGACCGCGCGTCGGGCAGCGGAGGTGATGTCGGGGGCGGAGGACCCTGGATGCCGCTGGCATCCTCCCTCCGCCGCATCCCCTCCCTCCGCCGTCACAACGGCGAGAACAGCGCGGCCTCGAAGACGGCCTCGGCCGCGCCGACGAGCAGCCGCCGTCCGCCCAGCTCGGCCACGGCGATGCGCAGGTCGTCCGCGCACGCGGGCATCGTCTGCGCGCGCACCGCGGCGTCGAGGCCGTCGAGGTCGAGGGAGGCGAGCACGGCGAGGAAGCCGCCGAGCACGATGACCGCCGGGTTGAGGGCGTTCGCCGCGTTGGCCAGGGCCGTCGCGAGGATGCGGAGCTGCCGCGCGGTCTCGGCCCGCACGCGGGGGTCCTCGGACGCGGTGAGGGCGTCGGCGAGCTCGACGTCGTCGCCGTGGTCCCGGCCGACGGCGGCCAGGAGCAGCGCGCGGCTGACCTCGTCCTCGAGCACGCCGCCGGGCACCCGGCGGTCGCCCTCGTCGACGATGCCCGGACGGTTCTGGCCGAACTCGCCGGCGTAGCCGCCGGCTCCGCCGAGGGGTGCGCCACCGGCGATGACGGCGCCGCCGATGCCGCTCGCGCCGCCGTTGAGGTAGACGACGTCGTTCACGCCGCGCGCGGCGCCGAAGAGGTGCTCCGCCCGTGCGCCGAGGGCCGCGTCGTTGGCGACGTGGGCGTCCAGGCCCGTCGACCGGCTGACGAGGGCGCCGATCGCGGCGTCGGTCCAGTGCAGGTGCGGGGCCTCGCGGACCATGCCGTCGGACGCGCGGACGGGCCCCGGCACGGCGATGCCCGCCCCGACGAGCCGCGTCGAGCGCAGCGGTCCCTGTCGCCAGGCGGTCAGCCGCTCGCCGACGAGGTCGGCGGTGCGTTCCGGGGTGAGCAGCGTGTCCTGGGGCAGACGCTCGCGGACGAGGATCGTGCCGTCGAGGCCGATCGCGGCGATTTCCAGCGCGTCGACCTCCGGGTTCACGGCGACGGCGGCGACGTCCGGATGCGGGGCGACGGTGGGGGAGGGGCGGCCGACGCGGCCGTCGGGGTCGGCGGCGCGTTCGACGACGAGGCCCTGGCGCGACAGCTCGTTGACGAGGTCGGCGATCGTGGACCGGTTCAGACCGGTGGCCCCCGTGAGCGCCGAGCGCGAGCGCGGCCCCTGCTGATGGACGGTCCGCAGCACGAGGGCCAGGTTGGCGCGACGCATGCCGTCGCCCCGGGTGCCCACGCTGACCATGGGTCCCACCTTGCCACGCGCGTCCGCTCCCGCCGGCCCGCGCAACTCCCACCCCGCCCCGAGGAACCGGTGCCAGGATGCGGGGATGGACCTTTCCGGCATCCCGATCACGACCATCCGCGGCGAGCAGACGACCTACGGCGACCTCACGGAGGGGAAGGCGGCGCTCGTGGTGAACGTGGCCTCCCGCTGCGGACTGGTCGGGCAGTACGAGCAGCTCGAGGAGCTCCACCGGCGCTTCGGCGACCGCGGCTTCACGGTCATCGGCTTCCCCAGCAACCAGTTCCTGCAGGAGCTGGGCGACGAGGACAAGATCGCGGAGTACTGCTCGGCGACGTGGGGGGTCACCTTCCCGATGTCCGAGCGCGTGCGCGTCAACGGGCGCCACGCCCATCCGCTGTACAAGGAGCTGACCTCGGTCCCGGATGCCGAGGGCAAGACCGGGCGCATCTCGTGGAACTTCGAGAAGTTCGTCGTCAGCCCGGACGGGCGCGTCGTGCGATTCAGCCCGCGGGTCAAGCCGGACGCCGACGAGGTGGTCGCCGCCATCGAGGACGCCCTCCCGCGCTGACCGCCGCTCACCCAGGGCGCTGACGTGGCGCACATGTACGCGGCGAGGCCCCCGGCGCGAACATCTGCGCCAAGTCACCGCGGGAGGAACCGGGAATCGGGGCCTGGACGCAGCGGCATCCGGGGTATATGTTGTGAACACCAACAAACCCGATGTGCGCCCCGGTGCACGCGTGCGTCCATGCGAAGGAGCAGGAATGCCCACCCCCACCCGCGATGACAAGTTCTCGTTCGGACTCTGGACCGTCGGCTACAACGGCACCGACCCCTTCGGCGGCCCGACCCGCAAGCCGCTCGACGTCGTGCACGTCGTGGAGAAGCTGGCCGAGCTCGGCGCGTACGGGCTCACCTTCCACGACGACGACCTCTTCGCCTTCGGCTCGACCGACGCCGAGCGTCAGACCCAGATCGACCGCCTGAAGGGCGCGATGGATGCCACCGGCATCGTCACCCCGATGGTCACGACCAACCTGTTCTCGGCCCCGGTCTTCAAGGACGGCGGCTTCACCTCGAACGACCGCCAGGTGCGTCGCTTCGCCCTCCGTAAGGTCCTGCGCAACCTCGACCTCGCCGCCGAGCTGGGCGCCAAGACCTTCGTCATGTGGGGCGGCCGCGAGGGCGCCGAGTACGACTCCGCGAAGGACATCCGCCAGGCCCTCGAGCGCTACCGCGAGGCCGTCAACCTGCTCGGCGACTACGTCACCGACAAGGGCTACGACATCCGCTTCGCCATCGAGCCCAAGCCGAACGAGCCCCGCGGCGACATCCTGCTGCCGACGCTCGGCCACGCGATCGCGTTCATCGACTCGCTCGAGCGCCCCGAGCTCGTCGGCCTCAACCCCGAGGTCGGGCACGAGCAGATGGCGGGCCTGAACTTCGCCGCCGGCATCGCCCAGGCGCTGTACCACGGCAAGCTCTTCCACATCGACCTGAACGGCCAGCGCGGCATCAAGTACGACCAGGACCTCGTCTTCGGCCACGGCGACCTCCACAACGCCTTCGCCCTCGTCGACCTGCTCGAGAACGGCGGCCCCGGCGGTGTCCCCGCGTACGACGGCCCCCGTCACTTCGACTACAAGCCCTCGCGCACCGAGGACGAGACCGGTGTCTGGGACTCGGTCTCGGCGAACATGAACACCTACCTGCTGCTCAAGGAGCGGGCCGCGGCCTTCCGCGCCGACCCCGAGGTGCAGGAGGCCCTCGAGGCCGCCAAGGTGTTCGAGCTGTCGCAGCCGACGCTGAACGAGGGCGAGACCTACGACGACTTCCTCGCCGACCGTTCGGCGTACGAGGACTTCGACGCGGACGCGTACCTCGGCGGCAAGGGCTTCGGCTTCGTCCGCCTGCAGCAGCTCGCGACGGAGCACCTGCTCGGCGCACGCTGACGCGGACAGGACCCGGATGCCGCGGCATCCGGGTCCTGCGCCGTCCTCCCGACGGGAGACGAACGAATCACGGACACCCTGCGCCGACGAGGACGCGGGGCAGGCAGAAGGGCAGAGCATGGCGCTCGTCATGGGAGTCGACTCGTCGACGCAGTCGTGCAAGGTCGTCGTGGTCGACGCCGAGACCGGGCAGGTGATGCGCGAAGGACGGGCCTCGCACCCCTCCGGCACCTCCGTCGACCCCGAGGCGTGGTGGATCGCGCTGCAGGAGGCCATCGCGCAGGCCGGCGGCCTCGACGATGTCGCGGCGGTGTCGATCGCCGGGCAGCAGCACGGCATGGTCGTGCTCGACGCCGACGGGCGCGTCATCCGCGACGCCCTGCTGTGGAACGACACGCGGTCGGCGCAGGCCGCGCGCGACCTCATCGACGAGGTGGGGGCCGAGGGCTACGCGGAGCGCACCGGCGCCGTCCCGGTGGCGTCCTTCACGGGCACGAAGCTGCGCTGGCTGCGCGACGCCGAGCCCGGCAACGCCGCCCGGGTCGCCGCGGTCGCCCTGCCCCACGACTGGCTCACCTGGCGCCTCCGCGGCTACGGCCCGGACGCCCCCGCGCTCGACGAGCTGGTGACGGACCGCTCCGACGCGTCGGGCACCGCGTACTGGGGCGCCGACGGCTACGACCTCGACCTCTTCCGCCGCGCACTCGGTCATGACGCCGTGCTTCCGCGCGTGCTCGCGCCGTGGGAGAGCGCGGGCACCCTCCCGGGCGGCGCCCTCGTCGGACCCGGCGCGGGCGACAACGCCGGCGCGGCCCTCGGGCTCGGCGCCGGCGTCGGCGACGTCGTCGTCTCGCTCGGCACCTCCGGCACCGTCTTCGCCGTGGCCGACGCGCCCACCCGCGACACCACCGGGACGGTCGCCGGCTTCGCCGACGCGACGGGCCGCTTCCTGCCGCTGGTCGCGACCCTCAACGCCGCCCGTGTGCTGGATGCAACCGCGTCGCTCCTCGGCGTGACGCATGACGAGCTCGGGGCGCTCGCCCTCCAGGCGGAGCCCGGCGCCGGCGGCGTCGTGCTCGTGCCGTGGTTCGAGGGGGAGCGCACGCCCAACCTCCCGCACGCCCAGGCCTCGCTGACCGGTCTCACGCTGGCGTCCACGACCCGTCCGAATCTCGCGCGCGCCGCGATTGAGGGCATGCTGAGCGGTCTCGCCGTCGGCCTCGAGGCGATCCAGGCGCAGGGCGTCGAGGTCCACCGCATCCTCCTCATCGGTGGCGCCGCCGCCAACGAGGGCGTCGCGCGCATCGCCGCGCAGGTCTTCGACGCCGAGATCGTCGTGCCCGCCGCGGGGGAGTACGTCGCGCTCGGCGCGGCGCGGCAGGCCGCGGGGGTCCTTGCCGGCGGTCCGATGGACTGGCGGGTGGCCACCACCCGCGCGGTCACTCCCGATCACCGTGCCGGGATCCGGGCCCGCTACGACGTCGTCGCGGCGCTGCGCGCGGCGGAGTGATCCCGCCCGCGTCAACCACCTCGGCACGACCGCGTCGGCGGGCCTAGCGTCGCCCCATGCCCACCATCCGCCTGCAGGCACCCACCTACACCCGGGACGTCGAGGTCGACGAGGCCGCCGACCTCCTCGAGGCCGAGGGACTCACCTGGACCCGCGACGGCGAGGCCGACGGCCTGCCCCGGTACGTCCCCGCGGCCTCCGGCTGAGGCGGATGACGGCCGGTCACTCCGTGATCGTGCGCGTCCGCGGCATCCCCTCCTCCGCCGCCCGCCCGCGCGGCAGGCGCACGGGGCCGTCCGCCGGCTGCACGCGCAGGTAGGACGGCTGCCGCACCGCGCGCACCGCGTCGTACACGCCGGCCCCGGGCAGCGGACGGCGGACGGCGTCGAACCGCAGCCCGCGGTCGTCCTGGTCGGGATCGAGGCGCAGGGTGAGACGGGCGAAGGGATGCCACGGCCCGAACGCCCGCGCGTGCCCCAGGGTGAGGGTCCACCCCGCGGCGGGGTCGGCTCGCGCGATCTCCCGGGGGTCGGTCGCCGGCGGGCGCCCCGAGAGCGTGCGGGCGCCGAGGAGGACCGCGCCGCGCTCGCCGCGGTAGGGCAGCAGCGTCCCGAACCGGGCCCGCTCGATGCGGCGGACGGGGAGCAGCGCGAAGCGGGCGGGCACGAGCCAGCCGGTGGAGGCGAGCTCCACGTCCACTGGGCGGCCGTCCGCCTCGAAGCGGAGGGCGAGGCCGGCGACGTCCGGCAGCGGGGCCGGCAGGCCGAGGGAGCGCGAGACCCGGGCGATGACCGGGACCGGCCCGGTGGGGGCGTCGTCGATCCACCGGATGCCGGCCGGGGCGGCATCCGGGATCCCCCTCAGCTCGCCGCTCAGGATCCCGCCGCGGGGGTGGAGGGGGCGGGGGTGACGCGCGCGCTGCAGGACGTGGAAGGCGGCGCCGAGCAGCTCGCCGAGGCCCCGTGCGGCGGGGGAGCGGGACCAGGGCGGCGGGGCGGCGGAGAAGCTCATCCCGCCATCGCATTGGCGGGGCGGGCGTTTGGCCGAGGGGGTTGCGGGACGCGGGACGTCCGTGCCGGGGGCTGTCCGCGGGTCCGCGGGAGGGAGGGGCGCTCGGGGCGGTCCGAGTCAGCCGGGGGTGGGGCGGGGCTGTCCGTCAGTCTGCAGGAGGGAGGGGCGCGCGGGGGTCGCATCCGCCCCGTGGGGCGACGTGCGCCCCACCGGTCCTGCGGCCGCGCGCGCGGGCGGATCGCGGGGCGCGGAAAACACGTGCGATCCGCTCTTGTCATCGAAATGTGTTCTCGCTAACATTCAGGAAGTCGCAGGGCGAACTACCCCGGGCCCCCCTCGCGACGACCGGACCATCCGGTGGTCTTGCTACTCGGTCGACGTCGGTGTCGGTCGAAGAAACGGAGTACAACGATGAAGTTCTCTCAGGGTGTCGCGGCACGCATCGCGGTGGCGGCGGCAGGCGGTCTCGTGCTGGCCGGAACGGCCGGCGCCGCGTTCGCCGCCGAGGTCGGAAGCGATGACGTCACGGTCAGCGTCGACATCGAGGCTGTCGAAGGCGACGGTGCGCTGACCCTCACGGTGGCCGGCGACTCGACCAGCCTGACGGAGAACGCGGAGGCCGGCGAGCCGACCCTGCGTCAGTTCGACGGCGAGCTCCCCACCGTCACCGTCACCGATACGCGCGACGCCGCAGCGATCAACGCCGAGGCGTACTGGTACGTCGTGGGCGTGGCGTCGGACTTCGTCGGCCCCGGCCAGGCGCTGATCGGCGCGGATCGTCTGGGGTGGACCCCCCGGCTCATCGATGAGGGCGACACCGGCCTCGTGAACGAGGGTCAGCCCGTCGCGACCTCGCAGGACGACGGCACCGATCCCGCGGCCCCCGGCAACAACGTCGGTCTCGTCGACCAGGAGCTCCTGTACGGCCTGGCCCCCTCCGCCGAGATCCGCGGCTCGGGAGAGTCCTCCTGGACGGCCGACGCCTCTCTGACCCTGAAGGCCGACCGCGATGTCGCGCCGGGCGAATACTCCTCCATCCTGACGCTCTCGCTGTTCGAGGACATCGAGTAAGCCAGGAGCCCCAGGAGTAAGCTCGTTGCGAGCCGAGGGGCGGGTTCCCCGTGAACCCGCCCCTCCTCCTCGCTCGAGCCACCCCCGTCGAGACAGATCGACGACGATCCGGGACGGTGCCATCCCATGTTCACAACACGCACGCTCGTCGCGAGCCTCGGTGTTCTCGCCGCGACGCTGCTCGGTTCGGCGGCCGTCGTGCCCGCCGCGCACGCGTCGGCGGACACCGACGTCACGTGGTCGGTCACCCCGGCGGACGAGTCGGGACCCGACACACGCGGTGTTATCCAGCAGGAGCTCGACCCCGGCGCGTCCCGTGACGACTTCTTCGCGGTCACGAACCTCAGCAGCTTCGAGGTCACCTTCGCCCTGAGCGCCGCCGACGGCTACTACAACGAGAACGGGCGGTTCAACATGCTGCCGTCCGATCGCGAGTCCGTCGACGCCGGCCAGTGGATCGATCTGCCGGAGACGGTGACGGTCGCCGCGGGCGGCACCGCGGTGGTGCCGTTCACCACGACCGTGCCCGATGACGCGGTCCCCGGCGATCACGCCGCCGGAATCGCGGCATCCGTCCGATCCGCCGGCACGGATGACGGCGGCGCAGCGGTCGGGGTCGAAAGTCGTGTGGGATTCCGTGTGACGACACGTGTGACGGGGGAGATCGTCCCCTCTTACGCGATCAGCGGGGTGCAGTCCTCCTACGAGTTGTCGTGGAACCCGTTCCGGCCGGGCGCGGCGGAGACCTCCTTCACGGTCGAGAACACCGGCAACGCGACCTTGCTCTTCGAGGGGGTGGTCGGCGCCGGGACGGGATCGACGACGGTCCCCGTCGAGGGCGAGCAGCGACCGACCCTCCTCCCGGGCGAGTCCCGTCGCATCACGGTGCCCATCGCGGACGTCTGGCCGACGGTGTTCGTGCCGGGCTCGATCGATCTCGCCCCCACGGCCAGCGACCTGGGCGGCGAGCCCGTGGACGTCGCGCCGCAGTCCGCGGACGCCGGCTTCTGGGCCGTTCCCGTGTCGCAGCTGCTCGTCCTCCTCGGCCTCGTCCTCATCGTCCTCGCCCTGTTCTGGAGGCGGCGCCGGTTCGCGGCCGCCCTCGACCGGGCGCGCGAAGAAGGCCGAGCCTCGGCGGCCGGCCCGTCCGCCGCCACCGCCGTCGGCGCCCCCGTCGCCCCCTCGTCGGGATCGCCCACATCGACGGGAGCGGAGACCCGCCGCTTCCGTCGGACCCGCTCCACCGCCCCCACCACAGAAAGATCGTGATGCCCCTCTTTGCCGCGGTAGCCCCCCTGCCCGACGATGCCGTCACCGTCGACGTCGACATCACCCCCCTGCCCACGCTCACGCCGACCCCCTCGCCCACGATCGTGCCGACACCGCCCGTCGGCGGCTCGCCGTCGCCGACCGTGCTGCCGACCCCGCCCGCGGGCGGGGCGCCCGCGCCCTCGCCCTCGAGCACGCCCGATCTCGGATGGCTCGCCGGCACCGGCGCCGAGCCCGCCTGGCTGCTGATCGGCGCCGCGCTGGTGCTGGTCGCCGTCGGCGTCGCGCTCATCGTCGCGCGTCGCCGTCGCGTCCGCTCCTGACCTCCCCACCCGCACACGAGACCGCCTCCCGGCGGCGACGGCGTCCTGACGGCGCCGCCCGCCCGGGGGCGGTCTCGTCGTCGTTCGGGACGTGCGACGGCAGCGAGGGGGGAAATTCCGGGGGTGGCACAACAATCCCGGCGGGGTGGGCGCGTAACATCGCTGTGATCGGCATTTCTCTCGGCGTGGTCCGTGATCTGCCGCGTGCCTCGGACAGTCCGAAAGGCACCGTGATCATGATGTGCGGATCGGAAGAGAAACCATGCCCCAGTCCTCCAGTCGCGGGTGGCAGCGGCCCAGTATCTACGACGTCGCCCGCCGGGCGGGCGTCTCGCACATGACCGTCTCGCGCGTGCTGAACGGGCACCCCAACATCCGCGAGGCCACGCGCTCACGCGTGCTGCAGGCGATCGAGGAGATGAACTACACGCCGAGCTCGATCGCCCGTGCTCTGGCGACGCGGCGAGCGCGCCGTATCGGCGTGCTCATCGACGGTCCGGTCCAGAACGGCCCGAACAACACCCTGCGCGCCCTCGAGGACGCCGCCCGCCACGTGGGGTATGCCGTGAGCGCGTTCTCGATCGGCGACGACGACTCCTCCCAGATGGACTCGGGCGTCGTGGAGCTGGTCACCCAGGGCATCGACGCCCTGTGCGTCATCGCCCCGCGCAAGTCCTCCCTCGATCTGCTCCGCCAGCAGAGCACCGGCCTGCCCACGATCGTCATCAAGGCGGAGGCGGATGCCTCGTGGCACACGGTCGGCGTGGACCAGCGCGCCGGCGCACGTCTGGCCGTGGACCACCTGATCGGGCTCGGCCACCGCACCATCGCCCACCTCGCCGGTCCGCAGGACTGGTTCGACGCCCTCGAGCGCGCACAGGGCTGGCGCGAGAGCCTCGCCGAGGCGGGCCTGTCCGAGGGGCCGCACGTCATCGGCGAGTGGACGTCGGACTTCGGATACGAGTACGGCCGTTCGGCGGACCTCGGCGACACCACCGCGGTGTTCGCCGCCAACGACCAGATCGCGCTCGGCGTCGTGCACGGGCTGAGCGTGCGCGGCCTCCGCGTCCCCGACGACATCAGCGTCATTGGCTTCGACGACCTCGCGGACGCCCGGCACTTCCTGCCGCCGCTGACGACGGTCCGCCAGGACTTCGCCGCCCTCGGCGAGCTCGCCCTCCAGCAGCTCATCGCCGCGATCGAGGGGGACCTCGAGCCGACGCACGACATGATCGAGCCGAATCTCGTCATCCGGGAGTCGACGAGAGCGCTCGACCGGGAGTAGTATCCGCGCTTCGTCCCGCACGATTGGGCGTGTCCAAGCCCCGTGATGGACTTGTGATCTCCGGGGCCGAAATTGTCCGGGATTCGACTTGCGCTCCGGATTGTTAGCGCGCACACTGGACCACATCAGGAGTGCTGCGTCACACAGCTGCACGACATCCCTCTCCAACCCGAACGCTGGAGAGATCTCAAGGAGGAGAACCAATGTCTATTTCGAAGCGCATGCGCGGCGTCGTCGGACTGATCGGGGCGGGCGCCGTCGCCCTGTCCCTGGCCGGTTGCGCCGGTGGCTCCGGTGCGGGGAGCGAGGGTGGCGCCGAGGGCGACCTCACCACCGTCGGCTTCGTCGCCGTCGGCCCCGAGGGCGGCTGGCGCAACGCCAACGAGCAGGCCATCAAGGACGCGTTCACGCAGGAGGCCGGCTTCGACCTCAAGTACGCTCCCGCCGCGAGCCCCAGCGACCAGAAGTCGCAGCTGGACGCCTTCGCCACCTTCGTCAACGACGAGGTCGACGTGATCCTGCTCACCGCCACCGAGGCGTCCGGCTGGGAGGACTCGCTGGAGCTCGCCAAGGAGGCCGAGATCCCCGTCGTCCTGCTCGACCGCGGCGTCGACGCCCCCGAGGACCTCTACGTCACCCGCATCGCGCCCGACAACACGCAGGTCGCGGCCTCGGTCGGCTCGTGGGCCGTCGACACCTTCCCGTCCGGCGCCAAGTACTTCGTCCTCGAGGGCGTCCCCGGCCTCTCGGTCGTGAACGAGCGCAACGAGGGCTTCGACTCCGAGGTGGACGGCGCGACCGGCTTCACCAAGGTCGGCGCTCAGACCGCCAACTGGAAGACCGACGAGGGCAAGTCCGTCATCGAGACCGTCCTGAAGGCGAACAACAACGACATCCAGTTCATCTTCGCCCAGAACGACGAGATGGGCATCGGTGCGGCGCAGGCCGTGTCGGCCGCGGGTCTGACCCCCGGCACCGACGTCAAGATCGCCACGATCGACGGCACCACCGGCGCCCTCGAGGCCCTCGCCGCGGGTCAGCTGAGCTTCGTCGCTCAGTACAACCCCTTCTTCGGCGACGTCGCCGTCGACGCGGTCGAGAAGGCCATCGCCGGCGAGTCGGTCGAGTCGACGATCATCGTCGACAGCGCCACCTTCGACTCGCCCGAGGCGGCCGAGACCGCGCTGTCGGAGGGCCTGGGCTTCTAAGCCCGGACCACCCGTTCGAACGCACCACTTCAGGAGTGGGGGCCGCCCGCCCGGGCTGCCCCCGCTCCGCATTCCATCCGCTCCGCCACACACGAGGAAGTTCGTCAGCGATGACAGAATCCCTACCGATCGTCGAAGTCCGCGGCGCATCGATCACGTTCCCCGGCGTCAAAGCCCTCGATGAAGTGAACTTCCGACTGCTGCCGGGAGAGGTCCACACGCTCATGGGCGAGAACGGGGCGGGCAAGTCCACCCTGATCAAGGCCCTGACCGGCGTCTACCAGATCGACTCCGGCTCGATCCTCATCTTCGGCGAGGAGAAGCGCCTCACCGGTACCGCCTCCGCCCAGGCCGCCGGCATCTCGACGGTGTACCAGGAGGTCAACCTCTGCACCAACCTAACCATCGGTGAGAACGTCATGCTCGGCCACGAGGTGCGCGGCCCCCTCGGCATCAACTGGCGCGCCACCCACTCCCGCGCCCAGGACGCCCTCGCCCGCATGGGCCTCGGCCACCTCGACACCCGCGCCCCGCTCTCGTCGATCTCGATCGCCCTGCAGCAGCTCGTCGCCATCAGCCGCGCCATGGTCACCGACTCGAAGGTGCTCATCCTCGACGAGCCCACCTCGAGCCTGGATGCCGCCGAGGTCGAGACCCTGTTCTCGGTCATGCGCCGCCTCCGCGACCAGGGCGTGGCCATCCTGTTCGTCTCGCACTTCCTCGACCAGGTGTACGCCATCAGCGACCGCATCACGGTGCTGCGCAACGGCGGCTTCGTCGGCGAGTACCTCACGCGCGACCTCGACCGCACCCAGCTCATCTCGAAGATGATCGGCAAGGACATCGAGGCCCTCCGCGCCCTCGGGTCCAACCGGCAGGTCGACGCGCGCGATCGCAGCGCGACCCCCGTCTACGCCGCCGAGGGCCTCGGCCGCGCCGGCGCCCTGGCGCCGACCGACATCGAGATCCACAAGGGCGAGGTCGTCGGGTTCGCCGGGCTCCTGGGCTCCGGCCGCACCGAGCTCGCCCGCCTCATCGCCGGCGCGGACCGCGCCGACTCGGGCACCGTGCGCCTCAAGGGCAAGAAGGTCAACGTCACCTCGCCGGTGTCGGGCCTCGGCAACCACATCGCCTACTCGACCGAGAATCGCCGCGACGACGGCATCATCGGCGACCTGAGCATCCGCGAGAACATCATGCTGGCGCTGCAGGCCAAGCGCGGCTGGCTGCGCCGCATCCCGGCGCGCGAGGTCGACCAGCTCGTCTCCACCTACATGGAGCGCTTCAGCGTGCGGCCGAACGACCCCGACCGGCCCATCCGCCTGCTGTCCGGCGGCAACCAGCAGAAGGTGCTCCTCGGCCGCTGGCTCGCGACCGACCCGGAGCTGCTGCTGCTCGACGAGCCCACCCGCGGCATCGACGTCGGCGCGAAGGCCGACATCCAGGAGACCGTCGCCGAGCTCGCCGAGGCGGGCATGAGCGTCGTGTTCATCTCGTCCGAGCTCGAAGAGGTCGTCCGCCTGTCCGAGCGCATCGTCATCATGAAGGACCACGAGAAGGTCGGCGAGGTCGTCAACGGCCCCGACGTCACCGCGGAGCGCGTGGTGTCGATCATCGCGGCCGAGTCCGAAGAAGAGGCAGAGGCCCAGGCCGAGGCCCTCGCCGAAGGAGAGACCCGCTGATGCCCGCTCTGAAGTCGCTGCTGCGCACCCCGTGGTTCTGGGGCATCATCGGCATCGTCCTGCTGCTGTCCCTGAACGTCATCAAGGACCCGACCTACCTCGCCGTCGGCATCAACCCGGCGACGGGCCAGCTCGCCGGCAACCTGCTCGACATCCTCCGCGTCTCGGCACCGATCATCATGATCGCCCTCGGGATGACGTTCGTCATCGCCACGAAGGGCATCGATCTCTCCGTCGGCTCGATCATGGCCGTCGGCGGGGCCGCGGCGATGGAGCTGCTGCGGGCGCTGAACGCCCCCAGCTCGTTCGGCGCCATGTTCACCGCGATCGGCCTGGCCCTGCTCCTCGGCGCCGTGCTCGGCCTGGTCAACGGCCTCCTGGTCTCGATCGTCGGCCTGCAGCCGTTCATCAGCACGCTGGTCATGATGCTCGCGGCCCGCGGCATCGCCCGCGTCATCACCGGCGGACAGAACACGAACTCGCAGAACCAGCCGTTCCAGCAGATCGCCAACGGACAGGTGCTGGGACTGCCGATCAGCTTCGTGATCGCCATCGCCATCGTCGTGGTCGTCACGGTCATCATGCGGCGAACCGCGCTGGGCCTGATGATCGAGTCGATCGGCGTGAACCCGGACGCGAGTCGGCTCGCCGGCATCCGTCCCCGCCCCATCCTCATCACGGTCTACGTCCTCTCCGGCGTCCTCGCCGCGGGCGGCGGTCTGTTCACCGTGTCGGAGGTCATGACGGTGGACGTGTCGGGCACCGGCTACCAGATGGAGCTGGATGCCATCCTGGCGGTCGTCATCGGCGGCACCTCGCTCGCCGGCGGCAAGTTCTCCATCCTCGGATCGACGGTCGGCGCACTGCTGATCGCGACGCTGAACAAGACCGTGCTGTTCCTGGGGGTCTCCGCCGCGGCGACCCCGGCCTTCAAGGCCATCGTCATCGTGCTGCTCGTCCTGCTGCAGTCCGAGCGGGTGAGGACCGTCGTCCTCCAGGCCGGACGCCGTCGTACCCGGAAGGAGGTCGTCGCATGAGCACGACCGTCTCACCCCCGTCGCCCTCGCACGGCACCGAGGTCCCGGTCCGGGGCCTGGCGATCTCGCGCATGTGGGGTCGCAGCCAGTCCGTCATCCCGACCCTCGCCGCGGTCCTGCTGCTCGTGGCCATGCTCGTCTACGCCGAGCTCGCGTACGGCCGCGTCTTCCACGCCGGCACGATCTCGAGCCTCCTCGTCAGCTTCGCGCCGACGATCATCCTGGCGGTGGGGATGACCATCGTCATCCTCTCGGGCGGCATCGACCTCTCGGTCGGCGCGGTCGTCGCCTTCACCTCGGTGTCGGGCGTGATGCTCATGAACAACGGCGTGAACGGCTGGGTCGCGGTCATCCTCATGCTCGGCTTCGGGGCCCTGTTCGGCCTCGTCTCGGGCGTGTTGATCCAGTACTTCAACGTGCAGCCGTTCATCGCCACGCTGGCGATGATGTTCCTCGCCCGCGGTCTGGCGTCGATCCTGTCGACCGTCCCGGTGCAGGCGCCCGAGGGGGCTCCGATCCTCGTGCTGGCGACCGACTGGAAGATCATCGACGGACCGAAGGTCAACGACTTCGTCCTCACCCCCGGCTTCTTCGTCGCCGTGCTCGTCGTCGTCGGCGCCTTCGTGCTGCTGCACCGCACGCGTACCGGCCGCACCGTCTACGGCATCGGCGGCGCCGAGAACTCCGCCCAGCTCATGGGTCTGCCGGTCGCCCGCACGCGCGTGCTGATCTACATCCTCAGCGGCGCCCTCGCCGGCCTCGCGGCGGTCGTCTACACCGCCGAGGTGGGCGGCAAGGCGCAGAACGTCACCGGCATCGGATGGGAGCTGGATGCCATCGCCGCCGTCGTCATCGGCGGGACGCTCCTGACGGGCGGCGCGGGCTACGTGCTCGGATCGGTCGTCGGCTCGCTCGTCCTGGCGGCCCTGGCCATGATCATCACCAAGGACGGCGGCATCCGTCCCGAGTACCTGACCATCATCACCGGCGGTATCCTGCTCGCGTTCGTCCTGTTGCAGCGCGTGCTCACCGCGCGGCGACGAAAATGAGCATCGTCGTCGACCCGCACCCCCACAAGGAGAACACCGTGGCAGCGTCCCCTGCTGACTTCTCGCCCGAGATCGAGGCATCCATCGATCGTGTCCGCCAGGACGTCGCCCGTCTGCACGCCGAACTCGTGCGCTACAACCTGGTGGTGTGGACCGGCGGGAACGTCTCGGGCCGTGTGCCCGGGGCGGACCTGTTCGTGATCAAGCCCTCGGGGGTCTCGTACGACGACCTCGCGCCGTCGAACATGATCCTGTGCGACCTGGACGGCGAGGTCGTCCCCGGGACGCCCGGCAGCGACCGCAGCCCCTCCAGCGACACCGCCGCGCACGCCTACGTGTACCGCAACATGCCCGAGGTCGGCGGCGTCGTCCACACGCACTCGACCTACGCGGTCGCGTGGGCCGCGCGCGGCGAGGAGATCCCCTGCGTCATCACCGGGATGGCGGACGAGTTCGGCGGGCCGATCCCGATCGGCCCCTTCGCGGTGATCGGCGACGACTCCATCGGCCGCGGCATCGTCGAGACGCTGCGCGGCCACCGCTCGCGCGCGGTGCTCATGCAGAACCACGGCCCGTTCACGATCGGCGTCTCGGCGAAAGACGCCGTCAAGGCCGCCGTCATGTGCGAGGACGCCGCGCGGTCGGTGCACCTGGCGCGGGAGGCGGGTCCGCTGATCCCGATCCCGCAGGACCGGATCGACCACCTCTACAACCGCTACCAGAACGTCTACGGACAGAACACGGACGCCCGCCGGTGAGCGCGGCGATCCTCCCGGCCGCCGACGTCATCGCGACCGGACGCGCGGCCCTGGGCATCGAGCTCGGCTCCACCCGCATCAAGGCGTGCCTCGTGGACGCCGACGACCCCTCCCGCGTGCTCGCGACCGGGTCGCACGCGTGGGAGAACCGCTACCGCCAGGGCAACTGGACGTACGCGCTCGAGGACGTCTGGGCCGGCGTGCAGGCCGCCTACGCGGCGCTCGCCGCCGAGGTGCGCAGCGTCCACGGCACGTCGATCGAGACGCTGGCCGCGGCGGGCGTGTCCGCCATGATGCACGGCTACCTCGCGTTCGACGCCGAGGGGGAGCTGCTCGTGCCCTTCCGCACGTGGCGCAACACCTCGACCGAGCGCGCCGCGGGCGTGCTGTCGGAGCTGCTCGGCACGAACATCCCGCTGCGGTGGTCGATCGCCCACCTGTACCAGGCGGTGCTGGACGAAGAGGACCACATCCCCGACCTGCACTCCTTCACCACGCTGGCCGGCTACGTCCACGAGAGGCTCACCGGCCGCCGGGTGCTCGGGATCGGGGATGCCTCGGGCATGTTCCCCATCGACGTCGCCACCCGCGACTACGACGCCGACATGATGGCGAAGTTCGACCGGCTCGTGGCCGAGCGGGCACCGGGCCTGGAGCTGCGCGGCCTGCTCCCCGACGTCCTCGTCGCGGGCGAGCCCGCCGGAGAGCTGACGCCCGAGGGTGCGGCGCTGCTGGACCCGTCCGGGACCCTGCGCCCCGGCGTGCTGTTCTGTCCGCCCGAGGGCGACGCCGGCACGGGCATGGTCGCGACGAACTCCGTCGCCCCGCGCACCGGCAACGTCAGCGCCGGCACGAGCATCTTCGCGATGGTCGTGCTCGAGGGGCCGCTCCGCCGTGCGCACGAGGAGCTCGACCTCGTGACCACCCCCGCCGGCGACCTCGTCGCCATGGTGCACTGCAACAACGGCGCGAGCGAGCTCGCCGCGTGGGTGGGCCTGTTCGAGCGGTTCGCCGCCATCGCAGGGGGGACGCTGCACCCGGACGAGGTGTTCGAGGCGCTGTTCGTGGAGTCGCTGGACGGTTCCCCCGACGCGGGCGGACTGCTGGCCTACAACCACCTGGCGGGCGAGCCCATCGCGGGCCTCTCCGAGGGGCGGCCGCTCGTCGTCCGGACCCCCGACAGCCGCCTCACGCTGGCGAACTTCATGCGCGCGCAGCTGTACGGCGTCTTCGGCACGCTCGCGCTCGGCATGCGCGTGCTCGCCGAGGAGGGCGTCGAGCTGGACCGCATGTACGCCCACGGCGGCGTGTTCCGCACCGCGGGCGTCGCTCAGCGCTTCCTCGCCGGGGCGCTGGACGCCCCCGTCGCCGTCGCCGCCACGGCCTCCGAGGGCGGCGCGTGGGGGATCGCCGTGCTCGCGGCGTTCGCCGCGGACCCGGCCGGGGGGTCGATCGACCGCTTCCTCACCGACCGCGTCTTCGCGCAGACGGAGTTCGACTCGATCGACCCCGACCCCGAGGACGTCCCCGGTTTCGCCGCCTACCTCACCCGATACCGCGCCGGGCTCGCCATCGAGCACGCCGCCATCTCGGCGACGCCCTGACCCGGGCCCGCCGCCTCGCCCACACCCAAAAGGAAGACCCGCATGACCCGCACCCCCCTGTCCACGTCGCTCGACGCCTACGAGGTCTGGTTCGTCACCGGCAGCCAGAACCTCTACGGCGAGGAGACGCTGAAGCAGGTCGCCGAGCAGTCGCAGGCCGTCGTGGACGGCCTGAACGGCCTGCCCGTGAAGGTCGTCTGGAAGCCCGTGCTGAAGGACTCCGACAGCATCCGCCGCATGGCTCTCGAGATCAACGGCCGTGACGACGTCATCGGCGTGATCGCCTGGATGCACACCTTCAGCCCCGCGAAGATGTGGATCTCCGGTCTCGACGCCCTGCAGAAGCCGCTGCTGCACCTGCACACGCAGGCCAACGTCGAGCTGCCCTGGAACGACATCGACTTCGACTTCATGAACCTGAACCAGGCCGCCCACGGCGACCGCGAGTTCGGGTACATCCAGACGCGCCTCGGCGTGGCGCGGAAGACCGTCGTCGGCCACGTGTCGAACCCCGCCGTGCGTCAGCAGATCGAGGACTGGGAGCGCGCCGCCGCCGGCTGGACCGCCGCCCGCACCCTCAAGCTCGCCCGATTCGGCGACAACATGCGCTTCGTCGCCGTCACCGAGGGCGACAAGACCGAGGCCGAGCTCCGCTTCGGCGTGCAGGTCAACACGTGGGGCGTCAACGAGCTCGTCGAGGCCGTCGAGAAGGCGTCGGATGCCGATGTCGACGCGCTCGTGCAGGAGTACGTCGACAGCTACGACGTCGTGGACGAGCTGCTGCCCGGCGGCGCGCGCCACCAGTCGCTGCGCGACGGTGCGGCCATCGAGCTGGGGCTCCGGTCCTTCCTCGAGGAGGGCGGCTTCGGCGCCTTCACCACGTCGTTCGAGGACCTCGGCGCGTTGAAGCAGCTGCCCGGTCTCGCGGTGCAGCGCCTGATGGCCGAGGGCTACGGCTTCGGCGCCGAGGGTGACTGGAAGACCGCGATCCTCGTGCGCGTGGCGAACGTCATGGGCTCGGGCCTGCCCGGCGGCGCGTCCCTGATGGAGGACTACACCTACGACCTCGTCCCCGGACAGGAGCGCATCCTCGGCGCCCACATGCTCGAGGTGTCCCCGTCGCTCACCTCGAAGAAGCCGCGCCTGGAGATCCACGAGCTCGGCATCGGCGGCAAGGACGACCCCGTGCGCCTGGTCTTCACCGCCGACGCGGGCCCCGCGCTCGTCGTGGCGATGAGCGACATGCGCGACCGCTTCCGCCTCGTCGCCAACGTCGTCGAGAACGTCGACGCCCCCGACCTGCCGAAGCTGCCCGTGGGCCGCGCGGTGTGGAAGCCCGCGCCGGACTTCGCCACCTCGGCCGGATGCTGGCTCGCCGCCGGTGCCGCCCACCACACCGTCATGACGACGGCCGTGGGCATCGAGGTGTTCCGCGACTTCGCCGAGATCGCCAAGACCGAGCTCGTCGTCATCGACGAGGACACCACGGTCCGCGGCTTCCAGAGCGAGCTGCGCTGGAACCAGGCGTACTACCGCCTCGCCCAGGGCCTGTAACCCGCGGCATCCCGAACGCCCTCCCCGCCCGTCACCGGCGCGGGGAGGGCGTTCTGCTGCGTCCGGCGGGGCGTGCCTCGTCCTTCCGGCGCCGCAGCCGGGGAACGCCGGTGGTGCTGTGCCGGGGTGCTGTGCCGCTGGTGCTGTGCCCGGGTGCTGTGCCCGGGTGCTGTGCCGGTGGTGCGGTGCCGGTGGTGCTGTGCCGCTGGTGCTGTGCCGGGGGTGCTGTGCCGGGGTGCGGTGCATCCGAGTGGCCCCGGGGTCCTCTGCGGCGCCCCGGGGCCACCCGGGTGCGCGTGCGAACGCGCGAAGAGGCCCCGGTGGCGGACCACCGGGGCCTCTCGCGCCGCCTCACGGCAGCGGGTGCGGGATCAGCCGCAGGTGCGGGCGGCGTAGGCGGCGGTGACCGTCGCCGTCGCCGAGCCCTGCGTGACGGCGGCCTTGGCCTCACCCGCGGGCACCGTGGCGGCGCGCGTGGTGAACGTGGCCGAGGTGGTCGCTCCGGCGGCGACGGTGACCGACTTCGAGCCGTAGGCGGTCGACAGCGTCAGGGATGCCGCGGTGTCGCCGCCGTTGACGGCCCGGAGCACCAGCTGCGCCTTGCCGGCGACGCAGCGCGCCTCGGCCGAGAGCTGCACCTTGACGACGGGACGGACGGTGACGGTGGCCTCCACCGGCATCCGCGAGTCGTCCTGCGCGACACCGGCGACCGTGAACGTCCCCGCGGTGGAGTACTTCGCGGCATCCACGGCCTCCCACGCCACGTCGACGGTCTGCACCGAGCCGTCGGCCTTGGTCAGGCGAGCCTGGGGGAGCACCGGGGCGGTGCCGGCGTCGGTGGTCACGTCGATGGCATCCACGGTCTTCACCGCGATGTTCGGCGCGTAGGCCTCGAGCACCTTCTGGTACTCGGCGCGGGTCACCGGGATGACCGTGCCGTGACGGGGCTTTCCGCCGTCGGCGTTCTGCGGCAGGCCCTGACGGAGCTTGCCGCCGAGCGCCTGCCACGTGCCGGCCCGGTCGAGGTCGTTCGTGCCGAACGGGACGTAGTGGTTCGGGCCGCCGTGGTAGTTCGGCTGGTCGATGAAGAGGAACCAGTCGAGGTTGTTCACGTCGCCCTCGTTGGCCGCGAAGATGTTCGCGCCCTCACCGCTGGAGTACGTGCCGCCGGGCTCCCCGTTGGGCAGGCCGCTGGCGACGCGCTCCTCGACGAGGGTCCACTGGTCCGCGGCGCCGGTGGTGCCGGGCAGGGTGCCGGTGATGGTGGCGGTGAGGTCCGTGGACTTCTCGTGGCGGATCGTCATGCTCGCCTCGTCCTTGGTGAAGCGGTGGTAGACGCCGTCCTTCTTCGCCACGGTCGAGTCGATGAGGCCCAGACCGTTGCCACGGCGCACGTCGCTCCAGATCTTCGCGTCCGAGAAGGTCACGAAGTCGTCGGTCGTGGCGTACATCATGCGGTTGTAGGTGACGCCGGTCCGGTCGGCCACCTTCGTGGTCGGGTACAGGTTGGACGCCCAGAACACGACGAAGGTGTCGAGCTCCTCGTCCCAGTACGCCTCGGGCGCCCAGGTGTTGCCCGCGAAGTCCGAGGACACCTTGACGTGCCGCTGCTCGGACCAGGTCACCAGGTCGTCCGACTCCCACACCTCGATGTACGTCGAGCCGGAGATCTGCGCGGTGGTGAAGCCGCCCGCCAGACCGTCGACCTTGAGGTCGGTGGCGATCATGTAGAACTTGTCGCCGTGCGGGGCGCGGATGATGAACGGGTCGCGCAGACCCTGCGTGCCGACGGTCGAGGTGAAGATCGGCTGGCCCTGGTTGAGGGTGTTCCACGTGAGCGCGTCGTTGCCCTTGGATGCCGCGATGCTGACGCGCTCGGCGCCCTGACCCTCGCCGGTGAAGAACGTCCAGAAGTACGCCTCCGTCTCATCCGACGCGCCGGGCATCGGCTGGATGCGTGCGGCGAACGTGCGGCTCGAGGTCGCGCCGCCGTTGACGGCGGTGGCGGTCAGCTGCACCTCGGCGGCGGGGGAGCCCGCGGCCGGACGCTTGACCTCGACGGTGCGCGAGTCCGCGCGAACGCCGTCGCGCAGCGCGGCGTTGGCCGATCCGGCGGTGACCGCCCAGGTGATCGTGGAACCCTGCGCGCCCGCGGTGGACACCGAGAAGTTGCCGCGGATGTTGTCGAGGTTGCGGATGGACAGCGCGGCGAGGTCGCGCGACACCTTCTCGGCGTCGGTGAGCTGCTGCGGTACCGTCACGCGGTAGGTCTGGGTGCGGGTGTCGGAGCCGACGGTGAACGTCGCCGTCAGAGTGACCGAGGCGTCGCCCGCGCCGGCGGCCGGGCGGGTCACGGTGGCGGTGCTGCCGTTGACGGAGATCGCCGCGTTGTCGGACGCCCACGAGACGGTGGCCCCGGCGCTGGTCGTCGGGACGGTGAAGTTCGCCGTCGCGTTCGTCGGGACGGTCACGCCGGCCACGGCGCGGTCGAGCGCCTGGGCGTTGTAGAGGGCCTTCACGTCGCTCTCGGTGAGGGCCGACGAATAGATGGCGAAGTCGTCGACGAGGCCGTTCCAGCCGGGGTCGTTGTAGGTGGAGCGTCCGAGGTACGAGACCAGGCTCTGACCGAAGGAGGCGACGTCGCGGCTGATGGCGTTCTGCGCGATGCGCGTGCCGTTGATGTAGACGCTCAGCTGGCCGGTGGTGCCGCTGATGACGGTCGTGTAGAGACTCAGGCCGGCGGGGGTGCGGGCGCCGGCGGTGGCGGTGTTCGTCGCGCCCGGGCCGACCTCGGTGCCCCACGGGGCACCCGCGTTGACGCTGTTCGTGACGACGGACTTGACGTAGCCGCTGGGGTTGGCGGGGTTGAGCAGCCAGTAGCCGGACGAGAAGGAGGCGCCGGATGCCACGGGTGCACCGATGAAGGCCGCGGCGACGTTGCCGTTGCCCGAACGGGGGGACAGCCACGTCGAGATGGTGAGGTCCTTCTTGCCGACGAGGCCCGCAGTGGGGATGTCGAGGTAGGCCGCGGTGTTCGCCGCGCCGCCCGGGAGCGACAGGCTGCCGCCGGTGACGGAGCCGCCGTTCTGCCGGAGGGTGGCGTTGTAGCCGTTGCCGCTGACGTCGGAGACCGTGGCGCCGGCGATGGCGTCGAAGGAGTAGTGGAGGAGGGGCTGCGGGCCGGTCGCGGCCTGTGCGGCGGTGGTCGCCGCTCCCAGGCCGGTCATCGTGAGCGTCAGCGCGGCCGCAGCGGCCACACCTCTTCTCCACAGGGGTGAACGTGTGCGCGTGCGCATTGGCGGGCGTCCTTGCTCTCGGTCGACGCGATGCGGCATCTTCGCGCCCGGACGGCGACGTCTCGAGCGCCGGAGAACACGCGTCATCGCGGTCTTCGGTGACCGCGGCTGCGGTCGAGGGGCTGTGTTGTTACCGGGAACAACCGGTGACTTCACGGTAGGGCGCGCGCGAGGGACGTGTCAAGGACGAGCGGACCTGGTCCGGACGGAAAACGCAGCGCGCTGCGCGGGCCCCCGCGGGGTGGTCGCGGGGCACGGGGCGGCGGCCGTGCACCGGCTGCGGGGCGCCGGGATCGGGGCGCTCGCCGTGCACCGGGGCGGCCCGGCGGGATGGGGGGCGCTTGCCGTGCACCGGCCGCGGCCCGCCGGGATCGGGGCGCTTGCCGTGCACCGGCCGCGGCCCGGCGGGATCGGGGCGCCTGCCGTGCACCGGGGCGGTCGGTGCTCGCCCCGCTGCACATGACGCGCCCCACTCGCGCCCCGAGCCCGCGTTCGGTGCGGCGTCGAAGCGGCGACGCGAACGGCGACGCACCCCGGCGACGCACGCGGCCCGGCCCGCGGCGTCGAGCCGTCGACCGTGCGTGGCCCCGGGGCGCGCTGTGTGGCCCCGGGGCCGTTTACATGAAAGCGGCGACGCGAACGGCGACGCACCCCGGCGACGCACGCGGCCCGGCCCGCGGCGTTGAGCGGTCGACCGTGCGTGGCCCCGGGGCGCGCTGTGTGGCCCCGGGGCCACTCACGTCGACGCGACGACGCGAACGGCGAACCACCCCGCGCGCCCACGCCCCCTACAGCCGCTGCCCCAGCGCCCACAGCCGGTCCGCGCGGCCCGAGATCGCCTCGGACAGCGCGAACGCCTGCGCGTCGGTCAGCGACGCGACGTAGTCGACGATCCCGCGCGACCGGGCGAGCGCGTCGGCCTCCCCGTCGGTGGGGCGCCGCTCGGCCGGCAGCGTGGCGTACTGCTCGCGGGCGAGCGCGATGAGCTCCCGCAGGCGCCGCGGGGTGCGGGCGCGGTCGAGGTCGTCGTCGAGCCACTCGCCGAGCGCGCGCACCGACCGCGCGAGGATCCGGCTCATCCCGCGCTGCTGGACCGCGAGGTCGGGACGGCTGAGCACGAACCGCTTGTGGACGAACTTCAGGACCTCGACGTGATGCCACGCCCACGGCGACAGAACGACCGGACCCGCCCGCGGGGTGTCGACCGGCCGCAGCCGCGCGGACTCCTGGAAGCGGCGGATCCACCGGTCGGTGAAGGCGGCGAGCCGGCGCTCGGCGGTGAGCGAGCCGTCGAACGGCCGGGCGAGCAGGTCGGTCACCATCTCGGCATCCACGTCGCTCACCGCGGCGAGGAAGGCCTCGTCGTCGGCGATCCATGGGTCGTCGCGGCGCATCTTGCGGCGGAGGCGCTCCAATCCGGCGCCCGGCGCGAGCTCGGCGCGCACCTCGGCGTCGTCGCGCTCCCGCCACTCGAGCACGTCGTCGAGCCACCCGCGGAACTCCGCCGCGATGGGGGCGTGATCCAGGATGCCGGCCCGATAGAAGTCGTCGACGTCGTGCACCGAGTACGCGATGTCGTCGGCCAGGTCCATCACGGCGCCCTCGATGCTCTGGCGCAGGGGCTCGGCATCCACTCCTCCCCGGGCGGCGTCGAGGTCCTCGAGGTCGAGGTCGTAGGCGGAGTACTTGTGCACCCGGTAGGCGCCGTCGGGCTCACGACGGATGCCACGGGGTGGCCCGTTCCGCTCGATCTCGCTCGCCGACGCCGACGGCGCCCAGGGGTACTTCGCCGACGCCGCCCGCACGGCCGCGGTGAGGTTCAGCCCGCGGGGCGCGGTCTCGATGACGTCGAGGGCGGTGAGGATGCGGTAGGTCTGCGCGTTGCCCTCGAAGCCGTCCGCGAGGCCCAGCTCGGTGCGGGCGAGACGGTTCAGCGTCATCTCGCCCAGATGGCCGAACGGCGGGTGACCGAGGTCGTGGGCGTAGGCCGCCGCTTCGACCACGGTGGCGTTGCAGACGTCCGCCGCGCCCGCGTCGCGTGCCCGCGTGTTCAGCTGCAGGGCCACGACGCGGGCGATCGCGCTGACCTTGAGGGTGTGCGTGAGGCGGTTGTGCACGGGCGCGCCCGAGATGGACGGTGACACCACCTGCGTCACGGCCGACAGCCGCGAGAAGTAGGGAGAGAACTGGATGCGCTCCAGATCGATCGACCACGGGTCTCCCGGGACGTCGTCGCGGTCCTCGTAGACGCGGGCGGCGGCGGGATCCGGGATGCCGCCCTCCCGCGGCTCCGTCGAGGGCGATGTCTCGTGGTGCAGGGTCATCCCGGTCCTCTCGCGGCGGTGGTGTCGGACCACGCTAACCCGCCCGCGGGTTCCGGCCGGTGCTCCGTGCCGGGGCGCGTCTCCGCGGGACGCCGCGCGCAGTCGCCGGCGGCCGTGGGCCCGCTCGCCGAGCTCCTGAGATCTGCGACGTCCGGCGTCGGCGGCCGGGGCTGCAGCCCGCAGGCGCCCTCGCCGAACTCCTGAGTTCTGCGACGTCCGGCGTCGGCGGCCGGGGCTGCAGCCCGCGGGCGCCCTCGCCGAACTCCTGAGATCTGCGGGGTATGGCCCGGGGGAGGGGGCCACGGGGTCACGGCGGGCCGAACTCCGGAGAACCCGCGCTCGCCGCGACCAGAAGGGCTGCCGTGGCAGGCGTCGCCGCTGTTCCTCCGGAGCCCGGCACACCGGGCCCGGCAGAATTCCGGAGTTCGGCGAGGCCCGGACCGGCGGCCCGCCCCGGCGAGGCCCGGACCGGAGCACGCCGCCCCGGCAGAACTCCGGAGTTCGGCGAGGCCCGGACCGAGGCCCGGACCGAGGCCCGGACCGAGGCACGCCGCCCCGGCAGAACTCCGGAGTTCGACGAGGCCCGGACCGAGGCCCGGACCGGCGGCCCGCCCCGGAGGCCCGGACCGAGGCCCGGGCCGCCGCCTCAGCCCCGCCGCACCTCCACGTCGACGACGCGCGCATCGTCGGCGGTCAGCTCGTACGTCGGGCCGGTGATGCGCAGCGTCGCGGCGGCATCGACGTCGGCGCACGAGGCGCCGACGCGCACCTCCACCTCGCCGGGCTCCACGACCCGGCGGAGCGAACGGTCGCTGTAGGCCAGGCGCGACGCGGGCACGGTGAACCGCACCTCCGCGCTCTCACCCGGGTCGAGCTCGACGCGGGCGTAGGCCAGCAGCTGCACGACGGGCCGGGTGACGCTCGCGACCGGGCGGTGCGCGTACACCTGCACGACGTCCGCGCCGCGCACGGCACCCGTGTTGGTCACCCGGGCGGACACGGCGAACGCGTCGCCCGCCCGCACCTCGGCGTCCGTCCCGGCGGGAACCCCGTCGACCGCCAAGCCCGCGCGCGCGAACGTCGTGTACGACAGGCCGAACCCGAACGGCCGCACCGGCGTCGGGTCGGTGCTCGTCACGCCGGACGGTCCGCCGAGGATCGGGTGGAGGTACGAGTACGGCTGAGCCCCGGCCGCGCGCGGCAGCGAGACGGGCAGACGCCCGGAGGGGGTGGCATCCCCGGTCACGAGGGCGGCGAGAGCCGGCCCGCCCTCCTCGCCGGGGAAGAACGCCTGCAGCACCGCGGCGGGACCCTCCGCGCCGTCGAGCGCCCAGCCGAGCGCGTACGGGCGTCCGGTCAGCAGCACGAGCACCACCGGGGTGCCGGTGGCGACGACGGCCTCGACGAGCTGCCGCTGCACGCCGGGCAGCTCGAGCGAGTCGGCGTCGTTCCCCTCGCCGACGGTGCCGCGGCCGAAGAGGCCGGCCCGGTCGCCGACGACGACGATCGCGACGTCGGCGTCACGGGCGAGGGATGCCGCGGCGTCGATGCCCGTGGCATCCGTCCCCTCCACTCCGCATCCCTCCGCGAACGCGGTGTCCGCGAAGCGGGCGGACAGCGCCGCCCGCACCGTCGGGATGTCGAAGCCGAGCGGGGTGCCGGGGTGGTGCGCGAGCACGTGGTTCGCGAAGGAGTAGCAGCCCATCAGCGCCTCGGCGCTGTCGGCGTTCGGGCCGATGACGGCGATCCGCGTCGACGGGGCGAGGGGGAGTAGGTCGCCGTCGTTGCGGAGCAGGACGACGGACTCCTCCGCGATCCGCCGCGCGAGGGCCCGGTGCTCGGGGTCGTCGAGGTCGACGGTGGTCGGGGCGTCGTCGAAGGCGGCATCCAGGAGTCCCAGGTCCTCCTTCTCGGCCAGCACGCGGGCGACGGCCCGGTCGACGACGGCCTCCGGGAGGGCGCCGGATGCCACCCGCTCGACGAGGTGCGGGTAGGCGTCAGCGCCGGGGAGCTCGACGTCGATGCCGGCCTCGAGGGCGAGCTGCGCGGCCTCGCCGAGCGAGCCGGCGACGCCGTGCATGGAGCGCAGGAACTCGACCGCGTAGTAGTCGGACACGACGGTCCCGTCGAAGCCCCAGCGGCGCCGGAGCAGGTCGGTGAGGAGGTCCCCGGACGAGGCGACGGGGACGCCGTCGATCTCGGTGTACGAGTTCATGACGCTGCGGACGCCGCCGTCGCGGACGGCCATCTCGAACGGCGGCAGGAACACGTCCTGCAGCTCGCGCGGTCCGGCGCTGACCGGGGCGTGGTTGCGCCCGGCGCGCGAGGCCGAGTAGCCCACGAAGTGCTTGAGGGTGGCGTGCACGCCGGCCGCCTGCAGTCCGCGGACGTAGGCCGTGCCGATCGTGCCGACGACGTACGGGTCCTCGGCGATGCACTCGTCGACGCGTCCCCAGCGGGGGTCGCGGATCACGTCGAGCACGGGCGCGAGGCCCTGATGGACCCCGAGCTCGCGCATGGAGCGCCCGATCGTGGATGCCATGAGCTCGACGGCATCCGGGTCGAACGACGCGCCCCAGGCGAGCGGGGTGGGGAAGGTGGCGGCCTGCCACGCGGCGAAGCCGGTGAGGCACTCCTCGTGGACGAGCGCGGGGATGCCCAGGCGCGTCTCGGTGACGAGCCGCCGCTGCTCGCCCCACAGCCAGGCGGCGCGCTCGACCGGGTCGACGGGGCGGGTGCCGTAGACGCGGGTGAGGTGGCCCAGCCCGTGCACGGTCGCGTCCGCGTAGGCCGTGGTGGTGACCTTCTCGCCGGCCAGCGGCGCGACGACCTCGTCGCCCTGATCGACCCAGTAGCCGACGAGCTGCGCGAGCTTCTCGTCGAGGGTCATGTCGGCGAGGAGCGCTCGCACGCGGTCGGAGGTCCCCGGGCCGAGGGCAGCGCCGACGTCGGTGGTGTGGATGGTCATGGCGGGTCAGCCCTTCACGGCGCCGGTGAGACCGCCGACGATCCGACGCTCGAACAGGCTGAAGAACACCAGAGCGGGGATCATCGACAGCGAGGTGAACGCGAGCACGCGTGCGGTGTCGACGGAGTACTGCGAGGCGAACGCCTGCGTGCCGAGCGGCAGGGTGTAGGCGGCCTCGTTGTTGAGGATGAACAGCGGGAGCATGTACGAGTTCCAGCTGTTGACGAAGGCGAGGATGCCGACGGTCACGATCGCCGGGACGGCCAGCGGCAGCACCATGCGCCAGAAGAAGCCCAGCCGGCCGAGCCCGTCGATGGACGCGGCCTCCTGCAGCTCCTTCGGGATCGCGGCGAGGAACGGCGACAGGATGATCACCGTGATGGGCAGGGCGAAGGCGATCTGCGGCACGATGACGCCGACGAGGGAGTTCGTCAGTCCCAGGTTGCGCACGAGGATGTAGAGCGGCGTGATGGCCACGGTCATCGGGAACATCAGCCCCGCGGTGAACAGCGCGTACACGGCGCCCCGCCCGCGGAAGCGGTAGCGGGCGAGGGCGTAGGCGGCCATCAGACCGAGGGCGACGACGAACACCGTCGTGGCGACGGCCGCGATGGTGGAGTTGGCGACCTGGCCCCAGAACGCGCTGCTGGCGAGGACGTCGACGTAGTTCTCCCAGTTCCACCGGGTCGGGAACCCGGCCGGGTCGACCGTGATCTCGGCGTTCGACCGGAACCCGCCGAGGATGATGAACGCCACGGGGGCGAGCATCAGCCCGATCAGCACCAGGGCGACGAAGCCCACGACGACGGAGGTGGAGCGGCGGCGGCCGGCCGGGGCGCGCCGGACGGACCGGGGCGCCTTGGGGGCGACGAGGGTGGCGGTGGCGGTCACTTGGTGCCTCCCGTGAGGGCGCCGGCCGTGTCGCGGCGCAGGACGAAGCGCTGGTAGACGAGGGCGACGGCGAGCGAGATGAGGAACATGACGACCGCCACGGCGCTGCCGTAGCCGAAGCTGCCGGCGTTGCGGCCGTTGGCGACCATGTAGGTGGCCATCGTCGAGGTGCCCGCGGTCGACGCGACGTACTGGCCCCAGATGATCCAGACGAGGTCGAACAGCTGCAGCGATCCGATGATGGAGAGGAAGGCCCAGATGCGGATCGTCGGTCCCATCAGCGGGAGCACGATGTGCCGCTGGATCTGCCAGTAGGACGCTCCGTCGATGGCGGCGGCCTCCGGCAGCTCCTCCGGGATGCCCTGCAGGCCCGCGAGGAAGAGGATCACGGCGAAGCCGATGTACTTCCACGTGATGATGATGAGCAGGGTCCAGATGGCCAGGGCCGGGTCGGAGATCCAGTCGGCGCGGAGGGAGCCGAGGCCGATGTTCTCGAGGGCGCCGTTGAGCGCCCCGCCCGACTGCAGCATCAGTCCCCAGCCGAGGCCGACGACGACCTCGGAGATGACGTAGGGCACGAAGATCAGCACGCGGATGAGCGACTGCGCCCGCATCTTGCGGTTCAGCAGCAGCGCGAGACCGAGCGCGAGGGGACCCTGCAGGACGAGAGAACCGACGACGATGAAGCCGTTGTGGCCGAGCGCCTCGTGGAAGGCCGGGTCCGTGAGGATCGTGACGTAGTTGCGGATGCCGACGAAGTCGACGGGGGTGCCGAAGCCCGACCAGCTGTAGAAGCCGTAGTAGGCGGCGAGGGCGACCGGCAGGATGACGAACGAGACGAACACCACCAGCGCGGGGCCGAGCAGGATCGCGAGCTCGCCGCGGATCCGCCAGTTCTCGCGTCGATGACGCACGGGCGGCGACCGGCGGCGTCCGGGGCGGGGGCGAGCGGTGGGCGCACGCTGGTCATGGTCGTTCTCCTCAGGAGCGCGCGGCGGCCGCGTTGACGGCGTCGACGATGTCCTGGGGACCGCTCTTGCCGGCGAACATGTCGACCACGGCGACGTTCAGCGCGTTGCCGACGTTCTGGCCGTAGAGGGTGTCGAGCCAGACGACGACGTAGGGGGCGTCGGTGTAGGCCTCGAGCACGGACTGCAGCGCGGGGGTGGTGACCGCGCCGGTCGCCTCGCTGGAGGCGGGCAGCGTCTGGAACGCGTCGGCGTACCGCTCCTGGTTCTCCTGCTCGACGAGGAAGTTCAGGAAGTCGGGGCAGGCCTCGGGGGCATTGACCCAGCAGGAGTAGCCGTCGACGCCGCCCATGATCGCGCCGGGCTCGCCGTCGCCGCCGTCCACCTCGGGGAAGGGGAACCAGCCGAGGTCGGGGAGGGGCTGCTCGTCGGGCGTCAGCGACGCGATCACGCCGGGGTTCCAGGCGCCCATGAGCTCCATCGCGGCCTGCTTGTTCGCCAGCAGGCCGGCGGAGGATCCGGCGCCCTGCTGCGCGGCCGTGGTGAGGAAGCCCTCGTTGAACGGCTGCGTCTCGAGGAAGGACTGCAGGTTCTCGCCCGCCTCCAGCCAGCACTCGTCGTCGAAGCTGCGGCTCTCCGCCGCCGCGTCGAGCACGTCCTGCGAGCAGGCGCGGAGCGCGAAGTTGTAGTACCAGTGCGCGGCGGGCCACGCGTCCTTCGCGCCGACCGCGATCGGGGCGACGCCGCTGGCGCGCAGCTGCTCGTCGGCGGCCTCCAGCTCCTCGATGCTCGTGGGAGGGGCGGTCACGCCGGCGGCGGTGAGGAGGTCCTGCGAGTAGAAGATGCCCGAGGGGAGCACGGCCACCGGCATCCCGTAGTTCTTGCCGTCGACCTCGAACGCGCCGAGCGAGCTGCCGAGGGCGGAGGACGCCTCGTCGGAGATCTTGTCGGTCAGGTCCATGGCCTGTCCCGCCTCGACGATGTCGGCGAGCTTGCCGCCGCCGCGGGCCATGAAGATGTCGGGGGCGTCGCCGGAGTTGAGGGCGGTCTGCAGCTTGCCGTCCATCTCCTCGTTCTGGATCGCCTGGATCTCGATCGTCACACCGGGATTCGCGGCCTCGAACGCCGCCGCGGTGTCCTCCCAGTACTTCTTGCCGTCGCCGGTCGTGGAGTTGTGCCACAGGGTCAGCGTCGAGCCGTCGCCGCTGTCGCCGCCCGTGCCGGCGCATCCGCCGAGGGCCAGCACGCCGACGGCCGCGAGGGCCGCGCCGGCGAGGGTCTTCCTGGTGTTCATGTGATTCCCGTCTCTCTTCGTCGAGGTGCGTCCGCGAGGGACGCTCCGGTGGTGTCGGCTGCTCTGCCGTCCGTTCACTGACCCGGCTCTGCTGTGGTCCGGGTCTGAGCAGTGTGACCCGGCGCGGGTGGGTCGTCAAACGTTTTCGAAAATGATTTCCACGCTAGGGTCGGATGCCATGAGGCGAGCCACCATCCACGACGTCGCCGCGGCTGCCGGTGTCTCGGTGGCCACGGTGTCCAAAGCCGTCAACGGGCGCTACGGGGTGTCGCCCGAGACCGTGGGACGGGTATTGGACGTCGTCCGCGAGCTCGGCTACGAGTCCAGCCTCGTCGCGAGCAGCATGCGCTCGCGCCGCACCGGCGTGGTGGGCGTGCTCGTCGCCGACATCGAGCCGTTCTCGGCGGAGATCCTCAAGGGGGTCGGCGCGGCGCTGTCGGACACCGGGTACGACCTGCTCGCCTACACCGCGTCCCGCCGCGAGGGCGAGGGGTGGGAGCGGCGCTCGCTCAGCCGCTTGAGCGGGACGCTCATCGACGCGGCGATCATCGTCACCCCGACGGTGGTCAACATCGCCGGGGAGGTGCCCATCGTCGCGATCGACCCGCACACCGGCCGCGGCGACGTGCCCACCGTCGAGTCCGACAGCTTCACCGGCGCGCAGCAGGCGGTGCACTACCTCGCGCAGCTCGGCCATCGCCGCATCGGGTTCATCGCGGGCCGCCCCGACCTGCGTTCGGCCGTCGCCCGCGCGTCCGGGTACCGGGAGGCGCTCGCCGCCGCCGGCATCCCCTTCGACCCCGCGCTCGTGGGAGTCGGCCGCTACGAGAAGGACGTCGCCCGCGAGGCCGCGCACGCGATGCTCTCGCTCGCCGACCCGCCCACCGCGGTGTTCGCGGCGAACGACCTGTCGGCCCTCAGCATCGTGCAGGTCGCCGCCGAACGCGGGCTGCGCGTGCCCGAGGACCTGTCGGTCGTCGGTTTCGACGACGTCCCCGAGGCCGCGCGCGCCCAGCCGGGGCTGACGACCGTGCGGCAGCCCATGCAGCGGCTGGGCGGCGAGGCCGTCCGGATGGTGCTGGCGCTGCTGGCGGGGGAGGAGCTGGACGAGACGCACATCCAGCTGCCCACCCGGCTCGTCGCGCGCGGCACGACCGCGCCGCCGCCCGCGCGCTGACCCCGCCCCCTCCCCCCTCCTGCCTCCCCCCCCCTCCTGCCTCCCCCCCCTCCTGCCTCCCCCGCCTCCCACCGGCGCTGACTTGGCGCACATGTACGCGCGGGAGGCCCCGCCGCGTACATCTGCGCCAACTCACGGCCCCGCCGCTGCCCGCCTGGCGCTGACTTGGCGCAAACGCACGCGAGGGAGGCCCCGCGGCGTGCATCTGCGCCAAGTCAGCGCCGCCCCACACCCGCGCCACCACGGCCCCGCATGGTCCTCGACCCCCGGCGGCTCCGGTAGCGTCGATGCCATGCCGAGTACCAGTGGGAAGGACGACGAGGTCGATCTCCTCATCGACGCGTGGTCGCAGCTGCTGCCCGATGTCGACCTCACCCCGCTCGACGTGATGTCCCGCCTGCGGCGCGCGTCGTGGCACCTGGCGAAGCTCCGCGCGAAGGCCTTCGCCGCCGCCGACATCGCCGTGTGGGAGTTCGACGTCCTCGCCGCCCTGCGCCGCTCCGGGACGGAGCTCAGCGCCACCCGCCTCATCGCGGCGACGATGATCGGCAGCGCAGCCATGACGAACCGCCTCGACAAGCTCGCGGACCGCGGGCTCGTCCACCGCCGCCCCAACCCGTCGGACGGCCGCGCCATCCTCGTCGCGATCACCCCCGAGGGCATCGAGCGGGTCGACGCGGCCATGACCGAGCTCGTCCGGCTCGAGGCCGACGCCCTGCGCGACATCAGCCGCGCCGACCAGGCGCTCCTGGCCCGCACCCTTCGCGTCCTCGCCGCCGGCGAGACGCACGAGGTATGAGCGGCGACCTCTCCCGCGCCCTGGCCGTGCGCCCCGTCGTCCTCGACGGGGGACTCGGCACGCTGCTCGCCGCGCGCGGCAACGACGTGTCCTCGTCGCTGTGGTCCGCACGCGTCCTGCGCGACGACCCCGACGAGATCCGCTCCGCCCACGCGGCCTTCGTCGACGCGGGTGCCGAGGTGGCCATCACGTCCTCCTACCAGCTCGGCTTCGACGGGGCGATCCCGGATGACGCCGTCGAGCAGCTCCTCGTCCGGTCGGTGACCCTCGCCCGCGAGTCCGGAACGCCGTGGGTCGCGGCATCGGTCGGTCCCCTCGGCGCCCTCCGCGCGGACGGCAGCGAGTACACGGGGGACTACGGGCTCGACGTCGACGAACTCCGCCGTCGCCACCGTCGCCGCCTGCACGTCCTGGCCGACGCCGGGGCCGACGTCCTCGCGATCGAGACCCTGCCCTCGCCGCTCGAGGTCGAGGCGGTGGTCGCGGAGCTGGACGGGCTCGGCGTGCCGTCCTTCCTCAGCCTGTCGGCCGACAGCACCGGCTTCGGCGCCCCGGGTGCGCTGGGGGCGGCCCTCCGCACCGCGGCGTCGGGAGACGGCGTCGTGGCGGTCGGGGTCAACTGCTGCGCCCCCGCGAGCGTCGCCCCCGCCCTGCGTGCCGCACCGGGCGGCATCCCGCTCGTCGCCTACCCGAACAGCGGGGAGCGATGGGATGCCGCCACCCGCTTCTGGCACGGAGACGGCGGGGCCGTCGCGGCGACGGCGGCGGAGTGGGTGGGCGCCGGCGCGCGCCTGGTCGGCGGCTGCTGCCGGACGACCCCGGCGGACATCGCGGCGCTCGCCGCGGCCGTCCGCGCCTGACCGGCGCGCGCTCAGTCGAAATCGGCTGCGAGCGCGTTGCGGTGGTACTCGAAGATGATGCTCGTCCGCGTGGAGGCGACGCTGTGCCGCGCCGAGAGGTGGTCGACGACGAACCGGCGCACCGCGGAGGAGTCGTCGACGGCGATGTGCACGAGGAAGTCGTCGGCGCCGCCGAGGAAGAACAGCTGGATGACGTCGGGATGCCGGCGGATCTCGTGCGCGAAGGCGCGGATGCTCTCCTGGCGCTGTCCGGGCCGCAGGGTGACGCCGACGATGGCCTGCAGTCCGCGGCCGAGCCGGCTCTGGTCCACGGCGGCGTGGAAGCCGGTGATGAGCCCGCGCTCGACCAGCGAACGCACCCGCGCGTGCGCGGTCGACGGGGCCACGCCGAGGGCCTCGGCCAGAGCGGCGTTCGTCATCCGGGCGTCGGCGGAGAGCATCGCGATGATCCGCTCGTCGTGCGGATGCAGGTCGTCGTCGGCCATCGCAGATCCTTCGGTCGGAGCGGGCGCGGGAGGTGTTGGGATCCGACGATACGCCTGACCGGCGGCATCCTGTCGAAGGATCTTCGGTGTAACGCCGAGGAAACACTCCATTCTGCGATTCTTCCGGCAACGCCGCCCACGCAGGAGGAATGATGCGCGTCTCCGTCCCCGCAGAGATCAAGAACAACGAGAACCGCGTCGCGATGACGCCCGCCGGCGTCGACGCGCTCGTCGCCCGCGGCCACGAGGTGCTCGTGCAGGCGGGGGCCGGCGAGGGCAGCGGCTTCGCCGACGCGCAGTACCGTGCGGCCGGCGCGGAGATCGTGGCGACCGCCGACGAGACCTGGGCCCGCGCCGAGCTGCTCGTGAAGGTCAAGGAGCCCATCGCGGCCGAGTACGGTCACCTCCGCGACGACCTCACCCTCTTCACCTACCTGCACCTGGCCGCGGACCGCCCGCTCACCGACGCCCTCAGGGCCGCCGGCACCACCGCCGTCGCCTACGAGACCGTGCAGACCCCCGACCGCGCGCTGCCGCTGCTCGCGCCCATGAGCGAGGTCGCCGGACGCCTCTCGATCGTCGAGGGCGCGCACCACCTGCTGCGCGCGTCGGGCGGGCGCGGTCTGCTCCCCGGCGGCGTGCCCGGGACGCCCAAGGCGAAGGTCGTCGTCATCGGCGGCGGTGTCGCGGGCGAGCACGCTGCGGCGAACGCCCTCGGCCTCGGCGCCCGCGTGACCGTGGTGGACATCTCGCTGCCCAAGCTCCGGCAGCTCGAGGAGCGTTTCGGCGGCGCGATCGAGACCCGCGCGTCGACCCGCCTCGAGATCGCCGAGCAGGTCGCCGACGCCGACCTCGTCATCGGCTCGGTCCTCATCCCGGGCGCGGCCGCCCCGAAGCTCGTCACCGGCGACATGGTCGCGGCGATGCGCCCCGGCTCGGTCCTCGTCGACATCGCCATCGACCAGGGCGGCTGCTTCGAGCACTCGCGCCCCACCACCCATGACGCGCCGACCTTCCGCGTCCACGACGCGCTGTACTACTGCGTGGCGAACATGCCGGGTGCCGTTCCGCACACCTCGACCCGGGCGCTGTCCAACGCGACCCTGCCCTACATCGCGCGTATCGCGGACGCCGGCTGGGAGCGCGCGGCATCCGTCGATCCCGCCCTCGCCAAGGGGCTCAACGTCCGTGCGGGCGTCGTCGTCAACGAGGGCGTGCAGGCGGCCTTCGGCCTCTGAGGCAGGCTCGGGATGCCGCGCCCCGTCTCCTCCGCGAGACCCCTCGGGCGCTGACTGGTCGCAGATGTACGCCGTGGGGCCCTGGGGGCGTGCATCTGCGCCACGTCACGGCACGTGGGAGAGCCCGGCAGGGGGGGAGTCCGGCAGGGGAGAGAGCCCGGCAGGGGGGAGAGCCCCACGAGCGGCGGGGCTCAGCGCACCCAGGCGTAGGTGATCTCTGGGCGCCCGGGACCGCCGTAGCGGGGCTCCCGGCGCACGCGGCCGACGTCGGCGAGGTGCTCGAGGTACCGGCGGGCGGTGACGCGGGACATGCCCTGCGTCTCCCCGACCTCGGTCGACGACACCGCCCCGGCCGCGGTCCGGACCCGCTCGGCGACCGCCTGCAGCGTCTCGTCGCTCAGTCCCTTGGGCAGCGCGGGGGCCACCGTCCGCAGCGAGCCGAAGAGGGCGTCGACCTCGGACTGCGTCGCGTCGCCCTGCGCGCGATGCAGGCCGTCGACGTAGGTGCGGTAGGCCTCGAGCTTCTCGCGGAACGCGGTGAACGTGAACGGCTTGATGAGGTAGTGCACGACCCCGGTCGAGACGGCGGCACGGACCGTCGCGGCGTCGCGCACGGCCGTGACGGCGATGATGTCCGCCCCGGCACCCATCGCCCGCGCACGGCGCGCGACGTCGAGCCCGGCCCCGTCGGGCATCGTCATGTCGAGCAGGACGAGGTCGATCGCCCGCTCGGGGTCGGCGATGGCGGTCAGCGCCGCCCGGGCACCCGACGCCTGGCCGACGACCTCGAACCCGGGCACCCGACCGACGTACGCGGTGTGCAGCTCGAGCGCGAGGGCGTCGTCGTCGACGACAAGCACACGGATCATGGCCGCACCTCCTCGCCGGCGGCGACGGCGGCCACCTCCGGCAGGAACACCCGCACCGTCGTGGGGTCGGCGTCGATGCGCAGCGTCCCGCCGTGCGCGGTGACGATGTCGCGGACGAGGGCGAGGCCCACCCCGCGACCCCCGGGGGTGTGCCCGGCCTTGGTCGACGCGCCGAACGCGAACGGGTCCTCCAGGGACGGGTCGAAGCCGCCGCCGCTGTCGCTCACCTCGAGCGCCACGTCGCCGCCGCCGGCGCGGAGCGCCACTCGCACCCACCGGGGGGTCGGCCCGGCCGCTGCGGCGTCGAGGGCGTTGTCCACGAGGTTGCCGACGACCGTCACCGCTTCCGCCGCCGCGAGGGGCAGCGCGGGGGTCGGCTCGGCGACGTCGAGGTCGAGCCGCACGCCGCGCTCGGCGGCCTCGTCGAGCTTGCCGAGCAGCAGCGCGACGACCACCGCGTCCTCGTCGTCGGACACGAGCCGGTCGGCGAGGCCCTGGCGCTCGCCGGTGGACGCCTCGATGAGACGCCGCGCGTCGTCGAGACGTCCGAGCTCGATGAGCGCCCAGATGGCGTGCAGGCGGTTGCCGTGCTCGTGGGTCTGGGAGCGGAGCGTCTCGCTGAGCGTGCGGACCCCCTCCAGCTCGCCGAGGAGGGCCTGCAGCTCGGACCGGTCGCGCAGCGTCATCACGTGTCCGCGCTGGGGCGCGCGGCGTCCCTCCAGGTCCCGGGCCTCCTCCTGGTTCACCAGCAGGACCCGGTCCCCGTTGACGACGGTCTCCTCGACCATGCGGCGTCCCGCCGAGATGGCCTCGGCGAGCGAGGCGTCCATCCCCACCTCCGACGGGTCCAGCGGCACCTGCCCGGCGGTCGCGGGGGGCAGGCCGAGCAGGTCGGCCGCCTCGTCGTTGTAGAGCACGATGCGCCCCGCCCCGTCGGTCACGACGAGCCCTTCGCGCAGCGAGTGCAGCACCGTCTCGTAGCTCTGCACGAGCCGCGCCAGCTCGGCGGGCGTGTACGACCCGGTCACCCGGCGGGCGCTCCGACGGACGTAGACGGCGCCCAGCACCCCGAACCCGACGATGGCGGTGGATGCCGCGACGATGAGCGGCACCCGGGCGGCGAGGTCCTGCTGCACGGCGCCCAGGGTCACGCCCACCGACACCAGTCCGACGATGGGCCCGTCCTCGACCCCGTCGGCGCGGATCGGCGCGATCGTGCGTACGGAGAGGCCGAGCGTGCCGCGATAGGTCTCGGTGAACGTCTCGCCCGCCAGCGCCTCCTCCCGGGAGCCGAGGTACTGCTCGCCGATCTCGGAGCGGTTGCGGTGGGTGAGCCGGATGCCGTCGGGCGTCATGATCGTCACGAACGACAGCCCCGCGTCGGCGAGGATGTACTCGACCATCGGCTGCAGGGCGTCGGAGTCGCCCGCCTCGACGAGCAGGGCCACGTCGGGCTCGTGCGCGAGGGTCTCGGCGACGGACCGGGTCACGGTCTCGGCCTGGCGCTGACCGGAGTCGCTCAGCTGCAGCGACAGGAGCGCCGCGAGCACGCCGGCGACCAGCACGACGACGCCCAGCGACACCAGAGCCAGTCGCCCACCCACACTCAGTCGCACGTCACCCGCCTCTCTGCGCCTGCCGTGAACAATACGACCACAAATCGCCGGGGGGCTCGCCCTCGGCCACAGTCGTCACATCGCCCGGCGGCCCCGCCGGACTCAACGAAGACGTTAGGAAGAGGGGAAAGGCGCTGATGGCTCTCTCACTCCGCACCACTCGCGACGGTCGGCCCCGCAAGAAGATCGACCGCAATCACTGGCTCTACATCCTGGTCATCGTGGCCGTCGTCGCCGGCATCGTCGTCGGCCTCGTGGCCCCGGCCTTCGCCACCGCCCTCGAGCCGATCGGCAAGGGCTTCGTCAACCTCATCAAGATGATGATCGCCCCGGTCATCTTCTGCACGATCGTCGTCGGCATCGGCTCGATCGCCAAGGCATCCACGGTCGGCAAGATCGGCGGCCTGGCGATGGCGTACTTCCTCGTCATGTCGTCGTTCGCCCTGATCATCGGCCTCGTCGTCGGCAACATCATCCACCCGGGTGAGGGCCTGAACATCGCGGGGGCCACCTACGAGGCGCCCGCCGAGCCGACCACCACCCAGGACTTCATCCTCGGCATCATCCCCACCACGTTCTTCTCCGCCTTCACCGGCGGCAGCATCCTCCAGGTGCTGTTCATCGCCCTGCTCGTCGGCTTCGCGCTGCAGCGTATGGGCGAGCGCGGTGCGCGCATGGTCGAGGGCATCCGCAACTTCCAGGTGCTGGTCTTCCGCATCCTCGGCATGATCCTGTGGCTCGCGCCGATCGGTGCGTTCGGCGCCATCGCCGCCGTCGTCGGCAAGACCGGCTTCCAGGCCGTCATCAGCCTCGGCATCCTGATGGGCGCGTTCTACATCACGTGCTTCCTCTTCATCGCCGTGGTGCTGGGCGTGCTGCTGTTCGCCGTGACGCGCGTCAACATCTTCACCCTCATGAAGTACCTCGGCCGCGAGTACCTCCTCATCGTCGGCACCTCGTCGTCCGAGGCCGCGCTGCCCCGCCTGATCGCGAAGATGGAGCACCTCGGCGTCTCGAAGCCCGTCGTCGGCATCACCGTCCCGACCGGCTACTCCTTCAACCTCGACGGCACCGCGATCTACCTCACGATGGCCTCCCTCTTCATCGCCACCGCCATGGGCTCGCCCATGTCGATCGGCGAGCAGATCGGCCTCATGATCTTCATGATCATCGCCTCGAAGGGCGCTGCCGGTGTCACCGGTGCGGGCCTGGCGACCCTCGCGGGCGGCCTGTCGGCCTACCGCCCCGACCTGCTGGACGGCGTCGGCGTCATCGTCGGCATCGACCGCTTCATGTCCGAGGCCCGCGCCGTCACCAACTTCACCGGCAACGCGGTGGCGACCATGCTGATCGGCGTCTGGACCAAGGAGTACGACGCCGAGCGCGTCCGCCAGGTGCTCGCCGGCACCGTGCCGTTCGACGAGAGCACCCTGGGCGGCGACGACCACGGCTCGGTCAACACGGCCGCGGATGCCAAGGAGGAGGCGTCCGCCGAGGTCGGCGCCGGTCCCGTCGACACCCGTGCGCTGAACACCTTCCGCGCCCAGGCCGAGGCGGAGGCCATCACGCGGAGCCGTTCGTGAGTCTGCTCCACACCCCGGCGGGGGCGGAGCGCGAGGCGTGCGTACGACGCCCCGGTGCCGGGTCCGGGCAGGAGCGCCCGCCCTGCGTGCGA